>JAWLAV010000004.1:0-212844 GCA_041395225.1 Lysobacteraceae bacterium
TGGCGATCACCACGGCGGGCAACCTGCTCGCCTTCCCGATCAGCGAGTTGCCGGAACTGGACAAGGGCAAGGGCAACAAGCTGATCCAGATTCCCCCGGCCAAGCTCAAATCCGGCGAAGAACGGCTGGTCGCCGTGGCCAGCGTGCGCGACGGTGGCGAACTCACTCTGTTCTGCGGTCAGCGCAAACTCACGCTCTCCTGGCGTGATCTGCAAGCCTATGGCGGCTCCCGCGCCCAGCGCGGCAATGTGCTGCCGCGTGGCTTCCAGCGGGTGGATTCGGTGCTTTCGGCCTGAGCCTTTCGTTGCGCAAACCACTTGAAACCTCAGCGGTTTGCGCAGCCCTCGCAATGCTCCATCGCAGGTGAGGCATTGCAAAGTGTGAACTGGCTCGAACTTGTGAGTGATCTTCCATTCATCGGCTGGATTCAGCCGATGGGTTCTGCCACCATTACACCATTGGGTCAATTTGTGACGCATTGCGTCCCCGCCCACATGCCTTTTACGTCAGAAACTAGTTTCCGAGGGTCGCATGAAACTCATGTTCCGTATTCAGGTTCTTGGCCGATACATGACGCTGAACCGTCAGGCCCGAGAGATCAAGCGCGTCATCCAGAGCCTTCCGGTCACCTCGCAGCGCTCCGTCGGCCAGCTCGTGATGACCGAGATCGAGGCTGCAGCGCAGACGATGGAACCGCACCTCTATGGCAGCACCACCACGCCCGCGCATCGCGCCTGGGGCAATGGCGCTTCCCAGGCCTACAGCCGCAGCCAATCGCGCGTGCAGCAACTGCGCCTGCGCGGCGTCGCCCTGTGGCTGGCCATCGTGTATCACGAAACCCGCGCCTCCAAGTTCCCCGGCTTCGACGGTCTGCACCGTGAAGTGCTGGGAATGCTCGGCACGCTCAAGGGCACCCACGGCGGGAATTTCAACCCGCTGGACGCCTTCAATATGGTGTAAGCGCACCAACTCGCCGCATCGCAACAAAGAAGGCCAGGAGCGATCCTGGCCTTCTTGTTTTGTTCATGCGTGAGAAACCCCTCATGTGCTGTGGCACACCATCCTGTCGCGCCCATCGCGCTTGGCGCGGTAGAGCGCGGCATCGGAAGCGGCCAGCAGGGTTTCCGGTGTGGTGGCATCAGTCGGGAACAGCGCCATGCCGATGGAAATGGTGGCTGGCGGCAATTCCACGCCATCGAATGCGGTGCCTGCCGTGCGCACGGCTTCGAGCATGGACTGGGCGATGTTGCGAGCCGATGCCGAATCGGTTTCCGGCAGCAGCACCGCAAATTCCTCGCCGCCGTAGCGGCAGACCGAGGCACCGCCGCGCACCTGCGCCTGCAAGGTTCTGGCGATGGTGCGCAGCACTTCGTCGCCCACTGCGTGGCCGTAGGCATCGTTGTAGTGCTTGAAGCGATCCACGTCGATCATCAACAGCGCCAGTGGCGATCCATCCCGGCCACAGCGTTCGATCTCATCACGCAGGGCGTCCTGCATGCGGCGACGGTTGTAGAGGCCGGTGAGCGGATCGCGGATGGAAAGTTCCAGCAAAGTTTCGCGCGAACGCTGCGCATCCAGCCAGGCAATGCGACGGCGATAGAGCCAGCCCAGCAGCGTGACCGCCGACACTACCGCCAGAGTGCGGAACCACCAGGTTTCCCACCATGCGGGCAGCACTTCGATGGTGAGGCTTGCGCCATGCTCGCTCCAGAAGCCGTCCTTGTTCGCGGCCCTCACCTTGAACACGTAATGGCCGGGGTCGAGATTGGTGTAGGTGGCGCGCGGCTTGCCGGCGTCGGTCTGGACGAAATCGCGGTCGAAGCCTTCCAGTTGGTAGGCGAAACGGTTGCGGGTCGGGTCGGCAAAATGCAGCGCCGCGAACTCCAGGGTGAAGTCGCTCACTTCGCGGGACAGGCGAAGGTGCGCCGCGTCGTCGATACGCCCCTCCAGCGCCACGCCTTCGGGTGGGCTTGCGAAATCCACCTCCTTCCCGGAAACCTGCATCGCCACGATCCGCACCGGCGGTGGAATTTCGTTGTCGAATATCCGATCAGGCCGGAACGAGACCGCGCCGTGGGTGCCGCCGAAGAAGATCGTGCCATCTTGCAGGCTCGTGCCGGAGTGGACAAAGAAGCTGCCGGTGGTGACGCCATCGCGCGCACTGTAGTTGCGTATCTGCCCGGTGGCCGGATCGAGCCGACTCACGCCCGCGTCGGTGCTCAGCCACAAGCGCCCTTGCGCGTCGGCCTGAATGGCATTGATGCCATCGTTGGCCAGCCCGTCGGCGTGCGAATACACGCGGAAACGGACGCTGCCGTCGGCTTGCGGCTGCATCAGGTTCAGGCCGGACACCGTGGCGATCCAGAAACGGCCTTGCGCATCTTCGAAAATGTCGCCGACCACGCTCTGGCTCAGGCTGCCAGGCTGCTCCGGATCGGAACGGTAATGCTCGAAACGGGCCTGTGCTTCGTCCAGCATCCGATCAAGGCCCGTATCCATGCCGATCCACAGCGTGCCGCTGCGGTCTTCGTGCAATGAAAGGATACGGCCCGGCGAAAGCGAATCGGCGCGTTCGGGATCATGCGTGAAGGTTCGCAGCGTGCCGCTGACCGGATCGTGGCGGATCAAGCCATCCTCGCTGCCGAACCACACCGCGCCATTGCGCGCGGCTTCGATGGCACGGATCGACAGACGTGCGGGCGGAACCTCGCCGGGATCAATGGCGAAGTAGCGGCCACTGTCCGGCTCCAGCCGTCCGAAGCCGTGCTGCTGCGTGCCGACCCACACGCGCCCTTGCCTGTCCGGCACGGCGCTGCGAATCCAATCGGTAGGCAACCTGTTCGCATCCTTCGGATCGTGGCGGTAATGGCGCAGCGCGCCGGTGGTCGGATCGAGCCGATGGATACCGCCGCGCAAGGTCGCCATCCAGACACTGCCATCGTCACCGGCGGCAACGTGATAGACCAGATTGTCGCCCAGCCCTTCCTCATCGCTTTCGATGGCGATGTAACGTTCGAAGCCACCGCTGCCCAGATCGAGCCGACTGAGGCCGTTGTACCAGGTGCCGATCCACAGCGTGCCACTGTGATCCTGCAACAGCGCCACCACGGAATCGTCCGCGATGCTGTGCGGATCCTGTGCGCGATGGCGGTAGGCGATCAGGTGATCGGTTTCCGGATCGATGTGGTACAGCCCGCTGTTTTGCGTGCCGACCCAAAACTTGCCGTAGCGATCCTGAAACAGGGTGCGGATGCTGTCTCCGGAGGGAAGCCCGGCAAGTAACGGTTTCGATGCAGGCGCAGCCTCGTCCGATGCGAACGACCAGCGCACCAACCCTATCAAGGTTCCGATCCAGAGCGTATTGCTGCCCGCGTCCCAACGCAGTGCGGATACAGAATTACCTTGCGCCGGGCCGGAACCTTGCGGTACCACATCGAAATGTTCAACGCGGCCGGTGGTTGGGTCAAGCCGATCCAGACCTGCATCCGTGCCGATCCACAACCGCCCCGATCCATCCCAGGCCAGCGCGTAGAGATCGTCACTGGCAAGGCCTTCGCTCCGATGCCAGAACGAGAATTTTCCGCTGGCCGTTTCGATCCGCTGCAAGCCGTCGGCGGTCGCGGCCCAGATCGCTTCCCTGCTCGGCTGCGCAGGCTCGGCCAGCAAGGCACGCACGGTACGGTTGCCGTGCCCGCGTTCTTCCGGTTCGCCCGGATCGAAGGCATCGAAACGGCGGCGATCCGGATCGAGCCGGTACAGGCCACCGGCTGCGCCCACCCAGATCGCACCGCTGCGGTCTTCCAGCAGGGACAGCACCAGATTGCTGCCCAGATCGTCTGCCGCGCCGGGCGTGCGGCGATAGACCCGAAAGCGGAACCCGTCGTAGCGCACCAGCCCGGCTCCGGTGCCGATCCACAAATAGCCGTCGTGATCCTGCAACAGCGTTTCCACCGATGGTGTGGGTAATCCGTCGTCGCTGCTCAGGCTCTCGAAACGCGGATTGCGCGGTGCAGCCTGCGCGGTGATGACAAGGCACAGGCCTAGCGCAAAAGCGAACGCAAACCATGTTCGGGAGCGAACGAGAGCGATCACGAACATGGAAACGAGGGTCGCCGGCATCGCGTGTGCTTTATTGAACGTCTGCAAAAGATACCCCATGGAATGGCCTGCCGGTGAGGGTATCGAGTGGGTTGACACTTTTTTGCGGAAACGGCCTTGGCCGCGATGGGTTTTGCGGTTCTGGTTTGGTGATGGCGACCAAGGCTCCCACGCTCTTCACTGCCATGCTGTGCGTAACGAAGCCAAGTTGCAGCATCGCTCTTGAAGCAGAAAGTGCGATCCAGCGATTTCGAACAGGGCAACAAAAAAAACCGGGCAAGTTCTTCCGCGGAACCGGATCAGCGGAATCAATTGCCGCCCATGCCCGATTCCTCCGGCCCACCGCGCAGGGCGGCGCGAATGGCATCCAGATCGAAACCACGCCGTTGCAGGAACTGGCCCCGTTTGGCCTGTTCATTGCGGTCTTTTGCGGGTGTCCGGCCAAAACGGCGCGCCAGCAATTCGGCAGCACGAGCGTTCCAGTCGGTTTCACAGGCGACGATGGCCGCTTGGATCAGGTCGGAGTCCAGCCCGTGCTGGGCAAGCTCGGCACGAATGCGCAGCGGGCCGTGTCCGCCACTGGCGCGACTGCGCGCCAGAGACTGCGCGAAGCGTTCGTCGCTTTGCCAGCCTTGCTGCTTCAAGGACTCGACCGCGATCTGCGCTGCTTCCGGCTGGATACCTCTTGCTTTCAGCTTGCGGGCAAGCTCGTTTTGTGAGTGTTCACGGCGAGTCAGCAGTGCCAAGGCGCTGCGCTTGGCGTCGAGCGAATCAGGAGCCGAATGCATAATCGTGTTCCATCTTGGCAATCCACACCTTGGAATCCTTTATTCACCTGAGTCCGTCGGAAATCTTCTGCGGGCAGGTGGCACGTCATCCCACTGCCGTGCCGCCTGCCCGCTTCAGAATCGCTCACACGGTGCCGATCAGGCTTCCTCGGCCACTTCATCATCGCTTTCGGATGAAGCCGCCAACGGCACCAGCAGTTTTTCGCGCAGGCGGGCTTCCAGTTCGGCGGCGACGGAGGGGTTGTCCTTGAGGAACTGGCGGGCATTTTCCTTGCCCTGACCGATGCGGTCGCCACCGTAGCCGTACCATGCGCCGGCTTTATCGACGAGCTTGGCTTCCACGCCCATGTCGATCAGTTCACCCTCGCGGCTGATGCCTTCGCCATAGATGATTTCGGTGACGATCTGCTTGAACGGCGGGGCAAGCTTGTTCTTGACGACCTTGATCTTGGTCTGGTTGCCGATGATCTCATCGCCCTTCTTCACGCTGCCGATGCGGCGAATGTCCAGTCGCACGGAGGCATAGAACTTCAGCGCGTTGCCGCCGGTGGTGGTTTCCGGGCTTTGGCCGGGCATCATCACGCCGATCTTCATGCGCAATTGGTTGATGAAGACAACCAGACAGTTGGAGCGCTTGATGTTGCCGGTGAGTTTGCGCAGTGCCTGGCTCATCAGGCGAGCCTGCAAGCCGGGAAGCTGATCACCCATTTCGCCTTCGATTTCAGCTCTGGGCGTGAGGGCGGCAACCGAATCGACCACTACCATGTCCACCGCGTTGGAACGCACCAGCATGTCGGCGATTTCCAATGCCTGTTCACCGGTATCCGGCTGCGACACCAACAGATCTTCGACCTTGACACCAAGCCTGGCGGCGTAGATCGGATCAAGTGCATGTTCGGCATCGACAAAGGCTGCCGTGCCGCCGTATTTCTGGCATTGCGCGATGGCTTGCAGGGTGAGCGTGGTCTTGCCGGAGGATTCCGGGCCGTAGATTTCCACCACACGGCCTTTCGGCAGGCCGCCAATGCCCAGGGCGATGTCCAGCATCAGCGAACCGGTGCCGACCACATCCACCGGTTCGGCGGCCTTGTCGCCCATGCGCATCACCGCGCCCTTGCCGAACTGCTTTTCGATCTGGGTGAGTGCGGCGGTGAGGGCGCGTTTCTTGTTGTCGTCCATCTGATGAAGCCTCGCTATTGAATGAAGGGGTTCGGCCATGCGGCGGAAGGGAAGTTAGAAGCTGTCCGTCTCACGGATTGAGACGGAGCCGGACGGCATGAAAATTTTTTCGCAAACGGCATCCAACCGCAGCACCAACAGTCTGGCTGCGCGGGCGGTGGCGCGGCATAGGACGATGCCCTGCTTTGCGATGGGAAAATTCCGATCCGAAAGGTGGGTGCTCATGGTTCACGCTCCTGGCCTGATGAGGCCGCAGTACAAGCCTTCGATGGCGAAATCCTGATCCGGGCGCACTTCGATGGGCGCGTAATCCTGGTTGCGCGGCAGCAGGCGAATGCCTTGCGCGTGGCGCTGGAACTCCTTGATGGTGATTTCCTCGTCGATGCGGGCCACGACGATCTGGCCGTTGCGCGCTTCGATGCTGCGGCGCACCCCCACCAGATCGCCTTCGAGAATCCCTTCATCGCGCATCGAATCACCCTGCACTCGCAACAGGTAATCGGGCACCGGGCGGAACAGGCCGCGATCCAGGATGAGGCTGGTGTCGCTTTCGATTCCATTACCGAACGAATCAGCACCCGAACCGATCGGCGAACCCGCCGCCACGCGCCCCAGCACCGGCAGACGCACGGCATCGTCATCGAGGGCGGCCAGCGGCAGCGTGGCCTGCGGGGAAATCAGCGCGTGCTTCACGCGGATCCCGCGCGCACGGCCCGGCAGACGCTCGATGGCCCCGGCAGTTTCCAGTGCTTCCAGATGGTATTGCGCGGCGCGCACGCCCTTGAAGCCGAAGGCACGGGCAATTTCCGTCTGCGAAGGCGGCAAACCGTCCGCTTCAATGCGTTCGGCGATGAGGGCCAGGATGGCCTGTTGGGTGTCGGTGAGTTTCATGGCGTGTAGTAATACTACTAATGAAACGCGCATGCAACCACCACCTCCAAAGCAACGCCGCCATCCTGCGCGAAGTTGAGGGTCGCCCTTGTATTTTGAATAGCCCTTTGCCCGTTGAAGAGCGATGCTGCGACTGGCGCTTCGCTCCGCGCAGCATGGCGAGGAGATCAGCTCACCAGTGCAAGCACACCTTCCAGCGCGGCTGCGACGGTCTGGCGGCGAACGGCGTCGCGGGTTCCGCCGTCGAACTGGAACAGCCTGGCGGAGGGATAACCGCCACGGCGCTTCCATGCGATCCAGACCGTGCCCACAGGTTTGTCCGTCGTGCCACCGGAAGGGCCGGCAATACCGGTCACTGCCACGGCCACGGTTGCACCGGTATGGATGAGCGCGCCTGCCACCATCTCCAGTGCAGTTTCGCGGCTGACTGCGCCGTGTTCGGTAAGAGTTTCAGGCCGCACGCCGAGCAAGGCCTGTTTGGCCTCGTAGCTGTAGGCCGCAAGCCCGGCTTCGAACCATGCCGAACAGCCAGGAACATCCGTCACGGTCTTGGCGATCCAGCCGCCGGTGCAGCTTTCCGCCGTGGCCAGCATCAAGCCTTTGCGTTGCAGCAGTTCACCCAGTTGCGTGGCTTGTTGCAGCAAGCGTTCATCGGTCTGCGCGGCGGAAGCGGAAGGGTTCATGGCAAGTAGCCTGCAAGCTGAAAATCGGACTCCAAGAATGCCGCAGCAGGCCGGAAAGGGCGAGCATGAACGCGCCATGGCCCTGGAAAAGCTACAATCCGCGCCCCTTTCAGCCGCCTGGATTAAGCGCCATGACCGGCAAGCTCTACATCAAGACGCACGGTTGCCAGATGAACGAGTACGACTCGGCCCGCATGGCCGATGTGCTCGCTGCCGAACATGGCCTCACGCTCACGGACAACGAAGCCGAAGCGGACGTGATCCTGGTAAACACCTGTTCCATCCGCGAAAAGGCACAGGAAAAGGTGTTCAGCCAGCTTGGCCGCTGGAAGGAACTGAAAACCGCCAACCGCAACGTCATCATCGGCGTCGGCGGCTGCGTGGCATCGCAGGAAGGCGAGGCGATCATCAAGCGCGCACCTTACGTCGATCTCGTGTTCGGCCCGCAAACCCTGCACCGTCTGCCCGATCTCATCCGCGCCAAGCGCGAATCCGGCAAACCGCAGGTGGATATTTCCTTCCCGGAAATCGAAAAGTTCGATCGCCTGCCCGAACCGCGCGCCGAAGGCCCCTGCGCGTTCGTTTCGATCATGGAAGGCTGTTCCAAATATTGCAGCTACTGCGTGGTGCCTTACACGCGCGGGGAGGAAATCAGCCGGCCATTCGACGATGTGATCGTGGAAGTGGCGCAATTGGCCGCGCAGGGCGTGCGTGAAGTGAACCTGCTCGGGCAGAACGTGAATGCGTATCGCGGCTCGATGCACGATGGCGACATGGCGGATCTTGGTTTCCTGATCCGGGCGATTGCGCAGATCGAAGGCATCGGCCGCATCCGTTTCACCACCTCGCACCCGATGGAGTTCTCCGATTCACTGATCGAGGCTTATCGCGACGTTCCGCAGCTTGCCAATTATCTGCACCTGCCCGTGCAGGCGGGCAGCGATCGCATTCTGGTGGCGATGAAGCGCGGCTACACCACGCTGGAATACAAGCAGCGCATTCGCAAGCTGCGCGCCGCAAGACCGGACATCTCCATCTCCACCGACATCATCGTCGGCTTCCCCGGTGAAACCGATGCGGATTTCGACAAGACCATGAAGCTGGTCGAAGACATCGGTTTCGATGCGAGCTTCACCTTCATCTACTCCCCCCGCCCCGGCACGCCTGCGGCAAACCTGCCGGACGACACATCCGCGGACACCAAAAAGCAACGCTTGATGACCCTGCAAGCGGCCATCGATGCCAATGCCAAACGCATTTCCGCCGCGATGGTGGGCAGTGTGCAGAACGTGCTGGTGGAAGGGGTGAGCAAGAAGAACCCGAATGAATTGACCGGCCGCACCGAAAACATGCGCTACGTGAACTTCCCGGCGCCTGCCGGAAGCCATGCTGCGTTGTTGGGGCAATTCGTGGATGTGCTTGTCACGGACGCGATGAGCAATTCATTGCGTGGGCGGTTGGCGACGACGGAGCATGCGGCGGCCTGATCGGGCTGCCAAGGTACTGATTTGCCACAGGCACCGGATGCAGTCTTGGTGTCAGTGTTTTCTTTTGCGTGCTCGGTGACATGCGGCTGCCCCACCCGATCCACTCAAGATAAGCAATTCGCACATCGAGCAGGCCACATGCCGTGATCGTCTTTTGCCGTCCGTCGGCTGAGTTCATGGGGCACCGGAGGGGCTTGCAGGTTCCCGTGATGCAACAGGATGCGGGGCGATTCCCGCATCCTGTTGCAGTGGGTTAGCGCATGCGGCGCTGCGTGAATGCGCCGCCAGCCAGCATCAACAGCATCAATGCCCACAACGCGGGCACGCCTGTGGCCGGTATCAGGCGCGGTTCGGCAGCAGGGGTCGGCGGGTTGCCGAGATTGATCGCCGATACCCCGGGCACGGGCAGGTCATCGTAGGCAGGGTCGGCACTGGTGACGGGGGCGATGAGAATTGCATACGCCACATCGCCATCGTAGATGCCATCGTCCACGCCGGTGACGGTGACGGTTTGCGCGGTGTTCCAGTTGGCGGGCGTGAAGGTGAGCGATGCCGGGGCAACCGTGCCTTCGGCGGTGTCGCTGCTGGAAAGCGCAATCGTTACATTGGCGGTCGGCTGGGAGTTCAGCACCACGGTGAAGCTCGCCGTGCCGCCTGCTTCGGTGGTGACCAAACCTGATGTTGGCGAAACGGTGATGCCAGCGCTGTCGTCATCGGTGTTGGTGACGGAAACATCGGTGGCATCCAGGCCGTTGTAGTTGGCATCGGTACTGGTCGCAGCGGCGGTGACGATGGTATAGCCCACATCGCCATCGTCGATGCCATCGTCCACGCCGGTGACGGTGGCGGTTTGCGCGGTGTTCCAGTTGGCGGGCGTGAAGGTGAGCGATGCCGGGGCAACCGTGCCTTCGGTGGTGTCGCTGCTGGAAAGCGCAATCGTCACATTGGCGGTCGGCTGGCTGGTCAGCACGGCGGTGAAGGTCGCCGTGCCGCCGGCTTCGGTCGTCACCAGGCCGCTGGCCGGGCTGACCGTGATGTCGGCGATGTCGTTGTCGGCGATCGAAACGTTGATCACAAGGCTGTTGGGAGTGATGGCCGCGTAGGCGGGATCACCGGTGAAGGTCAGGCCAACCACGGCGCTGTGCGGCCCCTCGAAGAAGGCGTCGTCCACGGCAGCCACGGTCACCGTTTGCGGGTTATTCCATTGGGCGGCAGGAATGACCAGCGGGTTGGGCGAGAAGATGACCTGGTTTCCGGCATCGAAGGTGATCGTCACATCGGCACCCGGCTGGCTGGCCAGTCTCAGCGTGAAACTGTCACCCGCGCCGCCTTCCGTCACGGCCGTGTTGCCATCGCTTTCCACCACGGTGATGCCGACGCTGTCGTCGTCGGAATTGGTGACGGCCACATCCGCCGCATTCAATCCGGCGTAGTTGGCATCGGCGCTGGTCGCCGCCGCCGTGACGATGCTGTAGGCGATATCGCCATCGACGATGGCATCGTCCACGCCGGTGATGGTGACGGTTTGCGCGGTGTTCCAGTTGACTGCCGTGAACGTCAGGCTGGCCGGTGACACGGTGCCTTCGCTGGTGTTGCTGCTGGAAAGCCCAATCACCACATTTGCCGTGGGCTGGGTGTCGAGCATCACGGTGAAGGTGGCGGTGCCGCCGGCTTCGGTGGTGACGAGGCCCGCAGTCGGGTTCACCGTGATGCCAGCCGGCGTCGAGCCGGTCGTGCGCTCGTAAGCGCCCATGTCAACGATCGGCGCCGTGCCTGCGCCGGTGTCGGTTACGCCGATATCGTCGTGGCGCCGGACGTTGCCATCCATGTCGTCCAGTTCTTCGCTGGTGTCGCCGTCATCGTCGATGTCCATCCAGAAATCCAGATGGACTTCGGCATTGTTGCCCGCGTCGATGGCCGGGCTGCCCGATGCCAGGCGGAAGTCACCGTTGGCGGCGTCCACGAAACGCGGGTCAATGTCCAGGATATCCGTGCCGCCGGGGTATCCGCCCTCGATCAGGCTGTGGGTGATGGCGATGGTGGAAGACGGGTCGATCGGTGTGCCGGCGTTGCCCCACACGATGCTGTTGGCCATCGTGAGTGTCGTGCCGGCAGTGGCCGCGAACAGGCTGCTGCCGACACCGATCACATGATCGCTGATGGTGACGTTGCGCAACGCGACCCAGCCATCGGCGTAGATCAGCGCGGCCTCGTCGGGTGCCTCGTTACCGATGAGCACGCTGTTGGAGACATGCAGGCCGGTAGTGGCGTCTTCCGTGAAGATGGCACCGCCGAGCGTCGTTGCCGTGTTGCGCTCGAAGCGCGAGCGGGAAACCTGGATGCCAAGGGTCACGATCGCGCCGCCCTGCTGCGCATGATTGGCAACGAATTCGCTGTTGAAGACCCGCGCCTGATTCGACAAGCTGAAAAGCGCGCCACCTCGGTTGGCCTGGTTGCTTTCCAGCCGCGATCCGATCAGCCACAGGTTGCCACTGTCATGGAACACGGCACCGCCGAATTCAGCGGTATTGCCTTCGAAACGGCTGTCGATGATGCGCAGCGTATCGCCTGAGAAGATCGCACCGCCACGCTGGGTCTGCATGATGTTGCCATTGTCGAAGAATCCCGCGTTGAGCAATGTCAACTCACCATTGTTGTAGATGGCTGCGCCTTCGCCTGCACGGCCGTTTCGGAAATCCACCGCTTCGCCGGTCAGATGGCCGCTGTTGCCAACCACCAGCAGGCGGAAATCATCAACTGCTGCCGCATTGCGTTGCAGTTCGCCATTGTGCAAGGTGATGACGCTGCTGATTTCCGGCAGGGCGTTGTCGGTGTTGCTGGCATCGGGGTTGTCGAACACCAGAACGAAGCCGGCCATGTCGATCACATCCGCCGTGGCATTGGCATTGGCGCAGATGATGGCCTGACGCAGATTCGCCACACGCGTGGTGTTGTCGGCACCCGTCAAGGTGTAGGGGAAGCTGAGACTGGCGCAAGGGTCGGCATCGTCATTGACGATGGTGCCCATGCCCTGGCTGTCGGAAATGGTGGTATTCACCGCATTGGTGACGTTGACGAAGAAAGTTTCGGCGCCTTCCACCGCGGTGTCCCCGTTGACCAGGACAGTGAAGGTGTAGCTGCTGCTTCCGGCCGGGATGGTTTGCCCGGTGAGCGACTGCGCGGCGTAATCGCCCGGTGCCATGGCAGTGCCGTTGGCGGTGGCGATGTCGAAACTCACTCCGCCTGCCGGTGCCGGTGCCGACAGCGACACGGTGAAACTGAAGTTCGTGGTGCCGGTATTGCCTTCATTGGCCGAGACATCGTTGATGTTCAGGTTCGGCAGGGCGACCGGCGAATTGATCTGGCGCTCGAACGCGCCCATGTCGACCCAGGCCGTTGTGCCGATGCCGGTATCGGGAACGCCGGTGTCGTTGTAAGGGCGCGGGTCGAGATTCAGATCCGGCAGCATTTCGAGTGTGTCGCCATCACCATCGATATCGAAGAGATCCTGATTCGTGTAATGGACGCCCGAGTCGATGGCGGGGCTGCCGGCGGAGAGACTGTAGTCGCCGTTGGCCGCATCGACGAAGCCGGGGTCGAGGTTGAACGTGGTGGGCGGGTTGTGCGGCAGATCCTGCACGATGCTGCGGCCGCCGGTAGGCGAGCTCATGCCGCCGTGGACATTCCCCCACACGATGCTGCCCAACGACAGCCAGCCTTGAGTCGGTGAGTGGAATAGCGGGCCGGTGACCTGATTGCCGAAGAGGGTGACATTGCGCAGTTCCGGTGAAGCGATTTGCGGGTTGTCGTAGTGCGTCAGCGAACTGCCCGCGGCTGGCAGGAGATTGTTCGCGATCAGGGTGCTGATCAGGACGACCGCGTAATCGCCCCTGAGCAGCGACAGGGTCGCTGCATCGCCGTTGCCTTCGATGCGCGAATGCTGGAACGACGTTACGCCATGCGAGACGACCGCGCCGTGGGTGGCAGTATTGCCGTAAAAATCAGCGCCGATGAAATCGATGTTCTGGCCGAGCCCCTGCACCGCGCCACCAGAGCCCTCGGCGCGATTGTTCTCGAAACGGGTCATGAGTACGCGCAGATAGTCCCTCGCCAGAATTGCACCACCGTTGGTGTTGCTGTGGCCGTGACGCAACGTCATGTCGATCAGGTACAGGCGGTTCGGGAGTGAAAACTCCAGTTCAAGAAAGCGGAATCGGGGAGCGGCGGTGTCACGCTCCAGAGTGCCGTTTTGCAACGTCAGCCACTGGCTGACGATCGGCAAGGCATTGGGGCCATTGGCATCACTGTAGGGGCCATCGGAAAACAGCAAGGTGTTGCCGGCAAGATCGATTACATCCGCGAGGTTGGGGTTGGCATTGGCATTGGCGCATTCGATGGCCTGACGCAGCTCGGCCACACGCGCCGTGTTGTCGGCGCCGGACAGCGTGTACGGGAAGGTGAAGTCGTAGCAGGCGTCGTTCTGACGCTCGTAGGCGCCCAAGTCCAGCAGTGGTGCAGTGCCCGTGCCGGTATCGGGAGCCGTGGGAATATCGGCCGGGCGCGGGTTGAGGTCGAGATCTGGCACGTTCTCGGTGGTGATGCCGTCGTCATCGAAATCGAAGAAGTCCGGGAAGCCATAGGCGTTGTCGCCGGCGTCGATGGCCGGACTGGTGGCGGCCAGGCGGTAGTTGCCCTGGGCAGCCGCGACGAACTGCGGGTCGGAAGCCCCGGGCATGCCCTGCACGATGCTGTGACTGGCAATCAGTGCGCCGATGCTGCCATGCGCATTGGCCCAGACGATGCTGTTGTAGATGATCGCGTTGTTTCCGGCGACGTGGAACGCTGCGCCGGCGATCTGATTGTCGGCGATCGTGACATTGCGCAGCTCCGGGCGTTGGGCCGCCGCGTTTCCGTAGTGAAACAGGTTGCTGCCCGTGGCGGGAAGCTGGTTGTCCGCGATCACGGCGGTGATCAGGTTGACGCCGGCGTTGCCGTGGAGGACCGACAAACTGTCGCTGTCGCCGTTGCCTTCGATGTGCAGATGGAACAGCGTGAGCGAACCATCGTGCGAGACGGCGGCGCCGTGGGTGGCGGCGTTGCCATGGAAGTCGGTGGCAAAGAGAAGGGTGCCGCCGCTTGTATCGCGCAGGCGCAGTGCGCCGCCGTTGCCATCGGCACGGTTGTTTTCGAATCGGGTCGTGCCCGAGTTGAAAACGTACTCCACCAGCACGGCGCCGCCGTCGCCGGTGCTGTGGCCGTTGTGGAACTGGATATCCAGCAGATGCAGCGCGGCACCCGGGCCCGCCTTCAGGAAACGGAATGGAGCCGCCGTGGGCTCGCGTTCCAGCCTTCCGTGCGTGAACGTGAATGTGTTGGCCAGGATGGGCAGCGCGTTGGCGCCATCGGCGTCGCTGTAGGGGCCGTCGGCAAACACCAGGGTGTGGCCGGCAAGATCGATGTCAACGGCGCTGCTCTCGGCATTGGCGCACTCGATCGCTTGGCGCAATTCGGCCACGCGGGCCGTGTTGTCGGCAGCGCTCAAGGTGTAGGGGAAGGTGAAACTGCCACAAGCCGGGGTGCCGGTGGGGGTGTTGGCCGCGTGAGCCATGCCACACAGGCTGAGGCTCAATAGTGCTCCTGCGGCCAGGGTGAGGTGATTGCGTGGTTTCATCGCGGTGCCTTCGGGGAAGATGTTGCGTGTGAGGGTGAGAAGTGAGGTCGTGCTGCTTGCGCGGAAGGGTCGCGCAGCCGTCATCCGTTGCCCATGTCCGGAGCGGACATGCCGATGCACGCATCGGACATTTTGGCCGGTGGCGGGGATTCGACTTAATTGAATCAATGGGTTGTGATTTTTTGGCGAGGTGCCGCGTGCATCAGTGTTCGCCAAAGCGCGCCCGGTAGCTGCGATACAGATACGGGGCGTTGTCCAGCCCGCAGCGGGTGCCGGCTTCCACCAGGGTCTTGCACTCGCCGCTGCGGATCAGGTGCCGAACGCGCAGCAGGCGTTGCTCACGCAGCCAGGTCTGCGGTGATTGCCCGGTCAAATCAGTCACGCGTCGGCGCAACTGCCGTTCGGATAGATGGGCGCGTTCGGCCCAGCAGGCGATGCTGAAATCGGCATCACCGAGCCTGCCCAATGCAATCTGGAGCAGGGCATCGACGCGGCTGGCATCGGCGGGAGGCGCGACCAGACGTGGTGCGGCTGCGGGCCACGCGCTGGCAATGGCGGTCAGCAAGGCTTCGAAGTGGAAGGGTTTGGCGAGATAGGCGATGGCACCGGCTTCCAAGCCGGCAGCACGATCGGTGTCGGCGGCTTTGGCAGAAATCAGGATCACCGGAGGTGCGTGGTCGGCGCGGGCGACGTGACGGCACAACTCCAGACCGCTGTGGCCAGGCAATACCACGTCGCTGACGATCAGGCGAATATCGCTGTCATCACGCAGAGTGTCGAGCGCATGTTCGGCACTGCCCACGCAGATCACCGGCAGGTGTTCGGCCAGACGTTCGGCCAGATAGGCGGCCAGATCGGGGTGATCTTCCACCAGCAGCAATCGGCCTTCGCCACGATTTGCAGTTTCGGATGCGAGGCGTGAGGGGAACGCGGGCGTGATGGCGTCGCCCAAGGCAAGGTCATCGACCGCGATGTGGGCCGTACCCAGCGGCAGTTCCACTTCGAAGGTGGCGCCGGTGCCGGGTGTGCTGCGCGCCCAGATGCGCCCGCCATGCAGTTCCACCAGTTCGCGCGCCAGCGCCAAGCCGATGCCCAGCCCTTCGCGGCCCTGCCGGGGCGGGCCTTCGGCGCGGTAGAAGCGCTCGAACAGATGGTTGGCCTGCGCGGCATCGAAGCCGGGGCCGTTGTCTTGCACCTGAATGTGGAGGTGTTCGTCGGCACGCGAAAGGCGAATCCGAACCTCGCCACCGGTGGGCGCGTATTTGAGTGCGTTGTCGATCAGGTTGCCGATCACGGTCATCAGGTGGTCGCGGTCGGCGAACAACACGCTGTCTTCGCAGTCCACTTGCAGGATCAGTGCGATGCGGGCACGGGCGGCGGCAGGCTGGTAGCTGGCCACGATGTCGCCCAGCAGGAGGCACAGATCGATGCGCCGCAGGCGTGGGCGCAATTGCCCGGATTCGGCCTGCACCAGCCCGACCAGTTGTTCGACCAGGCCGCCAAGGCGGTCGAGCTGGGTCAGCGAGAGGTTCAGGCGCTGGCGTTCGATATCAGACAGCGCCGTGGATTTTTCCTGCAGCTCGCGCAAGGGCAGCGAGACCAGCATCACCGGTGTGCGCAGTTCGTGGCTGACATCGGCCAGCACGCGGCTGCGGAAGCGATCCATCGTTTCCAGCCGCTGCGCCTGCTCGGCCAATTGCAGGTTGCGATCTTCGATCTGGGCATGGGTTTGGGCCAGTTCGGCATGGGCGTGCGAGAGGTCGGAGAGCGCCACCTCGACGCGATCTTTTTCGGTGCTCAATTCGGCGGTGCGCTGATGAACCTGTCGATCCAGTTCCATCGCACGCAAGCGCAGGGTGCGCACACGCAGGCGAATGGCTGCCAACGCCACCAGGATGACGGAAAGCAGAAGGGTCAGACGAAAGGTCGGTGTCTCGTACCAGCGATGCGGGATGCGGAACTCCAGAAGCGTGGGCGTGCTGGCCCAGAAGCCATCGCTGTTGCCGGCCAGGATTTCGAAGCGATAGCTGCCCGGTGGCAGGCTGCTGAAGCTGGCGCTCCGGCCATTGGTGGAATACGTCCAGCCTGTCTCCAGTGGCAACAAGCGATGACGGAAGCGCAGTTCGCCGCCGGCGTGCAGGTCGGCAGCGCTGTAACGGATCAGGAGGTTGCGCATGCCGACAGGCAAGGCCATGCCTTCGGCCAGGGGCTGTGGCTGACCTCCGCTTTCCGCGCTGTCGATGACGACGTGCGGCGGGTGTTTGCGCAGTGGCACCGTTTGCGGGTCGATCCGTACCACGCCGCGTTGCGAGGGGAACCAGAGCTTTCCTTCTTGATCCACCAAGGCCGATGGCTGTACGCCGCCATTGCCTTCCAGCTCGGTGAGGCCATCGGCCAGGCCCAGTACCAAGGGAGAGAGACGGGTACTGTTGTTGGTCAGGAAGTCCTGCAAGTTGGCGCGCGACAGCCGGAATATGCCCTGATTGCTGTTGACCCAAAGGTGCCCGTCGGCATCTTCGCGCACCGCATGCGGGCTGTTGGAGGGCAAGCCTTGTGCGCGCCCGAGGCGGATGGCCGCGATGCCTTGCGGATCATCCGGCGCGACGCGGATCAAACCGCGCCCTTCGGTGCTGATCCACAATGCGCCGTCGGAGGCGCGATACAGATCGCGTACCGAGGTGTTTTGCAGCAGGGCTTCGGCCACCGGATGGATCTGTTCACCACGTTGCCGCCACACACCTTCCGCGCCGCCCAGCCAAAGTTCGCCGTTGCCGGCATGAGCGAGCGCGTTGACGCGCCTGCGTCGTGTGTCGCGAGGCCATTGTTTCCGCCATGTGCCGCGCTCGCGCAGCCAGGCACCTGCGGTGGTGCCAAGCCAAAGGCGCTGTGCAGCATCGAAGCTGATCGAGAGGGTCTGCTCGCCGATCAATTCATCGGGAAGGGGGACCTCGGAAAATTCGCTTTCCCCGAGGGCGCGCTGCCAGAGGCCGGGGGCATAGGTGGCGACAAACAAAGTGTCATCGGGTGCGGCGGCGACCAGCCAGGGGTTGTCGCCGGGCAGGCCGGCATCGCGCCCGGCGTGATGCAGGGTGCCGTCCTTCGCCCATCCTTTCAGGCCATCGCCCAGTGTGCCCAGCCAGAGATTGCCGCCGCTGTCCTGCGTTACGCCATACACGTTGCCGCCGCCCAGTCCGGCAGCTTCACCGAGCAGGGTCACGCGAGGGCGATTGAGGCGGTAAATGCCGTCGCGCAGCGTCATGACCCAGACAGTGCCATCGGCATCGAAAAAAAGATCCAGCACATTGCCGGCGCTGACCAATGCCGGCATGTGGTGGGCATCCATGGGTTGCTCGGCATCGGCAAAACGCCACAGGCGATGTCCGGCAAGCACCCAGAGCGCGCCATCGGGCGCTTCCCAGCTCAGGTGGGGAAGATCGCCACCAAGAGCAAAAATCGGATGCGCCACTCCACCCTCGAAGCGGTACAGCCCGCCGTTGGCTCCGATCCACATGCGACCGCGAGCATCCTGGCGCAGCTGCAGCACCGTGAGTGCCGCCACATCGTGGTGAGTACGGGAGTCGTCGGCACTGGCAGGGAGACGGAACAGCTTTTCGTGGCCGGTTACCCAGAGTGCGCCATCGGTCGATACCAGGGCGGGCCTTGGCATGCGTCGGGTGAGGATATCCGGCAGATCCGCGCGTTGTTGCCATGCCGTGCCCGAGTGGTGCCATACCTCGCCGGAAGTGGCGATCAGCCACGTGGCATTTGCGGGGGCCACCATGGTCATGAGCGCTGATGTGCCCTCGGGGAAACGCAGGCGCGGAAGAAAGGCACCTTGTCCATCCGGGCAATGCAGGGCTTGCGCCGTGGTCAGGCACAGGCTCGCGGTATCGACATGACGTACTGTTTGCGGGCCATCTTCGCCCATCGGAACGCGTGTTATTTCGCCCGAACGCACAGTCAGCCAGTCGCCGTGCTCGGTCAGGGCAAAAACGCGGCCTTGGGCATCGTCATGCAAAGAGCGCACGCGATTGCCCGACATGGCGGGAAATCGCATCGAATCATGCACATCGAAACGCGCCCCATCAAAGCGCGCCAAACCATCGTGCGTGGCAATCCACAGGAAGCCATCGGCATCGATTCGCGCGGAACTGGCGCTACTGACCGGCAGGCCATCCGTGGGGCCATAGTGGCGCTGCACCCACTCGTTTCCGGAAGCATGTGCGAGTGCCGTCATGGCGACGCATGCGGCGGCAATGCGCGACAACAGGCCGATGATGCGGCGGCACGGCTTACTCGACATCCAATGTCACCTGCAGCTCAGGCAAGGGCTTGGAGGCAGCAGGTGATGAGGGGGTGGCAGCGGCAAGCGTGGCTGATCATGAGCGCAATTCCGGAAACATGGTGCGCACCGGGATGGCCGCTCCGACCTGCATTCTGGCAAAAGCGCAGGAAGAAACGAAAAGATGCTTTATCGCGACAAGGCACGGATACGCCATGAGTTTCAAGCCGTGTTGAGGGTTAACTTGGGTGGATTGCTGTTCAACCGGGCCCCACTCCGCGACGCGGAATAATTCAAACATCAAGCATCCGCCCCGAGAAACCCACCGGACTGCCGTTTCCACAAGCCCGCATACAAGCCATCGGCACGCAGCAATTCCTCGTGGCTGCCGTCTTCAACGATGCGGCCTTCGTCCAGCACGATGAGGCGATCAAGGCGCGCGATGGTGGAAAGCCGGTGCGCAATCGCAATGGTGGTCTTGCCCTGCATCAGCGCATCCAGTTGTTCCTGAATCGCAGCTTCCACTTCCGAATCCAGCGCCGAGGTGGCTTCGTCCAGCACGAGGATCGGGGCATTTTTCAGCAGCACGCGGGCAATCGCAATGCGCTGGCGCTGGCCGCCGGAAAGTTTCACGCCACGTTCGCCCACTTCCACGTCGAAATCCCGGCGGCCGTCGCGGTCGTGCAGGCCGGTGATGAAGGTGTCTGCGTGCGCCCATTGCGCGGCCTGGCGCATCTGTTCCTCGCTTGCATCCGGGCGGCCATAGAGCAGGTTTTCGCGAATGGAACGGTGCAGCAGCGAAGTATCCTGCGTCACCATGCCGATCTGCCGCCGCAATGATTCCTGCGTGACTTCGGCGATGTCCTGCCCATCGATCTCGATGCGCCCTTGCGTCACGTCGTAGAAGCGCAGCAGCAGATTCACCAGCGTGGATTTGCCCGCGCCGGAGCGGCCGATCAGACCGACCTTCTGGCCCGGCGGGATCGTCAGGTTGAAGCCATCCAGCACGTTGTGGCCATTGCCGTAGTGGAAGCTCACATCGGCGAAGCAAATCTCCCCGTGCGGCACAGCGAGCTCGCGTTCGCTGCGGTCGGCAACCAGCAGCGGTTGCGCCAACGTGCCGATGCCATCCTGCACGGTGCCGATGTTCTCGAACAGGCCGGCGATTTCCCACAGCACCCAATCGGACATGGTGCGGATGCGCATCACCAGCGCGATGCACACCGCAATCGCGCCCGCACCGATGGAGCCATTCAGCCATGCACCGATGGCTACAGCCGAAGTACTCGCCAGCAACAGCGAGTTCAGCGTGTGCAGGCTGGTGGTGAGTTGCGTCACCAACCGCATCTGGCGATGCACGGTCTGCATGAAGCCATCCATTGCGGCGCGGGCGTAATCCTGTTCGCCTTGCGTGTGGGCGAACAGCTTGACGGTCTGGATGTTGGCGTAGCTGTCCACGATGCGGCCCGTCATCTGCGCGCGTGCGTCGGATTGTTCCTCCGACACCTTGCGCAAACGTGGCACGAAGAAACGCGCAAGGCTGATGTAGCCGATGAGCCACAGCAGCAGCGGCACCGTGAGCCAGGCATCGGAAGAGGCAGCCACCAGCAACGTGCCGCTGAAATACACCGCGACATAGACGAAGGCATCCATCAGCTTCATCACGGTTTCGCGCAGGGAAAGCGCGGTCTGCATCAACTTCTGCGAGACACGTCCGGCGAATTCGTCCTGATAGAAGGCAAGGCTCTGGCGCAGCAGATACCGATGCCCCAACCAACGCACGATCATCGGATAGTTGCCCAGCAACGTCTGATGCACGATCAGCGATTGCAGCAACACCAGCAGCGGATAGCCGATCAGCAACAGCACCGCCACGGTCGCCAGTTCACGGCCATGGCGATCCATGAAGCCTTCACGGCTTTCCTGCGTGGCCCAATCCACCAGTGTGCCGATCCAGTTGAAGAACCAGATCTCCGCCGAAGAAATCAGTGCGGTGAGCACGGCCACCATCGCCAGATACGGCAGCACCGGGCGGCTGTAGTGCAACAGGAACGGCAACAGCTTGCGCGGCGGCGGCGCAGGCGGCGGCATCGGATAGGGATCAACGCGCGATTCGAAGAAACGGAACACGACAACGCCTTGCTTTGGCAGGAAAACGCAATGGTAGAGGGATGCCCATGTGCGGTGGATGACCTGCGTTTTCCCGCTCTCCATTACTGCAGGGAGAAGGAAAAACCCATTCAATCTCCCTGCACCTTCGCACGGCGTACGCCATCGCTCATGCGCAGGGAAATGCCCTGCCCGACGTGCAGTTGCGAGGCATGGCGCACCACCATGCCCGCTTCATCCAGCACCAGTGCGTAACCGCGTTCCAGCGTGGCCAGGGGGCTGACGGCATTCATCGCGCGGCCCAATCCCGCCAATCGCACTGCGCCACGTTCGATGCGATGCACGACGAGCCAGCGCAACCGTTGCGAAGCGATTCGTGCGCGGTCTTCAAGCTTCGGCAGGCGGCGTGCCGGGTGTTGCGCCGCCAACCGAAGCTGCAGGCGCTCAATGCGCGAGCGTGGTGAGAGGAGATCGCGTTCGATGGCCTGTGCAAGACGCGCATTCAGGCCGGAAAGCCGTTCCCCACCGCGCAGCAAGCGCGCACCGGGGTGCTGGGCTTGAAGGCGTTGCAGGTTTGTATCAAGACGCTGGAAGCGGCGCTCCTGAGCGCGATGCTGCGAAAGGCTCAATCGAGCGTGCAAGGCATTCAAGCGTTGCCAAAGTTCCGCACGATCCGGCGTGAGCAGCTCGGCCGCCGCCGATGGCGTGGCGGCGCGAAGATCGGCAGCGAAATCGGCAATGGAAAAGTCGATTTCATGCCCGACGGCGCACACCAGAGGCGTATTTGCAGCAGCGATCGCACGCGCCAGGGCTTCATCGTTGAACGCGGCCAGATCTTCCAGCGAACCACCGCCGCGCGTGAGCAGCAGCACGTCGTAACGCCCGGAAGCATCCGCACGTTCCAGCATCCGCACGATCTGGGCGGCGGCCTGTGTGCCCTGCACGGGCACCGGCAGCAGTTCGACCTCGATCAGCGGGAAGCGTCGCCGCAACACGGTGAGCACGTCGTGTACCGCCGCCCCACCCGGTGAACTGAGTACGCCGAGCCGTTCGATGCGTTCGGGCAAGGGCTTCTTGCGTGAGGCGGCGAAAAGGCCTTCGGCATCCAACCGGGCTTTCAGTTCTTCCAGCGCGCGGCGCAACGCGCCTTCGCCGGCTTCCTCCAGATGATCCAGCACCAACTGGTATTCGCCGCGCGGCTCGTAAAGCGTCAGGCGGCCCCGCGCCAGCACGCGCATTCCGTCCACCGGGCGAAAGCGCAGCCATTGGCTCTTGGGCTTGAACAGGGCGCAGCGTACCTGGGCGCGGGCATCCTTCAACGCGAAATACAGATGCCCGGAAGCCGGGCGCGAGACGCCGGAAAGTTCGCCTTCGATCCAGACATTCCCGAACGCACCTTCCAGCATGTCGCGAGCCAGCGCATTGAGCTGGCTCGGCGACAGCGGCGGCTGGGACGAGGCGAACGGCGTGGACACGGCAACAGGAACCGGCAAGACACAAGAGCCGATTCTTGCACGTTTCTTGAGAAAACTCTCGCAACAAGCTGAAAGTTCAGGAATTACCTGTATTTTCCAGAATCGGCATCAGCGCTGGTTAGCGCGGTTTCGGCCTAGCTTCCGAAAGTCTCGCCATGCCCGTGAAGGTGGGCATCCAGCGACTTTCCGCATTTGCAGATCAACGACAGAGCCACTGGGCACCCGCCTTCGCGGGTGCGGCGTGTTCTGGTTCTAACAGGTTGTCGAGAAATGCACACCCTGTGCATTTCTCAATCGAACGGTACAAGCAAAGCTTGCCGACGTTCTCAAAAAAATCAAGCACTTGCGCGCTCGATTTTCGAGCGCGCCATCCGTGGCCCGCGTTAGCAGGCTGTTTCTCAACAGCCTGCTAACTGCCGCTTTCCAGTACGGCCTCGCCTTCCGCACCATCGCCCAGCAACCGCGAGAAGATTTCCTCGCGGTGGACGGAAACGTCCTTCGGTGCATTGATGCCGACCCGAACCTGATTCCCCTTTACCCCCAGCACGGTGACCGTGATCTGTTCTCCGATCATCAGGGTTTCCCCGACCCGACGGGTCAAAATCAACATGCCGCCACCCTCCCTAGCATTGCCGCCCGCATCCTCGGGCCATTCCCCACGCCGACGCCCTCCGGCGTACACCTGTCCCTGGAACTGAACCTTCCATGAAACAACAGCAAATTATTAACCAACCCTGACGGAATGTGCAATTGGGTGCCAATGTTGCTCCTTCTCCCCGTACGCGGGAAGAAGGGAAAACCCAATCGCTCAGAGCCTGGAAGCCAGCCAGCTCGGCACTTCATTCAATGCGGCAAGCAAGGCCGGGCCATCTTCTCCGCCACCTTGCGCCATGTCCGCGCGGCCGCCGCCTTTTCCGCCGATCTTTGCGGCAACAAAGGCAACCAGATCACCGGCCTTCAGTTTTTCCAGCGCACGGCCCTGCACGCCGGCCACCAGCGAAGCTTTGCCTTCAGCACCTGCGGCCAGCAGGATGGCCGCATCGGGAAGTTGCTGTTTCAGGCGATCCACGCCGTCGCGCAAGGTTTTGGCGTCCATGCCATCCAGCCTCGCAGCCACGAGTTTGATGCCACCGCCAATATCCAAGGCCTGCGAAGCCAGTTCGGAAACCGCATTCGCCGCCGCGCGTGCCTTCAACGATTCCAGTTCGCGCTCGATCCGCTTCTGTTTCTCGAACAGATGATTGAGCTTCTCCACCACATCCCCACGCGCGCCGCCCAGCAGTTCCGCCACGGCTTCCAGTTGGCGCTCCTCGGCGGCGATGTAATCCATCGCGCCCTGCCCCGTGACAGCCTCGATGCGGCGCACGCCAGCGGCGACACCGCTTTCGGAAACGATCTTGAACAGGCCAATGTCGCCGGTATGCGCCACATGCGTGCCGCCGCACAGCTCGGTGGAGAACTCGCCAAACTTCAGCACCCGCACTTCATCGCCGTATTTCTCGCCGAACAGCGCCATCGCGCCTTCTTCCAAAGCTTCGGCCATGCCCATGTGGCGGATGTGGGCATCGGCGTTGGCGCGAATCCGAGTGTTGACCAGCGCTTCGATCTCGGCCAGCTTGGCGCGTTCGATGGGTGCAAAATGCGAGAAGTCGAAGCGCAGCCGATCCGGTGCGACCAATGAACCTTTCTGCGTGACATGCGTGCCGAGCAGCTTGCGCAGTGCCGCGTGCAGCAAGTGCGTGGCCGAATGGTTCAGCATCACGGCCTGTCGCCGCACCGCATCCACACGGGCGCGCAACGCATCGCCCACCTTGATGCCACCCGAAGCCAATTCGCCCACGTGGCCGTGGTAGCTGCCGGAGAGCTTTTGCGTATCCAGTACGTGGAACCGCACGCCATCCGCGAACAGTTCGCCGGTATCACCGACCTGCCCGCCGGATTCGGCATAGAACGGCGTGGCATCGAGAATCAGCGCGCCGCGTTCGCCTGCTGCCAGTGCTTGCACCGGCGCGCCATCGCGCAGGATCGCCAGCACCTTCGCACCCTCGTGCTCCAGCGCTTCATAACCCAGGAACTTCGTTGCCGACAGCGTGGCGATAAGATCGGCAGGCAGCATTCCGCTGGAGGCGAACTTGCTGGCGGCACGCGCCTGGTCGCGCTGCTTTTCCATCTCCGCCTCGAATCCGGCCATATCGACGGTGAAACCGTGTTCGCGCGCCACATCCGCCGTGAGATCGACCGGGAAACCGTAGGTGTCGTAAAGCGTGAACGCCGCCGTGCCGGGCACGATCTTTTCCGTCGCCTTGTCCTTCAGCACGCCATCGAGCAACTTCATGCCGTGTTCCAGCGTCAGCGCGAAACGCTCTTCCTCACCCTTCAACGCCGCCTCGATGGTGGCACGCTGTTCCACGATCACCGGATAAGCCTCGCCCATCTGTTCCACCAGCGGCGCGACCATCTTGTGAAAGAAAGCCTCGCGCGTGCCGAGCATCCAGCCGTGGCGCAGCGCGCGACGGATGATCCGGCGCAGCACGTAGCCACGGCCTTCGTTGCTCGGCAACACGCCATCGGCGATCAGGAAGCTGCACGCGCGGATGTGATCGGCGATCACGCGCAGCGATTTGTTTTCGATATCTGCCGTATTCGTGAGTTTTGCCGCGACGCGGATCAGAGCCTGAAACAGGTCGATCTCATAGTTGCTGTGGACGTGTTGCAGGATCGCCGCCAAGCGCTCCAATCCCATGCCGGTATCCACGCACGGCGCGGGCAGCGGGATCAGCGTGCCATCCGGCTGGCGGTCGAACTGCATGAACACGTTGTTCCAGATTTCGATGTAACGGTCGCCATCCTCATCCGGCGAACCGGGCGGGCCACCGGCGATGTGTTCGCCGTGGTCGTAGAAGATTTCCGTGCACGGGCCACACGGGCCGGTATCGGCCATCTGCCAGAAATTGTCCGAAGCGAACGGTGCACCCTTGTTGTCGCCAATGCGGATGATGCGTTCGGGCGGCAGGCCGATCATGTCTTTCCACAGATCGTAGCTTTCATCGTCGGTCTGATAGACGGTGACCAGCAGGCGTTCGGCCGGCAGCTTCCACACCTGCGTCAGCAGTTCCCACGACCACGCAATCGCATCCTTCTTGAAGTAGTCGCCGAAGCTCCAGTTGCCGAGCATCTCGAAGAAGGTGTGATGGCGCGCGGTGTAGCCGACCGAATCCAGATCGTTGTGCTTGCCGCCCGCACGCAGGCAGCGCTGCACGTCCGCCACGCGCGGGGCGACGGGTTTCTCGCTGCCGAGAAAAGCGTTCTTGAACTGCACCATGCCCGAATTGGTGAACAACAGCGTCGGATCGTTCGCCGGTACCAGCGGCGCGGAAGGCACGATGGCGTGGCCTTTGCTGCGGAAGAAATCGAGGAAGTCCTGACGGATTTGCGCGCTGGTTTTCATGGCGTGGGCTGTGAGCTGTGGAGTTCGGCGAGTGCCGATTCGGAACCGGCAATCATAGCAGTTTGCCTATGTTTCCCGGCTGTGACACAGCTACAATTCCGCTCCTTTTCGCCGAATTTCGCCCAGGAAACCGTCCATGTCCGCAACCCTTGTGCTGCTGCGCCACGGCCAGAGCCAGTGGAACCTCGACAACCGCTTCACCGGATGGGTCGATGTGCCACTCACCGAACAGGGTCGCGCCGAAGCGGCGGCAGCAGGCGTGCTGATGCGCGAGGAAGGTTTGCGGTTCGATGCGGCGCATACCTCGGTGCTGAAGCGTGCGATCCACACCTTGAATCTTGCCTTGGAAACGATGGGGCAGGATTGGCTGCCGGTTACCAAGACCTGGCGCTTGAACGAACGCCACTACGGCGCATTGCAGGGTTTGGACAAGGCGGAAACCGCTGCGCGACACGGCGATGCGCAGGTGAAGGTGTGGCGGCGTTCCTACGACATTCCACCGCCGCCGTTGGCGTTGGATGATCCGGGTCATCCGGCTGGGGATCGTCGCTATGCAGGCCTGGATGCGCGCACGTTACCTGCGACGGAATCGTTGGCGACGACGCTGGATCGGGTACTGCCGTACTGGTTCGATGCAATCGCGCCGCAGTTGAAGGCCGGGCGCACGGTATTGGTGGCGGCACACGGGAATTCGTTGCGGGCGCTGTACAAGTTCCTCAACGGCGTGCCGGATGAGGAAATCGTGGAGTTGAACATTCCCACCGGGATTCCGTTGCGGTTTGAGTTGGACGACGCCTTGAACGTGAAGTCGTATCGCTATCTTGGCGATGAAGAAGCGGCGAGGAAGGCTGCGGAAGCGGTAGCCAATCAGGCGAAAGCGAAATAGGCCTCAGGCTGGTTCCGCCGTTGCGTGCCTTGATCCAGCTACTTTCCCTTCTGCTCCTGGATGAATTTTCCGACCTGCATTTCCAGCACGGACAGCGGCACGGAGCCTTCCTTGAGGAGGGCATCGTGGAAGGCGCGGATGTCGAACGTCTCGCCCAGCGCTTTTTCCGCTTCGGCACGCAGTTCCACGATCCTGATCTCGCCGAGTTTGTAGGAAAGTGCCTGCCCCGGCCATGAGATGTAACGATCCACTTCGGTGGTGATTTCGTGTTCGCTCAAGGCCGTGTTGTCGCGCAGGTAGGCCAGTGCCGCCTCGCGGCTCCAGCCGTAGTGATGGAGGCCGGTATCGATGACCAGGCGCGCGGCGCGCCACATTTCGTAGGTGAGCCTGCCGAAATCCTCATAAGGAGTTTCGTAGATGCCCATTTCCTTGCCGAGTTTTTCGCAGTACAGCGCCCAGCCTTCGCCATAGGCTGAGATGTAGGTTTCGCGCCGGAATGTGGGCAGGCTTTCCTGTTCTCCGGCGAGGGATTGTTGCAAGGAGTGGCCGGGTGAAGACTCGTGCAGGGTGAGTGCGGGCAGGTTGTAGAGCGGGCGGCTGGGCAGGTTGTAGGTGTTGAGCCAGTAGGTTTTCGCGCCACCGCGCCCGGCCGTCCAGAACGGGGCAATGTCCGGCGGCACTTCCACGATTCCGAAGCTGCCGCGTGGCAAGTGGCCGATGAAGCGCGGCAATACCGCATCCACGCGCTTGGCGATCCAGGCCGCGCGCATCAGCAGCTCTTTTGGAGTTTTGGGGTAGAACTGCGGATCGGTACGGAGAAAGTGCAAGAAGGCGGCAAAATCGCCCTTGAACTCAAGTTCGCGGATGATGGCATCCATTTCACTGCGGATACGCGCCACTTCCGCCAGGCCGATGTTGTGGATTTCCTCAGGCGAAAGATCCAGCGTGGTGTATTCGCGGATCTGCTGGCGGTAGAAGGCTTCCCCATCCGGCAAGGCTTCGGCAGCGAGCGTGGTGCGCGCGTTCGGCACGTATTCCTCGCGGAAGAAAGCGAGCAGTTCGGCGAAGGCCGGGATGACCTTCTCGCTCAACGCATGCCGCGCGGCATCGCGAAGTTCCTGTTGCAAGGCGACGGGCATCGCACCGGGCATCCGGGTGAAGGGTGCGTACAGGGCGAGGCTTTCGACATCCCCGGCTTGCGCGATGTTCGCGATGGAAACATCGCGCCCGTCCAGCACGGCTTGCGGCACGGTGAAGCCGCGCGCGATGCCATCGCGCATGTTCTGCATGTGCTGGCGGAAGTAGCGCGGCACATCGTTCAATTTGGCGATGTAGGCGCGGTAATCCTCGGCGCTATCGAAGCGGCCTTGCGCCATGAAACCCAGGTTCGACCAGAACGAGGAATCGCTGTTGAACGGCATTTGGTAGTTGCGGAAGCGCACTTGTGCGGCGAGGTTTTCCAGCTGTTCGCGGTAAATCGCCAGATTGATGCGGTTGTCCGGGGAGAGCCTTGGTTCGTCCAGCTCGGCAAGCTGGCGCAGCACGTCGTCCCACACTTTCAGCTTGGCTTGCTGGTGAGCTTCATCCACGTCAGGCAAGCGGTTTCGCGCCGGGGCTGCGCCACTGTCTTCATCCTCGGCAGTCTGGTTGCGTCGCCACGCCCATTCTTTTTCGTGGATCGAAGTGAACGCAGCGTCGGCATCGCGCGCTGCTGCTGCCGTGGGCGCTTGTGTCAGCGTGGCGCAGGCGCAAAGAAGCAGCGGCGCAAGCGCCATCGACAGATTGCGGATGGACATGCCCATGCGGGGACTCCAACGGATCAAGGGAAACGGAGCGGCATGATGACAGGCATCAGGCTTCATCGAACGCATAAGCCAGCACATCGCCGATGCGTTCTGCGCCTGCCATCGCCATCAACAACCGTTCGATGCCCAGCGCCACGCCCGCGCAATCCGGCAAGCCGCGTTCCAGTGCGGCGAGCAGGCGTTCGTCGATGGGCACATCCATCTGGCCGCGTGTGCGACGACGGGCGTTGTCGTTCCGGAAACGGGCGCGTTGCTCGGCGGCATCGGCAAGTTCGTGATAGCCGTTGGCGAGTTCCTGTCCGGCCAGATACGCCTCGAAGCGCTGCGCCACGGCATCG
Organism: Lysobacteraceae bacterium; assembly: GCA_041395225.1. GTDB lineage: Bacteria > Pseudomonadota > Gammaproteobacteria > Xanthomonadales > Xanthomonadaceae > Denitratimonas. Next base: position 29,141 of record JAWLAV010000004.1, read on the forward strand.
CCGCCCTGCCCTGCGATCTTCGCCAGCGCGCATTGGCTGGGTGGAAAATCGGAAACGAACACCAGCGCATCCGGCGCGAACGCTGGCTGCAAGCGATGTGTCATCAATAGATCAAGCCAATCGTCGCGAGTGAGGCCATCGGCACGAATGGACAATCCATCCAGTGGTTGGCGCAGGGTTTCGATGCTGGCGGTGAATGGATCGATGCCGAACTGACGCGAATACAGGTCGCGGTAGCCGGTTTTCTCGATGCGGAGGGTGCGGCCTGTCAAAGCAAGCGCGGTCTGCACCAGTTCCGCCACTTCATCGGCCAATTGATGGTGCGTGATGCCGAGCCGATACCACTCCAGCATCGTGAATTCCGGGTTGTGGCGACGACCGGATTCGCCATCGCGAAACACGCGGCCAAGCTCATAGCAATCGCCGAAACCTTCTGCCAGCAGGCGTTTCAACGGGAACTCCGGCGAGGTGCGCAGCCAGCGCCCGGCCTCGCCCGTGATCGCGCCCAGTGCGCGGAAACTTTCGATGTTCGGCTCGGTGTTGCCAGCTTCGGAAAGGATCGGCGTTTCCACTTCCACCACGCCGCGTTTGGCGAAAAAATCACGGATCGCCGCGTACAACCGCGCCCGCAACTTCAATGCGGCATGGCGTCGGGCGTGCATCAGAACGGCTTGGCCAGCACCAGCCAGATGACGATCACCAACACGGGCAAGGGCAATTCATTCCACCAGCGCATGGCCTTCGGCGCGGGCAGCGAGGCACCCTTGTCGATGGCTTTCAGGCGTCGTCCCGTCCAGATGTAGAAGATCAATGTCAACGCCACCAGCGCGAGCTTGGCGTGCAACCAGCCGCCTGCAACCATCGTCGGGAAGTTCGGGATCACCCGATAACCCAGCCACAGCACCAGCCCCAGCACGAACGCCAACCCGAACATCACATGCCCGAAGCGGTACAGCCTGCGACCCATCAGGATCAGCCGGTTGCGCACTTCCAGATGATTCCCCGCTTCCCCGAGGTTCACCAGGATGCGCGGCAGATAGAACACGGCAGCCATGAAGGCGATGACGAAGACCAGGTGAAACGTCTTGATCCACAGGTAGGCTTGCATGGGAATGCCCCGGCACACGATGAAAGATGAATCTCGACAGTGTATTGCATTGCCAGGATCGCGAAACCCGGCTATGATTCCGCTTCTTTTTCGTCCCCCTTCTGAGGTTGAGCCATGAAAGTGCTGTCTTCGCTGAAGTCGGCCAAGTCCCGGCACCGCGACTGCAAGGTCGTGCGCCGCCGCGGCAAGGTCTTCGTGATCTGCAAGAGCAACCCGCGTTTCAAGGCGCGTCAGCGCTGAGCGACACCGCTTGCCGATCCAGCGAAAAGGCCGCCGATGCGGCCTTTTTCGTTGATGGAGTCTTCAGTTGATGTGCACGGCAGCGAATTGCGGCGTAATTGCGACATAATGTTACGGGTTCGCCCATTCTGTCCGTTCCAATCAAGGAGTCCGCCATGAAAGGTTCCCGCACGCTCCGCATCGTCGCGCTGACGCTCACGCTGGCCGCGATTCCCGCATTCTCCGCGCAGGCCGATACCCTGCTGGTGGATCGCGCCAAGGCCAGCCACGTTGCCGGGCCCAAGCGCGGCTCCACGATGGCCCAGGTTCAAGCGCAGTTCGGCGCGCCCAGCAGCCAGCTCGATCCGCGCGGCGGCCAGCAGCCGCAGTGGCCGGTGATCAACCGTTGGGAATACCCGGAGTTCATCGTGTATTTCGAGCGCGACAAGGTCATCAACGTGGTGGCGCGCAAGGCGTCGCCGAACGAAACCGGCCCGAAGCCGGTGAACTGATCCCCCCGATACTTACGGAACACTCGATGCCCGGATTGCGTTTTCCGGCGGAATGGGAAGACCAATCCGCCGTTCTGGTGGCTTGGCCGCACGCTGGCACGGATTGGGCGCAGCGGCTGGTTGACGTCGAAAGCGCCTACACCGCTTTGGTGAAAGCGATTGCAGATTCCACCACGGCCATCGTCTGCGTGGCGGACGATGCCGTGCGTGAGCGCGCCGAAAGCCTGCTGACTACTGCCGATGTCCCCGCATCGCGTGTGCGTTACGTGCCGATTCCTTACGACGATACCTGGCTGCGTGATTCCGGGCCGATCACTTTGCGCGATGGCGAGGCATTCCACTTCCTCGATTTCCGCTTCACCGGCTGGGGCGGCAAATACGAAGCCGGACGCGATGATGCGTTGATCGCAGGATTGGCCGAACGCGGCCTGCTGCAACAAGACGCCATCGAACGCATCGATTTCGCACTGGAAGGTGGCGGCATCGAAACCGATGGGAAGGGCACGCTGCTCACCACTTGGCGATGCCTTTGCGAACGCCATCCGGACAAATCGCGCGAAGAAATCGAAACCGTGCTGAAACGCTCGCTGCGGCAGGATCGCGTGTTGTGGCTGGAACACGGCTATCTGGAAGGCGACGACACGGATGCGCACATAGACACGCTGGCGCGCTTCGCACCGAACGATGCCATCGTGTTCCAGGCCTGCGACGACGAAGCCGATCGGCACCATGCGGAACTCGCCGCGATGGCAAACGAAATCGCCGCACTGCGCACCGTCGAAGGCCAGCCATACCGCTTGTTTCCGCTGCCGTGGGCCAAGCCGATCCTCGATGACGGCAGGCGATTGGCGGCTTCCTACGCGAATTATCTGGTCACCAACGGCGCGGTGCTGATTCCCGCCTATGGCGACGTGGCCGATGCTGAAGCAGCAAACGTCATCGCACACGCCTTTCCGAATCGCCGCATCGTGCAGGTACCGTGCCGCCCGCTGATTTGGCAGAACGGCAGCCTGCATTGCGTGACGATGCAGATTCCGCAAGGAGCGATCCTCTGATGTCAACGAATCTGAAGGCCACGAAGAAACCGTTGCGCGTGGCGCTGGTGCAGGAACGCAATCAAGGTTCCACTCAAGCCAATCTGGCTCTCATCGAAACCCGCATCGCCGAAGCTGCATCGAAAGGCGCAAAGCTGGTGCTGTTGCAGGAACTGCACAACGGGGCCTACTTCTGCCAACACGAAAGCGTGGACGAGTTCGACCTTGCCGAGGCCATTCCCGGCCCAAGCACGCAGCGGCTGGGCGAGCTTGCGAAAGCGCACGGCGTGGTTATCGTCGGCTCGCTGTTCGAACGCCGCGCCGCTGGCCTGTACCACAACACCGCCGTGGTACTGGAAACCGATGGCTCGCTCGCTGGCGTGTATCGGAAGATGCACATTCCGGACGATCCGGGTTTCTACGAGAAGTTCTATTTCACGCCCGGCGATCTTGGCTTCAATCCCATCGATACCTCCGTGGGCCGCCTTGGCGTCCTGGTGTGCTGGGATCAGTGGTATCCCGAGGCCGCGCGCCTGATGGCGCTGGCCGGTGCGGAATTGCTGCTCTATCCCACTGCGATCGGTTGGGACATGGACGATACGGACGACGAACGCGCTCGCCAGCGCGATGCGTGGCTGCTCAGCCATCGCGGCCATGCAGTGGCCAACGGCTTGCCCGTGCTCTCCTGCAACCGTGTCGGACATGAGGATTCGCCGCTGGGCGCATCCGGCATCCGTTTCTGGGGTTCCACGCATGTTCTCGGGCCGCAAGGCGAAGTCGTAGCGCAAGCCCATATCGAACAGCCGGAACTGCTCATCGCCGATGTGGATCTGGCCCGCAGCGAACGGGTGCGCCGCATCTGGCCATTCCTGCGCGACCGCCGCATCGATGCCTACGGCGATCTTTTGAAGCGCTATCGCGATTGATCTTTCGCAGGGCATGAAGTGCCCATCAAACTCGCAGGTGCGAAGCTTGCTCCGCACAATGACGAGCAAGCTCGGCATCTACAACCAGTTCATTACACACCCGCATCGCATGACCGATTCCACCGAAACCATCGCCGATCCGCTGGAAGGCCAACCCATCGCACGGGTCGAACGCGACGGTGTGCATTACACGATCCTCGGCACCGCGCATGTTTCCAAAGCCAGCGTGGATGCGGTGCGCGCACTGGCCGCGCAAGGTGATTTCGACAGCATCGCCGTGGAGCTTTGCGAAGGCCGTTATCAGGCGATGACCAAGCCTGATGCACTGGAACAACTCGACCTGTTCCGCGTGATCCGCGAAGGCAAGATCGGGCTGGTCGCCGCCAACCTTGCGCTTTCCGCTTACCAGCGCCGACTGGCCGAACAATTGGGCGTGGAGCCGGGCGCGGAACTGCGTGCCGCCATCGAGGAAGCACAATCACGCAACCTTCCCTTGCAGCGCATCGACCGCGACGTGGGGGTCACCTTGCGCCGCACCTATGCGGCAGTCGGCTTCTGGCGAAAGATTTCGCTGATGAGCGGGCTGGCGATGAGCCTGCTGGCCGATGATGAAGTGGAAGAAGCAGAGATCGAACGCCTGAAACAAGGCGACATCCTGGAAAGCAGTTTCCAGGAATTCGCCAAGCGCGATGACTTGCTTTTCGGTGCACTGATCGACGAACGCGATCGCTTCATGGCCGCGCGCTTGCGGCAGGACAATGCAGACGCTGCAGGTCGTCGCGTGCTGGTGGTGATCGGGGCCGGGCACTTGGCCGGGTTGTCGAAATACCTGACCTGCGCCGCGGAAACCCCGCAACCGCAAATTGAACTTTTGCAAACCCTGCCCAAGCCCAAACCCTGGGGAAAGTGGTTTGGCGCGGCATTGATGCTGTTCCTCATCGGTGGTTTCGCGTGGGGATTCATGCAGGGCACGGACATCGGCACCGATCTCGTCCTGAACTGGATTTTGTTGACAGGACTGGGCGGAGCGCTGGGTTGCCTGCTTGCTGGCGGGCATCCTTCCAGCATCCTTGCTGCCTTCCTGGCCTCGCCCATCACGCCCTTTCACCCGGCGCTGGCGTCTGGAATGGTGAGCGCCAGTGTGGAAGCGTGGGTGCGGCGGCCCAGGGTCGCGGATTTCTCCCGATTGCGCGATGATGTGGGCCATTTCACCGGATGGTGGCGCAACCGCGTGGCGCGCGTGCTGGTCAATTTCTTCCTGACCAACCTGGGCACCGTGGCAGGGGTTTACATCGCCGGGTTCGGAATGCTCAAGCGCCTGCTGTAAGGCGCATCGATCGGCAAGCCAGGGGCGACCAGATGACGAAATCGGTATTGCTGGCGGAATCCTCGCCCACGCGACGGCGCATCATGGAAGCGCTGCTGCGGCAACGCGGCTACTCGGTGCTGGCACCGGAAAGCCTGCGCGATGCTCATCAAACCCTGGAACAGACCAGCGTGCGCGCCCAGCGCCTGGATGCCGTGTTGCTCGGTTGGCCCGAATTTCTCGACCGCGATGGCGAAAACATCTGCGCCTTGCTGCACGCCGAACAGTTCGAACACATCCCCGTATTGCTGCTGGCCGATTCGGCTTCCGAAGCGCTGGTGAAGTGGCGCATGACGCGGCCACGCACCGCGCTTCTGATGTGGTCCGAATACGCCGATGTTCCCAACGCACTGGAACGCAGCGTGTTGCCGACCGCTTCCACCGTCAGCGGCCCGCGCGAACCTCCGCGCAACGAAGCACCCATGCGCGTGCTGCTGGTGGACGATTCGCCCACGGTACGCGCCGCCTTCGTGCGCATGATGCAGCGCCAGGGTTACCACGTGGAAAGCGCCAGCAGCGTGGCCGAGGGCATCCAGATCGCCATGTCCAAGCCAGTGGACATCGCCATCGTGGATTACTTCATGCCCGGCGAAAACGGCACCGTGCTGATCGCAGCGCTACGCCGCCATCCGCACACCCGACACATCCTCACTGCCATCATCACCGGCACCTATTCGGACGAGGTGATCGTCGAGTCGCTGGCGTCCGGCGCGGTGGAATGCCTGTTCAAGAGCGAGGCGCGGGAACTGTTCCTCGCACGCCTGGCCTCGCTCTCGCGCACCGTGCAGGATCGCAAGGCCATCGATGCGGAGCGCCGTCGGCTGGAAGGCATCCTCGCGGCGGTGGGCGATGGCGTATTCGGCGTGGATACCGAAGGCACCATCGAATTCGTCAATCCCGCCGCCCTCTCCATCCTCGGCCATGCCGAAACCGATGCCTTGATCGGCACCAAGGCCACCGAATCCATCCATCCTTCGCAACCTGGCGGCAACGGCACGGATTCCTTCCTCTCCGCCAGCTACCGCGATGGCGAATCCCTGCCGCAATGGCAGGCCGTGTTCTGGTCGGCTTCGCGCCTGCCGGTGCCGGTGGAAGGCACGGTGTATCCGCTGCGCGTGGACGGCAAGCGGCGTGGCTCGGTGGTGGCGTTCCGAGATGTTTCCGCGCAACGCAAGATGGAAGAAAAACTGCGCTGGCAGGCTGAACGCGACAGCCTGACGGAATTGCACAACCGGCGCTGGTTCGAGCAGCAACTGAACAGCGAACTGACGCGCCTGAAACACTCGGATGATGCCGCAGCACTGTTGTTCGTCGATCTGGATCGTTTCAAGTACATCAACGATACGGCCGGCCACAGCGCTGGCGATCAACTGCTGATCGAAGTCTCCCGCCGTATCCGCTCGCAACTTCGCCCCGGCGATCAACTCGCGCGCCTGGGTGGCGACGAATACGCGGTGATCCTGCGCAACGTGCCGCGCGACCAGATCGAACCCTTGGGCGAACGCATCCGCCGCGCGATTGCCACCGCGCCTTTCAGCCATCACGGCAAGAGCTACCGCATCACGCTTTCCATCGGCGCAGTGGCGCTGGATCGCTTCACCACATCTTCGGAAGAAGCGATGGCGCACGCGGATATCGCCTGCCACCAATCCAAATCCGCAGGCCGCAACCGCACCTGTGTCTATGCGCCGGAAAGCAGCGAGCAGGCGGTGATGAGTGCGGATCTGGGCTGGTCTGCACGACTGCAGGAAGCGCTCACGCACGATCGTTTCGAACTGGTGTTCCAGCCCATCGTGCCGCTGAAGGGCATCGAGAACGAAACCGGCGAAAGCAACCCTTCTCAACTCTGGCAGCGCCAGTTCGCGCGCAATCCGGATGAGGCGATGCTGTTCGAAGCGCTGCTGCGCCTGCGCGGCGAACAGGGCGATCTGATTTCTCCCGGCGCCTTCCTGCCCACCGCCGAACGCTTCGGCCTGATGGGTGACATCGACTTCTGGGTGATCGACCACGCCATCCGGGCGCTCAAGGAAGTGCGCGGCCATCATCGCCCCATCGCGCTCACCATCAACCTTTCAGCACAAGCGCTGGCGCGCAACGATCTGGTGGATTTCGTCACCGATTGTCTGGTGCGCGACAACGTGGACCCGGTATCGCTGATCTTCGAAGTCACCGAATCGGGCACCATCGAAGACATCGTCGGCGTGCGCGCCATGCTGAAACGCCTGCGCCTGCTCGGCTGCCGCATCGCCATCGACGACTTCGGCACCGGCTTCTCCACTTTCGCCTACCTGCGCCAGCTCGATTCGGATTTCCTCAAGATCGACGGCAGCATCGTGCAAGGCCTGCCGGACGATTCGCTGGACCGCATCGTGATCGCATCCCTGGCCTCCATCGCGGAAATCACCGGCAAGCGCACCGTGGCCGAATGGGTTGAAAACCTGGACGTGATGCGCGTATTGCAGGAATGCGGCGTGGACTACGCGCAAGGCTTCGGCGTTGGCCATCCGCGCCTGCAATTGCTGTCGCGCATGCCCAATCCGGTTTCCGATGATGCGCAAGGAACGCCTGCGAATACCGCGCCGAAGCCGGTTTCCAACATCGTCGCATTGCCGCAACCACTGAAACCTGCCGCTGGCGGCTCGCACTGATGATGGATGTCGGCCATGACCTCTCGTAGAGCGGAGCTTGCTCCGCTCTACGGAAGCCGGTAAAGATTCCTTTCTCGATGCAATTCCTCTGGTACGACCTGGAAACCTTCGGCCGCGATCCGCGCCGCTCCCGCATCGCGCAGTTCGCCGCAATCCGCACCGACGAACACCTTGAACCCATCGAGGAACCGATCTCGCTGCTGTGCCGCCCGGCAAACGATCTGCTGCCCTCGCCCGGTGCCTGCCTCATCACCGGCATCACGCCTCAGCGCGCACTGCGCGAAGGCTTGCCCGAAGCGGAATTTGCTGCGCGCATTTTCGAGGAGCTTTCCCGCCCGGACACCTGCGTGGCCGGCTACAACAGCCTGCGTTTCGACGACGAATTCATCCGCAACCTGTTCTATCGGGATTTCTTCGACCCTTATGAACGCGAGTGGAAAAACGGCAACAGCCGCTGGGATCTCATCGACACGGTACGCATGGCTTACGCGCTGCGCCCGGAAGCGTTGAGGTGGCCACTGCGCGAGGATGGCGCGCCGGGTTTCCGGCTGGAAGAACTCTCCGCCGCCAACGGCCTTGAGCACACGCAGGCGCACGAAGCGCTTTCCGACGTGCGCGCCACGATTGGTCTGGCGAAGAAACTCAAGGCCAACGCCCCCAAACTGTTCGAGTACGCCTTGGCCCTGCGCGACAAACGCCGCGCGCTGCAATTGCTGGACGTGGCGCGCATGACGCCCGTGCTGCACGTCTCGCAGAAGTTTCCCGCCATCGACGGCTGCGCCCGCCTCGTGCTGCCGATCTGCACGCACCCGCGCATCGACACCCGCATCGTCGTCTGCGATCTCTCCGAAGACCCCGCGCCATTGCTGGAACTTCCGCCGGAGGACATCGCTTGCCGCCTCTACACCCGCCGCGAAGATTTGCCCGAAGGCATCGCACGCATCGGCTTGAAGGAAGTCCACGCCAACCGCAGCCCGATCCTGATCGAACCGCGCCACGTCACGCCCGAACAATTCCAGCGGCTGCACATCGACCTGGCACGCTGCGAAGCCCACGCCCAACGCCTGCGCACCGCCACCGGCCTTGCCGCAAAACTGCGCGACGTCTTCGGCCGCCAGTTCACGCAAGACAACATCGATCCCGATCTTGCGATCTATGCGGGATTCCCCGCACCCGGCGACAAAGCCTTGTTCCCGCACGTCCGCCGCCGTCGCGGCCTGCCCGACAAACCCGAAGGCTTCGGCTTCCGCGATGCCCGCTTCACTGAACTTGCCTTCCGCTACCGCGCCCGCAACTGGCCGGGAACCCTGACACCCACCGAATCCGGACGCTGGCGCGATTACCGCCGCATTCGCCTCATCGAAACCAGCGGGCTTTCCGAACTCAGCTTCGCCAGCTACTTCGCCGAGGTCACCGGCCTGCGCGATAGTCGCCGTGATGAACCTGCTGCACTGGCGTTGCTGGATGAACTGGAGGCTTGGGGAGTGGAACGGCAAAGCGAGTTGTGCTGATTCCCTCGCACCCGCGAAGCCTGATGTCCAGTGACTTTTCTGTTGATGCACAAGAGCGAAGTCGCTGGGTGCCCACTCTTGCAGGCCTGACGACATCTCGGCTTCGACCATTGCGCATGAGCGTCCGCCGAAACCTCCGCGCTACAATCCCGAAACCCCAAGCGAGACACCCCAATGCCCCGCCCGTCCGCCAAACACGCCGTTGCTTTTCTGCTGCTTGCCGCATTGATGGCAGCCACGCGAGTACATCATTTCGCGTCGATTCCCGATGCCTCCTGGGCGGTGTTCTTCGCCGCGGGTTTTTACCTGCGAACCCAGTGGCGCTGGGCGTTCCCTGCACTGATGGCCATTGCAGTGCTGGCGGATTGGTATGTGATCCACGATTCCGGCATGGATTTCTGGCGGCATTACTGCGTTTCGGTGTCGTACTGGTTCCTGATTCCCACGCACGCGGCGCTGTGGATGGGCGGGGCGTGGTTGTCGCGGCGCGATGTGCGGCGGTGGGAAACCGCTGGCGCGCTGGCGGCGGCGCTGCTGGTTTCCGTGTGCATCGCGTATCTGCTTTCCAACGGCAGTTTCTATTGGCTTTCCGATAGCTGGCTCGCAGGCCGGGAACGCAGCTTTTCCGGTTGGCTGCTGAATCTTTCGCACTGGTTCCTGCCGTATCTGAAAACCACGGCGATGTACGTGGCGGGCTTGGCCTTGCTGCATCTGGCGCTGGTGAAGCTGTGGCCTTCGATGCAGCATCGGCCTGCCGAACGCACTGCCATTTGATCGCTCGTGGGCCATCGTCTTTCCCGCATCTACACACGCACCGGCGACCACGGTTCCACCGGGCTGGGCGATGGCAGCCGCGTGCCGAAGGATGGCCCGCGCGTCGGCGTGCTTGGCGATATCGACGAAACCAATGCCGCGCTCGGCCTGGTATTGGCACAATCGCTGCCCGATGACGTGCACGATGCGCTGGTGCGAATCCAGCATCAGTTGTTCGATCTTGGCGGCGAACTGTGCATTCCTGGTCATGCCGCCATCACCGCCGATGATGTTGTCTGGCTGGAGCAGCGATTGGACGAGTGGAACGAGGCCTTGCCGCCGCTCAAGGAGTTCATCCTGCCCGGCGGTGGCTTGGCCGCATCGCATTGCCATCTGGCGCGCACCATTTGTCGTCGTGCCGAACGTGCCGCCGTGGCGTTGTCGCGGCAGGAACAGGTGAGGCAGGAAGCGCTGGCCTTCCTCAACCGGCTTTCCGATCTGCTGTTCGTCCTGTGTCGCGTGCTGGCGCGCGCCAGCGGCGAAGGCGAAGTGCTGTGGCGGCGCGAACGGCGCGCGGGGTGAGTTATCCACCAGAGCTTCGACACCCTGCGCATCTATTCGCACCCGGTTTGCCTGGAACACAGCAACGGGCTGGGCCATCCCGAATCTCCGCAACGGCTGGCCGCCGTGCTGGATGCGTTGCGCGGTGGTGGCTTGCGCGGCGCGGAATGGTTCGAGGCACCGATGGCCTCGCGTGCGCAACTTCGATTGGTGCATGACGACGCCCACATTGCGCGCATCCTCGATACCAGGTTCGAAGGCGAATATCGGCTCGATGGCGATACCGCGATGAATCCCGCTTCTCCACGAGCGGCACTGCACGCGGCTGGCGCCGTGTGGGAAGCCGTGGATCAGGTCTTGCTCGGCCATTGCCAACGTGCCTTCTGCGCGGTGCGCCCGCCCGGCCACCACGCCACGCGCGACACCGCGATGGGCTTTTGCCTGTTCAACAACGTCGCCATCGGTGCGGCTTGCGCGATGGCACGGCACCTGCTGCAACGCATCGTCATCGTGGATTTCGACGTGCACCACGGCAATGGCACGCAGGATATTTTCGAGAACGAACCGCGCGTGATGTATGTCTCCACGCATGAAGCTGACATCTATCCGCACACCGGCGATGCGAGTGAACGCGGCGTCGGCAACATCTTCAACGCGCCCTTGCCTGCGGGCAGCGGCAGCGCACTGTTCCGTCGCGCGTATTCGGACGTCCTGCTGCCGGAAATCGATGCCTTCAGGCCGCAACTGATCCTGATCTCCGCCGGTTTCGATGGCCACCGCAGCGATCCGCTGGCCGATCTGCGGTTGGAAGCGGAGGATTACGCATGGCTCACGCGCGAACTGCTGGCGCTGGCTGTGAAGCACAGCGCAGGCCGCATCGTTTCCACACTCGAAGGCGGCTACGACCTCGCCGCATTGCGCGAATCGACATTGGCGCATGTGAAGGAACTGCTGGGTTGAACTTCACACCATGAACCCGACATCCGATTCCGACCGCAGCGCCGCACGCCTCGCCTTCGCCCGCGAACACCTGGGCACGAACGCGAGCGAACCGATCCGTGCCAGCGCCGATGCCGGTTTCCGCAGCTACTGGCGCAGCCATCGCGATGCGGAAAGTTTCATCGTGATGGATTCCCCGCCCGCGCTGGAAGACGTGCGCCCGTGGCTGGCGCTGCGCGATCTGTTCGCTGCGCATGGCGTGCGCGTGCCGACATTGCTGGCGCAGGATGTGGAAAACGGCTTCCTGCTGCTGGAAGACCTCGGCGGCCCGACGCTGTTGCAAACCATCGACGAATCCAATGCCGATGCGTGGTTCGAAAAGGCGCTGGCGCAGTTGATCCGCCTGCAATCCATCCCCTGCCCCGACACGCTTCCCGGCTACGACACCGCACTGGTGCAACGCGAACTTTCGCTGTTTCCGCAGTGGTATCTGGGCCAGCATCTTGGCCTCGCACTGGATGAAACCGAAACCATCGCGTGGAACGAACTGGCTAGCACGCTCACCGACGTATTCCTGCAACCACCGCAGGTGCTGGTGCACCGCGATTACATGCCACGCAACCTGATGCCACTCTTTGATGATGTTGCGGTGCTGGATTTCCAGGATGCCGTGCGCGGGCCGATCACCTATGACGTGTTGAGCCTGTTCAAGGATGCCTTCCTCTCCTGGCCGCAACCGCGCATCGACGGCTGGGTGACGCGCTATTTGCAATTGGCACACGCCGCGAACCTGCCCGTTCCCGATGCACACACCTTCCGCCGCGATCTGGATTTCATCGGCGTGCAGCGACACCTGAAAGTGCTCGGCATCTTCGCGCGCCTGCATCACCGCGACGGCAAGCCGCGCTATCTCGAAGATGCGCCGCGCTTCCTGCGCTATCTGCGCGACGTGGTGCCGCGTTACCCGGAATTGGCCGGACTGGCCGCACTGCTGCAACGCCTGCCATGAAAGCGATGATCTTCGCCGCCGGGCGCGGCGAGCGGCTGCGGCCTTTCACCGACACCACGCCCAAGCCGTTGCTGGATGTCGGCGGATTCACGCTGATCGAACATCACTTGCGACGGCTGGCCGCTGCTGGCGTGCATGACGTGGTCATCAACACCGCCTGGCTGGCCGAACAGTTCCCGCAGCAACTTGGCGATGGTTCGCGCCACGGCCTTTCCATCGTGTATTCCTTTGAAGGCCATCGCGCGCTTGAAACCGGCGGCGGGCTGTTGAACGCGTTGCCGTTGCTGGGCGATGCACCCTTCCTGCTGGTGAACGGCGACGTCTTCACCGACATCGTCTTCGCCTCACTGCCAAACGCCCCACAAGGTCTGGCGCATCTGGTGATGGTCGCCCCGCCGCAAGGCAAGCAAGGCGATTTCGCCTTGGCGCACGATGGTCTGCTGCACGCGGAACCCGATCCACGCCACGGCCTGCCACTCACCTACTCCGGCATCGCCGTGATCCGCCCGCAACTGTTCGATGGCTTGCGCGAAGCCTTCACACCGACAGACATCACCGGCCACCCGCCTGCCTTCCGCCTCGCACCACTGCTGCGCCATGCGATGCGCCGTGGCGTCGTCAGTGGGCAATTGCACGAAGGCATCTGGACGGATGCGGGCACGCCGCAAACCCTGGAAGCCTTGCGGCAGCAGAATCGATCATAGATTCACGAAGTTGCAGGCTCACACCGCAACCTGATCAGCCCCGAAGCTCAGTTGTTTTATGCCTTCTCCCCTCGGGAGAAGGTGCCCGAAGGGCGGATGAGGGAGGCCCTTTCGCAAGACTCCCGCACTTCTCTTGATCTTTGTCAAAGCCCTGAAACACGGCCCTGCATAGACTGCAACCCGTTGGTTCGTGTTCGCGTGCCGTATCCTTTTCACGGTTCACATGAACGCCGCAGAGGGTCAAGCCCATGAAAATTCGCGATATTTTCCGCCCGAATACCTGGCGCATTTTCACCGCAAGCACGCTCGCCTTGCTGCCGCTTTCCATCATGGCCAGCACCGCCCGCATCGAACCCGGCCACAGCGCCATTTGGACCGATCCGGGGTACACCAGCGAAGGTTGGGTGCTGGAAATCCTGCCGGACGATACCGCCGCACTGTACTGGTACACCTTCGACGATGCGGGCAAACCGCGCTGGATCACGGCAGTTGCGCCCATCATTCGTGGTGAGGATGGAGACAAGATCGTCTTTGATGAATTGATCGCAGGTCGCGGCGGGCGATTCGGGACGAACTACCCGGAAAGCAGCGTGATTCTGGAAGACGTCGGCACTGCCGAGCTTTCCTTCACGGATTGCAACCGGGGCGGCATCTCCTTCACCGCCTACGGCAAAACCAGAACCTTCCCGCTTTCCCGCCTCACCCGCACGATGGGTGCCGGTTGCGCCCCGATCCACGGGGTTCCCGGTGAGCCGGTACAGCCGTATGCCGGAACCAGCGGCACCTGGATCGATCCAGCCAAGGCAGGCCAGACCTTCACCTTGCAATGGCAGGCCGATGGTTCGGCGGTGCTGAACTGGTTCACCTTCGATGCGGACGGAAAACCGTTCTGGATATCCGGCACGGGCGAAGTTGAAGATGGCCGCATCGTGTTTCCGCAGATGGAATCGGTACAGGGCGGTCGCTTTGGCGAACATGATTCGCCGCTGGTCGCAAGGTTTGATGCGCGGCGGACATTGCGCGGCGAACAGATCGATCCGCCGGAACCCGTTGTGAAAGTGCCCTGGGGCCGGGTGGAGCTGGAACTCACCTGCGACAACGGCACCGCCACGTATCAGGCCACGGCGGCGGGGTTCGGTTCGGGCAGTTTCAATCTGTTGCCGATGACCGATCTGGCGAAACCGGCCTGCCCCTGGGTGAAGCCGAAGCTGACGGATTTGTATGACATCACGCTGATTGAATTGCCCGATGAGCCTGTCGGGCCGACGTATCCGGGCTATCCCGGAAGCGACAATCTGATCTTTGCTTCCACCGTGGCCGACACTGGTGCGGTGGCTGGTTCAAGAAGGCGGTTGATAGTGGGTGGTTTATCAATCACCAAATACCAGTTGGCGCTTTGGAAACCCGGTGATCTGTCGTGGACGACACCCATGTACAACCATGATGATATTGGAGGAGCATACATTTCACCTAGCGGCGATAGCGTCATTGCATCTCTTAAAACGGGGATGGCTCCAACTTATGTCAAGTACGTGCCTGCATTTTTCACCGAAAGTGAATTCACTCCGTTTCCCGGCTTGATCTACGACACCACAAATCGTGCTTATGCCGTTTCTCATGATTTTTCGCATGTGGTAGGTGCGAGTCTGCGGACAGTCACGTTCCCCGACGGTTACACCGGGTGGTTGGACGTTCCCTGGATCTGGTCTGAGCAGGATGGTCAGGTTGCATTGCCGTTTTTTGATATCCCGATTGATCTGCCGCTCACCCCGGATACGGCACTTAGCATCGACACCACCGCTGTCTCCAACGATGGTAGAACAGTGATTGGGAAACAGATTCAGGCTGCGGAAGACCCTTGGTTCCCTCAAGCGTTGTTGGGAGTAGATTTTGCGGTTCGATGGTTCGACCGGCAGCCTCCGCACCGCCTTTCCGGCCCAAATGGAGAATATCTGGGCTGGGCTTCGGCGTGTTCGGCCAACTGCGAATATGTGTTCGGCAACAGAAGCTGGGCACACATGGATGATGACGGGATTCTCCGGGATGCTTCGTTCGAGGCGTGGTATTGGAAGCGTAATGGCGAAAGTGGCAGCCTCGGCGCGCCAAACAACACTGCCACGCCCACAAGGAGCAATCCTTTGGGTTGGAATTTCGGCTTGTCGGCGGTATCGGCAGAGGGGGGTATGTTGGTTGGCTGGTATCAATCGCACGAAATGGAGGCTCAGCCGCCTTCGATTTTTGGTTCGGCCGGGGCGCTTATCTGGACACAGGATACCGGCTACGTAATGGTTTCGGAGTTGTTGGAGGAGCTCGGCCAGTCACTTAATTGGCCGACTATGGCGGCAGTGGATATTTCATCGAATGGAAGTTACATTCTGTTGGCAACGGGTGAGATTCGTACCGGTGGCTCTGGTACGCCTTCATCGACACATTCTGCACTGCTGCACCTGACTCCAAAGGCACAAGTAAATGACCTCCGTGGAGTCGAGGAGTTAGGCTTGGTGCCTGCCGGAAAAATTGTCAACCCTCGGCAGCATGATTTTTCTTCCCGACCAAGCCCGAATACCCGGTTGACGTTCTCCAGGAATACGGCGGAGATTTATCCGCCCTACCAAGGAGCATTTAAGCATGTTCCTTACCCATCCAAAGGAGTAATACGATATGAAGCGAGTGAGTAGTGGTCCTGTAAAACAGGCGTTGGCGGCTGCCATTGTGGTGGTTTGTGCATCCCTTCCCGTTCATGCAGGGCAGCGGGAGGATGTGCTTTCCCAGATCATGGCGCTGCACGGGCTGGATGAGCAGGGCGCAATTGATCGGCTTTCTGCCGAGGCGGATGCGGCGGACGTGTATCAACGAGTTCGACTGATGCAGTTGGAGGCTTATGCTGGAGCGTGGTTTGATGCCGACAGCGGCAAGTTGCAGGTGGCGATCAGTGATTCCGCGCAGGCAGAGCGCCTGATACGACTTGGCGCAGTGCCGGTTCTGGTGAACTGGTCATTGCGCGATCTGCAAGACTTGCAGACACGCATCTCTGAAGATGCAGAGCTGACTCATGGTGAGCAACTCCGAGCACTGTATGTGGATTATCAATTGAACCGCGTCGTGGTCGATGCAGCACCGGGAAGTGTTCAGTCGGTACGTGAGCATCTGATGCAGTATGCAGACAGGGTTGAGGTGCATGAAGCAGGAGAAATACCGGAGCTCACTGCCGATGTACGAGGTGCTGACGGTACACGAAACTATACTTTTGAGCAGAAGCCACTGGGAACGGGATACTATCCTTGCTCCGTAGGGGCTACCGTGGAAAATGGATATTACACGGCTGGCCACTGTGGGGAAACGGGCGATGATATTAGATGGGCGGCTACTTTCCCGACTCAATTGGGTGTAGTTCAAGCTTCTGCCATCCCATTGAATGGAGGTACATTGGGGGATGTCGCATGGGTGAGCCTACTTCCGGGCTGGGCACCTGCGCCCAAAGTCAATGGCTACAGTGACGGAATAATTGATGTGGCCGCAAAATGGTCTGGAACACAGGAATACCCACTCAACACGAATGTTTGTCGTTATGGTCAAACGTCTGGCGGCCCATATTGCGGCCTCATTGTGCAGAAAGGTATGTTGCAATATTGGGGGTCAACTGTTGGTTGGGTGAAGAATAATACCAAGGTGCAAGGCAGTTGTTCCTCTGATGGAGACTCTGGTGGCACTTGGTTGCCCTCTGCGTCAACTGGAGATGCTCAAATTCAAGGGACAACCATCGGGAAATCTTTTGGCAATACCTGCGATGCCTCACCGCCACCGCCCGACCCATACACGTATTTCCAGCCAATCTCCGACCACATCGCCGCCTATTCAGGCAGCGCAGGCAGCCTGTTGACCCAGCACGGCGCGGTCAAACCAACCGTCAATGGCTGGAATTGCCCTGATCTGTCCGGTGGAGCCGGCATGTTCGAGTGTTCATTCGATGACTACGAATCCCAGGGCATTACGAACTGGACCTGGTACGTCAACAATGTTCCGGTCGCATCATCGGGCTTGTACATCTATGACATCTGCAGCACTGGCAGCCCTGTTCGGGTGAAGCTGACCGTCACCAATCCTTACGGGACAACCACCAAATCGACACTGTTCAATTGTCCCTGACGGAACCGTTTGGAGAGTGCCGCAACCCCGGGTCGCACCCGGGGTTGCGTCTTTTGCGGATTCAGCGTTTCGTCGGCTGCACGCCCCGGATCACATCCAGGGCAGGCTCTGCAGCGCTTGAGCCGACGTTCTGCCCTGCTACGCCTTCAACGCATCGAAAAGCCACACCCGCGCCGCCTGCCAGTGGCGTTTCACGGTGGCGGGCGAAAGTTCCATCGCTTGCGCGGTTTCCTCGATGGAGAGGCCGCCGAAGTAGCGCAGTTCCACGACGCGGGCATAGGCCGGGGAGATGGCTTCGAGTTTTTCCAGGGCTTCGTGCAGGGCGATGAGATCCGCTTCCGGGGCGTCGCCGGTATCGGCGAGCAGGGAGAGTGTCACGCGCTCGCCGCCGTCGCGCTTGGCGCTGGTGTGGCGGCGGGCGTGGTCGATCAGGATTTCCCGCATCAGATGCGCACCAATGGCGAGCAGGCGGTTGCGATCCGTGGCTTGCAGCAGCGCGTTCTGCGAAAGCCGCAGCCAGGCTTCGTTGACCAGCGCCGTGGGTTGCAGGGTGTGGTCGGAACGCTCGCGCTGGAACAGGCGGCCGGCCAGCCGATGCAATTCCGGATACAGGCTCGCGGCAAGGCGATCGCGTGCGGAGGCATCGCCTTCGCGCCATTGATCCAGCAATTGGGTGATGGCGTTATCCATGCTTCAGTGTTCCGCACGCAACAAATCGTCGGCGTCTGGCAGCCTGCACAGGTGCATCCCTGCGTTGCTCGTCGTCACCATAGTGCCGCTATGCCTCCTCCTCGCGCCTTGATCTGCACCTGTGCAGACCGCCATCCATCCAACGCTTTGTCACCTGCGAAACACAAAGTCTATCGCCTCTCGCCCGAACCATGAGGCGCATTACACTTCCAAACATGAACGCGCAAGACGAAACCACCGCACTGCGTCTGCTCGATGAAGCGCTCGCGTTGCCCGACGATGCACGCGAGGCCTGGCTGGCGACGCGCACGGAATCCGCATCGGTGCTGGTGCGGCTGAGGGAACTGCTGGCGGCGGCACAGGCTTCGGGCGGATTTCTGGAGGCGACCCATGCGCCCGGCTTGACCGCAGGCAGTGCGGCACTGCTGCCGGCGCCAGGCCAGCGCCTGGGCGCGTGGCGCATCGAACGGGAACTGGATCGTGGCGGCATGGGCGTCGTGTATCTGGCACACCGCGACGATGGCGCCTACGAACAACAGGCCGCGATCAAGCTGATCCACACCGGCTTTTGGCTGGACGATGAAGCCCGAACCGTGGCGCTGGCACGCTTCGCCAACGAACGTCGGGTGCTGGCACGGCTGGATCATCACAACATCGCGCGCGTGCTGGATGGCGGCCAGACCGACAGCGGCCAGCCGTATCTGGTGATGGAATTCGTCGATGGCCCTTCGTTGATCGCCCATTGCGAACGCCAAAGCCTTTCCGTGGCGGCGCGCATCGAATTGTTCTGCAAGGTGTGTGCGGGCGTGCAGGCCGCGCACCAGCACCTGATCGTGCATCGCGATCTGAAGCCTTCCAACATTCTCGTGGGCAGCGATGGCGAACCGCGCCTGCTGGATTTCGGCATCGCCAGTGCGCTGGAGCCCGATGGCGCTTCGTCCAACCGCACCCAGACCCGCTTCGCTGCGATGACGCCCGCCTACGCCAGCCCGGAACAACTGCGACAGGAACCGCTCACCACGGCCAGCGATATCTGGTCGCTGGGCGTGATCCTGTTCGAACTGGTCACGGGCGCAAAACCATTCCAGATCGAAGGCACCAGCCTGCTGCACAGCGAACGCATCGTAAGTTCCGGTACCCGCGCCAGCCTGCGCCAGGCATTGACGCAATCTGAGATGGCCGAACCCGAACGCCGCGCGCGGCTGGCGCACGTGGGCGGCGATCTGGAACGCATCGTCGGCAAGGCACTGCATCCGGAACCCGCGCGCCGCTATGCCTCGGCGCAAGCGCTGTCGGACGATCTGCAGCGCTTCCTGCGCGGGCAGCCGGTATTGGCGCATCCGGATTCGGCAGGCTATCGCCTCACCCGTTTTCTGCAGCGCCACCGCTTGGGTGCAGCGTTGGCGACATTGGCGCTGGCGGCCATCCTCATCACCAGCGGTGTGGCGTTCTGGCAGGCGAAGCAGGCGCGGCAGGCCTCGAAGGACATGCAGCAGGTCAACGCCTTCCTGCTCGATGTGCTGCGGCTGTCCAATCCTTTTGCCAATGGCGAGGAGCTGACGCTGGGGCAAGCACTGGATCAAGCCACCGGCCTGATCGATGAGCGCTTCGGGCAACGCCCGGATCTGGCCATCGGTATCCGCAACACGCTGGGGGAAAGCCTGCAATCGCGGTTTCTTCTGGATGCCTCGCAGCGCCAGTACCAGCAGGCGCGGGAGGAAGGCGAACGCCTGTTCGGCCCGGACGATGCCCGCGTGCTGACCGCGATCAACGGCCTGGCTGCCGTGCGCAAGGATCAAAACCGCATCGACGATGCCATCGCTCTGTACGAGGACGTGCTGCGCCGCGCAGAACGCAGCGGGCAAACCTTCCTGCCGGTGTACGCCAGCGCGCTCAACGATCTGGGCGTGGCGCATTCGACCCTTGAACACAACGAACTGGCCGTGACGTTTCTGCAACGCGCACTCGATGCGCTGAGTTCGACCGTCACCGACGAAAACGACGAAGTGATCGAAGAAAACCGCGCACTCACCATCCTCAGTCTGGCCCAGGCGCACCGGGCGCTGGGCCATCTGGATCGCGCCGGGACGCTGTACGACGAGGCCCAGCGCGTACTGGAGCGTCTGCATCCGGAAGGTTCTCCCCAGATCGCCGTGCTGCTCAACAGCCGCGCCCGTCTGGCGCAGGAACTGGGCGACCTGCCTGCGGCCCTTGGCTTCCAGGAACGATCCGTGGCGATGCTGCGCGAATCCTTTCGTGGCGACCATGCCCATACCCTCGTCGCCATCGTCAACCTCGCCAAGCAGGCCATTGCGTTGGGTGATCTGGAAAAAGCCGAGCAGGCGGCCAACGAAGGCGCGGAAATGGCACAACGCCTGTATCAGGATACGCCGCACCACTATCAGGTGTACGCGCTTGCGACCCTGGCCGACCTGCAGCTTCACCGCAAGCGCCTGCCCGAAGCCGCGCAAGCCTTGCAACAGGCACGCGAACTGATCGGAAAGATCGAAGCGATGCCGACATCCCGCATCGAGCAAGTGGACGGGCTCATCGCAGATCTGTGTGCCTTGCCCGAAGCGGCATCGCAGCCGCTGTGCCAGTAGGGTGTGAAATGCCACTGCCGATTTTGTTTTGATGGGGCGGTTGGTTTTTCAGCAACCTGCGCGCAGCCGCAACACTGCGCACAACCCGCCGCGCATCACCACATCCTGCACAAACCCCGCGCGCGGTGCCGAATGCGGCAATCTGCAAGTGAATGCTTCCGAGCGACACTCTGGAAACATTCACGCAAGATCGGGAAACATCCGCGTGCACTGTTTCGGCGAATCCGGCTACATCGCGCCAATTCTTTGACGTGACGCTCTCTCCACAACCCAAAGAGCAGCCCCATGAATACACATTTCTCCCGCATCGCGCTGGCTGCCGTGCTGGCCTGCACCGCATTCCCATCCGCCACGCAAGCCGCACAAGCCGCACAGGATGGAACTAACCGCCGCGAGCGCATCGCGCAGGTGTTGCAGAACCAGCGCGAACACCGCGCCAAGGTCGTCAGCGAGGAATCCCTCGGCGCGTTCTCGCGCAATCTGGTGGAACTGCGCCACAGCGGGCGCGAACTTCTGGTGTACGTCCCCACGCACCTGCCGCCACCAGGCCAGCGCTCGATGCTGGTGGCATTGCATGGCGGTGGAGGCAATGCGCGCCACATGCTTCAACACCTGAAAATGGACGGTGTGGCCGAACGTGAAGGCTTCATCGTCGCCTACCTCAACGGCAGCGATGCCACGAAAGGCAAGCTCAATCGCATGAAAGCGTGGAATGCAGGCAAGGGCTGCTGCGGCAAACCCCATGCCGAAAACGTGGACGACATTCGCGTCATCACCAACACGGTGGGCTTTCTGCAACGCAAGTACGGCATTGACCCGGCACGCACTTTCGGCACCGGCCATTCCAACGGCGCGATGATGACCCAGACCTTGATGTGCCTGAGCGATCTCTACCCGCGCGCCGTCTCGATTTCCGGCGCGCTGATGGCCGATTCGCCCACCTGCCCCGCCGCGAAGGGCCGCACCTTGTTCGCCTATCACGGCAGCGAGGATCAGAATGTGCCGCTGGCCGGCGGCTACGGCACGCGCGGCGTCACCGATATCGATTTCACTTCGGCAGAGCAATCACGAAAGCTGTTCGAGGCTTTCGGCGGCAGCTACGTGCAGTTGGTTTTCACCGGTGCCGATCATCGTCTGGATCATCTGGATGAGGCCTCGCGACGGCTGGATGGCCTTTCCCTGGCCGAACGCATCGCGCGCGATCTTGGGCTGGGCAAACCCTGAGGCCACTTACCTCATGCCAATGACGCCGGCGCTTGCAGATAGGCCAGCAGTCGCGCCTCATCCCACACCTGAATGCCCAATTCCCGCGCCTTGTCGAGCTTGGAACCGGCAGCGTCACCCGCCACGACGAAGCCGGTTTTCTTCGAAACGCTGCCAGCCACTTTCGCACCGAGCGCTTCAAGTTTTTCCTTGGCTTCATCGCGGGTGAGTGCGCTCAATGTGCCGGTAAGAACGGCCGTGACGCCTTCCAGTGGGCGGCTTGCGGCATCGGCTTGCGGCAGATTTTCCAGCAGTTCGCGGCGGGCGGCATCGGCACGAACAAGCAACGCAGCGTTGGATGGCGTTTCGCGCCACGCGACGAAGGCCGATGCGGTTTCGGCGGGCAGACCGGCGGTGACGAGGTTGTGTTCGGCGGTGTCGATCAGGCTTTGCGCATCGCCAAATGCCACTGCGACTTGTGCAGCACGGACAGTGGTGAGCTTGGGGATGTCGCAATCGGCCAGCAGCACGGCGAAATCCAACCCATCGCGCAACCTGGGCGAAGGCACGTGTGCATCGGCAATGCGAACGCCAGCTTCCAGCAAACCGTCGATCACCTGCTGATTTCCGGTTTGATCGAAGAAGTGACCAAGGCTGCGCGCAACCTCGCCACCGATATCCGGCACGCGCTTGAACAGCGGCCACGGCAGATGGCGGATGGTTTCAAGATCGCCGAACCATTGCGCCAGTGCCTTCGCAGTGCTTTCGCCAACGTGCCGGATGCCGAGCGCGAACAGCAGCCGCGCAAGCTGTGCGTTGCGACTGGCATCAATCGCGGACAGCAGATTTTCCGCCCACTTGCTGGCAACTTTTCCGGCTTTCGCCCCGCTTTTGACAACATGCTCCGGTGTGGTGCCATCGCGCTCGTCGGCACGACGTTTCATTTCAAGCAGATCATCCAGCGTGAGCCGATACAGATCGGCCACGCTGCGCACGTAACCAAACCCGGCCAGATCCTCGATGTAGCGCTCACCCAAGCCTTCGATATCCATCGCGCGGCGACTGGCGAAATGGCGCAGGGATTCGTTGCGCTGCGCGGGGCAGGAAAGCCCTCCGGAGCAACGCCACGCCACGCCATCTTCATCCTTCACCAGTTCCGCGTTGCAGACCGGGCACTGTGCGGGCATTGCCCAGGGCTGTGAATCACCTTCGCGCCCCGCGCCTTCCACCCGCACGATTTCCGGAATCACATCCCCGGCACGCCGCACGATCACGGTATCGCCGATGCGCACGCCCAACCGCGCGATCTGGTCGGCATTGTGCAAGGTCGCATTGGTCACGACCACGCCGCCCACCTGCACCGGGGCCAATCGCGCCACGGGCGTCACTGCGCCGGTGCGGCCGATCTGCACATCGATGGCTTCCAGCCGCGTGGCCTGTTCCTGCGCCGGGAACTTGTGCGCCAGCGCCCAACGCGGCGCGCGCGAGACATGGCCCATTTCACGCTGCCCGGCGAGACTGTCGAGCTTGTACACCACGCCATCGATATCAAACGGCAGGCCATCGCGGCGTTCGCCGATACCGCGGTAATACTCCAGCAAACCTTCACTGCCAGTGGCGATGCGCGCCAGCTCCGTGATCGTGAAACCCCACTCGCGCAGTTTTTCCAATGCCTGCGAATGACGTTCGAAAGGCAATGCAGCTTCCACTCCCTCACTCTCGGCAGGAAGGTTCAGGCCATAGGCATAGAAGCGCAAAGGCCGCTGTGCGGTGATGCGAGGATCAAGTTGTCGCAGCGAACCTGCCGCGCCATTGCGCGGATTCGCCAGGGGCTTGCCGCCGGATTCCAGCATCTTCCGGTTGTAGGCCAGGAAATCCGCGCGCGGCATGACGATTTCCCCGCGCACTTCGATCAACGAAGGCACATCATCGCCACGCAAGCGCAGCGGCAGATTGCGCACGGTGCGAAGGTTTGCGCTCACGTCCTCGCCCACCGCGCCATCGCCGCGCGTGGCCCCGCGCACGAACACGCCATCCTCGTAACGCAGGCTGATCGCCAGCCCATCGAACTTGGGTTCCACGCTGAAGGAAGGCTCGCGCCAATCCAGCCGTTCCTCGATGCGCCGAACGAAATCCTTCACTTCTTCATCGGTGAAGGCGTTGGCGAGCGAAAGCATCGGCACTGCATGGCGCACCGGATCGAAGGTGCCCGATACCGCGATGCCCACACGCTGTGTGGGCGAATCCGGGGTGCGCAGGTGCGGATGCTCGGTTTCCAGCTTTTCCAGCGCGCGCAGGGCAAGGTCGTAATCCGCATCCGTGATCGCCGGATCGTCGAGCACGTAGTAGCGGTAATTCGCGTCCTCGATCAATCGACGCAGGCGTGTGGCTTCAAGGGCGGCTTGGGGATCGTGGCTCATGCGGGGATTTTATTGACAGTGGCCTTGCGCGGGCGAGGTCGCATCCATGGCCGCAGGTTCCGCAGAGCGCAGCAATCTGCGATCCACCTACTTCATTTCCCCGCCCAGGGCACCCATGAACCTGCGGTAATGGCGCAATTCCTCCACCGATTCGCGGATGTCGGAGAGCGCGGTGTGCGTGCCCTGCTTGGCGAGGCCCGCCGCGATCTGCGGCGCCCAGCGCCGGGCCAGCTCCTTGAGCGTTGAAACATCCAGATTGCGGTAGTGGAAATAACGCTCCAGCGCGGGCATGCAACGGTGCAGGAAGCGCCTGTCCTGACAGATGGAGTTGCCGCAGATCGGCGATTTCCCGGCAGGAACCCACTGTTCGAGGAAGGCGATCGTTTGCCGTTCCGCCTCGCCCATGTCCACCTCCGAATCCAGCACGCGCTGCCACAGGCCGGATTTGCCGTGCGTGTTGCGATTCCATTCGTCCATCGCCTGCAAGCGTTCGACGGGATGATGGATCGCCAGTTCCGGCCCTTCGGCCAGCAGGCTGAGTTGCCCATCCGTGACGAGTGTGGCGATCTCGATGATGGAATCCGTGTCTGGATCAAGGCCAGTCATTTCCAGATCGATCCAGATCAGGTTGTCAGGGTGCGGTGTGGGCATGGCGGGCCTCGTGGATTGGGTCGATACGATGCTTTGTCGCCCTGCGCGCAGTCACAGGGTCGCTCTGGATTGTCATCGAAGAGCGATGCTGCCACTGCGCTTCGCTGCGCGCAGCATGACGGAATCCTTGCTACAGCATCAACCGGATTCACGCCTGCGCTTGAACCACGCCGAGAGCCGCGCCGAGGCTTCTTCCACCAGGACGCCGCCATCCACGTAAATGCGATGGTTGTGGCGCGGATCGCGCAATACGTCGAACACGCTGCCGCAGGCACCGGCTTTCGGGTTGCTGGCGGCATACACCAGCCGCTCGATACGGGCGTGTACCATCGCGGCGGCGCACATCGCGCAAGGCTCCAGCGTGACGTAGAGCGTGCAACCGGTGAGCCGGTAGTTTCCCAACCTCCGGCCCGCTGCGCGGATGGCGACGATTTCCGCGTGTGCGGAAGCATCGTGATCGGCGATGCTGCGATTGCTGCCCTGCCCGATCAGGCGGCCTTGGGCATCCACGATCAACGCGCCCACCGGGATCTCCTCGCTCTCGCGTTCGGCCTGATCGGCCAAGGCCAGTGCGCGCTCCATCCAGAACACATCGCGGCCCGGCCCTTGGTAGGCCAGTGGCGAGGCAGTCTCGTTGATGGACGTGGTCATGAGTGTTGCGGAATGCGACAGTGGCACAAGCGAATTCGCGCAAGTTTATCAAGCCTGTTGCCTTCGCCTGCGAGGCTGCACACTGCACGCATGGGTTCCGCACTTTCCACACCACTCCGACGCATCGTCGTTCCATTGCGCCGCCGCCTGCGCCGTTCCGTGATGACGCAGGTAATTGCATTGGTGGCGATCTGGGCCGCGTGCGAAGCCCTGGTGCGCGTACTTCATCTCGATTTCCCGGCGGGCGTGCTGGGAATGCTTCTGCTGCTGGCAGCATTGTTCCTGCATTGGGTGCGCTTGCCCTCATTGCGACATGGCGCGGAATGGCTGATGGCGGAAATGCTGCTGTTCTTCATTCCCACGGTGCCGGTGCTGCTGGATCATCCCGAATACCTCGGCACGCTCGGCGCAAAACTGCTGTTCGCCATCGCGGCAGGCACCGTGCTGGTGATGCTGGCGACCGGATTGGTGGTGGAACTGTGCGTGCGGTTGGCAGAGAGGCGGCGTGATGTCTGACCTGTTTTCCGCCCTGTTCTGGATCTTGACGACCATCGCGGCCTACATCGCCGCGCGAACCTTCTATCGCCGCACGGGATATTGGTGGGCCTCGCCTTTGCTGCTTGGGCCGATCCTGCTGCTGGTGCTCGCATTGCTGCTGCGCGTGGATTACGCCACCTATTTCGCCGGGCCGCGTTGGCTGGTGGCGATGCTCGGCCCGACCACCGTGGCTTTCGCCATTCCTATCCATCGCCAGCGTGAATTGATCCGCCGACATTGGAAGACGCTGGCCATCGGAACCATCACCGGCAGCAGTGTGGCCCTCGTCAGTGCCTTTCTGCTGGCGCGTTGGCTGGCGCTTTCGCCGGAACTGACCCAAAGCTTGTTGCCGCGCTCGGTAACCACGCCGTTCGCGATGGAGGTTTCCGCACGCATCGGCGGCGTGCCGGAATTGACCGCCGTGTTCGTGATCGTCACCGGCCTGATCGGTGCCACCTTCGGCCCGATTCTGTTCCGCGTGCTGCCGCTGCATTCGACAATGGCCCGTGGCGCACTGCTGGGCATGGCCGCGCATGGCACCGGTGTTGCCAAGGCGCGCGAAATCGGCGATGGGGAAGCGGCCATCGCGGGGTTGACGATGGTGTTGGCTGGCGTGCTGAACGTGCTGATTGCGCCTTGGGTGATTCTGGCGCTGGCGACCTAGCAGGCTGTTGAGAAACAGCCTGATAACGCGGGCCACGGATGGCCCGCTCGAAAATCGAGCGCGCAAGCGCTTGATTTTCGGAGAACGTGGGCAAGCTTTGCTTGTACCGTTCGATTGAGAAATGCACAGGATGTGCATTTCTCAACAACCTGCTAGACGAACCAAAGCATCGGCACACCGATCTCTCACCTGCCCGCTTCACATGCGGCGGAAGACTCCTCGAAGCCACCGCCAAAGATCACCACCGGATCCAGCACGCACAGGAAAGCTGCCGCAGGTGGGCCAACCTCATTGGCGGCATCGCGGCCTTGCACGTACACCACATGGCGGCCCGCCGACAGGTTCGTGGTATCGATCTGCGCAGTCACGCTTTCGGCAGTTGCATCAAAACTGCCATCACTGGCTTGCATGTCCGCGCCAACGGCACCGGCTTCCCACGGCAGTTTGCCGATGAAATAGCGCGCGCCTGCAATGTTGTGGCGCGGGCGCGCTGCACTGGGCGCATCGGTGGGTTGCTGCTGGTTGCGATAGCGGCTGTCGTCGATGCGCGCGGCAAGCGTGGCCGGTTGGCCAGCAACGATGGTGGCCTGCGGGATGCTCACATCGATGGCATCCGGCCCTGCGGGCAGAACGTAGGGCGCGTGCAGGGTGCGGGCGGCGTAGCGCAGCGCTTGCAGGTTGATCGGCAGCGTCGCGTTCTCGAAGGAATCGCAGCTCTCGAAAAAGGCCACGCCCAGTTCGATGGTGTAGGACGGCAGGCCCAGATCGCCGTAAGCGAAATCGTCCGTGGTGCCGCGCGTGGGGTACAGGCCCACGGCCTGCTGTGGCTCGTAGTTGTTGAACCACGCCAGTCGCATTCCCAACGTGGCGAGCTGTTCGGCGTTGCCGGTGGGTGCGGTCACATGGCCCCACGGCCACAGCACGAGTTTCGAATAGCTGTGGATGTCCAGAAACAGGCCTTGCGTATTCGCATCCGCCGCCGTGGCCACGGTTTCGGGATTGCCGGGGCGGCGGTCGGGAAAGATGCTTTCCAGATAATCCCGCACGGCTTGGGTTTCAGGCTCCGAAGCCGCCGCAGTGCCGCGATAGGTTTCAGAGCACGCGTTGGTGGAAGATCCGCCGTTGGGATAGCTCCACCACACCGGGTAATTGCGGTTGAGGTCGATGCCCGCACCGCTGCCCTGGCAGAGAGTGTCGTTGATGTTCTTGCGCCATGAACTGCCCGATTCGGCCTTCTTGCGACCATCGGGATTGGCGTGCAGCAGGAAATGGAATTCGTGGTGATCCAGCAACCAGGTGGCGTCGGCGTCCGTGCCGTAGCCATTCAGCAGTTCCTCGGCATAACGTGTGAGCAGTTCCGCCGTGGTGTATTCGCGGGCGTGAATGGCGGTCATCGCAAACATCTTCGGCTTGACGCCGCCGATGGCCGAGTTGCCGAGTTTCAGCACGCGCAGATCGTAGCCCAGTGCCGGGTTCTGCACCTTCTTCCAGCTATCGCCGATGTCGATGACGGTGGCCAGCGCCGGGTAGCTGGCGGCCAGTTGATCCATCGTGGCGAAGGTTTCCTCCACGGTGCGGTAGCAGGCATGGCCGGGAATGGCGCGTTGGTCCGACAACGGTTGCAGGCTTGCGTGCAGCAGCGCGCTGGCTTGTTCGTCGATGCGCCAGGAAATGCCCTGTGCATCGAGCCAGGCGCGATCCTGCGCATCGGCTTCCACCCGCAAAGCATTCGGTTCGGCCTGCAGGTGCCCGAATCGGCTGCCGAGCTGTTGACGCAGCGCGGCGTCGTTGGCGGGAATCAGCAATACATTCGGCTGCGCGGCATCGGCTTGAGGCGGAGATTCGTGTGCGGCAGCAGCGGCGCAGGCACCCAGCAGCAGCGCACATGCCGAAGCGCGACAACCCGGGGCGCGCAGGTTCACCACTTGCGCTTGGCCAGACGCTCGGTTTCGCGGTCGTAGGCGCGCAATTCGTCGCGCAGGTGGGCGATGCGCTGGCGACCCAGCGTATTGCGTTCCTCGTCCAGCACCGAAGCATCCAGCAGTTCAGCCATGCGCTGCGCAGTGGGCAGCAGGGTTTCCCACGCATCCAACGCGGGCAGCGGGCCGGGAAGTGTCATGAAGAAGGTAAGGCCGGGCGTGCGGATGTCGTGAACATTGCGCAGGTCGAAACTGCCGGGCTTGACCATGCTGGCCACGGAGAATACTGGTGCGCCTTCGGGTTTCGCATCGGCCAGACGGTGGAAGATCGCCATGTCGCCATAGGCCAGGCCGGCCTTCTCCGCCGCCACCACGATGGCCGCACCATCCAGTTGCTCCCCTTCCCGCGCCGCCACGAACAGCGTGACGATGCGATCCACCTGCGCCTCCGGATTGCGCCTGCCCAGCACCGGCGCATCTTCCGCGGCCTCCTCCTCGTCATCGTCGGCGCCCAGATGGCGCGCAAGTTGCGACAGCTCCGATTCCAGGGTATCCGCCAGCGCGTCCTCCTCCGATTCGTCGGAAGCTTCACCAAAACTCGGCTCGCGCCGTGGCGATGCCCTGCCCTCGCCGGTGCGTTTTCCCTGATCGGGTTTGCGCGGGCGGCCAAACACGGCGATCGCGATGAGAATGAGGGCGCCAGCAATGGCGAGCGGGATGCCGATATCGGGGTTCCAGTTCATGTGGCGAGTATAAAGGCAAGCCCTGTGGCTGGATTGCGAACGAATCAGGGAGCTTGCCTCAACCGCACTCCAGTTCGGCCGCCACCTCGCCCAGGGCCGGAGACAGCCAGCAGTACGAACCCACGCTGGCGAATCCGGCGCGCGCAAAGGCGCGGCGGTAGAACGCTGCGGAGCGCGCGATGAAGCCTTCGCGGTCGCCTTCCGGATCGTCCTTGCGGGTGAACACTTCGAGAAAGGCCACGCCGCCGCACAGTTCGCCGAACCCGGACAGCCCGCGCGCAAGTTCGCGCGCGCCGATGTAGTGCATCACGTCCGAACACACGAGAAGATCGACCGGCGGGCCGGGCCGCAGATGCGCCATCTGTCCGAAGCTGGCGAGCGAAATCCCGCGCTCGCGTCCATAGCGCGCCACGGCATACTCGCTTGAATCCACGCCGCGGTAGTCGATATTGGGCCGCAGTTTCAGCAACGGCGCGCGCCATGCCGCTTCACCGCAGCCCACATCCAGCACGCTGCGCACAGGGCGGGCCAGGTAGTTCTCGGCGACGGCCACCGCCAGATTGACCTTGCGCTGCAAGGCCTGCGTATCGACGACGCGCCGCGTCGGATGCCGATACCAGCGGTCGAAATACGCACGGTCGTAGCGTTTGCCCATGACGTGCGGCGCGGCGATCAGGCCGCGCCCGCCAGCTTGGCGGCTTCGGCCAGATCCACGGACACCAGGCGCGAAACGCCCGGTTCGCGCATGGTCACGCCGGCCAACTGACGCGCGGCTTCCATCGTGGTCTTGTTGTGGGTAACGAACAGGAACTGCACCTTTTCGCTCATCTCGGCCACCATCGCGGAGAAGCGGCCGACGTTGGCCTCGTCCAGCGGCGCGTCCACCTCGTCCAGCAGGCAGAACGGGGCCGGGTTCAACTGGAAGATGGAGAACACCAGCGCCACCGCCGTCATCGCCTTTTCGCCGCCTGACAGCAGGGAAATGTTGGAAACGCGCTTGCCGGGCGGGCGCGCCATGATCGAGACGCCGGTATCGAGCAGATCCTCGCCGGTGAGTTCCAGGTACGCATGGCCACCGCCGAACAGGCGCGGGTACAAAGTCTGGATGCCGGAGTTCACACGGTCGAAGGTGTCCTTGAAGCGGCCACGGGTTTCGCGGTCGATCTTCTTGATCGCCGTTTCCAGCGTATCCAGTGCGGAAACCAGATCGGCGTTCTGCGCGTCCAGGTATTCCTTGCGCTGCTGCGCTTCGCCGTATTCGGAAATCGCGGCAAGGTTCACCGGTTCCAGACGCCGAATGCGCGCCTCGATGTCCGCCAGAGCCCGCTGCCATGCTTCGATGCTGGCGTTTTCCGGCGTATCGGAAAGCGTCTGTTCCAGGTCCAGACCCGCGGCGGCGATGGCCTCGGCCAGGGTTGCCGCGCGCAGTTGCAGGCCCTGTTCTTCCAGCTTGCGGTGGTTGATGGCTTCGCGCAGCGCCAGTGCGCCCTGATCGGCCTTCTGGCGTGCGGCTTCGTAACGCCGCAGTTCCGCATCAACACCTTCGATGCCGCTGCGCGCGGCGGCAAGATCGCGTTCGGCAACGATGCGCTGTTCCAGATAGGTCTGGCGTTCGGCTTCCAGCGCCTTCACCGGCGCATCGCCTTCGACCAATTGCGCGGCCAGTTCGGCCACGCGCTGGCCCACCTGCTCGCGCTGCGCGGAAAGGCGCAGCAGGGATTGCTGCAAGGCGGCCTGACGCGCACGCGCCGATTGCAGGGAAAGTTCGATCTGGTGCGCGGCCTCGCGCGCTTCCCGCGCGGAACCGCGTGCGGCATCGCGTTGTTCGGTGAGTTGCTTGCGCTTGGCTTCGAGCGTGCCGCGTTCGGTTTCCAGTTCCGCCATCGAAGACAGCGAGGTTTCAAGGCCCTGCCGGGCTTCCTTCGCCTGTTCCTGCGATTCGGCGATGGTCTGTGCAAGCTGCGCCAGTTCGGCCTCGATGCGTTCCAACCGGCCCTGCGCGGATTCGAGCTTGCCCTGCTGGCTTTGCAACTGGCCGGAAAGCTCGGCCACGCCGCGATGCGCCAGATACAGGGCGCGCTGTGCATCTTCGCGCCGTTGTTCGGCTTCCAGCAGGTGCTCCTTCAGTTCAGCGAATTGTTCCTCGATTTCGCGTTCGCGGTCGGAAAGCGCTTCGATTTCTTCACGCAAGGAATGAATTTCGCGTTCGCGTGCCAGTGCGCCCTGTTGCGCTTGACCGGAACGCACGGTGCGCAACCAGCCATCGCCGAGCCATTCCCCGGCGCGGGTGACGATGGCCTGCCCGTTCTCAAGCTGCGGCAGTTTTTCCTTCGCCGCATCCAGATCATCCGCCACGAGGATGGACGCCAGCCAGCGACGCGCCGCCGTTGGGCCTTTCACTTTCGCGGCCAGTGAGTGGGAAGGCGCGTCGAAGGCTTCGCTGCCTTGCGCCATCAATGCCAGCCGCCCGTTGGCGAAATCCGCGATAGCCGGGAGCAACGATTCGGGCGAATCCACCAGTGCGGCTTCGAGCAGATCGCCGAGCACGGTTTCAACCGCCGTTTCCCAACCCGATTCCACGTTCAGCGATTCGCCAAGACGCGCGACGCGATCCAGCCCGTTCGCTTCCAGCCATTCCTTCGCTGCGCCTTTTTCCTGGCCGAGCGCGGCGTGCTGCAAGGCTTCCAGCGAAGCCAATCTACCGCGTGCGGCCTGGCCAAGCTTGCGGGTTTCGGCCAGTTCATTCTGGGCGCGGCGCTGCTGTTCCTGTACGGCGGTAACGGCGTGCTTGCGCTCGTCCAGCGCATCGCCAAGGGTATCCAACCCGGCGCGCTGGTCGTCGTGATCGGATTGCAGGCGCTCCAGCAGTTGGGTGAGGGCTGAGACATCCAGCGTGGCGCGTTCGGCGGTGAGCGTTTCGCGGCGACGGCTGGCATCCAGCGCTTGCTTGTCCAGATATTCGATGCGGGTGCGCGCCACTTCCGCCGCCCGCGTGGTTTCGGACTGGATGCGGCTGTGTTCGTCCCACTGCACCTGCCACTGCGCCAGCGCGCCTTCCACTTCGCGCAGGGTTTCCTGGCGCACGCCATCGTCGCCGGTGTAAAGCGCCAGCTTCGGTTCGGCTTCGGCGATGTCGGCCAGCAGGGTTTCGATGTGGCCTTCGTCCTGCGCGATGTCCTCGACCAGCGCGGTGAGTTGATCCTGCGCTTCGCGGTGGCTGCGATCCAGGCGTTCGGCCAGTTCCTTCTGATGGCGAATCTGCTGCTCCACGCGTGCGATTTCCGCGCCCACGCGGTAGCTTTCGCCTTGCGCCAGGGCGAAACGCTCGTTCGCCTCGCCATGTTGTTCGCGGCACAGTTCGATCTGCGCTTCGGCGGCACGCTGTTCGGCGATGAGGGCTTCCAGCCGAGTGTCGTCCTGCCCCATCGCCTCGCGCAGCGCCGCCAGTTGCGTATCCAGCTTGCGGTATTCCAGCCCGCGCGCCTGGGCTTCCTTGATGCGCTGTTCTTCCTTCAGTTGCTGGTACTGCTCGGCCTGCCGCGCCTGGCGTTTCAAATGTTCAAGTTGTTTATCAACTTCTTCACGCAAGTCATTGAGACGATCAAGATTTTCACGTGTATGCTTGATCCGCTGCTCGGTTTCCTTGCGGCGCTCCTTGTACTTGGAAATGCCCGCGGCCTCTTCCAGATAGACGCGCAGTTCCTCCGGTTTGGCCTCGATGATCTGGGAGATCATGCCTTGCTCGATGATCGAGTAGCTGCGCGGGCCCAAGCCCGTTCCCAGAAACAGATCGGTGATGTCGCGGCGACGGCAGCGCGCACCGTTGAGGAAGTAGCTGGATTGCCCATCGCGGCTCACCTGCCGCTTCACGCTGATTTCGTTGTAGGCCGCGTATTCACCGGCCAGCGCACCATCGGAGTTGTCGAAGATCAGCTCCACCGTGGCCTGCCCGACCGGCTTGCGCGCGTTGGAACCGGAAAAGATCACGTCCGTCAGGTTGTCCCCGCGCAGGCGGCTGGCCGAACTTTCGCCCATCACCCAGCGCACCGCGTCGATGATGTTGGATTTGCCGCAGCCGTTCGGCCCGACCACGCCGGTCATGTTCGTGGGCAGGTGCAGCGTGGTGGGATCGACGAAGGATTTGAAGCCTGCGAGCTTGATCGTGGATAGGCGCATTGCGTCGGAAACTTCCGGTTTGGCCGCAGCTGCGGCAACGGGGCGGCGCGCAAAGCCAAGCCATTGATCTGATTGGCAATGGCGCAAGGCGCGCGCAGCGGATCGCGCAGTATAGCGAGGCTGGTGGCGTGGTGGTGGGAAGGCTTGGCGCGGTGTGGCTGCCGGTCGGGGGCGGCAGTTCAGGCGATCTCCACCATGCCAATGCCTTCCTGCGAAAGCAGTTCCGCCAGTTGCGACCTTGCGGCCAGCAGTGATTCCAGCACTTTCTGGTTATTGCAATTACCCATGCGCAACAGCACCAGTCTGGGCGGATAGCCAAGCAGGGTTTGCAGGTTTGCGAAGTCCTCGTCCTTGCTGACGATCACGTAGCCGTGTTCGCGGGCGAAATCCCACACTTGCCGGTCGTCGGCTTACTCCAGTCCAAGCAGTGCGATCTGGCTGGAACCGGGAAACTGCTCCTGCAAGGCAGGGACGATGCGGCGCGACAGGTTTTCGTCGAGCAGCAATTTCATGCCGCTGCCGGAACCCAAGCCGCGTGCTGCTCGCGTGCGGCGGCCCATGCCAGACACGCGAGGATGTCCTCTGCGGCGAGTTCGGGGTAATCCAGCAGGATGTCCTCATGGCTCATGCCCGCTGCCAGCCAGCCCAACACATCCTGCACCGCGATACGTAAACCGCGCACGCAGGGCTTGCCACCGCGCTTTCCGGTTTGCAGGGTGATGCGTTGGCGATAGTCGGTCATGGCGATTCACCAAGGAGCGCGTTCATTACGGCATTGTGCCTTGCGAACGTCAATCCGCGGCGCGTTGCCGGTTCAGCGCCAGCAGGCGACGCAGGATCTCCTCGTCCGTCGTCGCGGGGGTGTAGTCGTGCCAGCCGTAGGCGGCGGCGACGGCTTTATCCAGTGCTTCATGCGCCAGTTGCAGCCACGCGGGACGGGCGTTGTAGAGGTTGGTGAGGGTGCGTTTTTTCAGTTCGGACTCGAAGCCGACCTTGGCGACGGGGCGCTTGGGGAAACCGGCGTGTTCTTCTTCCGGGGTGATGATCCAATCGACCCACTCGGGCGGGTTGAGCCAGTTGCCGCGCAATTCGTCCAGCCGTTTGGCAGCAGCGGCGATGGCGTGGGCGTGCGCGCCCGTGGGTGCGCCTGTACGCGTGTCGCGGGGCGTGAGGTTGGCGGGAAAGGGAAACGTCTCGAAGGTGGTGGTGGGGGTATAGCGCGGGCGATCTTCGAGCGATGTGCCCATGCGCAGCGACCAAAGCTCGTGGAAGCGCGAGGACAGCACGCCGAAGGTCGTATCGTCGTCGCGGGCGATGACGGTGAGGTTCTTGTCCGGCACGGCTGGCGAAACCATGAACGTGAACACGCGATGCTTGGAAACTTCCGGCGTGACGATGAAGCGCGGCAGGTTCTTGATGGCTGTGCGCATCAACGGACGCGACCACTGGAACAACCACCACATCTCGTTGGTTCTGGCCTCGCGCTTGCCTACGCGCGTGGGCTGCACATGCTCGCGCGCATGTGCGAACGGCAATTCGTAGAGGCTCGCATCAGCTTCGGTCATGTCCGTGCCGAAATCCACGATCCACATGTCGCGCGGACGGCGCGTGATGTCCAGCCCGTTGAACCACGGTTTCACCACATCGCTGTTCGGTTTGCCGTGTGGATTCGGCTTGCCGAGCCAGCTTCGGGCAAGCTCCCCGGGAACATCGAACGGGCCGGTTTTCTGGATGCCAAGATAGGCGGTGTTGGCGTTTTCCGTCAGGGCTTTGGCTTGCGTGACGTTCACGCCCTCGCCCGCCGTCAAATCCGCATGAATTTCCGCCACGGCGTTGCCATCGAGCATCGCCATGCTGTTCCCTTCCCCCGCCGGGGGAAGGTGGCGCGCAGCGCCGGATGAGGGAGGCGCTTTCGCAAGCCCGCCCTCACCCTCGATCCCTCTCCCGGGAGGAGAGGGAAGAAACGCACCGAAACCCGTCATCGACACGCGCACCGCCGCGCCATCGTTCACCCAAGGCTCGTCGCTCCATGCCATGAAGATGCGCGTGGTTTCGACGATGCGTTCGAGCACCTTGCGGTTGGCGCCGCCGCGTATGGAATTGGTGGACACCAGCCCGGCGGCTTGCAGCTCGCCGCGCTCGATCATCGCCCGCGCTTTCTCGAACCAGTAGCAGACGAAATCCGCACCGCCGGGCACGCGGCCTGCGTAGATGCGGCGCAAGGTTTCCACGTAGTCATGGCCCAATTCGCCGCGCATTTTCTTGTCGCCAATGAACGGCGGGTTGCCCACGATCACATCGGCGCGTGGCCATTGGGCTTCGACAAGGCTGTCGTAGAGCGGAGCTTGCTCCGCTGCTTCGGGCGTTCTGCAGCGGAGCAAGCTCCGCTCTACGGAGAGGGTGAGCAGCGCATCGCGATGGTCGATGCCGTCCAGCGGTTTCAGGATCGGGTTCACGCTGTGTGGCCAGCCGTTCTGGCGACACCACTGGATATCGCCGATCCACACCGTCACCCGCGCCAGCTCCGCTGCGAATTCGTTGATCTCGATGCCGAGGATGTTGTGCGGGCCGGTCTGCATCGTCACTTCCGCCTGCAAGCCCAGCTCTTGCGCCTCAATGTTGGCGCGTTTTTCCACGTCGCGCAGCGCCTTCAGCGCCAGGTACAGGAAATTGCCGGAGCCGCAGGCCGGATCGAGCACGCGAAATTGATTGAGCCGCAGCGAAAAGCCCTGATACAGCGCGGTGGCGTGTTTGTCGCCGCCTTTCTTCTTCGCCTGCGCGGCAACGATGGCGGCTTTCGTTGCGTCCCATTCGCGCAGCAAGGGTTCGCGCACGAGTGGATCGACGAGTTTGGCGATGGTGCCGGTATCGGTGTAATGCGCGCCGAGCGGGGCGCGCTTTTCGCCGAGGCCGCGTTCGAACAGGGTGCCGAAGATGGTGGGATCGATCGCGCGCCAATCCATCTCCGCTGCCGCCTCACGCAACACGCGCAGATCGTCCACGGTGAGTTTCGGCGGCTTGATCTGCGCGAACAGGCCGCCGTTGAACCACGGGATGTCCGCAAGGCCGAACGCGCCACCCTCGCCCATGGAGGCAAACAGCCGGGCGATGGCCTCGTGCGCCTTGGCAGGTTCCATGCCGAAGCGGCTCAACAGTTCGGTGAACAGGTTGTCCGGCAGCAAGCCTTCATCTTCGGCGAACATGCAGAACAGGCATTGCACCAGGAAGTGCGAGACGCGGGCAGAATCCTCGCCACGGGAACGCATCGCATCGGCCAGTTGCGCAAAGCGCGTGGCGGCTTCTTCGGTGATGGCGGCGGTGGATTTTTCCGGGCGCAGTTTGAGCGGGTCGGTGAACACCCAGCGCAGCAGTTCGCGTGTGCCAGGATCGCGCAATTCTTCGATGCGGATTTCGCGCGGTTCGTCGGGATAGCCGGTGAAGGCGGTGTGGATGATGATGCGTTCGCGGTCGCAGACCACCAGCAGCGGCGGGCTTTCCAGTTGCAGGGCGTAGTCGGTGAGTTGCTTCAGCGCCTTGTCCAGATCGCGGCCGGGCTTCTTGTTTTCCCAGGCGAAGTGGCCGCGCTTCCAGACATCGGCCCAGCCGTCGCCGCCGCCGGATTTTTTCGCGCCGCGCTCGAAACAGTAGTTTTCCGGGTCGCGCGGCTTGGGCACACCGAGCAGGTCGCAGAGGTCGTCGAAGTGCGCCTGCGCACCGGCGCGTTCGGTGAGGCGGTTGTCCCGCCAGAGGGCGATGAAGTGTTCGGGCGTCATGCGTGGATGGTAGAGCGTGCCATGAACTTTTGAGCCCCTTCCCGCCCGTCTGTGCCGCTGCGATGCGGCGTTGCGCACCTTGCCTCACAACGGCACAGCCACGCGGACAAGGCACTCAAAAGTTCATGACACGCTCTAGCAACGCGGGGCGCTGGCGCTTGAGGCATACGCCAAGGTACGGGTAATCGCGGGCGGGTTCCGCCAGACTTGCCGACTTTCCCTTACGCGATGGAAGCGCAAGACTGATGAAATCCAGCTATTCCTACGATGAACTGATCGCCTCCGGCGAGGGCCGCCTGTTTCCGGCAGGCTTCGGTCGCCTGCCGCTGCCGCCGATGCTGATGCTCGACCGCATCACCCACATTGATCTGGACGGCGGTGCGCATGGGCTGGGGCAGGTTCGCGCGGAACTGGACATCAAGCCGGATCTCTGGTTTTTCGGCTGCCACTTCCAGGGCGATCCGGTGATGCCCGGCTGCCTTGGGCTGGATGCGATGTGGCAATTGATCGGTTTCTACCTCTCCTGGCAGGGCCTGCCCGGCAAGGGCCGCGCGCTGGGTGCGGGCGAGGTGAAGTTCACCGGCGAAGTGGGGCCGGAGGCGAAGCGGGTGGAGTACGTGGTGGACATCAAGCGCGTCATCAAGCGCAAGCTCATCATGGCGCTGGGCGATGCCAAACTGATTTGCGACGGCAAGGAAATCTACGTCGCGAGTGATTTGCGCGTGGGCTTGTTCAGCCGCGAGACGTAGGCGAGGCAACACCGGAGGAATGCCGAGGCTGCATCGCCTTCGCTGCCTCTCGCCCACGCTGCACATTCACGCGCGCCAACAGCAGCAATCCGGCGACGAAGAACACCGCCGTGGTCAGAATGGAGACGCGGTGGTTGCCGTGCGTGGCGGCGTTGACGATGCCGTAGCTGAGTGGGCCGAGGATCGAGGCCAGTTTCACCGCCAAGCCCCACAGCCCGAAGATTTCCGCCTCGCGGCCCGGCGGGCACAGGTAGCCCACCAACGCGCGGCCTGCGGATTGCGAGGCACCAAGGCAAAGGCCTGCGACGTTCGCGGCAATCCACACCATGCGAGTGTCATCGGACAAATACAGCAGCCCGATGGCCAGCAGCCAACCCAGCAGCGTGATCGCCAGCGTGCGGCGATGTCCCAATCGATCCTGCACCGAGCCGAATGCGAATGCGCCCACGGCGGCAGCGACGTTCACGACGAGGATCAAGGTGATGCTCTGTGCCGTGGTGAATCCCAATGCCTGTTCGGTATAGATCGCCGCCAGCGCGATCACGGTCTGCACGCCGGCCTGATAGCAGACGATGCAAACGAGGAAGCGCCGCAAGTCGGTGAAATCCTTGTTGCCGCGCAGAGCCTCGAATACGCGGCCAAAGGCTTCTGCCCACACTTGCCTTGTGGAAACGGCTTGCGGCACGGCACGTTCACGCAGCAGGAAAACGGTGGGCAACACGGCCAGCCCGAACAGTACGGCGGTAATCAGCATGGAATGCGGCACGGTTTCCGATGCGGGCCTGCCGCTGCCTTGTATCCACGCAAGGCACAGGCCCAACGTGATAAGGCCGCCGAGATAGCCCAGGCCCCAGCCCCAGCCGGACACCTTGCCCATCGCTTCGGGCCGCACCAGTTCCGGCAGGAAGGCGGCAATCAGGTTTTCGCCCAGCCCGAACGCAAAGTTGGAGACGATCAAAATGGCAATCGCCAAGGCCACATCACCGGGCCTGCACAGCGCCAATGCAGCAGTACCAACGATGCACAAAGCCGAACTGGCCAGCAGCAGTACGCGCTTTTTCGCGCGCAGGTCGGCATAGGCGCCGATCAAGGGCGAGGCGATCAGGTTCAGCGCATAGGAAACCGACAGCGCCGCCGTCCACGCCAGCGTCGCCCACACCGCCTTGCCCGCAATCGCCGCGACGAAAAAGGCGTTGAACACCGCCGTGATGACCACCGTGGTGTAACCGGAATTGGCGAAGTCGTAGAACGCCCAGGCCACGATCTCGCGCCGCCGCACCGTGGGTGCGCCATTGCGCGAAGGGGCGCGGATCGAGGTTTGCGGAAGCACGGCCACGTTCAGAAGCCCCGCGCTGGATCGTTCGCGGGCCGTTGCAGCCAGTTGTCGGCAGGGTAATGCGCCGCCCCGTCGATCAGGTGCAGGGTGTAGGCGGCACGGGATTTCGGCGAACGGTTCGGGCCGGAGAGATGCGGCAGGAGGCCGTGCAGCACCACCAGCGAACCGGCAGGTGCCGCGAGCGGGATGTAATCGCCACCACCGGGAAATTCCGGCCAGGGTGCATCGTCCAGAAGTTGCGTGCGCATTCCCTCAGGCGTGCGCAGGAAGCGCGATTTCAGGCCGTCGCGATGGCCGCCGCGCAGCGCCCACATGCAGCCGTTCTCCAGCGTGGCATCTTCCAGCGCAAACCACAGTCCAAGGACACTGGAAGGCTCGGTGTAGAGATAAGTCGCATCCTGGTGGCAGGAGACTTCCCCGCCGATGTGCGCGGATTTGAAGATCAGCATGGACTGCAGCAATTTCGGCTGCGCCATGCCCAGATCGGCCACCAGCGCCGCCAGCCGGGCATCACGCGAGAATGCGGAGAACAGCATGTCTTGATCGTGCAGCGCATGGCCGATCTTGTTCACCGCACCGCGCTTGTCGCGCGCCAGTTTTCCATCCGGGCCAAGTGCGTCGGCTTCGAGAAAGAAACGGATGTCTGCGCCGGATTCCAGGAAATAGGCATCGCGGGCAT
Organism: Lysobacteraceae bacterium; assembly: GCA_041395225.1. GTDB lineage: Bacteria > Pseudomonadota > Gammaproteobacteria > Xanthomonadales > Xanthomonadaceae > Denitratimonas. The sequence continues at coordinate 69,371 of JAWLAV010000004.1, forward strand.
GGGCCTGATCCGTGCCGGAAAACACCGTCGGGAAATCCGAAGGCGCAAAGCCATCGACCAGTTCATCGGCACGTTGCAGCAGCGCGGCGCATTCGTCTCCGGATTTGAAATGGGGCAGCACCAGCACGCCGTCGCGCTTGAAATCGGCGACCTGGGAATCGGTGAGGAAGGCTGGCATCAGGCGAACTCGCGGCGGCTCGGGAGGCCGCCACTATAGGGCCGTCGATGGCTTGGGTTATCGCACTTCGTACAGTTCCAGCGGCAAACCATCCGGATCGGCGAAAAAGACGAAACGCCTGCCGGTGCTTTCGTCGATCCGCACCGGCTCCACCGCAACGCCGCAGGCTTCCAGATGCGCCTTGCAACGCACCACATCATCCACTTCGAACGCCAGATGCCGCAAACCACAGGCCTCCGGATACGAAGGGCGCGATGGTGGATCGGGGAAGGAAAACAATTCCAGTTGCGATCCATCCGGCAAGGCCAGATCGAGCTTGTACGAATTGCGATGTTCGCGGAAATGCTCGGCCAGCACGCGCAGGCCGAGCGTTTCCGCGTAGAACCGTTTGGAGACGGCGTAATCTGCGCAAATGATCGCAACGTGGTGGATGCGCTGGAGCATCAATGCCCGCTGCCGTCGATCCGTTCCAGCTCGATGCCCTGCTTGCGCAACACGCGAGTGGCGCACACGGCATAGAACGCCAGATAGGCAAAACAGGCCACGCCCACCCAGAAGCTGGCATGGATGCCGACGCTATCTGCCAGCGTGCCCTGCAACCAACTGACGATGCCGCCGCCCATGATCATCATGATGAGCAAGCTGCTGCCCTGATTGGTGTTGCGGCCCAAGCCCGAAATGGCGAGGGAAAAGATGCACGGCCACATCGTGCTGCAAAACAGACCAACGCTGATGAAGGCCACCGCGCTCACCTTGCCGCCGGTGTGGATGCCGATCAGCAGCGCCGTGATCGCGCACAATGCGAAATACAGCAGCATCCGCGCCGGGTTGCCACGGCTGGCGAGCGTGGCGGCGATCATCGCCAGAATGATGACGGCGTAACCGAAGAACTGCGTTACATCGTGCTTGGCGATCGCATTCACCGCGAGGAACACACCGAAGGCGATGAACGGCAGGATCAGCATCAGCATTTTCTTCGCACCTGCGCCGATGTCGAACGCGCCCGCCGCACCCGTCCAGCGCCCGATCATCAGGCTGGCCCAGTACAACGAAACATAAGGCGCAAGCTGGCTGGTCTGGATGCCCAAACCTTCCTCAAGGTAGGCCGGCAGATTGGAGATGGTGGAAACCTCCACGCCCACATAGACGAAGATCGCCAGCATCCCCAGCACCAGTTGCGGGTACGCCAAGGCGGATTTGCGCTGTACCTGCTGGCGTTCGTCCTTCACTTCGGACGCCTTCACCGCGTCCAGATCGATGTGGTTGGGCAGCGGGGAAAACTTCAGGAACGCAGCGACGAGAATGAAGGCCAGCCCCAGCACCAGATAAGGATGCTTCACGCTTTCGATGCTGGCTTCGTTGTTGCCCGACGCCAGACTGCCGAAGATGGCAAAACTCACCACCAGCGGCCCGATGGTGGTGCCGAAACTGTTGAGTCCGTTCGCCAACGTCAACCGCTGCGAGCCGGTACGCGGCGGCCCCATCACGATGGCCAGCGGATTGGCCGCGATCTGTTGCAACGCGAACCCAAGGCCCACGATGAACAGGCCGGAAAGCATCAGCGCGAACGAGCCGGTGTTGGCTGCCGGGAAGAACAGCAACGTGCCCAGCGCGGAAATGGCAAGCCCGATGCAGATGCCGTTCTTGTAGCCGATGCGATTCAAGAGATCGTTGCCGCTGGCCTTGGAAACCGCAACGTAGATCAGCGAGCCGACGGTGTAGGCCACATAGAACGCCACCGCCACAAGCTGGCTCTGGCCCTGGCTCAGGTGAAACGCCTTCTTGAACACCGGAATCAGGATATCGTTGCTGGCCGCCACGAATCCCCAGAAGAAGAACACGGTAGCCAGCGCAGCGAACTGCGACCAGCGGGTTTGTTGTGTAGTCATTGTTTTGTTCCCCTCCCAAGGGATGTGTGGCGGCTTCTGATGGCTGGCCGTTGATTACCAGTGACCCGGATTTCGAGCAGCTTGTACCGGCTGCATGACAACGCTGTCAACTGCCCGCGAAAAACCCATGGCGCTTTGGCAGGAATAGCCATCATGCTTGCCCATTCCTCCACATGCCGGATCCCCTCCGTGACGCCTGCCCGCCAACACTACTTGCCGCTGATCCTCGCCGCGACAGCGACCTTGTTGGTAACCATGGGCATCCGGCAGTCGATGGGTCTGTACGTGCAGCCGATCGCACTCGATACGGGAATCGGCATCGTCACCATCAGTTTCGCGCTGGCGGTCGCGCAACTTGTCTGGGGCGTGGCGCAGCCCGTATTCGGCATCTGGGCGGATCAACGCGGCAGCGGGCGCGCGTTGCTGGCCGGTGCGCTGCTGTTGTTCCTTGGCATGGCGTTGGCTCCCATGCTGACCACCGGCTGGGGGCTGATCCTGACCTTGGGCATTTTGTCCGCCGCCGGTGCCGGGGCCGGCAGCTTCTCGGTCCTGATCGGCGCGACCGCTGCGGCGACTCCGCCGGAAAAACGCTCCATGGCCGCAGGTTTCATCAATGCCGGCGGCTCCGCCGGGCAGCTCGTATTCGCACCTGCCACCCAAGCGATCATCAGTGCCTTCGGCTGGGCCGCGGCGATGTGGGCGATGGCCGTCGCAGCCCTGGCCACGCTGCCGTTGGCCTGGCCGCTGCGGCGCAGGCCAGCGCATCCGGGCACTGCATCGCAGGACGACGGCGCATCCGCGCTGGGCGAACTGCTCCGCCTTGCCTCGCGCGACAAGAGCTACTGGTACCTGCATATCGGCTTTTTCACTTGCGGCTTCCACATTGCGTTTCTGGTCACGCACCTTCCCACCGAGATCGCGATGTGCGGGCTTTCCGATTCCGTCTCCGCCATGGCGCTGGCCCTGATCGGGCTGTGCAACATCGGCGGGAGCCTGGCCATCGGCTGGCTGGGCCAGCACTACCGGATGAAGATGTTGCTGGCGCTCATGTACGCCAGCCGTGCGCTGCTGATCGCCGTCTATCTGGCCTCGCCTCCGACGCCGACCACGTTCTATCTGTTCGCCGCAGGGCTCGGCGCGACCTGGCTGGCCACCGTTCCGCCCACGGCCGGCATCATCGGCAAACTGTTCGGCCCCCGGTACCTGGCGACGCTGTTCGGCTTCGTACTGCTCTCCCACCAAGTGGGCGGATTCTTCGGAGCCTGGCTGGGAGGGTTGTCCATCGCGCACCTGGGCGACTACACGTGGATGTGGTACGCGGACATCGCGCTGGCCCTGACCGCGGCGGCGTTCAACCTGCCGATCCGGGAGGCGAGAATCGGAATGGATGCGAGGCCGCTCCCGATCGCGCGTTCCTAGCATCCACAGACCGTCAATCCGTCCCCTGCACCCGCGCCACTGCCCGCCCGAAATCACGCCCATCGCGCCGATGGAACAGGCGCAACAAGGGCGAGGCCATCAGTGTGGTCACCAAGGTCATGCCGAACAGCATGGTGAACAGTTCCGGCCCGATCAGCCCGACATCCAGGCCGATCTTGATGACGACCAGTTCCATCAGGCCGCGCGCGTTCATCAGCGAACCCACGGCGAAGCTGTCGCGCCAGCCGGTGCCGTTCAAGCGTGCGCCCGCCGCGCAACCGCCGATCTTGCCGAAGATGGCCACCGTCAGAATCAGGCCAAACGCACCAAGGCCCGCACCAGTGAGCGCTTCCGGTGTGGTGCTCTGGCCTGCGAGCGCGAACAACACCGGCATCAGCAGCCCGATCGCCACCGGCTCGATGCGCCGCGCCAGCACATGCAGCAGCCGATCCTCACGCGGCAATGCGAGGCCGAACAGGAACGCGCCGAAGATCGCATGCAGGCCGATCCATTCGGCAAAGGCCGCGCACGCCAGCACGCCCGCCATCAGCCATGCAAACCCCGAAGCGGAAAGTGCTTCATCGTTCGCCACCGAACGCAGCAAGCGCGCGCACAGCGGCTTCAGCACGAGGAACACGATGACGACCAGCACCAAGGCACCTGCAACCGGAAACACCACATCCACACCACTGCCCTTGCCGGTCAACGCCAGCACGGCGGCGAGGAAAATCCAGACGCAGGCATCGTCGATCACCGCAGCGCTCAGCGCCAGCCGCCCCGGCGTGCTCCGGGTGAGGCGGTTGTCCTTCAGGATGCGCGCCAGCACCGGGAACGCCGTGACCGACATCGCCGCCGCGATGAACAGCGCGAATGGCCAGAAACCCACGCCCTCCGGCGCGAACTCCGGATGCAGCGCCGGTGCGATGGCAAGGCCCAGCCCCAGCGGCAGCACAATGCCCGGCACACCGACCGCAAGCGCCGCGCCAAGCTGTTTGCGATTGCCACCGGGCGCACGCAGTTCCACCCCGACGATGAACATGAACAGCGTCACGCCCAGCGTCGCCAGCCCGGAAAGCGCCGACAGCGAGGCCTTGTCGAACAATGCGCCGTGCAGTTCCGGCAGCCACGCGCCGAACACGATGGGGCCGAGCAACAGACCTGCCGCCATCTCGCCCACCACCGGCGGCTGATGCAGCCGCGAAAGCACGAGACTGCACAGCCGTGCTGCGATCAGCACGACCAGAAACTGGATCAGGAACAGCAACGTCGAGTGCATCCGCCCTCCTCGGCTTCATTGCGGCGGGGAGCATAGCCACAGACGTCGCTGCCGTGCATATTTGCGGCAAAGGAAACGACGATTGCGCGATTTTCGGCCTCATCATTCCCGCGAAGGCGGGTGCCCGGTGACGTGACTCCTTTCAATCAACGGAAAAGTGTCTGCGCACCCGCCTTCCTGGGTGCGACGGAAAGCTGGACACCCGCGTCGCAGCGCTCTATCCACAAAGCATCAACCAAACGTACCCAACTTGCGCAACGCCGCTTCCACGCCCGCGCCATACGCCGGATCGGCTTTGGCGCAGTGATCGATATGCCGCTGCTTGATGAAATCCGGCGCATCGCCCATCGCGCGGGCCGTGTTGTCGAACAAGGTCTGCTGCTGCGCGGACGTCATCAGGCGGAACAGGTCGCCGGGCTGCTTGAAGTAATCCGCATCGTCCTCGCGGAAGTTCCACCAATCGGCATTGCCGTTGATCTTCAAGGGCGGCTCGCGGTACTGCGGTTGTTCCTGCCACTGGTGAAAGCTGTTGGGCTCGTAATGCGGCAGGCTGCCGTAGTTGCCATCCATGCGGCCATGCCCATCGCGATGATTGCTGTGAACCGGGCAGCGCGCGGCATTCACCGGAATCTGGTGATGGTTCACGCCCAGACGGTAGCGCTGCGCATCGGCGTAGTTGAACAGGCGCGCCTGCAACATCTTGTCCGGCGAAACACTGATGCCAGGCACCAGATTGCTCGGTGCGAAGGCGCTCTGCTCCACGTCCGCGAAAAAGTTTTCCGGGTTGCGGTTGAGTTCGAATTCGCCCACTTCGAGCAACGGGTAATCCGCGTGCGGCCACACCTTGGTGAGATCGAACGGGTGGTAAGGCACCTTTTCCGCATCGGTTTCCGGCATCACCTGCACGTACATCGTCCACTTCGGGAAATCGCCGCGTTCGATGGCGTCGTACAGATCGCGCTGGTGGCTTTCGCGGTCGCCGCCGACGAGGGCTTCGGCTTCGGCGTCGGTGAGATTTTTGATGCCCTGCCGGGTGCGGAAATGGAACTTCACCCAGAAGCGCTCGCCCTGTGCGTTCCAGAAGCTGTAGGTGTGCGAGCCGAAACCGTGCATGTGGCGATAGCTGGCCGGGATGCCGCGATCGCTCATCACGATGGTCACCTGATGCAGCGCCTCGGGCAGCAGCGTCCAGAAATCCCAGTTGTTGGTGGCGCTGCGCAGGTTGGTGCGCGGGTCGCGTTTCACCGCCTTGTTGAGATCCGGGAACTTGCGCGGATCGCGCAGGAAGAACACGGGCGTGTTGTTGCCCACCATGTCCCAATTGCCTTCCTCGGTATAGAACTTCAACGCGAAGCCACGGATGTCGCGTTCGGCATCGGCCGCGCCGCGTTCCCCGGCCACGGTGGTGAAGCGGGCGAACATCTGCGTCTTCTTGCCCACCGTCGAGAAGATCGCCGCACGGGTGTACTTGGTGATGTCATGCGTGACGGTAAAGGTGCCGAACGCGCCGGAACCCTTGGCGTGCATCCGCCGCTCCGGGATCACCTCGCGCACGAAGTTGGCGAGTTTCTCGTTGAGCCACACATCCTGCGCCAGCAGCGGCCCGCGCGGGCCGGCGGTGAGGCTGTTCTGGTTGTCCGGCACCGGCGCGCCGAACTGGGTGGTGAGGCGGGTAGGCTTGGGCGTATCGCTTGGCTGGCTCATGGCGGGCTCCGGGTGGTGAACGGGAGGCCAGCGTAGGCGACGGACGCAGCGATGGGAAATTGATTGTTCTTCCCGGAGCGATAGATTATTCCTATGGTCAACGCAGGGTGAAGCCGAAACCTGCGCCAATCCAGCGCCCGGGAATCGGTGCGAAGCCGGTTTCCACGACATCTTCGTCCAGCAGGTTGCGAGCCTGCACGAAGACGCGCAGCCTTTTTCCCTGCCAGCCCAGTGTCAGGCCCGCGAGCGTGGCCGGTTCCTGATTGGCGTAGTGCGGGCGGCGCAGGTCGAGATCGAGATTCAGGTTCGCGCCCAGGTTCATGCGCGCCTGCGCCAGCCAGGTGTGGCTGGGCACCTGACCGGCATATTTCACTTCGCGCCCGGCATCGTCGAGCGATACGCGCAGGCGGTCGTAACCCAGCGCCAGACTGTCCAGCCAGTACAGCGCCGGACGCCAGCGCCAGTTGGCTTCGAAGCCACGGCCGCGGTAGCCCTCCACGTTGCTGGCGATCCACGCCACGCTGCCGGGCACACGGCTCCAGTCAATCAGGTCGTGCGTGCGGCGCTGGTACAGCGCCAATTGCAGGCTGTGTCCGCCTGCGGCGCCCTCCGCGCCCAGTTCGGCGTAATCCGAGGTTTCCGGGCGCAGCGCCGCGTTGCCGCGATTGGCCGCGGTGGCGAGGAACAGTTCGGTATAGGAAGGCGCCCGCGCCGAGCGTGCGGCGGCGGCGAATCCGCGCCATGCCGGGCTGAAATCGTGCGACAGCGCCAGCGCCGGCAGCCAGTGGCTGCGCGTGTCATCGAATCCGGCGCGACTGAGGCTGGCCTCGGCGCGTGTGCGTTCACCAAGACGCTGGTGGCGCAGCAGCCAGAAGGAGGATTTGTCGCGGCGGTGATCGTGCAATGCGTTGGATTCCAGCCGCTCGCGCCGCAGATCCGCGCCGATGGCGGTGACGCCGCTGGCGTCCTCGCGGTGCAGGGTGCTCTGGAATCCGGCTACCTGGGTCTGGTGTTCGTTGATGTAATCCCTTGCGCCGATCCGGGTGAGGAACCAGTCATCGTGCCGGTCGAAGTGCAGGCGGCCGGTGAAACGCCATGCACCGCGCCCGGCTTCGATACCGGCCCAAACCAGACGCGAACGGGTGCGTTCGCGCGCATCGGGATACTCGGCACTGTAAAAGCCCCACGCGCCGAAATCCTTGTCCAGCGCGCCCGCACCCCAGTCCAGACGCACCGCCTCGCGGGTGTTGGCTCCGGTGTAGAACGCCTGCCGGATCAGGGCATCACTCGGCCCGGCGCGGTTATCGCCATCACTATCCAGCGCGCTGGCGGAAAGGCCGTGCGTGCTCGCGCCCCATGCATCAGCAAGACGCGCATCGAACTGCCGCGTGGCATGCGAACCGATGGCTGCCTGCGCATCCATCTCCCGGCCCTGCGGCTGGCGCGTGATGAGGTTGACGACGCCGCCGGTGGCGCTGCCGCCGTACTGGATCGCGCCCGGCCCCTTGACGATCTCGATGCGTTCGATGTGGGCCAGCGGCACGGGTACGTCGAGATTGTGATGGCCGGTCTGCGGGTTCTGGATCGGCACGCCATCGATCAGGATCAGGGTCTGCTCGAAACTGCTGCCGCGTATGCCCAGATCCGCCTGCACGTCCGGCGCGCCACGCCGCTGGATGCTAAGGCCCGGCTGCCGGGCCAGCAGATCGGCCAGCGTGGAAGCAGCGGCGCGTTCGATCTCCTCGCGCCCGATCACCACAACCGAACGCATGGCTTCGGAGGCTGCCGTGTTCACCGGGCTGGCGGTGATCTGGAGCGTATCCAGACGTGCGGGATCGGTTTCATCGCCGATGGAGGCACCGCAGGCAAGGGGCAGGCAGACGCTGGTCAGCGCCATCGCCAAAGCGGTTTTTTTCATGGTGTGGAATCGGGGACTGGAAAGGGTTTCGCAAGTCGGCTCAAAGCGCGAAGCGCTGGAGCCGACGGATTTCGCTGAAATGTCTGCTCCGCGCCTGCGGCGCTTGAGCCGACCTACGTTGCTGTTTTTTCCATGCGCGCGCCGACATGGCGCTGGCCGCGCTGCTGCGCGAGCTGCACCTGACGCTGGCGTTCGGCCAGACGGGCACGGCGTTCGTCATCGAGTGCGTGATGGCAATGCGGGCAACTGATGCCTTCTTCGTACAGCGGCGAGGCGCGTTCTTCCGGGCCGAGCGGATGGCGGCAGGAACGGCAAAGCGTATGCTGGCCGGGTGCAAGCCCATGACCGACGGCGACGCGCTCATCGAACACGAAACATTCGCCCTGCCAGCGGTTTTCCTGCGCGGGTACGGCTTCCAGATATTTCAGGATGCCGCCCTTGAGGTGGAAAACTTCATCGAACCCGCGCGAACGCAGCAGTGCGGTGGATTTTTCGCAGCGGATGCCGCCGGTGCAGAACATCGCGATCTTCTTGCCGCGAAGTTCCCGATGGCGCTCGATCCATTGCGGCAGTTCGCTGAAGCTGCGCGTAGCCGGGTTGATCGCACCGGGAAAACTGCCGATGGCCACTTCGTAATCGTTGCGGGTATCCACCAACACTACGTCCGGGTCGTCGATCAGCGCATTCCAGTCGGAAGGCTCGACATAGGTGCCCGCGTGCGAGGCCGGATCAAGATCGGGTACGCCAAGGGTCACGATCTCGCGCTTCAGCCGCACCTTCATGCGGTGGAATGGCTGGCACGCTGCCGGGGATTCTTTGTGTTCCAGTGCGGCAAGGCGCGAATCGGCGCGCAGGAAATCCAGCACGGCACGCACGTCCTCCGGTTTCCCGGCGATGGTGCCGTTCACGCCTTCGGCGGCCAACAGGATGGTGCCGGAAACCTCGCGCCGCGCACAGAGGGCTTCCAGCGGGGCTTTTTTGTCGGCGAAATCCGGCAGCGTGGCGAAGTGGTAGAAGGCTGCGGCGATGATCTGGGAGTTGTGCATCCGGGGATTTTAGCAGGCCGCATCGAAACAACCTTCCGTGCTGGAAATACCCGGGAGGCCCCTGAATCAGGCAAGGAACGGGTTGTCCAGACCTTCCCTAGCGTGGAAGCGTTGCCGGTGCGTAGGTGCGCAGGTAATCCATGTGGGATGGCAAGCCTTCCACGTTGCGCAAGGTCTGGCTGCGGATGCCGCCAAGAAAGCGTTCCAGTTCATCCCGGCTCATCGCATCGGCGGTCGGATGATGGTGTCTTGGCATCACGCCCTGCCCCATCATCACCTGAACCCAGGAGTTCTCGCCGAACAGTTCGCCGGGGATGTGGAACACGTTGCCGGAGTCGCGGAACAGGTCGATGCGGTGTTGCAGGCTGGGCGGCAGCGTCATGTTCGCCATGTATTCCCAGTACGGCGTGTCGCGTCGGTTGCTGAGCGCGTAGTGCAGCACCACGAAATCGCGCACATGCTGCAATTCGGCGTCCAGTTGCCGGTTGTACTGGTCGATGGCGCTTTGGGCGATCACCTGCGGGAAGTTTTGCAGCAGGTGGGTGATGCCACGCTGGATCAGGTGGATCGTGGTGGATTCCAGCGGTTCGATGAAGCTTCCCGCCAGGCCCAGCGCCACGCAGTTTTTTTCCCAGTAACGCTCGCGCCGCCCTGGCCGGAAACGCACCGGCCAGGGCTGCTTGATGATTTCCCCTTCGATGCTGGAAAGGAAATGCGCGCGCGCTTCATCATCGCTGGTGTAGCGGCTGGCATAGACGATGCCGTTACCCACCCGGTGCTGCAACGGAATGCGCCATTGCCATCCCGCCGTCCAGGCGATGGAACGCGTGTACGGCACGGCATCGCGCACGGCCGTGGTCTGTGTGGCCAGGGCGCTGTCGTTGAGCAGCCAGTGCGACCAGTCCTCGAATCCGATGCCAAGCGTCTTGCCGATCAGAAGCGAGCGAAAGCCCGTGCAATCGATGAAGAAGTCGCCCTCGATCAGCGCACCGTCTTCCATTTTGAGTGCACTGATGCATCCGGTTTCCGCATCGGTCAGCACGTCCGCGATCTTGCCTTCCACCCGCCGCGCGCCGTGACGCTCGCTCATCTGCCGCAGGAATTTCGCGTACAGGCTGGCGTCCATGTGATAGGCGTAGTTGATGCCGCCGCGCGGCAGGTGCGCGAAACGATCCGCCAGCGCTGCCTTCAGCTCGAAGCAGTAGTCCTCGTAGCCGCTGGCGATGCCTTCGCGGCGCCCGCGCAGCCAGAAATGCTGGAAGCCGGCGGTGCGCTGATCCTGGCCGCTGAAACCGAAGGAATGGATGTAGCGGTGCCCGATGTCCAGCCAGTTCTCGAACGAGATGCCCAGCTTGATGGTGCCCTGCACGGCGGCCATGAATTCCTGCTCGCCGATGCCGAGCATCTGATGAAAACTCAGCAGGGTCGGAATGGTGGCCTCGCCCACGCCAACGGTGCCGATTTCCTCCGATTCCACCAGGGTGATGTCCAGCACCTTGCCGAGCATCTTCGAAACGGCCGCCGCTGCCATCCACCCCGCCGTACCGCCACCGGCGATGACCACACGCTTGATCTGACGATTTTCGATGATGTTGGTTTCGTGGTTCACGGCCAGGTTCCTCGATGCTGATGGCATCAGCGGTTGATGCGCTTGAGCAGGCGTGCGCGCAGAGCGCGAGCGCGGGTTTCGTCCAGCGCGGACAACACCCCGCGCGCAGGTTCGGGAATGTGCGCGGCAGTATCTTCATCCGCCTCGAACACGTAGTGGCGGAACACGTCCTGCCAGATGATGCGCTGATGCGGCGGCAGGTCACGCAGCGTCATCAGCGCGTACATCAATACGTTCATCGGGGTATCCATCCACCCCGGCACGTCGCGCCACCAGTAGTTGACCAGCACGTTGAACGGTTCCAGGCCTTCCATGTGGTGCCACCACATGGAGGGAATGAAGACCGCATCGCCCGGTTCCAGTTCGGCGACCTGCGCATGCGCCATCGCCTCGGCGAAACGCGGGAAGCGTTCGAGATCCGGTGCTGCAAAATCCACCAGGCTGACGGCCTGCCCAGCCGGGGTGAAGTCCAGCGGGCCGACGTAGAGGTTGCGCAACTGCTCCGGCGGAAACAGCGTCACCCGCCGACGACCGGCAACGACGCAGGCCATGTTTTCCGGCACGTCCTGGTGCGCAGCGATGCGGGTGCGGTTGCCGATCCAGATGCTGGCCAGCGGATCGCGCCCACCCATCGGCACATCATTTTCGGCACGGAAGCCGGGCAACCAGGTATCCAGCGTCGTCGAGGCGACGTAGATCATCGGTGGCGCGTCATGCGAGGCGTACTTGAGCAGGGTATCGAGCACGACCCGCAACGGAATCTGTTCCTGGCGAAAATTCATGTCGCTCAGGCTCTCGTTGTAGAACACGCGCCCGCCGATCTGCGGCGCGCCAACCGTGACGATCGCCGGCGGTGCTTTCGGGTTGTCCAGACGGTGCAGATAGGCCACGGCCGCCTGCATGGATTCGCGCGCCGCCGCTACCATCGGCCAGTGCGCCACCAAGCCGCGCAACACTCTTGGTGCCGATGAGGACAAGACGGCATCGAGCACATCACTGCGCCCATCGACACGGATTTCACGGATGGGTTCAGCGGCCGGCAGCACGGCGCTGGTTCAGCCTGCCGATCAGGCCCCGGAAGTTGGAGACCGAGGCCACGGCCATGAACACCGGCTCGAGATGGCCGGCGGAATGCAATTCGCCCAGTGCTGCCGCATCCAGCGCACGCAGGCGTTCTTCGTTGATGGTGAAATAGCCGACCATGCGATTGACCGAGCCATCGTCCAGTTCCACGTCCAGCACGAACGATTCCAGCAGGCCGTGTGTTTTCAACGCATCGACGAAGGTTGGCACGCGCTCGAATCCGTTGTGCAGGGTCAGCAGCACCGAGGTCATGCGCTCCAGATACTCCGTGTTGCCTCCGTGTTCGCGGAACAGCGGCTCTCCGATCTGCGTGCCAACTCGCGGGCTGTCCAGATCCAGGTGTACGGTCAATTCGTCGCCACTGCGTCCGATCAGGAACGGTTGCCGCTCGATGGCCAGCGGCAGGTAGGCGGCATCCCAGGTTTCGCCTTCCAGAAACAGGTTGCACCCCTCTTGAAATCCAAGCAGCGCAACAGGTGCCAGCGCACCGGCGCGATCTTTCCGGAACACGATCGGATAGCACGCCTGAAGATCGCGGAACTCGGCAGGAAAGGTGGCGGCGAAGGCCACATCATCCCCGAATGCCGCACTGTGGCGGGTATCGATGCGCAGGTGCTTGTGGTCGATGTTGTTGAGCTGGGCGTGTCGGGTCATCGGTCTGGAGTCTTATGTGAATGACAAGGCCGCCAGGTCCCAGCGGCCTTGCCGTAACGTCGCAGCCCTTGCCGGGCTGCGATCGCTCCTGCCCCGTTTTACTCGAAGTTGTAGCGCAGGCCCAGCATGTAGCGCGGGCCGGTCTGCGTGCCGTAGAACAGAATGTTCTTGTGGCGCTCGCTCAAACGCTGGGTTTCGTCGGTCAGGTTGATGCCCTCGAACTGGAGCGTGAGGCGGTCGGTGACCTTGTAACCCACGCTCAGATCCCACTGGCCATATGCCTCGACATACACCGGGTTGTTCTTGGCGGGGTCGGCGGAATCGCCGTCGTACTGCCCGTTCAGGAACTTGTCGCGCCAGTTGTAGGCCAGACGCACCTGCCACTTCTCCTTGTCGTAGAAGCCGACCAGATTGGCCGAATCGCTCAGGCCGAGCAGCACCTGCTGAGGCCCCTTGGCGGCGTTGTTGTAGGACAGGCTGGCACTATCGACGATGGTGTAGTTGGCCGCGATGCCGAAGCCGCTCTCGCCGAACATGTGCTGCAGGTTGAGCTCGTAGCCGTGCAGGGTGTGCGAACCGGCATTGCCTGGAATGGTGACGCTGAACACCGTGAGCGGATCGCCTGGCTGGCCGGTGATGGTGCCGGCCGAACCTGCCGTGCTGTCCACACCCGGCTGGCCATCGAAGTGGTCGAAGATGTACTGGCGAATGCAGCCCACGTCTTCCCCGGCGCAGCCACCGGCGATGGCGGCGTTCCAGTACGCCCCGCCGACGGGCGTGTGCAGGCTGAACAAGGTGTCCTGGAACGAGCCTGCGCCGCTGTCGATGTAGTTGGAGATGTTCTTGCGGTAGTAGGCGGCGGAGAAGTAGCTGGCGTCGGCGTAGTACCACTCCCAGGACAAGTCGATGTTCTTGGAGAGCAGCGGCTTCAGGTTCGGATTGCCCGCCGAACCGCTGCCACCGTTGATACGCAGCAGCGGGCTGACGGTCTGTCCGCCCTGAATGTCCTGCCACCCGGGCCGACCAATGGAGTGGCCATAACTGGTGCGCAGCACCATGTTGGAGGTCAGTTCGAAACTGGCGTCCAGGTTCGGCAGCCAGTATTTGTAGCCGCCGGTCATGGTGGTGAAGGTCTTGTCGCCCATCTGGGCGAAGAACTCGTTGTCGGCCACCCATTCCACCAGAACCGGTGTCATCACCTGGGCGCTGGATTCCACATCGGTTTTTTCGTAACGCACGCCCAAGGCCAGGTTGATCGGGATCGCGGTCTGGAACGTGGTGCCGTATTGCAGATAGGCGCTCCGGGTCTTCTCGGTGGTGCGCAGGTCGGCGCGATCGAAATTGTCCGGACGGCGAGCCAGCTCCGGGTGTCCGGTGAATTCACCCAGCGCCTGGCGCATGCGCTCGTAGTCGAACACCAGGAAATCGGCGCTGAAACGCGGATCGTCGTGCCCGGAGAAGGCATCGAAATAACGCGCCATGTTGTCCAGGTGCCAGTAACTGTCGTCCCAGTCCGACGCCAAACCGATGCCACCCCAGTCGGCGGCTTCGTTGATGCCCCATGCGGTGCGGTTCTTGACCTCGGTATCGATCGCGCCGAACTTCAGGTTGGAGTAGTCGCCGAATTCGAACGTGCCGCTCAGGCGGCCCTGATCGACTTCCCCAAGCGAATAGCCGTTCACGAACTGGCGGCCCGTGACCCGTGCTTGTGAGGGATCCACGCCGCTCACGCCCGGCGGCAGCACAATGTTGACGATGGGAAGATCCCCATCGAACCAGACCGTGGTGTCGCCGCGCATCCATGCTGCGGTGCCAAGGATGCCCGACGACCCCCAGTCGCTATCCGGCTTCAATTCGGCCTGGGAATTGTGATAATCGAACTCCAGGCTCAGCCTGTCGGTCACTTCCCATTCGACGTTGAAACCGATCGAATCGTTCTTTGCCTTCGTGGCGGTCTTGCCGCCTGCCATCGCCAGATCGGCACAGCCCTCGTAAGTACCGTTGGGATTCTGCGCACCGGTACAGTTGATCAGCTCGCGGTAGAAGACCGGCCCCGCCGCAGGGCCGTCGGTCCAAGCGCTTTCCACGCCCACGAAGTTGAACCACACCGACATTTCGCTGCGTTGCTGCTGGATCTTGTTTTCCGAATAGGTGTAATCCAGCGTGGCGGTGATGCGGTCCGTCGGAGCCCATTGCAACGTGGCCTGGCCGTTGGTGCGCTGGCGCTGCACGCCGTTGACGCTGTAGTTGAGGTTCTGCGGCACCGAATACAGATCGGTCGGCCCGGGCAGGTTTTCATTGCCCGGCGTGCCAGGCGCGATCGCGCCCCAGCCGCCTTCGCCGCCGAAATGGGTGCGCCAACCGCTGGTCACGCCAACCTGGCTGAAACCACTGTCGCGGCTCTGGTGGCTGCCAGTCAGGGCGATGCCGAACTTCCCGTCGGCGAAGGCCCGACTGAAGATGCCGGAAAACTCACCGGTGAAATCGTCGCCCTGCATCGAATCGGGCAGGTTGTCATTGGAGGTGTCATTGACGGCCTTGATGCCGAAATTGGCCAGCGGCCCCGTCTCCAGCGGCCGCGCGGTTTTGATGTTGATGGTCGCGCCGATGCCGCCGGTCGGATTGGCCGCCAGGCCGGTCTTGTAAACCTCCACGCTGGATACCGCTTCGGATGCCAGGTTGGCGAAATCGAAGGCACGCGAATTGGAGACGGAGAACCCGTTCAAGAACGCGCCCGGCATCTGGCGTCCGTTGAGCAGCACCAGGTTGTGATCTGGCCCGATGCCGCGCACCGTGACCTTGGAACCTTCGCCGCTGGTGGTGCGGTCGATCGACACGCCGCTGATGCGTTGCAGGGATTCGGCCAGATTGGTGTCCGGGAACTTGCCGATGTCCTCGGCCACGATGCCATCCACGATGCCCTGTGCATCGCGCTTGAGATTCATCGCCGATTCCAGGCTGTCGCGGATGCCGGAAACGACGATGGTGTCCAGTTCGGTGGCCTCGTCCGTCTCCGAGGCCGAACGGGCCTGCTGTCCCTGCTGTGCTGCTGCCGTGTGCGCGAGCGCCAGCAGCAATGCCGACGCCAGAAGCCGCTTCTTCGGCATGGCCTGCGACTGATTCATGTGGTTACCCTCCCCGAGATGTTGCGTGATCGCCATGTGCGTACAGGACGGACGCGGCGCGTCCGTGGGGGGCATTTGAAGTCAGAGTGACAGCGCTGTCAAACTGCATTGCAACATATTTCACTCAACCGGCACGGCTCTGGAAGATGATCGCGTTCCGCTATCGCGATTTCGATTCAATTGATTGATTAAACAAAGTATTTTTGAGGTCAAATGGAAGTGCTGTCAGATCCGCCATGCTGCGCACGATCACTTGGCGCACAGAATTGCTGCGTTACAGCATTTCCTGTGCCCATCCAGCACCCGAAGAACGTCAGTCGTGCTTCGCCACGGGCCCGGTCGAGCGCCTCAACTGCAAGGCATAAGGCACATCGACGATGCCGCCGGTATTGCGTTCGCGGATCTCCTTGAGCAGTTCAAGGCCCGCCAGACGGCCCATTTCGCGCGTGGGTTGGCGAATGGTGGTGAGCGAAGGATGGATCTGGCGCGAGATGGGCGTGTCGTCGAAGCCGCACACCGATACATCGCCCGGTACCGAAAGCCCACGTTCGAACACGGTGCAGATCACGCCCGCAGCCATGTCATCGTTGGCCGCAATGATCGCGGTGGGCGGCTCCGGAAGATCGAGCAGATGGTTCGCACCAACCACACCGGATTCGTAGGAAAACTCACCGTTGACCACCAGCGCGGAGTTGAAGCGCAGCCCGGCTTCTTTCAGCCCGTCACGATAGCCTGCCAAACGCCACGCGCTTGCGCCGTGTTCGTGATGGCCCTTGATGTGGGCGATGCGGCGATGCCCCAGTGATGCGAGGTAAACCACCATTTCACGGATGGCGTTGCGCTCGTCCAGCACCACGCCGATGCGGCGATGTTCTTCCTTCGGGGAAATGCTGGAATACGGGATATCCAGTGCATCGAGCCGATCCATCAGCGCTTCGTTGTCGGTGAGCGGCGGTGTGAGCACGGCACCGTCCAGACGCGATTGCAGCACGAGGGCTTCGACCCGCTCGGCGATGTCCGCAGCGGTGTAATCCAATGGCGCAAGCATCATGTTGTAGTGCTGCGAAAGACAGGTATCCAGCACGCCAAGCACCACTTCCATCAAGTAGTTGCCCGACGGGTTGTCGTGCATCAGCGCAATCAGGTACGAACGCTTGCCAGCGAGCATCCGCGCGGAAGGATGCGGGCGGTATTTGAGCTTTTCCACGGCAGCCTCGACCGCCAGCCGCGTGGCTTCTGAAACATTCGGCTCCTGGTTGAGCACGCGCGAAACGGTCTTCATCGACACGCCTGCCGCTTCTGCAACATCCTCGATTCGTACGCGCCTGACGCTCAAACGATCCATCCTCTGTTTCGCCGATAGCGCAGGATGTTAGCTCATCGCTGCGGGCCGTAGCTCTCAAGCGCCAGTGCCGCCGCACCCAGCAGGCCCGGATGCGGATGCACGATGGCCAGCGTCGGCACGCGGGACATAAGCGGAGAGAAACGCCC
Organism: Lysobacteraceae bacterium; assembly: GCA_041395225.1. Taxonomy (GTDB): domain Bacteria; phylum Pseudomonadota; class Gammaproteobacteria; order Xanthomonadales; family Xanthomonadaceae; genus Denitratimonas. The sequence goes on from JAWLAV010000004.1 coordinate 86,763, forward strand.
CTTGTGTTCAAAACGTTGGCGGAAGCCGGAATGCCGCAGGTTGTCCAGCAATCTTGGCACCATGCCGCCCGCCAGAAATGCGCCGTCCCACGAGCCCAGCGTCAATACCAGATCGCCCGCAATCGCGCCAAAGATGGCGCAGAACACATCCAGTGTCCGCACGCACAACGCATCGCCTGCGGCGGCGCCGGCGGTGATGTCCGAAGGCTCCAGCGTGCCCGGATCAAGCCCTGCAATGACGCGCAACGCTCGGTGCAGATTCACCAGCCCAGGCCCGCAGATCAGCCGTTCGTTGGAGACGCGGCCGAACTGGCGCGAGAGCTCTTCAAGCACCGCTGCCTCTTCCGGCGTGCCGGGCGGAAAACTGACGTGGCCACCTTCGGAATCCAGCGGATAGCGATGGCCGTGGCGAATCAACAAACCGCCAACGCCCAAACCCGTGCCTGGGCCGATCACTGCGTAGGTGCGCGGTTCGGACAAGGATGCAGGTGTCCACGGCACGTTGCCGACCGAAACCACGTCACCCTCGCCGAGCAGCGACACCGCCATCGCCTGCGCACCGAAATCGTTGATGAGTTTCAGGCCATCGAAGCCCAGCGCCTCGCGCGTGCGGGAGAGCGAAATCACCCACGGATGGTTGGTGATGCGCGCCTCGTCGCCGTCGATGCGCCCGGCCACGGCGAAAACGCCACGGTGGGCGCTGGTGCCGGTCTGTTCCAGATAATGGCGCGCCGCATCCGCCAGTGACGGAAAATCCATCACCTTGAACTCGCGCACGCTTTCGGTGAGCAAGGGCGCGGCCGCATCGCAATCGGCCAGCGCGAAGCGGGCATTGGTGCCGCCGATGTCGGCAAGCAGGACGTGTTCGTTTCCGCTCATGCAGTGACCAAGGTTTGGTATGTGGGGGGAGGAATCGATGCGCAGGATTTGCGTTGCCCGGTGCGCGATGGCGCTCCTCCGGGCGCGGCAAGGCTACTGGATCGGGCAGTCCAATCGTGTGTCGTCGGCGGTGGCGGCAACCACCTGGGCCACGGCCAGTTCCAGACCGGCGCTGCCGCGAATGGCAAACGGCACGTCCAGCTTGGCCGTATCCGCACCGGCGGCGCGCAGGCATTTCAGCAGCACGCCCGCTTTCAGCCATTGCCCACGCGGCAGGGTGGCGAGCCATGCGCCGATGGGAAGTTCCGCATCGCGCCCCCAGCTTCGCGCGATCAGCGTCACATCGCCATCGGCGGGCAACGCATCGATGCGCAACGTGGTGACGAGCTTCACGTCGCCATTGGTTTCCCGGCCCAGATCCAGCGGTGCGGTGGTGAGCAGTTCTGCCGTTGCCCGGCCCTGCCACACCAGCAGACGCGCGCCTTCCTGGCGTTCGTGATCGATGGCTTTCAAGGCCAGCGTGCCGTCTGAAGTTGCCGCTTGCGGGTGCATCACATCCGCGATGCCGCCATCGGCACCGATCAGTCGCAGCCGCAGGCCCTGGCTGGCAACGCCATGCGAGAAGAACACGTTGGCCTGCGAGACTTGTCCATTGATGCCCGATTCCTCCGACAGCGGTGCGAGATTGCCATCGTCGGCATAGGTGAGGCCATGACCAAACGCGAACTGCGGATCGTAGTTTTCCTGCCCGACGTTGTTGATGAACTGGTCGGCACGACGCGGCCAGGAGAAACTCAGCTTGCCCTTGAAATCGTGCTGGATCCGGCCATCCGCACCACGCAACAGCACATCGGCAATGCCGCCACCTTCCGAGCCGGGCAACCACGCCGCGACGAAGGCATCGGCGGCGTTGATCTGCCGATTCATCCACAGCGGTCTGCCGCTCAGGAACACTGCCACCACGGGAATGCCTTCGGCTTTCAGGCGGCGGATCAGATCCAGATCGCCGTCGTCGCCGGGGCGATACAGCAGGTTCGGAATATCGCCCTGGAACTCGGCATACGGGTTCTCGCCGAACACGACGATGGCGGCATCGGGCTTGTTCGTGAACTTGCCGTCGATGGCCAGTTCTGCCTTTCCGCCTGCGGCTTCAACCTGCGCCTTCAATCCTTCCCAGATCGAATCGGCATTCGGATAATCGGCACGCGTGGTGCCGGTGCCTTGCCAGTTCAGCGTCCAGCCGCCGGATTGCTTGCCCAGATCGTTCGCACCATCGCCCGCCACCAACAGTTTCAGCTTCGGCGAAAGCGGCAGCACGCTGCCCTGATTCTTCAACAGCACGAGAGACTCACGCACCGCCTGCCGTGCCACGGCGCGATGCTCCGGCGCGCCGAGCAATTCGAACTTGCCACCAAGTGCGCGCTGCGAGGGCTTGGGTTTTTCGAACAGGCCCATGCGGAACTTTACCCGCAGGATGCGGCGCACGGCATCGTCCAATTGCGCCTTCGAAATCGCACCGGATTTGGCGTGTTTCAGCGTGCTTTCGTACAGCCCTTTCCAGCTATCGGGGGCCATCGCCATGTCCAGCCCGGCATTGAACGTGGCCGCGCAATCGGTATTGGTGCAGCCCTTGATCTGGCCGTGGCCGTTCCAATCACCAACCACGAAGCCGCCGAAGTTCATCCGGCCCTTGAGCACATCGGTGAGCAGATCACGGCGACCGTGCATCTTTTCGCCGTGCCAACTGTTGTAGGACGCCATCACCGCCTGCGCACCAGCGGCGATGCCAGTGATGTAACCGGCGGCATGGATGTCGCGCAACTGCGCCTCACTGGCCAGGTTGTTGCCTTGATCCTTGCCGTCAACGGTGCCGCCATCGCCCAGGTAGTGCTTGATCGAGGTCATCACGTGATGGTCGTCGAGGAAATCCGCGGAACCTGCCACACCCTGCAAACCTTCCACCATCGCAGGCGCAAAGCTCGCCACCACTTCGGGGCTTTCCGAATAGCCTTCGTAACCGCGGCCCCAGCGGTCGTCCTGCGGCACTGCGACCGTGGGTGCGAACGTCCATTCCATGCCGGTGGCGCGGGTTTCGATCGCGGTGATACGGCCGATTTTCCGGATGAGTTCGGGATTGCGCGTCGCGCCCAAACCAACGTTGTGCGGGAACAAGGTGGCCCCGACAACATTGCTCTGCCCGTGCACCGCATCGATGCCGAAGATCACCGGGATGGCTTTGCCACCGTCCGTGGTATCCATCGAAGCTTCCCAGAACGCATCGGCCAGTGCCAGCCATTCCGATGGTGCGGCGTTGTACTTTTTGCCGGGATCGGAATTGCCGCCAGCCAGGATGGAACCCAGCCGATACTTGCGCAGGTCATCGGGCGTGATGCTGTCGATGTCACCCTGCACGATCTGGCCGACTTTTTCCTCCATGCTCATCGTTGCGAGCAGTGCATCCACGCGCGCTTCCAGTTGCGCATCACGGGAAAGAGGCCACGCTACCTGCGGCCAGTTTTGCGGTGAGGCGACGACGGTTTTCGATGCGGCAGGTGCAGTTGGCGGATCGGAGACATCGGGGTTCTGGCTGCACCCGGCAAGCATCAGCAGCAGGCCGCAGGCGGCACTACCGTGCGGGAACAAGAGGGAAAACCGGTGGTTCGCAAGCATGGACAACCCCACATGAAATGGCGAAATAATGCGCTTGACAGCGCTGTCACGGTTCCTAGACTAACGCGGCCACATTCATATTGCTTGCTGCAAAGCCGCAAAACTTTCACTTGGCATTGCCAATCGTATTCAGTTGCAGCGAAACATCCGAAACGACCATGCTTGTGAACTTCAATCACCATCACGAAAAGCCCCCTCGCGCATGACTGCCCGCATCATCCCCGTCGAACCCTTCGTCCTCACCGTGTTCGGTGCCACCGGAGATCTGGCGCGACGCAAATTGCTGCCTGCCTTGTTCCACCGCGAGGCCGATGGGCAGATCCTTGATCCCACGTTGATCGTGGGCACCTCGCGCAAGCCGATGAGCGATGTGGAGTTCCGCGATCTGGCGCGCGAGGCAATTTGCGAGCACGTCCCCGCCGCCCGCAACGACGCCATCACGCTGGAACGCTTCCTCGCGCGTTTGCGTTATGCCGCCGCCGATGCGGAATCCGACGAGGGCTGGGCGGAACTGGCCGCAACGCTCGCATCGCATCGGGCGCTGGAACAGGTGTTCTACCTCGCCACTGCTCCTGCATTCTTCGGGCCGGTATGCGAAAAGCTGGGCCGCTTCGGGCTGGCGGCGGATCGCGCCCGCGTCGTGATCGAAAAACCGCTCGGCAAGGATCTGGCCTCGGCACGGAAACTCAACGATGCAATAGGTGCCGTGTTCCCGGAAGACCGCATCTATCGCATCGACCATTACCTGGGCAAGGAAACGGTGCAGAACCTGATGGCGCTGCGCTTCGCCAACGTGCTGTTCGAACCGTTGTGGAATGCAGCGCACATCGACCACGTGCAGATCACCGTGGCCGAAAGCCTGGGCGTGGGCGGACGTGCCGGTTACTACGATCAAGCCGGCGCACTGCGCGACATGGTGCAGAACCACCTGCTGCAATTGCTGTGTCTGGTGGCAATGGAGCCGCCCGGTTCGCTCGATGCCGATGCGGTGCGCGATGAAAAACTGAAAGTGCTGCGCGCGCTCAAGCCCATCACGCAGGAAGATGCGCACCTTCATACCGTGCGCGGCCAGTACCGTTCCGGGGCCAATGCGGAAGGCGCAGTGCCCGGTTATCTCGATGAACTGGGCCGGCCCAGCCACACTGAAACTTTCGTCGCGTTGAAGGCACAGGTGCAGAACTGGCGCTGGGCCGGTGTGCCGTTCTACCTGCGCACCGGCAAGCGCCTGCCTTCGCGCAGTTCGGAAATCGTCATCACCTTCCGTCCCATTCCACACTCGCTGTTCGATGTTTCCGCCGGGCCATTGACACCCAATCGTCTCGTGGTTCGGCTGCAACCGGATGAAGGGGTGAAGTTGTGGCTGATGATCAAGGATCCCGGCCCCGGCGGAATGCGGTTGCACACCGTGCCGCTGGACATGAGCTTCGCCGAAGCCTTCAACGCACGCCATCCGGATGCCTATGAACGCCTGCTGCTGGATGTGGTGCGCGGCCAGCAAACGCTGTTCATGCGACGCGATGAAGTGGAAGCGGCATGGCGCTGGATCGATCCCATCCTGGAGGCGTGGCGCACCAGCAACGAACTTCCCAAGCCTTACACCGCCGGTACGTGGGGGCCTTCGGCGGCCGTCGCGCTGATCGAACGCGATGGCCGCACCTGGGTCGAGGACGGCCCGTGAACCTGGCCGCGCCAGCACTTCGATCCTTTGCCAATGGAGAAGCGCTGGCGCAGGCGCTGGCCGATCATGTTTCGCAGGCGCTGAAGCACCGCATCGCACGCGATGGCCGCGCCGCGCTGGCGGTTTCCGGTGGTCGCACGCCACTGCGTTTCTTCGATGCGCTGGCCGCACGCGAACTGGATTGGAGTGCAGTGGACATCACATTGGTGGACGAGCGCTGGGTGGATGAAACCTCGCCGCGTTCCAATGCGCGGCTGCTGCGCGAACACCTGCTGCAAGGCGCCGCGGGCGCGGCGCGATTCCTGCCACTGTACGTCGATGCTGCCACGCCGGAAGCAGCACGGGCGCAACTGGAAACGCACCTTGCCGCCCTGCCCTTGCCATTCGCCGCCGTGGTACTGGGCATGGGCGAAGATGGCCATACCGCATCGTTGTTTCCCGGTGGGGATCGGCTCGTGCAAGCGCTCGATCCGACCAGCACATCATTGATCCAAACCATGCGCGCACCCGGCGCGGAGGAACCGCGCATCACCCTCACGCTGCCCGCGATCACAGCTTCGGATTCCGTCGCGCTGCATATCGAAGGCGAAGCCAAGCGGCGCGTGCTGGAAGCTGCGCTTGCGGATGAATCCACGCCATTGCCGATTTCCGCCGTACTCTCGCAATGCACGCATCCGGCCACCATCTTCTGGTGCCCATGACACCGGCTTTCCATGCCGGCTGGAGAACCCCATGACCACCCAACCACCACTCAATGCCAGGGTCGGCGAAATCACGCAACGCATCATTGATCGCAGCCACGCAGGTCGTTCCCGTTATCTGGAACGCATCGCCGCCGCTGCGGATGTGCAACCGCGTCGCCAACGGCTTGGTTGCGCCAACCAGGCCCATGGTTTTGCCGCCTGCACGCCGGGCGACAAGGCCATGCTGCGCGGCGGTGGCGGACCGAGCCTTGGCATCGTCACCGCCTACAACGACATGCTCTCCGCGCACGAACCCTATGCCACGTATCCCGATCTGATCCGCGCCGCCGCGCGTGATGCGGGTGGCGTGGCGATGGTGGCCGGTGGCGTGCCCGCGATGTGCGATGGCATCACGCAGGGCGAAGCGGGCATGGAGCTTTCCCTGTTCTCGCGCGATGTGATTGCGCTTTCCACCGCCGTCGCGCTTTCTCACAAAACCTTCGACGCCGCCGTGTTTCTCGGCATCTGCGACAAGATCGTGCCGGGCCTTGTGATCGGCGCGCTCTCCTTCGGGCATCTGCCTGCCGTGTTCATACCGTCCGGCCCGATGACCTCGGGCTTGCCGAACAACGAAAAAGCCAAAATTCGCCAGCTGTTCGCCGAAGGCAAGGTCGGGCGCGAAACCTTGCTGGAAGCGGAAGCTGCGTCCTACCACGGCGCGGGCACCTGCACCTTCTACGGCACCGCCAACACCAACCAGATGCTGATGGAGATCATGGGCCTGCATCTGCCCGGTGCGGCCTTCGTGAATCCGGGCACGCCGTTGCGCGAAGCGCTGACGCGGGCCGCGACCGCACGCGCACTTGCGATCACTGCATTGGGCGATGAATACACACCGATTGGCCGCGTGCTGGACGAACGCGCCTTCGTCAACGGCATCATCGGCCTGCACGCCACCGGCGGCTCCACCAACCACACCTTGCATTTGGTGGCGATGGCCGCCGCCGCCGGGATCACGCTCACCTGGGACGATTTCGCCGATCTGGCCGAAGTGGCACCACTGCTGGCGCGTGTCTATCCGAACGGCAGCGCGGACGTGAACCACTTTCATGCCGCAGGCGGCACTGCGTTCCTGATCCGCGAATTGCTCGCAGCAGGTTTGCTGCATCGCGATGTGAACACCGTGCTGGGCCAAGGCCTGGATGCCTACGTGCAAGAACCTTTCCTGCCCGAAGGCAATATTCTGCAATGGCGCGATGGCACATCAGCCAGTGGCGATGCCGCCGTGCTGCGCGGCGTGGCCGACCCCTTCCAACCCACCGGCGGCCTGCGCCTGCTTCAAGGCGAACTGGGCCGCGCCGTCATCAAGGTTTCCGCCATCGCACCCGAGCGCCACGTGATTCAGGCCCCGGCGCGCGTGTTCCATTCGCAGGAAGCCTTGCAGGCGGCATTCAAGGCCGGAGAACTCACGGGTGACGTAGTGGCCGTGGTGCGCTTCCAGGGCCCGAAGGCGAACGGAATGCCGGAATTGCACAAGCTGATGCCGCCACTGGCCATCCTCCAGGATCGCGGCCATGCAATCGCGCTGGTCACCGACGGGCGGCTTTCCGGTGCATCGGGCAAGGTACCTGCCGCGATTCACGTCACGCCCGAAGCCGCAGAAGGCGGGCCGATCGCGAAACTGCGCGATGGCGATGTGGTGCGCGTGGATGCACAGGCCGGACAACTCACCGTGCTGGTCGATGCCGAGCAATGGGCCTCTCGCGAACCTGCACAGGCCGATCTTTCCGCCTCGCACATCGGCACCGGGCGCGAACTGTTCGCCAGCTTCCGCGCCGCCGTTGGTCGCGCCGATACTGGTGCCAGCATCTTCTCGGCGCTTCCCTCCATGGAGCCGAACGCATGACGCAGAAAAATCTCGCCCACATCCTCGCGCGTGCGCCCGTGGTGCCGGTGGTGATCGTGGAAACCCTCGCTGACGCCGTGCCGCTCGCCCGCGCGCTGGTTCAGGGCGGCCTGCCCGCCATCGAAGTCACCCTGCGCACACCCATCGCACTGGATGCCGTGCGCGCCATCGCCGCGGAAGTGGAAGGCGCCATCGTCGGCGTCGGCACCGTGCTCGACCCAGACCAACTCATCCAGGCCGAACAAGCCGGTGCAAGATTCGCTGTCTCACCCGGCCACACCGCACGCCTGCTCGATGCCGCCGCACACACCGAATTGCCCCTGCTGCCCGGCATCGCCACCGCATCGGAAGCCATCGCACTGATCGAACGCGGCTACGACTTCGCAAAGTTCTTCCCCGCCGAGCCCGCAGGCGGCCAAAAGTATCTGGCCGCACTCGCCTCGCCGCTGCCGCAACTGCGTTTCTGCCCCACCGGCGGCATCACGCCGGAAAGCGCACCGCGCTACCTGGCCTTGCCCAATGTCGTATGCGTCGGCGGCTCCTGGATGATTTCCCGCGCCCACCTCGCAACGAAGGACTGGGCTGCAATCACCAACGCCAGCCACATCGCTGCGGAACTGTGCGGAACCACCGTCCCATGATTCCCCCATCATCCTGCGCTTGCTCTGCTTTGGCACAAGCATGGAGAACCCAGGTTGGCGCGAAGTGACGGAAAGCTCCGGAACAAACCACCAAAGCAGCACAACAAGCTGCGCCCAAACATCCCAAGGGAGGCGGCCTCAAGGCCGAAACAAAAAAATGTACCGTAACCGCCGCGCCAAAATCGTCGCCACCATCGGCCCCTCCAGCAACGACGAAGCAACCCTCCGCGCCTTGTTCGACGCAGGCGCAGACGTTTTCCGCTTCAACTTCAGCCACGGCAGCCACGAGGAACATCGCCAACGCTACGATCTCGTTCGCGCCATCGAACGCGAGCGTGGCCGTCCCATCGCCGTATTGGCCGATCTGCAAGGCCCGAAACTGCGCATCGGCCGCCTCACTGGCCCGATCGTGCTCGCCGCCGACGAAACGCTGCGCTTCGATCTGAACCCGGAGCCCGGCACACGCGAACGCATCCCGTTGCCGCATCCGGAAATCTTCGCCGCGCTCGCACCCGGCGTTCACCTCTTGATCGACGACGGCAAGCTGCGTCTGGAAGTGGAACAGGCCGATGCAACTTCCGCCATCGCACGCGCGCTGGTGAACGGCGTGCTGTCCGAACGCAAGGGCGTCAGCGTGGTCGGTGCCACCTTGCCGGTTTCCGCGATGACGCCGAAAGACCGCGAAGACCTCGCCTTCGCGCTGCAACTGGGCGCGGACTGGATCGCGCTTTCCTTCGTGCAGCGCGCCAGCGATCTGGCCGAGGTGCGCGAGCTTGCCGGGCGGCCCATCGCCTTGATGGCCAAGCTGGAAAAACCTTCGGCCATCGACGAACTGGATGCCATCGTCGCCGGTGCCGATGCGGTGATGGTGGCGCGCGGCGATCTGGGCGTTGAAATGGCGCCGGAAAAAGTGCCCGTCGTCCAGCGCCGAATCCTGCGCGCCGCGCGCAAGGCGGGGAAACCCGTCGTCGTCGCCACGCAGATGCTCGAATCCATGATCCACGCCCCCACGCCCACGCGCGCCGAAGCCTCCGATGTCGCCAGCGCCGTCTATGAAGGTGCGGATGCCGTGATGCTTTCCGCGGAAACCGCAGCAGGCAGCTACCCGGTGGAAGCGGTGGCGATGATGAGCCGGATCATCGGCGAGGTGGAACGCGATCCTCATTACCGTGCCTTGATCGACGCCACCCACCCACCGGTGGAAGCCAATGTCTCGGACGTGATCTGCGATGCGCTGCGCGTCTGTGCCTCCACGTTGCCGATGGCCGCCCTGGTGGCCTACACCACCTCCGGCACCACTGGCCTTCGCACCGCGCGTCTGCGCCCGGCCGCGCCCATCGTCAGTCTCACCCCGCAACTGTCCGTGGCGCGCCGCCTGGCGCTGGTCTGGGGCACGCATCCGGTGCTCGGGCGCAACCTTTCCAACATCAATGAAATCGTCGAAGACGCCTGCACCGTCAGCGTGCGCGAAGGTCTTGCCAAGACCGGAGACACCATTGCCATCGCAGGCGGTATGCCCTTCGGCATTGCAGGCTCCACCAACCTGTTGCGGATTGCGCATATCCCCGGCGAAACGGAAGCCTGATCGTTTTTGCGGGAGCAAATGTCTTGACGACGCAGGCTTCGTGGAAGCGGCATCTATACTGGCCGCCTCATTTGCCCTGCCCGCAACGCACATGGCCACCCCGATTCCTCACGCGGAAGAAACCCGCGCCGCCGCTTTCGATGCCGCCGACCCCCTGCGCGAACTGCGCGAGGAGTTCCTGATCCCGCCGCACGGCGACGGGCCGATGCACTACTTCTGCGGCAACTCGCTCGGCCTGCAGCCGCGCGCGGTGCGCGAGGTGGTGGACGAGGAGTTCTCGCGTTGGGCGCATCTGGCGGTGGAAGGCCATTTCCGTGGCGAACGGCCCTGGATGCGCTTTCACGAAAACGTGCGCGAAGATCTGGCACAGGTGGTCGGTGCCCTGCCTTCCGAAGTGGTGGCAATGAACACCTTGAGCGTGAACCTGCACCTTTTGATGGTCAGCTTCTATCGTCCGGTTCCGGGACGAAGCGCGATCCTGATCGAGGAAGGCGCATTCCCCTCCGACCGTTACGCGGTGGAATCGCAGATCCGTTTCCACGGCGGCGATCCAGCCATTGATCTGATCGAACTGGCACCCGACGAAGCCAGCGGCCTGATCTCGGATGCCGCCATCGCCGATGTACTCCAACGCGAAGGCCATCGCATCGCGCTGGTGCTGTGGCCGGGTGTGCAATACCGCACCGGGCAGGCGTTCGACCTGGCCCGCATCGCGGCGCTGGCACACGCACATGGCTGTGTGGTCGGTTTCGATCTCGCCCATTCGGTCGGAAACCTGCCGCTGAACCTGCACGACGCGCAAGCCGATTTCGCCGTGTGGTGCCACTACAAGTACCTCAACGCCGGGCCCGGCGCGATCGGCGGCGCCTTCGTGCACGAACGCCACAGCGGAACCGATTTGCCGCGCTTTGCCGGCTGGTGGGGCAACGATCCGAAAACCCGCTTCGCCATGGCGCCGCACTTCATGCCCGCACCGGGCGCGGACGCATGGCAGTTGAGCAATCCGCCGATCCTCGCGCTGGCCCCGCTGATCGCCTCGCTGCGACTGTTCCGCCGTGTCGGGATGCCCGCGCTGCGGGAAAAATCCCTCGCCCTCACCGGCTATCTGGAACGGTTGATCCGCGAGCACCTTTCCGACGTATTGCACATCGTCACACCCGCCGAACCTGCACAGCGCGGCTGCCAACTCTCCCTGCGCGTGCGCGAAGGCCGCGACGCAGGCCGCGCCCTGTTCGAATATCTCGCCGCGCACGGAATCCTCGGCGACTGGCGCGAACCGGACGTGATCCGCATCTCACCGGCACCGATGTACAACGGATTCCTCGACGTGCTGCGCTTTGCGCAGGTGGTGGCGCAGTGGCGCGGGAGTTGATCCCGCGCCATCTCAATCTTCAATGGTTGCAGGCAACAATTTCGCCGGTTCCGGCTGTGCTTCCACCGCAAGCTGGCCATCGCGGACGGTAACTTCGACCTTGCCGCCGCCAACGAGATGGCCGAACAGCAGTTCGTCGGCGAGCGGGCGCTTGATCTTTTCCTGCAACACGCGCGCCATCGGGCGGGCGCCCATTTGCGGGTCGAAGCCGTGTTCTGCGAGCCAGCGACGGGCTTCGGGATCCACGCTCAGGGTGACGTGTTTTTCCTGCAACTGCATTTCCAGCTCGATGATGAACTTGTCCACCACGCGCAGGATGTAGTCGAAATCAAGGCCCTTGAACTGCACCACGGCATCCAGACGGTTGCGGAACTCCGGGGAGAAACTTCTGCGAATCACTTCCATCGCATCGGTGGCGTGGTTCTGCTCGACGAAGCCGATGCTGCGCCTTGCGGCTTGCGCGGCACCGGCATTGGTGGTCATCACCAGCACCACGTTGCGGAAGTTGGCTTCGCGGCCATTGGTATCCGTGAGCACACCGCGATCCATCACCTGCAACAGGATATTGAAAATGTCCGGATGCGCTTTTTCGATTTCATCCAGCAGCAGCACGCAATGCGGCGTCTTGACGATGCGCTCGGTGAGCAGGCCACCCTGATCGAAGCCGACGTAGCCGGGAGGCGCACCGATGAGGCGCGACACCGAATGCGGCTCCATGTATTCGGACATGTCAAAGCGCACCAGCTCGATGCCAAGCTGCATCGCCAGTTGCCGAGTTACTTCCGTCTTGCCAACGCCCGTGGGGCCTGCGAACAGGAAGTTGCCGATGGGTTTGTCCGGGTTGGCCAGGCCTGAACGCGCCATCTTGATCGCGGCGGTGAGGGTTTCGATCGCTTCATCCTGCCCGAACACCACCATCTTGAGGTTGCGTTCCAGATTCTTGAGCACATCCTTGTCGGAAGCAGACACCTGCTTGGCCGGGATGCGCGCCATCTTGGCGACGATGAGTTCGATTTCCGGCACGTCGATCAACACCTTGCGCTGTTCCTGGGGCAACACGCGCTGGCGCGCACCGGCTTCGTCGATCACGTCAATCGCCTTGTCCGGCAGCAGGCGTTCGGCGATGTGCTTCACCGAAAGATCGACCGCCGCACGTATCGCATCGGAGCTGTATTCAACGCTGTGGTGCTCCTCGAAGCGCGTCTTCAGGCCCTTGAGGATTTCCACCGTCTCGGCGATGGAAGGCTCCACCACATCGATCTTCTGGAAACGCCTTGCGAGTGCATGATCCTTCTCGAACACGCCACGGTATTCGACGAAGGTGGTGGAACCAATGCAGCGCAGCTCGCCCGAAGCCAGCACCGGCTTGATGAGGTTGGAAGCGTCCATCGTGCCGCCGGAGGCCGAGCCTGCGCCGATGATGGTGTGGATTTCGTCGATGAACAAAATCGCGCCCGGCTCCTTCTTCAGTTGCGCCAACACGCCCTTCAGGCGTTTCTCGAAATCGCCGCGGTACTTGGTGCCTGCGACCAGCGAGCCAAGATCCAGCGCGTAGATCGTGGCGTCCTTCAGCACATCCGGCACGTCGCCTTCGACGATGCGCTTGGCCAGACCTTCGGCCAGCGCAGTCTTGCCAACGCCCGCCTCGCCCACGTACAGCGGATTGTTCTTTCGGCGGCGACACAGCACTTGAATGGTGCGTTCCACTTCATCATGGCGGCCGATCAGCGGATCGATCTTGCCGAGTTTGGCTTGTTCGTTGAGGTTGGTGGCGAACTCTTCCAGCGGATTGCCGCCCTTGTTCTCCACCGTCTCCCCTTCCTTGCTGCTTTCCGCTTCCGGCTTGACCGGCTCCTGTCCGACTTTCGCCACGCCGTGGGAGATGTAGTTGACGACATCCAGCCGGGTGATTTCCTGCTGGTTGAGGAAATACACCGCGTGCGAATCCTTTTCGCCGAAGATCGCCACCAGCACGTTCGCGCCGGTGACTTCCTTCCGGCCCGAGGACTGGACGTGATAGACGGCGCGTTGCAGCACGCGCTGGAAGCCGAGCGTGGGCTGCGTATCGCGGCTGTCATCGGCGGGCAGCACCGGCACGGTTTCGGCGATGATGCTTTTCAGTTCCGTGCCGAGCTTGCCGAGGTCTGCGCCGCACACGCGCAGCACACCGGCGGCGGACGGGTTTTCCAGCAGTGCCAGCAGCAGGTGCTCCACCGTCATGAACTCGTGGCGGCTTTCGCGGGCCTGCTTGTAGCACTGGCCGATGGTGTATTCGAGATCCTTGCTGAACATCGTTGCCTTCCTATGCGATCGCGGCGTTGGGTACGCCGCCTTCGGCCTGAAATGGAGTCTGCATCACGCCTGTTCCATCGTGCAAAGCAGCGGATGGTGGTGATGACGCGAGTGATCGTTCACCTGCACCACCTTGGTTTCCGCCACTTCGCGGGTGAAGATGCCGCAATCCCCACGCCCGCGCGTGTGAACGTGCAGCATCACCTGCGTTGCGCGTTCCCGGTTCATGCCGAAGAACATCTGCAACACGCCGACGACGAAATCCATCGGTGTGTAGTCGTCGTTCAACAGCAGAACGCGGTACAACGGCGGGCGCGCCAGTTCCGGCCTTTCCGGAGCGAGCAGTACGCCGCTTTCTTCGTCGTGTTCCTGGTTCGGATCGGGAGTCATGGCAGCAGTATATTGAGCCTTTGCCCCCTGTCCGCAAGAGATGAACGATTCTTCCCGTTTCGCCCCGCACCTCACCGTCGCCACCGTCGTGGCGCGGCAAGGAAAACTGCTGTTCGTCGAGGAACATTCCGCGCACGGATCAGTGCTGAATCAGCCCGCCGGACACCTGGAAGCAGACGAGACGCTGCAACAGGCTGCCGTGCGCGAAACGCTGGAAGAAACCGGCTGGACGGTGCGGCTTTCCGCGCTGATCGGGCTGTACCAGTGGAATGCGCCGGATGGCGAAGCCTTCGTGCGCGTGGCGTTCGCGGCGGAGCCGGTATCGCACGATTCAGCGCGCCAACTGGATGAAGGCATCGTGCGGACGCTGTGGCTTTCCCCTGCCGAACTGAAGGCGGAAATCGAACGCCATCGCAGCCCGCTGGTGCAGCGGGTGGTGGAGGATTATCTGGGCGGTTCGCGGCATCCGCTGCAACTGGCGCGTTCGCTGCTGTGATGAACGCTTCCTTCGATGCGATGGTGGGCATGTCCGGCGGCGTCGATTCCTCCGTCGCGGCCTTGCGTCTCTCCGATGCCGGGCATCGCATTGCCGGGTTGTTCATGCAGAACTGGGATGACGATGGAACCGGCGAATGCCGCGCCGAGGATGATCGTCGCGATGCGGTGGCGATCTGTGGCCGCCTGGGCATCCCGTTCTTTTCGCGTAACTTCGCCAAACAGTATTGGGATGGCGTGTTCGAGCACTTCCTCGCCGAATACCGCGCCGGAAGAACACCGAATCCGGACGTGCTGTGCAACCGCGAGATCAAGTTCCGCACCTTCCTCGATGAAGCCCGCGCGCTGGGGGCTGCGCGCATCGCCACCGGCCACTACGCCCGCGTGGACGAACGCGACGGGCGCTTCCGTCTGTTGCGCGCAGTGGATGAAGCCAAGGATCAGACTTACTTCCTGCACGCGCTTGGACAGGAAGCCCTGTCTGCAACGTGGTTTCCCATCGGCGATCTGCCCAAGGCGCAGGTGCGGCAGATGGCGCGCGATGCCGGTTTCGCCACGCACGCGAAGAAGGATTCCACCGGCATCTGCTTCATCGGCGAGCGCGATTTCCGCCAATTCCTTTCCACCTACCTTCCAGCAAAACCGGGCGTGATCCGCGATCCGCAAGGCATCGCGTTGGGCGAACATGCGGGCGTGTTCTTCTACACGCTGGGCCAGCGTGAAGGCTTGAATCTTGGCGGCGTGCGCGGCAGGCCGCAGGCGCCGTGGTTCGTGGTTGGCAAGGATGTGCGCGAGAACATCCTCTACGTTGATCAAGGCCACGACAGCCCGTTCCTGCAATCCACGCAGCTTCGCGCCAGTGCCGCCACGTTCACGCAAGGTCATGCACCGGCAGCGGCGTTTTCCTGTACCGCCAAGGTGCGCTACCGCCAGCAGGATGAGGCCTGTCGCGTGCACGTGCTGGAAAATGGCGGTCTGCACGTCCACTTCGAACACGAACAACGCGCCGTGACACCGGGGCAATCCGTGGTGTTCTACGATGGACAGGAATGCCTTGGCGGCGCGGTGATCGACGCCACCGATGCACCGCTCGATCCAAACCGTCTGGAAACCCGATGAGAGAAAAAACCCTCGCACTGGCCGGCCTGATGCAAGGCCTGAAACTGGCGCAGCGCGCCGCTTCCGGCCAGGAAACCGATGAAGAAGCCTTGCAGGCGTCGCTGGCTTCCGTGTTCCGCATCGATGCGGACAGCGTGGAGGCCGTGTACGGCTCGCCACGATTGATGAAGCTGGGGCTTCAGACGTTGCTGCAACAGCTTCTGGGCGAGGATTCGCGCGATCCACTCATCAGCCGCATGAGCGTCACCGTGCTGCACGTCGAACGACAGCTGGTGGCGCGGCCCGATCTCCTGCAACAGATCAGCGAAGGCCTGGCCGATGCGCAGCGCCAGCGCGAACACTTCGGCATCCTGCACCCCACCGTGATCGCGCGGCTGGGCGATATCTACGCCAACAGCGTGAGCACGCTTTCCACCCGCGTGCTGGTCAATGGCGATCCCGAACAACTGCGCCAGCCCGCCGTGGTGGCGCACATCCGCGCGTGCCTGCTGGCAGCGGTGCGTTCGGCGGTGCTGTGGCGGCAGATGGGTGGCGCATGGTGGCAATTGATCCTGAAGCGCCGTGTCATCGTGGAAACCGCACGAAGCCTCATTCCGCGAGCGGAGTGACCTGCGCGGCACTGGTCGCATCGCCGATCACATCCACGCCCGGCGGCGGCGTGAAGCGGAATGCATCCGCGGCGAAGTCGGGATTCAACCGCCAACCGGAAAACGCGATGCGCGTGTGCTGGTTGAGGCTGTCCACGGTTTCCATGCTCACCAGTTCGCCACCGGCAAAACCGAGGCGACAGGAAGAAAACGGCGCATCCGGCGTCCTGGGCGTCAGTTCGATCCAGCGGATGCCATCGCTCACGCCACCATCGGCCACGGCGAACTGGCGTTCCAGTTCCAGCGGATCGGTCAGTGCCGTCAGCGGGCTTTGCTGCTCCTCCGCGCCTTGCGGGCGCACCTGCACCTGTTCCAGCTCCGGATCGTAGATCCACACTTTGTCGCCGTCGGCCAGGATCAACTGCGGGAACGGCTGTTCGTATTCCCAGCGGAACTGCCGGGGCGCCGAAAGTGCCACGCGACCCGTGGTTTCCTCGGCCAGACGGCCATCGGGATCGAACACCTGCTGCGTGAAGCGTCCGTCCAGCCCTTTCAACCCGGTCGTGAAAGCTTCCAGCGTTTCGCGCGCATCATCGGCGGCGGAAACATCCAGCATGTAAAGACCGGGCACGAACAGCCCCAGCACGGCGGCGAAACTGCGGCGGAAGAAGACGGACGGCATCGCGGTGGCTCCTTGTGGGGTCGCGGTGGATGGATCAGTGTCGCGCATCCTGCATGGGCACGGATGAATGATGCATTTCCGGAACCCTCCGCCAGCACTTAGTCGCCGGGGTTCAATCGACGCGCACCGCCATATCGCGCACCTTCAGATCGCAACAGCGCAGGCAGGATTTCCGCTGCGCTCCCGCGCAGGCGCACGTTCGCAATGCCGGAAAGCTCGGTCTGCACCGGATTGACCTCGACGATGAACGCGCCATTCTCCCTGGCGAGCATGGGCAACTGCGCCGCCGGATGCACGATGCCGGAGGTTCCCACCACCAGCATCGTCTGGCACTCGCTGGCGGCGACGGATGCCTGCGAAAAGGCATCGACGGGCAGGTTTTCGCCGAACCACACCACGCCGGGACGGATGCGCCCGCCGCAGTCCACGCAGCGCGGCGGCTCCACGCGCAAGGGCGCATCGGCGGCGTCGGGGATGTCGATGGCCGGATGCTGCTTGCCGCACGCCGAGCAACGATGCGCGAACAAGCCACCATGCAGATGCAACACATCCGCGCTGCCCGCGCGTTCGTGCAGATCATCGACGTTCTGCGTGACCACGCGGAACACCGGGCGATCCTGCATCGCCTTCGCCAAGGCCATATGCCCGGCGTTCGGCTGCGCCGCGCGCACCAGCGCCATGCGCCACAGATACCAGCCCCAGACCAGTGCGGGGTCGGCACACCAGGCTTCAGGCGTGGCGAGCTTCTCCGGCGAATACTGCGCCCACAAGCCTTTCGGTGTCTGCCGGAAGGTCGGGATGCCGCTTTCCGCGGACATGCCTGCGCCGGTCAGTACGGCCACTTTCGTTGCGATCTGGATGTGGTGGTGCAGCGTTTCGATGGTGCGGGCAAGTTCGGGATCGGTCACGGCACTATTCCTTGGCGGCATGAAGCACAAAGCCTACGCTCGCCATGCGACAAGGATCGTCGCATCTATGCAACGGAATACCGCTGCGCCAACGCCGCGAACTCTTCCGCCAGCCGCGCCCGCAGTTCCGGCGGTTCGAGCACTTCCACCGCATCGCCCTGGCTGCGCAACCACCAGACCAGCCGCTCGGATTCGCGCACGGTAGCGTGGACGAGGTGGGCGTCTTCGCCTTGCGTTTCGATGCGCTGATCTTCGGACAAGCGTCGCTCCTCCAGATGCCGCGCCAGCCAATCGGAAACGCGCAGTTTCAACGCGATGTCGCGTTCGCCGGGAATGTCGAAGGCCATCTTCTCGCGCAGGTAACGCTGCAAATCGAAGTCATCCGGCTGGCGCGCACGGGCGTCCAGCGCCTGCGGCTTGCTCATGCGGTGCAGGGCGAGGTGGCGCAGGTCGTCGTATTCCCATACCGTGGCGACCAGATAACCGACTTGGCCCACATGCACCAGCGCCACGGGATTGAGCTCGTAGCGACGTGGCGCTTCGGCCTCGATCGAACGGTAATCCACCGCGAAACGGCGACCATGCAGCAGGCTTTCGTGGACGACGGAAACCACGTCCGCCGGAACCTGCGGCGCGAGCAGGGGTTGGCCATCGTCCAGCACCGCCACGCGCGTGCGCCAACGCTTCAACGCGGTGCTGCCGAGCGTGCGCAAGGTCGCCTCGGCCGCCCTCACGCGCGGATTCAATGCTGCCCACGAACTTTTCGGCAACAGCGGCTTGAGATACCGCGCCAGCAATTCCAGTTCCAGCGCCTCGCCGCCGGTCATGCCCGGCGCGATCAGATCCGGCGCATGGGTCGGCCAGAACCAGCCGGTCGGCTTCTCGCCTTCGTTGCAGGAAATCGGGAAAACGCCGGAAAGCCGACGCAGATCGCGTTCCACGCTGCGCCGGTCGATGGTGTACCCGGCAACCGCCAGCTTTTGATGCACCTCGCCCACCGTGGTCTTGCTCGGGAAACGCGGGATGGCGCGCAGGGTTTCGATGTAACGCAGCGTGGTGTCGGACATGGCGTTGGCGTCCTTAGGTGGCGTGGCGGAGCCTAGTGCGGTGCTTTCGAATTAACGAAACCAATGGTGATCATCGTGGTCATATCTGCATCCTCGAAGGAGAATGGGGTATGAAGTCGGCGATGGCTATCGAAGTGAACGAGGAACAGCGAGCGGTGTTGGAGCGCATGGTGCGTTCGCAAACCACCGACGTGAGAACTGCGCGCCGGGCGCGCATCGTGCTGCTCGCTGGCGCAGGTCAGGGCGACCGCGAGATCGCACGCGCATTGGGCATTGGGCGGATTCAGGTGGCGCGCTGGCGTGCACGCTTTGCCGAAGGTGGCGTTGCAGCCATCGAAGCCGACCTTCCACGCAGCGGACGCAAGGTGCGCATCGACGCAGCGCAAATCGTGCGAGTGACGACGCAGACGACGCAGACGACGCCGGAAGGTGCGACACACTGGAGCACGCGCAAGCTGGCCGCACACCTGGGCATTTCCGATACCACGGTCTTGAAGGTGTGGCGAGCCCACGGCCTCAAGCCGCATCGAATCGAGACGTTCAAGGTCTCGCGTGACCCGTAGTTCGTCGAGAAGCTCGAGGACGTAGTCGGCCTGTATCTGGCGCCGCCGGAACACGCTTTGGTGTTGTGTTGCGATGAGAAGAGTCAGGTGCAAGCGCTGGATCGCACCCAGCCCGGCTTGCCCATGAAGAAAGGTCGCGCGCAGACGATGACCCACGATTACAAGCGACACGGCACGACCACGCTGTTCGCGGCGCTTAACGTACTGAACGGGCAAGTCATCGGCCAATGCCAGCAGCGCCATACCCACGTCGAATGGATGAAGTTCCTGCGTCAGATCGACCGCGAAACGCCCAAGGACAAGACGCTGCACCTGATCGCCGACAACTATGCGACCCACAAACATCCCAAGGTCCAAGCGTGGTTGGCCAAGCATCCACGCTTCCATATGCACTTCACCCCGACATCCGCATCGTGGCTGAACATGGTGGAGCGCTTCTTCCGCGATCTCACAACCGAGCGGTTGCGTAGAGGCGTGTTTACCAGCGTACCGGAATTGATCGGCGCGATTGAAGAGTACCTCGCCGTTCACAACCGCCACCCCAAGCCTTTCGTTTGGACGGCCAAAGCTAACGACATCTTGCAGAAAGTCATTCGTGCCAACAGCCGCCTTGGTTCCAAAAAGAACGAAGCACTACACTAATATCGCGTGCTACCCGCGGAGCTGATTCCCATGCCCCTTACCGAAGTCCTCACGCGATTCCACGGCCGCCTGCTCATGGTGGGCTTCGGTTGCATTGGCCGCGCGGTGCTGTCGCTGCTACTGCGGCACACGAGCCTCGGCCCCGACCGCATCCGCATCCTTACCGACAAGGACTCGCATCGCGACGTCGCAGAGGAGTATCTCGTGGGTTTGCGCGCGGAGAAGGTGACGCCGGAAAACTTCCGTCACCTGCTGGGCGAGGAGCTGTGCCCGGGCGACTTCCTGCTCAACCTCTCGATCGGGGTGTCGAGCCTCGAGCTGATCGCATGGTGCCGCGAGGCCGGCGTGATCTACCTTGATGCCTGCATCGAGCCCTGGGAAGGCGGCTACTACGACACCAAGCAGGCGCTCCTCGACATCGTGCAGGCCACGAGGGGGCGCGGGCGGCGAGCCGAAGGGCCGCGCCGGCTGGGCGGGCCTCGCGCACCGGTTGGGCGTCAAGGTGAACCACGCCGCCGAGCGCGACACGCAGGTGTCGGCCACGGCCAAATGCCCCGGCGAGTTCGTGAATACCCGGAGCGCGGAAGGCTTCGCAGGCGAGGGCTGCCAGCCGGCGGAGCTGGGCTGAGCTGGGGCACGCATGAGCGGCATTTTCTCGCCGATGTGCTGGGGGGCGTCGTGTGGGCGATGCGCCACCCGGATCGCGGCATCGTCGATCCCGACGAGATGGACTTCCGCGAGGTGCTGGACGCGACGCTGCCCTACCTGGGCGAGATGGTCGGCAAGTTCACGAGCTGGACGCCCCTCGAGTACCGCGGCGTGCTGCTCCCGGAGGACGTCGACCGCGACGACCCCTGGCAGTTCAAGAACGTCCGGGTCACCTGAGCCGACCGCCCGTGATGACGCGCAACGAACCAGCATCTGGCCGGCTGGCCCGGCACGCAGGCGGGTGCCTCGCCTACTTCCTGCTCTTCGTCGGGCTCGCGTGGGGCGTCGATGCGATCGTGCTCGCGGGCGCCGACGAGGATCTGCGCCCGTGGGCGGGCATCGCCGCGGCCGTGTTCCTGACGCTAGGCCTCGGATCGCTGTGGGGTATCGTCACCGGCTACGCGAAGTGGAGCCCGAAGGGTGAGCTTCTGACGGCCACGGCCACGGGCGCACTGCCGGTCGAGGGCGGGCAGGTGCTCGCCACTGGCACGGCGAAGCCCGCGGGCCTGCCGCTCGTCGCGCCGATCTCGGGTACCGAGTGTGTCGCCTACGCCTACAGCATGCACTACCTCTCATCGAAGTACGACGTCGACGGGTACGGGATGCGCCGGCCGAGCAGGGTGCCGGTCTACTGGGGGCAGGCGTCGAAGCCGTTCACCGTGCACTCGCCGCGATGCGCCGTGCGCGTGAGCGCGGCTCCGCGGCTGGTGGACGAGCCGAAGATCCTCGAAAGCAATGAGGCCATCGAGCGTGCCCGCGCTTTCGTGCGCGCCACCCGCTTCGAGCGCGCGGACGGACTCGTGGGGGCACTTGGCACAGCCGTCACGATGCTCGACGACATGCTCACCGACGACGATGCTCAGTGCCGCCGCGACTGGACACACGGTGGCGAGCCCCGCGACCCGGGCACGCTCATCCTCGAGGAGACAGTGCTGCCCGTGGGCGCGACGATTTCTGTCGTGGGCCGGTGGTCGGCGAGCCGGCGCGCGATCGTCCCGCACGCGGAGGGTGACGAGTCCGTGGGGGTGATGGCCACGGCGGGCCACGTGGGCAGGCTCCTCGCACAGGGCGGCGTGGCGCGCCCCTCGATCCTCTCCGCGCTCGTCTTCGCGGCCGTAACATACGCCATTGGAGGGGGCATCATCTGGGCTGCCATCCACTATTGAGGAACGACACATGATCGGCTGCGTGACCTTGGGCACCAACAATCTGCGCGGCACTTGGTGGAAGAGGTGTTCGGCTCGCGCCCGGTGCGGCAATGGGTGCAGAGCTTTCCGTACCCGCTGAGCTTCCTGTTCGCCAGCAAGCCGGAAGCTATCGGTCCGGTGCTCGGCATCGTGCAGCGTGTGGTCGCCGGTTGGCTGACCGATGACGCAGGCATCGCGCGCATCATCGCGCAAACCGGCGCGGTGACGCTGACCCAGCGCTTTGGCAGCGCGCTCAGTGCGGAATGGCAAAAATGCATCGCCCCGAAACAGCGGCAAGCGCCTGAAGGCGTTTATCCCCTTTGGGGCTCCTACAAAAGCGGCGCATGCAACATTCGTGGGTCCTTCAAGGCCGACAGCAACCCCATGCAGCTTTTGTAGGAGGCCTTTCAAGGTCGATGCTTTTTTGTGGTGGAATCGGAAAAATGCATCGGATCTGAATGCGCTGCAACAACAGCAATTGGATGCAAAAGCTGCCGTCGCTCTGCCTGCGCAAACGGATGTTCGCCGCCCCCGCGTCCGCTACACTCCCCGTCGAGCGCTGAAAATCGGCCTCGCATCGCCGTCGGCTGCTTCGCAGGTGATGCAGAAAGGGCGGTTGAATTTCCTATCCCCCGGTTCATGGCTGTTCGCCGGTGGGTTCGGGTTTGATCGACAGTTCCATCGTCCAGGCCGTGAGCGTCGGTTCTTTCCAGGCGCTTTCTTCATCGTCGTAGTAGCCGCCCGTGATCTCGCCGTTCCACGCCAGTGAGCCGGTCAGCACGCCATTCTTGAAGGTGTAGTTGCTGGCGGTTGCGCCTTCGGTCTCGAAGGTGGAGGGCGTCCCCGTATCCACGCGGACGCCGTACAGGTCGATGTGTTCGGGCAGGGCGAACTGGAAGTCCACCGCATCGGCGCGAAACGGGATGCTTGGCCGGAACGACAGCACTGCACCGTAGGCGCCTTCATCGAAGACGTTGCCGCTGCTCCAGTACTCCACATCGTCCAAGGTGGATCTGCGCTTCCGCAAGCCGACCTACCCGGATCTCTTCGCACTGCGCGACTGGTACCGCAACCGTGTGACACGCGTGCTGCTGGTGTTCCTGCTCACCAACCTCGGCACCGTCGCCGGCGAACACGTGGCCGGCGTGCGCATCTTCGGCAAGCTGATGGGCTGAGGCGGCACACCCGGACGAGGCAAGCCGACGCTTCGCCAAGGCCAGATGCCCCGCGTTCGGCTGCGCGGCGCGCACCAGCGCCATGCGCCACAAGTACCAGCCCCAGACCAGTGCGGGATCGGAGCACCAGGCTTCAGCATGTGGGTTGGCGAAACCGAGAAGAACATCGCCGATGCCTTCCGGGAGGCTGGCGACGAGGGCGCGATCCTGCTGATCGACGAGGCCGATACATTCCTGCGCGACCGCGTTGATGCGCAACGCAGTTGGGAGGTGAGCCAGGTCAACGAGATGCTCACGCAGATGGAAGCCTTCGACGGCATCTTCATCGCTTCGACCAATCTGGTGAAATCGCTCGACGCGGCCAGCTTGCGGCGCTTCGATTTCAAGCTGAAGTTCGATTACCTGAAACGCGAACAGCGCGTGATGCTGTTCCAGCGTGTGCTGGGCGATGCGACCATCGAGGTTCGCGAACGCCTGCGCATCGAAAAGCTGGAGCGTTTTGCGCCCGGCGACATGGCCAACGCGCTGCGGCAGCTAAAGGTGATGGGCCAGGAACCGGATGCGGCGGGCCTGTTGGAACTGATCGAAGGGGAGATGGCGCTGAAGCCCGGTGCACCGAGGGCGGGAATCGGATTCGTGCGGTGAAGGTGGAGCCGCCTCGGGCGATTCCACCTTCCGCCACGAATCCGCACGGTGTGCTTACTTGCCGCCGTGATCCAGCCCGGCCATGCCGAGGATGTTGTAACCGGCATCCACGTAAGTGACTTCGCCGGTAACACCGGAAGCCAGATCCGAACACAGGAACGCGGCGACGTTGCCGACATCTTCAATCGAAACATTGCGGCGCAGCGGAGCCTGTTCTGCGACATGCGTGAGCATCCCGCGCAGGTTGCCCACACCGGAGGCGGCAAGGGTTTTGATCGGGCCGGCGGAAATCGCGTTGACGCGCGTGCCTTCCGGGCCGAGATTCAGCGCGAGGTAGCGCACCGCCGATTCCAGCGCAGCCTTGGCCACGCCCATGACGTTGTAGTTGGGCAGTGCGCGCTCGGCGCCGAGATAGGAAAGCGTCAGGATCGAACCGTTGCGGCCTTGCATCAGCGGCCGTGCGGCCTGCGACACGGCGGCGAGGCTGTAGGCGGAAACGTCCAGCGCGATGCGGAAGCTGTCGCGCGTGAGGTGATCGAGGAAACCGCCTTCCAGCGTTTCGCGCGGTGCGAAGCCGACCGAATGCACGAGGATGTCAAAGCCATCCCAGTGTTTGCCCAGATCGGAGAAGCAGGTTTCGATCTGCGCATCGTCGGAAACATCCAGCGGCAGCACGATGCTGGAGCCGTATTCGGCGGCGGCATCTTCCACGCGCGATTTCAGCTTGTCGTTCTGGTAGGTGAGGGCCAGATCCGCGCCTTCACGGCGCATGGCTTCGGCGATGCCGTTGGCAATGGAGCGCTGGCTGGCAATACCGATGATGAGGGCGCGTTTGCCCGCAAGAAAACCCATGTTCGTCTCCCGGTGGCCGCGTACTGCGGCGTATTGAAAAAGTGGCGGCGTTGCAGCCGGACAGTGTGCCGAAGCCCGGTTCAGCGCGCCAGTCGGATGCGTTGGCCGATGCGCAGCACGGAGCGGTGGTTCAGGCCGTTCATTGCCATCAGTTCACCCAGTGGAACGCGGTAGCGGCGCGCGATGGCGCCCAGTGTGTCGCCGCGCGCAATGACGTGGACTTCCGCTGCGGAAAGGTTCGGTGCTGGCGCATCGGGAAGGGTATCGAGTGCGGCAAAGTTGGGCAGCAGCGATGTCGGCAGCAGTATTTCGCGTGGAGCATCGGCGGCGATGTAGCCGCGCCGGAATGCAGGGTTCAGCCGCGTCAGCGGTGTGGCATCCAGCGACAGTTGCCTGGCGATGGCCGAAAGGCTCGATGCGCCGGGTGGAAGTTGCGTGCTGCGCAGTGGGTCGAAGGTGGCCGTCGGCAGTTCCACATTGAAGCGTTGCGGTTGCGCGATGATGCAGGTGAGTGCGCGCAGCCGTGCCACGTAGTCCGCGCTGGTTTTGGGCAGGCCTTTCAGTTGCCGCGGTGATGCATTTTCGCCACGTGTTTGAGCGGTACCGAGCAGTTTTTGCAGGCGATACGGCCCGGCGTTGTAGGCGAACAACGCCAGGCGAGGATCGTTGAAATCGTTCTGCAACTGCGCCAGATACGAAAGCGCAGCACGCGTGGCGGCCAGCGGTGCGAGGCGGCCATCGTAATCGGCGCGAACCGGCAGGCCGCGGGTTCGTGCCGTGGGTGCGCCGAACTGCCACAGCCCGATGTGATCGCCCGCGCCGCGCGCATCCGGGCGATAACCGCTTTCGATGATGGGCACCAGCGCGTATTCGCCTGGCAGCGCCAGCCGTTCGATTTCCTCCAACGCCAACGCCATCAACGGCATTGCGGTTTCAAGCTCGGTCTTGAAGCGTGTGGGGCGACGGGTGTGAATCGCGATCCAGCGCTGCACGGCGGCATCCTGTGCGGCGCACGGTGGCATCGCGAAGCGTTCGGTCAGCCGCGAGAACAGGATTTGGCCATCGCCGATGTCGGGAAGCTCCGGCATCAGGTAGGTGTGCTTGGGAATCGGGATCTGTGCCTGTGGTGATTCTTCGATGCTTTCGGAACTGGTTGGCGCAGGTTCCGATGCTCGGGTTTCGTGCGCGGTGGGGCGCGTCGGCAATGGTTGGCAGGCGGCCAAAAGCACGGCCAAAGCGATTGGGGCGATGTGAAGTTTCAACAGCTTCATGCGACGAATCCATCCTTCCAGTGCCGCAAACGTGCGAAGGTTTCCACACGGTCTGCTTCGTCGCCATCGACGAGCTTTGCCACGGCCTGTGCGATGGCAGGCACATCGCACCGCAGGAAAGGATTGCAGGCGCGTTCATCGGCAAGGCGTGAGGGCAGTGTGGGTTCGCCTGCCGAGCGTTGGGCGCGGGCTTGCGCGATGCGTTGGGCCAGCGCTGCGTTGTCCGGATCCACATGCCGCGCGAACGCGGCGTTGCCGAGTGTGTATTCGTGCGCGCAGCAGACTTTCGTTTCATCCGGCAGTGCTGCAAGGCGATCCAGCGAGGCGAGCATTTGTTCCGGTGTGCCTTCGAACATCCGCCCGCAGCCAAGGCTGAACAAGGTATCGCCACAGAACAGCACATCACCATCATCGAACCGCGCATGGAACGCGATATGGCTGCGGGTGTGGCCGGGTACGGCGAGCACGTCGAATTCCACGTTCAGCGCGTCGATGCGGATACGTTCGTCATCGGCCACGCGCTGCACGGGCAGGGCGATGCGTTCTTCGGATGGTGCGAACACCGGCACTTCGAAGCGTTCCAGCAAGGCCGCGATGCCGCCAATGTGATCGGGATGATGGTGCGTCACGAGAATCGCCACCGGCGCAAGACCGTGCTCGCACGCTGCCAGCACGGGTGCGGCATCGCCTGGATCGACGATCACCGCGCGGCCTGATCCGTCAGCCAACGTCCAGATGTAGTTGTCCGTGAATGCGCGAATCGGCAGCAATGTCGGCTGTAGGGAAAGCATGGAGGCGACTACACTTGCCCGCTTTGCAGGAAACGCCGAACCATGCCCGTACCGATCTTCCGGCGTCAACCCGACCCGCTTGCCGCACAGGCTGCGGCGGCGTGGTTCGATGGCGACATCGGGCGCGGATTGCTGGCGGCGGAAGCGCAGTTGCTCGTTCCATTGCTGGAGCGATACGGCGGAGCCAACGTATTGCACCTGTTGCCTTGCGACAGCGCGCCACGCTTGCCGCAGGGCGCGAAAACCCGGCAACTCACCCATCTGTTCCGCGACAAGGAGGTCTGGCACGGCGATCTGCGCAGCGCCGCCGGAAACCTGCCGCTGCGCGGAGACAGCATGGATGCGATTCTGGCGTGGCATGTACTGGCCGATGCGCCCGAACGCGAACTGCTGGCTGCCGAATTGCTGCGCGTGCTTGCGCCGGAAGGTACGCTGATGGTGGTGGAACTCGATCCGTGGTCGCTGCGCCGCTCGATCTGGGCCAGGCATGGCCCCGTTGCATGGCCCGCAACGGCCGCGATTGCGCACCTGCAAGGCATCGGCTTCGATTTGTTGGCGCGCGATGGCCTGGGCGCACGCTGGTCGCGCGGAAAGGTGCAGGCCACGCAAAGCCGTTTCACCGATCTGCCGCTGCCTGCGCGGGCCAGTTACGCATTGAGCTTTCGCAAGCGCGAGGCTGCGGGTGCGGTGGTTGGTTTGGCGATGGCGTAAAGGAACCCCCGCCGTAGAGCGCAGCTTGCTGCGCTGCTCCGGTGTGCGGCTGGCTGTGGAAGGCGCAAAGGAATGAAACAAGGCATGAGCAGTTCAAGTCAGCATATTGAAATCAGCACCGATGGTGCCTGTCTCGGCAATCCCGGCCCCGGCGGCTGGGCTGCACTGATGCGCGCCGGAAATCATCAGCGGGAAATTTTCGGCGGAGAGCCCGCCACCACCAACAACCGCATGGAACTGATGGCAGCCATCGCCGCACTGGAAGCGCTCAAGCGCCCGTGCGAAGTGGTGTTGCGTACCGATTCCCAATATCTGCGCCAGGGCATCACGCTGTGGCTTCCGAACTGGATCGCACGCGGCTGGAAAACCAGCAGCGGGGATGCCGTGAAGAACCGCGACCTGTGGGAGCGCCTTGCCATCGCCGTGAAACCGCATTCGATTTCATGGCAATGGGTGAAGGGCCACAGCGGCGACGCCGACAACGAGCGCGTGGATACGCTGGCGCGCGACGAAGCCATTCGCCAGCGCGATGGCCAGCCCGTCGCGCAATGATCCGCATAAAATGAACCCCATGCGCCAGATCATCTTCGACACCGAAACCACCGGCCTCAACGTCGGCAGCGGCAACCGCATCATCGAAATCGGCGGCATCGAACTCATCAATCGCCGCCCCACGGGCAACACCTTCCACCAGTACATCAACCCGGAACGCGAAAGCGAACCCGACGCGCTGGCGGTGCATGGCCTGACCACCAAGTTCCTCTCCACCAAGCCGCGATTCGAGGACATCATCGATGCCTTTCTGGATTTCGTGCGCGGTGCGGAAATCGTTGCACACAACGCGCAATTCGACGTGGGCTTCATCGACGCCGAGCTTTCCCGCTGCGGCGAACGCCATGGCCGTCTCACCGATCACGTTGCCGGCATCGTGGATACGCTGGTCATCGCCAAGCAGCGCTTCCCCGGCCAGCGCATCAACCTGGACGCGCTCTGCGCCCGTTTCAACATCGACACCGCCCATCGCACCCTGCACGGCGCGCTGCTCGACGCCAAACTCCTCGCGGATGTTTATCTCGCCCTCACCTCATGGCAGGGCGATCTGGGTTTCGCCGAAGAAGAAAAGCCGCTTGCCACCACGCCCGACGCCGCTTCATTCCAGGGCGCCACCGCCTTCGACATTCCCGTGATTCGTGCCAGCGGGGAAGAACTGGCGCTGCACGAACAGCGCCTTGCGGGCATCGCAAAGAGTTCGGGGAAGTGTTTGTGGCAAAGCGAGCCTGCCACGGCGCCGTAGATTGGCGGCGAGCGCTGCCGCACCCAAGGTTCCAGCGTCAACCCATCCATGTGGGCGAACTCGCGAGTGTTTTAGCCGAACGAGGCTGGCTGTGAAGCCCCAGCGCGGCTTCCACAGCAGCGCGTCCAATCTCCCGCCGCGATCTTGCGCCACCCCATGTTCCATTTTCGTAGCTCAGGCAAAGATAGCGCGCCCGCATCTAGGATGGTCGCGCAGCGCCACAACTGTCGCTGCGGGAGCTTAAGAACCTTCAGACAAGTGGTCGAGTGCGTCTGCGACGCACTCCCTTGGCCCGAGCGGCCGGGGAACGAATACCTGACCATTGGCGAACCGGAAGGCATCACCACCACTTACACCCGCGACGCCTACGGAAAACCCCTGACCTGTGGCAAACGCCTGTTCCTGGACACGCTTGATCTGTATCAGGCGCGTGGCCGCCATGCGTTCGCGAAGGACGCCTGCGTTGAACTTGGCGTATCCGAAGAATCAGTGTTGTCCAACGGGTAATCCGGAACAGCGGTCTCGCGCCGCGCCCCAGCCCGCGCGAACACCCTGCGCACCGCCGTTCCGAGATCATCCAGAATGGCGTAGATGGTGGGCAGGAACAACAGCGTGACGACGGTGGAAAACGCCAGGCCGCCAGCGATGGCGCGGGCCATCGGGTAGTACGGCGGGCTGTTGTTTCCGGCAATCGTGGTGGTGGAAAGTGCGATGGGCACCATGCCCAGGATCGCCGTGCCCATCGTCATCAGGATGGGCCGCAGGCGATCCCGACAACCTTGCACCAGTGCAACGTCGCGGCTCAGGCCCGCGCGGCGCAGCAAGTTGATGTGTTCCACCATCACGATGCCGTTGTTCACCACCACGCCCATCAGTACCAGGATGCCGATGGAAGCCATCACCGTGAACGTGGTGCCGGTGAGTGCGAACAGCCAGAACACGCCCAGGATCGAGAACAGGATTCCCGAAAGGATCGCCGCCGGGAACAGCAGCGATTCGAACACCGCGGCCATCACCACGTAGATCATCACCAGTGCGATCAGAAGGTTCACGCCCATCTGCGCACCGGCTTCGTCGCTTTGCCGGAACGAGCCTTCGAAGCTGTAGCGATAGCCCGCCGGAAGCGACATGCCGGCCATCACCGTTTCCATCGCGGCACGCGCTTCGGGCGTGGTGATGCCCTCCTTGAGGTTGGCCTTCACGTTCATCACGGTTTGCCTGTCCACGCGCGAAATGCGCGTTGCCGAGGGCTGCGTATCGGCTTGCACCAGCGCCAGCAACGGTACGCTGCGACCATCGTTGCTGCGCAGCGTGAAGCCGGAAAGATCGTCCAGCCCCAGGGTTTCCGCTCCGGCGAAACGCATCTGCACCGGCACCTGCGTGCCGCCGCGCCGGAATTCGCGCAACGGCGTGCCGCGCAGGGCGATGCCGATGTAGCGGGCCACTTCCTCGGCGGAGAACCCATAGCGCGCCGCGCGTTCCCGATCCACGCGGATCGCAAGTTCGGTATCGCGGTCGCCCGCATCCACGCGCACATCGCGCAGCTCCGGGCGCTGGGCGAGCTGTGCCACCACCGCAGTGGAAAGCTCATCCAGCACCGTGGCCGAATCGCCGATCAGCGCCAGGCTGATGCCCGAATCGTCGCCACCGCCACCGCCGCCAGGGCCATCCTGGAAACCAAGTTTCGCACGCGCCGATTTCGGCAGGCCCGCACGGATTTCCTCCTGGATGGTTTCGGGCGATTTCAGGTTCGCGCCCTTCTTGCGCAGCGTGATGCGTGTGCTGGCCCAGCCCTGTTCTGCATAGAAGGAATACACCTGCTGGATCTGGAATTTTTCGCGGTTGGCGGCCAGATATTCCTCCACCTTGCGCACTTCCTCGCCCATCTGATCCAGCGAATACGCCCCGCCCCACTGGTAGTACAGGCGCAGGACGTGCTCGGAGCTGTTGGGGAACATGTCCATCTTCATCAGCTTCATCGGAACGAGGCTCACCGCCACGATCAGCACGATGCCCAGCACGCTCAAGCCACGATGTTTGAGGCTCCAGTCGAGGAACTCCGAATAACGGCGCTGCCAGCGCGCGATCGCGCCGGTGCTTGAACTGGCCGCGGGCGGCGTGGCCATGCGCGAGGCCAGCATCGGGATCAGGCTCACCGCCACCAGCCAGGAAGCCAGCAGCGAGACGGTGATGGTCACCGCGATCTGCACCATGAAGATGCTGATTTGCGTGGTCTGCCCGAACAGATTGGGCACGAACACGATGCAGTGGCACAGCGTGCCGGCGGAAAGCGCGATCGCCACGTTGCGGGTGCCGGTGACGGCAGCGCGCATCGCATGTGCAGGGTCTTTCTCGCGTTCCTGGTAGATGCTTTCCACCACCACCACGGCGTTGTCCACCAACATGCCGATGGCCAGCAGCAAGCCCATCATCGACAACACGTTGAGGGTGATGCCGAAGAAATGCATGAAACCCAGCGTCATGATGAAACACACCGGAATGGCAAGCGTCACCATCAAGGTGGAAGGCCAGTGCCTCAGGAAGAAATACAGCACGATCACCGACAGCAGCAGGCCGATCAGCCCGGCCTCCGCCAGTTCCTTCAGCGAGGACGTCACCGCATCGCCCGCGTTCCAGATCGGCACGAACGCCAGACCATCCAGTTCCGGCTCCTGCTCGATGCTTTCAAGCTCGGCCAGCACATTGCGGCTCACGTCCACCAGATTGGCGCTGCGCTCCTTGTAGATGTCAAAGCCCACCGCCGGGCGTCCATCGATCATGCGGCGATAACTCATGCGCGCAGGTTTCAGATGTACGTCGGCCACGTCCGAAAGCCGCACCGAGCCTGAAACCACCAACGAACGCAGTTCCTCGATGTCGCGCAGTTCACCCACCGGCTGCACGCGGAAACGGTGGTCGTCTTCATCGACATTGCCCGCCGATACCGAGAAGTTCACATCGGAAAGGGTCTGCGCCAACTGGTTCAGGCCGATGCCGTGCGCGGTGAGGCGATCCGGATCGACCGCAATTTCCACTTCGTTCGCCGATACACCGGAAATCTCCACTCGCGCCACGCCCGGCAGGCGTTCCAGCCGACGTTTCACGGCGCGTTCGAGCACGTCGTAATCGCCGGAAAGATCACGCCCGCCGGAAGAAACGCGCAGGCTGATCGTGGCCTCATCCGAGGTGGTGAACTGCTGCACCCAGTAACGCTGGAAATCATCCGGAAGGTCGCCACGGATCGCATCGATGCGGTTGCGCACTTCGTTGGCGGTGACGGAAATGTCCCGATCCCAGTCGGAAAATTCCAGAAACACACTGCCGCTGTCCCCGCGCGAGTTGGAGAACATGCGCTTGATGCCCGGCAGCGTGGCGAGGGTTTCCTCCACCGGCCTCACCAGGGTGCGCTCCACTTCCTCCGGCGTGGAGCCCGGATAGGGGAGTTCGATGGCGAGGAACGGTGCACTTATTTCCGGCATCACTTCCAGCGGCAGCCGGAAGGATGCGATAAGGCCGATCAGCACCAGGGAAACGAAGGCCATCACCACCGTGACGGGCCGCCTCAAGCTGTGTTCGACGAGGCTCACGCCGGCGATTCCCCATGCGCTGCAGGTGTGCTCTCGCGATCTTCGATGCGCTGCGCCCGCCGCACGTAATGCGCGTCGGCATGGCGATCGAGCAGGTCGTACACCACCGGAATCACGAACAGCGTCAGCAGCGTGGACACCGCCAGACCACCGATCACCGTGATCGCCATCGGCGCACGCACCTCCGAACCTTCGCCGGTGGAAAGCGCCAGCGGCAGGAAGCCGAACAAGGCCGTGGCCGTGGTCATAACGATGGGTCGCAAACGTGCAGCGGCGCCATCGAGAATGGCGCGATGCTTGGGCACACCGGCTTCGCGCAGTTGGTTGATGCGGTCGATCATCAGGATCGCATTCTTCACCACGATGCCCACCAACAAAATCAGGCCGATGAATACCACCACCGACAAACTTGACCGGCTCAGCACCAGCGCCAGCACCGCGCCAACCAGCGCGAGCGGAATGGTGAAAAGAATCACGAAAGGATGCAGCAGCGATTCGAACTGCGAAGCCATCACCAGATAGACGAGGAAGATGGCAAGCGCGAAGGCGAACAACAGCGAGCGCACCGAATCGTCCAGCTCCTCGCCCTGCCCGCCGACCTTCATGAAAACACCGCTTTCCAGCGGATGCGCAGCAATCAGCGAACGCACTTCTTCGATGGCGGCAGCCAGATCACCGTGGCGCAGGTTGGCCGAAACGATGGCCACGCGCACCTGATCGGCATGGCGAATCTCGCTCGGGCCGAGCGTGGATACCACCTCCGCCACCGATTCCAGCGTCACCGGACGCGCGCTTTGCGGGTTCACGATCAGCGAACGGATCGCCGCCAGTGAATCACGGTCGGCTTCACGCGAGCGCACCAGCACGTCGATCTTGCGGTCACGGAAGCTGTAGCGCGTGGCCACTTCGCCGCGCACCTTCTTCACCACCACATCGGCCACCTGGCGCGTGGTGAGGCCAAGCGCGGCGGCACGTTCCTGATCGAAACGGATCTGGATTTCCGGGTAACCCTGCTCCATCGTGGATTTCACGTCCGCAAAGCGATCGGCACCTTTCAGCAGGCCGGAAAGCTGCGCACCGGCGCGTTGCAAGGCAGCGAGATCGTCACCGCGCAGTTCGATTTCCAGCGGCACCGAAACGCTCAGCACATCAGGCCGCCCGAATTCGGATTGCGCCGCCGGGAAGCGCTGCATCGTCTCGCGCAAGGATTCAGTGAGCCGCGCCTCGGTGCCCGAAGGCGAATCGTGCTCCATCACCACGGTGAGCTTGGCGACGTTGTCCCCGGATTCGGTCGGGCTGGCATCCAGCCGCGTGCCGCTGCCGGAAACACCGTACAGCGCCGCGATGCCTTGCTCGCCCTGATGCGCTTGCTGGATCGCGCGCACCAACGCATCGGTATCGCGCAATTGCGAGCCGGGCGGGAGTTTCGCGGTCAGCTCGAAGCGATCCTGCGCCAGTTGTGGAATCAGATCCACGCCCAAACTCGGCACCAGTGCCATCGATGCGAGGAACGCCACGGCTGCGATCACCAGAACCTTCGCTCGGTGTTCCAATGCCGCAGGCAAGGCACGGGTGTAGCTGCGCGCGGCATATTCGTAAGGCAGCATCACGACGCTTCCGATCTTCGACAGCACGCCGCCAACGAACTTGCCAATGACGGCGAAACCATGCCGCAACGACCACGCGAAGCCGAACGTGGCCTTGCCAATGGCCCATGAAAGACCCTTGCCCGCCCCGGCCAGGGCGCGCAGTGGCGCTTGCCTGGGCTGCCATGGCTCGCGCGGCGGCTCCGGCGGGAACTCCATCGGTGTCTTGGCTTTCAGCGAGGACAGCATCGGAATGAGGGTGAGCGAAACGATCAGCGACATCAGTACTGCAATGGAAACCGTCAGTGCCTGATCGCGGAACAACTGGCCCGCCACGCCTTCGACGAACACCAGTGGCAGGAACACGGCGACGTTGGTGAGCGTGGAGGCCACCACCGCCATGCCGACTTCGCGCGTGCCTTCGACCGCCGCACTCAATATCGAAAGCCCCCGCTCGCGTGCCTTGGCGATGGATTCGAGCACGACGATGGAATCGTCCACCACCAATCCTGTCGCCAGCGCCAGCCCACCGAGCGACATGACGTTGAGCGACAGGCCGAAGCGATCCATGAAGAAGAAGGTGGCGATCACCGATACCGGCAGCGACAGCGAGATGACGAAGGTGCTCCAGCCATCGCGCAGGAAGAAGAAGATCATCAGCACTGCCAGAAGGCCACCGATCAACGCATCCATGCGCACTTCGGAAAGTGCCTTGCGGATGAAGACGGATTGATCCTCGATGATGGTGAGTTCGGTTTCCGGCGGAAGCTGTTCGCGCAGTTCCTTCAAGCGTGCGTTTACCGCATCGGCCACGGAAACGGTGTTGGCGTCACCTTCCTTGTAGATCGCCAGTTCCACCGCCTCTTTTCCGGCCAGCCGGATGATGGATTCGCGTTCCTTGTTGCCGAAAGTGACGGTGGCCACATCGCGCAGCCGCACTGCCTGCCCGCCGCCGGGCGCGCTGGAATCCCCTTGCGCGGCAGCATTCGCAGCCGCCGCCGCAGCCGCCGCTTCAGGCGAAAGCGCGGCGATGCGCGAAGCGGCGAGTGCGGCTTCCTGCGCGGCGGCATTTCCACCGCCCGTGCTGCCCGCCACGATCAAGAGATCGCGGATGTCGTTGAGATCGGCGAACTGGTTGATGGTGCGCACCAGATAGCGCTGGCTGCCCTCCTCCAGACGACCACCGGAAATGTTGACGTTCTCCTGCGCCAACCGCGATATCACGGTTTCCAGCGGAATGCGCAATTGCGCGAGCTTGTTCTGGTCGATCTCGACCTGGATTTCGTCTTCCAGACCGCCACCCACTTTCACCGCCGCCACGCCTTCCACCGGCTCCAGCCGCTTCTTCAATTCCTCATCCGCATAGCGGCGCAGGCGCGTGAGTTCGGTGGTTTCGGCAAGGTTGCCGCCCTGCCCGGTGAGCACCAGCCGCAGGATCGGTTCGGTGGAAGGATCAAAGCGCAGCAGCACCGGCGGTTTCACGTCCAGCGGCAGGGTGAGCGAATCCAGCTTGTCGCGCACGTCCAGGCTGGCCTGATCCATGTCGCTGCCCCAGGCGAATTCCAGCACCACGTCGCTCTGGCCGGTACGCGATACCGAACGCAGCTTGCGCAGGCCCTTCACCACGCCGACGGCTTCTTCCATCGGCTCGGTGATGAGCACCTCGATTTCCGAAGGCGCGGCACCTGTGTATTCGGTGCGCACCGTCAATGTCGGATAACTCAGATCCGGCAGCAGGTTCACCTTGAGGTTTAACAGCGCGATCGCGCCGAACAACACGACGGTGAGCGTGGCCATTGCCACGGTGACGCGACGGCGTACCGAGAATTCCGCCAGTCCGCCGCCAGAGGCGGCGACGGAGCCTGCCAATCCGCCATCGGGCGCCGCCGGAGCCGCACCGTGTTCGTGGGCCGAAGACATGCTCAGCCTCCCGCAACGCCGCCATCGCCCGGCGCAGGTACCTTCGCCGGGGGTTGCTGCGCAGTGTCGCCAATCACCTCGACAGTTGCGCCATCGCGCAAGGCGATCTTGCCGGCAGTGACCACCTGTTCACCCGCTTCGATGCCGCCCAGCACCTCCACCAGTTCGCCGGACATGAAACCGGTACGCACGGCCACGCGCGTGGCAATGTTGTTGCGCACGGCATAGACGGCTGGCTCGCCTTCCTGATCCAGCAGCGCCGTGCGCGGGAGGGTGAGTACGTCATCGCGCACGTCATAGCGCACCGCAATGCGCGCGAACATGCCGGGCTTGAGGGCATCTTCCGCATCGAAGGCCGCCACCACGCGGAAGGTGCCGCTGCCCGCATCCACCACCGGAGACACGCGCGCCACTTCACCGATGAAGCTTCGGCCCGGCACTGCATCGGCCAGCAGCGTCACCGGTACCCCGGCGCGCATCGTGGAAAGTTCGCGTTCGGGTACGTTCAATACGGCTTCGAGTTTTTGCGCATCCACGATGCGGAACAGCGGCGAGTTCAACTGGATCAGGTTCCCCACCTTGACCGAGCGCGAAGCGATCACGCCGCTGATGGGCGCAACGATGCTGGTGTAGGAAAGCTCCAGCCGCGCCATGTTCCACGCAGCTTTTTGCGTATCGACATCGAAGCGGATCTTTTCGTACACATCCGCCGCAATCAGCTTGCGCTCGAACAGTTCGCGCGAACGCTCGCGCTCGGCTTCGAGCTTGCGCAGCATCGCTTCGGCGCGTTGCACGTCCAACTTCTGACGTTCGGAATCCAGCCGCGCCAGCACCTGTCCCGCGCTGACGCGATCGCCCTCCTCCACCAGCAATTGCAGCAGCACGCCGGAGGTTTTGGCCACCACGGATGCCTCGTTCGGCGCTTCCAGGGTGGCGGTGGCGTTGTAGCTGGCCTCGATGGGCCGCAGCGCCACAGCGCCGGTTTCCACCACCACTGGCGCAGGCGCTTCGGGCTTCTTGTCCTTGGGATCCTTGCCCTGCTGCTGGCCGCAGGCGGCCAGCGCCAGCAGCATCGTGAGCATTGCGGCGAGCGCGCGGAAAGTTCGATGGGTAGTCGGAATCATGGCGAGGGCTTGATTGTTCTGGTGATCTATGGAAGTAGCACAGTGCGATGAAACAACACCGCGAATTGGCCGCGATTGTGCCCACGGGCACGGCTCTCATCGCGTGCCGCAAGTCACGGTGACAGGTGGCATGGCGAGGTGTGACATGAATCAGACCGATTGGTTCTATACTTGCGGGCCTTGGATGCCCGCGGGTGCGGGCACTGTTCATAGCCACCGCGCCGGAACCCAGCCAACCATGCCGATTCTCCGACTCGCCGCCAGCCTCGCGCTTTCCATCATCGCCAGTACCGTCTTCGCCCAGGATGCAACCAAGGGCAACGCGGAAGCAGGCAAGATCAAGGCCTATTCCTGCACCGGATGCCACGGTGTTCCCGGTTACAAGAACGTGTATCCGCACTACCACGTGCCGAAGATCGGCGGGCAGAACCACGAATACCTGGTCGCGGCGCTGAAGGAATATCAGGCCGGCACGCGCACCCATCCCACGATGCAGGCTCAAGCGTCCAGCTTCTCCGATCAGGATGTCGCCGATATCGCCGCCTACCTCTCCAGCCTTCGCCAGGAGTCCGCCCAGTGAGCGCCCGCCTGTCCCTGCCCGTTCGTGGCATCGTTTTAGCTTCCGTTCTTTTCGCCGCTTCCGCCGCACAGGCGATTGGCCCCGTCGGCGATGCCGAAGCCGGCAAGGCCGCTTCGGTGGTGTGCCAGGCCTGCCATGGCACGGATGGCAACGGTATCGGCGATCCGCAGTATCCGCTGCTGGCCGGGCAATACCCGGATTACCTCGCCAAGGCACTGCGCGACTACAAATCCGGCGCGCGCGACAACGCCATCATGCTGGGCTTTGCCAGCACGCTTTCCGATTCGGACATCGACAACCTCGCCGCCTGGTTCGCCAGCCAGCCCTCCAAACTGCGCGACCTGAAAGGCGAAGATTGATCGCACGGCTCCCGGCAGGTGCCTGGAGCGCCGCTCCGAAGGATCCACGCTTTTCGAATCCGCCCGAGAACGGCATGAAACGCGACAAATACGAAGGCGCATTGAAACCGCTGCAACGCGAGTTGATCCGTCTTGGCCGCTGGCTATCGCACGATAAACAGCGCGTGGTGGTGCTGGTCGAAGGCCGCGATACCGCCGGAAAAGGCGGTGTCATCAGCGCCATCGCCGACGCCCTGAACCCGCGTCAATGC
This sequence comes from Lysobacteraceae bacterium, assembly GCA_041395225.1. Taxonomy (GTDB): domain Bacteria; phylum Pseudomonadota; class Gammaproteobacteria; order Xanthomonadales; family Xanthomonadaceae; genus Denitratimonas. Next base: position 124,963 of record JAWLAV010000004.1, read on the forward strand.
CATGTCGTGGCGCTCCCCAAGCCGACCGAACGGGAAGCGGGCCAGTGGTACTTCCAGCGCTACATCGCGCACCTGCCTGCCGCCGGGGAAATCGCACTGTTTGACCGCAGCTGGTACAACCGTGCAGGCGTGGAAAAGATCATGGGCTTCTGCACGGATGCGCAGTACGAGGCATTCCTGAAACAGGCACCCGTGTTCGAAAAGCTGCTGGTGGACGATGGCATCCACTTCTTCAAGTATTTCCTGTGTTGCGATCAGGAACAGCAGGAAGAACGCCTGGCCGAACGCGCGGAAGATCCCTTGAAGCACTGGAAGCTCTCGCCGGTGGATCTTGAGGCGCGCAAGCATTACGCCGATTACGGCCTGGCGCGCGATGCGATGCTGGATGCCACGCACACCGGCCATGCGCCGTGGACGCTGGTGGATTTCAACGACCAGCGACGCGGCCGCCTCACCTTGATCCGCGACCTGCTCACGCGCCTGCCGGTGACGGACGTGCCGCCCAGCCAGATGCAACTGTCGCCATTGCCCGGTGAACCCTTGAAGGAACGCTACGCCTCGTTGCGCCCGATCCCGGATTTCGAGATCGACGAAGACGACGTCGACAAGAAAAACGGCAAGGACAAGGGGCGGAAGAAAGACGGTTCATGACGCCGTTGATCGAACTGTGCGAAGCCAGCGTTCTGCGCGATGGCGCAACCGTGCTGGATCGCATCAACCTGCGCATCGAACTTCGCCAGCACAGCGTGGTGCTCGGCCCCAATGGCTGCGGAAAATCCAGTCTCGTGAAGCTGATCGACCGCACGCTTTACCCGATTCCACGCGATGAAAACGAAACACCGCCCGTGCGCCTGTTCGGCGAAAGTCGCTGGAACGTGGCACAGCTTCGCGCGCGGCTGGGGCTGGTGTCGGCCGATCTGCACAACGATCTGGCGATGCTCAACGGGCTGGATGTGGAAGATGTGGTGGTGTCCGGTTTCCGGGCCAGTTACGGCATTCCCGATCATCTTCGCGTCACATCGCAAATGCTGGATCGTGCGCACGCCGCGCTGGATCGCATGGGCATTTTTCCACTGCGCCATCGCCGCCTCACCACGCTTTCCGCTGGCGAAGCCCGCCGCGCCCTGATCGCCCGCGCCCTGGTGCATGAACCGCAAGCGTTGCTGCTGGATGAACCCACCACGGGCCTGGACATCGCTGCCAGAACGCACTTCCTCGATCTGTTGCGCGATCTGGCCAACACCGGCACCACGCTGGTGCTGGTGACGCATCATCTGGAAGAAGTGCTGCCGGAAACCCGGCAAGCGATCCTGCTGAAACAAGGCCGCGTGTTGGCTCAAGGTGAACCTGCCGCGGTACTTACTTCGGAAAATCTCTCCGCGCTGCATGGCCTGTCGCTGCGCGTGATCGAAACCGGCAATGGGTTCCGGCAGTTGTTGCCGGGGTGATGGCATCCGGCTTCAGTCGGCTTTCGGATCTTCACCCCGCAACAACGCTTCCAACGCCTCGCCGCTCATGGGCTTGCCGAACAGATAGCCCTGGCCGTAATCGCAACCGCGTTCGCGCAAGGCATCCATCTGTTCAGCGGTTTCCACGCCTTCGGCAATCACGTTGATGCCCAGTGCCTGGCCCAGCACGATCACCGCCGAGGTGAGCGCCAGGTCGCCCTGATCCTCCAGCATTCCGGAAACGAAGCTGCGGTCGATCTTGACGCCATCCACCGCGACGCGGCGCAGGTGCGAAAGGCCGGAGAAGCCGGTGCCGAAATCGTCCAAGAGTATCTTCACGCCGAGTGCGCGCAAGCGCGCCAACGTCGCCACGGCCTCACCCTCGTGGCCGAACATCGCGGTTTCGGTGAGTTCCAGATGCAGGCGTTGCGGTTCCAGCCCGCTGGCGGCCAGTTCCGCACCAACCACTTCCAGCAGATCGCCATTGCGCAATTGCCGCGCGGAAAGGTTGACCGAAATGAAGGGTGGTTGCGGCAGGTGGCTCCAGCGCTGTGCTTCCTGACAGGCGCGGCGCAACACCAATCGACCCAAGGCGTTGATCTGTTCGCTCTGTTCGGCCACGCCGATGAAGATGTCCGGGGAAATCATGCCGCGCGTGGGATGTTGCCAGCGCACCAGCGCTTCGGCCCCGGCCACGGTGCCATCGGCCAGGCGATGGATCGGCTGGTACAACACGGTGAACTCGTCGCGCTCCAACGCGAAGCGTAGTTCGTGTTCGATGTCCACGCGCTGCTCCACCGCTGCATCCATGTCGCGGGTGTAGAAACGGTGGCAGTTCTTGCCGTCGAGCTTGGCGCGGTACATGGCGATGTCCGCATTCTTCAGCAGTGCCGCTGGCGTGGCCGCATCGTCCGGGTACAGCGTGATGCCGATGGAAACGGCCAGCACGATGTCGCGCTGCGGAAGATCGATGGGCAGCGCGAGGCGTTCCAGCACGTTCTGCGCGAAGCGCCCGGCCACGTCGCGTGCGTTCGAGCCGCTTACCAGCGCCACGAACTCATCGCCACCGAAACGGCCCACGTCGATCCGGTTGCGCCCGGCTTGCGCTGCGGCATCGCGCACGCGCTCGCCGAAGGTGCGCAGGGCGAGATCCCCGGCGTCGTGGCCCAGGGTATCGTTGATCTTCTTGAAATCGTCCAGATCGAAGAACAGCAGCGCCAACGGTGTGCGCGATTCGGAGGCGGCGCTTACCCGCAAATCGAGCAGGTCGCGGAAGCCAGCGCGGTTGTGCAGACCGGTGAGCGTGTCCTGATAGGCGATGCGGCGAATCTCGCGATCCTGCCGGCTCACGCTCTCGTGCATCCGCGCGAAGGCCACTTCCAGATCGCCCACTTCATCGCGGCGACCGGAAACCACCGGTTCCACGCCGTAATCACCGCGCTCCAGTTGCAGGGCCTGTGCGGCGAGCCGCTTGATAGGGCGCAGTACATGGCCGGAAAGCAGGGCGGCGGCGATCAGCGCCATGCCCACCAGCAACGCACCCAGGCCGGTGAGCAGTGCCACCGCGGCACGCCGGATTTCCTGCAAACGCTGGGTTACTGCAGCGGAGGCTTCGCGTTCGAATTGTGCCGGTTCAAGCAGTGAAATGCCCACGCGCACGCCACCCAGGCGTTCGCTGCCGAGCATCAACGGCACATTCACGTCGATCAGGTCACCGGAAGTCTGCACATGCGTCGCGGTCGCGGCCACGGCCTGCGCGGCGAAGGCATCTTCCATCGGCTGGCCGAAACGGGCGATGTCGGCGGAGCCATCCTGCACGATATGGCCTTCAGCGTCGTAGATCAGCACGTAGGCGATGTCCGGTTGCTGCATCGCCAGGCGCGCGGTTTCGCCCAGGCTCGCCAGATCGAAGTAGTACAAGGGGTTGACCGCCACATCGGCCACCATTTGCGCCAATGCCACGCCGCGCCGCCGTTCGCTCTGCACGCTGGCATCGTGGATCGCCTCGCGGCTGAGCCGCGCCAGTTCGGTGAACTCCACCACGCGCGAATTCCAGGCGAACACGCCCAGCACCAGGCACGCTCCCAGCGCCAGCAGCACGATCAGCCAGAATTTTCCCGAAAGGCCCAGGCGCATCATTCCAACCTCTGCCGCACCAGTTCCACATCGGCCCCGATGCGATCCAGATCGCGCTGCATGGTCGCATCCACCGGCGCGAAATGGGTCACGCCGAAATAGTGCTGCAGCGGCTCGCGCGCCTGCGGATCCTCTCCGGCTTGCAGCAAAACCTGCACCAGTTTCGACCTCACCTGCGGTGCCAGGCCGTGCGCCACCAATTCCAGCCCGCGCGGGGCGGGATGGCTTTCGTGCACGATTTGCAGTTCATCGCGGAAGCTGGCCGGCAATTGCGACAATCTCCCCCAATCCAGGTTGGAGAACGCCCCCGCATCGACGATGCGCTTCTGCACCCAGACGGCAAGGTTCTCCTCCTTGCCCGCGAACACGTAGCCCACGTTATCCGGGTGGGGCCGATCATCGGGCGACAGCAGCACTTCCAGTTCCAGCCCATTGCGCAGCATCTGTGCCGCCGGCAGCACGAAACCACTGGTGGAGGTGATGTTCTGGAAAGCGATGCTGCGGCCTTTCAGGTCGGCCAGTGTGGAGATGCCGCTGCCGCGCCAGGTAAACACGACGCTGTGGTAACCGAACACGCCGCCCCGGTCGGCCACCAGCACCGCATCGGCAACGCCGCGACGCTGGTATTCCGTCGCCGTGGCAGCGGTATCGGTAGCCCAGTCCACGCGCTGGCGGCGCAGGTAGCCGGCCATCTGCGCGGTATCCCGCGCCATCAGGATGCGACCTTCATGGATGCCCACATCGCCCATGCGCGCCACCACGTAATCCAGCAGCGGCTTCAGCCCTTCGTAATCGCGCCGGGGATCGTCGCTGATCCGGCCAAGCACCAGCACTTCTTCGCGCGGAGCCGCCGTTTGCGCCGCCAAAACAGGCGCAATACATGAAAACAGGCAGGCCAGCCACAACAGTGCCCGCCCACTCATGTGGAAAACTCGCATAAACCAGTGCCGAAGAATGCAACGAATCGGCAAGCGTAACCCAAGCAACGGTGATCCATCGTCAAGAATGTTTGCTGGTGCCAGTTCCCGCCAGCCGTGCCATGCGCTGCGCATCGGAGAAGATGCCGCGCAATACGCGCAATTCGCGTTCATCCGGCTGAGCGCGCAGGAACAATTGCCGCAGCCGGCGCATCACCGTGGCCGGTTCCCGGCCCTTGTGGAAATCGATGTCGTGCAGCAGGTGATCCAGATGCGTGAAGAAATGCTCCATCTGCGCCGCCGTGGCCGGAGGATCGTCGCGCGGTGCCGGTTCGCTTTCCGCCACGCCCTGAGCGAGTGCCACGCGCCGCCATTCCCACGCCATCACCTGCACCGCCGCTGCCAGGTTCAACGAGGAAAAATCAGGATGAGTGGGGATATGCACCGCCGCATGGCACAGCGCCAGTTCTTCATTGAACAAGCCCGTGCGTTCACGCCCGAATACCAGCGCTACCGCCCCTTCACTGCTCGCCTGCCAGAGCCGTTGCGCGGCGGCGGAAGGCTCGAATTCATCCATCACCACATGTCGGCGACGCGCAGTGCAGCCCATCACCCAGCGGCAATCGGCAATGGCTTCGGCCAATGTCGGGAACAGTCGTGCGTTTTCCAGCACGTCATCGGCCCCGGCGGCCATGGCTTGCGCATCCGGGTGCGGGAACTTCTCCGGTGCCACCAAAGCCAGTTCGGCAAGCCCCATCGTGCGCATCGCGCGTGCGGCGGCACCGATATTGCCCGGATGCTGGGGTTCCACAAGCACGATGCGCAAATTGTTCTGCAACAACATTGGATTTCCTGTTCAAGCGATCAAAGCGCACACTTTGCGCGCCCCATCATCCGACGCTACGCGCCACTTTCTCCCGAAGGAGAAGGAAAAAGCATTGCTTCAGCGGGCACCAAGCCAGCTTTGCTAAACTTCCTGCCCTTGCCATGCCCTGCATCGGCCAGTTCCTTCCCAATCTTGCGACGAATTCGGACTAGACATGCTCAAGCCCGCGGTCAACATCATGGTCAAGGCCGCGCGTGCGGCAGGCAACGTCATCCTGCGCCACGTCGCAAAACTCGATGGCCTCAACATCGTCGAAAAGGCCCGGCAGGATTACGCCAGCGAGGTGGATTCGCTGGCCGAGAAGGAAATCATACGCGAGCTGCGCCGCGCCTTCCCCGACCACGCCTTCCTCTGCGAGGAATCCGGCGCACTCGGGCAGGCCCGCTTCACCTTCGTGGTCGATCCGCTGGACGGCACCAGCAACTATCTGCGCGGCATTCCTCACTATTGCGTCTCCATCGGCCTGCTGGATGGCGATGAACCGCTGCACGCGGTGGTCTATGACCCGCTGCGCAACGACATCTTCACCGCCACCCGGGGCGGCGGCGCATACCTCAACGAAAGGCGCATCCGCGTGGCCAATCGCGCCGAGATCGAAGGGGCCATGCTCATCACCGGCTTTCCCCCGCGCGAGCGTTCCCGCCTGCGCCCGCATCTGGATGCCATCGCCTCGCTGCTGGAACAGGCCGAAGACGTGCGTCGTACCGGCTCGGCCGCGCTGGATCTGGCCTACGTCGCCTGTGGCCGCGCCGACGCCTATTTCGAGGCGGGCGTGAAGCCGTGGGACATCGCTGCCGGCATCCTGCTGGTACGCGAAGCCGGTGGCCGCACCTGCGATTTCCGTGGCGGCACGGGCAGCCTGCGCAACGGGCAGATCATCGCCGCGAATCTGGCACTTTCCGAAGCGGTGCAGAAGCGGCTGGTGGAAAGCGGCTACGCGGCAGCGTTCGAATCGAAGTAGGGATATATCCCATCGTCGCATCCGCGAAGGTGGGCGCGACGGAAGTCCAGGCTCCCACGAATCGACCGCAGACTTGTACCACCCGGCATCTTCACGCAACATCGCCGAACACTCCTGCATCGAGCTGTCCCGATGAAAACCTTGCTGCGCAATGTGCTGGCGGTCGTGCTCGGCCTGGTCGTCGGCGGTGTGGTCAACATGGGCCTGGTGATGGCCGGAGCACATCTGGTTCCTCCGCCTGCCGACGTGAATATCAACGACGCCCGGAGCATCGCCGCGCATATCGGCGAATTCGGCCCGAAGCACTTCCTGTTCCCATTCCTCGCCCATGCGCTCGGCACGCTGGTGGGCGCGGCAGTCGCCTTCCTGATCGGCTTCCGCCATCGCTGGATCGCAGCCTGGGTCGTCGGCCTGATGTTCCTGGCAGGCGGCATCGGGGCGGCGACCATGATTCCTGCGCCCATCTGGTTCATCGTGCTCGACCTGGTTGTGGCTTACCTGCCGATGGCCTGGCTCGGCGGAACGTTGGTGCAGCGCGTCTCCGGCGGCGGCGAATAGCGCACGCTTCGGGCCCGGAAAGCCCTGTCCGTTGCCGATGCGCGGCGGGCAGTTGAAAAACCCTGCATCCGCTTCGTTCTTCCTGCAACCAAACCTCGCAGGAGACCGCCCCCATGGCGGAGATCAGTCGCGTCGCCTTGTTCGGGAAACTTTCCCCGCTCGCATATCAGGCGATGGAAAGCGCCACGGTATTCTGCAAACTGCGGGGCAACCCGTATGTGGAACTGGAGCACTGGCTGTTCCAGATCCTCAACCTGCCCGATTCGGACATGCACCACATCGTCCGCCACTTCGGCCTCGATGGGGCCAAGCTGGCGGCGGATTTCACCACCGCACTGGATCGCCTGCCGCGCGGAGCCACGGCCATCTCGGATTTCGGCAGCATCATCGAGGAAACCATCCAGGCGGCGTGGATTTACGCCTCGCTCAAGTACGGCGAAACCCGCATCCGCAGCGGCCACGTATTGCTGGCGCTGTTCAAGACCAGCCCGCGCACCCAGCGCCTGCTCGGCATTTCCAAGCAATTCGCCCTGATCAAGGAAGGTGTGCTCAGCGACGACTTCGACAGCATCGTCAAAGGTTCGCCGGAAACCACCCAAACTGCCAGCGACGGTTCCGGCGCCGTGCCGGGGCAAGCCAGCGACGCCATCGCCCCGGCCGCGATGGGCAAACAGGAAGCGCTGAAGAAATTCGCCGTGGATCTCACCGAAAAAGCCCGCAAGGGCGAACTTGATCCGGTGTCCGGGCGCGACGACGAAATCCGCCAGATCGTCGATATCCTGATGCGCCGCCGCCAGAACAACCCGTTGCTGGCTGGTGAAGCCGGTGTCGGCAAAACGGCGGTCGTCGAAGGCTTCGCGCAGCGCCTGGTGCGCGGCGACGTGCCGCCGCAACTGAAGGATGTCTCCCTGCTCACGCTCGACATCGGCCTGTTGCAGGCCGGTGCCAGCATGAAAGGCGAGTTCGAACAACGCCTGCGCTCGGTAATTGATGAAGTCCAGGGCAGCGAGAAGCCCATCATCCTGTTCATCGACGAAATCCACACCCTCGTGGGTGCGGGCGGCGCGGCAGGCACCGGCGATGCCGCCAACCTGCTGAAACCCGCTCTGGCGCGCGGCAATCTGCGCACCATCGGTGCGACCACGTTCGCCGAATACAAGAAATACATCGAAAAAGACCCGGCACTCACCCGTCGTTTCCAGGTTGTGCAGGTGGACGAACCGGATGAAAAGAAGGCCGTCATCATGCTGCGCGGCGTCGCCTCGGTGCTGGAAAAACACCATCGCGTGCAGTTGCTGGATGAAGCCATCGAATCCGCCGTACGGCTTTCACACCGCTATATCCCGGCGCGCCAGTTGCCGGACAAGGCCGTCAGCCTGCTCGATACCGCCTGCGCTCGCGTGGCGGTAAGCCAGCACGCCACGCCCGCGCAGGTGGAAGACTCCACCCGTCGCATCGAAGCGCTGGAAATCGAACTCTCCGTGATCGAACGCGAGGAAAAGATCGGCCTGAACGTCACCGAACGAAAAACCTCGGTCACGGAAAAACTCGTCACCGAACGCGACCGCCTGGCCGAGCTTTCCGAACGCTGGCAGAAAGAAAAGGATCTGGTGGATCAACTGCTCGCACTGCGCGCCAAGCTGCGCGACCAGGGCGCGGCGGTGGATGTGGCCACCGATCACGATGCCGCCCCCGCAACGGATGCAACACCCGCCGACCCTGCCTCGGAAACCGCCGCCAGCGATCCGGCTGCCATCCGCGCCGAACTGCTGGACGATCTGCAAGCCCTGCAAAAGCAATTGCATGAACTGCAAGGCGATCAGCCGCTGATCCTGCCTTCGGTCGATGAAACCGCCGTCGCCGCCGTGGTGGCGGATTGGACAGGCATCCCGGTCGGGCGCATGGTGAAGAACGAAATCGCGGCCATCCTGCAACTGGGCGAAACCCTCAACAAGCGCGTCATTGGCCAGCGGCATGGCCTGGACATGATCGCCCGCCGCATCCAGACCTCGCGTGCAAGACTGGACAACCCGAACAAGCCCATCGGCGTGTTCATGCTGGTCGGCACTTCAGGCGTCGGCAAGACGGAAACCGCGCTCGCACTGGCCGAAGCGCTCTACGGCGGCGAACAGAACGTCATCACCATCAACATGAGCGAATTCCAGGAAGCGCATACCGTTTCCACGCTCAAGGGCGCACCTCCAGGTTACGTGGGTTATGGCGAAGGCGGCATCCTCACCGAAGCCGTGCGCCGCCGCCCGTACAGCGTGGTGCTGCTGGACGAAGTGGAAAAAGCCCATCCGGACGTGCACGAAATCTTCTTCCAGGTGTTCGACAAGGGCTGGATGGAAGACGGCGAAGGCCGTGGCATCGACTTCCGCAACACCATCATTCTGCTCACCTCCAACGTCGGCTCCGATCTGCTGATGAGCATGTGCAAGGATCCGGATTTGCTGCCGGATCCAGAATCACTGGCCAACGCCATGCGCGATCCGTTGTTGAAGGTGTTCCCCGCCGCATTGCTGGGCCGCATCGTGACGATTCCCTATTACCCGCTCTCCGATGCGGTGATGGGCGAAATCGTCAAGCTGCAACTGAACCGCATCAAGCGCCGCGTCGAGGAAAACCACAAGGTGCCCTTCGAATACGACGACGCCGTGGTGAAAACCGTCGTTTCCCGTTGCACCGAATCCGAATCCGGTGGCCGCGTGATCGATGCCCTGCTCACCAACACGGTGTTGCCGAAGATTTCCACCGAATATCTCACCCGCCTCTCCGAAGGCCGCGCGCTCGGGCGCGTGGCGCTGTCGGTGGCCGATGGGCAATTCACTTATGCATTTGATTGAGCCGCAACCGCGACAGCAGCAATAGCCACATGAAAGCCCACGTCGTCGTTCCCGCGAAGGCCGAAGCCCCAGTGACTTGACTTCATTGAAACGCCAACGGCGCCAGGCTCCCGCCTTCGCGGGAACGACGGAATGAATCGCAGTACCGCAACCGCACGCAGAGGAACCCATGGCCGATCCGATCATGCTGCTTGAAACCGAGAATCCCGGCTGGAAGCTGGAATTCTCGCAACTGCGCGCCAGGGAAAAACTCGGTCGCCTGTTCGAGTACGAAGTCACCGCGCTCTCGCCGCTGCCGGACATCGAATTGAAGGATATTCTCGGCACCAAGGTTTCCGTGGTGCTCACCTGCCACGACGAGAGCAAGCGCTATTTCACCGGTTGGGCGGTGCGCGCCGGCCAAACCGACGTACGCGGCCGGATGCACCAGTACACCATCGTGCTGCGTCCATGGCTGTGGTTCGCCACCAAACAACGCAACACCCGCATCTTCCAGGATCTGAAAGTCGATGAAATCCTCGCCAAGGTCTTCGACCACGGCATCTACCAGAAGCGCATCCACGAAAGCGAAAACCTTAGCCTGACCCGCACCCATGATGTGCGTGCGTACTGCGTGCAATACCGCGAAAGCGATTTCGATTTCGCCAGTCGCCTGATGGAAGAGGAAGGCATCTACTACTGGTTCGACACCGATGGTTCGCAGGTCGTCCTCAACCTCGCCGACAACACCACTGCGCACAAGCCATCTCCGGCCACGGCCAGCCTGCCCTACCGGGAACACAGCGGCACATCCCTCAATCAGGAATACGTTTGGGAATGGCGCCCCTACGTCCAGGTTCCCACCCAAGTCGCCGTGCTGAGGGATCACAACTGGTTCAAGCCAGCCGCCGAAAAGCTGGAAGTGATGGAAGTTGCCCCCAGCACCGGCCTCAAGGATCTGGAATCCCTGGAGTTCTACGATTATCCCGAGGAATACTGGGACAAGGACGCCCCCGGCAACGGCCCACTGCGCGGCCAGGTTCGCACCGATCTGGAATACGCCAAGTGGCAGCGTTTCGCCGGCAAAACCAACGCCCGCAACCTGCGCGTCGGCTCGCTGCTCCAGATTACCGATCATCCGCGCAAAGATCAGAACGGCAAATACCTGATCGTAGAGGCCGAATACGATCTGGATTTCTCCGGCAACGAAAGTCAGGGCCAGGAAACCTGGCTGCCAACCTACTACGAATGCCGATTCACCGCGATCAAGGACAACGTCACCTACGCCAGCGAACGCACCACCCCAAAACCCGTCGCACCCGGCCCGCAATGCGCCGTCGTCGTGGGCGAACAGAACAATATCGAGCCGGACGGGGACGACATCTACACCGACGAATACGGGCGCGTGCAGGTACTGTTCAAATGGGATCGGCGCGACGGCGAGGAGGGAGACGGCACCGAAGGCAAAGGATGCGGGAAATATTCCAGTTGCTGGCTGCGCGTTTCCCAACCTTGGGCCGGCAACCATTACGGAGCCATGTTCATCCCGCGTATCGGCAACGAGGTAATCGTCGATTTCCTCAGCGGTAACCTCGACCGCCCCATCGTCACCGGCCGCGTTTACAACCCCGCCCAGATGCCGCCCGATGCGATGGCGCTGCCGGCCAACAAGACCAAGACATGGATTCGCACCCGCTCCAGCCCCGGCGGCAGCGATCAGAACTACAACGAACTGGTGTTCGAGGACAAGAAAGGGCATGAACTGGTTGGTATTCATGCCGAAAAGAACATGTCCACGGTGGTGGAAAACAACGATTCCACCAGCGTGGGAAACAATCAATCGCTGTCGGTAGGCAATGATCGCAGTGCCACCGTTGGCCATGACCAGACCACCACCATCGGAAACAACCGCACGATTACTGTTGCCGTAAACGACACGGAAACCGTGGGTGCTTGCCAGACAATCACCGTCGGAGCCGCCCAGATACTATCCGTGGGTGCCGCCCAGAGCGTGGCAGTTGGCGGTGCCCAGTCCATCGTGGTTGGAGGTGCCCAGTCCACCAGCTATGCGGAAGCGCACACCCTGGCAGTCGGCGGCAATCAGAAGACCTCCGTATATGGCGAACAGGAAACCGTGGTTGCCGGAGAACAGAAGATATCAGTTTCCGGCAAGCAGGGCACCACCGTTGCAGAAGATGTCACCATCGCGGCAGGCACCGGCATAACCATTCAATCCGCCGCCAGCCGGAAGGATACCACCAGTGCCACGCATGATATCAATGCGACCGACATCAAACTGCTCGCGGCGGCAAGCATCGGATTGATGTCACCGGGCGGTCTCGCATTCACTTCGGTAAAATCGGATACCGTAGTGCTTGGGGCCAATTCGGATGGGTATATCGGCTCGGCCAGTTCCACTGCACTTGGCACGAACCGCGAAACTTTCGTCGGGATGAACTTGAACAACATGGTCGGAATGGATGTCAGCAACTGCCTCGCTTTGCAGATCGAAAACGTGGCTGCTGCAAAAATCGACAATACCACCGGCCCCGTGTTGAATCAGAAACCGATGGAACTCGATCTTTCCACTCTCAAGATCATTGCATCGGGCGCACCAGGCGCCGCCGCCGCTGCCGTATCCGCCTTTGCGACTGGATTCGGGCTTGGCGCGGGATTGGTGGCGGCAGTCATGGGCGTCAAGGACATCATCCAGACGTTCAAGGATCGGGCGGAAGCGATGGAGGCGATGGAGAAAGCCAAGCAAGAGCTTGCGAAAGCCAAGCTAGAGGCAGCGAAACTTAACATGACCATCATTGCCAACAAGATTCAGGTAGTGATCGAGAAAATCACGATGCAAATGAACAATAATCATGATTAAGGATTTCCTGAACGGCTCCGATCACCCATTCCGCCGGGCATATCTGAAGGCTCCAATCCCGAGCGCTGCATCGGAGCTTCCGGCAAGCTCGATTCGGGCAAGAAACGAGCCGTTCCGGATTTTTCCATGCGCCACACGCTTCCAATCGACCTGAAACACCCATCGTGCACATCATCAAACCCCGCCAGCTCAGCCTTTTCCACCGCCCCATCGAACTGCAACGACGGTTCGGGCTGTGCGTGACGGGGTATCTGCACGTTCCGTTCTCGCAAGCCGAACGCGGGTCACTGTGGGGCGAGCAATCCCTGTGGAATTTCTTCGGCACGCAGGGTTTGCCCTTGCTGGATGAAGGCATCGCCAAGACCACGGCAGAATATCTGGTGCATGGCCGCGCATTTGCGCCGGAAAATTCGCCGAGTCGCTGCGCGGTGCGCGCCCGCGTGGCCGGGCGGGAAAAAACCCTGCTGGTATTCGGCAACCGCTGGTGGGATGGCAATCGCCCCACGCCGCCGGTGCCGTTCGATGAAGAAGGCCTGTCGATCACCTGGGAAAACGCCTACGGCGGCCCGGACTTTCCCGCCAATCTCGTCGGCAAGGGCCGCACGGAGGATCGAGGCACCTTTCCGCTGCCCAATATCGAACTCCCGGAAAAACCCATCACCCGCCCCGGCGAAGCCGTGCCACCCGCAGGGTTCGGCCCGATCAACGATGTGTTGCATCCGCAGCGCGCACAGTATCGTGGCACCTACGACGGGAACTATTTGAAGGAACACGCACCGGGCTTCGCGCCGGACGTGGACTGGCGGCATTTCAACCTCGCACCCGCCGATCAATGGTTCGATGCACCATTGCGCGGTGATGAGGAGTTCGCTTTCGATCACCTGCACCGTGAAAAGCCACATATCGCAGGCCGCCTGCCCGGCCTGCGCGTGCGCTGCTTCATGGAGCGGATGGTCAACGGCGAGAAAACCGGACTGCGCGAGGTGCCGCTTCGCCTCACCACCGCCTGGTTCTTCCCGAACGACGAGCGCTGCATTCTGCTGTTCCAGGGTCTGACGCAGATCAGCACGGACGATGCCAGTGATGTGGAATTGCTGATGGGTGCGGTGGAACGCATTGACGACACCAAACCGGATGAACACTACGCAAAAGTACTGGACGACCGCGCCGATCCGCGCTTTGGCGGCATCCGCAGCCTGCGCGATGGCGATCTGTTGCCCGAAGGCTTGGATCTGGACGATCCAGACCAGATCGAAGCCGAATCCGCCTTCAAGATCGAAGGCTTTCAGGCCCAAGCCCAGCGTCGCCGCGCCGAGATCGATATGGCTGCGGCTCAAGCCAACGCGCAGGAAATGGGGCTTGATCCCGAAAAAATGGAGATGCAGCTACCGCCACGCGAAATCCCGCCCACAGGCGACAAACTGGCCGATTACCTGGAAGCAAAAATGCTGGAAGCCGAACGCCAGCAGATCAAGGGCCTGGAAGATGCGCTGGATCAAATGATCCGGGCGATGGATCTTTCCCGGGAACACAATATCAACCTCGCCGAGATTCAGCATCGCGGCCCCCCCGCTTTCAGTGCCCAAGCCAAGTTCGAGGAACTGTCGCGCAATGGCATGGCCCCCGCAGAACCGCAGGAACAGCAAAAGTTGAGAGAACAACTGGCGCAGATGGAAGGGGCGGAACGTTTGGGTTACCTGCAAGGCGCGCACATGCAGCCCGCCGCGCGGCCTCTGCCGCCGGAACAGGCGGCTTCGCTGAAAGAGGAAATGCGTCGCGCCGGTGAAATGGGCCTGAAGTTCTTCCCTGGCATTGATTTCACCGGCGCGGATTTCTCCGGCCTTGATCTGAGCGGCTTCGATTTCTCCGGCGCAATGCTGGAAAGCGCCAACCTTTCCGGCGCCAATCTTTCCGGTGCCAACTTCAGCGCGGCGGTGCTGGCGCGTGTGGATTTCACCGGCGCAAATGCCAATGGGGCGAACTTCACCTCCGCCAACCTTGGCCGCGCCAAGCTGGCGCACGCCTCGTTCGATGGCGCGAACCTCACCGGCACGACGCTTTCCCACTGCAACTTCGCCGACACGCATTTCCCCAATGCGAATTTTGCTGGCGCGATGCTGCTGGAAACCACCTTCGGCCCCGCCAACTGGCAGGGTGCGATGGTTTCCGGCGTCAATTTCCTGAAGCTCGATCTGAAAGGACTCGATCTCTCCGATGCCGATGCTTCCGGAACCGTATTCGTGGAATGCGACCTTTCCGGCTGCGAGCTGCGCCGCGCAAAACTGGCGAACGCAAGCTTCGTCCAATGCAAGCTCGATGGCGCGTTCCTGCTGGGCGCACAGGCGAAAGGCGCGATCTTCGCCAAGGAAACCTCACTCACCGGCACGGATTTCGCCGGGGCCGATCTCACCGGCGTAAACCTAGGCGGGCTGGACGCCACCGGCGCACGTCTGCATCAAGCTGTGCTGGACGGCGCAAACCTTTCCGGCACCAACCTGAGTCATGCCGATGCCACGCTCGCCAGTGCCAAGGGCGCGCTGGTGCGGCGCGCCAGCTTCCGCGAGGCCAAGCTCGGCGGCATCAACTTCATGGATGCGATCCTGCAACACGCCGATCTGCGCGGGGCCGATCTGCGCCGCTCCAATCTGTTCGGTGCCGATCTTTCCCGCGTGCGGCTGGATGGCGACGTGCTGCTGGATGAATCCCTGCTCGACCGCGCCCGAACCTACCCGCGTCTGACACCCGCCGAACAGGAAGCCGCACCGTGAGCCCTGATCTGCTCTCGTTGGCGGTGGCGCTGGGGGAAGCGCTGGAAGACCGCGACCTTTCCGGCAAGAGCTACACCAAGCTCGGAATGCCAGGCGGCGTGTTCTCGCGCGTGGATTTCCGCAATACGGATTTCTCCGGCAGCGATCTGCGCGAATCGGTGTTCGACCAGTGCAACTTCGATGGTGCGAACTTCTCCGGTGCAGCGCTGGGCCGGGCGACGTTCAACCGCTGTTCGCTGGTGGAAACCTGTTTCGAGAATGCCAGCCTGCACGCTGCCGTGTTCAACGAATGCTTCATGATGCGGGCCAGACTGGCTCAGGCCGACGTGGCAATGACCAGCTTCAACGGCAGCAAGCTGCAATCTGCCGGATTCCGGCAGGCGCGGATGCACTCCACCATCGTCACCAAGTGTGATCTTTCCAACGCCTGGTTCGACGACGCCTCGCTGAACATGGCCACCTTCGCCGAATGCGAACTGGTGGGCGCAAGCTGGAAGCAGGCAACGTTCGAACGCACGCTGTTCTTCAAATCTTCTCTGCCCGGCTTTTCCGTACCTGGCCAGACCCTGCGCGGCTGCCAGTTCGCGGGGGTTGACCTTACCGGCGCGGATTTTTCCGGCTCACACATCGCCCAATGCAATTTCCAGGGCGCAAAATTGCAGGCCGCGCAGTTCGACTGCGCCATCGGCCAGAACGCGATCTTCTGCGAAGCCGATGCGCAAGGCGCACGCTTCATCGATGCCAACCTCACCCAGTCCCTGTTCACCGGCGCGAAACTGGCCGCCGCGATTTTCGCTGGCGCAAGGCTGTATCAGGTGCATTTCGCCAAGGCCACGCTCACCGCCGCCAATTTCCTCGACGCCGATCTCACCTATGCCGATTTCAGCCATGCGGACTTGACCGGCGCGCTGATGGAAGGGGCCACGATGTTCCGCACCAAGCTGCATCTGGCCAAGACCGAAAACGCCAGCATCGCGCGCGGCGCGGCGCTGGGTACCGACGAAGCACTGGCACGCGCCGAAAGCTGGCGCGCCGTGCCGGTCTGACGACGAACGCTCCAAGGAGAACGCCATGAACGCGAAACTCGCCACCTTGCCCACTCGCCCGCAAACGCCGTTCGCGCAGGCCAGCACCTTCACCGCACACATGGGTGTTGCCGATGGCGAGGGCTTCCTGCTCACCAGCGGCGTGCCCGCGCGCCGTGCCGCAAGCTGCCTGCTGCGGCCCGAACCGGGTGATCTGGTGCTGTGTGCGCAGGTGTCACCCAGCGACACCTTCATTCTCGCCGTGCTCACCCGTGATGCCGCGCAAGCCTGCACACTGGAAACGCCCGGCCCTGCCACGCTCGCCGCCAATGGCACGCTCACGCTGCAAGCTGCGGCGCTGAATCTCAACGCGGAAACGTCCACCACGTTGCGCACGCAAACCCTGGAAGCCGCACTGGATACCGCGCAGGTGGCCGGACGCGAACTGCATGTGTTCGCCGGGACGATGAAGCTCGCAGGCTCGGTGCTTTCCTCGGTGATGGATCGCATCCAGCAGTTCTCGCGCCAGTATGTGCGCCACACCGAGGCGCTGGATCGGGTCAGCGCGGCGCAGGTGCAGGTGGAGGCGAAGCAACTGCTGCAATTGCATGGCGAACATGTGCTGCTGGAAGGCGAAGACCTCATCAAGGCGCGTGGTTCGCAGATTCACTTCGGCTGAGGATTACGACATGTTCGCAAACTGCCAAATGATGGGCATGGACATGGGCTTCCCGGACGTCTGCCTGACGCCTGCCCCGCCTGCACCCGCGCCAGTGCCGATTCCCTACCCCAACATCGCCATGGGCCCGATGGCCATTCCCAACTGCCCGACCATCCTGGTGATGGGAATGCCCGCGCACAACCTCGCCACCACCATCCCGATGACCAACGGCGACAACCCCGGTATCGCGCTCGGCGTGGCCTCGGGCACGGTGATGGGGCCAAGCCGTCACGTCATCGGCTCGTTCACCACGCTGCTCAACGGAATGCCCGCCAGCCGACTCACCAGCATGTCGATCCAGAACAGCACCAACTGCCCTGGCGCGCGCATCGTGCCGAGCCAGACTATCCTTCTGATCCTGGCTCCCTGATCGCGGAACGCACAATGCTAAAGATCACCGTCGTCTCGCTGAGCGGCAAAGCTCCGCCACAGAAGATTTCGGCGCTGTTCGACGCATCCGGCGGCAGCATCGGTCGCGCGCCGGACAACCGGATGATCCTGCCTGACCCCACGCGGATGGTGTCGCGCGTCCATGTCGAAATCCTGCACCGCAACGGCAAGTTCTTCATGCTCGATCGCGGCAGCAACCCGGCACGTTACAACGGCGAGCAGATGGAGCCGGGCAAGGAAAAACCCGTCACCGATGGCGATCGCATCCAGATCGGTGCGTATCTGGTGCAAGCCAGCTTCAGCAGCGACATGAATGCACCACAGCGCGTCAGTGGCCCATCGGCAGCCGTACCGGGCGATGCGTTCTCCGAGGCCATTGCCGATCTGTTGCCCGCCACGCCGCGTGCGCCATCGGATGCCGGGCTGGAGGATTTGCTCGCTCCACCCCCACCCGCCGCGCCCAGTGCCGGGTTGCTCGGCGGCATCAAGCGCGACGACAACGCACCGGCGTTCGATGCGCTCGGCCTGCCCATCGAACGCGCCGCGCAAGGCGGTGTGGATGAATTGTTCGGCCTGCCCGGCCATGGCGCAGGCTCGTCCAAATCCATGCCGACGGACGATCCATTCGGTGGATTGATGGGTGGCGGTGCAGCCGTGGATGCGCCGAATCTGGGTGCACCTTCCGATCCGCTCGGCGGCTTGTTCTCGCAGCCTACTCCCGCCGCACCGGCCGCCGATCCGCTCGCTTCCCTGCTCGGCGAAGCGCCGCGCAAATCCGCGCCGAAGGCCGTGAGCGATCAGGTACCGGAACTGCACAGCCCCTTCAAGCCGCCCGTGGCCTCGACCACGCCTGCGCCTCCGGCTTCGTTCACGCTGCCAGACGATGCCTTCGATTCCCTGCTGCTGCAACCGGAGAAGGTGCCGAAAAAGCACCGCGATGCGATCGATTCGATGCTCACCGGCATTTCCCACGCAGTGCCTGATCTGTCCATCGATAAGCCCGATGTCGCAACGCCCACGCCCACGCCCGCGCCCATTCCGACTCCGCCACCAGTGGAACCAGCACTGCCGAATCCACCCGCGAATGCCGTGAGTGCGCCTGCTACACCTGACCCCGTGGCCGATGGCGATGGCGACGATTTCGGTGGCCTGCTGGATGAGGCCTCCGGTATTTCCGGCGAACTGGAAGATTCCTTCGCCGGATTGTTCGAAACGCCTGCGGCAACACCGGAACCCACCGAGCCCATTGCACCGCCCACATTGCCAACGGCTGCGGCGATCAGCGCGCCGCAGCCTGCGATTCCAATTCCACCGTCTTCGCCACCAGTTCCCCGCATTGAAATCCCGACCATGGCCCTTCAGGCCGTGAACGTGGACGTGGACGTGGATGCGGTACGGGCTTCACCTTCCGCTTCACCTCCCGCGTCCATCAGCGCGCCGCGCTCTGCCGTTCCGTCGCCTTCATTCACGCCGCCGCCTGATGCCGCGCCGCCGCAGTCCATCAGTGCACCACAACCGGCCATTCCGATACCGCCACCCACGGCTGCCATCAGCGCACCTCAACCTGCCGTTCCCGCACAACCTTCCGCGCCTCCCGATGAACTGCTGGCCGCGCTGCTGCAAGGCATGGGTTACTCCGGCCCGAAGATCGACGCGCTGACGCCGGAACTGATGCACCGCGTCGGTGTGCTGCTGCGCGAAGCCACGCAAGGCACGGTGGATTTGCTGGTGGCCCGCAGCGCCACCAAGCGCGAAGTGCGCGCAGCTTCCACCATGATCATGCAGCGCGAAAACAACCCGTTGAAGTTTTCGCCGAACGCGGATGCCGCGCTGGCGCACCTGCTGCAACCGGACATCAGCGGCTTCATGGGGGCAACGGAGGCGATGCGCGATGCCTACATCGACCTGCGCGCCCACCAGTTCGGCGTGATGGCCGGGATGCGCAGTGCGCTTTCCGGTCTGTTGCAACGCTTCTTGCCTGCCAACCTCGAACAACGCCTGTCGCGTGGATCCAAGCTCGCATCCCTGCTGCCGATGGCGCGTCGCTCGCAATTGTGGGAAGCGTATCTGTCGCTGCACGAGGACATTTCGCAGGAAGCCGAAGACAACTTCCATGCCCTGTTCGGCCGCGAATTCCTGCGCGCCTATGAGGAACAGATCGCGCGCTTCAAGCCAACCGCCCGCAACAAACCCGGCCCGAAAGCATGAATGCAAAGACGCCATCGACTTTCGCCCGGCAATTTCTGCGCCAAAGCATGAACCAGCGCAGCGCAGCCATCCCGCCCACGCCGGGTAACGGCCCATGAGCGCCATTCCCACCGCTTCGAGCTGGTCGCCGTTGGATATCGGGCAATTCACCGGCCAGGGCGGGCGCAAATACAACGAGGATCGCCATTTGCTGATCGACGCGGGCCGCTTCGTGCTGGCGCTGGTGGCCGATGGTGCAGGCGGCCAGGGCGGCGGCGACGTGGCCGCGCAGATCGTGGTGGATTGCATCGGCCAGGGCTTCCGCCGCTGGCTGGCCGCAGGCCCGCACGAAACCCTGCCCGCTTCGGTGCTGACGCGACTGCTGGCCAGCGCGAACGAAGCCGTGCGTGAGGGCCAGGAGCGCGGCGGCATCCACGCCAAGATGTGTTCCACCGCCATCCTCCTGGGCATTGATCGCGAACTCCGCAAGGCAGTGCTCGGCAACTGCGGCGACAGTCGTCTCTATCTGTTGCGCAACGGTGAAGCCAAGACGCTTTCGCGCGATCACAGCCTGATCCAGAAACTGATCGACCACGGCATGTTGCAACCGGAAGAAGCCCTGCGCCATCCGCAGCGCAATGCCCTGTTCGCCGCATTGGGCTCGGAAGAAACCGTCGAGTTCCACGTCCCGTCACAACCATTCGCATTGCAGGAAGGCGATTGGTTGTTCCTGTGCAGCGATGGCTTCTGGGATTACCTGCCCGCCGAAACCCTCGTCGATACCGCCGCGCAGGCGCACTCCGCACAGGCCTGGGTGGATGCGTTGGCGCGCCAAGTGGAAGCCGTGGCCCCGGAAAACCACGACAACTACACCGCCATCGCGTTGACCCTCGGTACGCCCTACATTCCGCCGCCCGTCCAGGGCGAGGCGCAGGCGAGCCAGAATTTGTTGTTCGAAGCGTTCGGGATTTAGCAGGTTGTCGAGAAATGCACATCCTGTGCATTTCTCAATCGAACGGTACAAGCAAAGCTTGCCCACGTTCTCCAGAAATCAAGCGCTTGCGCGCTCGATTTTCGAACGGGCCATCCGTGGCCCGCGTTATCAGGCTGTTTCTCAACAGGCCCTAATCAGGTCTTCCCGAACAAACGCGCATCCCATTCCAGCGGCTCCTGCCCGGTGATGGCGATGCTTCCGAAATCCGCATGAAGCGGATTCACCAGCACGTTGAACTCGCCGGGAACCACGGCGCTTGGCACGCGCAACGCGAGCGAGCTTCCTTTCGCGACCCAGCGATCACCCGTTTTCTGCACGCTGGCACGGTACGGCAGTCCATCCCATTGGGCCGGAAGGCGATCGGGCACGGCGATCTGCCCGTCCGGAATATCGATGGAGAGCAGCATGCTCGATGCAGGCACGTTGTCGCGACCCACATGAACCAGCAGCTCCATCATCGCCAGCGCCCTTGAGGAGGCCGTGTACGCCACGCGCGTGCCTTTGGAGTTCCAGCGCGCACCAGCACCGGCCGCACCGATGCCGTTCAAGGGATCGGCTGCGAAGCGCGCAGCGGTGATGCGGAATACCCTCATGCAACCGGCCCGAACACCGCCAGCCGCATCAAGCCAGATCGCCCCAGTGGATACGCATCAACTCATCCTGCACCGCCTGGGAACCGGCATCGGAACCGATCAATTCCAGCGGTGCCGCACCAAGAATCGGGTTGGGCGCCTTGATCCAGCGCAGCGCCTTGCCGGTATCGTCGAATACCCGGATCGCTTCCCGCACCACCCGCGCGATGCGCAGGGCCGAATCGGCCTGTGCCGGCTTCAATGCCTCGCCGCTGCCCTTGTGCCGATGGTAGGAACGGGGCGGCACGCCGATCAGTTCCGCAAGCTGCGCATCGGTGATATCCAGCAGCATTTTCAGATGCGAAAGCGCCACCGAAGGAAGCGCCTTCACCTGCACCAGATCACCACGCCGGTCTTTCGGCGCGTGGCGCACTTTCAGGAGATTCAAAGTCTCGGCGGTGGCAAAGGTGGACATGGGGCATTGGCCGGTCTGCACGAATGGCAACATCGTAATGCCAGATGGCAGTGATGGCAAAACCCGTGGCCGAAAAAAAACCTCCCCACCGCAAAGTGCGAAGGTTCGAGTCGTAGAGCCTGTTCAAAGTCTCGATGCGGGCCGTGCTGGTGTCATGCGGTGTGCAGGGCAAGGAAGAGCGAGGGAGCGTGTGTCGATACGCGACCGAGCGATGACGCAGTCCTGCACACCGCATGACCCAGCCCGAAGGGTGGCCGCGCAGCGGCCACACGGTCTGTAGCGAGACCTTGAACAGGCTCTGTTGCCGGGGTTGCTGCGCGCGAAGGCCGGATTACCACTCCACCTCGGCCATCGAACAATTAAGGCCGGAACCGATGCCCAGCAGCGCAACGCGCTTGCCTTTGCGGAAGCGACCCAGCTCCATCAGCTTGGACAACACGATGGGCACCGAGGCCGGGCCGATGTTACCGTGTTCGGAGAAGATGGTGAGCACCTTTTTCGGGTCGATGCCGATGGTCTTGACCAGCGCGTTGGTGTGAACCTGGCTCACCTGATGGATGACGAATTCATCCAGTTCCTCCACCGCCCACCCCAGCGCCTGTTTGGCGGCGACGAAGGTTTTCTGCGCCAGCTTCATGCCTTCGATCATCAACATGCGCGTGTCGGTGACCATGCGATCCAGATTGCCACGACACAGCGTGTTCCACTGCGTCGCAGCGCGCGTGACGCCGCCCTTGTAGCGCGGCGCATCGGGCGCGAGTTCGCGCCGTGCCAGCACCATCGCCACCGCACCGCAACCCAGCGTGAGCGTGGCCAATTCCTGACGGAATTGTTCTTCGGTGATGTCCGGCTTGCTCATGCGATCAAGGGTTTTTTCATACGCCAGATTCGCGGTTTCGCCATCGACCACCAGCGCGTATTCGATCTCCCCGCGCTCGATCATGCGGCTGGCGATGTCCATGCCGTTGAGGAAGGCAAGGCACGCATTGGCCACGTCGAAGTTCTGGCAGTTTTCGCTAAGGCGCAAATTGCCGGAGACGATGCTGGCGGTGGAAGGCTCGAGGAAGTCGCGGCTCACCGAGGTATTCACCAGCAGACCGATCTTCTCGCGCGGCACGTTCAATTCGGCCAGTGCCTTTTCCGCCGCCATTGTGGCCGCGTCGGAGGCTTGCACATGGTCGTCCCAGAGGCGGCGACTGTGGATGCCGGCGATATCACCGAGTACATCGGTACGGATATTGAGGCGATCCAGCGTCGGCTTCAGGCGGGCGTTGATCTCCGCAGAGCTGAGGGCATTGGGCGCATCGATATGCGCCAGGCTGGCGATGGCAACATTGGAAAAAAGCATGGAACCTGCCGGAAGCGAGCGGAAATGCGGAAGCGCAGCCGGGGAACGCTACAGGCAAGGCGCTTTTCACGCAAGGTTCGGTGCCGTAAACATTGCCAAATCGATCTTTGGTTCGCGCCCCCGTAGAGCGCAGCTTGCTGCGCTGAACACTTGCCCGGCGAACAAGGCAGCGCAGCAAGCTGCGCTCTACAAAACCTGTTCACAATCCCAGATTCGGCGTTTCCTCGTGCAGCGCATCGCGCCGCCCGCCGACGTGGCGCAGTGCATATTGGTAGCCAAGGTCGATGGCGCGGTCGAATTGGTTCCAGGCCAGCAGATCGATGCCCCCCAGATCGGGCGCAATCAGCAGGCTGGTCTGGCTGCGCTGGCGCTCCACGGTGGCAGCAGAGTTCACCATGCCCGCGCGGTACAGCAATTGCCCCAAACCCGGATAGCGCCGCTGCCGCCAGCGCGCCCACACCTGCCACCACGGTGGCAGTTCGGTTTCCTCGACCGTGGTGTCCAATCGGTAATTTCCTCCCACGTCCACGGCGACGATGCCGCCCGCCAACCGTCGCCGCATTTCGCCCACCGGCAAGTTGTCGATCACGCCGCCATCCACCAGCACGCGCCCGCCGGAAAACACCGGCGGCATCAGGCCGGGAATGGAAGATGACGCACGCAGCGCCACCCACAACTTGCCGCGATCATGAACATGCAATCGACCTTCGGTGAGATCGCTGGAGACGCAGAAGAACGGCACCGGCAGATCCTCGATATCCAGTTCGCCGAACGCCTGTTCCAGCAGTTGCGAAGCACGACGACCACGATGCAGGGCCACCAGCGGCAAGGTGCGATCACCCAGTGGATCGCCCAGCACGAAGGCGCGACGGAAGGCTTCCACGCGCCGTGCGTGGCTCCAGCCCGCCGCCAGCCCCGCGCCCATCATCGCCCCGGCGCTGCAACCGCCGATGTAATCCACAAGGATGCCCGCTTCCACCAGCGCCCGCATCACACCCAGATGCGCGAATCCGCGCGCGCCGCCGCCGGAAAGCACCAAGCCGATGGCGCGCCCGGACAATCGTCGCGCCAGCCGCGCCATGTCGCCTGGTTGGCGCAAGTGATGGTGTGCTTCGATCTTCTCGAACGCCGCCAGCCACGGCGCAGTGCTGCCGGGAACGGGATCGCCGTGCTGGTTCAACAACAGGTGCAGCGGCACATGTCCGTAGTCATGCGGTGGTGGCAGCAGGCGGCGCGACGCAGGCGATTCCCCACCTTCGGCCAGCAGCAGAATGGCATCGCTCTGGCGCACGCAGCGCTCGCGCCACGCGGCGTCTTCGTTGCCCAGGTACACCAGCGCGCCCGATTGCTGTTCAAGCTGGGTGAACCATTCCGGGCTTTGTCCAGCGGCATCTTCGGCACGGACACAACGCGCCGCTTCTCCATAACTGCGAAGTTCATCGCACAAGCTCTGGGCAACGGCTTCGACGCTAAGCCCTGCCTGCCCCGGCAGCAAGGCAAAGCAACGCATCGGCGTCTGTCGCGGCTCGGGATTGCCGGTGCGTTGCAGCGCCTGCTGCGCCAGCTTCAGCATCGGCTGCGGCCTTTGCGCGATCAGCCGCTCGAACGCGGCACGCGGCCAGCGCAGCAATTCGGAATCGCGCAAGGCAATCACGCTGGCCGTGCGCGGCCCTTCCAGAATCATCCCGACTTCGCCCACGCATTCGCCCGGCCCGATCTGGCCCAGCGAGCGAACCTGCCCATCGGCCTCGCGCCGTATCGCCGACAAACGCCCGAAACGCACCAGATACAAGGCATCGGAATGCTCGTTCTGCTCGAACAATGGCGTGCCACCCGCCAGTGCGATCTGTTCCACCTGCGCCGCCAGTTCGTCCAGCGCGACGCCTGGCAGGCCGGAGAACATCGCCAACGAGGCAAGGAATTCGCGCAGCGGATTGGATGCTTCGGAAGATGGCGACTCGCCGCTCATGGCCGTGGCAGGTTCGATGTTGTGTGCATTATGCGAGCTTCGCGGCTCATGGTTCGCGCCAGATGCGTTGCCGCCGCCCCCGCTCTTCAAGCGGCACCGAGGCACCATCGGTAGTGAGGCGAACCGTTATCGCTCCCGCCTGTGCCGTATCGGCCAGCGCTGCACCATGTTCGCGGTAGCGTTGCACGATCTCCTCGCGCGGCAAGCCGAAACGGTTGCGATGGCCACTGCCGATCAGCGCGAATTTCGGCGATACCGCTTCCACGAACGCCATTGATGATGATGTACGGCTGCCGTGATGCGGCACCAGCAGCACGTCGGCGGCGAGTTTTTCCGGTTGCTCGCGCAGGAGGCGGCTTTCGATGATGGCCTGAATGTCGCCCGGAAGCAGCGCCACGGTGCCGTTCGCAACCACGCGCAGTACGCAGGAACTGTCGTTGCGCAGATAGGGAAAATGTTCGGGCGGATGCAGCAATTCGAAGCTCACGCCATCGAAGTTCCAGCGGCTTCCGGCCTCACATGGCCGTTCGCCAGCTTCCGGTTTTTCGCGCGACACCAACACCTGTGAAGGAGCATAGGCGCGCTTCACGGCGGCCACGCCACCGGCGTGATCGTTGTCGCCATGGCTCACGATGAGAACATCCAACTGCGAAACGCCCAGGGCGCGCAGCGTCGGCAGCACCGCACTGCGGCCTGCATCGTAGCCACTGGAAAAACCCGGCCCGGCATCCACCAGCACCGCGTGTTCGCGCGTTCGCACCAGCGCGGAAAGCCCCTGCCCCACGTCGATCAACACCAGTTCGGCTTCCCCTTGCGCCAGCTCATCACGCGAAGGAAACAGCAGCGGTGCGAACAAAAGCAGCGCCAGCGCCTTGCCCGGCACGCCGCGCGGCAACAGCAGCCAGAACGCGCCGATCAACGCCAACACGAAAGCGAACGCGGAAACTTCGGGCAGATACACCAACGAACCATGCCAGCCCGCCACCGGCTCCAGCAATTCCCACAGACCCTGCATCAACCACGCGGAGACGCGGAACGGCCATGCGCCCGCGCCGCTCCACGCCAATTCCAGCAGCGAACCAAGCAAGGCAAACGGCACCACGACAAAGCTGACCCACGGCACCGCCACCAGATTCGCCAGCGGCCCGGCGAGCGAGGCTTGCCCGAAAAACCATACCGTCAACGGCAGCAGCGCCAGCGTCATCACGCCCTGCGCGGAAAGCAGGCCGCGCAGGGCGCCCATGCGCTGCGGCAGGCACCACAGCAGCCACGCCACGCCAAGGAAAGACAACCAGAAACCCGCGTTCAACACCGCCAGCGGATCGAACACGAGCACCACAATTCCTGCCAATGCGAGCGATTGCGAAGCGGCGAAGGCACGCCGCAGCAACACGGCTGCCAATGCACCGGCAATCATCAGCAAGGTGCGAACCGTGGGCAATGCGAAACCGGCCAGTGCGGTGTAGCCGGAAGCCGCCAGCAACGCCGCGAATGCGGCTGCCTGCGGCAAAGGCAACCTCAATCCGAACCGTGGAAACACGCGATACGCCAATCCCATCAGCAACGCGCCGAAGCCTGCGACCAGCCCCACGTGCAACCCGGAAATCGCAATCAGGTGCGCGATGCCGGTGGCGCGCAGTACCTGCCAATCTTCGTCCGTCAGCCCGCGCAGGTCGCCCACCGCCAGCGCCTGCACGAAGCGGGCGCGCGGCGCGGCGATGCTTTCCGCCATCGCATCGGAAAGCCGCGCACGCAGCATGTCGATGCCGTCGCCTTCGTGCAGCTCATGGTTTTCAGAAGCATCCCGCACGTAGCCACTGGCCGCGATGCCGCGTTCCAGCGCGTAACGCTCCGAATCGAAACCGCCGGGATTCACCAGCCCGCGTGGACGTTCCAATCGCAGCGCCAGACGCCACGCACTGCCCGGCGCGGGAATCACGTCACTGCGATACCACGACAACCGCAATGTTCGCCCAGCCAACTGCGCCGCTTCGCCTTCGCCACCGCTGGCCACGAACTCGAACCGCACCTGCTCCGCTCGCCGCTGCGGCAAACCGCTCACGCGCCCTTCGACGATCAGATCGACGCCTTCCAGTGCGAACGGCAGGCGCTCCGCCATGCTCCATCCGGCATGAAGATTCGCCCAACCCAAGCCCAGCAGCAGCGCCGCCACCAAGCGCCCGCGCGGCCAAGCGAACAGCACCACCAATCCGATGACGGCAAGGCTCCACGAAAGCCACGATGGCGGAAGCGAGGTCTGCCCCATCGCAAGAATCGCACCGCCCGCCAATCCAGCCGCGACGAATAAATCGAGCCGGAGTAAGGGTTTCATCGCAAACCGCTCACACCTTGTCGGCAGGCAATTCGCGCAAACGCCCACCGGAAAGTTCCAGCGCCCGATCCATCGTGCGGGCCAGAGCGCGATCATGCGTTACCAGCACGAAACTCGTACCGATCTCGCGGTTGAGCTCCAGCATCAACCCGTACACTTGTTTCGCGGTGCTTTCATCGAGGTTGCCCGTGGGTTCATCGCCCAGCACGCAGGCAGGCCGCGTCACCAGCGCACGCGCCACCGCGCAGCGTTGCCGTTCACCGCCGGAAAGCTCGCCCGGCTTGTGTTCCAGCCGTTCGGAAAGGCCCACGCGCCGCAGCAGTTCCGTCGCACGCGTCTGTGCCTCGCCGCGCGCTTCGCGGCGAATCAGGAGCGGCATCATCACATTCTCCAGCGCGGTGAATTCCGGCAGCAGGTGATGGAACTGATACACGAAGCCGAGCGCGCGGTTGCGCAACCTCCCGCGTTGCGTATCGGAAAGCGCACTCATCGCTTGCCCTGCCACCACGATTTCCCCGGACGTGGGCGTATCCAGCCCGCCCAAAAGATGCAGCAGCGTGGACTTGCCCGCACCCGAAGCACCCACGATCGCCACGGTTTCCCCACGCTTCACGGACAAATCCAGACCCGCAAACACCGGCGTATTCAACCCGCCTTCCGAATAGGTCTTCGCCAGCCCGCGACATTCCAGCACCGGCGATGCCGACAAATCCCCATTCCCGAATCCCGAATCCTGGCGCTCATTCATACCGCAACGCCTCCGCCGGATGCGTGCGCGCCGCGCGCCAGGCCGGATACAACGTCGCCAGCAAACACAAACCAAACGCGATCACGATGATCGTCAGCACGTTCTCCGTGCGCAGGTCGGTCGGGATCGCGCCGGAGATGTAATACACATCCGAAGGCAGCAACTGGATGCCGAACACTTTTTCAATCGCCGCCGCAACGTGATGCAGGTTCAAGGTGAGCAGCACGCCGCCGATCACGCCCAGCACGATGCCCGCGACGCCAATCACGATGCCCTGCACCACGAACACGCCCATGACGGAAGCAGGCGACATGCCCAGCGTGCGCAGAATGGCAATGTCCGCCTGCTTGTCCGTCACCAGCATGATGAGCGAGGACACGAGGTTGAACGCCGCCACCGCCACGATCAGCGACAGGATCACGAACATCACGCTCTTTTCCATCTGGATGGCGCGGAAGAAGTTGGCGTGGTCGCGGCTCCAATCCCGCACGCGGTAGAAATGCCCCATGTCGTCCGCCAGATCGCGCGCCACGTTCCACGCATCGAACAGATCGGTGAGCTTCAAGCGCACACCCGTCACGCCCTGGTTCATGCGCAGCAGCTTCTGCGCATCGGCCATGTGGATCACCGCCAATTGCAGGTCGTATTCCTGCATCCCGGCCTCGAAAATGCCCACCACGGTGAAGCGCTTCATCTGCGGCACCACACCCACCGGCGTGCTGCGCGCTTCGGGCACCAGCACCGTAATTGCATCGCCCATGTCCACGCCGAGGAACATCGCCAGTTCCTTGCCCACCACGATGCCGAAACCGCCGGGTTTCAGATCGGTGAGTGAACCTGCCTTCATCTTCTCGCCGAGAATCGACACCTGAGGTTCCAGTTCCGGCTCGATACCGCGCAACAGCGCCCCTTGCGAACGCACGCCAGTGAGCAGCGATTCGCGCTCGATGTACGGCGCCGCACCCAGCACGCGCGCATCGTGTTTGGCGATATCCACCGCACGCGGCCAATCCTGCAAATCTTCGCCCGCGCCGGAAATGGTGGCATGCGACACCATGCCGAGAATGCGCGTGCGCAGTTCCGCCTCAAACCCGTTCATCACCGAAATCGTCGTGATGAGCGCAACGATGCCCAGCGCGATGCCCAGCATCGATGCCGCCGAGATGAAGGAAATGAACCCATTGCGACGCTTGGCGCGCGTGTAGCGCAGGCCGATCGCCAGTTCCAGCGGCTTGATCCGCATCGCGATCAACCGCCCGACAGCCCCTCGCCCTTTGCGGGAGAGAGGCTGGGGTGAGGGGAACGCACCATCGGCACGTCCGTGGAAAACCACGGCGCGGAAGCCTCCGGCACATGGCGACGCATCCACAACCGCAAGCGCCGCCGCGCATCAGCATCGATCACATCCGAAGCAAACGGCACGCGCCGCACTTTTCCCATGCGGGAAAACACCAAAACCCCCAAAGGCCCACGCTCGTGCAGCGCGATGGGCTCGATGACGTGATCGCTGCCATCCGCATTCAGTTCAATCGCACGCCCATCTTCGCCGAACACCAGCCGCACACGCCCCTGCCGCGCCAGTTGCCACCACGCCCACAGCGCAAACGGGATCACCAGCAACTTCGAATACTCCGGCAAGCGCGAGGCCCCGAGTGCGAACACTGCCAACATCGCCAGCACCAGCACCGCCCAACGCAACCAGCGCGAGGGAGAGAGCTCGGTGCGGATGGGTGGAGAAATCGATGGGATCAAGGGAAGAAGCCTGGAACGGAGCGGTTGAGCATCGTGCCAGCGGGCTGCAACAGGACGCAAGCAACCCATGATCTGATAGCAGGCTGTTGAGAAACAGCCTGATAACGCGGGCCACGGATGACCCGCTCGAAAATCGAGCGCGCAAGCGCTTGATTTTTGGAGAACGTGGGCAAGCTTTGCTTGTACCGTTCGATTGAGAAATGCACAGGATGTGCATTTCTCAACAACCTGATAGTGGCGCGAGAAGACTTTCATCGCCTCAGGGCCGAAAAATCAGCGCGGCTTGCCGGTGGAAATCCGGTTCATCACCCCATCGGCGGATACGTCTCGAACTTCGGAAGCGCAGGATCCATGTGATCCCACACAGCCGCGCTTCTTGTGAAAATATCGCCCGCAGGCTGGAACAGGTTGGGATCGTCCAACGTACCGGCGCGGATTCCGGTCAAGCCATTCATCGTTGCAGGCCGACTCAGGAGTTTTGTGCCGCAGATGGGGCAGAACAACACTTCCGTGGTGCCACTTTCTCCGGCACCACGGAAGGATTTCAGTTCTCCATGAACCTTCACTGCATCGTGGGGAAAAAACATGGAGGCCGTGTAAGCGCTGCCGCTGGATTTCTGGCAATGCCTGCAATGGCAGTTGCCCTGGATGACAGGCGTACCGCTTGCCTCATAGCTCACTGCGCCACAGGTGCAGCTTCCGGTGTAAGACATATGAACTCCATTTGATCCAGTCGAAAAACGCTTGTACTGCCCGGGAGAAATCAATCGCGTTCCGAATCCCGATATTCGTCCACGCCGCGACGCCCCATCAGCAACGATTTGATCCGGGCGAAGTTTTCCGCAGACCAGTCGCCATGCCGGATGGCCTTGAACACCATCCACACGATCGTCAGGCAGATCAGTGCGGGCACGCCGACCACGAGAGCCAGGAAAACCCACTGCCAGAATCCGGATGTCCACATTGCCAGTTCCCCGTCGCGGGTCGCGCTGCGCCCGCAGTATGCACCCACACCACAGCGCTGCCCATCCATCATCGCGCCACGCTAAAATTCGCAGTCTTTGTCCCCGTTTCACAGGCAGCATCCGTGTCTTCTTCCCTGCTCCATCCGCCATTGCCGCAGCGCGGCCAGCAGCGTGCCGATTGGCGTGCACCTGCCAGTTCTTCCGCACTCGCATTGGCCGTGGCATCGCTGGCACAGGAACACGATGGCCTCGTCATCGCCATCGTGCGGGACAGCCCCGCCGCGCACGCACTGGAAACCGAACTGCGCTTCTTTGCAGCGAATCTTCCGGTGCTGGCGTTCCCGGATTGGGAAACCCTGCCCTACGATCTTTTCGGGCCGCAGCCGGACATCGTTTCCGAGCGCGTGGCAACGCTGTATCGCCTGCCTTCGGTGAAACGTGGCGTGCTGGTGGTGCCGGTAGCCACGTCGATGCAGCGCCTTGCGCCACCGGGCTTCATCGCCGGTCAATCGCTGGTGGTGGAAGTGGGCCAGCGGCTTTCCATCGAAGCGGAAAAGCGGCGGTTGGAAGCGGCGGGCTATCGCAATGTGCCGCAAGCGCTTGATCCGGGCGATTTCGCGGTGCGCGGCGCATTGCTGGACATCTTCCCGATGGGCAGCCCGGAGCCGTACCGCATCGAACTGTTGGACGAGGAAGTGGATTCCATCCGCAGCTTCGATCCGGATACCCAGCGTTCGCTGCACAAGGTGGAATCCGTGCGGATGTTGCCTGCGCGCGAGTTTCCACTGGATGAAACTTCCGCTCGCAACGTGCGCAACCTGCTGCGCGAGCGCTTCCCCATCGACCCGCGCCGCTGCCCGCTGTATCAGGATCTGAAGGAGGGCGGCGCACCTTCGGGCATCGAGTACTACCTGCCGCTGTTCTTCGAGCAGACCGCCAGCCTGTTCGATTACCTGGGTGGCGATGCGCTGTGCCTGATCGGCGAAGGTGCGTTCGAAGCCGCCGATGCGTTCTGGCGACAAACCGGCGAACGCTACGAACAGCGCCGCCACGACATCGAACGCCCGGTGCTGCCGCCTGCCGAACTGTTTCTTCCGCCGGATGCCTTGCGTGAGAGCCTCAACAAGCGCCAGCGCGTGGAAGTGCTGGGCGCGGCGCATCCGCGTTGGGAGTCCGCGCAGGCATTGGGCGATGCGAAATCACCCGCGTTGCCGTTGGCACAGAAGGGTGAAGCGGGCGGCGCGGCGCTGAAGCTGTTTCTGGATGCCTATCCCGGCCGTGTGCTGGTCGCCGCCGATTCGCCCGGACGGCGCGAGGCGCTTTCCGATACGCTGGCCAACGATGGCCTGCGGCCGCCAATCCTCGGCGATTGGGCCGCGTTCCTTGCGGACGATGCGCCGCGCTGGGCCATCTGCGTCGGTGCGCTGGACGATGGCTTCGCACTTGTCGAACCTGCCATCACGGTGCTCACCGAACGCCAGTTCTATCCAGAGCGCGCGCCCGCCACCCGTCGCCGCACCAAGGCCGCGCGCGACCCTGAAACCGTATTGCGCGATCTTTCCGAAATCACGCCTGGCTCGCCCATCGTGCACGAGGATCACGGCGTGGGCCGTTACCTCGGGCTGGAAACCCTGGATGTAGGCGGCCAGAAAAACGAATTCGTCTGCATCCAATACGCCAAGGGCGACAAGCTCTATGTGCCGGTGACGCAACTGCATCTGGTGAGCCGCTACGCCGGTGCCTCGCCGGAACTTGCGCCGCTGCATTCGCTCGGTGGCGAGCAATGGGAAAAGGCCAAGAAGAAAGCCGCCGAAAAGGTGCGCGACGTGGCCGCCGAGCTGTTGGATATCCAGGCACGGCGGCAGGCCCGCGCCGGCATCGCGCTGGACATCGACCGCGGCATGTACGAACCGTTTGCCGCGCAATTTCCGTTCGAGGAAACACCCGACCAGCTCACCTCCATAGAAGCTGTGATCGCCGATCTGGCATCGAGCCAGCCGATGGATCGCGTGGTCTGCGGCGACGTGGGTTTCGGCAAGACCGAAGTGGCGGTGCGCGCTGCCTTCGTTGCCGCCACGGCAGGAAAACAGGTTGCCGTGCTGGTGCCTACGACACTGCTGGCCGAACAGCACTATCGCAACTTCCGCGATCGTTTCGCCGATTGGCCGCTGCGTGTGGAAGTGCTTTCGCGCTTCAAGACGGCCAAGGAGATCAAGGCCGAAATCGAGAAGCTCGCCGATGGCGGCATCGACGTGATCGTCGGCACGCATCGGTTGTTGCAGGAGGACGTGAAATTCAAGGATCTTGGCCTGGTCATCGTCGATGAGGAACAGCGTTTCGGCGTGCGCCAGAAGGAACGGTTGAAAGCGCTGCGCGCACAGGTGCATCTGCTGACCCTTACGGCAACACCCATTCCCCGTACCTTGAACATGGCGATGAGCGGCCTGCGCGAGCTTTCCATCATCGCCACGCCGCCACCGAATCGCCTTGCAGTGCAGACCTTCGTGACGCCGTGGGATGCGGCATTGGTGCGCGAAGCCTTCCAGCGCGAGCTTTCGCGCGGCGGGCAGATTTATTTCCTGCATAACGAAGTCACGGACATCGAACGCTGCGCTCGCGAGCTTTCCGAACTGGTGCCCGAAGCACGCATCCGCATCGCGCACGGCCAGATGCCGGAGCGCGAACTGGAACAGACGATGCTGGATTTCCACCGCCAGCGCTTCAACGTGCTGGTGTCCACCACCATCATCGAATCGGGCATCGACAACCCCAACGCCAACACCATCCTGATCGACCGCGCGGATCGTTTCGGCCTGGCGCAGCTTCATCAGTTGCGCGGCCGCGTCGGGCGTTCGCACCATCGCGCCTACGCCTACCTCATCGTGCCGGACAAGAAGGCGATGACCGCCGATGCCGCCAAGCGGCTGGAAGCCATCGCCTCACTGGACGAACTGGGCGCTGGCTTCACTTTGGCCACGCACGATCTGGAAATTCGCGGCGCGGGCGAACTGCTGGGCGAGGAACAATCCGGGCAGATTTCCGAGGTTGGTTTCTCGCTCTACACGGAACTGCTGGAACGCGCGGTGCGTTCGATCAAGCAGGGCAAGCTGCCGGATTTCGATCCGGACACGCGCCACGGCGCAGACGTGGAACTGCACATCCCCGCATTGATCCCGGACGACTACCTGCCCGATGTTCACGCCCGCCTCACGCTCTACAAGCGCATCGCTTCCGCACCGGACGATGACGCCCTGCGCGAGTTGCAGGTGGAAATGATCGATCGCTTCGGCCTGTTGCCGGATCAGGTGAAAAACCTGTTCGCCGTGGCGCAGCTCAAGCACGCCGCCACGAAACTTGGTATCCGCAAGTTGGAAGTCGGCGAAAACGGCGGTCGCGTCACCTTCCTGCCCAAGCCGAACGTGGAGCCTTTGACCATCATCAAGTTGATCCAGACCCAACCTCGCGTGTTCTCGATGGAAGGGCAGGACAAATTGAAGTTCAGGATTCCCGCGCCGGGTGCGGTGGAGCGGTTGGCGGCGGCGAAGGATTTGTTGAAGGCGCTCGGTTTTCGATGACCGCACAGGTTGCGGGGGACCTGAAGGCAAGCCCCAACGTGTCGATGTTCGATGCTGCACTTCTCCGCACACGGCAAGTAGCGCAGTGCAGCGCACGCATCACCGTTCGGAAGGCAACAACCGCGCCGGTTCCTCGCACTGCATCACCCATTTGCGCGCCAGCGCCAGTTGCCACGGCGAGGCATTGCCCATCGCTTGCAAGGCATCGTGCGCAGCACTTGCGGCGAAAGGTTGGGCATCGGGTTGCTGGCAACGGCAACGCGCCAACGCCACGGCTTCCAGGCCCAGTTGCGATTTGATCTGTTCTTCGTCGCTGCGGTTGGCGCGGGCGGTTTCCAGATGAGCGCGTGCGGCCTGAAGTTCGCCGCGCTCCAACAGCACCATGCCACGCAGGCCTTCGATGTCCCTGAAATATCCGTGTTCGGGTGGCAGCGATTGGCGTGCGTTGGCCTGCGCGACGGCGAGCCTTTCCAGTGCATCGTCGAGGTGGCCTTCGGCGAGGGCGGTTTCGGCGCTGCCGATCAGGATCGACACGAGTTCCCGGTGGCCCGGGCCGTAGTAGCGGCTGGCGCGTTCCAGCAGGGCTGCGAAGCGTTCGCGCGAATCGTGCAGGCGGCCCAACTGGCGTTCGGCCACGGCCAGGTTGCGGGCGATGAAGATTTCCTCGTCCTCGTTGCGCGGCGAGAGTTTTCCCGCTTCGCCCTGCGCCTTCAGCAACAGTGCGTGCGAACGTGCCGCATCGCCTGCCACGCTCGCCATGCCGCCCGCGTTGACCAGCGCCCGCACGTATTCGGGGCGCGATCGAGGCAGGCGTGCGGCGGCAACGGCAAGACCGCGATCCTTGTAGGCCCAGGCGCGCTGGAAATCGCCTTCGAGAAACCAGGTGAAGCCGACGTTGTCCAGCAGGCGCGGATAGAGCGCGTTGTCCGTGTCGCCTGCGGCTTCGAGCGTTTGAAGCGCTTGCCGGGTCTGGCGGATGAAGGCGTCGTTGCGATTGAGGGCGTAGTTGGCACCTGCGGCCACGCGCAGGGCGTCTGCCAGGGCGAAGGCATCATCACCGTTGCGCAACAGGTTCACTGCGGTTTCGCCAAGTTCCACCGCTTCGGTTTCCAGCGAAAGATCGTGATGCACGCGCGCCAGTGCCAGCAGCAGCGCCGCACGCGAGGCAGGCGATTGCTGCGTGGTCGCGTCGTCCAGCAGGCGTTGGCGCGCGTGGGCCAGCAGTTCACGCGCGGTGATGTCGCCGTTGCGCGCCGCATTCGGTGTGGCGATCTGGAACATCGTGACGAAGTGATCGGCCACGGCTTGCGCCTTGTCGCGTTCAAGCGCGGTGGCCTGCAACTGGCGCTCCATTCGCACCACATGCAGGCCACCCAATGCGAGCAGGACCATCGCCGCAGCCAGCCAGGGCCAGCGCCGCCGCAGCCAGCGTCGTGCGCGATAACCACGCTGGTGGCGCAAGGCCAATACCGCTTCGCCGCGCTCCAGGCGATCCAGTTCATCCAGCAATGCCTCGGCGGAGGAATAGCGCTGTTCGGGATTCTTGCTCAAAAGACAGGCCACGATGGCCGCCAGATCGCGCGGAATGCGTTCGCCATGTACGTCGCGACCCGGCAACGGTACCGGTTCCTCGTGCGCGATGGCATGGATCAGCGCAGCCGGATCGCGGGTATCCGGATAAGGCGAACGTTCGGCCAGCAATTCATACATCAGCACGCCGACGGCATACAGATCGGTGCCCATGCCCAGCGGCGCACCGCGCACCTGTTCCGGTGCGGCATAGCGCAACGTCATCTGCGATTGCCCGGCGGCAGTGGCTTCCTCGCCGCCATCGAGCATCTTGGCGATGCCGAAATCCAGCAGGCGCACGCGCCCTTGCGCATCGACCAGCACGTTGGCCGGTTTCAGATCGCGGTGCACGATGAGGTGCCGATGCGCATGGGCGAGCGCAGATACCATCTCGCGCACCAGGTGCAGGCGTGCGGCCACGTCCAGCGAACGATGACGGCAATGCACATCGATCGGTTCGCCATCGACCAGCGCGGTGACCAGGAATGGGCGGCCCTCCGCATCGGTACCGGCATCGAGCAATGGCACGATGTTGGGATGATCCAGGCGCGAGAGAATGCGGCGTTCGGCCTCGAAGCGGCGCAATGCGTCCGCATCGGCCAGATCGGCACGTACCTGCTTGATCGCCAGTTGTTGCCTGTCGGCGGCATCGGCACGCGTGGCGCGCCAGACCCGACCCATGCCGCCCTTGCCAAGCTCGCCATGGATGGCATAGCGCACGATGCGCGGCGGTACGGGAGCATGCGCGGGTTCGGCAGCGTGCGGATCGCTCAACGCCAGCCGCCGCTCCACCACGGCGGCCAGTGCCGCATCGGTACTGCGCAAGGAGGCCAATGCTTCCGCGCGTTCGTCTCCTGCAAGATCGAGCAGGCGTTGCAGGGCATCCTTTTCGGCGCGATACGCGGCGCGGGCGGCGTCAGTGGTCATCGCCGAGCCGGTCGCGCAACCAAGCGCGGGCGTGCGCCCATTCGCGGTTCACGGCAGAAGCATGGATGCCAAGCGCCTGCGCGGTTTCGTCGATGGTGAGGCCGGTGAACACGCGCAACTGCACCACCTCGGCCGCCTGTGGATCCAGCGATGCCAACTCCTCCAGCACGCGATCAAATCCCAATAATGCCGCCGGGGCCACGGCAGGGATGTGTTCCACCTCGTCCAGCGACAACGCACGCTCGCCGATGCCGCGCTTGTCCGTGAGCCTGCGGCGGCTGCGATCCACCAGCACCTGGCGCATCGCACGCGCCACGATGCTGGCGAAATGCTCGCGGCTGGAAACGCGCGGCGCCTCCCCGCCAAGGAACTTCATCAGCGCATCGTTGAGCAGTACCGTCGGCTCGAAGGTGTCCTGCCCGGCCTGCGCACGCAAGGTGCCGATGGCGATGCGCTTGAGTTGTGCGTACATGCGCTCGAACACCGCATCGCGCGCGGCAGCGTCGCCGTCGAGCCAATCCGCCAGCAGGCCGGTGATGTCGTGGTTTTCCATCGCGCCAGCATAACAACGCGGCTGGCGCGCGAGGTTGCAAGGCGATCACTCCAAGCCGTTCGCGAAGATATCGGCGGCGTTCTGCACCCGCGCCAGCAATCCACGCTTGCTGCTCCAGTCGCAGGTACGCGAATGCCAACCCGTGACCATCGGGCGGCCACGCCAGTTGGTGGCGTGGTTCGGGCGCTGCGGTGGCGGGGCATCGTTGTTGCAGATCTGCATCCCGCGCCAGGCGAACTGGGTACGGCCTGCGATGCCAAAGTGCGCATCCACCTGATCGCCCGCTGTGGTTGTGCCCAGTTGCACCAGTGCCAGATAGGTTGCCAATGGCGCATTGGCATCGGCCATGCGTGCCAGGGCATCGACGATGAGGAGTCGCCCTTCGCCCGTCGGGATCACCGTGCCGGTGGAAAGCGGCATCGTGGAAGGTGCGGTGGCTGGCGAACCGGCGATGGCAAAGGGTTCGGGCAGTGCCAGGCGGGAAACCTCGTTGCCGCGAATCACGATCAGGCACGGCAGGTAACGCAGGTTGTCGGACGTGCTGCGCGCGGCCAGCACCATCGTGCTGCCGTCGGCCAGGAGGCGCCCGCCGCCCGCATGAACCGAATCGCTGCCGCTGCCATAGACAGGCGCATCCACCACCATGCCGGTCGTGCCATCCAGTCGCACCCGAAACACGGGCGTTGCCCCGGCCAAGGTGGCCGTGCCTGCCATCCAGACGCGGCCATCGGCTCCCACGCCTGCGGCGCTGGCGTAGAGCGTGGAGCCTCCTGGCGCCATGTTCGGCAAGGTGGAGTAGTGGCGAGCAAAACGCAGCAAGCCATCTGCGGACAGTCGCACCAAGCCGGCGTCGGTGACACTGCCATTCACGCTCAGCGCCATGCTCACCAGCACACCGCCATCGGCTTCCAGATTGATGCCCACGGGCGTTTCCGCATCGGTGAGGCTGGATGAGTAGGCATCCATGTCCACCAGCGATTCGCCACCCGATCCGAAGCCTGGATCCAGGCTGCCATCGCTGCGAAGGCGCAATATCTGAAGTTGTCTCTCGCCACCGTCGCTGAAAATTTCGCGCGCGATCACGATGCGGCCATCGCCCATGCAGGCACCGATGGCCCGCTCACCGTTGCCCGCTGCCGCCATAAACACGGGGATGCGTGTCACACTGCTCGCCACGTTGCCGTTGGCATCCACCAGCACGGAACCGATCTGTATGGCATCCGGCGCAGCCACCAACCGCAACTGCCCGTTGGGCATGCCGCAGGACACGAAGGCCGACAGCGCGGTGTTGGCATCCTGCGGATCGGAAATGCTGGCAATGCCGTCATCACCGAAGCGGTGATCGATGCCGCTGTTCTGTGCGAACGCCGCGTCGCAAAAGAGGAAGCTCGGAAGAAGCCACACAACAAACCATGTAAACCTGCGCATCGAAAGTACCTTGGTGAGGGATTCGATACGGGCTTACGCAATAGCGCGGGATTTCCTCCGGGCGCAATTCAATTTTTGTTCAGGCTGCACTTGGCGAACCCGGCATCGCAATCCGCCCTTCGTCTCGCGCCTTGGCGAAATACCGCTGGTCGGCGGCGACGAACTGGCTTGCCCTCCACAATGCGGCACGCTGCCTACCTTCCAGCCACCGATCCAGGCTGCTATGCTGCGCGGCCCGCGAACGTGGAAACACGGAGTTTTTCGCGGAAAGTGAGCAAGAGTGCGAGCAAGGTTGAAAGACCGCACTGGAAACCGGCTTTTGATTCAAGCTCCTGGAGCACGCATCAGGCTCCCGCTCTCGGCATCGCGCCGATTAATATGGTGGCCCGTCGGCCCCCTCGCGACGATAGATCGAAAACCCCGCCAGGGCCGGAAGGCAGCAACGGTATCGGTTGATGCGGGCGCCGAGGTCAGGCTGGCGGGCCGCCACCCAAAAGCATCTGCGGCCAAAGGCCGCCGCCAACTTGCCCTTTCCCGCCAAGATGAGGGGAACCGTTCGCACAGCGAACGGTGAGTGAGGGCCGCCCCTGCATTGCAAAATCATCTCCTTCCACCCCCGAAATTCCATCCCCCACCGTATGCATTTTCTGCCGATGCACCGTAATTGACGCATTGCAGCGAGCATTCCATCACAGTTCAGGCGTAGTCTTCCCATACGCCGGCGAAGGGAGAACAGGGACGCCGGGTTGCGGGAAGCCCGTGAGCTGAACGGATTCAGCAGGCGGGGTTCCGAAACTTTTCGGGGATCGCCTTCCATGATGCACAAGCTCGCCACCGGCCTCGCGCTGGTTCTCGCTCCATGTATCGCACAGGCTGCCGCCACCGGCGTCGCCTTCGTCCACGGCACCGGCAAGCAGACCAACGCCACTGCCGATTATTGGGGTTCGGATTTCATCAACTCGGTGCGCCAGGGCCTGCCGAACCAGTCCAACTACACCGTCATCAACTGCGATTTCGAGCAGTACATGTGGGATTCGCGCGCTGCCGGGTGCCTGGCGACGCAGCTTTCCAGCTTCATCAGCTCCAAGGGCATCACGGATCTGGTTGTCATCACGCATTCCAATGGCGGCAACGTGATGCGCTGGATCATGAGCAACCCGACCTACGACAGCCGCTACCCGAACATCATCAGCAAGATCCGCTGGGTGAACGCGCTGGCACCTTCCTCCAAGGGGACACCACTGGCCGATGCGGTAACCGCAGGCAACGTGTTCGAGACTTCGCTGGGCTGGCTGCTGGGCTACAAGAGCGATGCCGTGAAGATGCAACAGGTGAGCTGGATGGCGCAGTACAACGCGCAGAATCTTTATGGCACGGCGGGCCGTCCGGCACTGCCCAAGGGCTTCTGGAGCGTGGTCGGGCAGGACGTTGAAACCGCCGTGTGGGATGGCGACAGCTACTGCGGCGGCTACCACCTGAACCTCGGCCTTGAAATCACGCAGGCGTGGCTGTCGAGCTGTTCGGATGGATTTCTGGATTGCAGCAGCCAGGCCGGTGCGGGCAGCGTCTGGTTCTACGACACCCAACGCACCAACGGCAGAGAGCCGCTCAGCCACAACCAGAGCCGCAAGAAATGCTTCGGCCTGGACGTGATCCTCCGCAACGACATTTGAGCGAGCTTGCAAACATGACCAAGAACACCACCAGGAACCTCCTCGCCGCCGCGCTTGCGTGTGCGATTTTCTCCGCCGGTGCAAGCGCTGCCGAACGCGCAAGGTTGTTGCCCGCCGCTCAGGGCGATCTCATCGCCTCACGCCTTGCCACGGACAAAGCCGCCCTGCCCGTCGATGCCGAACGCGCGCCGGTCGATTTCGCCTGGGCCGTCGATCCCGCCGAAGCACTCTCCGCCAGCACGCCATTCACCGCACGCAGCCGCGAGTTCTGGACGGACATGGACGCCAACGCAATGCGCGA
Organism: Lysobacteraceae bacterium; assembly: GCA_041395225.1. GTDB lineage: Bacteria > Pseudomonadota > Gammaproteobacteria > Xanthomonadales > Xanthomonadaceae > Denitratimonas. The sequence goes on from JAWLAV010000004.1 coordinate 165,844, forward strand.
AGGCTATCGCTTCACCACCACCGCACCCGGTGCGCTGGTGCGGATCAGCCCGGCCAATGGCGCGAAATCAGGTGCATCGCTGCAAGTTTCCGACATTGCCCTGCGCATCAACGGGCGCAACGTGGACACTGCCACGGCCATCCGCACCAGCGCCGATGCCGCGCAGATGAAAGCGGCGGGCGCGCAGTTCCCCGAAGGCACGCTCGCGTTCCGGCTCTCGCAAGATGCCGGTGCCGGGCAAGTGGAAATGAAGATCGGCAATGCCACGGGCCACTATCTGGTTCACGTATTCGAACCGGACAGCCCGCTGGAATTGAACCTCTCCGCCAGCAGCGACAAGGCATTGGCAGGCGGCAGTCTCACACTCACCGCCAACCTCGCCAATGCAGCTGCCAAGGTACAGGCGGAAAGCATCGGCGGCGTCGTGACCTCGCCGGACGGTGCGAGCATCAACGTGCGATTCAAGCGCGGCGCCGATGGCCAGTACCGCGCCCAGGTCGCACTGCCGGAAAACGCAGGCAACGGCTTGGATCTGTGGGAAGCGCACACTTTCGCCGTCGCCGGTTTCAACGGCGCACGGGTGCCGCGCGATGCCAAAACCAGCTTTGCCGTTTCCCTGCCGACCGCGAAACTGGGTTCGGACGTGAGCGTGGATACGAGCCAGGGCGTGCGCGTTTCCCTGCCCGTGGAAGCGGCCAGCACCGGGCGCTACGAGGTGCGTGGCGTGCTCTACGGTACCGCACAGGATGGCTCGATGAAACCCTTTGCCGTTGGCCATTCGGCACGCTGGTTGGAGCCGGGCAAGGCCACCATCGCGCTGAACTTCGGCAAGGAACTGGTGCCTGCCGACATCGGTGCGCCGTTCGAACTGCGCGAAGTGAGCCTCAACGACCAGACCCGGCTCGGGCAACTTGAAACCCGTTCGGTCGCACTGCGGTTTGGCTCAACGAAGTAATCAGCTTCCTGCCGCAACGAGGGCCGGATCGTGCGATGCGATCCGGCCCTCGAATAATCCAATGCAGGTCGGCTCAAGCGCCGCAGGCGTGGAGCCGACATCTCCTGCAGCATCCGTCGGTTCCACCGCTTCGCGGCATGATCGACCTTCTAAAAATCCGGATTGTTTGCGAATCGGGTCAATCGGCCAGCGCGAGAGTCTGGCCTGCGCTCAACACCCGATACCCACGTGCGCGCAAGGCCTCCCCATCCGCCAGCGAGCCGTAGTGGTACAGCCGCAATCGCGCCAGCAATTCCGGCGGATAGTCGCGTTCCAGATCGTCGATGCCGCTGTGCGAGGGATTTCCGATGAGGCCGCAATCGTGTGCGATGGGTTCGCTGCCATCGCCCAATGCGGCCAGCAGTTCGGGAATCGGGCGTGTGTCGCCGGTGTAGATGAACTTGCCTTTCAGTGCCAGACCAAAAGCAGTCTCCGGCTCGTGATGGCGCACCGCGAACACATCGAACCACAACCCTTCGTGCCAGAAGCCGCGCGAATGGGGAATCACATGGAAAGCATCCCAGAAGTTCACGCCGCCTTCGGCCAGTACACCGGGATAGTCGGCGATGCGCTGCTGCGCCCAGCGCATCAATGGTGCGGGAATGTAGAAACGGCACCCCCCGCGCAGGGTTTGGTCGAAGTACAGCTTCACGAACAATCGTTCCAGCCCGGCGATGTGATCCATGTGCGTATGCGTCAGGAACAGTGCGCGCGGCGGTGCGCCGTAGCGGTGCAGGTATGCGGTGAGCGCTTCCTGCCCGCAGTCGATCATCAGGATCGGTTCGCCATCGCGTTCCAGCACGGCGCTGGCCGAGCCAAGCTCCACCGCCGAGGCATTGCCGACGCCGAGGAAGTGCAGATTGAAACTCATGGCGTGATCCGCATCGCAGCCCCGTAGGCTTCGCACAACACCGGCCAACCGGAATCACGACCTGCAATCCGCAATTTCTCCAATGAGCGATGCAGGCGATCCAGATTGGCCTGCTGCCAGTTTCGCGCAGGTTGGCGCAGTTCGCCGCGATCAAAGTCGATCAACCACAAGGCACCGGCATCGCCAATCATCACGTTGTGAGCGTTGAGATCGGCATGGAACACGCCGTGGCAATGAAAGCGCGCCAGCAGTTCGCCCAAATCACGCCATGTGGCTTCAGGAACTGACTCCTGCCCGCGTTCTGCCAGCGTGCGGGCTTCGGGAATGCGCGCGGTGAGCAGATCGGCCCGATAGAACAAGCCACTGCGCACGAAGCCTGCGGCCAGGGGTTGCGGCACAGGCAACCCCAATTCCCGCAACCGCACCAGGAGGCGGAACTCGCGGAAGCCGCGCGTGGCTTCATCGCCGGTGAACAGGTAACGATCCTGCACGAAGCGCCCCGGCAATCCGCCGCGCCGGTAGTGCCGCAACACCGCCTCGCCGAAGGGTGCGCGAATGTGCCAGACCGCACCGCGACCACCACGCCCTTCCAGCGCACCGCAGGCGTCACCCCACGCCTGCGGATCGAGCAGACGCGCATCGGCTTGTGGAACACAGGCACGGTCGAACAGAATCGCTCCGTGCGGCACGGCGAGTCTGGCGATATGTGCATTCGTTTGCGAAGGCATCGTAGGCATCGTCTGGCATTCCGGATGCAACCGGATGCCGTTTCCCTTCCTGATCCTGAGCTGGAGTGTAACAACTTGCCGATCTCCCCTGCCCTCGAACACATCGCCCTGCTGCGTCTTTCCGCACTGGGGGATGCCGCGCACGTCGTTCCGCTGGTGCGCACGATCCAGCGCGCATGGCCTGCCACGCGCATCACCTGGATCATCGGCAAGGGCGAGGCCATGCTGCTGGATGGGTTGGAAGGCGTCGAGTTCGCGGTGTACGACAAGAAATCCGGCTGGCGCGGCCTGCGCGAATTGTGGGCACGGCTTTCCGGCCATCGCTTCGATGCGCTGTTGCAGATGCAATTGGCCTTCCGCGCCAACCTGCTGGCCTTCGGTCTGGATGCGCCACTGCGCATCGGCTACGACCGCGCCCGCAGCAAGGAAGGTCACGGCCTGGTGGTGAACCGGCGCATTCCCGAAGGCGGCACGCATGTTCTGGACGTGCTTGGCCGTTTCGCCTTGCTGCTCGGGCTGGAACAGACGCAGGTGGAATGGCGGCTGCCAGTACCGGAAGCGGCGCGCGCCTGGGCGGCGGAGCAGCTTCCGGGCAAAACGCCCACCTTGATTCTTTCGCCCTGTTCCAGCCATCCGCTGCGCAACTGGAGTGCCGAACGCTATGCCGCCGTGGCCGATCATGCAGTACGCGCACACGGCTATCGTGTGGCGATCTGTGGCGGGCGCAGTGCGCTGGAACGGAACATGGCCGATGCCATCCTCGCGTGCATGAAAGAACCGGCGCTGGATTTCGTGGGCCGCGACACGTTGAAGCAGATGATGGCACTGACCGAGCGTGCAGACGTGCTGCTCGGCCCGGATTCGGGGCCGATCCACATTGCCAACGCGCTCGGAACAAAAGTGATCGGCCTCTATGCCTGCACCGATCCAGAGCGCAGTGGCCCGTATTCGGATCGCCGCTTCACCACGAACCATTACGACGAAGCCGCACGGCGCTTTCTGAAGAAACCCGCCGAAGCCCTGCGCTGGGGCAAGCGCGTGGAGTTTCCGGGCGCGATGGAACTCATCGGCGTGGAAGAAGTGAAGAATTGCGTGGATCGCTGCACCGCAGCGTTGCGCGGGGGCTGAACCGCATCGACACTTGGCATCCGCCCCGTCCTTCCTTCTCCTTCTGGGAGAAGGTGCTCCGAAGGGGCGCATATCGACGGCGCAACAGCACCGGAGGGCTTTTGATTTTCGATTCGGCAAGAGCAACATCGAGAGCGCCCTCATCCGGCGCTACGCGCACTTTCTCCTGATCGGGAGAAGGGAAGGACGACATCCTTTTCCAGATTTCATGCAAGAACACCAACTCCGGGAACCCACGCATGTCACTGCTTGAATCCATCACCCGGCGCAAGCCGATCGAACGCATCCAGTCCGAAGCCACCACATCGCAATCCCGTGGCGAGTTCCGCCGCGTGCTGGGCGTGTGGCAACTCACCAGCATCGGCCTTGGCGGCATCATCGGTGTCGGCGTGTTCGTGCTGGCCGGGCAACAGGCCGCCGTGAATGCAGGCCCAGCCGTGGCATTGGCCTTCATCATCGCCGGTATCGCCAGCGCCGCCGCAGCGTTGTGCTATGCGGAATTCGCGGGCCTGATCCCGGCCACCGGCAGCGCCTACACTTACGGTTACGCCGTGCTCGGCGAAGGCGTGGGCTGGTTGATCGGCTGGGATCTGTTGCTGGAGTATTCGTTGATCGTCGCGGCGGTGGCCAGCGGCTGGTCGGGCTATCTGCAACACATTCTGGAAGCGGCCGGTTTTCCGCTGCCAGTATGGGCGCAAGGGGCCGCAGGCTCCGGCGAGGGCCGCGTGTTCAACGTGATCGCCGCCGCCGTGGCGCTGGCCGTGGCGGCCTTGCTGACGCAGAAAACCGAATGGGGCGCGCGTTTCAATACCGTGGTGGTGGCGATCAAGATCCTTGGCGTGGCGCTCGTGATCGTGGTCGGTGCGATGTACGTGAATCCGGCCAACTGGACGCCCTTCATTCCACCGGCCACGGTGGATGCCAATGGTGTCTCGCACTACGGTTTTTCCGGCGTGGTCGCAGCGGCGGCCGTGGTGTTCTTCGCGGTGTTCGGCTACGACACACTCACCACGGCAGCGGAAGAAGCCCGCAACCCGCAGCGCGATCTTCCGCGTGCGGTATTGCTGTCGCTGGGCATTTCGATGGTGCTTTACATCGCCATTTCCCTCGTGCTGACCGGCATCGCCCCGTACCAATCGCTCAACAACGACGCTCCGGTCGCCAACGCCTTCCAGTCGCTCGGGCATACCTGGATCAGCCTTCTGATCTCCATCTCCGCCGTCACCGGCATCCTTTCGGTGGTATTTGCCTTCATGCTGGCAGCGGCGCGCATCTGGTACGCGCTGGCGCGCGATGGCCTGCTGCCTGCGTGGTTCGCCACGCCGCATCGCAAACACGGCACGCCGCACCGCCCGACGTGGATCATCGGCATCGGCACGGCCCTGGCGGCGGGTTTCTTCCCCATCGGCGAATTGGCGGTACTGGTCAATATCGGCGTACTGTCCGCCTTCATCGTGATCTGCTCGGCGATCATCATGCTGCGCATCCGCCAACCTGAACTGCCACGCCGCTTCCGCACACCCTGGGTGCCGTTCGTACCGCTGGTCGGCATCGGCTTCTCGATCTGGCTGCTCTCGCACCTGCCGTGGGCGACGTGGGAACGCTTCCTGATCTGGATGGCGATCGGGCTGGCGGTGTATCTGGGGTATGGGATTCGGCGGAGCAAACTCGCCGCCAAGCCGTAGAGCGGAGCTTGCTCCGCTGTGCGATCGGAGCGGAGCAAGCTCCGCTCCACGCATCTGTCAGCGCTTGCCCGGCTTGGGCCTGAGCATCGTCCCCGTGCAATCGCGCGCCCCGCAGCGGCAGGCCCAGAGTTTCTTGAGCTTGCCCGTGTGCGGCACGGAAAGCACGATGCCGTAGTCGTAGGTCAATTCCTCGCCTTGTTTCAGGTCACGCTTGGCGTGGATGAACACCTTGTCGCGGCGACGATCGTTGCCTTCGTGTTCGAGCAGCACCGCTTCGCAGTTCGGGTCGCAACTGTGGTTGATCCAGCGCGCGATGTTGCCGTTGCGGTTGCCGTCGATGATGTAGTCGTCGTTCAACGTGAACAGGAAGGTGTGGCCGGTTTCAAGCGTATCGCCGTATTTATCGTCGGCTTCGTCGTGGGTCATGCGATCGCCACGGTATTCGACCAGTTCCGTTCCGGCAGAGATGTTGCAGGCGGCGAAAACACCGTTGCCATGGATTTTCGAGCGGCGGCGAACGATCAGGTCTGATGGCATAAAGAGGTTGGCCGGACTGGATTTGCAGCGCGGCACTCTAGCAGTGCCGTGCGCATCGGAACATCATTTTTCCACACGCGAAACATCCGCCAGCACCCGCCAGGATTTCAGTTCGCGCCCGCCCAGGTGGTGCAGCAACAGCGTGCGCATCAGGCGGCGCAATTCTCGCTGGTGGGCCGGACTGGCCACCACGTCGTCCGCCAGCGCCAGCAGCGCGGCACCAGCGCAGGTTCCGGGGCTGGCGTCGTCGCTGCCGGTACGCCGCAGGCCGTGTTCGGGATCGACGCGGTAACGCAGTTCCGCCTGTACCGGCTCGGTTCCAGCCTCCCCGCGCAGATCAATGGCGTAGCCAATGGCCGCCAGCAGATCGCGCTCGAAGCGGCGCAGTTCCCACGCGGGCGGCTGGCCCTCTGCCAGTGCCGCAATGCATTCCACGTAACGCCAGAACAAGCCCGTCTGCGCTTCGCCTCGTGGCAGCAAGCGCAACAGCAATTCGTTGAGATAGAAGCCGGAGAGCAGTGCATCCCCATTCAGCACCTGCGGCGCATCGGCAGCTTCGGCCTGCACCAACTTCAGTAGTTCGCCTTGCCCCGCGCATGAGACCAGCAGCGCCTGCATCGGCTGCAACACCGCCCGCAACGGCTGCCCGCGCGATCCGCGTACGCCGCGGGCGATCAACCCGATACGCCCATGATCACGCGTGAACGCCTCCAGCAGCAGGCTGGTTTCGCGGTACGGGCGCGAATGCAGGATGTAGGCGGGTTGGGCTTCGAGGCGGAACATGGCTGAGAGCCGGGATTGGGGAAGCGGCGGGATTGGGGATTGGGGATTGGGGATGACCAGCCTTCGGCTTTTGTAGAGCGTTTCGCAAGAGCGCATGACCTGCGGGAACCTTGGCTTCCACGAATCCCGAATCTCCAATCCCCAATCCGTCACTCGTAACCAAACCCACGCAACGCAGCTTCATCATCCGACCACGCTTCGCGCACCTTGCACCACAGTTGCAGGAACACCTTGCGACCGAATTGTTTTTCCATGGCGATGCGCGCGCCCTGCCCGATGGCGCGCATCCGTTCTCCACCAGCACCGATGACGATGGCTTTCTGGCCGTCGCGTTCCACGTGCACGGTGGCGGCGATGCGCAGCAAACGGCCATCTTCGGCGAACTTGTCGATGGTGACGGTGGTGGCATACGGCACTTCTTCGCCAAGCTGGCGCATCAATTGTTCGCGTACCAGTTCGGCGGCCAGGAAACGCTCGCTGCGGTCGGTGACTTCATCTTCGCCATACAAGGGCGCCGATTCCGGCAACAGCTTGATGAGGTGCCTACGCAGATCCGCCAGACCGGAATTGCGGCGCGCGGAGATCGGGAAGATTTCCGCGAAATCGCGCCCTTCGCCGACCTTGGCGATGAAGGGCAGCAGTTCGCCCTTGTCGGCGATCCTGTCCACCTTGTTGATGATGAGCACGCGCGGCAGGTTCGCTTCTGCGGCCAGCAGCTTGAACGCGGCTTCGTCTTCTTCGCGCCACTGCCCGGCCTCGATCACCAATGCCGCCAGTTGCACATCGGCCAATGCGCCGCGCGCGGCGCGATTCATGTAGCGGTTGATCGCGCGCTTCTGGTCGCTGTGCAAGCCCGGCGTATCGACGAACACGATCTGCCCTGCATCCTCGGTGTGGATGCCCAGGATGCGGTGGCGCGTGGTCTGCGGGCGGTCGGAGACGATGCTGACCTTGTAGCCGACCAGTGCGTTGATCAGCGTCGATTTGCCGACGTTGGGGCGTCCGACGACGGCCACCATGCCGGCGCGGAAGGGAGTTTCCTGGTTCATCGGGTTTCCTTGCGCGTCACTCAACGCGAAGCGGGCAATATGGCGATCTGGTCGAGGATGGATTGTGCCGCGATCTGCTCGGCCATGCGGCGCGAGGAGGCGCGCGCATGGGCCTGAAGTTGCGGTTCGGCGATGCGACAGCGCACGTCGAAGGTTTTTTCGTGATCTTCGCCGCTTGCGTCCGTCAGTTCGTAGTCGGGCAAGGCGCGCTGGCGGGCTTGCAACCATTCCTGCAGGCGGGTCTTGGCGTCCTTGTCGCAAGTATCGCCGTCCAACCGCTCCAGCCGTTCGCCGAACCAGCCCAGTACGGCATCGCGGCAGGCATCGAAACCGGCATCGAGGAAGATCGCCCCGGCCACGGCCTCCAGCGCATCGGCGAGAATCGAATCGCGCCGGTGGCCGCCGCTTTTCAGTTCGCCCGGCCCAAGTTCCAGCAAAGTGCCAAGATCGAGTTCGCGCGCGATGCCGGCAAGCGTGGATTCACGCACCAGTTGCGCCCGGGCGCGGGTGAGGCGGCCTTCGTCGGCACGCGGCCAGCGCTGGAAAAGCGCCTGCGCGATGACGAGATTCACCACGCCATCGCCGAGGAACTCCAGCCGCTCGTTGTGTTCCCCGCCCGCGCTACGGTGCGTCAGCGCGCGCCGCAGCAGTGTGGAATCGGCGAAGCCGTGGCCGAGGCGCTCGCGCATCAGCCCTTGAGTGTGACGGTCTTGTCGAACTTGGCGACGAAATCCAGGTTGTACATCAGCTCGCGGCGCACCTCGTACTTGATCTGCAAGGTGTTGGTCTTCTTGTCCACGATGATGTGTTCAGGCTTCACGGATTCGACGTAGCTCACGTTGAAACGGCGATCCAGCAACGCACGTATTTCCGCCGGCGACTTTGCAGAAACCCCTGCCTCGGCCGAAAGGCCATTCATGTCGGAAACGACCGCGAAGTATTCCTGATACACCGGGAACAGCTTCATGGCCAGGAATGCGAAGAAGCCGACCACGGCCAACACGATGATGAAGCCCATCAAGGTAATGCCCGATTGGGCACGCAAACGAGACATACAGGTTTCCCCAGGTTGTACGCGAAGCCCTAGTGTATGACGGTTCCGATCCGTGAAAAATCGACCCCACCGTTTTTCCCGTCCCAGTTCATCCAGATCAGGAATGCCTTGCCGACCAATGCCTCCTCCGGCACGAAGCCCCAGAAGCGGCTGTCCTGGCTGTTGTCGCGGTTGTCGCCCATCGCGAAATACATGCCTTCCGGCACCACCCATCGGCCCTCGCCGAGGCCGCCGCGGTGCGTGTTCGGCACGATCAGGATGTCGTGATTCTTTTCGCCAAGCTGCTCGGAAAGCCGCAGCGAACCGGTCATTTCCTGACCCGAACCGACGCCGACGTAGCGATCCAGCGGCTGCGCTTCAACGCGCACGCCATTCACCGTCAGCACCTTGTCGTGGACTTCGATCACATCGCCCGGCAGGCCAACGACACGCTTGATGTAGTTCTCGAACGGCACAGGCGCGAGTGGCTCTCCACAGGGCCGCGCACTGCGCTGGGCACGGCCTTCGCAGGCGTAGCCCGGATAGCGGAACACGAACACATCGCCACGCTCAGGTTCACCCACCGGGATGATCTTGGTGTCCAACACCGGCAGCCGGATGCCGTAGGCAAACTTGCTCACCAGCACGAAATCCCCGGTCAGCAAGGTCGGCATCATCGAATTGGACGGAATGCGGAACGGCTCGGCCAGGAAGGAACGCACGATCAGCACGATGAAGATCACCGGGAAGAACGAACGGGCGTACTCCACGATGAGCGGTTCCTTGACCTGAGCACCGGTTTCAGCGTGCGCGTTGCGGGCCTTGGCGAAGAACAGCGCGTCGATGAGCCAGATGATGCCGGTCAGCGCGGAAAGCAGTACCAGCAATGCGGCGAAATCAAAATGCACGTCGGGATTCCTTCAATTAACTACTTGCTATCGACCTGGAGCACGGCGAGGAAGGCTTCCTGCGGGATATCGACGCGGCCGACCGATTTCATCCGCTTCTTGCCCTCCTTCTGCTTCTCCAGCAGCTTCTTCTTGCGCGTGGCGTCGCCGCCGTAGCACTTGGCCAATACGTTCTTGCGCAACGCCTTCACGGTGGATCGGGCGATGATCTGCGCGCCCATGGCCGCCTGGATCGCCACATCGAACATCTGGCGAGGGATAAGTTCCTTCATCTTTTCGCAGATCTCCCGCCCGCGCCGCTCGGCATGGGCGCGGTGGCAGATGATCGAAAGCGCATCCACGCGATCCCCGTTGATCAGCACGTCCAGCCGCGAGAACGGGCCAGCTTCGAAACGCACGAAATGGTAATCCAGCGAGGCATAGCCCCGGCTCACGGATTTGAGCTTGTCGAAAAAATCCAGCACCACTTCGGCCATCGGCAACTCATAGCTCACCTGCACCTGCGAACCCAGATAATGGATACCGCTCTGCACGCCGCGTTTTTCCTCGCACAGCTTGATCACGTTGCCCACGTAATCGGGCGGCGTGAGGATGTTGGCGAGGATGATCGGCTCGCGCAGTTCGGCGATCTTCGTGGAGGGCGGCAGCTTGGCCGGGTTGTCCAGCGAAGTGACCGCGCCTTCGGTATCGAGCAGTTCGTACACCACGGTCGGCGCGGTGGTGACCAGATCGAGGTTGTATTCGCGCTCCAGGCGCTCCTGCACGATTTCCATGTGCAACATGCCCAGGAAGCCGCAACGAAAGCCGAAACCCATCGCTTCGGAGCTTTCCGGTTCAAAGCGCAATGCCGCATCGTTGAGGCGCAGCTTTTCCAGCGCCTCGCGCAGGTCGGGATAATCCTCGGCATCCACGGGAAACAGACCCGCAAACACACGCGGCTGCATTTCCTGGAAACCGGGCAATTGCGCCGGCGCAGGCGCGGAAGCCAGCGTCAGCGTGTCGCCAACCGGCGCGCCATGAACATCCTTGATGCTGGCCGTGAGCCAACCCACCTCGCCCGCGCCCAGCTTCGGATTCACCTTGCGCTTGGGCGTGAACACGCCCACCGAATCCACTTGATGCACGCGGCCGGTGCTCATCACGAGGATCTTGTCGCCGGGCTTGATTTCGCCCTGCATCACGCGCACCAGCGACACCACGCCGAGATAATTGTCGAACCACGAATCGATGATGAGCGCCTGCAAACGATCCGTGTCGCGCGGCTTCGGCGGCGGGATGCGTTGCACGATGGCTTCCAGCACCGCGCGCACGTTCTGGCCGGTCTTGGCGGAAACCTCGATGGCATCGGTGGCATCGATGCCGATCACCGCCTCGATTTCCTTCTTCACCTTTTCCGGATCGGCAGTAGGCAGATCGATCTTGTTCAGAACCGGAATCACTTCCAGGCCTTGTTCGACGGCGGTGTAGCAGTTGGCGACCGACTGCGCTTCCACGCCCTGTGCGGCGTCCACTACCAGCAGCGCGCCTTCGCAGGCCGCGAGCGAGCGGCTCACCTCGTAGGAAAAATCCACGTGGCCGGGCGTATCGATGAAGTTCAGTTGATAGGTCGTGCCGTCGTCGGCGACGTAGGGCAGCGAGACGGACTGCGCCTTGATCGTGATGCCGCGCTCGCGTTCGATCGGGTTGGAATCGAGCACCTGAGCTTCCATTTCGCGTTCGGTCAAGCCGCCGCAAAGCTGGATGATGCGGTCAGCCAGGGTCGATTTGCCGTGATCGACGTGGGCGATGATGGAGAAGTTGCGGATGTGCTGCATGAGGGCTTCGCGTGGGGGCGCGCCAAAGGGGCGCGAAAAAGCGGAGCATTATGCCATGGAGAACTGAATCTCACGCTTCCCGGCTTCTGCGTGCCCGTTCGAACTGGTCGTCAAAGCGGCGCGGGAACGGCAGCAATACGCGCTTTTTGCGGTGCGGATCGGTTTCGGCGACGAAATTGAACCCTGCTGCACCGAAGATGCGTCGTGCCGATTCGTACCAGCCTGCCAATGGCACGGCTGTGATCTGGACGCAGGGCTCGGGAAGCGGCAATGGCGGATCGAAGCTGGCGACCGCAATGGCCACATCAACAGCTTCGATGCGACGTTGTTCCAGTGCGTAAGCGATCAGTTCGGCAACTTCCTGCTGAGGGCCACTGTGTGCGACCAGCCAGAATGCCTGCCCATTGGGTAGTGATCGCGGCGGCATGGCGGGGACCTGGAGGCAAGCCTCGTGCATTTGGTTGCAGCGCTCGCGCAACCATGACTCATGTGCTGAATGCAGCGGCTCCAGCTTCCACACGAGTTCGTAGTGCGGTGCGTTGGCAGCAAGCGGAACGGCTTCATTCCAGCGCAGCAGCCGCGCGACATGCCACAGCCGCCGCCCTGCGAGCGGCGAAAAACCCGCCAGTTCCCCGAGGATTCCGGCGGGAAAGCAATCCACACAAACGATCTCCGGCTCGAAACTTTCGATGGTTTCTGCCAGCCATCCACGCAATGCAGGGATGTCGTGCTGCAGCGTCCACGGAACAGGACGAACCGCGACTCCGGCATTCAACCGCACGTCATCCGCATGTTCGCTCGCACTGAGGATCAGTGCGTTTTCCGCCACGCCTTGCGCGCGAAGAAACCGCCCGGCGCGAACCAGATGCCCCAGCCCGCCGCCAAGCGCGTAGTACAGGACACGCGGCGCATCGCTCACGACAAGGAGCCTGCGCGGCAGAAGGGAACCGGGCTGCAAACGCGCCTGCACGGCCAGATTTTCCGCCGCTTTTTGGCCTGCAGCACCGCTACAGGCCTGCAAATCGTCAAAAAAATCGTTCTCGCGCAGTCACGTTTTCGCCTCGATTCCTTCTGCCGCGCAGGCTCCAAGGCGATCATTTATGCCGCGCCATGATTTCCACCGCGATGATGGCCCGGTGCGCTTCAGGGATATCGTCCATCGCCAGTACGCCCCACGCGGCGGAACGGCGTTGCGTATCGATGGAGAACAATTCCGCGTCGGCAGAACTCTTGACCTTGGTCTTGTCGCCGTAGAACTTCACCGCACCGATCTCGGATTCATCCTGCGCGAGGATTTTCGCCTTGTCCTCGTAGCCAAGCTTGAGCACGAAGGGGTTCCGGTTTTCCTCGTTGTCGCTGACCTTGATCTTGTCGTCGGTGAGTTTCACCTTCCACAGCAGCACGGCATCGGGTGTGCGCAGCTTGAAATCGTCATCGCCCTTGGCCTTCACCTCGGCAAAGGCTGAACCATCGGCGCGACGCCATTTGCGCTTGTCGCCCTTCTGCTCGCCGACGTAGCGCACGCCATCGGGCGTGGTGACTTCGGCATGGCTGCCATCCAGCGTCAGCGTGTAGGCAGGCTGGCCTTGCGCATTGGTGGCGACGAGCACACCGGCTTTCGATGGATGCGCGGAAGGTGTCGCACTGGTGCCTTTGGGTGCATCGGAAGGCGCACCGCCACAACCGACCAGCAGCACTGCGAATGCGAAGGAAACGAAGGTTCCACGAAGCTGCGAAAGCGAAAGTTCCATGTCACACACTCCTTGCGCCCATTGGCGCATCGTGAAGGATGATCGGAGCCGATACCTGTTCCTGTGCGGTTTCGCGCAGCAGTTCGGCATAACGGGCGGTTTCGTCGATGTGGTGAAAGTCGCGCAGCACGCGCTCGCGCAGTTCCGCGCCGAGTTGCAACAGCGCGACATCGTCCAGCGTTGCAGCCTGCACGATGGCCTGCGCGCAGCGATCAATGTCTCCGGGCGCAAAGCGAAGCGGATACGACGCATCCGGCAATAGATCCGCCAGCCCGCCCGCCGTGGCGGCAAGCAACGGAACACCCAGGGCCGCAGCTTCCAGCGCCACGTTCGGCATTCCGTCGTAGTGCGAAGGAACGGCCACCACATCGCAGGCGGCGTACCACGGAAGCAGTTCATAGCGGTCGATGAAAGGCAGCTTCGTGCAGGGCGCAATGTCGCTCACCGCAGCCAGTGCAGCGGCCATGTCGTCATCCACCTCGCCCACCACCAACAGGCGGAAGCGGTCAGCCACATCGGCACGGCGCAGGGCTTCCAGCAGCAAGGTGCCGCCCTTCTTCTGTTTCAGGTGCCCGAACAAACCGATCACGCGGCGGCCAGCGGCAACTTCCCGCTCGCGCCAGCGGCGGGCTTTCTCGCGGTCGAAATCGTGCAGACGGAATTCCTCCGCATCGATGCCGTTGGGAATGTAGTGAACGCGCTGATCCGGATACAGCGCAGCAACCTTGCGCTGCGCATCGCGGCTCACGACACAGATACGCGATGCCCGCATCAATGCTTCACGCAACACCCATCCACGCCGCAGCGAGAACATCGCGGCATCGAAATCGTTGCCGCGCAACAGCACGATCAGCGGCACCTTCCACCATGCCGCAAACACCGGCGCAGCCAGCAACGGCGCGAGTCCGCCGAACGCAACCACTTGCACCGGGCGCGAGGCGGAAAGCGCATTCCACGCCAGATTGAGCGCATGTTCCGGATCATCTTCCAGCGGAATGCGCCAGAGCTTGCCGCCGTTCTGCATTTCCACGCCAAGCCGCGAATATCGCGCGGCCACGTGCGCCACATCGATGGCCATGCCGCGACGGCGCAGCGCACGCACGATGCGGTCGGCCGATTGCGCCATGCCGCCGCGATCCGGCGGATGGTTCTCGGTGATGAACAACGTGGGGCGGTGGGTGTTCATCGCAGATCAACTGTCGCCAAAGCCCGAAGACATGCGCTCATCGTCATCGCGTTCCACCTCCAGATCGTCGAAAGCGCGGATGTCCCGCTCGTTGAAGTGATGATGCGCCGCCACCGCACCGCCACCCACGGTGCCTGCGGTGGCGGCTGTACGCACGCGGTCGCGGCTTTCATCCAGCCAGTCCTCGCCATAGTCGCGGTCGCGATGCGTTGCGACGTGACCACGGCCCGAGGAGGAACGGCTGGAGCCGCGATTGGGCGAAGGTGCCTGTCGTGCGCGCTTTTCCTTCGCGGCGCAGTCAAGGCACTGGGTCAATGAGGCGGGCACGGCGTGTTCCTTGCACATGGCGCGCCTGCATGAAGCGCATCGACCCATCACCTGGTTGTCGCAGACACGCAACGTGAAGAACCCGGATTTGCATTCGCAACCGCTCATGGCGCACCTCGTGACGAATCATTGATGGGTTTGACCTTGTTGAACGCCAGCGCAACCAGGCCGATCAGTTCATCGACCACGCTCGCAGGTTCTCCGCTGGCTCCGATCCGCACGCCGCGCACCGTGGTGCCCGGCTGCGCCGGTGGCAAAACCCGATGGGAAAGCGACACCACGATCCACTTGCCATCCACCACCACGCTCGGATCAGCAGCTTCGGCAGCCATGTAACGCGAAACGGGCAGCGACAACGCCACATCGAGCCTGGCCTTGTGCTTGGTCTTGGTCTTTCGCTTCCATTTGCCGCTGGAACCACGCTTGGTACGGTCGATGACGCACAGCAGATCGGTCACCTGCCAGCCGAGCTTGCCACCGATGGCCAGCGGAGCGGAGCCTTCGAACCAGGGGTTCCTGTACCAGGTTTTGACCAGCGAATGGCCGCGCGGCAACGGCGGCTTTTCCACGCGATCGAGCTTGGATTTCTGCTTGATCGCGGAAAAGTCGATACGCACCGCAAGCGCCTTGCCCTCGCGCACATCCTCCTGCACGGCGGAAAGAAAGGGCAAGGCGACTTCGCGCAGGTAGTTTTCCTTGTCGTCCATGCCCGAAAGGCTCATGCGCAGCAGCAGCACTGCCACGATCAGTACGGCGAGACCGCCCAGGATGAACTTGAACCATGGCGATGCCCCATCATTGACCAAGACCAGAATGAAGGTCACCACCAGTCCGATGAACAGGCCCACCATCCATGCGCAGCCGGTCTTGCGGCCCTGATCGGCCACCGCGTCGATGCGCGCCATCGGCGTGAGCCTGGCGATCAGGTCTTCTGCGGTGAAGCTGCCTTCGATCAACTTGTGCTTGAGCAGCGCGCGCTGTTCGGAGGTGAGCGAAAACCTCTGGCGCAATGCGGTGATCATCGTTTCCTCCTTTTCTCATCCCACCATCGAAACCGCACGCGGTGCATCGCGCGTTGCGGCGAGTTCTTCATATGCGTTTTGCAAGGCAGTCAGCGAATGCTTCCAACTCGATTCCCTTTCGATGCGCAGCGCGCCGTTGCGACCCAACTCATCCGCAAGTTCGGGATAGGCCAACAGGATGCGGATGGCGCGTGCCAGTTCCGCCGGGCGATCCGGCGGAACCAATCGGCCTTCCACGCCATCTTCGACCAGCTCCCGCACGACGGGAAGATCGGAGGCGATCAACGGCACGCCAGCGGCCATCGTTTCCAGAATCTTCAGCGGCGCACAACCCTGCACGGTGTTGCGGGCGCAATCGGACAGGGGCGCAAGACTGATGCGCGCATGGCCGAGCCAGGCAGCCAATTCGCCTTCCTCCAATGCGTAACGCCAATGCAGGCGCGAGGCATCGATGTCCAGGCGTTCGGCCAAGGCTTGCAACCTGTGCGCATCGCGGTTTTCGGCGCTGGCGCAGATCACCAGATGCAGTTCCGGCAGATCGGCCAGCCGCGCGAAGGCGCGCAGCAACGTGTCCACGCCTTGCCAGCGTTGCAGTGCGCCGATGTAGATCAAATAGTTCTGCGGCGCATCTGCCGGACGGGCAGGCTTCACGTCGCATGGCCGTGCGCCGTTGGGCACCACGGAAATCTTCCCGGCAGGCACGCCCGACACTTCCAGCATCCGCGCGGTGATGCGCGAGGGTGTGACGATGCGATCGCACGCCTCCAGGCAGAAGCGTTCGTGTGCGTGGATTTTTTCCAGCACGCGCGGCGAAAGCGAGGGATGGCGGCTGGCCAGTTCCAGCGATGGCAGCGCATTGACCTCGAACACCGTGGCGTAGCGGTGCGGGCGGGAAAGGATCGGGACGCCGCCCCACGGATCGCGGAAATGGCACAGCGCCAGATCGTCGCCACGTTCGTCCAGCAGTTCGGAAAGCATGGCCGAATAGCCGAGCGCGCGTTCCAGGAAATTCACGTCCGGCTGTGCGTAGCGAACGATCTCCACCTGGCCCCAGGGCATCTTTTCGAACTGGTGCAGTGGCAGTTCCGCATCACCCAGCACGGCCAGCAGGCCACCGCCGAAACGTTCGAACAACGCAGGCGCGAAATGCGCGATGTGCACCGACGCGCCCTTGCGCGTGGGGAAACGGTCGAACGCCGCGTAGAGTGCCCCGCTCATGCCAGCCTCGCCCCCGAAGATCGCGGCGGCAAGCCTAGCACTTGCGCTATGGATTCGGCTCGGGCGCTGGCCCGGATCAGCGGATGTGGCGACATCGGAAAGGCATCGTGGGCTGGGGCTTTCTCCTGATAACGCGATTTCGCGTTGTCATGGGACAGCCATGCCGCAGAAACATCGGGGCACGGGGAAGCGAACGGCGTCACCGTGACGAATCGCGTGGTTCCATCGCGCCGCGCAGGCCATCATCCGGCCTTCGGTTCCCCCGCGGATGCGGCCATTTCCTGCCCCGCGCCGGGTGTGGATCAGTTCGCGCGCCAGCCGCCGATCCTCGTGCGCCAGAGCCAGATCGCCCCGCCATCGTCGCGGTCGTTCTGGGTCGCGTCCGGCGCAGGCACCTCCAGCACCGGCTGCGCGCGGACTCCAGCGCCAGGTCGCGCAGTGCACCAGCAGTTCGCACAAGGCTTGCAGGTGCCGGCGCTGGGGATGCGCCACGCAACCAGGCGCTGGCGCTCTGCTCGGTGACGCCCGCCTCGAAGCGCTCCTGATAGCGCCGCGCCAGGAGGTCGCTCCCGTGCTCCGACCTGCGACGAACACGGCGGCAACGCACCGAGGAGTTCGCCGTGCGCCTGCCCGAACCTCAATGCCGTTCCATCTTCGGCACCCGCTTCGGCTGTCGCGGCGGCGTGCGCTCGTGGAGCTTTCGCCTCACCCGCGAACAGGGTGCGGCGGGCTATCTCGACTTCTCCGGGCAGGTCGATGCGCTGATGGATGAACTGCTACCGGATCAGTTGGTGTATGGAGGCCGAGTGTCGACTGCCACCGCGACGACCCCAAAGACCGGTTGGGCCTGGTCCCGCGATCTGTTCCAACGCGACCTGACGGTATTCCCCGCCGGCACGCCGCCGCGGCGCCGATCTGTTCGTGCTGGCCGGTGGTTACCAGAGCGCGGACAAGGTGGCGCGGCTCAATGCCAACACGGTTCGCGCCGCGCGCATCGCGTGGAGCGAGACGATGCCTGCTCTCGCGAATACCGCCTGACCGCCAGCGCACTCCGCAAATGGGCGCAAAAGCATCGAAGCCCGGGGAAGCGGATCCCCGGGCTTCGGCTTTTCCGGTTGCGGTTTTCCCGCTGCGATCCCGGCCAGGCAGGAACTTCAGGCCATCATTTCTCCGCCTCCGGCGTCACCGTGACGAATTGCGTGGCGTCGCCACGACGCACCAGCAGCATCACCGGCTCGCCGGATTTCACGGCGGCCACGGCCTTGTCGAAGGCTTCCACGCTGCCGACGCGAGTTCTGCCGACCATCAGCACGACGTCGCCCGCCCGCAACCCGGCGCGCTGCGCGGCACGGCCTGCAACGCGCGATATCACCACGCCTTCATCGCTGGACAGTTCCAGTGCGCGGCGCTGATCCGCATCCAGTGATTCGATCACCAACCCCAATGCGTTGCCCTGGCTTTGCGCGTTCTTGCCGGTTGCCGCCTGCGCCTTGCCATCGCGCGGCAGTTCGCCCACGGTGATCGGCAGCGTGAGGGCCTTGCCGTCGCGGAATACCTTCACCGTGGTTTTCTGGCCGGGCGCGGTGGCACCCACCAGCGGCGGCAATTGCGGGGAACCTTCGACGGGCTTGCCGTCGAATTCCAGAATCACGTCCTGCACCTTCACGCCGGCCTTTTCCGCCGCACCACCCGGTTCGATGGCGAACACCAGCGCGCCAGCGGTGTTGGGCAAGCCCAGCGCGCGCGCCACGTCGCGGGTCACGTCCTGAATGCGCACGCCGAGCAGGCCGCGCGAAACATAGCCCTGCTTCTTGATCTGATCCACCGAACGCATCGCGGTTTCGATGGGAATGGCGAAGGAAACGCCCATGTATCCGCGCGTGTTGGAGAAGATCTGCGAATTGATGCCGACCACTTTGCCTGCGGTATCCAGCAGCGGGCCACCGGAGTTGCCCGGATTGATCGCCACGTCCGTCTGGATGAAGGGCACGTACTGCTGGCCTGCGATCTGGGAACTGCGACCAATCGCACTGACGACGCCCGCAGTGACCGAATGATCGAAACCGAACGGCGAGCCGATCGCCACCACCCATTGGCCGGGCTTGAGCGCAGCCGAATCGCCGAGCTTCACCGTGGGCAAACCCTTTGCATCGAGCTTGAGCAAGGCCACGTCGCTGGCTTCGTCGCTGCCCACCAGCGTGGCAGCCAGTTCGCGCTTGTCGTTGAGGCGCACATGGATTTCATCCGCACCGTCGATGACGTGGTGGTTGGTCAGCACGTAGCCATCGGTGGAAATGATGAAGCCGGTGCCGAGCGAGGTGGCATCGCGCGGCTGCGCGGGCGTTCCCGGCATTCCGGGTTGGCCGAAGAAGCGACGGAGGATTTCCGGGATTTCCTCATCATCGATCTGCGGATCACCACCACGCTGGTAAGCCGCCGCATCGGCGGTGCGCGTGGCCGAAACGCTCACCACGGCGGGCGCGGCATCGGCGACCAGGCCGGTGAAATCCGGCAGCGATTGCGCGCTGGCGGAAGCTGTGATCAGGCAGGAAAGGAAAATCCATACGGCAAAACTGCGAAAGCGATTCATGGAACCGTTCTCCTTGGTTGAATGTGGAAATCCGCTTTCCCCCTCCCGCCAGCGGGAGAGGGAGAAAAGCCGAACGTCAATGCGCGGAAGGCGCAGCCTTGTCGTCCTGCGGCACGCGCAGCGGCACGGCCCAGCCTTCATCCGTCGCGCGTGCGCCGGGAAGCTGCGATACCGCTTGCCGATGCCGTAACCAATAGGCTTCGGCATTCGGGTCGAAACCAAACTTGAGGCCGTAGCCAGGATCGCTCAACGAGGAAACCGCATGCGCACTGATGCGCTGCGGCAGGCGCAGATCCTGTTCGCGGTACGGCGACGGAGCCACCTGCGAAGGTTCCGGCGCAATGGCAATTTCGTTGCCGATGTCACCGCCCGGAACCGGCAGCACGGAACCTTCCTGTGCCGGTTTCACCAACAGCAATGCCGCCAGCGCCACGGAAGCTGCGACCGCGAAACCACCACCCCAGCGCAGTACGCGCGGCGAACGCGAAGGCTGCGTCTGCACGACGGACGCATCGTCCAATGCGGCCATGATGGAGGCGGCAAAATTCTCGCGCAGCGGCAACGCCGCACCGCGCATCGTCTCGCCATAGCAGTGCCATCGATCCCAACGCTCCGCCAGTTCCGCATCGTGGCCGATGCGGCGCAGCAGGAAGCGTGCGCTGTCGCGTTCAAGCTCTCCATCGATCAAGGCGGAGAGTTGCTCGTGAATGTTCTGGTTGTCCTGGTTGGCATTCATGGGTTCAGGCCCTCGTGTTGCTGCGGACGCTCTGGTCTTGATCCTTGCCGACCAGTGGACGCAGTTGCTGGTCGATGGCATCGCGCGCCCGGAAGATGCGGGAGCGCACGGTGCCGATCGGGCAATTCATCGCGGTGGCGATTTCCTCGTAACTCAATCCATCCACCTCGCGCAGCGTGATCGCGCTGCGAAGTTCTTCCGGCAGCGCTTTGACAGCACGGGTGACGGCGCGTTCCATTTCCTGCCGCAGGAACTCGTTTTCCGGTGTGCCGGCATCGCGCAAACGGCCACCGCCTTCGTATTGCACGGCATCATCGGCATCCACGTCATCCAGCGGTGGCCTGCGCCCCAGGGCGACGAGATGATTCTTGGCAGTGTTCGTGGCGATCCTGTAGAGCCAGGTGTAGAACTGGCTGTCGCCACGGAAATTGCCGATGGCGCGGTAGGCGCGGATGAAGGTGTCCTGCGCCACGTCCTGGCATTCGGCCCAATCGTGGATGTAGCGACCGATGATGCCGACCACCTTGTGCTGATACTTGGCCACCAACAGATCGAAGGCGCGCTTGTCGCCTTCCTGCACGCGCTTGACGAGGGTCTGATCCACTTCTTGTTCGCCCATGCGGGCGTTCTCCGGTTGCGAGGTGTGCTGCGATGCGTCCAAGACAATGGTTCCTGATGAAAAGTTCCCGCAGCACGTGCGGGGCATCTGCGCCCCATACTCCGGCGCATTGACCGCATGGCAAGGCTGCAAGGATCATAGCCGTCCTTTTCTTGATGCAGCGCCAACGGAGATTCCGTCATGTCCGAAGCTACGAAATCCCACGGTTCGATGTTCGACGGCCTGCGCTTTTTGCACTGGACGCCGGAACTGAAGGAAGGCGACATCCTCGTGCTGACGCTGGATCGCGCAGGCGCGCCGGTGAACGCGCTGTCGCAAGCGGTGCTGGAAGAACTGGACCGCATCATCGAACGCATCGTCATCGGCAAACCCAAAGCGGTGGTGATCCGTTCCGGCAAGGCCGCAGGTTTCATCGCCGGGGCCGATCTCACCGAATTCCAGCAATTCGACGAACAAGGCCGCGTGGCCGAAGCCATTTCGCGCGGACAGGAGGTTTTCCAGCGCTTGAGCCTGCTGCCGATGCCCACGGTCGCGGCGATCCACGGGCATTGCATGGGCGGCGGCACCGAACTTTCCCTGGCCTGCCGTTACCGCATTGCCACGAATGATGATTCCACCCGCATTGGTTTGCCGGAAGTGAAGCTCGGCATCTTCCCCGGTTGGGGCGGCTCGGTGCGTTTGCCGCGTCTGGTGGGCGCACCGGCAGCGATGGACATGATGCTGACGGGCCGCACGCTTTCCGCTGCCAACGCACGCGCTATCGGTCTGGTGGACAAGGTGGTCGAAGCGCCATTGCTGCTGGATGCGGCGATCGAACTGGTCAAGCGCGGCACGCAGCGTCCGTTCAAGCAGCGTGCGCTGGCGTGGGCCACGAACCTGTGGCCGACGCGGCAGGCATTGGCGCTATTCCTGACCAAGCAAGTCGCGCGCAAGGCGAAGAAGGCGCACTACCCCGCGCCCTATGCGCTGATCGAATCCTGGAAGCGCGGCGGTTCCACCACACAGGCGCAGCTCAAATCCGAAGGCCGCGCCGTGGTGAAGTTGGCGCAAGGCAGCACCGCGCGCAATCTGGTGCGCGTGTTCTTCCTGATGGAACGGCTGAAAGGCCTGGGTGGCAAGGAACATGGCATCGCCCATGTGCATGTGATCGGCGCGGGCGTGATGGGCGGGGATATCGCCGCATGGTGCGCGCTACGCGGTTTCAACGTCACCCTGCAGGATCGTGAAATGCAGTACGTGCAGCCTGCGATGGATCGCGCCGCCAAGTTGTTCGAGAAAAAAATCCGCAACGAAACCAAACGCGCCGAAACCCTCGCGCGACTTGTGGCCGACGTGGAAGGCGCAGGCGTGGCGAAGGCCGATCTGGTGATCGAGGCCATCCACGAAAACCTGGATGCCAAGAAGGCACTCTACGCCAAAGCCGAGGCCGATCTGAAACCGGATGCACTTTTGGTGACGAACACCAGCTCCCTGCCGCTCACGGATTTGCGCGCCGACCTGAAAAACCCGGCGCAGTTCGCGGGCCTGCATTACTTCAATCCGGTGGCCTCGATGCCGTTGGTGGAAATCGTCCGCCACGATGGCATGGCACCGGAAACCGAACGTCGGCTGGCCGCCTTCTGCCGCGCCATCGACAAGTTCCCGGTACCGGTGGCAGGCACGCCCGGCTTCCTCGTCAACCGCATCCTCGCCCCGTACATGGAAGAGGCCATCCGCCTCTTCCGCGAAGGCGTACCGGGCCGCGCCATCGACAAGGCCGCGCTGGATTTCGGGATGCCGATGGGGCCGATCGAACTGGTGGATACCGTTGGCCTGGATGTGGCCGCGAGCGTGGGCAAGATCATGGCCGCCTTCCACGGCACCACGCCGCCGGATTTCGCCTTCGAGCCTGCCGCGCGCGGCAAGAAAGATGGCAAGGGCCTGTACGAATGGAAGGAAGGCCGTGCGGTGAAACCGGAACTGCCGCAAGGCTACCGCGCCCCGGAAGACCTTACGGATCGACTGATCCTGCCGCTGTTGAACGAAGCTGCGGCCTGCCTGCACGAGGGCACCGTCGCCGACGCCGACCTGCTCGACGCGGGCGTGATCTTCGGCACTGGCTTCGCACCATTCCGAGGTGGCCCGATCCAGTACATCAGGGCCGAAGGCGCGGCGAAGCTGAAACAGCGCCTCGAACAACTGGCTGCGCGCCACGGCGAGCGCTTCATGCCGCGGCCGGGATGGGATGCGTTGACTTGAACACCGCTCAGGCCTTGATCCATGCTGCAAGCCGAGCAAGCTCGGCTCTGCGAAAGCGGGATGGCTCGCCGTAGAGCCGGGCTTGCCCGGTTCACCATGTCCGTCCATATCGATCCCCGCCCGCTGCCCGCCGACCTCCCCGCCCGTATTCGCACATGGGCGGCGGAGCTTGGCTTCCAGCAAACCGGTTTCACGCATTTCGCTCTGGATGAGGACGCCGCACACCTGCGCGACTGGCTTGCCGCGCGTTACCACGGCGACATGGACTACATGGAACGCCACGCCGAACTGCGCGCCGATCCGGCCAGACTCGTTCCGAACGCGATCAGCGCGGTCTGCGTGCGCATGGACTACGGCGAAGCCGATCCCGAACGCGCCTGGGCCACGCTCAACGACGGCGAACGCGCCTACGTCGCCCGCTACGCGCTGGGCCGCGACTACCACAAGGTGCTGCGCAACCGCCTGCAAAAACTGGCGGACAAGATGGCGCAAGCCATCGGCCCGTTCGGCTACCGCGTCTTCACCGATTCGGCGCCGGTGCTGGAACGCGCCCTGTCACGCGATGCCGGGCTGGGCTGGATCGGCAAGCACACCTGCCTGATCCAGCGCGATGCCGGCTCCTGGTTCTTCCTCGGCGAAATCCTCACCGATCTTCCCTTGCCGCCGGACGAACCTGCCACCGCGCACTGCGGCACCTGCACGCGCTGCATCGAGGTATGCCCGACGAAAGCCATCGTCGCGCCGTGGAAAGTGGATGCGCGGCGCTGCATCAGTTACCTCACCATCGAGAACAAGGGCGCGATCCCGGTCGAGTTCCGTCGCGACATCGGCAACCGCATCTTCGGTTGCGACGATTGCCAGCTCATCTGCCCGTGGAACAAGTTCGCCCAGCGCCACGACGAATCCGATTTCGCCCCGCGCCACCGCCTGGACACCGCAAGCCTCGCCGAACTTTTCGCATGGGACGAAAGCGAGTTCCTCACCAGAACCGAAGGCTCGCCGATTCGGCGCGCGGGTTATCCGGGCTGGCTGCGGAATCTCGCCGTGGCATTGGGCAATGCGCCTTCCACACCGGAAGTGCTCGCCGCACTGCACGCCCGCGCCGAACACGAATCCGAACTCGTGCGCGAGCATGTGGCTTGGGCGTTGGAGTGCCATGCGCTCCCTCCCCCTTCGCGTGCGAAGGAGGAATGATTGAGGCTCAACGTGTTTGCGCTTTCGGCAACGCACCTTCCATTTCAAGAATCTTCCGCGCAACGTGCTTGCGCTGGTTGCCGTCGGCATCCTTGCGGATATCGATGTTGATGGCGAAGAACCAGCGCCTGCCATCGCGTTCGACCCAGCCCGTCCACCAGCCGATGGCCGCGCCATCTTCACTGGAATCGGCACCGCCCCAGCCGGTCTTGCCGTGCAGGTGATAGCCCACGCCATCTTCGATCAGCGCAATGCGCCGCACGGTTTCCTGCGTGGCGGCGGAGAACGGCAGCGTGCCGTCGGCGAGTTTGCGCAGGAAGGTGATCTGCTGTTCGGCACTGATGCGCAGCGCGCCATCAAGCCAGAAGCCATCCGTGCGACCTTCGATATTGGCGTTTCCGTAGTTGCTGGCGGTGATCCAGTGCGCCATCCGCGCCTTGCCTGTGCGCCTTGCCATTTCCTGATGGAACCACACCACCGAATATTTCATGCTGCTGGCCAGGCTGTTGTCGCGGTTCCAGCCCTGCTGCGGGCGTTCCACGCCATCCCAACGCAAGGTTTCATATTCGTCCGCGACGGCTTTTTCCTCCAGCGCCACGAGCGAGTTGAACAGCTTGAAGGTGGAGGCGGGAATGAAGCCGCGCCGGGCGCGTTGCAGATCGTGCACGAAGTAGCGGCCCGCCTGTTCGTCGTACATCAACATCGTGCCGTGCACCTTGGCCGCCTCGAACACCTGCGCCCAGTTCTCGCGGGTTTCCCATACAGGTTCGGCGGCATGTGCCTGCGCCCGATGCTCGCGGGTTTCCCACGCAGGTTCGGCGGCACGCGCCTGCGGCACGGCGGCGAGGAAGGAGATGACGACGAACAGGAATACGGCGAATCTGCGCATGAGGCGGCTCCGGCAAGGAAGGGGAACCGGATCGTGACCGGAAGTTCTGGCGATTTGCGGGCGAAGACAGGCGTTTCATGACACCCGCCGAAACCCATTTCCCCGCTCCAGCCCATAGAATTGCCGGATGGCACATTCCAGCACTACCGATCCGAACGAAGTGACGCAGTTGCTCCATCACTGGAGCGATGGCGATGCACAGGCGCTGGATCGTTTGTTGCCGCGCGTCTATGCCGATCTGCGTGCGATGGCGGCGCAGCGGCTCTCGCAATTCGACGATCACGACACGCTGCAACCCACCGCGCTGGTGCACGACGTGGTACTGCGGATGCTCGGCGCGGATGCCTTGCAGTTCGACAACCGCGATCACTTCTTCAACATGGCCGGACGCATCATGCGGCAGTTGCTGATGGATCGCGCCCGCACCGCCGCCAGTGCGCGCCACGGCGGCGACATGCAGCGCGAATTGCTGTCGGACACCATTCCCATTCCGGACGATGCCAGCAATCACGAAGTGCGTGCGCTGGATGAAGCGCTCACGGAACTGGAACAGCTCGATCCGCGCGTGGCCAAAATCGTGGAGCTGCGCTATTTCGTCGGCCTTTCCGTGGCTGAAGCGGCGCAGGCACTGCGCATCGATGTGCGCACCGTCTATCGGGATTGGCAGATGGCGCGCGCCTGGCTGCGCGAACGCATCGCCGCAGCATGAGCAACGCGCCCGCTGACACTGCCGCAGCGCGGTTCCAGCGCCAGCGCGAATGGTTCCATCGCCTGCTTGAGGCCGATCCGCAAGCGCGCACCGAAGGTCTGGCCGAGCTTTCACAGAAAGACCCGGACATCTATCAGGACGTGGCGAAGCTGCTCGTCGCCGCCAGCACCGATCACACCTCCACACTCGAAACGCTTGGTGTGCTGCAGGATTCGGGATGGGAACCTGCTGCACCGCTGCCGCAAGGCACGCTGATCGACAACCGCTTCCGCATCTGCAACCTGCTCGGCACCGGCGGCATGGGCGAGGTGTACCTGGCCGAACGTGCGGATGCGCCGGAACAGCGCGTGGCATTGAAACTGCTGCGACAGGAAGGCGGTGCCAACGCGCACCGGCTGATGCGCGAACGGCGCATCCTGGCGCGGCTCACGCACCCCAACATCGCGCATCTCATCGACGGCGGCGTCAGCGAAAGCCGCCCGTGGTTCGCGATGGAACTGGTGGAAGGCGAGCCGATCACCAAATGGTGCGATGCGCGCAAGGCGTCCATCGCCGAGCGCGTGCGCATCCTGCTGCCGGTCTGCGAGGCCGTGCAGCACGCGCACCGCAGCCTGATCCTGCACCGCGACATCAAGCCTTCCAATATTCTGGTCACGTCCCAGGGCGTGGCCAAGTTGCTGGATTTCGGCATCGCCAAGCCACTGGACGATGTCGGCACCACCGGCCAGAACACGCAGACGTTGGCCTTCACGCCGGCGTATGCCTCACCCGAACAGTTGCACGGGGACACCATCACCACGGCCAGCGACGTGTACCAGCTCGGGTTGGTGCTGTTCGAACTGCTCACCGGGCTGGTGGCGCGCAACCTGCGCTATGACCCCATCGACGGCAATGTGCTCTGGCGTTCCGGCGTGCCGCGCGCGGGCGATGCCTTCGCACGACTGGAAGCGGGAACGGCCGACGAACATGCCACTCGGCGCGAAGCCCGGCGCGAGGCCTTGTTGAAACTTCTTCGTGGCGACCTTGGCCTGATCGTCTCCAAGGCCACGGCGGATGATCCGAACGAACGCTACGATTCCGCTGCGGCACTGGCGCTGGATCTGCGCCGCTGGCTCGATGGCCGACCCATCCTCGCCCAGCGCGCTTCCATGCTGTACCGCCTGCGCAAGTTCCTGCGCCGCAATCGGGTGGTTGCGAGCTTCACCGCACTGGGCGTACTGGTGCTGCTGGCCACCCTCACAGGGCTGGCATGGCAATACCGGCAGGCACGCCTCAATGCCGAACTTGCTGAACAGAACCGCGCCTTCCTCGTGGAATTGCTGAGCAATGCCGATCCGGACATTGGCGGCGGCGAACAGCTCACGGTGCGCGATTCGCTGGATCGCGGCGTGGCCCGGCTTTCCAGCGTGCGATCGCCACGCCTGCGCGCCGAATATTCCGCCCTGCTGTCTGATCTCTATCGCCGCCTTGGCCTGTACACACCCGCGCGCGAACTGGCCAACGAACGTCTGCAACTGCTCGATGACGCCGACGCGACGAAGCACGAACGCTTCGATGCGCAACTGGATTCGGCGGAACTGCACATCGACGCGTCCGATCTTTCCAGCGCGCGCACGGAACTGGATGCCTTGCAGGCGCAGGCAGGCCGTACCGACATTGCCGACGAAGCGCGCATCGCGGACTTGCGCGGACTGATGGAATACGACGCCGGGCAATTTCGCGATGCCGAACCTTTGCAACGCCGAGCGCTGGAACTGCACCAACATCTGGGCAACGCGCTGGACATCGCCCGCGCCAAGGCGCAACTGGCCATCACGCTGCTGGAACTGGAGCAAGCCGATGCCGCGCAATCGCTGCTGCAAGACGCGCTCGCCGCGCAGCGCCGGTACCTTGGCCCACGCCATGGCGAAATCGCGCGCACGCTGCTGCAACTTGCCGCCGTGCATTTCCATCGGGAACAATTCGAGGCCGCACTGGCGCAAATCAACGAAGCCACCGTCATTCGCGCCGAACTGTTCGGCGAAGAACACCCTGGCACCCTCATGGCCAAGGTGCAGCGTGCCCCAGTGCTGCGCGCAATGGGCCACATCGCCGAATCCACATCCCTGCTCGATGCGCTGCTGCCGCCACTGGAAAAGGCCGCGCAAACCGGAAGCGACCACGCCCGGCGCAATCTGGCCGAAGCCTTGATGCAGGCCGGTTACACCGCCCTGCGCACCGCCGACCGCGAAGCTGGCATCACGTACCTGAAACGCGCCCTGACGTTGGCACCAGATGCACGCAATGCGGATCTCGCCATGCGCGCCAATGCCCAGCGCCAGTTGGCCATGGCCCTGAATGCCAACGGTCGCAGACAGGAAGCCAGAGAAATGCTCGATCAGGCCATAGTCTCTGCGCAACGTGCCTACGGGGCCGACAGTTCGCGCGCCAAATCAGTTGCCTCGCAAATCCTGGCAGCAGAAGAATAGCCCGATGTCGTCCAGCTGGAGAAACAAGTCCGCGAAATCATGACCAAGGCCATTGCCCAGTTCGGCGAGGATCATCCTCTTCCCGCACAGCTTTCCCTGACGCTGTCCGGCATGATCCGGAAACAGGAGGCCGCGAGGAAGAAGCCACGCACATGTTGGTAGCGGCCTTGCGCAAACTGCTGAAGATGCGTGATCTGCAAACCAACCTCGCCGATCCAAACTTCAACATGGCCACGGCGAACTACGCCTCCTGCACCATGCAACTCCACGATACCCTGCCCGATGCGGGCATCCTGGCCGTCTTCGGCAATGCCGCCGCCGCAGCAACCACTGCTGCCATCAGCCCTCCATTCTTCCGTTGCCATACCCACATCACCGTGGCAGAAGTACGCGCCCGCCAACACCAGCCTGAAGCAGCCCGTACCGCATTCGAACGTGCGCCGGAACTGCTGCCACAGATCGACGCCGATAAGCGAATTGCAGCGCAGGAGAAAAACGCGCAGGTTGAGGCGATATTGCCGAAATGATGACGCCCATCAAGTACGTCATCGCGATGCTTGCACTGCCCGCCCCACTGGCGAACGGAGTAGCCGCCACAGCGCATGTCCGCCTGCCACTGCCGATGTGTTCGCCAACGGCTCCAATAGCGCAGCCACACGCCGCGCAGCAAGGATCGATCAATCCAGTTCTTCGTCCAGCGGCTCATCCTCGGAAGGCTCATCCGCATCGCTGCGGCCTTCATCGCCCACCACCGGCACTGCACCGGTTTGCGCCTCGCGCACGGCGCGCTGTTCGCTGGTTTCCTCGCCCACGTGGAAGGCCGCAAAGCCCGGCAGCACCACCTGATTGCGTGCCTTGCCAAGTACATGCCCTTTCACCGGAGATACCAATTCGCGCTCGATGTCGTTGATTGGATCGATGACGACGCCCAGCACTTGTCCGCGCTCCACCGCATCACCCAGTTCCACGCGCGAGAGCAGCAGGCCACCGGCATCGGCGCGCACCCATTGGGAATCGTAGAAGATGGGTTGCGTCGCATCCCATTCGGGCAGGTGGCGCGTCATGCCGAGCTTGTGCAGCAGGGTCTGGATGGCCTGCACGCCGAAGGCTATTTCCGCCGCCTGCAATTCGCCCGGCCCGCCCACCTCGAACGTGACCGCCGGAATCCCCGCGAGCGTGGCGGCATAACGCAACATGCCGCGCGTGCCAGGGCTGTGCAGCACCGTGGTCGCACCGAAGCCGCGCGTGAACTCGCGCACTTCCGGCGTGCGCAGGTCGGCCCGCACCTGCGGCAGGTTGCTGCGGTCGAAGGAACCGGTGTGGAAATCCACCAGCGCATCGCAATGCGTCATCACCTGCGTGAAAAAGCCGTGGGCAATGCGCGAGGCGATGCTGCCGTAGCGCGTGCCGGGGAAGAAACGGTTGAGGTCGCGACGATCCGGCAGATAACGCGAATTGCGCGAGAAGCCGAACAGGTTGACGATCGGCACCGCCACGATCGTGCCGCCAAGATCGGCAGGATCGACGATGCGCGTGATCTGCCGCACGATCTCCACGCCGTTCAATTCATCGCCGTGTACACCCGCCGTGAGGCACAGCACCGGGCCGGGCCGCACGCCGTGCAGCACCACCACCGGGCTGACCACCTCACCGCCGGAAAAACTCTGGCTGCCCTTCCATTCCAGCCGCGCCAGCTTGCCCGGCAATACCTGCGAATCGAGGAGCGGGAACGGCTCCACCAGCGTGGGGCCGATGAAACTTCCCGAAGCCGGATCGGCGGCTGGCCACAGCGTGGGTGGGCCGAGGAAAGCAGGATCGAAGGCTTGTGCCGCTGCAACCGTTTGCGCCGTAGTTCGTTGCGCCGCAAATGCCTGCACGGAAACCATCTGCATGGCACAGGCCAACAGCACCACCGCGTATCGCCACGCCGCGCCACAGTTCCACTGCATCAGCGATCTCTCGCTTCGCAGCGGGCGCAGCGGCCATGCACTTCCAGCGTCTGCGCCTGCGGCTCGAAGCCCAGCGCACGTGCCTGCTTCGTGAGCAAAGCGACGACTTTCTCGTCTTCCAGCTCCACCGCGCGCTGGCAGCCGTCGCAGATCAGGAACGGCGCGGAATGCTGCACGCGCGGCTGATGGCAGCCGACGAAAGCATTGATGGATTCCAGCTTGTGGATGAAGCCATGTTCCAGCAGGAAATCCAGCGCGCGATAGACCGTTGGCGGCGCGGCCACGCCCTTGTCGTCGCGCACCTGATCCAGCAAGTCATAGGCTTTCACCGGCGTTTCGGCCTCGGCCACCAGCCGCAGCACGCGCTCGCGCAGCGGCGTCAGACGCAGGCCGCGCTCATCGCACACCGCCGCCACCTCGCGCACGAAGGCTTCGCGATCGTGGACGTGGCCGTCAGGGTCGGAACAGGCTTGGTGAGGCAGATGGCTCATGGCCTGGCGATCATACACAGGGCCTTCGCCCGGCGTGCTGCGGGAAGCTGAATCCGGGAACCACCCTGCGCATGTCTTCCGCCACATGCAGCCCACCCTCGGCAATGCCATCGTGACATCACCACCATTGCCGGAACCTGTGCCATGTCCACCAGCCGCCGCGATTTCCTCAAGGCCGGGGCGCTTGTCGCTGCCGCGGTGCCTGCGCTTTCCGCCGTTGCCGCTGCCCCGAACATCGAACGCGCGGCCAGGCCGTTGCGCATCCTGATCCTCGGCGGCACCGGCTTCACCGGGCCATTCCAGGTGAACTACGCCCTGGCACGCGGCCACCGCGTGACGCTGTTCAACCGTGGCCAGCGGCCTTCGCCTGAATGGCCGGGCGAAGTGGAACAACTGCACGGCGACCGCAACACCGGCGATCTTGCAGCACTGAAGAACCGCGAATGGGACGTGTGCATCGACAACCCCACCACCCTGCCATTCTGGGTGCGCGATGCGGCGCAGGTGCTGAAGGGAAACATCGGGCATTACCTGTTCATTTCCACGATCTCGGTCTATGCCGACGGCAGCCGTGCCGGCATCGACGAGGACGCTGCGCTCGCGCCGTACCGAGGCCAGGATGCGATGGCCGAAACCATGCAGAGCCTTTTGGCCGACGTGGAAAACCTCTACGGCCCGTTGAAGGCATTGAGCGAAGCTGAAACACGCAAGCATTACGGCGAACGCAGCACCATCGTTCGCCCCGGCTACATCGTCGGCCCGCGAGACGATACCGACCGATTCACTTACTGGCCGCACCGCGTCGCGCAAGGCGGCGAAATGCTGGTGCCCGGCGATGGTTCGGATCCCGTGCAGTTGATCGACGGGCGCGATCTGGGCGAATGGATGATTCGCCTGGCCGAGCAGCAAACCTTCGGCACCTACAACGCCTGCGGGCCGGATTACCGCCTTTCCACCGATGCGATGCTGCACGGC
The DNA here is from genome assembly GCA_041395225.1 of Lysobacteraceae bacterium. GTDB lineage: Bacteria > Pseudomonadota > Gammaproteobacteria > Xanthomonadales > Xanthomonadaceae > Denitratimonas. Next base: position 197,736 of record JAWLAV010000004.1, read on the forward strand.
TGCCACGCCGTCACCGGCGGGCCGCTGACGCTGACGCACGTTCCCGCAGACTTCCTGGAACAACAGGGCGTGGATCTACCGATATGGGTGTCCTCCAGAGCCGGGCCGTATGCCGGTTACGGGCAAGTGAGCAACGCCCGCGCCATCGCCGCCGGGCTGACCTTCAGGCCACTGGCGACCACCGTTTCCGAACTGCTGGCGTGGTTCCGCCGCCTGCCCGCCGAACGCCAGGTGAAATTGCGCGCAGGCATCGGACGCGAACGGGAGGCGGAACTGCTCGCCGCGTGGCGCGCACGCGCAAAGGATGCGGCCGCGTCGGCGGCTCCGGCCTAGGCTGTTCGAAGCCGCTTTCCACTCCGGAACCTGCAACCCCTTGGACGCGAACACATGACCACCGACGAAAAAGAACTCGGTCGATTGGCCGGCCTGCTGTACTTCATTGTCGTGGCCGCAGGCACTTTCAGCCTGGCCTACGTCCCCTCGAAAACCATCGTTGCAGGCGACTTCCAGGCGACTGCCACCGCCATCGCCGCATCGGAGCCGCTGTTTCGTTTCGGCATTGCCGGTTTCATGGTTATGCAGGCGGCCTTTCTGGTTTTGCCTTTGGTGCTTTTCCGGCTCTTCCGCACTGTGGATCTTCCCGCATCTGTGCTCATGGTTTCGTTGGCCGCCGTGAGCGTCCCTCTGGGGTTGGCGAGTCTGGTAAACAAACTGGACGCGCTGTCGTTCCTGACGGATCCCTATTTCGCTCAGTCGCTCGCACCGGAACGCCTGCTGGCCGCCGCCAAAGCCTCGCTGGACGCATACGGCCATGGCCTTCTCGTCACCCGCCTGTTCTGGGGGCTCTGGCTGTTCCCCTTCGGCTACCTGGCCCTGAAATCCCGCATGTTGCCGAGATCTCTCGGCGTACTCCTGATGCTGGGCGGCCTGGGCTACCTGATCAATGTATTCGGGGAGCTTCTCGTCCCGCAGTATTCCGGCTTGCACGTCTCAGGCTACATCGGACTGCCTGCCGCCGCCGGCGAAATCGGAACCTGCCTGTGGCTGCTCCTGGCGGGTGCCCGTCGGCCCGGAAACCGAGCGGCTACCGCCGCGACCTGACCGTTCGCTACTGTTGCTGAAACCCATCGCGCCACCGCAGCGCAGTGGCAGGGAAATCGCAGAACAGCGCATCCACGCCGATGGCGAAGGCGACATCCAGTTCTTCCAGCACGCTGGCGAACCCGGCGGCGGGATGGTCGTCGCGGTAGGTGAAGGCGTGGATCTGCAAACCCAGATCGTGGGCCTGTTCGACCAGGCCGCTGCTGCTGCCATCCACATCCTGCAACAGGCACTTGTCCACGCCGAAGCCATCGAGTTTTCCGGCGTATTTGGGCAGCAGGCGTCGCCACGGGGCTTTGTGGTCGAGCAGCAGGAATACCGGCACTTCGGCGGCTTCGCGCAGGGCCACCAGTGGTTCCACTTCGAAACTTTGCAACCACAGTTCCACGCGCGCGGGGTTGCGTTGCATCGCCAGCGTGGAAAAGCGCGTGAGCGGATCGGCACCGCGCGCGGTGAAATAGGCCGGGGATTTCAGTTCCGGGTACAGCAGCACGCGGGCTTTGCGCTGTTTGGCGGCGTTCTCGGCCCACAGCAAGGCACCTGCGAAACTGGGAATGCGGTAGCGACCATCGCAGGCGTGGTCGCGCGCGGGGAAGGGCTGCACCGCGCGCAGGGCGGAAAGTTCGGCCAGATCGAAATCCTCCACCCACCAATCGCGTTCACGCCGCCGCGCGGAAAACTCCGGGCGCGTGGCGATATCGGTGCTGCGCGCGAGGTTGCGATCATGGCGACAGACGAGGTGCCCATCGCGGGTGCAGACCAGATCCGGTTCGATCACGTCAGCGCCCTGCTCCAGCGCCAGCGCGTAGCCTTCCAGCGTGTGTTCGGGCATCAGGCCGCTGGCACCGCGATGGGCAATGATGCGCGGCGGTTTGCCGTCCAGCGTGGGCCAGGCCGCGCTCATTCCTGCCAGGTTTGCAGGGTGTAGGTGGTGCGTGCAGATACCTCGCCTTCATATCGGCTCACGGCGCGCACTTCCACCACATGCTCGCCCTCATCCAGCGTGGTAGGCACCCGGACATGCCAGATGTGCGGGGAATCGGTGCCGATCACGGCACGATCGCGCGAACGCAGGGTTGGCGTACGTGCATCTTCGAGGTTGAGCGCCAAAAGCGCCGGATCGGGAATCTCGGTGCGCGCCATGAGCTGCCACTCGCCCCCGTCGATGCGATACCAGACCACGGCCTGCGTATCGCCGCCGTAGAGGTTGGCGACTACCGAATAGGCCGGGTACGCAAAACGCCTCAGCGTGCCAGGCGATGTCAGGCCGATGCGAAGTTCATCCCGCCCGCGCGAGGCGAAATAGCGCGTGGTGATCTTTTCCGGTGCAAGGTGCAGCCGTGCAAAACCATTGGGCGTGCCGTCCTCCATGCGCGAATCCGGCTGGCCGTTTTCATCCGTGAGGCCCGTCCAGTAACCGCCGCAGGCCGCACCGACGTTGTATTCGTGCAATGGTGCCTCGCCATGCCAACCATCACTCGCGCCATGGTAGTGATGGCGCTGGGCATGGGTGTGTCCGGAAAGGATCAGGGGATCGTGGAAGCGTTGCAGCAGCGCGAACAGGCGCAGTCGATCGGCTTCGCGGAAGGTTTCCGGGCCGATCCGGAACACGGGGATATGGAAGGCCAGCACCACGCGCGTGGCCGAAGGCAGCGTGGCGAAATACGCCTCCAGGAACTGGAACTGATCCTCGCGCAGGCCGCCGACGTATCGCTGCTTCTGCAATGGCGTGAAGATCACATCGTCCAGCACCACGAAGGCCGTGCCCGGTTCTTCCCACGCATAGGTATCCGGGCCGAAGTGGCGGCGGAACGTGAGGGTGGTGTCTATTTCCGAAACTGCATCGACATCCACATCGTGGTTGCCCGGCGCGATCAACCACGGCAGCTTCACGCGCGTGAACGAGGCGATCAGTGCCGGATACTGCGAAGGTTGATCGTTGACCATGTCGCCCATCACCACGGCCAGGCGTGCGGATGGCTGACGCAGGATGGGATCGACGATCTGCTTGTCGAAATACTCCACTTCGCGCGCATTGCTGACCTGTGGATCGGCCAAGGCCAGCACGTCGAACGAGGTTTCCGTTCCGGATGCAGGCCACAACGCGAAATCCACGCGGCGCGCGTCCGAGCGTGGCATCGCACCGAACTTCAATGCCGGTGCGCCCTTGGGGAAATGGTGCCGATAAAAAAGCGGCAAGCCGCGCGCATCGGATGGCATCGCATACTTGGCGGGCTTCACGACGAACAGCGTGTCGCCGTTCTCGATCCCGATGCGATAGCGGCCATCGACATCGGTGAGTGCAATCTGGCGGCCATTGGAAACCTTCACCCCGGCCAAGCCAGTTTCGCCCCGGTCGTGACGACCATTGGCATTGGCATCCAGGAATACCCGGCCCGTGGCATCGTCGGCGTGCGCAACCAGCGGCGATGCGGCCAGCAGGGCTGCGATGCAGAATCCAGTCAAAAAGCGAAATACAGTCACTTCGCGCCCCCTGCGCTCACGCAAAACATCGCACGCATCACTTGCCGCACTGGAAATACAGAAGATCCGGATGCCCCGGCGAAATCACTTGCCCCAGGCTGACGATACCCGATTGCCGCAACAACACTTCATCGCGGTGCAGGCGCAGATCGTCGTCCTCGCCGAAGCGCACGTAGGTGGCATTGGTGCTCTTGTCCCCCAGCACGAAATGGCCGTTCTTGAAGCTGATCGTTGCGTGGGTGCGGCTCACCCATTCCGCATCGATGACCAGCGCGTTGGAGGCATCACGCCCCATCGAGAACATCTGCGACGCCGGCCCCAGTTCGATCACCTGGCCACGGAAGCGCAACGTGAGCGTGAGCTGCGGATCGTGGGTATCGTCCGTGCGGATCGCACGCTGCACCATCGTCACGTTGGAGGTGTCCTGCTGCCAGATCACATCCACGATCTCGATGGGCATCAACTTGCCCGCCACGCGCGCGCGCCCCAGCGCGCGACAGCGGATGCCGCCCAGGTTGGTCACGTCGCGGAACGTGGCGGCGGTGGTGACGATCTGTTCGCGCTTGGCCAGCGAAGTCATGCGCGCGGCGGTGTTGACCGCATCGCCATAGACATCGCCATCTTCCACCAGCGCTTCGTCGTAGTGCATTCCGATGCGCAGGCCGATGTTGTCGCACACGAAGGCCGGTTCGGTGGTGACGCAGCGCTGCATGTCGCAGGCCGCCTGCACGCCGTTCACTGCACCGGGGAAAACGCACATGATTTCATCGCCGATGGTCTTGATGACCCTGCCGCCGTGCTGATGCACGATCTGCGTCATTGCCCCCAGCACACCGGCAATGATGCGGCGTGCCTCCACGTCGCCACGCTGCTCGAACAGACGCGTGCTGCCGCTCACGTCGGCGAACAGGATGGCAAGGGTCTGGGTGTGGGTCATGTCCTTCGCATCATACGGCTATTCATGGAGCTGCGAACCACGGCTCAGGCCAGCCCGCGCGCTGCTGCCACGATATCGTCCTCGCCCGGCAACACCAGGAAGGCCGCACCGGCAAGCGGCGTGTAAGTATCCGCGCCCACCACGCGCGCCTGCGGTATCTGGCCCATCCCAGCTTCCACCAATGCGGTGATGATGCCCTCGCCTACGCTGGCGCTGCGGCGGCCTTCGTCCACGATCAGGATGCGTTTTGCACCCTTGGCCTGCGCCACGATGAACGCCTCATTCAACGGCACCAGCCAGCGCAGATCAACCACGCGCACCTTCCAGCCGGTATCAGCCTCGACGCGTTTCATCGCACGCAGGCTCATCGGCACGCCGTTGCCATAGGTGAAAACGACCATATCGACCACCGGATCGCTGCGTTCCACATCGTACACACGGCCTTCGCCCAACGTCATCGCGGTGCCGGGCGCGGGATACGAGGTCAGCCATTGGCCATCGCCCGCTTCGTACAAGTCTTTCGTCATGTACAGCGCGATGGGTTCCAGGAATACGGAAACGCGCCCATCCACCTTCGCCAGCGCGGCCAGCGTGCGCAGCATCGTCACGGCATCGTCACCACGGCTGGGGCAGCCGACGACAAGGCCGGGAATGTCGCGCAATGCGGCGATGGAGTTGTCATTGTGGAAATGCCCTCCGAAGCCGCGCTGGTAACCCAAGCCTGCGATGCGAACCAGCATCGGGTTCGCATACTGGTTGTTGCTGAAGAATTGCAGCGAGGCCGCTTCGCCGCGAATCTGATCGCAGGCGTTGTGGAAATAGGCCAGATACTGGATTTCCGGGATCGGCAACATGCCAAGGTTCGCGTAACCCTGCGCCAAGCCGAGGATGGTGGTTTCATCCAGCAGCGTGTTGAACACGCGGTTGCCCTTGAAGGTCTTGTTGAGGCCCTTGGTGACGGTATAGACACCGCCCTTCTGCGCCACGTCCTCGCCGAACAGCAGGCTTTCCGGGTATTTGGCGAGCAACTCGTGCAAGCCCTGACCGATCTGGATCGCCAGATGCCGGGGCGGCTGGTTTTCCGGCAGGGCTTCCTCGCTGCCGTGAACTGCGATGCGCTTTTCCGCGAAATCCGTGCGCGTGGCTTCGGCCTGAACCTTCTGCGGCGAATACGGCGCAAGCGGAGCCATCACTTCGGCCAATGTGGTGATCTTGCGGGTTCGGTCCGCCTCATCTGCAGCATCGAAGCAACGTTTGCGCATGGCTTCATACGCATCCAGCAGTTCGGCCTTCGAGTACAAACCCGATTCCAGCGCGATGGCCGCCGAACGCAGCAATGGATCGGTGGCTTCCACCGCCACCAGTTCCTCGATGGAGCGCCATTCGATTTCGAAGTCCGTACCGGCGTGGCCCATGATGCGCGTGGTGCGCAAATGCAGGAACGTGGGACGGCGCGTGGTGCGGCAATGTTCCACCGCACGCGCGACATCGGCATAACCGTTCGCAAGATCGAGGCCATCGGCATGGAAGTAATCAAGGTCCGGCCGCTGCGAAAAACTGCGTGCGATCCAGCCGTTCGGCGTTTTCACCGAGATGCCGATGCCGTTGTCCTCGCACACGAACAGCACCGGCGCGGGCAAGCGTTGGTAGGCCGTCCACGCCGCCGCATTGAACGCCGTCTGCGCTGTGGCGTGATTGGCCGAGGCATCACCGAAGGAGCAGATCGCAATCGAATCGGCAGGAATCGGAAGCGGGTGCCCGATGCGGCGCGCGTGCTCGATCGCCACTGCCGTTCCGAACGCTTTGGGCAGATGCGAGGCAATCGTGGAAGTCTGCGGCAACACCCACAACGGCTTGCTGCCCCACACCTTGTGACGCCCGCCGGAAGCCGGGTCTTCCGCGCTGGCGGCAAAGCTCAGCGCCGAATCCATCACCGGATCCATGCCCGGCAGCTTGCGGAAGCGCTCGGCCATGAACCCGCCGGAACGGTAATGCAGGAAGGCCGGATCAGTATGCCGCGTCAGCCGCGCCACCATCGCATTGCCTTCGTGGCCGGAGGAGCCGATGGTGTAGAACACCTTGTTCTTCACCCGCAGCACCCGCGCCATCAAATCCAGATGACGTGACGCCAGTTGCGATTCGAACAACGCCAGAAAATCCACCGCACTGCACGCACTGCCCGGCAACACCGGCGCATCAGGCGCAGGCCGGGCATGGGCTTCCCCATTCCACTGCTCCACGAATTCAATGAAGTTGCGGTCGCAAATTTCGGCGCGGTTGAGCCCCCGCATGCGTGCGGGGATGGGTTGGGCGGACATGGGAACCTGTGGTCGTTCTGGTTTGACGGGGGCGTTCACGCCTTAACCCGCTCGGGAAACCGCGAAGGATAGCGGCTGGCGGGATTCCGCCCAATATGTGTTCTGTTGCTGGATTCAGCCTTCGAACCCATTGCCGAAGATCGAATCCACATTCGGCTGCGGCGGCACGATCACGGTGCGTTCGCAGTCGTAGGTTTCGGCGATGCGCGGGCCGGTGTCCAGAACCACGAAATCGGTGACGTTCACCGGGGTTCGATTGCCGGTGCTGCCGGTCCAGAAGATATGCGAATTGATGCCCAGTTCTCCCCAGGAGTGCTCGGTATGGCGATCGCTTTCGAAAGTGAGGGCGATGTTGCCGCCATCGGCCAGCACGATGCCGTAGCGCTGCATGGTGCGCAGGATGGTTTGCGCGGCGGCGTTGTAACCGGCCATGGGGAAATCCGCGCGCAGCCGCAATCTTGCGCCATAGGGCACGGTTTCCTTCGGGCCACTGGGGCCGCCGGCGTGCGTGGCCGGGCGCACATAGAGCCTGCCGCTGCTGCCGCCAAGCGCCGCATCGCTGGCCATGTAATGGTTGGGCAGGATGAAGCGGATCGCATGGCCAAGATCGGCGTTGGCCTGCTGTGCGGCAGCGAAGACTTCATCCGCGTTCGGCATCAGCGGCGCAATGGGAAAACCCGCTGCATCGGCACTGGTGCAATGCTCGCCCCGGCCCTCGGGCGGATACACCACGGAAAGCTCCCACACTGCCAGGCACATCGCATCCAGTTGAAGCGCACCGCCAGGACCGGGGGAAAGGTTGCCGGAATACAACTCATACAGCTTGTTGCCCTGCTGCACGATCAAATGGCAATCGTTGTCCCCATTGTCGCAAGTGAGCGGTTGCCCATCGCCGTCGTCCTCGAAGGCGGCATCGGCTGGCACAGGCATCATCTCCCCGAGCGGTTCGCAATCGGGCGCGTAATAGTCTTCCCAGACCTTGTGTTCGACTACCGGATAGGTGGGCGCGTTGGCTGGTGCGTTGTGATAGACGTGGATCGAGAAATCGATCTGGAACCGATTGTTGTTGCCCCAGCCGCCCAGGCCATTCAAGGTGGAGATCATTTGGGTTGATTGCGGATGCACGTTGTCGGAAGCGATGTTCCGGTGCCAGACGGAGCCTGCCGGGAAGCGCGGCGGCGGCGCGGCAAATGCACAGGCCGTCGCGAGTGCGCCAGCCGTTGCCAGGAAGATGCGAACTGCGATGCACGCGTGCATGTTTCTACCCTCGAATGTTTTCTGTGGCCGGAAAAAAGCGATGCTGCGACTGCACGCAACATGACAATGCAAGTATCACCTGTGCGAAGTTGCAGGGTCGCTCCCTCCTGACTGCGGCAGAACAACGCAATCTCACAACCCGCACCGCAAGCCGCAACGCGCCTGCAAAGGCGGCAGTGCGATGTTCAGCACCGAAAGCCCCGCCGCCGGATACACCTGCCACCGAAATGGCGGAGCCACGTTGACGTGCGGCATCTGGCAGCTTCCGGCGCGATCCAGCGGCCATTGCGTGAGATACAGCACGCGGCGTCCGGTTTCCGTCATCGCCTCCGCAATGCTTTCGGCGGCGAGCGGGTCTTCGTAATAGGCTTCGGAAAGTATCCAGTTCGCCGCGTCCCACTTCGCACCGGTGGGGTTCTGGCTGACCATGAAGCCATCCATCATCCGGAACTTGGCACCTTCGTCGTAGGTTTCCCCGGCGTAGATATCCAGCGCGAACACCGGTGGATAGACGCCTTCATAGAGGTAGCGCATGTGGCGAACGCGTGAACGGGCGCGGTTCTGGTCGTCGTCCACGAAGAAGGAGAACCCGACGGTATCGCCACCGTTGCCGTATTCGGCCACGTATCGCTGCCAGAGCGTGCGCACGGTGCGGCTCCAGGTTTCGTTCGCCGGGTATTTGTAGCGGTCGCTTTCGGGTATCCACACCGGATTGGCATCGCGCGCAGCCAGTTCCACGCCCAGATCGATGCGATAGGCCAGGCGGGAGGCCACCAATACCGGGCGCACCTGCCGGATCAAGCTCCAGTATTCGTCCACGCGCGCGGCGTAATCGGCGCTGCCGTAGTCGGGAAACACCGGCTGCGAAGGGTTGATGTTGTCGGTGGGAAAGAAGCGGAACAGCACTTCGCGATAACCGGCGGCGCGCACGTCCGCCAGCAATGCTGCGATGTTGGCCACGGCCTGCGCCACTTGTGCCGGATCGGCCGAATCCACCAGCGTTCCGCCATCCGCCGGCTGGTGCATGAAATAGATGCCAAGGCTCAACCGGCGCATCCCGCGTTCGTGCATCGTTGCCAATTGCTGCTGCGCGATGGCGCGCACCGCGCCCTGCCCTGCCAGCGTTTCGTGGTAGCGCTTCACCAGCCCGAAGGCATCGCGCGAATCGGCCTTGCAGGCTCCATCGTCGCCGAACCACAGGTAGTTGCTGCCGCCTGGCAGCGGTGCGTGTTCGGCACCATCGGCAAAGATCGCCTGCTCATTTGCGGATGAAACCACGGCAAAAGCAGCCAGCACGGCCAGGCAAACCAATCGAAGGAGGAAGCGCAACGAAGTCATGCGGGGAGGATACGTGCTGTGCGCCATCGGCGCGGTTTTGCAGGCACCGTCGATCAGGTCGTTTTCAGGAAATGCGGCTTCGTCATGACCCTGCGCCGCCAACGGCGTAAACTGCGCAATCGTCCCGATGTCCGCACCATGTCCGATTCCCCGCTCCATTCCTCCGACCGCAGCCACCTCTGGATAGGCGCGGCGATACTCGCGCTGACCTTGCTGGCATCCATCTGGTTCGTCCGCTTCATCGTCGCAACCGGCGATACGCTGATCTCCGACCGACTGATGTCCCTGGTACGCACCGCCGCCGCGACGCTGGAATCTGATCCCATCGCCAGCCTCACCGGCACACCCGACGACACCGGAACACCGTATTTCGATGCGGTCAGGGAAGAGCTTCGTCGCGCACGCGAAGTGAACCCGGATTTCCGCTTCGTCTATCTGATGCGGCCATCGGTGGAAACGCCGGAGCTGATGATCTTCCTGGCCGATGCCGAATCGCCCCAATCCCCGGATTACTCGGCACCGGGCGATCTCTACGATGGGCCGTCGGAGGAAATCTTCCTCTCCTATCGCACCGGCGCTGCGATGCTCCAGCCGGCCTACGCCGACCGCTGGGGCCACTGGGTTACCGCGCTGGCCCCGGTGCGCGATCAAAACGGTGCCATCCTGGCGGTGCTGGGCATGGACATGCGCGCCGATTTCTGGCTTGCCACGCAGGCCCGCTACCGCAACTTCGCACTCGCACTGGTTGGCCTGGTGCTGCTGCTGGAATTGTTGTTCCTGCTGGGCCTGCACATCCAGAAAGCCAACGCACGGCAACTGGCTGTGCTCAACGGTCAACTGCAGCGGCAATTGAACGAACTGGAACGCGCCCAGGCCCGGTTGCGGCTGGCAGACGTGGTGGTGCAGCACACCGGCGAGGCCGTCGTGGTACTGGATTCGGACATGCACGTGATCAGCACCAATCCGGGCTTCAGCCGAATCACCGGCTACACCGCCGAAGCGGTGCGCGGCAAGCCGCTGGCGCTGTTCGAGGAAGACGATGTGATCGTCCAGATCAGAAGCCGCCTGCAACAGTCCGAACACTGGGACGGCACGCTTTGGGCCGGGCGCGCCGGCGGCGGGCGTTTCCCGATGGAAGCCAGTCTGGACGTGGGGCACGACGCCTACGAAGGCGCACCGCGCTACGTGATGGTGTTTCGCGACGTGACCGTGCAGAAGCGCCTGGAAGACCGGCTGCGCGAACTCTCCGCAACCGATGCGCTCACGCTGCTGGCCAACCGCCGTACCTTCGACGAAACCCTGGAACGCGAATGGCACCGCGCCACGCGCACCGGCGAACCCATGTCGCTGATGATGATCGATGTGGATCATTTCAAGCCCTACAACGATCTCTACGGCCACCCCGCCGGCGACCGCTGCCTGCAACAGATCGCCAACGCCCTGTCCACCGGCGTCGAACGCGAAGGCGCACTGGTGGCGCGCTACGGCGGCGAGGAATTCGCCATCATCCTGCCTCGCACCGACACCGACGCCGCCAATACCGTGGCGCAGACCGTGCGTCAGCGCGTGGAAGCCCTCGGCATCCCGCATAAAGGCCATCCGACCACCGGTCGCGTCACCATCAGCATCGGCCTTTCCACCCGCACACCCCCGCAAACCTCGGACTTCGTGGCCCTGATGCAAAGTGCGGATCAGGCTTTGTACCAAGCCAAGAAACATGGCCGCAATGCGGTGGCGGCGGATTAGCAGGCTGCCAGGATCACGCCTTGCGTATCGGCCCCGGATACTGCGCAACCAGTGCATCGGATGTCGGCAGCACGACACCCTCAACCGTGGCTTGCGCCGCCCGCAGGCGGTCGAACGGATCGTGCTGGATCGGTGGCAGGTTCATCACCACCACGGCATGCGCACAGAGTATCGGCAGTTCGGCATAGCCGTTGTCGAGCAGACTGGCCCGGAAACCGAAACGAAAAACCCCGCCTTGCGGCGGGGTTTTTCTTGCAGCGTTGCAGCCGGGTGAAAAGGATCAGAAATCCATCCCGCCCATGCCACCCATGCCACCACCGTGACCGGCAGCAGCAGGTTCTTCCTTCTTCGGAGCCTCGGCCACCATGGCTTCGGTGGTGATCATCAGGCCCGCGATGGAAGCGGCGTTCTGCAGCGCGGTACGCGTGACCTTGGTCGGATCCAGGATGCCGAAGGCCACCATGTCGCCGAACTGGCCGTTGGCGGCGTTGTAGCCGAAGTTGCCGGTGCCGGCCTTGACCTGGTTGACGATGACCGAAGGCTCCTCGCCGGCGTTGGCGACGATTTCGCGCAGCGGGGCTTCCATCGCGCGCAGGGCGATCTGGATGCCGTGGTTCTGGTCCTCGTTGGCACCCTTGAGCACACCAACCGCCGCCAGCGCGCGGATCAGCGCGACGCCGCCACCGGGCACCACGCCTTCTTCCACCGCCGCACGGGTGGCGTGCAGGGCGTCTTCGACGCGCGCCTTCTTTTCCTTCATCTCCACTTCCGTCGCCGCGCCGACCTTGATCACGGCCACGCCACCAGCGAGTTTGGCTACGCGCTCCTGCAGCTTCTCGCGGTCGTAGTCGGAGGAGGTTTCCTCGATCTGCGCCTTGATCTGCTTGATGCGGGCCTGGATGCGATCGGCATCGCCGGCACCATCAATGATCGTGCTGTTTTCCTTGGTGACGACGATGCGCTTGGCACGGCCCAGATCGGCGATCGTGGCCTTTTCGAGCTGCAGGCCGACTTCTTCGGAGATCACGGTGCCATTGGTCAGCACGGCAATGTCTTCCAGGATGGCCTTGCGGCGGTCGCCGAAGCCCGGTGCCTTGACGGCGGCAACCTTGACGATGCCGCGAATGGTGTTGACCACCAGCGTGGCAAGGGCTTCGCCTTCCACTTCCTCGGCCACGATGAGCAGCGGCTTGCCGGCCTTGGCCACGCCTTCGAGCACGGGCAAAAGCTCGCGCACGTTGGAGATCTTCTTGTCGTGGATCAGGATGAAGGGGTCGTCCAGCTCCACCTGCTGGCTCTGCTGGTTGTTGATGAAGTACGGGCTGAGGTAGCCGCGGTCGAACTGCATACCCTCGACCACGTCCAGTTCGTTCTCAAGGCCCGAACCTTCCTCGACCGTGATCACGCCTTCCTTGCCGACCTTCTTCATCGCCTCGGCGATGATGTTGCCGATGGATTCGTCGCTGTTGGCCGAAATCGTGCCGACCTGAGCGATGGCGTTGTCGTCGGCAGTGGGCTTGGAGAGCTTCTTCAGCTCCTCGACGGCGGCCTTCACGGCCTGGTCGATGCCGCGCTTGAGATCCATCGGGTTCATGCCGGCGGCGACCGCCTTGGAACCTTCGCGGATGAAGGCCTGGGCCAGCACGGTGGCGGTGGTGGTGCCGTCACCGGCATTGTCGGACGTCTTGGAAGCCACTTCCTTGACCATCTGCGCGCCCATGTTCTCGAACTTGTCCGCCAGTTCGATTTCCTTGGCGACGGAAACGCCATCCTTGGTGATGGTCGGGGCGCCGAAGCTCTTTTCGAGCACGACGTTGCGGCCCTTCGGGCCAAGGGTTGCCTTGACGGCATTGGCGAGAACGTTGACGCCACGCACCATGCGAGCGCGGGCATCTTCACCGAAACGAATGTCTTTGGCTGCCATGTTGGCGGCGTTGTCGATGCAACCGGGGACATGATGCCGGCGAGCCAGAGCTTCGCGGGTTCCCAGGTGCATCGGGAAGGCTGAGGCTTTCGCTGTCGATGCCGCAAGGCTGGCCGCGCTCAACCTTCCATCGATGCAAGGAACTCCATCAGCCCCTCGGTCGGGAACACCGTGTCCTTGCGCTCCGCAAGGCAGGCCAGGTCCGGCTGCTTCGACGGCGCGTCGAGGAAGGCGTGGGCGATGCTGCGGGTGCAGTCGTCCAGCGTGAACGATGCATGCGACGCACCCTTCACGTACACCAGCGTGCCATTCGACAGGTTCTTCGCCGCCAGCACGGCGTCGTCGTAGGGCGTGGCGGGATCGAACTCGCCGCCGTACAGCAGCGTCGGCACCTCGCTGCGGACCGGTGCGTGGAACTCGACCGGTGCGCGCACCGGCTGCCAGGTCGCGCACAGTTCGTCGTCCTCGCTGGCGATCATGTCCTGGGCAGTCAGGTAGGGATGCCGCTGCCGGATGACGCTGCGACTGTCCGTGGTGCTGCCACCGAAGATTTCGTAGCACGCGGACGCGAGTGACTGCCCTTGGCTGATGTTGCCGAAACCGCCGTCGATACCGCCGAACAGGTCGTCCAGCTTGCGGATCACCGCCTCGTCGCCCGCAGCCGCCCGCTCCAGCGCCAACGGCACCCACGGTACCGTCTTCGTGCGCACCAGCATCATCCACATGATGTCGCGGAAGGTGTCGCCGGTGATGCGCCCGCCCGCGGGCCGCGGCAATGGCGCCGCGTTCAAGCGTTCCACCGCTTGCCGCAACGTACCCAGCACGTCCGGGAAGCGCGTGCTGCAACCCGGATCCAGCGCGCAGGCGCGTTGCACCGCCTGGTAGGCCGACGCGGTGGTGCCGACCTGCTCCGCGCCGACCGCCGAGTTGGGCGGAAACACCGAATCCTCGATCGCGCTGCGCAGGCTTTCCGGATGCCGGCGCAGGTACTCCAGCCCGACCAGGCTGCCGTAGGAAATGCCGTACACGTTCCACTGCGCGATACCCAGCGCGCGCCGAAGGTCCTCGGCATCCTCCACCGTGACCGTGCTGTTGAAGTTGGTCAGGTCCACGCCCTGCGCCAGCATCTTCGGGCGACAGACGGCGTAGGCGGCCTTGCCGCGATCCAACCCCTCGCGTGCGGGCGGCGCCTCCTGGTGCACCTGCTCCAGGGTCTTGTCCAGCTCGGGGCAGAACGTCGGCTCCGAGCGCCCGGTACCGCGCTGGTCGAAGTAGACGATATCGCGGGTCTTGCGGAATGCCGGCCAGGTCTGGCTCTTGGGGAAGTACGGAAAGATGTAGTCCACGGTGGCGACGCCGGGGCCGCCGTTGATGTAGAGGATCGGATCGTCGCGCTTGTCTGTCGCTTCGGCGCGCGCGATCGCCACCCACAGCTTGATTGTGCGGCTGTCCGGCTTTCCGCGGGATTCGCGCACCTGCAGCCAGCCGCACTCAACCCGGTGCTTCTTCGCCCAATTGGCCGGCACGCCCTCGAACTTGCAGGCCGCAGGCTCGAATACGGGCGACGGCTCGCCAGCCGTGGCGGGCACGCACAACGCAAGCAAGGACAGCAACAACGTCGAACGCATCATCATCTCGCCGCTCCATTCCAGTCGAAGGGTCAAACGCGGTTTTGCCGCCGATGCGGCCATTCGGACAAGCCCTTCCTGCAAGCAGCGTTCTCACTCAGTTGAAACGCGTGGACAGCGTATAGGAAGTTCAAACGCCCTTTTCGGGCAGTCTGCTGGGTAGGCGGCGGTCGCGCAAGCCCCGTTTTGGGCACGGATCGGACGTCTGTGAGTGGGATTTCGGCATCGCGGGGCCACGCAGCGGCGTTGTCAGCAGCCATGCTTCGCTGATTCCCGACAGCGGGCCGAGCGCCGCCCTGCGGATCGTGGCCGCATCGGCTCGGATTCCGGTTTCGCCGTCGGCTGTGCAGCCGGCAGATCGTCACGCGGCTTGCAC
>JAWLAV010000005.1:0-172964 GCA_041395225.1 Lysobacteraceae bacterium
GCGCTGCATGTCGCGCAGCAACACCTGCTGCACGTCGCCATTGAGGTTCAGATTCAGGATGGAGGCGTAGAACCACTCGTGCTTGCTGGCCAGCCAGACATCTTCGTGGACGAGCTGGATCGCCACCGGCTTGAGGGTGGAGCCGTAAACGATCGCCGGAATCTTGTCCGAGTGACGCAGACGGCGGCTCGCACCCTTCCCTGCGACTTCACGGAGTTCGACGTTGAGTTGATGAGTTGCCATTTTGGTTACCTGTTTTGCTGCTGGTTGATACCGCCTCGCGGCGGCGGGGGTGACTCATCCGCGACCAGATGAGCCATTTTCTTTCTGGCAAGTCGCGCGCGTTGCGCGCTGTGAGGAGTCAGTCGCTCGCTGCGCTCGCTGTCAGTCGCGCCTGCGGCGCGAGGAAAAGCGGAATCCGCCCAGCTTTTACTCACAGGCGCGAAGCGCCGACTCACTTCTTGCAGGCGGCGAAGCCGCCGACTTACCAGTTCCATTCTTGCAGGCGCAAAGCGCCGACTCACTGCTCCATTAATCCACATACAACGAACTCACCGATTCCCCATACGCCACGCGGCGGATGGTTTCGGCGAGGATTTCCGCGACGGAAAGCTGGCGGATGCGGCTGCAGGCGCGAGCTTCGGGGGAAAGCGGGATGGTGTCCGTGACGATGAGTTGATCCAGCCGGGAGTTTTCCAGATTGGCGATGGCAGGCCCTGAAAGCACCGGGTGGGTGCAGTAGGCCACGACCTTCTTCGCGCCGTTGTCCTTGAGCGCGGCGGCGGCGGCGCACAGGGTTCCGGCGGTATCCACGATGTCGTCCACCAGTACGCAGGTCTTGCCGGCCACGTCGCCGATGATGTTCATCACCGTGGCCACGTTTGCCTTCGGGCGGCGCTTGTCGATGATGGCCAGTTCCGCATCGTCCAGCCGCTTGGCGATGGCGCGGGCGCGGGCCACGCCGCCCACGTCCGGGGAAACCACGATCAGGTTTTCCGTGCCTTGCGTGCGCCACACATCGGCCAGCAGCAGCGGCGAGGCATACACGTTGTCCAGCGGGCAATCGAAGAAGCCTTGAATCTGGTCGGCGTGCAGATCGACGGTGAGCAGGCGATCCGTGCCCACCGCATCGAACATCTTGGCCGCGACCTTCGCGGTGATCGGCACGCGCGCCGAGCGCGGGCGGCGATCCTGCCGTGCGTAGCCCAGGTAGGGCACCACCGCGGTGACGGCGGCGGCGCTGGCACGCTTGAGCGCGTCGATGATGACCAGCAGTTCCATGAAGTTTTCGGCGGTGGGCGCGCAGGTGGGCTGGATCACGAACACTTCCTGCCTCCGCACGTTTTCGTCGATCTCCACCTGCACTTCACCATCGGAGAAGCGCCCGACCAGCGCCTTGCCCAGGCCGACGCCGAGCTTGCCGCAAATCTGCATCGCCAGCGGCCGGTTGGCATTGCCGGAGAAGATCAGAAGATTGTTGCTGTCCACGGTGGGTACCTGGCGCTGGCTGGAACGGGTTGGAACGGGCTTGACTGGATCAGGCTTGATTGGAGCAGGATGGCTGGGGCGGCAGGATTCGAACCTGCGAATGCCGGGATCAAAACCCGGTGCCTTACCGCTTGGCGACGCCCCACCATGTTGTGTTGCCGACGATGCGTGGTGGCAGCCTGTCAGGGCAATTCGCGCAACCTTGCATGTGCCTGCGATTCGTCAACGCCCCGTGCGATCAATGTGCGCCAGTGCTTCGGCAGACATTCCCGCGCGGCCTGTGCTGCTGCGGGATCATCGAACGGGACGAACATTCCGCCGCCGGTGCCCGTGATCTGCGCCGCGCCGAAGGCTGCGAGCTGATCCAGCGCATCGCCGACGCCCGATGCGCGGGAGCGCAGCACGGGCATGAAGGCGTTGTCGCACAGGGAGCCGGAAACGAAGTCGGCTATTGTCGCGGACGGCGTGTTTCGGGTCAATTCCGGGGCGCGGAACAGTTCAGCCGTGGGCACGCTGATGCCGATGTCCACGAGCAGGAACCAGCGTTCGGGAAGTGTCATCGGCACGAGGATTTCCCCCACGCCTTCTGCCCATGCGCTGCGCCCGTGCACGAACACCGGCACATCCGCACCGAGTGCAAGGCCGATGCGGGCCAGTTCATTCAGTGGAAGCTGTGTGCGCCAGAGCCGGTTCAGCGCCAGCAGCACGGTGGCCGCATCGGAACTGCCACCGCCGAATCCGCCGCCTTGCGGGATGCGTTTTTCAATCGCGATATCCACGCCGAGCGAGGTTCGCGTGGTCGCTTGCAGGGCGCGTGCGGCGCGCACGGTGAGGTCGTCTTCCGGCGCGACGCCGTGTGCGCCGGTGGGCCGTTCGATGCGGCCATCGTTGCGAACCCGCAAGGCGATGTCGTCACCCCAATCCAGCAACTGGAACACCGTTTGCAGCAGGTGATAGCCATCCGCGCGGCGGCCTGTGATGTGCAGAAACAGGTTGAGCTTGGCCGGGGCGGGCCAGTGGCTCCAGCCTTCATCGGTGGGAAGTGTTGCAGGCATCGGGTTTATCGCGCGGTTTCCCAACGCTCCACGTGCATCCGAACCTTCCGCTCGCCTTGCGCGGCGAAAACCTTGGTGGGCAGCGGCAAGGGTTCCGCGTTGAAGGCGCGGTATTCGATGCGCCAGCCGCGTTGCACGATCAACGCGGGCAAACCGTTTTCACCGAACTCGATGTTGGCCGCGCCAGTCGCGCGTGCGCCTCGGCTCCATGCGATCAGATCGGTGAACGGCACCTGCCAGCCGAGATGCTCGAACAGCAGGCTTTCCGCGTTGTCGCCGAAGAATGGGCCACCTTCCAGCCCATCCAGCCGCGCGAACGTGGCATCGCCGGTGAGTTTCCAGCTTTGCCGAGTCACCGGCGCATTCAGCGTGATCTGGTAGGCGTCGCCATCCTGTGTCCATTCGATCCGCCCGCTGCCGCCGTCGTGGCCATCGGAAACCGCCAGCCGACCCGTGAGTTTCCACGCGCCATGCTGCGCCAGCGACGCTTCGCGTTGCGCCTGCGCGGCGAGCAATGCGTCATCGGCGGAGATGCGGCGTGGCGCGGAGGTGCACGCGGCCAACAATGCCAGGGTCGCGAGTATCGGAAGGCGTCGCATCATTCGCCGATCCGTTGCACGGCGGCGCGCAGGGCGCGGTTATCCGGATCAAGTTCACGGGCCAAACGCAGCATGGAACGGGCTTCGTCCTTCTTGTCCAGTTCCCACAGCACCGTTGCCAGATGTGCGGCGACTTCTGCATCGTGCTGGCCCTCGAAGGCTTTTTTCAGGAAGGGCAGGGCTTCGGCATTGCGTCCGAGTTTGTGCAGCGCCCAGCCCATGCTGTCCTGCACCGCTGGTTCATCCGGGTTGGCGGCGATGGCTTTTTCAATCAGATCGAAACCTTCTTCGATGCGATCGGTGCGATCCACCAGCGTATAGCCCAGTGCATTCATCACGGTGGGATCGTCCGGCTGATCCTTGGCGAGCGTGCGAAAATCGGCGATGGATTCCTCCACGCGATCCAGCCGTTCGTAAGCCAATGCACGCGCATACAACAGCGCCGAATCACCTTCGAAGATGGAAATGCCGCGCGAGAGTGCCGCCAGTTCTTCGTTGCCGCGCTTGGCGCGTTGATGCAGATCGGCTTCGAACAGATAGGCATCGCGGATCAGTTCGCCCGATTCCACATCTCCGGCCTGGATTTCCCGCAGCCGCGCGATGGCTTCATCGCTGCGACCAAGCTTGTCCAGCAGCAGCGCGATGCGAAGCCGGGATTGTTCCCACGGCATTCCGGCGGTGATCTTCTGATACCAACCCAGCGCGGTTTCGTGTTCCTCGCGCATCTCGGAAATCTGGCCAAGCAGGAACAGTCGCGTCGCCGGAAGGCTCTTGTCGGCACTGCCTTTGTTGATTTCCTTGTACAGCTTCGCAAGCCCGTCCTGATCCTTGGCGCGCAAAAGGTACGTGGCGCGTGCGCCGATCAGGCTTTCGTCCGCGTCGGGAATGTCCAGTGCCTTCGCTGATGCTGCCGGATCGCCGAGCGCATCCAGTTGTGCGGCGATTTGCAGGCGCGTTTGGTTGTCCAGATCGGGCAATGCCAATGCGCTCTTGATCGCGGCCTGCGCGGCAACCTTGTCGCCCGCCTCGCGGGCGCTTTCGGCCAGCCATATGAAGGCGCGTGGCTCCTGCGGAAATTTCTGCGGCACGGCAGCGGCCAGCCGTGCGTACAGGTCTTTGTCCGAAAGCCGCAGCGCCACGCCGCCCAGCGTCAGCCACGCTTCGAACTTGTCCGGCAACCGGTTGGATTCCACCATCTCGTCCAGCAGTTCGGCCACGATGGCCTTGTCCTGCTGTGCGGCCAATGCGCCTGCGGCTTGTCGCCAACCGTCTTCCTGCGTGAACAGCCGTTCCAGCGCGGCGCGAGCTGCGGGTTTGTCGTCATCGCGCAATGCCAGCCGAAGTTGCGCGGCACCGATGCCGCTGTTGTCCGGCTGCAAGGTTTGCCAGCGCACCAAGGCTTGCCGCGCCAGGGTCGGTTCGTTCGCCAGCAGTGCAGCCTGCACCGCGCGTTCGGCGATTTTCGGATCGGTGGAAATCGCCGCTGCCTGCACATAGGCCGTTGCGGCAGCGGCGTGATCACCGCCCTGCAGGGCAAACTCGCCTTCCAGCAGAGCAGGCAGCAAATCGTCCTTGGTTGGTTCAGGTTGCTCGGCCTGCGCAGCAAAAGGCGTGGTCAACAGCAGCAGCAGGTAAACTAGGGCGCGTTGCATCTTCATCCAGGTTCCGTAAGGCGCTGTGCGATGAAGCAAAAAACAGCACGCCAGCGTGAAAAACAAGTCTAACGCAAGCCCGCCATGACCCTGCTCGCCCTCGGCCTCAATCACCAGACCGCGCCGGTCACGATGCGCGAGAAACTCGCCATCGGCCCGTCCGTGGTGGAACGCGCGTTGCGCGAACTGGTGGAAAGCCGGGGCATCGCCGAGGCGGCCGTGCTTTCCACCTGCAATCGCACCGAACTGTATTGCCGCGTCGAACCGGGCGCGGATGCGCTGCCCGAACGCTGGCTGGAACAATACGGCGGCCTGCGGCCTGAACAACTGGACGCTTATCTGTACCGCTACCGCGATGCCGATGCAGTGCGGCACCTGTTCCGCGTGGCCACCGGGCTGGATTCGATGATCCTGGGCGAGCCGCAGATTCTGGGGCAGGTGAAGGAGGCGTATCAGCACGCACGCGGTGCCGGTGCGCTGAAAACGCCGCTGGATCGGTTGTTTCAGCAAAGCTTCGCGGTGGCCAAGCGCGCCCGCACGGATACGCGGATCGGCGCACATCCGGTGTCCGTGGCCTTTGCCGCCGTACGATTGGCGCAACGTGTGTTTACCGCCCTGGATCAGGCCACGGTGCTGCTGATCGGCGCAGGCGACACCATCGAACTGGCTGCGCGCCATCTGGTGGATCACAAGGTGAAGCGTCTTCTGGTCGCCAATCGCACGCTGGAACATGCGCAGGCGCTGGCCTCGCGTTTCGGTGGCACCGCAATGGCACTGGACGACATTCCGCGCCTGCTGCCGGAAGCGGACATCGTGCTTTCCGCCACCGCCAGCCGAGAACCGGTGCTGCTGCGTGCGAGCGTTGACAAGGCGTTGAAGCAGCGCCGTCGTCGCCCGATGTTCCTGCTCGATTTGGCGGTGCCGCGCGACATCGAACCTTCCGTGGCGGAACTGGATGATGCTTTCCTCTACGGCGTGGACGATCTGGAACAGGTCATCGACGAAAACCGCCGTTCGCGCCGCGAGGCTGCGGATCAGGCCGAGGCCATCATCGAATTGCAGGTGGAGCATTACCTGCAATGGTGGCGTGCTTCGGATCGGCAGGACACGCTCAAGCACCTGCGTCGCCAGGGCGAAAGCACGCGCGATGCGGTGCTGGAACGCGCGAAGGAACTCATCGCGCACGGCCGCGATCCCGCCGAAGCGCTCGCCTATCTGGCCAACACGCTCACCAGCAAACTGCTGCACGCCCCCAGCGCCGCATTGCGCCAGGCCGCACTGACCGGCGATCACGAATTGCTGCACGCCGCCGCGCGCCTGTTCGATACCCAACCCTCGCAAGCCCCCGACCCCGATGACGCCCAGCATCCGCCGCAAGCTTGACGCACTGGCGGAACGGCACGAGGAAGTGGGGCGGCTGCTGGCCGAGCCTTCGGTCGCCGCCGATGCCAACCGCTTCCGCGAACTTTCCCGCGAGTATTCGCGCCTTTCCGCCATCGCCGATGGTCTGCGCGACCTCGACGCTGCACACGCCGATCTGGCCGCTGCGCAAGTGTTGGCAGATGACGCGGAAATGCGTGAACTGGCGCAGGAAGAAATCGCCAACCAGCAGGCGCGCATCGAACACCTCGATGAATCGCTGAGCCTGCTGTTGCTGCCGCCCGATCCCAGCGACGACGCCAACCTGTTTCTGGAAATCCGTGCAGGCACCGGCGGTGATGAAGCCGCATTGTTCGCGGGCGATCTGTTCCGCATGTATTCCCGTTATGCCGAAACCCAGCGTTGGCGCGTGGAAGTGCTCAACGCCAATCCGGGCGAACACGGTGGCTACAAGGAAATCGTCGCGCGCATCGAAGGGCCGGGCGCGTATGCGCGGCTGCGTTTCGAATCCGGCACGCATCGGGTGCAGCGCGTGCCGGAAACCGAATCCCAGGGCCGCATCCACACCTCCGCCGCGACGGTGGCGATCCTGCCGGAGATGGAGGACATCGCCGACATCGACGTGCGCGATGCAGATCTGAAAGTGGACACCTTCCGCGCTTCCGGCGCAGGCGGCCAGCACGTCAACAAAACCGATTCGGCCATCCGCATCACGCACCTGCCCAGCGGCATCGTGGTGGAGTGCCAGGACGAACGCAGCCAGCACAAGAACCGCGCCCGCGCCCTGTCGCTGTTGAAAGCGCGCCTGCTGGACGACAAACGCAGCCAGCAAACCGCAGCCCAGGCCGAATCCCGTCGCCTGCAAGTAGGTTCCGGCGACCGCAGCCAACGCATCCGCACCTACAACTTCCCGCAAGGCCGCATCACCGATCACCGCATCAACCTCACCCTGTACCGCCTGCCGGAAATCGTGGAGGGGGATCTGCAGGAACTCATCGACACCTTGCGGCGGGAATATCAGGCGGATGAGTTGAAGTTGATTGGTGAGGCTTGATGGTTTTCCCTTCTTACTCGTGTCAACGTGTAGGCTGGGATGAAGCGAAGCGGAATCAATTCAAGTATGTCTTTGCCCTTTTCCTACTCGGCGCCGAACTCACCCTGCATGATCCTGCCCCCGTTCCACGGACACCCGGATAAGCGATTAACTATCGCACTCCGAGGTGATCAAGATGACGACGAAGAAGATGGAAGGCAAAGCGAAGCGGCAGCGGTTCAGTGCCGAGTTCAAGCGGCAGGCGTTGCTGCGATCGGTGAAGGATGGCGTGACGGTGGTGGCGCACGATCTTGGGCTGCAGCCGGCGCAGTTGTATGCGTGGCGTGCGAAGTCGCAGCAGGCGGGTCAGGACGCCGATGCGCAACGGCTGTTGCAGTCGGAGGCGGCGCGGCTCAAGCGCGAAGTGGCGCGGCTGGAGGAAGAGAACGCCTTTCTAAAAAAGGCGGCGGCGTACTTCGCGAAGCAGCCGAAGTGAAGTACGCGACGATGCAGGCGAACGAAGGGCAGTTCCGGGTTCGCCTGATGTGCCGGGTGCTGTCGGTGTCGCCCAGACCAACTGGTCAGCGGCACGATGTTCGAGAACGAAGGCTGACGGCCTGGTTCCTGGCCATGCACCTGCTCACCGCCACCAAGACCAACCTGGCGCTGGAGTGAAGCGTCTGGGGGTGAACTACGCCGCCTGGCGGCTCAAGCACAAGATCATGCAGGCCATGACCGGACCACGAGGAAACCCGCCAACTGGCGGGTTTCTGTGCAATTCGACGACGCCTATCTGGGCGGGGAAGCAACGGCGGCAAGTTCGCGGACGCGGGGCCGAAGGCAAACAGCCCTTCGTCGTGGCCGTGAGCTGCGACGCCCACCTCGAACGCCCCACCTTCGCCGTGATCGAACCGATCCGTGCCTTCGACAACGCCTCGCTCCGTGACTTCACCGCGCGCCGACTGGCACAGGGCGACGGAACTCAGCGACGGCTTGGCGTGTTTCGCCAAGTCGTCGAGCAAGATCATCCCCACACCGTCCTGATCACCGGGGCGGGTCGCGCCGCCACCGAAGTCCAGGCGCACGCTGGGTCAATGTCCTGGTTGTCCAACCTCAAACGCGCCATCAGCGGGCGCTACCATCCTTCCGACAAGCCAAGTACGCCCGTCGCTTCTGGCCGAAGCTGCCTACCGCTTCAATCACCGATTCCGGCTATCCGACATGCTTCAACGACTGCGCTCCACCACGTCGCCCTCTGCAAGCCTTGCGCCGAGCCAACACTTCGCGCCGCATGCAATTTCTTGGGCTGAGGGTCGGGCTAATCAGGCTACCTTTTTCACTTCGGCCTCGACCAAATCACGTATTGCGCTGGTGGAAAAGCCCGCAAGCTGCTGGACCGCAGAAGGGTTCACTTTTCCTGACACCGAGTTCCTTTGCACCAGCGCAATGGCTTCTTGCCACCAGCGGGAGCGATCATTTCAGGACGGCGGTGCTGGATCCACAGCCTCAGAGCGTCACGTGCGACAACGGTTCAACGCTTTGCCAGGCGAAGCACCAGTTCGTTTCACGCCTTGTTCGAGTTCAGTCATGTCCACTGCAAGTTGCACAAGGCTCCACTCTGGATCCTTGGGCTATCCCCAAGCATCACGGATGCGCTGAACCACCACATCGAGGTGAACGGGTTCTTCCACGCCTACCTAGAGTGTCGCCGGGACTGCAATTCCGAGGGGATGGTTTAAGTTTTGGCATTGATCACGTTGCCCCTGTGTGCGGCACATTTCCAAATGTGTTGATTATAAAGTCCGTAGTCGGCAGCAGTATCAGGGCATATCCCGCGCCGCCGCCAGTTTCCCTCGCCACTGCGCGGCTTTCGTGTCGTATCCATGCCCCGGTTCGGCGGTGTTCCATGCTTCGTACAGCGCAACGATGTGGCGGATGTTTTCGATGCGACGGACGTGGGTTTCTTCGAGGGAGCGGCGATAGATGGCGTCGGCCTCCAGCGCGAGGGTTTCCGCTTCGGAAAAGCGATGCTGGACGGCGAGGGTTTGCGCGTATTCGCTGGCGAACAGGCCACGCAACCAGTGATCCCTGGGCAATGCGCGCTTGGCGGTTTCGACCGATTCCTTGCCCAGTTCTGCGGCTTCCTCCAGACGGCCAAGCTCGCGCAACGCCACGCCGGTATTGCTTGCGGAAACCAGCGTATCCATGTTTGCCTCGCCGCTGCTGCGGCGGCTGGCATCCAGCACGATGCGGTGGATTCGTTCGGCTTCCGCGAAGTTGCCTTGCTCCTGCATCAACATCGCCATGCTGTAGAGGGATCCCATCGTGCTGGGGTGTTGTTCGCCCAAGACGCGGCGACGGCTCTCCAGTGCTTCTTGCAGATACGGCTTGGCTTCATCCGGACGTTCCAGTTTCAGCAATGCCACACCCATTCCATCCAGTGCGGTGAAGGTGACGGGATGGTTGTTGCCGAGCGTGCGCCGAGCGGTATCCAGCGCTTCCTGTGCCAATTGCAGGGATTCTTCGTAATGGCCCAGATCGCCGAGCATCCGCACCATGCCGTTCATCGAGTGGATGGTGTTGGGATGCGCGTTGCCCAGGACATGGCGGCGCTGGGCGAGGGCTTCTTCATAGAGCGGCGCAGCTTCGTTGAACTTGCCCAGGCGGCGCAGCAGCGCGGCGAGATTGCCGACAGATTCCAGTGTGCCGGGCGCGTTTTCGCCCAAGGTGCGACGGCGGATGTTCAGCACTTCCCGATAGATCGGTTCGGCTTCGGCAAGATGTTCGGTGGCGGTGAGCGATGCGCCCAGGTTGTTGAGCGAGAGCAGGATGTCCGGATGATCGGCATCCAGAACGTTACGGCGGCCTTCCAGCGCTTCACGGAACCAGTCGCCCGCTTCGCCGCGCTGGCCTTGGGAGAACAACAATTCGCCGATGTCGTTTATGGTGGTGAGTGTGTCTGCGTGCTGGTTGCCAAGCACGCGGCGGCGGCCTTCCAGCGCTTGCCGCAGATACGGTTCGGCGTCGGTGAGCTTGCCGGAGTTTTGCAGCAGCAGGCCGGTTTCATTGATGGAGGTGAGCGTGTCCGGATGCGCTTCACCCAGCGCGCGACGGCGGATTTCCAGTGCCTTTTGCTGCGGGGCCATGGCGCTTTCCAGCAACCCCAATTCGCGCATCGCATTCGCAATGCTCTGGAACAAGCGTGCTTTCACCAATGGCTGAGCGGAGAACTGTTCCTCGATGGAGGTCATGGCTTGATCGAAGATGCTCGCATCCAGCGTACCCAACGCGATGTCGGTGAAGTTCACCGGCTCAAGTTCCGCTTCCAGTGCGACGCGTTCTTCCGGTGGCACGGCATCCAGCAGGCTTTGGCGCAGGTGCGCGCCCATCTCCACGGTATCGATGCCGGAAAGCTGGCTTTCCTGAAAGCGGGCAACCTGCTCCAGTTCTTCGGCACGCTGGCGCATCTGTGCCTCGGCGGCTTGCGCACGGGCGGCTTCATTGCTGGCGCGCTGGGCTTGCCACAAGGTGCTTGCCAATCCTGCCAGCAGGGCGGCAAACACGATGCCCGCTGCCGCGACCGCGCCCTTGTGGCGGCGCGCGAACTTGGTGATGCGGTAGCTGCGACTGGGCGGGGCGGCGAGCACGGCTTCCCCGTTCAGATGCCGTACCACATCCATGGCCAGCGCGTTCACGGTTTCGTAGCGGCGAGCGCGATCCTTTTCCAGACACTTCATCGTGATCCAGTCCAGATCGCCACGCAGCACGCTGCGCAGCTTGTGCGCATCCTCGTGCGGGAAAGGTTCCAGATGGCCGGTTTCCCGGCCCAGCGTGGAAACGCGCGTGGAGGGGAGTTGCGGTTCCACTTCCCGCACCCGCCGTGCCATTTCGCCAAGATCATGGCCGATGAGATCGGCGTGGCTGATCGGAGTTTGCCCGGTGAGCAGTTCGTACAGCAGCACGCCGAGCGAATACACATCGGTGCGGGTATCGATATCGCCGCCCAGTTGCGCCTGTTCGGGGCTCATGTATTCCGGCGTGCCGATCAACTGGCCCTGGCGGGTGAGATCGGAATCGCCCGGTTCATCGGAGATGGCTTTGGCGATGCCGAAGTCGATCACCTTCGCCTGCGCCGTGCCGTCGTGCTGCGTCACGAGCACGTTGGAAGGCTTGATGTCGCGGTGGATCACGCCTTTCTGGTGCGCGTGGCCGATGGCGTGGCACACCTGCACGAACAATTCCAGCCGCGCACGCGCATCCAGCTTCTGCGATGCACAGTACTTGATGATGGAGATGCCGCGCACCAGTTCCATCACGAAATACGGGCGGCCCGCAGCGGTGGCCCCGGCATCGAAGACATGCGCTATGTTGGGGTGATCCATCATCGCCAGCGCTTGCCGTTCGGCCTCGAAGCGCCGGATCACTTCCTGCGTATCCACCCCCGGTTTCAGGATCTTCAATGCCACGCTGCGCTTCACCGGCGCGCGCTGTTCGGCCAGCCACACCGCACCGAAGCCGCCCGCGCCGATGCGCTCGATCAGCGTGTAAGGGCCAAGCGCCATGCCGGGGATTTCCTGCGGCGGCAACGCCTGCGCACCGGCAACGCACAGCGTCTGATCCACGGTGGATTTTTCCGCATCCAGATAGATGGTGCCGGAGGAGCTCGTGGCGGGCGGCGACGGCTTTTCGGAAGACCCCATGATGTCCCCAACGCAACGCAACTTGCGAAGGCTGCGATGATAGCCCACGCCGCGCACGGCGCAGCCTTACAATCCCGCGATGACCACGCCCGCACCCTTCGACTTCACGGCCCTGGATTTCGACAAGCAAGGCGGATTGATCCCCGCCATCGTGCAGGACGCCGCCAACCTGCGCGTGCTGATGCTGGGCTACATGGATCGTGCCGCACTGGAACACACCATCGCCAGTGGCCACGTCACCTTCTACAGCCGCAGCAAGCGGCGCCTGTGGACGAAGGGTGAAAGCAGCGGGCATTTCCTTGAATTGCGCAGTATTGGCGTGGATTGCGACAACGACACCCTGCTGGTGCTTGCCGATCCCATCGGCGCCACCTGCCACCTGGGTCGCATCAGTTGCTTCCCCGGGGCCCCCGCCGATTTCCTCGGCGAACTGGATGCCTTCATCGCCCAGCGCGAACGCGAGCGCCCGGAAGGCAGCTATACCACCCGGCTATTTGATTCTGGCATCAAGCGCATCGCGCAGAAAGTGGGCGAAGAAGGCGTGGAAACCGCACTCGCCGCCACCGTCCGCGACACCGCCGAACTCACCAATGAAGCCGCCGATCTCCTGTATCACCTGACCGTGCTGCTGCGCGCTTCCGGGCTTTCGCTGCGGGATGCGGTGGCGGTTCTGGAAGATCGGCATCGAAGCAGGTGAGCTGGCTCTTTTTGAAATGTTCCTCTCCATTTCCATTCACGCAGGCCTCGCATGAATCTTCGCCCCTACCTGGGAAAACTGCCCGATCTCGGGCCTCGTGTTTACGTTGATCCGGCGGCGGCCGTCATCGGGGATGTGGTGCTGGCGGAGGATGTTTCGATCTGGCCGATGACGGTGGTGCGTGGCGATGTGAACTTCGTGCGCATCGGGGCGCGTACCAATATTCAGGATGGCAGCGTGGTGCACGTCAGCCACGATGGGCCGCATTCCCGGCTGGGCGGGTTTGCCACGGTGATCGGAGCGGATTGCACCATCGGTCACAAGGCGGTGATCCATGCCTGCACCATCGAAAATGAAGTGCTGATCGGCATGGGCGCGATCGTGATGGATGGCGCGGTGGTGAAGAAGCATGCCTTCGTCGGCGCGGGCGCGCTGGTGTCGCCGGGCAAGGTGGTGGGCGAAGGCGAATTGTGGCTGGGCAATCCGGCG
Source organism: Lysobacteraceae bacterium (assembly GCA_041395225.1). Taxonomy (GTDB): domain Bacteria; phylum Pseudomonadota; class Gammaproteobacteria; order Xanthomonadales; family Xanthomonadaceae; genus Denitratimonas. The sequence goes on from JAWLAV010000005.1 coordinate 13,094, forward strand.
AAGTTCGTGCGCAGGCTCAGCGAGGAACAAATCGAAGGCATTCGCTATTCGGCGCAGCATTACGTGCGGATGAAGGATCGTTATCTCGATGCGCTGTAATTGCGCCATGAGTTTGGCAACGTCGGCACAACGCCATGAGCTGCAAATCTTGCGTTGCACGCAAAAACGCCTTATCTGCTGCGCTGCCGATCCCGGCATTGGAGAAACAAAGGCATGAAGAATCCGCTGTTGGCCCCCGTACTCGCATGGCTGGGGCGTTTGCGCCACCCGCAACTGTTCGTTGTGGCTGCGGTGGTGTTCGTGATCGATTTCTTCGTTCCGGATTTCGTGCCGTTCGTCGATGAAATCCTGCTCGCGGCCACGACGGTGTGGCTGGGCAGTCGCAAGGCCAGGAAGAATCCACCGCTGGAGTCGGCGGCGCCTGCGAAGTGATGCGCCTGATCGACAGCCACGCGCATCTGGATGCGAAGGAGTTCGACGCCGATCTTCCCGATGTGCTGGCCTGCGCCCGTGTGGAAGGCATTGTTGCCTGTGTGGTTCCGGCGGTGGAAGCTGCCGGATTCCCGAAGCTGAAATCCCTCGCGCAATCGCATCCGGAGCTTGCACCGGCTTATGGCCTGCATCCGATGTATCTGTCGCAGCACCGGCCCGAGCATCTTGAAACGCTGCGGCACTGGCTGGAACACGAACGCCCGTGCGCAGTGGGCGAATGCGGGCTGGATCATTTCGTCGAAGGGCTGGATGCGAATGTGCAGCGCGAGTTCCTGGTCGGGCAGTTGAAGCTCGCACGGCAGTTCGATCTGCCGGTGATCCTTCATGCGCGGCGTGCGCTGGATGAAGTGCTCACGCTGCTGCGCAGGATCGGTGGCTTGCGCGGCGTAGTGCACAGTTTTTCCGGAAGTCGCGAACAGGCCGAACAGTTGTGGAAACTCGGTTTTCATCTGGGCATCGGTGGCCCGGTGACGTTCGAGCGTGCGTCGCGGTTGCGTGGCCTCGTGGCGACGATGCCGCTGGAGTTTCTGCTGCTGGAAACCGATGCGCCGGATCAGCCCGATGCGGATTGGCGAGGAAAGCGCAACGCGCCTGCGCGGCTTTCGCGGGTGCTGCATACCATCGCTGGTTTGCGCAATGAATCGCTGGAGGCCATCGCCGAACGCACCACGCGCAACGCGGTGGAACTGTTTGACTTGGCGCTTCCGCAAGCCGTTGCGTAGTCCGGATGGATGACTACGGCTGCGCCTTTTCGCGCAGCAGAAGCTCCAGCATCTTTCCTGCCGCCGCGAAGGCGAAGCCGCCGGTGACGTGCGTGGCGGCACCCAGGCCTGCGCCGCAATCCAGCTTCAACGCGCCATCCGGCCCCAGTTGTGGACGCGTGCCGCACACGCTGCCATCGGCCTGCGGATAGCGCACGTTCTCCAGCGAATACACCGCCGCCACGCCGAAGTAGCGCTGCGGGTTTTTCGGGAAGTTGAACTCGGTGCGCAGCTTCTTGCGAATCAACGCGAACATCGCGTCGTGTTCGGTGCGGGAAAGATCGCGCACCACGATCTTCGTGGGATCCGTGCGCCCGCCTGCGGAGCCAACCGTCACCAGCGGAATCTTGCGGCGGCGCAGGAAGGCGATGGTTTCCACCTTCACGCGGAAGCTGTCGCAGGCATCGAGCACTACGTCGTAATCGCGCAATAGCAGCGATTCCAGCGTGTCGCGGGTGAGGAAGCGCGGAACCGGATCAAGCGAGAGTGAAGGGTTGATCGCTGCAAGCCGCACCGCCATCGCTTCCACCTTCAACTGGCCGTAATGGCCATCCAGCGCAGGCAATTGGCGGTTGGTATTGGAAACGCAAATGTCATCCGCATCGATCATCGCGATATGGCCCACGCCGCTGCGCGCGAGCGCTTCCGCCGCCCACGAACCCACGCCACCCACGCCGATCACGGCCACGCGGCTGTGCGCGAGTTTTCTCACCGCGCCTGCGCCATAGAGGCGGTCGATGCCGGAAAAACGCGCGGATTGATCGGGAAGGACGACGGTATCGGACATGTGGCAAATGCAGCAAAGAAGAAAGCGGGCACGAATCATACGCGGGCTGGCAGAATGGCCGCTTCCCAGGTGATTCCAAGGAGTGTTCCCATGCGTTCTGTCGTTCTGATCCTCATCGGTTTGTTCATTGGCGCATTGGGCGCGGTTGCCGCCATCACCGCGCTGAAGCAAGGTACGCCCTACCACGATGCCGTGATGACGGTGCTGGGTCAGCAGATGGGCGCGCTGCGCGGAATGCGCGAAAAGAACGCCTGTCCGCCGCAGGAAATCGCCCATCGCCTCACGTTGTTGCGCACCATCGGCGAGGAGCTGGAACCGGCCTTTCTGCCGGTTGGCGACGACGCCAAGTTCATCGAACGCGCCAAGGCGTTCCGCGATGCGGTGGATGCCGCACAAGCCGCACAGGCCACCAGTTGCGATGCGCTCGGCGCAGCCATGAGCGGCATCGGCGGAACCTGCAAGGGCTGCCACGACGACTTCCGTTGATGGCGCACTTTCTGGAATCTGAACGCGCTTGAACATCATCGCCCCTCATTCAGCATCCAGGCGATAGGTTCATGCTCGCGCGGCACAACTCGCCGCCGAACTGGAGGAGTGTCATGCGTACCCGGAACCGATCCACGTGGTCTGTCGTTTTTCTTGCGCTTGCCGTGGCGCTGCTGGCCGGTTGTGTCTCATCGGGCAGCAGCCGATACGGCCATCACCAGGGCCAAGGCGGCTACAACCAGAGTTACGATGGCTATGCGCGCTGCCAGAGCTGCGGAGTGGTGGAGCGCATCGAGCGGGTGTATGGCGAACGCAGCGAGAGCGGTGCGGGTGCCGTGCTCGGTGGCATCATCGGTGGCGTGCTGGGCAATCAGGTCGGCAGCGGCAGTGGCCGTGCGGCGGCAACGATGGCTGGCGCGATTGCAGGCGTGGCCGCAGGCACGGCGATCGAGAAGAACAACCGCTCCGCCCCATGGTTCGATCTGTTCCTGCGCATGGACGATGGCCGCCGCATCGTGATCTCGCAGCGCGATCTGGATGGCATCCATCAGGGGGCCTACGTGCGGATCAGCAACGGTCGCGCCTGGTTGAACTGATTCTGTGCAGGTCGGCTCAAACGCCGCAGGCGCGGAGCCGACAGGTGGTTACGGGATGTCGGCTCCAGCGCTTCGCGCTTTGAGCCGACCTACGTTGAGCCGACCTGCGAACTCACTCCAACCGGAGCACCCGTCCCGCACCGCTGGCATCTATCGCCCGCGCCGCCGATTCAATCGCCGGGGCGGGCACTTCCGCGCCGAAGCCGAGCCGGAAATGCACCTCGCCCGCCGGTGTGCGCGAGGAGTGGATCGAGGCGATGGAAATGCCGAACAGTTCGAACAAGTGCAGCAGCGCGCGCAGCGAGCCGGGTTTGTCTTCGGGCAGGTGTACGGAAAGGCTGCGCTCTCCGGCCAGATCGGCCAGCAGGTAACCCACGCGCTCGAAGGTGTAATTGCCCGAGGCGAGCACCGCTTCGCCGATGGCCGCTTTGGGCGATGCGAGGAAGCGCTCGCGGAATTGCCGTCGTGCTTCCTCGTCGCCTTGTGCCACCGTCCGCGCAAGATCGGCGGCGTGGTGCGCCAGGGTTTCCAGCATCGGCACGGTGTTCGGGTTGCCGAACTGGATGTCCTCGTAGATCGAAGGATTCATGCCGAGGATGCGCGAAAGGATCGCCGCATCCAGTTCGAACGAGGCCGAACGGAACGGCAGCAGGGTTGCAAGCCCGCCCAGTTCTTCCGCACTGTCGCGCAGCACGGCGGCTTGCGTGAGATGCGTGGCGTGAACCATCGCCTGCACCAGCGCCATGATGCGGTCGTGCTGTTCGGGCGTGGCGCCGACGCATTCTCCTTCCAACGCCTCGCACAACCGTTCGACGAAACTGCGCCAGTGCTGCAAACGCGCTTCGCACACCACCAGCACGCGGCCTTTCAAGGTGGGTGCTTTCGGCGGCGCGGTCATCGGATGCAGGCCCACCACTTCCGCAGCCGATTCCAGCATCGCCTCCATGGAGGGCTTCTTGATCGAGGTGAGATCCAGCCACAACTGCCCACGCTCGCGGCCGTTGGCCTGTGCGACGTAGCTTCGGATGATCGAAGGCGTGGCACGGATCGGTGCGCTGAAAACCAGCACGTCGCAATGTTCGATCAGTTCATCAGGCGTGGCGGAAGTTGCGTCTGCCGGATCGGCACCAAGCGTTTCCAGACCCATGCGTTCGGCGAAAAAACGTGCCAGCCAACGCCCGAAGGCGCCACGGCTTCCGACGACGCCGATGCGCGGGTGTTCGGGAGTGGTGTGGGGCGTGGTCATCGAGGCAATGGTAGCGGGCGCGACTTGAAGGCGGCACGATCTGCCTTGCCCCGCAACAACTCACGTTAAGATGCGCCCTTCGCGGCCACGGGCCGTACTTCGTGTTGGAGTTGCGCGTGCTGGAACTGTTGAAAGCGGGCGGTTGGGCGATCTGGCCGATCCTGGCGTGTTCGGCGATTTCACTGGCGATCATCCTTGAACGTTTCTGGAGCTTGCGCCGCAAGGTCATCATGCCGCCGGGGTTGGGCGAGGAAGTGCGCGAGTGGTCGCGCAGGCCGACACTCGATCCCAGGCACATCGACGCGCTGCGCCAGAATTCCGCGCTGGGCGAACTGCTCGCCGCCGCGCTGGATGTACGTGATCGACCGCGCGAGATCATCAAGGAACGGTTGGAAGATACCGGCCGCCACATTGCGCACAGGCTGGAACGCTTCCTCAATACGCTGGGCACCATCGCCTCGATGGCGCCGCTGCTGGGCCTGTTGGGAACCGTGATCGGCATGATCCGCATGTTCCTGGGGATCATGGATCACGGCATGGGCGAAATGACGGCGCTGGCCGGTGGCATCGGCGAGGCGCTCGTGGCCACGGCATCGGGCATGGTCGTGGCGATTCCGGCGCTGGTGTTCCATCGTTATTTCCGGGGCAAGGTCGCCGGTTATCTGATCGACATGGAACGTCAGGCCATCGGCCTGCTGGATGCGCTGGAATCGCGGCCTGTCGCGCCGCCTGCGAATCCGGCTCCGACTCCCGCACCGCGTCGCCGCAGCAGCAGCGCAGGAAAAGCCGAATGAGGATCGGCTCCGCCCATGCGCAGGATGAGCCGGAAATCAGCCTGGTTCCGCTGATCGACGTGATCCTCACGCTCATCATCTTCTTCGTCATCACCACCACGTTTCAGGAACGCTCGGCGATGAAGATTGCGCTGCCGCAACAGGCCGCGCAGAACGAAGCCGCGCAGATGCCGAAGGATCCGCTCACCGTGGTCATCGATGGCGAAGGCCGCACCTTCGTGGGTGGCGGTGAAGTGCTGCAACGCGATGTCGCCGCGATTCGCGATGCCATCGCCGCAGTGGCCGGTGAGGACAAGAACCGCGCCGTGATCCTGCGCGCGGACGCCAAGACACCGCACCAGGCGGTGGTCACTGCAATGGATGCCATCGGCCAGCTTGGTTTTTCGCGGCTTTCCATCGCCACCACGCCTGCGGAAGCTGCGAAGTAAGCGATGAGTGAACAGCGCTCCACCTATCGTCGCCTCCTGAGTCAAGTGCGGCCTTACTGGCCGTTCTGGCTGCTGGCAGCCGTCGGCATGGTGTTCGATGCGGTGGCTTCCGGCGCGTTCGCGTGGCTGATAAAGCCGATGCTGGACGAACTGTTCGACAAGCGCGATGAAGTGGCGATCTTCTGGATGCCCTTCGTGCTGGTCGGCCTGTTCCTGCTGCGCGGCGCGGCCACGTATGCCAGCGACTACGGCATGGCTCGGATCGGCCGCAGCGTGGTGCGCGATCTGCGGCAGGCGGTGTTCGCGCGTTACCAGCGCCTGCCTTCGGCTTGGTTCGAGAAGGAGCAGGGCGGAAACACCATTTCGCGCGTCATCTATTCCGCCGAACAGGTGGCACAGGCCGTTTCCGATTCGGTGAAGGTGATCGTGGTGGACAGCCTCACCGTGCTGGCGATGCTGTCGGTGATGTTGTGGCACAGCCCCAGCCTCACGCTTTACCTGTTCATCATGGCCCCGGTCACGGGTTTGGTGTGGCGCGTGGTGGGCAAGCGTTACCGTCGCATCAACCGCACGATTCAATCTTCGATGGGCGATGTCGCGGGCATGGTGGAGAACGCGGTGGAAGGCCATCGTGAAGTACGCATCTATGGCGGTCAGGCGCGCGAGGCCGCGCGTTTCGGTGAGGCCATCGACCGCAATCTCGGCCTGAACCTGAAAGTGGCCAGCACCAATGCGCTGTCCACTTCGACGATCCAACTCGTTGCCGCCTCCGCGCTTGCGGCCATCGTCTGGCGCGCCACGCGGCCCGATCTGCTGGAATCGATGACGCCCGGCACTTTCATGTCGCTCATCACAGCGATGCTGGTGATGTTGCCGTCGATCAAGCGCCTCACCACGGTGCAAGCTGCCGTGCAGCGTGGCGTGGCGGCGGCGGATGATGTGTTCGATGTGCTTGATGCGCCGGTGGAGAGCGATACGGGCACGGTGGCAATCACCTCGCGTGTGCGCGGCGACATCGAGTTCCGCCACGTTGGTTTGGAGTATCCGGGCCGCGAAATTTCGGCATTGCAGGATATTTCGCTCGTGTGCCCGCGCGGCAGCGTTACCGCGCTGGTCGGGCGTTCGGGCAGCGGCAAAAGCAGCCTGGTGTCGCTGCTGCCGCGCTTCAACGAGCCTTCGCAGGGCAGCATCGTGCTCGATGGCGTGGCCTTGCCCGAATACCGGCTTGACGACTTGCGCTCGCAGATCGCCTTCGTCGGCCAGAACGTGATGCTGTTCAACGGCACCATCGCCGAGAACATTGCTTATGGCGGCATGGCGAATGCCACGCGCGAGCAGATCGAACATGCGGCAATTGCAGCCAATGCAATGGAGTTCATCAGCACCTTGCCGGAAGGGCTGGAAACGCAGGTCGGCGAACGCGGTGGGCAGCTTTCCGGTGGCCAGCGCCAGCGTATCGCCATCGCTCGCGCGCTGCTGAAGGATGCGCCGATCCTGATTCTGGACGAGGCCACCAGCGCGCTGGATACGCAATCCGAACGCTTGATCCAGGGTGCGTTGGCGCGGCTGATGGCGCAACGCACCACGCTGGTGATCGCCCATCGCCTCACCACCATCGAACACGCCAATCAGATTGCGGTGCTGGATCAAGGCCGCCTGATCGAACTTGGCAGCCACGCGGAATTGATCGCACGCGATGGTGCGTATGCGGCGCTGTACAAGCTCCAGTTCCGCGACGCCGACGGCGGCTGAACATGAAAGCGGCATTGACGCACTGGCTGGAACGCCGCTGGTACGGCGATGCCGCGCCGGGCTTCGTGCTGCGCGGTTTGTCGGCGGTGTTTGCACGCATCGCACGAGCGCGGCGCGCGGATTTCGTTTCCGGTCGCAAGCCGGGAGAACGGGCCGGTTTGCCGGTGATCGTCGTCGGCAATCTTGCGGTGGGTGGCGCAGGCAAAACGCCGTTGACCATCGCGCTGGTGGAAGCCTTGCGCGAGCGCGGGTTTTCGCCGGGTGTGATTTCTCGCGGTTATGGGCGGGACGATGTTGCCTCCGTGCATCGCGTAGCGGTGAGCGACGATGCGCAGATGGCGGGCGATGAGCCGTTGCTGATTGCACGCCGCACGAACGCGCCCGTGGCCGTGGCGGCCAGGCGCATCGAGGCCGCGCGCGTGTTGGCAGCATCAAAAGAAGTGGATGTGTTGATCGCCGACGATGGCTTGCAGCACTACGCCCTGGCGCGCGATGTGGAAATCCTCGTGGTCGATGGTCGCCGCCGTTTCGGCAATGGCCGCCTGCTTCCGGCAGGGCCGTTGCGCGAACCCATCGAACGCGCGAACGCCTGCGATTTCATTGTCGTCAACGGCGGGCAGGCGCAAGGCGATGAAGTGCCGATGCAATTGGCATTATCGCAAGCCATCGCACTGCGCGATGGTGAGTTCGCACCGTTGGTGCAGTTCGCCGGGGAAAAAGTTCACGCTGTGGCGGGCATCGGCGATCCCGAACGCTTCTTCACCGCATTGCGAGCCGCTGGCGTGAAAGCCATTCCGCACGCCTTTGCGGATCATCACGCCTTCACCGCCGCCGATCTGGATTTCCGCGATGCCGGGCCGGTGTTGATGACCGAGAAGGACGCAGTGAAATGCGCCGCGTTCGCGCAGCCGAACTGGTACGCCGTACCGGTACGGGCGCAACTTCCAGATTTCTTTTTCGATGCCGTGGCGCGATTGGTGCGCGAGCGGCAAGGAGCCCTCGCATGAGCGCCGTGGAATTGCCGGATTTCGTTGTCGCCATTCCTGCCCGATACGCTTCCACGCGCCTGCCAGGCAAGCCGCTGCGGTTGATCGCCGGTGAGCCGATGATCGTCCACGTCGCCCGCCGTGCGCGCGAAGCCGGGGCGGCGGAAGTGGTGGTCGCCACCGATGACGAACGCATCGCGCAAGCGCTGGAACCTTTGGGCGTGGACGTTTGCATGACCTCGGATCAACACACTTCCGGCACGGATCGGCTGGCCGAATGTGCGGCTTTGCGTGGCTGGAGCGATGCGCGCATCGTGGTGAACCTGCAAGGCGACGAGCCGCTGGCGCCGCCTTCGGCGATCCGCGCGGCAGCACGGGCATTGGTTGAAACCGGCGCGAAACTCGCAACGCTCGCACAGCCGATTTCCAGTGCCGAAGAACTGTTCGATCCCAATTGCGTGAAGCTCGTCCGGGATGACCTGGGCCTTGCGCTGTATTTCAGCCGCGCACCGATTCCCTGGCACCGCGATGCGTTTGCGAAAGACAAGAGCGTATTGCCGCCCGGCCAGTGGCTGCGCCACATCGGCCTCTACGCCTATCGCGTGGCCGATTTGCGCGCCTTCGCCGCGATGCCGACCTCGTTGCTTGAAACCACCGAATCGCTGGAACAATTGCGCGTATTGCAGGCGGGCTGGCGCATCGCCGCGGCGATCAGCCCCGAACCGTTCCCGGCGGGCGTGGATACCGAGGAAGACCTGCGACGCGTGGATGCGGCGATGCGCGCAGTGTGCTGATCCGGTTATCTTTGGCGGCTGTCACGCTTGGCCACTGTGCGGCATCCTGTCCGCACGCTTCCGTTTCGCAAGGACATCCTCATGCGCAAAATCTCCCTCGTGCTCGTTCTGGCCGCGCTCGCTGCGCTGGCGTGGTTTTTCTTCAATCGTGGTGGAGGCAGCAGCAGTGGCAATGATCCGCTGGATTTCGTGCCCGCCGATACACCCTATGTATTCGCCAATTTCGAACCGCTGCCCACCGACATCACGGAGCGCTATCTGGCGCTGAGCAGCTCGGCGATGCCGCAATGGCGTGCGCAGTTGGCGCGCGTTACGGCGTTGCTGGAATCGGAAGACGATGCGGATGCCAAGCGGGTGCTGTCCTGGTTGCGCGCCGTCGAAACGGAACTGGCTTCGCACGCGGACGTGAAATCCCTTGCCGAGGCCTTCGGCATGGGGATGCAGGCCAAGGTGGCGATCTACGGCATCGGGCTGGCGCCCGTGTTTCGTGTGTCGCTGGCCGATCCTTCGCATCTCACCGCGCTGGTCGAACGGCTGGAAACCTCCGCAGGCGAAAAACTGCCGCGTTTCACGCACGAAGGCGTTGCCGCGGGCTGGAAGCTGGAGCTTCCCGATGCGCCCATCGTCGGTGTTGCCGCCATCGTGGAAGGGCATCTGGTGGCCACGTTGTTGCCCAAGGGCGAATCCGATGCTGCCGCCGAACTGCTTGGCCTCACGCGCCCGAAGAAATCGCTGGTGCAAAGCGGCGATCTGGCCAGGCTCAATCGCGAGATGGCTTTCCTGCCGTTCGGCAGCGGCTACATCGACACCGCCCGTGTGCTGGCGCTGTTCCAGACACCGGCCACGCCGCTGGAACGCGCCTTCCTCTCCGCGATGGAGGCGGAAAAACCCGCGATTCCCGCCGAATGTGCCGATGACATCAAGGCCATCGTCGCCAGCTTCCCGCGCGCCATTCTGGGTTACACGGAAATGAACCGCGATGGCCTTGCAGCGCTGGCGCGGATCGAAACCTCCGCCGCCATCGCCGAAGACCTCAAGACCTTGCTTGCGCCCACACCGGGTTTGGCGAACGCGAAGAACGCGTTGATGAGCTTCAGCTTCTCGCTGCGCCCCGGCGCGCTTCCGGCGCTGGGCAATCGCATCGCGGACAACACCGCAAAAAATCCGTGGACGTGTCCTGCATTGGCCTCGCTCAACGAAGCCGCGCAGAAGCTGCGCGAATCGGCCAACAACCCTGCCATTTATGCCGCCGCACCGATGGCCTACAGCTTGCACGTTGCGGTCAATCGCCTCGTATTCAACCCGGACGATGAAGAACATCCGGTGGATGTGGCCGGAAAGCTGCTGATCGGTTCGGACAATCCCGCAGGCCTTGTGGCGATGAGCAAATCCTTCGTGCCGCAACTGGCCGAACTGAACCTCACGCCTGGCGCACCACCGCAGGCGGTTCCGACGGAACTCACTGCAGCGTTTTCGCCCGAACCGGTGTTCGCCGCGCAAACCGCCACCGCGCTGGGTTTTTCCCTCGGCAAGGGTGAAGAAACCGACCTGACGGATTTCCTCCTCACGGATGCCCAAGGGCCGCAGCCGCTGCTGCATGTTTCCTATCGTGGCGAACTCATGGCCAGCGTTGCCGTGATGCTGCGCCAGGTGGCGGAAAAGATGGAGGCAGGCCCCGAGCGGGATGAAATGCTTGCTGCGGTGCAGTCGATGGAGCAGGGCTATGCCGACCACATCGAACATGCGGGCATGTCCGTGGAGTTTTCCGGCAAGGGCATCGAATTGCGGCAGGAGATGGTGTTGAAGTAACCCCCGCCGTCGCGTCCCGCCCCGGAATCCGCTTTCCGGGGCGAGGCGGATCACATGGGCAGCGGCGTGATCCGCGTCCATTCGAGGGTGCCGTTCGGAATCGAAAGTTCGATCGTCCAGGCCGGATCGAGTGAGACGATATCCACCCTGCTCCTTCCGCTGGCCCGTTGACGGCCCGTGCCCTCGCATCAGGGCCACGCCTGCCAGCGACCTTCGGCGCAATCCGGGAATGATGATTGACGTGCAATCCTTGTACGGTATCCTTCCGTACAAGGAGAACTGCCATGACTACTGCTGCCGCCCGTCTCGACCTGCGCCTGAACCCTGCGGACAAGGCCCGCATTAGCCGTGCCGCCGACCTGCGCGGGGTGCCCTTGTCCGCCTTCGTGCGCGATGCAGTACTGCGCGAAGCCGAAAACACCATTGCTAACCCCCCTCGTGCAGGCAGCCATTCGCTTGCCACCCGCCTGCGCGGCCGTGCCACTACGCGCATGAGCACCGATGACATCATGAAGCTGACGCGCAGCGCATGAGCCGCATTCTGGTGGATGCCAACGTCCTGCTGGATGTGCTCACCGACGATCCACAGTGGTACGCATGGTCTGCCGCACAGCTTGACGCCTGCGCCGCCCGCGCGGAGCTGTGCATCAATCCCATCATCTATGCCGAAGTGTCGGTGGGGTTTGAGCGCATCGAAACGCTGGATGATGCCTTGTCCGACGACGCGTTTACCCGTGTCGATTTGCCATGGGAGGCAGGCTTTCTGGCCGGAAAAGCGTATCTGCACTATCGCCGCGCCAAAGGTGCCCGCACCTCGCCATTGCCGGATTTCTACATTGGCGCGCACGCGGCAATAGAAGGCATGCCCCTGCTGACGCGCGATGCAAAACGCTACCGCACATACTTCCCCACCCTTGACCTGATTTGCCCACCATGAGCCAAGCCCCCCGATCCCTGCTTGCCCGCCTGGAAGACTTGGGCGCGCCTGAACAACACCGCTTTCGGATTCAGGCGCACGGCCGAAGCCGCATGGACACTCTATTTGCCGTTGGGGAATGCATGAACACGTTGAAGGGGGCGCTGTGTCTCGACTCGCCGAACAGGATGGCAAGGTGGTGATTGACCTTGTTGACCCTCACGGCCTGCGCCTGGCCGATGCCCTGCCCAAGTTGCAGGGATTGGCTGCCTACGCAGAAACGCACGCCAAGTTCTACCGGCGCATCGAATCCGTCGCCGAGGTGAAGGGCAAGCTGAGAGCTTTGGATTTGACGAGAGAAGAAGTTCGCAGGGCCATAACGGCAACAATAGACGCCGCAGGCCTCTCATCTCTCTTTGGCGGAGCATGGGCAGATGACTATTGAGCGTGGGAATTTTCAGGGGCTTCAGTAGATATTTGCGTCCCGATGATGCGCCCCCGCCGAACCTGGCAGGAACACCGGATCGTCGGAATCGTTCAGCGCATAGGTGTACTGAGTGAACCCGAGCACGGATTGGATTTCCGCATTGCGGAGCATGTGCAGGGTGACGCCTTCGCTCTCTCACGTCTGATCGGCACATGCCGGGCGAAGTTGTTTCGTCCCTGTGACTTGAATCACATCACTCAATTTCGCGGTGATAACTCACCACGCGGGTTCGCCCGGATTCGCGCCAGTGGGTGGCGAGGGCTTCGGCGCAATAGACGGAGCGATGGCGGCCGCCGGTGCAGCCGAAGGCGATGGTGACGTAGCTGCGTGAATCGGTTTCGAACTTCGGCAGCCAGGTATCCAGCAGGCCGAAGATCTGCCCAAGGTACTCCTGCACATCGGTGTTGGCGGCGAAATACTCGCGCACCGGGCCGTCACGGCCGGAAAGCGGACGCAGGGCGGGATCCCAGTGCGGGTTCGGCAGGCAGCGCACGTCGAACACGAAATCCGCGTCCGGTGGCAGGCCGTGGCGGTAGGCGAAGGATTCCACCAGCAGGGAAAGGCCGATGCGCGCGTCGGCGACGATTTCCGTGGCAACCCAGCGGCGCAACTGGTGGACGTTGAGGCTGCTGGTATCCAGCACGACATCGGCGATGCCGATGAGCGGTTTCAGGCGCTGGCGTTCCAGCTCGATGGCCTCGGCCAGCGGCATGCCGTCACTGCTCAAGGGATGGCGGCGGCGGGTTTCGCTGTAGCGGTGGATGAGTACGTCGTCGCGGGTATCCAGGAACACGAGGCGGTGCTGGTAGCCCATCACGCCGGTGCGCGAGAGTGCTTCGGGCAGGCTGGAAAGATCGCCGCGATTGCGCACGTCGATGCCTACGGCCAGGCGGCTCGGTGCGCTCTCGCCCAGTTCCAGGCTTTGCAACAGGTCGGGCAACAGATCGGCGGGAAGATTGTCCACGCAGTAGTAGCCCAGGTCTTCGAGCGTGCGCAGCGCCACGCTTTTGCCAGAGCCGGAGAGGCCGCTGACAATGAGAAGCGGTGGCTGCGGATTCGTGTCGGTGGCGGTGTCGAGGGTACTCATGGCTGCTCCTGCCGCCGCATCTGGTGGGCCTGGCGGTCGATGAACGTTTGTGCGGCGTCGAAGCCTTTGCTTTTCAGAACATGCGAACGCACGGCGGCTTCGGTGAGTACGGCGAGGTTGCGGCCCGCGGCCACCGGCAGGCGGATCAGAGGGATGTCCAGATCGAGTACGGGGCGGGTGCCAAGATCGCCGTAGAGGCGATCCACTTCGGTACCGTCGGCGGCCAGATCCTGGCGTTGCAGGTGAACGATGAGGCGCAGGTACTTGTTCCGCTTCACGGCGGTATCACCGAACATGTCGCGGATGTTGAGGATGCCGATGCCGCGCACTTCCAGCAGGTCTTGCAGCATTTCAGGGCAGGTGCCGTCGAGCACATCCGGCGCGATCTGGGTGAACTCCGGTGCGTCGTCGGCCACCAGCCGATGCCCGCGCGAGATCAACTCCATCGCAAGCTCGCTCTTGCCCAGGCCGGATTCGCCGGTAATGAGTACGCCGATGGAATGGATTTCCATGAACACGCCATGCAGCGTGATGCGCGGTGCCAGTGCGCGGGCGAGGTGGTACTGGAAATAGGTGAGCAGATCATGGCCGCGGCGGCTGGAAACCCACAGGGGCGTGTCCGATTCGTTGGCGGCATCGCGCAGATCCTGCGGGGCTTCGCGGTCCTTGGTGATGACCAGCGCCAGCGGCGTGTCGTTGACGATGCGCGCGAGGGATTCCCAGCGCTGGCGCGAATCCAGCCCATCGAGGTAGTTCAGTTCCTCGCTGCCGACGATCTGCACCTTGTTGGCGTGGATGGTGTTGAGGTATCCAGCCAGCGCCGGGCGGCGTTGCAGGTGTTCGCCGGATTCCAGTACGCGCTGTTCCCCGCGCTGGCCTGCGACCCAGCGCAGGCCGAGGCGTTTTTCCAGTTGGTCGAACAGTTCACGGGCGCTGATGCGCGCAGGTTGCGTCATGGCGATGGCTCACGTCTGCCGCCTGTCGTGGCGGAACCCGGAGTTTACGCAGCCGCGTTGACGATCTGCCACTCGGATAGTGCAGCGAACAGGGCCTGGTCGTCGCTGGCTTGCCGCAGGCGCTGGCGGCAGGCGGAGTCGGAGAACATTTCCGCCAAGTGCGAGAGCAGGGTCAGGTGTTGCTGGGTGTAGTGCTCCGGTACCACGAGGGCGAACACCAGATCCACCGGCTCGCCATCGGCGGCGTCGAAGGGCAGGGGATCGGAAAGGCGCAGGAAGGCACCGGACGGCGCAGCGAGGCCTTCGATGCGGCCATGCGGGATCGCAACGCCATGCCCGAGGCTGGTGGAGCCGAGCCGTTCACGGGCGCAGAGACTGTCGAAAATCGGGCGTTCCAGCGCGAGATTGGCTGCCGGGGCACTCAGCAGCGAGGCGCAAAGTTCCAGCAGGCGCTTCTTGCTCGCAACGGCTACGCCTGCGCGAACCTGCGCGGGCGTCAGAAGATCGATCAGGTGCATGGCGTCGGAAAATTGTTGCAGTGCGCAATAGTCTAACGGAAGCCCAGCGAAAAGGGGCCGCACGTGCGGCCCCGACTTTCGTGACAGGTTTGGGGTTGGATCACGGCCTAGTTCACGGCGGCGCTGCGCAGGCTTTCCCCGGAATGGTAGTGACGGGTGGATTTTTCCTTGTGCTTCACCACCTGGCGGTCGAGCTTGTCGAGCAGCAGGTCGATCGCGCTGTACATGTCGGGTGCCGCAGCAGCGGCGTGGATCGTATGGCCGGAGAGATTCAGGGTCGCATCCACCTTCTGTTCCAGCTTCTCGACGGTCAGCGTGACGCGGCCGTCCAGCAGGGTTTCCGAGTGGCGTTCGAGCTTGTCGAACTTGCCGATGATGGCGTTGCGCAGTGCGGGGGTGACTTCGATCTGGTGGCCTACGATCTCGATACGCATGGCGATACTCCTTCCAAAGTTGAACTTTGATGGGGTGCCCGAGCCGGGCGGGGCGCCTTGTCGGGGCGCGTCCGGATGGCCGTTTCAGCCGTGCCATCCACGATCCGTCTTACGCCATCAAGCGTTAAAAACTGGTGAAGAAAAGCGAAAGGCTTGTGCCGCCGCGCGTGGCTGGTCAGGTTCGGCCGGGAGCCGTGCCGGAACTGCGCAGGAACCGCACGAAAGCGGACTGGATGTCCGGTTTCACAGGCACAGCGCCTGTTCTTCGCCAACCTGCACGACACGCTCCATAGTCGCCCGAGTATCGAAACTTCAGCCCAACCGCTGCCGATCCGTGGAGGAGGCGATGTTCATGCCCTCACGGTACTTGGCGATGGTGCGACGGGCGACGGTGACGCCTTCGGCTTTCAGCATGTCGGTGAGCTTGGCGTCCGAAAGCGGCTTGCGCGGGTCTTCGGCGTCGATGAGGCGGCGGATCATGGCCTGGATCGCGGTGCTGGAGGCCGCTCCGCCGTCTTCATTGGCCACGCCGGAGGCGAAGAAGTGCTTGAACTCGAAGGTGCCGCGCGGGGTGTGCAGGTATTTGCGCGTGGTGACGCGGGAAATGGTGGATTCGTGCAGTTCCAGTTCCTCTGCCACTTCCCGCAGGGTGAGCGGACGCATCGCTTCGGGGCCGTGTTCGAGGAAGGCGGATTGGTGTTTGACGATGCAGCGCGCCACGCGCAGCACGGTATCGGCGCGGGTTTCAAGGCTTCGGATCAGCCAGCGCGCTTCCTGCAACTGGCCGCGCAGGTAGGCCGCATCGCTCTTGGCGGTGCTGCCGATCAGGGATTCGTAGTGGTGGTTGATGCCCAGCTTCGGGCGGCAACCGGGCGCGAGTACCACGCGCCACAGGCCACGATGACGTTCCGCATACGCATCCGGCACGACATATTCCACGTCCTGCGAGGCGATCTGCGCGCCTGGGCGCGGATCGAGGGAGCGCAGCAGTGCGACGGCTGCGAGCATCTGGGCAGGCGTTTGCCGCAGTTGCGTGGCGAGCTTGTCCGGGCCGATGCGGGCAAGGGTTTCCAGATGGTCGCGCGCCAGCCGTTGCGCAAGCGCGATGGTTTCCGGCGGAACCTCCGTCGTGGGATGCACCTGGGCAAGCTGGATGCACAGGCATTCGGACAGGCTGCGCGCGGCCACGCCGACCGGATCGAAATGCTGGATGCGATGCAGCACGACTTCGGTTTCTTCCGCACCGGCTTCGATGTCCGGCAGCAGGCCGGTGCGGATCTGGTCGAGCGGTTCGGAAAGGTAGCCATCCTCGCCGACGGCTTCGATCAGCGCGTAGCCGATGGCACGGTCGCGTGCGGACATGGGCGTGAGGTTCAATTGCCACATCAGGTGATCGCGCAGATCGCCCGTGACCACGCCGCGCAAGCTTTCCCGCTCGTCATCGTCCTCGCCTTCGCTGCCCGGCGCGTGTGCGCTGCCGTAATCGTCCAGATCCCATTCGGCATGGAAGTCTTCTTCGTAGCTGTCGCTTTCGGTGTTGTCCGAGGACTCCGGGGTTTCCGCCGTGCTCTCGCTTTCGCCCGGCAGCGAGGCGTCATTTCCGTCTTCCAGGCGATCCAGCAGCGGGTTGGATTCCAGCGCGAGGTTGATTTCCGCTTCCAGCTCCATGCTGGAAAGCTGCAACATGCGAATCGCCTGACGCAGTTGCGGCGTCAAGGTCAGGTTCTGGCCCAGCTTGAGTTGCAGCGCGTGTTTCAACGAAAAATCCCCGGAATCGCAGCAATTGAAGCCGCGTCACATCCTGAAGCCTTCGCCCAGATAGACGCGGCGCACGTCCGGGTTGGCGAGCAGCGCTTCCGGCTGTCCCTGAGCCAGAACGCGGCCTTCGCTGAGGATATACGCGCGGTCGCAGATGCCCAAGGTTTCCCGCACGTTGTGATCGGTGATGAGCACGCCGATGCCGCGATCCTTGAGATGGGTGACGATCTTCTGGATGTCCCCGACCGAAATCGGGTCAACACCCGCGAAGGGTTCGTCCAGCAGCATCAGGCGCGGTTTGGTGGCCAGGGCGCGGGCGATTTCCACGCGCCGCCGTTCGCCACCTGAAAGCGCCGCGCCGCGCGAGGTGGCGACGTGCCCGATCTGCAATTCGTCCAGCAGGGCCACCAGTTCGTTCTCGCGGCCCTGTTCGTCCAGGTCTTCGCGCAGTTCCAGCACGGCCATGATGTTCTGCGCCACGGTGAGGCGGCGGAACACGGAAGGCTCCTGCGGCAGATAGCCGACGCCGCGCTGGGCGCGCTTGTGCATCGGCAGGGCGGTGATGTCCTGTCCATCCAGCAGGATTTCCCCGCCATCGGCAGGCACCAGACCCACGATCATGTAGAAGCAGGTGGTCTTGCCCGCGCCGTTCGGGCCGAGCAGGCCGACCACTTCGCCGGCGGCCAGTTGCAGCCCGAAATCGCGCACGACCTCGCGCGAGCGGTAGCGTTTTTTCAGATGCCGGGCGAGCAGCATCAGTCGCCGTCGCCCGATGAAGGTTTCTTGCGCGGTTGGATGGTCATCTGGATGCGACCGGTGCCGCCATCGGCCTTCATCCGGCCACTGCCGATGTCGTAGGTGACCGATTCGCCGCGAAAACTGTCCTGGCCCTGGTCGATGGCGACCTGGCCGGTGAGCGTCACCATGTCCGCCTGCGGCAGATAGACGATGCGCTGCGCCTGCGCCTTCATCGGTACGCCGTCGTCGTTTTCCTGCTGCATCACTGCGGGGGTGCCCTCCAGCACGATGCGCGAGAAATCGCCCTTGGTGCGGGTGACGGTGCCGCTGACGGCTTCAATGCGAAGCGTGCCCTGGGTGATGACGAGATCGGTGAGTTTCGTGTCGCCGTCCTGCGCGAGTGCGGTTACCAGGCCGCTGGCGCTCATGTTCACTTCCTGATCGCGATCGCTCTTGCGCGCCTGTGCCGCATCCGGGACGAAAAGCATCATCGCCAGAACGGGCAGGGCGATCAGCAGGCGGAAATCAACCATCGTTTTTTCGGCGTGGCTCATAGTGGCCTTCGATTTCGCTCAACAACACAAGGCGGCGCGTGGCCAGATCGGCTTGCAGGCCGTAGCCGCGAAGTATAGAGCCGGGCATCGTCACCGTGACCTGCGCGGGGCTGGTGACGGTGCGCGTTTCCGGGAATACGGAAAGTTCCTGCGTGCGCATCGATACCGCGCCCTGCCGGGATTCGGGCGGGCCGTCGAAGGAAACATTGCCGGTGAGGCGCAATTGGTCGCCATCACCATCCACCCATGCTTCGTTGGCCTGCGCCGTCCATTGCCCGCCTTGCGGATCGGGAAACGAGAACCGTGGCGATTCCACCGTGATGGATTCCAGATAGGGATGCCGCGACAGGCGCGGGCCGACGGCGTGGAAGGATTCTTTTCCCTGCTTGTCGAGAGCCACCAGTTCGAAATCCAGCAGGAAATAATCCGAACGTGGCGGGCCGACCAGCACCACGTCTGGTTCCGGCTGCCACATCCGCCACAACATCCAGCCGGTGGCCAATGCCAGCAGGAACAGCAATGCCGCTGGCAGCGCGCCCGTGCCCCTCATGGGCCTGCGTACGTTTTGAGCAATTCGTCCACCTTGCCCTGTGCGTACAGGATCATGTCGCACAGCTCGCGCGCTGCGCCTGCGCCACCTTTGCTGGCGGTGATCCAGTGGACGCGCTCGCCGATCCACGGGTGCGCGTTGGCCGGAGCCACAGCCAGGCCAACCCAGGACATGGCCGGAAGATCGGGGAGATCGTCACCCATGTAGGCGGCCTGATGTGGTTCCAGCGCGAGAATCTGGCACAGCGCACGCAAGGCGCTGCGCTTGTCGTGTTCGCCCTGGTAAACGTGCTTGATGCCCAGTTCCGCCGCGCGCTTGGCCACCACATCGGAAGTGCGCGCGGTGATCAGCGCCACTTCGATGCCGACTTCGCGCAACAGCTTCAAGCCCTGGCCATCGAGTGCGGAAAACGCCTTGGTTTCGCTGCCGTCGGAGGAAAGCTGCAAGCGGCCATCGGTGAGCGTGCCGTCCACGTCCAGCGCCAACAGGCGGATGGCTTTGGCACGTTCGCAGGCTTCGGCGGGAACATCGGAAAGGTAGCGGGCGGACATCGGGCGGTTCCTTGTGCGATCACACCACGCGGGCGCGCAGCAGATCGTGGATGTTGAGTGCGCCGACCACGCGTGAAGCGTCATCGACGACGATCACGGCGTTGATCTTGAAATCTTCCATCATTCGCGCCGCTTCCACGGCCAGACGTTCGGCACCGATGCTCTTGGGCGAGCGGCCCATCACGTCCAGCACCAGCGTATTGCGCAAGTCGGCGCGCGGGTCATCCAGCGCGCGGCGCAAGTCGCCATCGGTGAAGACGCCGAGCAGACGCTTTTCCTCATCGACCACGGCTGTCATGCCCAGCCGCTTGCGGCTCATTTCCACCACGGCTTCGCTGATGGTGGCGGTGTGCGGCACGCAGGGCACATCACCGCCCGTGTGCATGATGTCGGCGATGCGCAGCAGCAGGCGTCGGCCCAAACTGCCGGCGGGGTGCGAACGGGCGAAATCGGTGGAGGTGAAACCGCGCGCTTCCAGCAGCGCGACCGCCAGCGCATCGCCCATCACCAGTGCCGCCGTGGTGCTGCTGGTCGGTGCCAGGCCGAGCGGGCAGGCTTCTTCCGGCACGCTCACGTCAAGATGCACGTTGGCCAGCCGCGCCAGCGTGGAAAGCGCGTTGCCGGTCATGGCGATCAGAAGATTCCCCTGGCGTTTCAACACCGGAACGATGGTCAGCACTTCATCCGTGTTGCCGGAATTGGACAGCGCCAGCACCACGTCGTCCTCGGTAATCATGCCCAGATCGCCGTGGCTGGCTTCGCCTGGATGCACGAAGAACGAAGGCGTGCCGGTGGACGCCAGGGTGGCGGCGATCTTGCTGGCGATGTGGCCGGATTTGCCCATGCCGGTGGTGACGATGCGGCCCCGGCAGGCCAGCATCGCGCGGCAGGCGGAAACGAACGTGGTATCGATGCGCGGGCGCAGCGCGGCCAATGCGGCGGCCTCGATGTCGATCACGGCCCGGCCGCTTGTGACGATGGCAGAAGGTTCCAGTTCTTTGCCGGACAATGGCGCAGCGAGGGCTTGGGCGTTCATGGGTTTTCCGTGGATTCCGTGGTTCCCGTCGATTCGGGCGGAATGGCGGTTTGGATTATGATAACGGGCCATTCTACCCGCTGCGGGCGCGCCCACGTTCGCCCGCTGCCGCTGTCCCGACGATGAACGCAGACCACATCAAAAACCTGATCGAAGCCGGATTGCCCGAATGCAATGCCAATGTGCAGGGCGATGATGGCGTGCATTTCGAGGCCTTGGTGGTCAGCCCCGCCTTCGCCGGGAAACTGCCACTGGCCCGGCACCGCATGGTCTATGCCACGCTGGGTGAACGAATGGGCGGTGAAATCCATGCGCTTTCATTGCGCACCCTCACGCCGGAAGAAGCTGCGCGCTGACGATGTTCCTTCTCCCCATGTACGGGGGAGTGCCTGTTTTTCCTTCTCCCGTGCCAACGGGGAGACGGTGCCGAAGTCGGATGAGGGGCGCTCTCCGGCCGGATCGCGGATGTTTCGCCCCTCATTCCAACCCTCTCCCCGCAGGCGGGAAGAGGGAGTTGAAAGTCATTATTTTCGAGAGTCTCAATGGCAAAAATTGCAATCGCTGGCGGTGTGCCGCTGCAAGGCGAAGTCCAGATTTCCGGCGCGAAGAACGCCGTTCTCCCGATCCTCTGCGCGGGCCTGCTGGCCGATGGCGTGATGGATATCGGCAACGTGCCCCACCTGCACGATGTCACCACCACGATGGAACTGCTCGGCCAGATGGGCGTGGCGCTTTCCATCGGCGAAAAGATGCGCGTGGAACTGGATGCGCGCCATGTGGACCGCTTCCGCGCACCGTACGAATTGGTCAAGACCATGCGTGCCTCGATCCTCGTGCTGGGGCCGCTGGTGGCGCGTTTCGGGCAGGCGGAAGTTTCCCTGCCCGGTGGCTGCGCCATCGGCAGCCGCCCGGTGGATCAGCACATCCTCGGCCTGCAACAGCTTGGCGCGAAGATCACGGTCGAAAATGGCTACATCCGCGCCTCTGCGGATCGGCTGAAAGGCGCGCGCATCGCCTTCGACTTGGTGACCGTCACCGGCACCGAAAACATCCTGATGGCCGCCACGCTCGCGCAAGGCACCACGATCATCGACAACGCCGCGCAGGAGCCTGAAGTCGTCGATCTGGCGCATTGCCTGGTGGCGATGGGCGCGAAGATCGACGGCATCGGCACTTCGCGGCTTGTGGTGGAAGGCGTGGAACGGCTCGATGGTTGTTGCTACGACGTACTGCCTGATCGCATCGAAACCGGCACCTTCCTCGTCGCAGGCGCGATGACCGGCGGCAAGATCATCACCCGCCGCACCCGCGCGGACATTCTCGAATCCGTGCTGGTGAAACTGGAGCAGACCGGCGCGCACATCCGCACCGGCGAGGACTTCATCGAACTGGACATGGACGGTCGCCGCCCACGCGCCGTGGATATCACCACCGCGCCGTATCCGGCATTCCCGACCGACATGCAAGCCCAGTTTTGCGCCCTCAACACCATTGCCGAAGGTGTGGGCGCAATCAACGAAACCGTGTTCGAGAACCGCTACATGCACGTGCAGGAATTGCAGCGGCTGGGGGCGGACATCAAGGTGGATGGTTCCATCGCGATCGTGCGCGGCGTGCCGCGACTCACCGGCGCGCCGATCATGGCCACGGATCTGCGCGCTTCGGCTTCGCTCGTCCTTGCCGGCCTCGTTGCGGAAGGGGAAACCACGGTGGATCGCATCTATCACATCGATCGCGGCTACGAGAACATCGAGGAAAAACTTTCCGGCCTTGGTGCGCGGATTCGGCGTATTCCGGGTTGAGTTGACAGTCAGGCCTTGCCTGGGCGCACAGGCGTCACATCAAGGTAAACGCTTGAAAACCCTTGTCCTCGCATTCGCCCTGCTGACCGCAGCCGCGCCATCCCCTGAAATCAGTACGCCCGTTCACCCGGTCGCCGAGGTGCGCGGAAACCGGGAGCGCCAAGCCCAAGCGCTGCTGATCCGGCTCCGCAAGCAGCACGAATTGCCAGCCCTCGCGGCGGTCGTCGTGCGTGCGGATACGACGCTCGATCTGGCCGTGACTGGCGTCAGGCAGCAAGGAAAACCGGAAACGGTCGAACTGGCCGATCGCTTCCATCTGGGTTCCATGGGAAAGGCGATCACCGCCACCGTGATCGCCCGCTTGATCGAGGAAGGAAAACTTTCGTGGGCGACGCGGCCTGTCGATGTATTTCCGGAGCTCGCAACGTCCGTTCATGCGGGCTATCGGGAAGCCACCATCGAGCAACTGTTGCGGCACGAGGCAGGCGCGCCGCCGTACGATTCGATCGCCGAGATAAAAGGGGCGAGCGTCCACGCAGGTTCCGGCTCTCCAACCGACCTGCGCCGCGCGTTCAGCGTCTGGCTCCTGCAGAAACGGCCGGCCGTCGCGCCGAAAAAGCGACCGGAGTACTCGAACGCCGGGTATCCCGTTGCCGCCGCCATGGCTGAAGCGGCCACCGGAGAGGCGTGGGAATCGCTGGTCGAGAGCAGGCTGGCCCGGCCCCTGGGAATCGATCTGGTTTACGGCTTGCCTGCACGCGGCGACAGCCCTCAACCATGGGGCCACAAACCGAAGTCCGCATTTCTCG
Organism: Lysobacteraceae bacterium; assembly: GCA_041395225.1. Classification (GTDB taxonomy): domain Bacteria; phylum Pseudomonadota; class Gammaproteobacteria; order Xanthomonadales; family Xanthomonadaceae; genus Denitratimonas. Next base: position 36,221 of record JAWLAV010000005.1, read on the forward strand.
GCATGGCGACCTACCAGAATGCAGTGGAGCCACAGGCCCCCGGCGACGGCTGGGCATTGAGCGTCGTCTTCGTACCGGCCGGGGATTATTCACTGACGCTCGCGGATTACGCGAAGTTCCTGCAACTGCACCTCGCGGGGCTTGCCGGTCGCGACGGGCTGCTCAAGTCCTCTTCCATACGGCACCTGCATGCCGGTGCCGGTGAATATGCAATGGGATGGTTCCTGCGCGAGTTCGATGGGACGGCGGCGCACTGGTTCACGGGTTCCACGGAGACGTTCTTTTCCCGCGTGATCATGCTGCCGGAGCGGGACATTGCGGTCGCGGTGCTGACGAACGCAGGAAACGAGGCCGCAAGCACGGCCTCCCGCGAGGCGGCGATGGAACTGCTGCGGATCCACGGCCAACCCGCCACACGATGACGACGCCCGGCAGCACGCAGGATGGCGCATTGCACCATTCGACCAAAGCCCAAGCCCGTTCGATTGGGCGAACCCTGTGCCAGTGCTAGAATTTCCGGCCCGATTCCGGGTTTGAGAACAAGGTTTCCGACGATGCCACAGCTTGCCAGACGCATGGGCAAGGCCCGCCCCAGCGCGATCATGCTGGTGGCCGAAAAGGCCCGGAAGATGAAGGCCGAAGGCCGCGATGTGGTCAATTTCTCCATCGGCGTGCCGAACTTCCTGCCGGGCGAGCACGTCTATGCCGCCGCCCGCGCCGCGCTCGATGCCGACGATGGTTTGTACGGCTCCAACCGTGGCGCGGATGCGCTGCTCGATGCCTTCCTTCAGCATCTGGAACGCAGCGGCCTTTCCGGCTACACGCGGCGCAACCTGTGTGTGGGCATCGGTGCCAAGCACATCCTCTACAGCCTCGCCGAAGCATTGCTCGATCCGGGCGATACGCTGGCCTTCGCCACGCCGTACTGGACCACCTATCAGGACATCGCGGACATCCTGGATGCGAAGGTGCTGGCACTGCGCTGCCCGCCGGAACGCAACTACAAGCTCACGCCCGAACAACTGGACGAAGCACTTTCGCTCAAACCCAAAGTGTTTCTGTTCAACAACCCCAGCAACCCCAGCGGCATGGTGTATCACCGCGAGGAGATTGAAGCGCTGGCGGAGGTGGTCGCGCGTCATCCTGAACCGTGGATCGTGCTGGATGACATCTACAACCGCCTCGTGTTCGATGGCATCGGTTACCACAACTTCCTGCATTTCAAACCGGAACTGCGCGAACGCACCATCGTCATCGATTCACTTTCCAAGACCTACGGAATGCCCGGCTGGCGCGTGGGTTTCGCCGCCGCGCCCGAAGCTGTGGCGCAGGCGCTTGCGACACTCAACTCCAGCAACATCACCAGCCTGCCGCTGGTCGTCACCGCTGCTGCAACGGCGGCATTGAGTGGCCCGCAGGATGTTCCCGTGCGCAAGTGCGCAGAGTTTTCCGGGAAGCGTGATCTGGTGCTTGCGGCCCTGGCGAAGATTCCCGGCGTTCGCTGCCCGCGTCCGGAAGGTGCGTTTTACGTGTTTCCGGACATCAGTGTCGCCTTCGGCAAAACCCATGCACCCACCAATACCGTGATCGGCAATGACGTGGAGTTCTGCAGCGCATTGCTCGAGGCCAAGGCCGTGGCCTGCGTACCCGGCTCCCCGTTCGGCGAACCTTCGGCGATGCGCATTTCCTATACCTGTTCCGATGCCGCCTTGCGTGAAGGGTTGAACCGCATCGAAGCGTTCTTCGCTGAGCTGCGGGATTAGGGAGTAGGGATTGGCCCTGGCTCTTTCCCATCCCGACCCCCGACTCCCGACTCCCGAATCCCGAATCCCGAATCCCACCACACAAGGAGTTCACCCATGAAAACCCCCATCCGCGTAGCCGTTACCGGTGCTGCCGGCCAGATCGGTTATTCGCTGCTGTTCCGCATCGCTTCCGGCGAGATGCTCGGCAAGGATCAACCCGTCATCCTGCAATTGCTGGAACTGCCGATGGAAAAACCGCAGGCGGCGTTGAAGGGCGTCATCATGGAACTGGAAGACTGCGCCTTCCCGTTGCTGGCTGGCGTCATCGGCACCGGCGATGCGGAAGTGGCGTTCAAGGATGCGGAGATCGCCCTGCTGGTCGGCGCGATGCCGCGCGGGCCGGGCATGGAGCGCAAGGATCTGCTGCTGAAGAACGCGGAAATCTTCACCGCGCAGGGCAAGGCACTGAACAAGGTGGCCTCGCGCAACGTCAAGGTGCTCGTGGTCGGCAACCCGGCCAACACCAATGCCTACATCGCGATGAAATCCGCGCCCGATCTTCCGGCAAAGAACTTCACCGCGATGCTGCGCCTTGACCACAACCGTGCCCTTTCCCAGCTTTCGGAAAAGGCTGGCGTGCCGGTGGGCGACATCAGGAAGCTCATCGTCTGGGGCAACCACAGCCCCACGATGTATCCGGATTACCGTTTCGCCACCGTTGCCGGTGCCTCGATCAAGGACAAGATCAACGATGCGGAATGGAACGCCAGCACCTTCATCCCGAAGGTCGGCAAGCGCGGTGCGGCGATCATCGAAGCGCGTGGTCTTTCTTCCGCCGCTTCCGCCGCCAATGCCGCCATCGACCACATCCGCGATTGGCTGCTCGGCTCCAACGGCGAATGGGTCACGATGGGTATTCCCTCCGATGGTTCCTACGGCATCCCGGAAGGGGTGATCTTCGGTTTCCCCGTCGTCACGCAGAACGGCGAATACACTTTGGTGAAAGACCTGCCCATCGACGAGTTCAGCCAGAAAGCCATCGACAAGACCCTGGCGGAACTGGAAGAAGAACGCAGCGGCGTGGCGCATCTGCTGTAAGCGGACACGATTTCGCGGTGCGAAGGAACGGGGTGGCTTCGGTTGCCCCGTTTTCGTTTTCTGGCATCGCCTATGTCCATCGTCACATTCGCTGCCGCACGACTGGCGCTAACCTCGGCCATCCGATCAAAACCCGAGGATCGAATCGTGACGACATCACACCGGCTCATCGCCATCAGCCTGTTCGCGCTCGCCACTGGCTCCGCACAAGCGCAATACAAGCAGCCGCCCGAACCACTGCTTTCCACCATGCGGGTGCCGGTTCCTGCCGCGCCGAACCTTGATCCCACCGGCAAAACACTGTTGCTTGTGCAGCAGGCACCATACCCAGGCATCGCGCGCGTCGCCGAGCCGTACCTTAAGCTCGCGGGCGTGCGGATCGAGCCGAAGGCGCACACGCGGCACGACATGTCCAGCGGCTACGGTATCCGCGCCTGCCTTGCGGGGTTCACGCTGGTGGATGTTTCAAGCCGCAGGCAAACCGCCGTCGAATTGCCGAAAGACGCGTGCCCGGACTGGCCGCTGTGGTCGGCGAACGGGACGAAGTTCGCGTTTTCCAACACCACGGACAGCAGCGTGGAGTTGTGGATCGGTGATGCGGCCACCGGCAAGACGCGCCGCATCGACGGCGTGAAACTCAACACCATCCTCGACCACGAATTCCAGTGGATCGGTGACAAGGACGCGCTGCTGGTGAAGCAGATTCCGGCGAACCTGGGCGCAGCACCCACGAAATCCGCCGTGCCCATCGGCCCGGACATCACGGATGCGACCGACAGCCAAAGCGGGGAAAGCAGCACCTACGAAGCCCGCGATACGCTGAAAAGTCCGGAAGACGAAACCCTGTTCGACTACTACGCAAGCTCGCAACTGGCGGTCGTGGAGGTCGCTTCCGGAAACCTGCGCAACGTCGGCGGCGAAGCCCGCGTGTATTCGGAAATCAGCGTTGCGCCGGACGGCAGGCATGTGCTGGCGTACGCACTGAAGCGCCCGTATTCCTACGTCACCACTTGGGAGCGCTTCGCACACGATGTGATCGTGATGAGCGTCGATCGCGCCGATCATGGCCACATGATCGCCAGCAATCCGGTGGCCGATCGCGTGCCGGTGCGGGGCGTTCCGATTGGCCCGCGCGATTTCCACTGGCGCGCAAATGCACCCGCCACCTTGATCTACGCCGAAGCCCTCGACGGCGGCGACTGGAAAAACGACGTTCCGCAGCGCGACCGCGTGTTGAGCCTGGGCGAACCCTTCGGCAAGGCCAGGCCGGTGGAAATCGCGCGCACCACGCAGCGTTTTGCGGGCCTTTCCTGGTTTGCCGATGGCAACCGCGCGCTGCTGTCCGAGTTCGACGCGAACAAGCGCTGGTATCAGACCGCGCTGGTGGATATGGCCGACAAATCCGCCGCGCCGAAAACGCTGTGGAGCCTGTCGCTGGACGAGCGCTATGCCAGCCCCGGCAACCCCGTCTTCGACGCGCTGCCGAACGGTTATTCCGTGCTGCGCGAAAAGGGCGGCGCGATTTTTCTCGCGGGCGCGGGCGCATCGCCACAGGGCGACAGGCCGTTCCTCGATCGCCATGAGCTGGCCACGGGCAAGGTGCAACGCCTGTTCCGCAGCGAGGCCACGGCGTACGAACGCTTCGTCGATTTCATCGGCGAGAGCGGCGACTTCCTGACTTGGCGCGAATCCCAGACCGAGCCGCCGAATGCCTGGTTGCGTACGCCGGGCGGGGCGCTTGCCGATGCACCGCAAGGTGAGGCCGCGTTCGCATCGAGCGCAGCGAAGGTCACGGACTTCCCCGATCCCGCCCCGCTGGTGCGCCAGATCAAGAAGCGGCTCGTCACCTACAAGCGCGCCGACGGCGTGGACCTTTCCTTCACGCTCTACACGCCGCCCGGTTACAAGGAAGGCGACAAGGTTCCCGCGGTGCTTTATGCCTACCCGCAGGATTTCGCCGATCCTTCGCAGGCCGGCCAGGTGCGCGGTTCCGAACACACCTTCACGCGCCTTTCCGACTACCGCCTGATCCTGCTCGCCGGTTACGCGCTGATCGACAATGCCGCGTTCCCGATCGTCGGCGATCCGAAGAACGCTTACGACACCTATCTGGAACAACTCGTCGCCGATGCGCAGGCCGCCGTGGACAAGGCATCCGAACTTGGCATCGACCGCGACCGCATCGGCGTGCTCGGCCATTCGCACGGCGCGCTGATGGTGGCGAACCTGCTTGCACACACCGATCTGTTCCGCGCGGGCGTCGCCCGGAGCGGCGGCTACAACAAGACGCTGACGCCATTCGGCTTCCAGAACGAGCGGCGCTCCTTCTGGGCCGCGCCGAAGGTGTATGACGAGGTTTCCAGCTTCTTCCACGCCGACAAGATCGACGAGCCCATCCTCATCGTGCATGGCAGCGACGACGCCAATCCCGGCACCGAAGTCACGCAGAGCCCACGCCTGTTCCAGGCCGTGCGCGGCAATGGTGGCACCGCACGGCTGGTGATGCTGCCGTTCGAGCCGCACTGGTACACCGCGCGGGAATCCAACGAGCATCTCGTCGCCGAGACGCTCGATTGGTTCGACAAGTACGTGAAGAACGCCGCGCCGCGCGGGAAAGCGAAGTAGAGCTTCGCGTGAAGTTTCGCGCGGCGTTGGGTCATTCGCCCACGTCGCGCCGAATCTCGGCGGTGTTGAGTATCCGTTCCTCGACAGCAGCGACGAGCGCGTTCGCCTGCATGTCGAACGCCGCAGACAGTTGCAGCAGCACGCCAAACGATGGCGACTTGAGGCCTCTTCCAAGTTGACCGACATACGAAAGAGCCAGATCGGCGCGAAAGCTCACTTCTTGCTGCGAGAGAGGGGCTTACGCCTGCAAATGCCTGCGCTGCCGCTCCGGTGTGGCTTTCGCATGTTTCGCAGGGCGCGGCAAAGGCAAAGGTGCATCGGCGGCTTCCCACTTCAAGCGGCTGCGTCCGCCGCCACCGTGGTAATCCGCTGCGAGGGATTCGCCGATCCATCGGGCATCTTCGCCACGTTCGCGGAGAAAGTCGTACACCAGATGCACCAGGCGTTCCTGTGCAATCGCGTGGGTCTGGTGGGTGGTGGCGTAGAGCCAATCGGAGAAGGCGAGGAAGTTGGCGAAGGGGCTTTCGCCGAGCAATAGCGGCAGGCTGCGCGGGTAGCGGCCGGAGTTGGCGAGCATGTCCCAGTAGCGTGCAAAGCGGGTGAGGCGCTGCATCTGCGGGAAGGAAATCGCATCGGTGGCGAGGATGGAATAAGGCGGGTCGGGGCTGAAGCGCAGGGCGTGTGCTTGCGTGTGGCGGGCTATCGGTGCGCCGCGCAGGCGCTTGAGGATCCCGAACTGGATCTCGTGCGGATTCAAGGCGACCAATCGGTCGAAACCGGCACCGAAGGTGGCCACGTCCTCGCCCGGCAAACCTGCGATCAGATCCACGTGCAGGTGCGCGGCACTGTGTTCGCGCAGCCAGCGCAGGTTGGTTTCGGCCACGTCGTTCTTCTGGCGGCGGCTGATGCGCGCTTGAACCTCCGGATCAAACGTCTGGATGCCGATCTCGAATTGCAGCGTACCTGCCGGAAAGCGCGTGATGCCTTCCTTCAGGCGTTCGGGCAGGTGATCGGGCACCAGCTCGAAATGCAGGAAAGGGGGATCCTCCGGGTTTGCTTCCAGTTTCGTGCGGAAGAAATCGAGGATGGCGAGGGATGTATCCACTTTCAGATTGAAGGTGCGATCCACGAACTTGAAGCGCCGCGCGCCGCGCTGCCAGAGGTTTTCCATCGCGGCAAGAAACGCATCCAGCGGAAACGGCCAGGCGGTCTTGTCCAGCGCGGAAAGGCAGAACTCGCACTTGAATGGACAGCCGCGCGAGGCTTCCACGTACAGGTGCCGACGCGCGATGTCTTCATCCGTGTATTCGGCGTAAGGCAGGGCGAGGGTGTCCAGCGGCGGTTGTTCGCCGGGAATGATCTTCGTGATGGGCCGTTCACCTGCGATGAGTTGCGCGGCCAGCTTCGGAAAACTCACATCGCCCCAGCCGCAGATGGTGTAGTCGGCCAGTTCGCAGATGCGCTGCTGGCTGGATTCGTGGCTGACTTCCGGGCCGCCGAGCACGATGGGGAGTTCCGGGGCGAGGGTCTTGAGCAGCGCCACCAGCCGCGTGGTTTCCTCCACGTTCCAGATATAGACGCCAAGGCCCAGCACGCGCGGATCCAGCGCCAGCAATTCTTCGGCGACGTCCTCAAGTTTCTGGCCGATGACGAACTCGCGGATCACGCTGCGTTCGCGCAGGCTTCCAAGGTTCGCACGCAGATAGCGCAGGCCGAGTGCGGCGTGCGCGTAGCGGGCGTTGAGGGTACTGAGCACGATATCTGTCATGTGCGCATTGTCGCATCGCAGAGCAGGTAGCATTGACATGAACCCCCGCAATTGAAGGTCGCATGAAACTCCTTGCGCTGGAAACCGCCACCGAAGCCTGTTCCGTCGCATTGCATGTGGATGGGGAAACCATCGAGCATTTCGAGATCGCTCCGCGCCGCCATGCGGAACTGTTGCTGCCATGGATCGGCGAACTGCTGGCGCAGGCGGGCGTGGCACGGTCGCAACTGGATGCCATCGCCTGCGGCCACGGGCCGGGTGCGTTTACCGGCGTGCGGCTGGCGGTGGCGACGCTGCAAGGGTTGGCGCTGGCATTGGATCGCCCGGCCTTGGGCATTTCCACGCTGCACGCGCTCGCGCGGCCTGCAATGCGGATGCTGGAGGCGGCAGGCGATACGCGAACCGGCGTACTGGCAGCGATCGACGCACGCATGGGTGAGGTGTATGTCGCTGCGTTTGCAGGCGATGCGGCGAATGGATGGAAGTTGCAGGGCAGGGAGGCGGTAATGCCACCGGAGCAATTCATCGCGCCGGATTCGCCTTCGCGCTGGCAGGGTGCGGGCACGGGCTTCGCCGCCGTGGAAGGCGCGTTGATGAAGCGATGCAGCAATGCGCTGTCATCAATGGATGAAACCGCATTGCCACATGCCGCTGATGTGGCGGAATTGGCTGTCGCCGCCTTCCTGCGCGGCGAAGCCGTTCCTCCCGAACAGGTGCAGCCGGCTTACTTGCGTGACAAGGTGGCGTTGACGCTGGCGGAGCAGGGCAAGACGCAACCGTAGATTGGTGCTGAGCGGAAGGCGAACCTGCGCACGGCTTGCCATCAATCCTTTCGCTGGTACTCCATTCGGTGCCATGCGGATTCCACCATGCCCTGCGAGTAGCCTTCGGGCATCTCCGCCCCATGCATCTGCTCCGGCACGGCTACGCACAGCGCCAGGAACCAGCCATCACCCCGCCAGCTTCGTGCGGTGGCGGCATCGTGCGAAGCATTCAACCAGAACTGCCGCTGCGAGCGTTCCGAAGCCAGGCCATCGCCCTCGCGTTTGGCGTGCGCTTCATCCAATGTCCAGCGACGATAGAACGCGCTGTGCTGCGCATCGGAATCCAGTGCGGCGAGGGTTTCCACTTCACTTGCCGGAAACATGCGTTGAGCGAGCGCGATCAGATCACGTTCGCGTTGCGGGGCTTCGATGTCGATGCCGACGGGCGCGAACGACGCAGCGCAGGCCAGGTACGCGCCGCTGTGCGAAATCGAAACATGGGCAAGATGATTCCCGGAAACCTCGAACGCCAACGGCGCACCGGAAGCTGCCGCACGCAATCGCCAGCGTTCCGGATCGCTGAGCGTGAGCTGCGCGAGCGCTTCGCGTGCCAGCCAGTGGCCGGCGAGGAAGCGCTCGCGCAAGCGGGCATCGGCGATGCCGGAAAGCCGTTGTCGCTCGCCTTCGTCCAGCCATTGCCGCGAAGGCGACGGAATGCGCACCTGCATGTCTTCCAGCGTTTGCAGCGCAACGATGGTGGCGCGAGCGGAAAGGGAATTCACCATGCCGCTATTCCCGCGCCTGCGGATGCCAGCACCAGTGCCACGGTTCGTACACGATGCCGTGCGGATTGCCGCGCGGATAGGAAAGGCGGAAGCCGAATTCTCCGGCATGTCGCATGAGCCAATCGAACGCAATCGTGTTCTCGAAACTTTCCTCCGCCGCAGGCTCGCCGGGCGTGCCGATGTCCAGCGCGCAGCCGCCGTGGTGTTCGGAGAATCCGGGCGCGGCATTGACCGCGAGGATGTCGGCCAGCGCCAGCCCGCGCGCCAGCTTGCGCTCGAAAATGCCCAGTTGATAGGCATGGCTGCGGTAACCGGAAATCGCATCGAGCCTTACGCTATCGGCACGCGCCGCCTGCCGCATCCGCGACCAGGCGCGCGCGGTTTCGTCGCCGAGCCAGAGCGGGCGGCGATAGCGGTCGAAACCGGCGAAGGCCAGGCGTGAAGGCTCGGCGATCAAGGCCAACCCCGTGCCTTGGGCGTATTCGTCGGCATGAAGGCCCAGTCGGTCGAGCCAGCGCGAGAGGCCATCGAGCGGGCGCGGCTGCACGGCGCGTGCGGCGTTGTCGAACAGTTCGGCCAGATCGCCCGCATCGCTGCCCGCGAACGCGTCGCGCCGCAGGCCGACGATGCGCGAAGCCTGCGTGACGGCGAGGAAGCGGCCATCGCGCTTGCGCCGGATCAGCCACGCCGCCTTCGACAGCGCCCGCGCCGTGGCGTTGCCGCGCGGTTTCGCCAATGCAGCGGGAATGGCCTCCAGGGTTTCGGAGTTGAGCAGTGCGAAGGGCGCGGGCATTGGGCGATTCTACGACGCGGGCATATCCCGCAAGCTGCTGCCAGTACCGAACCGCTGCGACCGGGGAAGCGCGGGTAGTCGCCGATACCTGGCAGGGGGTGGTTTACGGTGCAGATTCCGCAGCCTGAAGCACCGGCGTGGCAGCCAGGGAGGGAGTCGGCGTCGAATTCAGACCGGGCTGCCCAGCCTAAGTCTGTGGCGTTGATGGAGGCGTTGCGCGAATGCAGGCGCGGTCAGGGCAGGGCTTGAAACAGCGCCCGCGGGCTCGTCGGAATTTGCCTGGCGCGGGTTGCCGAGGCTCTCGTCGCGCGAAAGCCGCAGGTTCCACAGACGCAGAGCGCGATCGCGCCGGCGTGGGTTCGCGACAAGTGCGTCGAACCTGCCTGCCACGACCGACGCATCGCCGACGCCATGCGTTCCTTGGTTCACTTCAGCCGCAACAACTGCCGCGTCAGCACCTGGTTGTTCTGCACGAATACGATTTCCCAGTCGCCCGCTTGCTCGGGCGTGTTCAGCCGGACACTGTCGCCTTGCGCCGGGACGTATTCCCAGCCTGTGTATTCACTGCCGTCGCCGCCCACCGGCACGATGCCGATCCAGTTGCTTCCATTGCGCGGGCCACTGAAACCGATCTGGATTTCCGAATGAACCGTTGCCGTGGCCGGCGCATCCAGCGTCGCCTTGGCCGGCAGCACCTTCACCGGCTTGGAGGCGGCGATGCTCTGGCCTTCGAACAGGATGTAGCGGTATTCGTAGTCGCCCGGTTCGAACGGCGCGGTGACGGTGCCGCTGCCGCTGGCCGCTTCGGGGCGGAAGTAGGCATTGGCGACATAGGCTCCGGCGTCGCTGCCGGCCGGAGCGAAGCCGATCCAGTGGCCGCCATCGAGCGGGCCGGTGGCCTGGATGACGACCAGATCCCCAGCCATCACCTGCGCCGGGCCATCGACCCGCGTCTGCGCAGCCACCACCTTGATCGGGCGCGAATAGGCCACCCGCTCGCTTTCGTTGAGCACATAACGCAATTCGTAGTCGCCGACATCGCCCGGCACTTTGATCTCCAGCGGCTCGCCACTGGCGCTCAGGCGTGCGTAGTGGTGAGCGATGTAGGCCGACGGACCCTTGCCCGGTTCGACGAAGCCGACCCAGTGTTCGCCCGCCACCGGGCCGCGCGCAATCACCGTCAGCGTGGTGCCGGCCACGGCGGTTTCCGGGGCTTCGATCACCGCTTCCAGATCGCCGATCGTCAGCGCCGCACGCGCCAGCACCTGCTTTTCGCGACTGGGGCTGACGTAGCGCAATTCGTAATCGCCTGCGGTGGCCGGCATTGGAAACGCGACGCTTCCGGTGCCCTCGCCTTCGGCTTCCGGCACGTAGGCGTAAGTCAGATAGCGGCCATCGGGGGCGTCCGGCGGCACCACGGTGATGAAATCGCCCTCGTCCGCCGGGCCACTCCAGACCACAGTCAGCGACTGGGTGATGACGGCCCGGCCTTGCGGGGCAAGCGTGGCATTGGCGGGCGGCGGCGGCGGCTGGGTACTGACGCCCACCGCGCCCTGCATCGCCGCGCCGAGTTCGCCAGCATCGCGGGCGTTGAAGTAGCGTCCGCCGGTGTTCTCGGCCAGGCAGCGCAATTGCGCCTGGTGAGCCGGGTTCTGCACGTCGAAGCCGATCACGTGGGCGGTGAAATCCACGCCGTCCTTTGCCAACTGCGTACCCACCGCGCAGGGATCGAGATGGCAGGTTTCCTCGCCATCGCTGACCAGGATCACGGTGGCCTTCTGCTCACTGAAACGCAACGCCTGTGCGGCATCGATCACGGCTTGGGACAGCGGCGTCATGCCCTTGGGGTTGAGCGCATTGACTGTATCCATGAACACATCGCCTTCCAGCGGCCCGACCGGAATCAGGGTCTGGATATCGGAACAGTCGCCCTTGCGGCGATGGCCATAGGCGATCAGACCGATGCCATTGCCGGCATCCCAGCCGGACACCATGCGCCCAACGGCCTCGCGCGCGATCTCGATCTTGGTACGGCCTTCGATCTGGCCCCACATCGAACCGGACGCATCCAGCACGATGGCGACGTTTTCGGCCGCCAGCACCGGGCCGGCCAGCAACAGCAGGGAACACAACAATGGGGTGCGAGACATGGGATGCTCCGAAGGCGGGGGCGTGGCGTGGTTCAGCGTTTCATGCCGCCGAGGTTGAGTTCGCGGAATGGCAGCGTCTCGAACGCGAAGCGGCCTTCAGCACCGGCCAGCGTCTGCCCCTTGATCTTCTTCGCCAGTTTCGAGGCCGGCACGTTCTGCGCGCGGAAGCTGCCGCTCAGTGCGTAGCTGCCGTCGGCGTTCTTCTCGAAACGCTCGATCGTCACCTGCGGCGGAGCCTCGTCGTCGGAACGGAAGCTGTCGAACATGGCGCGCGAATCGGGCTGGTAGGTCACGCTGGCGCTCTTCAGCGCCATGTTGGCGTCGTCGAAGCTCAGGTCGAGCGTGAGTTTGGTGCCGTCGGCGGCGGTTCCATTCAGGGCCACGTTCAACTGACCGATCATGCCGATGTGCTGCACCATCGAATCGTGGAAGGTCTTGCCGGCCATGCCGCCGATGAAGTCGCGCACCTGGTCGGCGCTGACCTCCTGCTTGATGCCTGAATCACGCAGTGTGCGGTTGGCCTCGTTCAGGGCGCGCTTGCCCTCGCCCGTCCCCAGTTTCTCTTCCAGCTGCTTGTCCAGATTGTCGGCGACCTTCGTGGAAAGGGAGCGGAACGACTGCATGCCCTTGCCGACATTGGCTTCGATCATGCCCTGCACGCTTTGCCCCGGCTGCAATGCGGCCTGCGCCTTCGGGGCATTGGCGGCAGCGGTTTCGGCGGCCTTGAGTGCGGCATCGGCGGGCGAGGCGGTGTTCGCAGGCTGCGGCTCGCCGCAGGCGGCCAGCAAAACTGTCAGGGAAAGGGCGGAAATGTGGCGGCGCATGGGTGTCTCCTTGGAGCGGATGCGGAATGAAAACTTCGGGCTCTGGCATTCAAGTACAGGAAAGCGTCGAAAATGCGGACATCCGGCGCTCCGAACGCTGGATATCCACTCCGAACCATAACAGTGCCGTACGTTGCGCACGGCAGAAGGGGGGCGGTCGTGTTCGCTACCCGTCGCCCGCCGCAGGCGCCTCACGCGTCGGCTGCGTGCCTCAAAGCATCGAGCAGGGTGCGCGGCTGGCGCAGGCTCAGGAGGATGGTGCGGCCACCGCGCTCTTGCAGCATCAGCACCTTCTGGCGCGAGGTGAGGATGCAGAACACCTTGCTGCGCAGATTGCGTAGCCGGAAGTGACCGGCATGGTAGCCCGGCAGGGAGATGGCGTTGCTCTTGAGCAGCGGGCGGTATTCGGGGAATTCGTCCAGACTCAGCACGCGCGACTTTGAAAGATCGAGATCGGAGACGGTGATGCGTTGTCGATACCAGCCCGCGCGCAACGCCAGTACGCCGTGCTGCAGTTCCACCGTGTTGCTGCGCATCGCACGATGCAGCCAGAGCGCAAGCGGCAACATCACTGCGACAAGCCCGCCGATGCAGACCGTGACGGTGAGCATCTGGCTGTCGCCGATCAGGCGCAATCGCGCCGGGTCGGCACCGATCAGTGCCGTGCCCAGCGCGGTGCCGGTGATCGCCAGCGGCAAGACCATGCACAGCAGCCATATCGCCACGCGCGTGCCGCTGCCCGGCGGTTCGATCTCGAACTGCCGGGCAGCATCGGATTCAGTGCGTTTCATGTGCGGCCTTGATCCACTGTGCGATGTCGGCAATAACATGCTCGTCCACGTTTCCGGCCTGCATGTACTCAGCGCCGGTGGAAGCGCCTTCGCCGGCGATGAACAGATGGTTGAGCGCCGGATACAGGTTCATCGCGGCGCGCGGCTCGCCGAAGAAGGCTTCCTGCCAGATCGGGAAATCGCCCTTGGCCGTGACCTGGTAATCGCGCCCGCCTTGCAGGATCAGCAACGGTTGAGGAATGGACTTGGCCACGGCCACCGGATCGTAGGCGTTCAAATCGAGCCAGTAGTGTGATGGCAGGCCGAGCAGGTTGTCTTCGGCTCTGGAGTTGGTGGCGAGTGTGGCGATTTTTGCGGCCTTGGCATGTTCGGCATCAAGGTGCTCGCGTTCCTCGGTGCTCAGCTGGCCATCGGCGGCGGCCAAATACTCGAACTGTTCCAGCACGATGTCCTGCAAGGGTCGCGCAGGTGCGGCGAGCAGGATCAGGCCAGCGGCTTCCGGCGCACGCTGGCCGATGCGCGGGGCCATCAGTGCGCCCAGGCTGTGGCCTGCGATGAATACGGCATCGGGTTTGATGTCCTTCATGCTGCGAAGCGCCGCGACGGCCGCAACGGCATCGTCCACGGTTTCTTCGTCCACGGTGAAATCCATGCTGGCGAAATCTTCGGGCCGGGCCTTGGTGCGTTTCTCGTAGCGCAACGAGGCGATGCCGCGTTCGGCCAGGCCATGCGCGATGTCGCGGAACGGTGCGTTGGGGCCGATGCTTTCGTTGCGATCGTGCGGGCCGGAACCGTGCACGAGGATCACGGCGGGGAACGGGCCTTCGCCCTTGGGCAAGGTCAGCGTGCCGGGCAGGGCGCGCTCGGGTTCGCCGACGGAAAATTCGCGTTCGGAAAACGTGTCGCTGGCCACGGGTGCGGCAGGTGCAGGTGCCGCAGCGGCAGCGGGCACGATGCGGAAGCCGTCGATCAGGCCGTCGTCGGCGAAGACGATGCGCGCGTCAAGGGACAGCATCGAATACTTCAACGTGGAAACCACCATCGCGGTACCGCCAACGCTTTCCCCACGCAGCGGGCTGCGCGAAGCGCGCTCGCCGAGCTGCTTCGGCAATTTTTCCCACACCTGTTGCAGCTTGCCGTCCGCCAGCGCTTCCCGAACTCTTGGCGTGGTCATGGCAAGCGCATCCTCGTAGTGCCCGGCGTCGAGCAGATCGAGGAAGGCTTCGCCCTTGTGCACCTGTTCCGGATCGGCGGCGATGGCCTGCCCCGGTGCAGGCATCAAAGCCTGGGCGATGAGTTTGCCGCCGATGAAGGCGACGGCAAGCAACAGTGCGACGATGATGAGTGCCTTGCGCATGTCGTTTTCCTCAGCGCGGACGTTTGAAGAAGAAGTGCAACTGGATCCCGTGCATCACCACGTTCACCAGTTCCCAGCCTTGCTGGCCTTCCTTGTTCAGCGCTTCGGTCATCTTTTCCGGCTTGCTCGTGCCCCAGATCGAGGCGGGGGCCGGAATCACTTTGTATTCCCAGCGGTCGTGGCTCATGGTTCTGTTCCTGGAATGTTGTCAGGTGCGGGCGAGGGATCGGCCTTGATCCGGCCCGCATTGCGCAGCGCCTGCCGCAACACGTATTCGATCTGGGCGTTGAGCGAGCGCAGTTCGTCATCCGCCCAGTGCTGCACGGCGGCCAGCACCTGGGCGTTGATCCGTAGCGGATAGGCTTTTTTCTCGCTCATCGTGGAAGCCGTATCAGTACAGCGATCCGGCGTTGACCACCGGCTGCGCGGCGCGATCCGAACACAGCACCACCAGCAGGTTGCTCACCATCGTGGCGCGGCGTTCCTCGTCCAGATCGACGACGCCCTGGCTCTTGAGTTCATCCAGTGCCATCTGAACCATGCCCACCGCGCCCTGCACGATGCGGCTGCGTGCGGCGACCACGGCGTTGGCCTGCTGGCGTTGCAGCATCGCCTGCGCGATTTCAGGCGCATAGGCGAGGTGACTGATGCGGGCTTCGATCACGTCCACACCCGCGTGCTTCAGGCGCTCGGCGATCTGCTCGCTCAGGTGATCGGAGATTTCCTGCGGATGGCTGCGCAGTGCAATCTGGCCTTCCTCATGCTGGTCGTAGGGATAGCTCGATGCCATCGCGCGCAGTGCCGCTTCGGATTGGATGTGCACGTAGCTTTCGTAATCGTCCACGTTGTAAACCGCCTCGGCGGAATCGGCGACCTGCCAGACGATCACCGAGGCAATCTCGATGGGGCTGCCGTCCAGTTCGTTCACCTTGAGCTTGCCGCTCTCGAAGTTGCGCACCCGCAGCGACACCTTCTTCTTGGAATAGAACGGGTTGTTCCAGCGCAGTCCGGAATCCTTCACCGTGCCCACGTATTTGCCGAACAGGCTCAGCACGGCGGCCTGGTTCGGTTCCACCGAATAGAACCCGCACACTGCCAGGATCAGCGCCACAACCAGCACGATGGCGGCCACGATCAACAACGGCTGCTTGCCCGCCGCACCGGCGACGAACAGCGCCGCCACCCCGATGAATCCGACAATGGCCAGCAACAGCAGCGGAATCCCCGCCAACGAAGACTTCTGTACTTCACGCATGGCACTCTCCTTGGTTGATGTTCACAAGATATCAAAATGATATCAAACTGCAAGAGTCGCGAGCGCGGCGGATGTGACATGGGCTTCCCGTGTCTGTGGCCGACAGGCAGCGGTTAGACTGCGGGAATGAAACGCCTGCTCGTGTTTGTCGTGGTTCTGGCCTTGATCGGCTGGTGGTTGTCGCCGCCGATGGCGCGAACCCGTGCGCCGGGTGTGCTCGCGCCGGATGCGCCGGTGCAGGTGGATCTGGACAACGCTGCCGTCATCGACCACAACGGCATCGCGCTGACACCGCTGGCGAAGTTCAGCATCAATGCGCGGGTGCTTTCGCGCGAGGATTACCGCTTCGATGCCGAGGCCGCGCTTTCGCCGATGGATCTGGCGCTGGGCTGGGGCCGGATGAGCGACAGCGCGGTGCTGGATCAACTGGACATCAGCCAGAGCGTGCGGTTCTACAGCTACCGCTGGCGCGATCCGCCGCCGCTGCCGCCGCAGGAGATGGTGGTTTCCAGCGCCAACATGCACATGGTTCCCGCCAATTCCGTGGTGGCGCGGCAGTTGAAGAAGGTGCGCCGTGGCGATGTGGTGCAATTGGAAGGCTTCCTGATCGAAGCCCGGCGCGAGGGCGGCTGGCATTGGCGCAGTTCGATGACGCGCGGAGACAGCGGTGCTGGTGCCTGCGAACTCGTGTACGTGACCTCGGTGATTCGGCTGCCATAGATGCGGAGCTTGAGAGTAATGGGCATGAATGACGAAAACCCTGATGCGCACTCATCACGGAAGTGCGGAAACTTACGGTTATGGCAGTATTGTCGTAGAGTATCGAAGGCTATATGATTTATCGCTCGATCTTCCTCACTTGAGTTCACTGGATATGAAAAATACGTAGCTTTATCTGTTTTGGTCTACTCTCTTTGGGCTATGCAAGTATCGCAGAAGCGCAGCATTTCATTCACGGCGAGGGTTTTCTGTATACGGATGGCCCTTCTGTCGCTGTTAATGACAACGTGCATGTCGCGGTTAAGTTTAACAGTGGGTCATCTTTCATGGATCCCAACGCACACTATGCTGTTGGTGGGTGGGGGCGGGGTCTGAACGATGGGACTGGAATCCCATCGGGGCGCGGCGTTGCGATTGGTTCGTTTAGCCAGGCACATACTGGAGCATGCGTCGGAGTAATGATTGAGGATTTCACTGACAATCAAGGCGATTCCGGAGGGATTCCGGATGCGGATGATGGCAATGAAACTAATGACCATGACGGGCTGGCGGTCTCAAGATGCAAGTGCAACATGGTTTGAATAATCGAGCATTTCCTTGGCCATGGCTTCTTCCGGTGTCAGCCAGCCCAAGGTTTTTCGTGGCCGCCCGTTGAGCAGGCGCGCAATGTCGTTCAAATACGTTTGGCTTGCCATGGACAAGTCCGCGCCCTTGGGCAGGTACTGGCGCAACAAGCCGTTGGTGTTCTCGTTGCTGCCACGCTGCCAGGGCGCATGCGGATCGGCAAACCAGATGTCGATGTCCAAGCGTTTGGCCAGTTCGGCGTGACAGGCCATCTCACTGCCGCGGTCATAGGTCAAGCTTTCACGCAGGAACGTCGGCAGCTTCTTCATCTGCCGGGTGAAGCCTTCCAGCGCCGCCGCCGCGGTGCAGCCGTCCACCTTGACCAGTACCACGAAGCGGGTCTTGCGCTCCACCAGCGTGCCCACCGCCGAACGATTGAACGCGCCCTTGATCAGGTCGCCTTCCCAATGCCCCGGCAGCTTACGTTCGGCAATTGCTTCCGGGCGATGCACGATGCGCAATTCCTCCGGCACGAAGCCGCCCCTGGCCGCCGTGGTGCGGCGACGGCCTCGCGTTGGTTTTTCCTGGCGCAACGCCTCAATCAGGGCCTGTTTCAGGCCACCGCGCGGATAGGCGTAGATGGCCGCGTAGATCGTCTCGTGGCTGATCCACTGGCTGGGGTCGTTCGGATGCATGGCGAGCAGTCTGGCGGCTATCTGCTGCGGCGACCATTGCAAGTGGATCAGGCGCGTGTAGATGTGCTGGAACATGGCCGTGCCTTCGGCCAGCTTGCGCCGACGGACACAGCGCTGGCGGCGTTGCCGATAGCCGCAACCTGCCTCGACGGCCTTGTAGGCGGCCGTCGGTTGCGACGCGTTGCGCGCCAGCTCCCGCGTGATCGAAGACCGGTGACGGCCCAGCCGGCGGGCAATGGCCCCGGGCCTCTCCCCGTTTTGCAGGCTGATCTGGATCACCGCGCGTTCTTCAGGACTCAAGTGGTTGTATCGTTTTCCCATCGCAACACCTTACCGAAGTCGGAGTGTTGCACTTGGAAGTTGAGACTAAGGCTCATTGGTCCTTGTCATTCCGTGAATTTTAAGAACTATACTACCTATAAAGTTGATGTGCTTATTAGTTTTCTGAATGTATATTGGTACTTGAGCGAATATGCTGCGGGTGAATACGTGTTAGTGGCAGAGGGTGGATGCTACGAAGACAATGGAGTTTTTTGCCCGGAAGACCCGTATGATCGTGGGTATGGCGATGCTTTTATTGCTAATGCTGGGCTTGGTGTGGCGTATTGGTGGGTCGCAAGCGCTCCTGTCATTTCAAAATTCTAGTTGTTGAGTATCTTTGCCTGTATGCATGGCTTGTGAGTGCAATGTTGTCTGGTACCGAAGTTGTCCTCTTTTCCCTATCCGCTTTCTCTGAGGCTTGATCCGATGAGCAATATTCCACGCAAAAAAACACATGAACATCTTGACGAATTGAGTGATCTGTCAAGCCGCACTTACGGTGAGTGGCCAATCTGGAAGCATACGATTCCTTTTCCATCCACGGTGATGATGGGTTCTTCTGGAACCCACTTACTGGAAACTTTTCTGGTGGTTGGAAGTGCATGGTGGCAGGTGGTCGCTAGCTACCTTCCTTCTGAATCGAATGTTCTGGACATTGGCTGTGGTTGCGCGAAAGTAGCGCGTTTCCTAGCCGTCGATCCGCGAGTTTCATCCTACGTGGGGTTTGATCCGATTAAATCTGCGATCGAATGGAGTCAGCGTTTTGTTCTTCCTCGTTCAATCGGAAGTTTCCGCTTCGAGCACGTGGACATATATTCAGCAGAGTATAATCCTGAGGGCAAGGTGCGGGCAGTCGATTATCGGTTCCCCGCTAGGGATGGTGATATAGATATTGCTATTGCTTCGTCGCTTTTTACGCATTTGCTTGAACCAGATGCAAGACACTACTTGGCAGAAAGTGCCAGGGTGTTGAAACCATCGGGCAGGCTTCTGCTAAGTTTGCATGATGAGCCGCCTGTGGGTGTGCCATATTCTGGGGATGAGGCACGGATTGATGTTGATGTTTCATATTTCCTTGAAATTGCTGAAAGAGTAGGTCTGAGGCTTGTTGATGATTTGGGTTCACTTTGTGGGCAGCGCGCAGTAGTGCTTGGTCGGAAGGTCGCATAGTCAAAGTTGTACCGTCGGGCAGTAGTAATGCCATGCAGGCAATTTCGGAGGATTATTCCAGCGTCGGCGCGACCGGCTTGCGCGGCGTCACGGTGATGGCGCAGCCGATGGAGGCCAGCATGATGCAGGCCATTGCCAGCCACTGCATCGTCGTGAGCCGCTCGCCGAGGAACAGCAGGCCGGAAAGTGCGCCGATGGCAGGTTCCACGCTCATCAGGATGCTGAAGGTCTGTGCTGGCAGCCGCGCCAGCGCGATCATTTCCAGGCTGTAGGGAATCGCGCTGGAGAGCAGTGCCATGCCCAGCGCCAGCGGCAGCAGGTTCACGTCGAACAGTGCGCTGCCGGCCTGCACGATGCCGATGGGTGCGATGCACAGCGCGGCGATGGCGGTGCCTAGTGCTGCGCCCTGCATTCCGTAGTCGGAACTCACGCGCTGGCCGAAGACGATGTAGAGCGCCCAGCACACGCCCGCGCCGAGCGCCAATGCCATGCCGAGGGGATCGAGCCGTGTGTGTGCGGATTCCAGCGGCAACAGCAGCCACAGGCCCAGCGCGGCCAGCAGTACCCAGAGGAAATCCAGTTTTCGGCGGGAGGAAAACACCGCCAATGCTAGCGGGCCGGTGAACTCCAATGCCACCGCGATGCCCAGTGGAATGGTGCGCAGCGAGAGGTAGAACATCAGGTTCATCGCGCCCAGAACGATGCCGTACAGCAACAGCGGGCGCAGCGAGCCGCGCGTGTGGCGTGCGCGCCAGGGGCGCAGCAACGCGGCCATGATGAGGCTGGCGAACACGAGCCGGAATGCGGTGGCCCCGCTTGCGCCCACGGCCGGGAACAATTGCTTCGCCAGCGATGCACCGGCCTGCACCGACAGCATCGCGACCAGCAATACCAGGATGGGAACGACGATGGTGGAAGGGCGCGAGGGCATGGGCTCTGATGGGTTTGCGCGCCTCAAGCGGCGGCGAACACGCCTTCCAGTTCCACCAGCAGTTCACGGCGACAAATATCGCCATGCAGGAACACGATGGCCGATTGCGGAATGTTGGAAGCCGCAAGCACGGCAGTGATGGCGGGCAGGTCTGCCGGGTCGCGCAGATACACGCGCAGTGCTTCGCAACGTTCGGGTTGGAACGAACGGCCCGAAGTGCGATGGGCCTGTTGCAGCAGCGCAGCGAGGTTTTCCAGGGCTTCGTGCATCTGCGCGACGGCATCGCCCGGATGCAGGGAACGGTGGCCGACGATGCTGGCCGTTCCCGAAGCCAGCAGCCGCAGGTTGTCGCCTTCACCGATCAATGCGCCGCGCGAGAAACCCGGCGATACCGGGCCGTAATCGCGCGGGTACGTCCACGCCGGCATCTGGCGCGGGTTTTCCAGTGCGAGGGCAGGTTCCGCGCCGCACAGTGCGATCAGATGCAACTGCCCGCTGCGATACGGATGCCCGATGGCCGTGGCGGCGGGTGGTGGCCCATCGAGTGCAGCGGCGTCGATGGCAGCGGCACGACCCACGCAGAATCGGCGGTAGCGTTCGGCATCGCCTTCGCCTTCGTTGATCGCATCCAGGTAATTCCAGATGCGGATCAGGTGTGGATGGCCTGAATCGCGCAGGCGTTCCAGCAGTTGCCGATAGCCTTCGCGCGCGGCGGTTTCGATGTCGCCATCGGTTTCCGGAACGGAGAGAACGATGATGGAGCAGGCTGAGGCATCGCCCAGCCAGTTTTCCGGCAACGCAGGCCCGGCCAAACGTGGGCAATGCACGGCAATGGCGTCGCTTTCTCCATCGAAGGAGAACCGCAATACCGCATCGGCGGGTTCGCCGAAGGTCACGCGAAGCGAAGCTGTGGTCACGGGCGAACCACGCCGTCCACGATCACAACGTCCGCAGGCCGCGCCGCGAACAGACCCACGCACACCACGCCGACGATCTGGTTGATTGCCGTTTCCAACGCAACGGGATCGGTGATGACGAGGTTGTGCACGTCCAGAATCCAGTTGCCGTTGTCGGTGACGGTGCCTTGCCGCCACACCGGCTGGCCACCGAGCTTGAGCAGCTCGCGCGCGACATGGCTGCGCGCCATGGGAATAACCTCCACCGGCAGTGGAAAGCGCCCCAGCAGTTCCACCTGCTTGGCGGCATCGATCACGCAGACGAAGGTTTCGCTCGCCGCCGCGATGATCTTTTCGCGCGTCAAGGCCGCGCCGCCGCCCTTGATGAGCCGCTTGTGCGGATCGCATTCGTCCGCGCCATCCACGTACAGGCCCAGCGGGCCAGCCACGTTGAGATCAAGCACCTCGATGCCGTGCTGTTTCAGCAGTGCAGTGCTTTGTTCGGAACTGGAAACGGCGCCTTCCACCAGCCCGCGTTCGCGGCCCAGGGCTTCGATGAACCAGCGCACCGTGGAGCCGGTGCCGACACCGATCACGCTGCCTTTTTCCACGTATTTCAATGCGCGCTCGGCGGAGCGGCGCTTGGCATCTTCACGATCCTGACTCATGGCGTTTCCTTGGTGGGAGCAAGGCGCAGGATGAAGTTCCACTGCGCTTTGGTGACCGGCAGCACGGAGAGACGATTGCCGCGCGAAAGCAGCGGGAAGTCGCCGAGTTTTTCCGCGCGCGAACGCAATTCGTCCAGCGATACGGTGCGCGGCAGCTTGCGTTCGAAAGCGATGTCCACCAGTTGCCAGCGCGGGTTTTCCGGTGTGGATTTGGGGTCGAAATAGTCGCTGCGCGGATCGAACTGGGTGGGGTCGGGATACGCCGCACTGGCCACGCTGGCCACGCCCACGACACCGGGTATTTCGCAGTTGGAGTGGTAGAACAGCACGCCGTCGCCCACCTTCATGCCATCGCGCATGAAGTTGCGCGCCTGATAGTTGCGCACGCCGCTCCACGGCTCACGTCCGCGCTTGGCCAGCGCGTCGATGGAGAACTCCTCCGGTTCGGATTTCATCAGCCAGTAGCGCATGGGACATCAGGGCGAAGGTGAAGCCGCCTATTCTAGCGGGGCGGATGGATCGTCTCGCGTTCGGTGACGATCAAATCCAGTGGCACGTCCCAGTCCTCGCCGGGCAGGGCGTCGATTTCCTGAAAGCTGTAGCCGATGCCGATGAGCAAGGGCGTCGCGGGTCGTTGTTGTTCGCGCAGGAAGGCGAAGGCACGGTCGTAGTAACCGCCGCCGGAGCCGAGCCTGCGGCCTGTACGGTCGAAGGCGGTGAGCGGCACCAGCACGGCAGACATGGCTTCCGGCGGAAGCTGCGATTCGGCGGAAAGTTCAGGTTCCGGAATGCCGTAGCGGTTCTGCACCAGTGCGTCACCGAAGCGCCACGGCGCAAAGCGCAGCGTTTTGCCAGGGGCAAGGCATGGAAGGCAATAGACGAATCCTGGTGCGGGCGCGAGCAGGGCGTGCAGCGGCAATTCCCCATCGGTAGCCCAGTAACCGGCCACATGGCTTCGGGTTTGCAGGATCGGCAGTTCGCGCAGGCGCTGCGCCACGGCCTGTGCTGCGGCCATGCGTTCGGCGGCGAACAGCGCGCGGCGGCGCTGGCGCAACTGCGCGCGCAGTTCGTTGCGGCGGGCGGAAGCGTTCGGGGGCACGGGAAGGGAGTTCCGGGGAGAAAAGTGCAGCCTCCACCGTGGCGATGCGTGCGAAACGACCTTGATCCCGAGGATCAGGTGGGGTCGCTCACTCCACTTCGGGCTTACCGCTCGTGGCGGTCATGCACACCGGCTTCGATCTCGCGGCCCCGGGGTCGTTCATTAGGGTCAAGGCAAATGTAAGCGCACGCTGTCGGACACGGCAGAGGTTGCGTGGGGATGGTAGCACTTGGGGGCGGGATTGGTGATTCGGGATTGGTGATGACTCGCCTTCGGCTGTTGTAGCGCGTTTCGCAAAAGCAGTGGCCGCACAGGCTGTTGCTTTTACGAATCCCCAATCACCAATCCCGGTCGCCCCCCATCACGGCTTCATCTCGAGCAGGCGATCCAGCTTGCGGTTCATGTCCGCAACGCTGCGGGAAAGATCCTGCTGGCGGTCGTCCTTCTGCTCGCGCAATTGGGTGAGTTCGTGGGCGAGGGTGAGGGCGGCGAGGACGGCGATGCGGTCGATGCCGGCCATCTTGTTGCCGCGCCGGATGTCGCGCATCTGGCCGTCGAGCATGGCGGCGGCGCGCAGCAGGCCTTCGCGTTCGTGTGGTTCGCAGGCGACCAGGTAATCACGGTCGAGGATGCGGACGTTGACGGGTTCGCTCATGCGTTGTGTTCCAGGGATCTCAGCCGCAGGATCATGGCTTCCACGCGCGTTCTGGCCTGTTCGTTCTTGGTGAGCAGGGCGGCGCGTTCGCCGATGAGTTGCTCCTGGCTGGTGCGCAGGCTGCGGTTCTCGTCGGCAAGACGGCGCACCAGATCGGCAAGGCGATCAATCTTTTCGCCGAGTTGGGCCAATTGCTCGTGCGGGTCGGGCGTGGTGTTCATAGGGGCGCAGGGTATATCAGGCTTCGGGTTCGGTCACGGCGGTGTTGGCACGGTAGCGCCGGATGTACGCGATGCAATCGCTTGCGGGCATCGGGCGGGAAAGCCAGTAGCCCTGTATTTCGTCGCAGCCATGCTCGCGCAGGTAATTCAGTTGTTCCTCGGTTTCCACGCCTTCGGCGATGACGTTGAGGCCGAGCGAATGCGCCATCGTGATGATGGTGGCGGTAATGGCTTCATCGTCCGGATCCTGATTGAGGTCGCGGACGAATTCCTTGTCGATCTTGAGCGTGTCGATGGGCAGGCGCTTCAGATACACCAGCGAGGAATAGCCGGTACCGAAGTCGTCGATGGCAAGGCTCACGCCGGTGCGCTTGATCGCCTGAAGCGCCGAGATGGCCTGCTCGGCGTTGGCCATGACCATGCTTTCGGTGAGTTCCAGTTCCAGCCGGTGTGCGGGCACGCCGTGGGTGGTCAATACCTGTTGCAGGGTTTCGGGCAGGTTGCCGCGCAGCAGTTGCAGCACCGAGACGTTGACCGCCACGCTCAGGTCGTTGATCCCGATATCGCTCCAGTGGCGCAGGGTGCGGCAGGCTTCGTTCAATACCCATTCGCCGATGGGCAGGATGAGGCCGGTTTCCTCCGCCAGCGGGATGAATTCGGTGGGCGTCACTTCGCCCAGTTCCTCGCAACGCCAGCGCAGCAGCGCTTCCACGCCGCCGATGCGGCCATCCACCAGGGAAAGGCGCGGCTGGAACTGGAGGTGCAGTTCGCCGCGATCCATCGCGCGTCGCAAGGCGGCTGTCATCAGCGTGCGACGACGGGCTTCGGCGTCCATTTGCTGGTCGTAGATCTGGTAGGTGTTGCGACCACGTTCCTTGGCGCGGTACATCGCCGTGTCCGCGAATTTCAGCAGATCGGTCGGGATCAGGGCGTGGTTCGGATAGAGGCTGATGCCAATGGACGGCGTGACGATCTGCTCGCCGCCGCCTTCGATCTCCAGCGGCTGCGAGAAAGCTTCCATGATCGTCAGCGCGGCGCGGATGGCGGCGCTCTCGTCGATGATGTCCTCCATTACGACGGTGAACTCGTCCCCGCCCAGCCGAGCCACGGTTTCAGATGGCGTGACCACGCTCAACAGCCGGGTGGCGGAGGCTTTCAGAATGCGATCGCCAGCGGCGTGGCCGAGCGTATCGTTGATGTCCTTGAAGCGATCAAGATCGAGGAACAGCACCGCGACCATGCTTTCGTGCCTTCGGGCGCGCACCACCGCACGCGCCAGGCGTTCGGTGAGCAGGCTGCGGTTCGGCAGGCCGGTGAGGGTGTCGTAGTTGGCCAGATACCGCAGTTCCTGCTCGGCGCGCTTCTTCTCGGTGATGTCCGTGAGCACACCGACGTAGTGGGTGCGCTGGCCGGCGGAATCGACCACGGCGGTGAATTCGAACCAGCTCAGGAATTCCTCGGCGTCCTTGCGCTGCTGCCACATTTCTCCACGCCAGTGGCCATCGCGGGCGGTGTCTTCGCGCTGCCGGAGATAGAAATCCTCGTTGTGGTGCGTGCTTTGCAGCAATGCGATCGATTGGCCGGTGATTTCCGACTCGCTGTAACCGGTCATGCGCGAAAAGGCCGGGTTGACCTGCACCACGCGGAAATCCAGATCGGTGACGCACATCGCCTCGCTCATGCAACGCAGCACTTCGGCTGCGATGCGGTGTTCGCGTTCGGCGTGGCGCTGCGAAGTGACATTGCGCGCAATGCCGGCCATGCGCAGCGGGTTGCCTTGCGCATCGCGCTCCACCACCTTGCCACGCGCACGAATCCAGATGCATTCGCCACGGGCATTGCGCATCCGGTGTTCGGATTCGAACGTGGGTGCACGGCCTTCCAGATGGTCGATGGCCAACTGCTGCACGCGCGGGCCGTCCTCCGGATGCGCGGCCTTCATCCATTCCTCGTGGGTGAGGGATTGATCGGCCTGCGGGGCGCCGTGCACGAAATTCGCGCCGATGCGGTGCATGACCCAGTTCGGCACATCGATGATCCAGAACTCGTCGCCGGAGCCCCACAGCGCCATCTTCAGGCGGTTTTCGCGTTCCTGGATCTGTTCAAGCAGGTTCAGGCGCTGGCGTTGGCGATTCCGGTACGAAGCGAACAGCGCGCCCAGCAGCAGCAGCGCCAGCGCCGCGTAACCGATGCGTGCGAGCGTGCTGTTCCACCAGGCCGGCACGATGCGCAGCGCAAGCGTGGCCTCCTTCTCGTTCCACACGCCATCACTGTTGGCCCCGCGCACGCGGAACAGGTAATCGCCCGGCGGCAGGTTGGTGTAGGAGGCGTGCGGGAGATTGCCCGATTCGATGAACTCCGGATCGAACCCTTCAAGACGATAGGCGAACTGGTTGTTCTGTGGCGAGAAGAAATCCAGTGCGGCGAAGGAAAGCCGCAGGGTGCGGGCTTCCTGCGGCATTTCCAGCCTGTCCGGACGTGCGGGATCGAACGCTGCCATCACGCCGCCGATGTGTACCGAGGTGATGACGACAGGCGCTTCGAAGTGGCTGTGCTGCACTCGTGCCGGATCGAACAGGTTGATGCCCCGGATGCCGCCGAACGCGATGCGGCCATCCGTCAGGCGAAGCTGTGCGTTGCCGTTGAATTCAAGGTCTTGCAGGCCGCTTTCCAGTCCATAGCGGCGAGTTTGGCCCGTGCCCGGATCAAAGCGGGTGAGGCCCTCGTGGCCGGAAAGCCACACCAGCCCGGCAGCATCCTCGACGACGCCGTACACCGGCCCCGACGACAGGTGCGCAGCGGCATCGACGTGGGTGACGACGAACTGGCCCGGATGGGGTTCATCGATGCGATCAAGGCCACCATGCGTGCCGAGCCACAGCGCACCATGGCTGGCTGGCGCGATGCTGCGCACGATGTCGTGCGACAGGCTGGCGGGGGCGCTACCGGAATGAGCGAAATGGATGAAGCCTTCGCCAGCGGGATCGTGCACATCGACGCCGCGCACACCAGCGATCCAGATTCGACCCTTGTCGTCTTCATGCAACGCCAGAATGCGATCCTGGTGCAGCGCCTCGGGGTTGCCAGGATCGGCACCGAACATCGTCCAGGCACCGGTGTCCGGTTCGAAGCGGGCCAGGCCGTGCTCCAGGATGCCTGTCCACAGGCTGCCGTCGCGGGCCAGCAGCAGCGCCGTGGCACCCAGCGCGCTGCCATCGATATCCGGCCCCATCCGCATGGCTCGACCCGAGGTTCGATCAAGCTGGAACAGGCCCAGGCTGGAACTGGCGAAGATGCGACCCTTGGCATCCTGCACGATACCCGATGCCTGCAACGGCGCATTCGGATCAGAGGATCCAGCCGCCTGCCGCATGGCCTCATCGAAACGCTGGAACCGGCCGGTGGCCGAATCGTAGCGTTTGACACCATCCCCGGCGCTGCCGATCCACAGGCTGCCGTCTTCGTCTTCGGCCAGCGAACGGATGTAATTGCCAGGTGCCATCGCCGATCCGGACAGGTCGGTATCGAAGATCGCCGGGAACGCTGCGCCATCGGCGGAAGCCGTGGCCACGCCGCGCATCCGGCCACCGAGCCAGAGCAGGTTGGAGCGATCCACGAACAGGTACGGGACGCCGCTTTCCTTCAGGCCACCGTCGATTTCAGGCTGCGCCCCCACGCGCAGGATTTCACCGCTGGTTGGGTCGTAGCGCATGAGGTCGCTGTTGCGGAGTGACAGCCACAGGCGGCCATCGGCATCGCTGGTCAGGGCGATGGGTTCCTCGTGTGTGGCCAGCGGCAGCGGTTCGGGTTCGGCCACGGTGCCCGCCTCGCCATCCACGCGGGACAGGCCACGCGCGGAAACGGCCCAGAAGCGGCCTTCGCGGTCGGTTTGCAGATCGTGGAACGGCTCGTCGAGAACGCGGATGGCTTCCCCGCGCCGGGTATCGATACGGAACAGGCCCGCATCGGTGGCGGCCCAGAGCCGACCCTTTGCGTCCAGCGCCAGTTGTTCGATGCTGCGTGCGCCTTCCAATGCCACGGCCTGGCCCGGCGCAGTACCAGGTTGCACTTGCCACAGCTTGCCGTCACCTGCGATGAACATGCCGCGGGTATCCGCCCGCAGCAGGGCGTCGATGCGTATTGGCCTGCCATCGGCGGAGAGCAGTTGCGGGGCGAGTGCATCGATACGGCGGTGCGCGACGTCCACGATGTGGATGCCGTCACGTTCCGAACCGACCCACATCCGGCCCTTGGCATCCTGCGCCAGCGCGGTGACGAAGCTGGGCGGCATCGGATCGCCTTCGGGCGCGAATTCCTCCACCGGTATGAAGCGGTAGCCGTGGAAACGGTGCAGGCCGTTCTGGGTGGCCACCCACACCATGCCGCCATCGTCCTGGAGCATGGCGGTAACGGTGGTCTGGGAGAGGCCGTCGCGGTTGTCGTACTGGGTGAAGTAGTAGCCCCGTTCCAGCGCCTGGGCTGGGGCGGGCAACGCCAGCAAAAGCACGGCCGTCAGCGCCCACCGGAACGCCCACCGGGGCGTCGTTTCTGCGATGCTGGCCCTCCGAAGCGACATGCAGCCCCCGACTAATGCGGCAACGCCGCAGTTTATGTTTCGGCGCGGAGAGGGGCAACCTGAAAAAAAATTTCACGATTTGTGTCATGTTCTGCCCTCGTTTTACGTATTGGAGTATTGAGCCCGGAAAATTTGTGGTTTCCGGGTCTATCCTGAACGTACAGATGAGGGGTGTGTCGTGGAACAGCATTTCGTGGAATCCGGGTGTCATGCGGGCCTGTCGTTGCCGGAAGCCGCAGGGGGCGGACTGCTGGCGGGCGTGCTGGCGAGGGAGTACGGAGATGAAGACGGACGGGTCAGCCGAGGTTCGCGCCTCTCCGAGCTGTGGCAGCGCCGCCACCGCGTGAACCAGGCCGAGATGCTGGAGCTGTACCAGCTCGTGCAGGCCGCGCTTTCGCACTATTCCCCGGTGGAATTGCAGGCGCTGGGCGAAACCAAGGAGGAATTGATCTCCCAGTTCATTTTCACCAAGGTGCTCATGCTGGAGCGCGATCCGGGCAAGACCGTGGAACCGGCAGCACACAGTGCGCCTTCCAGCGCCTATGCGGTATGCGCCTATTTCCGCCGCTACCTGATCGATTGCCTGCGCTCGGCCTGCCACCAGCGCTGCGTTTCGATGGAGATCACCGGCGTGGCGCAGGAGATGGAGGAAGCGCACCGGGCTCCGGTGGATGATCCGATCCGTTTGGTGCTGGAAGAATTCGGCCTTGCCGAAGTGATGGTGACCCAGCGTGCGCGGCGCTTCATTGCGGGATTGGATCACTGCGACCGGCTGCTGCTGGAAGGTACGCTCGGCTCCATGGCCGGGGACAAAGGCGGGCTGTCGCAGGTGGCCGCGCGCCACAAGATCGCTTCTTACCACTACCGCGCCGGCAAACTCGGCGTGACCTTGCGCAAGGATGCGGTACCCGAGGATTTCGAACAGACTCGCATCGGCCGCTGGATCCGCACTGATCTTGGTATCGACATCCGCGCCGAGAACCATGCCGCGATCCTCATCGTGTTCGGCATTCTTGCGCGCGAATCCGAAGCCATGCGCAGCAGCGGCAAGCTGTGGCCGCAAGGAGTGAAGCCGACGTTGCAGGAGGCCTGCGGCTGCTGATCCTGCTGAGCCGGCATGCTGCGCAAAATTGAGTGCAGCCGCAGCATCGCTTTTGTATGGGAACAGTTGAACCCTGTGGCTGCGCGCAGGATGACAACCTGAACTGTCATGCTGCACGGAGCAGGCTTTGTACCTACGATTGAGCCCGCCGCACGGGCCGGGTTCGCAGCATGGCGACGAACTGGAACACATCCGGCATTCCCGCCACGCAGTGCATCGCCACGATGGGCTCGGCCCCGTGGCGTGGCGCAACGCTCCACAGACTGTGGCCGCTGGTGGCCAGGTTCAGGTTCTGTGACAACAGGCCGGGCAACGATGCATCCGATTCGGCGAATGGCAGCGGTGCGGATTGGATGGTCTGGATGGCTTCGTGGCGGCCGGTTTTGATCTGGAAATCCGCTTCCGGCTCCGGTATTGCCACTGGTGCGGCAGATTCCGGCGCAGCGACAGGTTCCGGGGCGGTTTCAGGGAAATCCGGTGGCAGCAGCAGATCGGAACTTGAAAAATCCAGATCGTCCAGCAAGCCGCCTGCGGCGGACGAAACCGATCCGGGAACGAACATGTCCAGCGAAAGCGGGTCAGCCTCAACCGGCCCGGGCTCGAACGAATCCAGCGCCAACGGATCGGGCGCATGGGATTTGGATCTGTACGCATCGGACGTGTACAGATCGGGCACCGCCAGATCGTCCATCAGCGAATGCACACTGCTCGGTGCCCTGTGGCCCCGTTCTGCTCCGGAAAGCTGCGCTGCCAGTTCCGCATCCACGGCATCGCCGTCCAGATCGTGTTGCAAAGCCTCCAGTGCCGCGTCCTCCAATCCCGCCCACCAGCGCGACATCACGGGCAGGTTGTTCGAAGGATCGCTGCCCTGGGTGAACGGCGCGGCGATGATGAACGGGAAATGCCGCCCAACCCGATCCACCGAGGCCATCATCACGCCCGCCCAGGTTTCCGAATATCCGGCCCCGAGTGCGCCCGGTGGCAGCAGGAAGCGCCAGATCGGGCTGTCCAGATAGGTCTGCGTCCAGCCTTCGCCGAGCATCTCGCGGCTGGCCAGGATGCTGCGTGCCAGCCAGGCATCGAAATCGCCGATGAATTCCTGCGGCAAGCGGCGGCTGGCGAAATCCCCTAACGCGGGGAGTTTGCCGTACCAGCCCACCTGATCAATGCGGGGCAGGGGCATGCTCACAGGCCGACCGGGCAGGAAAAATCCTTCAATTCCGGCAGGTTGAACGGATTCAACGTGCTGCCGGTGCGTACCTTGAAGCGGGCGTTGCGGCCATCCACGTTGAAAGTGACGTAGAACAGTTCCGGCTGGCCGGTGGTTTCGATCTGCAAGGTATCGAACATCCGGAACAGCGCCCACTGCCCTTCGAACGCGACGTTGCGAGCGTTCGCCGAGGCCGGAGGCTGGAGCATGATGCTGATCCGCCCGCCGCCCTGGCCGGGCCACGTGACCGAGGTATCGCGCACCGGGCCGTGATCGTAGGCGATCGTCTGGCCGTCGATGTTGAGCGTGAACCGCTGGATCGCAGGGTCCATGCTTTCCGGCGTGAAGGTGACGGTGAAGCCTGCCATCGAGCCGCCCCGGAAAAATGCCTCCCGGATCTTCGTGGCGCGCTGGAACTGCATCAGCCCCGCCGAACCGCGCTGGGTGCTGCCCACGCCCGCGGATTTGAATGACCATGGCCGCGTGGACATGTCCACCTTGTCGCGCAGGGTGCTGTTGAAGAAGCCATCGAGCACGCCGCCCGCACCGAACAGGCGGGCGAAATCGTCCATCGTCACTTCCTTGTCCGCCATGCGATTGAAGGGGTAACGGCCATTGATCGCGCGCTGGCAGATATCGGTGACTTCCTGCGTCAACCGCCCGCCCGCATCGCTGATTTCCTGGTTCTGCGCCAAGCGCGGGATCAGAACGGAAATCTCGGTCAACATGCTGCGAACCGGCTCCGGATAGAGCACCGCTTCCGCGCCAAGCTGCACCATCGTGCCCGGTGCGGGAGGCGGGGATTTGGTGGCGAGCGCGTTCTGCACGCTGGCCAGATAGAAGTAGATTTCCTTGAGCCGGGTGCGCAGGTCTTCCAGTGCGCCAGGCTGTTCCGGCGTGCCGTTCCCCGCCAACGCGTGCAACGCGGCAAAGCGCTGATCGACGATGCTTTCCGGCTTGTCCTGACTTGTCGCCGGGCCACTTTGCCCACCGCCGAACAGGCTGGTGAGATCGCTGCCGACCTTGTCGATGCCTTGTCGGGCCTTGTCTGCGGTGGAAGCGACGCTGGAAGGCGCAACGCCCAGCGCGGTTTCCCTGGCCACGGCGCGCAGATAGGTTTCCAATGGCGAGGTGGAATCCTTCGCGAGCGGCGCGATGACCTTGGTGGCGCGGTCGAGTGAGTCGATGCGGATCAGGCGCACGTCACTGATGAAATCGCCCCACTGGCGTGCGTAATCCTCCAGATACAACCGGCGCACGTCTTCTCCCAGTCGCTGCATCTGCGTGCCATCGGGGGCAGCGGCAAAGCTGCCCTGTTCCACGCCGCGCACCCAGGTTTCCTCGGTGGCCAATCGTTTGGCTGCAGGTTCGATCTGATCCAGAAACCCCTTGTGATAGGCATCGTAGGTGAAGAAGCCGGAAACGCCGAGTGTCAGCGGTTTGCCGCTGTTGCGCACGAAGGTCGTGTTCGCGGCAGGCCCGACCGAGCGGGCGAGGGTGAATTCGGGGAACTTGTCGTTGCCCTTGCGCTTGATGCGGTTGTACACGCGCTGTGGCAGGGTCAATGCATCAAGGCGGATGCGCAGATCGGCGATGAGATCCTTGTCCTCGGGTCGGGTAGGCCGCAGTGCACCTTGCGCCAGCAGCGCATCCAGATGCCGGGCCAGGGCTTCCTGTTGTTGCGGGCTGGCGTCCGGCAGCAGGCGGTTGGGGCTCAGGAACCAGTCGTAGGTGATCCAGTCCTTGAGGTCGTCCTTGTTCTGCAATTCGGCGTGATGCAGCATCAGATACGCCTTCAGTGCCTCGTAGCTGTATTCGGTATCGCTCGCCGGTGCGTTGCGTGCCAGATGTTCCAGACGCTGCGCGATGTTCGGCAGCAGCAGGCCTTCCAGCAGCTTGCGGTAGGCGATCTGCGCGGCGGAATCCAGCGTGCCGCCCTGCCACAACCCGAAGCGCATTCCCATCGGTGGCGAGGTCACTTGCACCTTTTCGGTCGAAGCCTCGTTGCGCACGGCATCCAGCAGCGCGGAGAGCTGGAGCAGGTTGGCGGTGGCGATCTTGCCGCCGTTCTTTTCGATGGCATCGTTCAACGAAATCGCCTGCGTATCGACCTCGTTCACGTAGTTGGAATTGCGCGAGTAAGACATCCACCAGGCCAACACCAGACCCAGCGAAAGCAAGCCCATGCCCGCGAAGGTGGCGAGCTTGGCCAGATGCCTGCGACGCAGGAACTGCATGTTCGCGCCCGCCAAACCCTGTTCGCCGAACACCACTTCCTTCAGCAACCGAGTGATGAAGAAGCTGCGGCCGGAGGATTGCTGTGGCGGCAACACCTGCCGCTCCAGACCCATGCTGCGCGCCAGCGTCCCCATCAGACGGTCGATGGGTGTGCCTTCCTGCGTGCCGGATGTGAAGTACACGCCGCGCAGCATCGCGGTTTCTTCCAGCTTCGAGGCCGGGAATACCTTGTCGAGGAATGGCGCAAGCGTCTGCGTGAAGGCGGCGAACTGCTGCGGGAAGCTCAGCACACCGGCGCGCGCGCCGATTTCGTGTTCGGCCTGCATCCGGCCCGGCACGCGCGCAGCCACGCGCTGCGCCAGTGCGCTCAGTTCGCTGTTGATGCGGGAAAGGCGTTCGTTCGCAGGAAGTTCGGTGGGCAGCGTCGTGCCCCAGACCTGTGCGCGTTCGTGTCGGCCCAGGTCGGCGAAGTGATCCATGAAGCCGGCCAGGAGGTCGGTTTTGGTCACGAGCACGTACACCGGGAAACGGATGCCCAGGCTCTGATTCAGTTCGCGCAACCGGGCGCGCAGCGCGGCAGCGTGTTCTTCCTGCTGCGTCGGGCTCTGCGATACCAGATCGGCCACGCTGATCGTGAGCAGCACGCCATTGATGGGCTGGCGCGGGCGGTTCTTCTTCAACAGCGAAAGAAAACCCTGCCACGCGGTCTGGTCGATGCTCTTGTCGCTCTCTTGCGTGGTGTAGCGGCCGGCGGTGTCGATCAGCACGGCTTCATCGGTAAACCACCAATCGCAATTGCGCGTGCCGCCAACGCCTTTCACCGCTTCCGCGCCAAGGCTTTCGGCCAGCGGGAATTGCAGGCCGGAATGGATCAGCGCCGTGGTCTTGCCCGAACCGGGTGCGCCGATGAACATGTACCAGGGCAACTGGTACAGATATTTCTGGTTGGACATCGACAGCCAACTGCGAATCCCGGGCTTGCTGCCGTCTTGCGCCACGCCGCTCTGGCGCAATTGCGCAATCGCCGCATCGAAACGCTTGCCCAGCGTTTCCACTTCCATTTCGCCCGCACTGGGCGCAGCTTTCTGCGGGGCGTCGCTCTTCTTGCGGTTGCTCCCGCGCAGTTCTTCCAGCAGGCGCTGATTGGTGGCGCGGTAGCGGAACTGCCGCCACAGGTAGCGCAGGAATACCAGGCCGGTGACGCCGCCGATGGCGATCCAGCGGCCCTGACTGGTGGCGAGCGGGGTCTTGTCACCGATCTTGATGAGCGGGCCGAACCACCAGATCAGCAGCGCAACGATGATGAGGCCGATCAGTACCAGCCAGATCGGATGAAAGATGAAGGCGAGGATTTTCTTCATGGTGGAGAGCCTCAGCGCGCTTCAGGCGGCACGAGCAGCGTGATTTCCACGCGCCGGTTGCGGGAGCGGCAGGCGGGCGTGGCCTCGTTGCACAACGGCATGGAGGAGGCAAGGCCGATGGGCGGCTCCATTCGGCTCGGATCCACCGATGAGGGCGGACGCGAGAGCAGGCCCATCACCGTGAGCGCGCGCGATTCGGACAGCACCTGGTTGTTCGGGAAGCGCAGTGAGCCACGGATGGGTTGATCGTCCGAATGGCCTTCGATGCGGATCGTGCCCTTCACCTGGTTCAGTGCAAAGCCGATGCGTTCCAGCACGAAATGCACCTTCGGGTCGATGTCGGCACTGCCCGAAGCGAACACGCCATCGCTGCGCAGGCGCACGATGGATTTGTCATCCAGATCGTTCACGTCCACGTAGCCTTGTGCAATTTCGTTCGGCAGGAATTGCGCCAGCCGCTTCACTTTGGCGGGCGGCGGCGGCGGCGGGTTGGGCACGCGCACCTGCGTGATGCGGTCGAACACCGGCATGGTGTGGCTGCCCAACCACTGGCTCAGCACGAAATAGACCACGGCCAGCAGCAGCAATGCGGCTGCGCCCACCACCCAGGTCGGCAGGAAATCCGTGAAGTTCTGCCTGGTTGTTGCCACGCCCTGCCAATGCGGGGAAAGCTCCGCTTCGGGTGCGTTTCGTTGCTGGGCGATGATGCGATAGAGCCGTTCGCGCACCTGCGCCAGTTGCGAGGCGCCGTTGTCCATCACGCGGAAACGGCCTTCGAAGCCGAGCGAGAGGATGGTGTAGAACAGTTCCAGCAGCGAGAGATGTTCGGACGGGCTTTCGGCCAGTTTGGAGGCCAGCCGGAAAACCTTTTCCCCGCCCCAGGTTTCGTTGTGGAACAAGGCGAGCAGGCTCTGTTTGCTCCAGATGCCAGAACCCCACGGCGTGTTGGCGGCGGATTCGTCCAGGAAAGTGCAAAGCATGTAACGCGAGGCCACCAGCTGCGGCTCGGTGAGCTTGGCGGCGCGGGCGTGTTGTTCGAACTGGCGCACCATGCGCGCGATCGCATCGCGCAGCCCCACGGGATCTTCGCAACGCGCCATGCTGCGCAATTGCACGGCGGTGCCAAGCAGGGGCGTGGCGGCAGCCAGCAGTGGATTGAGCGAACCGCCGAGCGAAAACAATTGTTCCGGTACGGGTGCCATCGCGCCGGGTTTGCCGCCACCCATGCCGGGGGAAGGCGGTGCGGCGGCGGGCGCTGCCGGTCGGTTTGGATCAAACCTGCTTGGATCGGGCCTGTTTGGATCGGGCCGGTTGGGATTGGGCTTGACCAGCGTACGCCCGGAATCGAAGGCGGCGAAGGGATCGTTCGGCGGGGTGCTCATCGGTGTGTTCCGTCAGGGCGCGGAGCCATCCTCAGTTACCGCGAATGGCCCAGAACTCCAGTTCAAGGCCGGGGAATTCGCCTGCAATGTGCATGGCGAGGTTGCCGGTGCGTTCGAGTTGTTTCCACAAATCGTTGCCGCGATCCAGTTCGTAGTAGCTGAAACCGGCGTGGTACGGAATCTGCCGTGGCGCAACGGGCAGGCCGGTGAGGCCGATGCCCGGCAGTTGCAGGTTCACCAGATCGCGGATGCGTTCCACCGGGCCGATTTTGGTGTGCGGCGGGAAGTTCGCACGCAATTGTTCGCCGGGGATGTCCGCATTCACCGCCAGCACGAAGTTGGCGCTCTTGAGCAGTTCCAGATCGGAAATCGAGGCCACGCGCACGCCGTACTTGCGGTCGTGCAGCGGAATGGCGATGGCGTTCTGTTCCATCACCATCGACAGCGCCTGACGTATGTCGTCCATCACCGGGCGCAGGCAGGCGCGCAGGTCGTCGTGGATGTAATCGGGGAAATCCATCGGGCGACGGCTGTCGCGGAACGCGGAAAGATCGCCTGCCAGCATCACCATCGAGGCGAACAGGCGTTCAGCGTGCAGCACCTGGGCCTGGGAAAGATGCGCGAACAGCGGCTGCCAGCGGTTCACGGTTTGCAGCAGCAGGAAATCCGCCACTTCCGCCACGCCGCCCTTGCCGGGCCGCAGCATCCGCGCCGCGAGCGCTTCGCCGCGCTGATGCAGCAATGCGAGGATTTCCTGCACGAAGCCGGTGGCGATGCCGGACGCGGCGCAATGCAGCAGTGGGGGGATGTAGCTGCGATCCAGTTCCACCTTGTTGTCCGCACGTCGTTCCACCACGCGCACCACGCCGATGGCCGCGTGGGCATCGGTGAGGTCGCGTTCCAGAATGAAACGCAGCGCCGGGGCGGCCAGTTGCACGTCGGCCTGTTCCGGGCTGTTGCGGGTTTCATCGCCGATGCGTGCATCGGAAAGATCGAAACGGAACACTTCGCGCCCGGAACCGCCTTCGATATCCAATGCCTGCCCGCCGGGGCGAGCCAGCGGCACGGCGAGATAGATGGTCTGATCCTTGGCATCCGCCGGGATATCCAGCGCGGGCGGGCAGGGCGCTTCATCCGGAAAATGGAACAGGGTGCCGTCCGGCAACAGGCCACGGCCACGCAGCAGCGCGATTTTTCCAAGGCCCAGCGCCACTTCATCCAGCGCCAGATCGGCCCAGCCCCAGGCCCAGGCCGACAGCATCCGGCGGCTGCCGTCGATCTGGTGTTCGACGAAGCGGTCGTGCTGCTGGAAATGCTGTGGCTGGAGGAACAAACCCTCCGACCACACCACGCGCTGGTGCCAACTCATGGGCTGGTGACCGTCACGCTGCGTGCGCCGATGCTGACCGTTACCGGCGTCGTCTGTGCGGCGGGAACCGGAATGCTGGCGCGCCAGCTTGCACGTTCGATGTCGCGGAACGCGGCTACCACGCCGATGAAGCGCACGTCATCGGCCAGGGTCTTTTCCAGCGGCGAACTCTGGCCGGGCGAGAGGATGAACTCCTCCTTGCCCGCCAGATCCATGCCGAGCGTGGCGGTGTCCTTTTCGAACAGGCTGTAGAAATCCGCGGATTCGAACGCCGCCAGCGAGCGCAGCGAATAGATGCGCACCGCCACCGGCGAGGCGCGGTCATTGCTGTCCGGGTTGGTATCCACCGAGGCGATGCTGGTGATGTTGACGATGGTCGGTGGCACCG
The DNA here is from genome assembly GCA_041395225.1 of Lysobacteraceae bacterium. GTDB lineage: Bacteria > Pseudomonadota > Gammaproteobacteria > Xanthomonadales > Xanthomonadaceae > Denitratimonas. Next base: position 73,742 of record JAWLAV010000005.1, read on the forward strand.
GCTTGGGCTTGCCACAGGCGGAAATGGCCAGCAATGCGGAAAGGCAAACCAGGAAAGCGGTAGAGCGGAGAGGGCGGAATCGGATCATGGCACAGGGTGTCCCCGAAGATGATGTAGATGGCCAGCGCCGCCAGCAGGCGCGATCCAGGAGCCTGCGCGGCAAAAGAGAACCGGGCTGCAAACGCGCCTGCACGGCCCGATTTTCCGCCGCTTTTTGGCCTGTAGCACCGCTACAGGCCTGCAAATCGTCGAAAAATCGTTCTCGCGCAATCACGTTTTCGCCTCGATTCCTTCAGTCGCGCAATCTCCTGAGCCTGCGCGACGGTGTGGCTTTCGCTGCACAGACCCCTCGCACTTTAACAAAGAGCGGATCGCTCTTATGACGATGCGCCAGCATTCATTTTGAAATGGAAGGCGGTTCGTTCGTCGTGTGGCTACGGGCGCTATGCTTCGTACCCGCATTCCGATGTAGAACAGGACTCCCGATGAGCGATCCTTCAGCGCTGCTGTCCCCGGTTTCGGACGACGCCCCGTGCGGCCCGGATCTTGAATACGATCCGGCCTTTCTGGAACTGGAAACCCTGTCTCGCGGCAAGCCGGAGCAACAGTTCGGCGACACGCTGATTTCCGCCGAACCTCCGGATTGGCCGAAAGTGCGCGAACGCGCCGCCGAACTTCTGGGTCGTTCCAAGGATCTGCGCGTGGCGCTGTTGTGGCTGCGCGCGTCCACCTGCACCGATGGCGTGGCCGGTTTCGAGGCAGGCCTGCGCTTGCTGATCGGCCTGACCTGCGATTTCTGGGATGGCCTGTACCCGGCATTGGATGCCGAGGACGACAATGACCCCACGTTCCGCCTGAACGCGCTCGCCGCGCTTTCCGATCCGGACATGGTGCTGCGCGATTTGCGTGCCGCCTGGGTGGGCCGCTCCCGCGCCGTGGGCCAGGTAACGGTGCGCGATATCGAAATTGCCGCAGGCAAATTGCCGCCACGTGAGGGTGAAACCGCCACCTCCGATGCACAGATTGCAGGCATTCTCACCGCCGCCATGCAGGAGGCGCCCGACGCCCTCGCGTCCGCATTGGCACTGCCGGATCGGCTGAAAGAGTTTTCGCGCCTGATGGTCGAAAAGGTGGGCAGCGAGCGCGCCCCGGCGCTGGGGGCGTTGCTCCAGTCCGCGCAAACCGTTCAGGCCGCGTGTCGCCGCGCCATCGGCGAGCCTGATGAAGTTGACGGGGAAGGCGAAAGCACGGCCTCCGGAGAGCCCGGCGGCGCGCCGGTACGCACCGCTTCAGGGCAGATCAACTCGCGCGAGGATGCGATGCGGATGCTGGACAAGGTTTGCGACTACCTGGCCCGCACCGAACCCACCAACCCCGCGCCCTTGCTGATCCGCCGTGCCAAGGTGCTGATGGGCAAGAATTTCATGGACATCATCCGTGACCTGGCACCCGAGGCATTGACGCAGGTTCACAATATCGCGGGTACCCCTTCGGACGAACGCGATTGATGCGGGCATTGAAACCGTCACAGTCGTTTTCGTTCTGTTAGGTTAGAGGCCACCGCCGCCCGGAAGTTGGGGGTGTGGCGATGGCATCCGAAGTCCAGTTCATCGTTTCGCCGTTTTCCAATCATCCAGACCTTTTCGAAGGAGCAACCCGTGGCCAGCAGCAGCCAGAAGTTCATCGCCCGCAACCGCGCCCCGCGCGTGCAAATCGAATACGACGTGGAGCTTTACGGCGCCGAAAAGAAAGTGCAGTTGCCCTTCATCATGGGCGTGCTGTCCGATCTCTCCGGCAAGCCGATCGATCCGCTCCCGGCCGTGGCCGAGCGCAAGTTCCAGGAAATCGACGTGGACAACTTCGATTCCCGGATGAAGGCGATGCGCCCGCGTGCTGCATTCCGCGTCGATAACACGCTCACCGGCGAAGGCCAGCTTTCGGTGGACATCACTTTCGAGAGCCTGGACGATTTCTCGCCCGCTGCCGTGGCGCGCAAGGTCGATTCGCTCAACAAGCTGCTCGAGGCCCGCAGCCAGCTTGCCAACCTCGTCACCTACATGGACGGCAAGACCAGCGCCGAAGAACTGCTCGCCAAGGTTCTGCAAGACCCGGCGCTGCTTTCCTCGCTGGCCAGCTCGGCCAAGAAGGCCGACGAAAACGATTCCGGGCAATCCGCCTGACGCTTGCGATAGGAAACCTGAGCCATGGCCGAGACAGAAAAGAGCAGTTCGCTTGTCGGCGTCACCTACGCTGGCAGCGATTTTTCCGCACTCCTGGGCAAGGAGTTCAAGCCCAAGACCGAGGAAGCCAAGAGCGCCGTCGAAATGGCGGTGCAGACGCTGGCGCAGCAAGCGCTGGCCAACACCGCACTCATCTCCGATGACGTGGTGAAAACCATCCAGGGCATGATCGCGGAGCTGGACAAGAAACTCTCCGAACAGATCAACCTCGTCATGCACCACCCGGATTTCCAGAAGCTGGAAGCCGCGTGGCGCGGCCTGCACTACCTCGTCAACAACACCGAAACCGACGAACACCTCAAGATCCGCGTGATGAACATCACCAAGGCGGAACTGGGCAAGACCCTCAAGCGTTACAAGGGTGCCGCCTGGGATCAAAGCCCGTTGTTCAAGAAGGTGTACGAAGAAGAATACGGCCAGTTCGGTGGCGAACCTTTCGGCTGCCTCGTCGGCGACTACTACTTCGACCACAGCCCGCCGGATGTGGAACTGCTCGGCGAAATGGCCAAGGTTTCCGCCGCCGCCCACGCCCCGTTCATCGCCGCCGCAGGTTCCAGCCTGATGCAGATGGATTCCTGGCAGGAACTGGCCAACCCGCGCGACCTCACCAAGATCTTCGGCACACCCGAATACGCCGGCTGGCGCTCGCTGCGCGAAAGCGAAGACGCGCGTTACATCGGTTTGGCGATGCCGCGCTTCCTCTCGCGCGTGCCTTACGGTGCCCGCACCAACCCGGTGGATGAGTTCGATTTCGAGGAAGACACGGGTTCTGCCGATCACAGCAAGTACACGTGGTCGAACGCGGCCTACGCGATGGCGGTGAACATCAACCGTTCCTTCAAGCTCTACGGCTGGTGCTCGCGCATTCGCGGCATCGAATCCGGTGGTGCGGTGGAGGGGCTGCCGGTACACAGCTTCCCGACCGACGACGGCGGCGTGGACATGAAGTGCCCCACCGAAATCGCCATCTCGGATCGTCGCGAAGCGGAACTGGCAAAGAACGGCTTCATGCCGCTGGTGCATCGCAAGAACTCGGATTTCGCTGCCTTCATCGGCGCGCAATCCCTGCACAAGCCCGCCGAATATGACGATCCGGACGCCACCGCCAATGCCGCACTTTCCGCGCGCCTGCCGTACCTGTTCGCCTGCAACCGCTTCGCGCATTACCTCAAGTGCATAGTGCGCGACAAGGTTGGCTCCTTCAAGGAGCGCGAGGACATGGAAAAGTGGCTCAACAACTGGATCATGAAGTACGTCGATGGCGATCCGGCCAACTCTTCCGAACACACCAAGGCCGAAAAGCCGCTGGCTGCCGCCGAGGTGAAGGTGGAAGAAGTCGAAGGCGCGCCGGGTTACTACTCCTCCAAGTTCTACCTGCGCCCGCACTACCAGCTCGAAGGCCTCACCGTTTCGCTGCGTCTGGTTTCCAAGCTGCCTTCAACCAAGCAGGCGGGAAGCTGATCTGCGCAGTTTCGTTCTTCGGAACCAGCGTTGCTGCGACAAAAAGCCGGGGCCGAATGGCCCCGGCTTTGTTATGGGGGACGATCAAATATTCCGATCGAGGTTCAAATCACCAACCCACGCCCGCCATCCACCCGCAGCGTCTGCCCGGTGGTGAAGGTTGCATCCTGCACCAGATACCGTACCGCTTCGGCAATGTCTCTGGGGTTGCCGGTGCGTTTGAGCGTGGCGCGCTCGATCAGCGTGGCTTGCGTGGCGGGATCGGAGGCCTGTTTTTCCGGCCACAGGATCGCGCCCGGTGCAACGGCATTGACGCGCACTTCCGGGCCGAGTTCCTGCGCCAAAACCTGCGTTGTCATCGCCAGCGCCGCCTTGGAAATACTGTAGAGGCCGTAACCTTCCAGTGGACGCTCGGCGTAGATGTCGGTCACGTTCACGATGGTGCCGTGGCTCTGGCGCAAGTGGAATGCGGCCGCTTGCGCCAGGAAATACGGAGCCTTCGCATTCACGTCGAACAGCGCATCCCAGCGCGCGGGCGTGGCCTGCTCCAGTGGCGTGGGGTGGAAGGCGGATGCATTGTTGATGAGCGCATCCAGCCGCCCGAAGCGGATCGCGGCGCGTTCCACCAGTAAAGTCGTTTGTTCCACGTTGGCAAGATCGGCACGCAGCAGTACGGTGCTGTGCGGGCGGTCATGCTCCAGTGAATCCTGCAATGCCGCTGCATCCTGCGAGCTGTCGCGGTAGTGCAGGGCAATGTTGTAGCCTGCTTTGTGCAATGTCGTGGCGATCGCCGCGCCGATGCGGCGGGCGCTGCCGGTGACGAGGGCGACGGGGCGAGGATGGCTCATGGCTGGCCTTGTGGTGTGAAGGTTCGCAGAGTCGAAAACCGTTTGCATTGGCTGGAGTATCGCATTGTGCGGCCGCGTGATGGCCTACAGCACTCCCCGCGCACTTCCTCCCAACGCCTGGAACAACGCCAGATCGTTCTGCAATTGCGAAAGCCGGGCCTGCGCCAGGGAAAGCTCCGCGTTGCGGCGGGATTCCTGCGCGTCCAGCCAGGTTCGCAACGGCACGGCACCGGCGCTGTAACGCACTTCATACAGGCTTTCGATCTGGCGCGCGTGTTCCAGCGAGACGGTGAGCGCTTCGACCTGGGCGCTCCATGAATCGCGCGCGGCCAGCGCCACGTCAACGTCGGAGAGTGCGGCCAGCAGGGCCTGGCGGAATTGCGTGGTGGCGATTTCGACATCCGTGCTGGCGATGGCGATGTCGAACTTGCGTTCGTTGAAACGCAGGAACGGCAGCGCCAGACCCGCGCCGAGCGTGCCGACGGGGTTCTTCAACACATCCGAAAGCGAAGGCGCACCGCTGGAAACCGAGCCGTTGAGGCTGATCGTCGGATAGAAGCTCAGGCGCGTCACGTCCACGTTCGCCAGTGCACGCTTCAGGCGCAGTTCGGCGGCGCGAAGATCGGGGCGGCGTCCGAGCAGTTCGGCAGGCAGGCCCGGTTCGATGGTGGCGCTTTTCGGTAGGGAGAGGTCTTGCGGCTCGTCGCTTTCCGGCCATGCCTGCCCATCGAGCAATAGCGCGAGCGCTTCGCGTGCAGCCAGACGTTGCTGTTCCAGCGAGCTGCGCGTGGCGATCTGGTTTTGCAGGGATTGCTCGGCCTCGCGCAGTTCCAGCCGCGAAACCGCGCCCGCATCGAACTGGGTTTTCACCAAATCCAGCAAGCGGTGTGCGCGTTCCAGACTTTCGGTGTTGAAGCTCAAGCGTTGATTGAGATACGCCAGGTTCCAATACGCCTGCGCGGCGGTGCCGATCAGCGCCAGCGCGGTGGCTTCGCGATCTTCCTCAGTGGCTTGCGCTTCCCACGCCGCCGCATCGGCGGAAAGGCCAAGGCGGTTCCACAGATCCACTTCGTAACTGGCGGAAAGGCTGGCGCTGTTGCTGCGGCCATCGGAATCGCCGGTTTTCAGGTTCTTGCCGTAGCCGCTGGAAACCGAGCCGGAAACGTGGGGCCACAGGGCATCCCGGGAAAGTCCTGCGGAAAGCTGTGCGCGTCTCACGCGCAAGGTGGCGGCGGCCAGATCGTTGTTTTGTTCCAGCACGCGGGCGAGCAGCGTGTTCAGGCCATCGTCGTCGAATGCCTGCCACCACGGATCGGCGGCCACATCGCTCTGCGCATAGCCGAAGGACGAGGCGATCTGCGTGCTGCCATTGGCCTTGTCACCATAACTTTCCGGGACGGAAACTTCCGGCGTGCGGTAGGGCGTGGTGGTGCAGGCCGTGGCGAGCAGCGCCGCCATGCAGCCGAGCGTGATGCGCCGAAGCGGGAAAGGAAAAATGTTCATTCGCGGGCCAATGCCTCAACAGGATCCAATTGCGCCGCGCTGCGCGCAGGCAGGAAGCCGAACACGACGCCGATCAGCGTCGAGCACAGGAAAGCGGCAACGATGGAGGAGGTCGAATACACCATCGTGAAACTGCCGCCGCCGAGTTTCCCGATCAGAACGCCCAGCCCCAGCGCCAGCGCCACGCCGATGCCGCCGCCGATCAGGCACACCAGCACCGCCTCGATCAGGAACTGTTGCAGGATGTCGCTCTTGCGCGCCCCAACCGCCATGCGCACGCCGATTTCCTTGGTGCGCTCGGTCACGCTCACCAGCATGATGTTCATCACGCCGATGCCGCCCACGATCAGGGAAATGATGGCAATGGAAGAAATCAGCAGCGTCATCGTCTGCGTGGTCTGTTCGATGGTCTGGCGGATTTCATCGGTGTTGTTGAGGAAGAAATCCTTCTTGCCATGGCGCATCGTGATGAGCCGCTCGATGGCTTCCTGTGCTGCGCTCATCGGCGTGTCGTCCGCTACGCGCACGGTGATGGAACTGATGAAGGTCTGACCGAGCATCCGCCCCATCACCGTGGTGTAGGGCGCAAATACCTGCAAATTGCTGCCGAAGCCGAAACCGCCGCTGCGTGGCTTGGTGACGCCGATCACGCGCGCCGGAACGCTCCCCAGCAACAGGGTCTTTCCGAGCGGGCTTTCAGCACCGGGAAAGAACTGGTTGCGCGTGTTGTGATCGATCACCACGACCTGCGCCATGCTTTCCACTGCGCTTGCATCGAAGAAACCGCCTTCGGCGATTTCATAACCGCGCACGCGGAAATACTGTTCGCCGATGCCCGAAACCTGCGCATTGGCGGATTGGTTGCCGTAGCGCAGCGTCACGCTGGTGGAAACGTTCGGCGTCACTGAATCGATGTAGTTCTGCTCGCCCAGCGCCAGCGCGTCGCCCACGCGCAGCGATTGCACGCGGCCCGAGCGCAGGTCGCCGAAACCCGAGCCAGGAAAGATGTCGATGGTGTTGGTGCCCAGCGAACTGATGTTCTTGAGCACCTGTTGCTGCGAGCCGGTACCCAGCGCCACCACGGAAACCACCGAAGCGATACCGATGATGATGCCGAGCATGGTGAGGAAGGTGCGCAGCCGGTGCGAATACATCGCCAGCAGCGCCATGCGGAAGGCTTCGACGAAGCGGTCGCGGAATGCGGCGAAGCCGCGTGAGGACTTGGGCTGCACGGCGGTGAGTTCGGCGTGCGTGGTCGGCACTTTCGGGTTGGCGCGGTCGGCGATGATCTCGCCATCGCTGATCTCGATGATGCGCTGCGCGTGTTCGGCCACGGCCATGTCGTGCGTGACGAGGATGATGGTGTGGCCTTCTCCGTGAAGCTCCGCCAGCAACTTCATCATTTCCTCGCCGGAGCGGCGATCCAGCGCGCCGGTGGGTTCATCGGCGAGGATCACCTTGCCGCCGTTCATCAGCGCACGCGCAATGGAAACGCGCTGCTGCTGGCCACCGGAAAGCTGGCTGGGGCGATGATCCAGACGTTCGGAGAGGCCCAGACGATTGAGCAGATCCACCGCACGGGAGCGGCGCGCCGTGCGTGGCTGCCCGGCATAGACCGCTGGCACTTCCACGTTGCCCACGGCGTCCAGATCGGCCAGCAGGTGATAGCGCTGGAAGATGAAGCCGAAGTGTTCGCGCCGCAGTTGTGCCAGTTCATCCGGCTCCATGCGCGCGGTATCGCGGCCTTCGATGCGATAGGTGCCGCCGTTCGGGCGATCCAGGCAGCCGAGAATGTTCATCAGCGTGGATTTGCCCGAACCGGATGCGCCGACGATGGCGACCATTTCACCGGCATGGATATCCAGATCGATGTCCTTCAGCACAACGAGGGTTTCGTCGCCCGAAGGAAACTCGCGGCGTAGTTGGCGGACGGAGAGCAGTGGTTTGCTCATGGCTTTGATTCACGCTTGATGAGGGAAGGGTGCCATGCGTCAGAACATGCGGCGCATGACGGGGCGGTTTGCGCCTGCCGCCGCCGCTGCACCGGTGGGCGCGGCGCCGAGCACCACTTTTTCACCTTCCTTCAAGCCGGAAACGATCTGTGTGTATGCAGCGTTGTCGATGCCAAGTTCGACTTCGCGCGAAACCGGCGTGCCATCCGGGCCGACCACCTGCACCGTGCCCATATTGGCGGTGCTGCCTTGTTCGCCTTCCGGCTTGCCGGGGCCACCGCGCCCGGCACCGCGCGGGCGTTCAATGGCGGAAGAAGGAATGGTGATGGCATCCTTGGCCTGCGCCAGCACGATGTAAACCTCGGTGGTCATCGAGATGCGCAGTTCGCCATCCGGATTGGGCACTTCGAACAGTGCGTTGTAGTAGATCGCCGAGCTGGACGAAGCACTTGATGCCTGCGTGGTTTCGCTGGAGATGGATTCCGGCGCGGGTTCGATGGCACGCAGCGTGCCGTAGTAACGCTTGCGCGGGTTGCCGAGGATCGTGAAATACACGGCCTGGCCTGGTTGCACCTTCACTACGTCCGCTTCGGAGACTTCCGCCTTCACCAGCATCGTGTCGAGCCTGGCGAGCTTGACGATGGTGGGCGCGGATTGGTTCGCGTTCACCGTCTGGCCTTCCTTGGTGACCACGGCCACCACCGTGCCATCCATCGGTGCGCGAATCTGGGTGTAGCCAAGGTTGGCTTCGGCGGTGGAGAGCGCGGCTTCGGCCTGCGTCATCTGCGCATCCAGTACCTTGATCTGGGCGCGGGCGGAATCCAGGGCGGCTTGCGCGGCTTCGTATTCGGCGCGCGAGGTGGCTTCCTGCGCCATCATGGTTTTCTGGCGCTCGAAGGCCAGTTCGGCCTGGCGCATATTGGCGTTCTGCGCGGTGCGCTGGGCACGATTGCTGGCCACCGCAGCGCGGGCGTTGTTGACCTGATTCTGCTGCGTGGTCGGGTCGATTTCGGCGATCAGATCGCCCGCTTTCACCACATCGCCAAGTTCCACTTTCAGCGATTCCACGCGACCTGAAACCTGCGCGCCGACGCTTACCATCTGCGCCGCTTCCAGCGTGCCGGTGGCGACCACGGTGGCCTCGATGTCGCCGCGCTGTGCCGGCGCAGTGGCAAGTTGCGGCGGTGGTTCGGATTTGAGCGAGCGCCAGCCGATGAAGGCGACGATCAATGCCAGAACGATGATGGCTGGGACGATCCAGCGGCGGCGGGAACGGGGCCGGGCGATGTTCATGGTGGTTTTGGGCGGCGTTGGGGAACGGTAGCGGGCAGTTTAGAGGCCCGATGTGGCCGGGCAAGACACGGCGTGTATCCGAATGTATCGGGCGCGGCGTCGATGTATCGCAACGTATCCGGAGCGGTGCTCTGCAACGCAACGATACGAACCGGCCATTGCCATTCATGCGCGGGCATGGATGATCGCCACCCATGAGCCTTGAATCCACATCCCAATGCCTGCTGGTCGTTGATGATGACGCGGAGATCCGCAGCCTGCTGGCCGAGCAACTGGCCCAAGCCGGTTATCGCGTGGTCACGGCGGGCAACGGCGTGCAGATGCGCGCGGCACTGGAACGGGAAGCCGTCGATCTGATCGTGCTCGATCTGAATCTGCCGGGCGAAGACGGCCTTGCCCTGTGCCGCAACCTGCGCGCGGATTCCAGCCCGCAATCGCGCACGCCGGTGGTGATGCTGACTGCGCGTGGCGAACCCATCGATCGCATCCTTGGCCTTGAAATGGGTGCGGACGACTACCTGCCCAAACCGTTCGAGCCGCGTGAACTGCTGGCCCGCATCCGCAGCGTGCTGCGCCGCGCCGAAGCCTTGCCTGCGAATCTGGATGCAGCGCGGATCAAGCGCGCGATGTTTGCCGGTTGGACGCTGGACATGGAACACCGCCACCTCATCGCCCCCGATGGCCGCGTGGTGATGCTTTCCGGCACGGATTTCCGCCTGATGAAAGTGTTTGCCACACACGCCAACCGCGTGCTCACGCGCGAACAACTCGCAGGCCTGGCCGGTGGACGGCAGATCGATCCGATGGATCGCGCGATTGATCTCCAGGTGAGCCGCCTGCGCCAGAAACTCGGCGATGATCCGCGCACGTCGGGCTTGATCAAGACAGTGCGCAACGGCGGTTACGTGCTGGCCACGCCGGTGACGTTGGAATGACCTGGCTGCGCGAATTTGCAGGTTCGATGGGCGGGCGCATTTTCGCCATCCTGCTGTTGGGCGTGGCGCTGGCTGCCGTGTTGGCAACGGCCCTGGCGAACTGGCGGCGCGAGCGCGAAGTGCAGCGCCTGCATGTTGCACTCACCGCCGAACGCGTGGCCGATTATGTGGCATTGGTGGAACTTTCCGAAGGCGATTTGCGTGGCAACGTGCTTGAAATGGGCGCGCAGGGCATCAACGTGCGGCGTTCGAAACGTGGCGAACATGAAGGAGTGATCGCGGAAACGCACATCCCGGAAACCGCCAGCACGCCCGACCCGGAGTTCGATTCAGTGGTCGCCGCCTCCGGCCTGAAACTTTCCGCTGCGAGTGTGCAGATGGCACCGGAAGATTGCCTTTCCGGCCGCTCTCGCCACCGTTACGACGAACTGCGCCGCCAGCGCGCCTACGCCTATGCCAGCCTTTCGCGCATCGATCCGGCACTGGCTGCGCGCCAGACCGAAGGTTCGGCCCTGGATCCGCCATTGTGTCGCTGGATCGACGTGACACTGAGCGATGGCAACGTGCTGAAACTTTCCGTGTACACGCCACCGACGCTGCGGATGCCGCGCGAATTCGATCCCTGGGTGTTGGCACTGCTGGGTGGCGCGATCGCGGTGCTGGCCTATCTGATTGCACGCATGGCCGCCGCCCCGTTGTTGCGGCTGGCGCGCGCCGCGACCGAACTTGGACGTGATCTCGACCGTGCCCCGATTCCCGAAACCGGCCCGGCTGAAGTGGTGCGCGCTGCGAGCGCGTTCAACGCGATGCAGGCGCGTTTGCAAGGCACGTTGCGCGAACGCACCCACATGCTCGCTGCGATCACGCACGATCTTCAAACCCCGCTGACGCGCCTGCGCCTGCGGCTGGAAAAAGTGGAAGACGAACCGCTGCGCGAGCGTCTCGTCGGCGATCTGGCCGCGATGCAGGCGTTGATCCGCGAAGGTCTCGATCTTGCCCGCAGCGCCGACAGCATCGAAGCGCGCGTGCCGCTGGATCTGGATTCGCTGCTCGAATCGCTCGTCGAAGACGCCGCCGATGCCGGTGCGGACATCGCATTCGAGCGCCAATGCAACAGCGTGCTGAAACTTCGCCCGCTGGCGATGCGGCGCGTGTTCGCCAATCTGATCGACAACGCGCTGAAATATGGCGGTGCGGCCAAGGTGAATGCGCGGCGCGAACATGAGGATGTGATCGTCGTTGTTTCCAATCCCGGCGCGCCGCTGCCCGAAGACCGCATCGCCGCGATGTTCGAACCGTTCGTGCGGCTGGAAGAAAGCCGTTCGCGCGATACCGGCGGGATTGGCTTGGGCCTCACCATCGCCCGCACCCTGGCCGAACGCGAAGGCGCGACACTGGAATTGCGCAACGTGGCCGATGGCGTGGAGGCGGTGGTTCGGTGGAAGCGGGCACCGTTGGCGTGAGAGCGCAGGTTGGGCACATGGGTGTCCAACCTGCTGCCAATCATCAAGGCAACGTGAAATCAAACCCGTAGTAATGCTTGCCATCGGCAATGCGAATCGTCATTTCCCCGGCCAGCCCGGCCAATTCGCCATCCCCCGAATCGCGCACCACCGTCACCTTCCAGTTTTCCGGCGTTCCCTGGTTCAACACCGCGTGGTGCATCAGCACGAAACTGCCTGGTTTGCCTTGCAAGGTGCCGGTGACTTTTTCCAGCGCCACGTAAGCGCCGCTCTGTCCACCATCGCCGCTGGCGAGCATTTCGCCTTGCCCGGTGGCTTCCAGTTCGCCGGAATAGTGCTTGTCGATCGAAAGGCGCATCAGCCCGGAGTTCTTCGCAGGTTCGTTGTCCGCAGTTTGTGGGGCGACTTTCACGTCGAACGTGCCGTCGATGTGGATGGATTTCATGGCGATCTCCGATCGTGCCGGCGGTTGCGTGGCGGGCGCAGTGGTGCAGGCGACAAGCCCGCCGACGATGAGTGCAATCAGGTGTGGAAGGCGCGGAAGCATGGCAGGTTCTCCGATTGGACGCATGAGGCTAACGCAGTTTCATCGCTACAGCGCGGAGCTACAGCGCGGCGATTTCAGCTTTGCTCAATTCCCGCCACGCGCCCTTGGGCAATTCGCCCAACATCACCTCGCCGATGGCCACGCGCACCAGTCGCAATACATCCATGCCGAAGGCTTCCAGCAGGCGGCGGATGTGGCGGTTGCGGCCTTCGTCCAGCACGATTTCCAGCCATGCGTTGCGTTCGCCTTCGCGCAAGTGGCGTACCGATTTCACCGAGAGGCGCTCGCCATCCTCCAGATGCACACCTTCGCGCAAACGCATCAGCAGGGTTTCATCTGCCAACGTGGCGATCTGGACGTGATAGGTCTTGTCCGGCCCACTCGCCGGGTTCGTGATGGCGGCAGCGAAGGCGGGATCGTTGGTGAACAGCAAGAGCCCTTCGCTGGCCTTGTCCAACCGGCCCACGGGCGCAAGCCAACCGAAACCTGCGCCTTCCAGACAGCGATAGACCGTATCGCGGCCGCGTTCGTCGTGGGTGGTGGTCACCAGCCCGCGCGGCTTGTTCAGTGCGATGACGATGCGCGCGACGCGTTGCAGTGGTGCGCCATCAAGGAGGATGGCATCGGATTGCCGCGTGGGGAATTCGGGGTCAAGTACCACGCACCCGTTCACCGCCACGCGCCCGGCGCGAACGCGCGTGGCGGCTTCGCTGCGGGAACACAAACCGGCTTTGGAAATGGCCCGCGCGATGCCGTAGCGCGGTGTGGCGGGTTCGACGACGCGCGAGGGAGCGCGCCGTGGGCGCGGCGGCTTACTGCCCGACGGTGGCCGGGACACTTTCGGCGGCAGGCTTGGCCGGCACGATGCGCACCCCACGGCTCTTCATCCACGCATCGAACTCGGCGGCGGAAAACTTCTTGCCCTGTTCCATGTTGAAGCGGTATGGCGTGTTGTCGAACTCGGTCTTGGGCTTGTAGTTGGCGAACTGGTTGGTATTGCAGGCTTCCAACCGCAAGCGCGTCAGCACCACGTCCACGGCGAGGGCTTCATCGCGGCTTTCCGAAAGGATGGTGCGCGGGGCCGCCAACGGTGCGGGGCGGCCGCTCATGCCTGAATACAGCGGCGGCACCGGCGTGCTGCGTACCGGCAACGGCTGGGCCGTGGCGCTGGAGCAATCCTGCGCAAGCGCAGCAGCGGGGAACGCAACGAAGGCCAGGGCGACGAGGGCAGTGAGGCGGGGCATCGGGAAAACCATCGGATTCAAGAAGTGCGCGCAGTTTAGGCGTGAGACAGGCAAGGCAACAAGTTCACATGCTGCGCCTTCGCCTGAACGGCCAGCGCCCGCGCCAGTATTGCAACAGGAAGAACCCGAACGCCATGCCGCCCAGATGCGCGAAATGCGCCACGCCGGAGCGCGTGTTGAACACGCCCATCGCCAGTTCCGCTGCGCCATAAAGAATCACGAAGGTGCGCGCGGACATTTCCACCGGCGGGAAGATCAGCATCATCCGGTTGCGCGGGAACAGCAGACCGTAGCCGAGCAATATCCCGAACACGCCACCGGATGCGCCCACCGTGGGAAATGGCGGCTCGCCCTGTTTCAGCGCCGCCGTCACCACGGCCAGTTGCACCAGCCCCGCGCCGATCACGCAGGTGAAGTAATAGAGCGCAAAGCGCCGTGGCCGCAGCGCCATTTCCAGTGCCGGGCCGAACATCCACAGCGCGAACATGTTGAAGAACAGGTGTGTCAGGTTCCCATGCAGGAAACCGTAGCTCACCAGTTGCCACGGCTCGAAGCCCTGCATCAACGGCAACCCGCCCGCAATGCCGATCACATGCTGACCCAGCGGCCACAGCATGAAAGGCAGGAAGGGCAGCTCGCTGGAAAATGCCTGCAACGCGAAAACCGCGATGTTGGCGATCAGCAGTGCGCGGACGACGGGGGTGATCTGGTTGGGCATGCAGGAAGTTTGGCAGAGGTGGATGCTTCAAGTGGAGCCTGGTGTGCCAGGGCAACGCCAGATGCAGGTCGCCAGCTGCCGTTGCATGGCAGGAATGGTGCGTCGCGGTAAACTCCCGCATCCACTTCCCACGCCGCGGCTTCGCGATGACAGCCCCTTCCTTCCCCGATTTCAACGCCTACCCCGATGCCTGTGGCCATTTCGGCAAGTTCGGGGGCAGCTTCGTTGCCGAAACCCTGATGAAGCCGTTGGAGGAACTCACCGCCGCGTGGCAGCGCTATCGCAACGATCCTCAATTCGTGGCGGAAATGGACGCCGACCTGCACGATTACGTAGGCCGCCCCAGCCCCATTTATTTCGCCCAGCGCTTGACCGAGCATGCGGGCGGGGCGCGCATCGTGTTGAAACGCGAAGACCTGAACCACACCGGCGCGCACAAGATCAACAACACCGTGGGCCAGGCGATGCTGGCCAAGCGCATGGGCAAGACCCGCATCATCGCCGAGACCGGCGCCGGCCAGCACGGCGTGGCCTCGGCCACGGTGGCTGCGCGGTTGGGTCTGGAATGCGTGGTCTATATGGGCGCGACCGACATCGAGCGCCAGAAGATCAACGTCTATCGAATGAAATTGCTCGGCGCAAAAGTGGTGCCTGTCACCAGTGGTTCGCAGACGCTGAAGGATGCACTCAACGAAGCGATGCGCGATTGGGTCACCAACGTGCACGATACCTTCTACATCATCGGCACCGTGGCTGGCCCGCATCCGTATCCGGCGATGGTGCGCGATTTCAACGCCGTGGTCGGGCGCGAGGCGCGGGCGCAGGTGCTGGAGCGGTTCGGGCGCCTGCCCGATGCCATCACTGCCTGCGTGGGCGGTGGCAGCAATGCCATCGGCCTGTTTCATGCCTTCCTCAACGACCATGCCGTGCGCATCATTGGTGCGGAAGCTGCGGGCGAAGGCATCGAAACCGGCCATCACGCGGCCTCGCTCGCGGCAGGAAGGCCCGGCGTGCTGCATGGCAATCGCACGTATGTGCTGTGCGATGACGATGGCCAGATCATCGAAACCCATTCGATTTCCGCAGGCCTGGATTACCCCGGCGTCGGCCCGGAACACAGCTTCCTGAAAGAGTCGGGTCGCGCCGAGTACGTCGGCATCACGGATGATGAAGCGCTCGAAGCCTTTCATCTGCTGTGCCGCACCGAAGGCATCCTGCCCGCGCTGGAATCCAGCCACGCCGTGGCCCAAGCGGTAAAGCTGGCGCGCGAATTGCCGAAGGATGGCATCGTGTTGTGCAACCTTTCCGGGCGCGGCGACAAGGATGTCCACACCATTGCCCTGCGCGAAGGCATCGAGCTTTAAGGAACCGCCATGCCGATCCTCGGGATGATCCACATCGGGGTCGCGCTGCTGTTCGCGGTGCATGCACTGCGCACCGGGCGCGAGATGTACTGGTTGTTCATCCTTTTCATGTTTCCGTTGTTGGGCAGCATCGTCTATGCAGTGGTGGTGTGGCTGCCGGAAATGCGCCACAGCGTCGGCACTCGGCGCGTGGTGCGCCGCGTGCGCGAGACGCTTGATCCGGGCCGCGAACTGCGCCAGGCGCAGGAGGATTTCGATCTTGCGCCCACGGTGCAGAACCGCTTGCGCCTTGCCGATGCACTGGCTGCCACCGGCAGCCATGCGGAAGCTGCGCAGTTGTACTCGGAATGCCTGAAGGGTGTGTACCGCGACGATGCGGACATCGAACTTCGCTACGCCCGTGCGCTGCTGGAAAGCGATCAGGCCGAGAAAGCGCGCGGCGTGCTGGAAATGCTGATTGCGCGCGAACCTGCGCTGCGTTCGCCCGAAGGCCACCTGCTCTACGCCCGTGCCGTGGCCGCCTGCGGCAGCCGTGATCAAGCCAAGCACGAGTTCGATACCTTGATCGGCTACTCCGCTTCGTTCGAAGCCCGCGCCCGCTATGCGGAAGCGCTGGCGCAATGGGGCGAAACCGACGCTGCCCGTGCGCTGGCCACGGAAGCGCTCAAGCATGTGAACCGAATGCCCAAGCACGCCACCGAATTCAACTCACCCTGGATCAAGGCGTTGCGCAGGTATCGGGATTCGTGATTGGAGATTCGGGATTGGCCCAAGCCCGAACTCCTCTGGTTTTTCTTGATCTGCCTATCCCGAACCGTTCCTTCGAATCGCCAAGCCCAGCCACCAATCCCGAATCCCCAATCCCGGCTTCCCCATGAACCGCATCGATACCCGCTTCGCCGAACTGAAAACCGCAGGCCGCACCGGCCTCATCCCCTTCATCACTGCGGGCGATCCTTCCGTGGAAGCCACGGTGCCGGTGATGCACGCCCTGGTTGAAGCCGGTGCCGACGTGCTGGAACTGGGCGTGCCGTTTTCCGACCCGATGGCCGATGGCCCGGTGATCCAGCAATCCTCCGAACGCGCCATCTCGCGCGGCGTCGGTACGCGGGCCGTGTTCGAGTTCGTGCGCGAGTTCCGCAAAACCGATGCGCACACGCCCGTGGTGTTGATGGGCTACCTCAACCCGGTGGAAATCCACGGATGGGAGCGTTATGCGCAAGATGCAAAGGCGGCAGGCGTGGACGGCCTGCTGCTGGTCGATCTGCCGCCGGAAGAATCCAGCGAAACGCAGAAGATCCTGCGCCAGCACGGCCTGCACCAGATTTGCCTGGCTGCACCCACCAGTGGCAGCGAGCGCATCGCACGGCTGGTCGCCAACGGCCAAGGCTATCTCTACTACGTCTCCTTCGCCGGCGTCACCGGTGCGGCGCGGCTGGATGCGGCCGCGGTGAACGAATCCATCGCCGCCATCCGGCAGTTCGGCAACCTTCCCGTAGCCGTCGGCTTCGGCGTGCGCGATGCGGAATCGGCGAAGGCTCTGGCGCAAAGCGCAGACGCCATCGTGATCGGCAGCGCCCTGGTGGCCTTGTTGGCGGAAGCCTCGGATGCGGAAGATGCCGCCATGCGCGCCAGAGCTTTTCTTGCGCCGATTCGTACCGTGCTCGATGGCGTCTGACTATTCGAGGCCCACCCTGCGCTCGATTCCCGACGGCTCATCCGGCGGGGCCAACTCCCGCAGCAGCGCGGCGTAGCGCGGATCGCCGCGCAGGTTTTCCAGCAGCGGATCAAATGGGATGTACATGACATTGTTGTCGCCGTGGTGCATGGCACGTTGCAGCCAGTGGAACGCGTCGTCGGTTTCCCCGCGCCAGGCGTGCACCGCGGCGATCCAGTAACCGTCGGAAATGGCGAGCTAGTCGGCGAGCCTCTTCAGCGCCGCGTCCGAGGCGGTCGCCAAGGGCAAAAGCATCGAGTTTTGCGGGATCAAGGTGATTTTGCAGGGGTGACTCAATAATTGCGGCAGCCCTCTGAAGATGAACGCGATCTGAAGCTTGCTGATCTCCCTTGTGATGGCTTTTCCCATGGTGTTGCGTAACAGGAAGCACACCATTTGGAAGAAGCTCTCATGCGTATCCACCTCATCCTGTTGCTGCTGTCCATCCTGTTCGCATCCGCCGCTTCCGGTGCGGTTTTCCGCGTGGGTTCGGATGTGGATTGCACACACACCACGCTCATGGCGGCGTTGACTGCGGCGGTGGCCAACGGTGCGGGGCGCGATGAGATACGGCTGCGGACGGATGCCCAGCAAACCAACGTGGCGTATTCGATCACGGCCACGGATGTGACTATCGCGGGTGGTTATGCCACCTGCAGCAGCGATTCCCCGGAAGCTGCGAGCCAGACCCCCCTGTTCGGAAACCACCAGAATTCGGTCGTCACCATCGGCAATGCACGCCAGGTGGAGTTGCGCAGGTTGTCCATCGCCAATGGTGGCAATGTGGGCGTGGTGCAGGGAAATTTCGTCACCGGTGGCGGCGTGAACCTCGTCAGTGGTGTCGTTGAGCTGTACAGCGTCGCTGCGGTTTCCAACCAAGCCCGGTTCGGTGGTGGTCTGGCGGTGAGCGGCACCGGTTCGGTGATGGTGGTGCATGGCGATGTGCTGGGCAGCCGGATCATGACCAACCGTGCCACGCTCGGCGGCGGCATCTACGTAGGGCCGGGGGGAACGCTACGGCTGGAAAACGATGGCGTGACGCTGGCGGACAACATCGCCAACGGCAGCGCCACGGCTACCGACAACTCCGGTGGCGGTATCTACGCCATAGGCACACCCTCGGCCCAGACGACGATCGAAGCGACCTGGCTTGAGGCCGATCCGGATCTGCCGATGGCTGTACCACACGGGCTGATCGTGTCCGGGAACAACTCGAGCGGCTACGGCGGTGGCATGTCGTTGATCGGGAATGCGCAGTTCATCGGCCACGAGGTGACGATCCGCAACAATGTGGCGGCACTCTACGGTGGTGGTCTCTGGATTTATGGCGGCGGCTACGCAGGGTTGGCGCGGCGCCCGAGCGCATTTCCTGCGTGGCTGCCCGTCTGTGAAGGCCGTTACGGCTGCAATCGCCTCACCGGCAACGTATCCGCCCAAGGTGGCGGAATCCTCGTGATGCACGGGCGCATCGACCTTGCACAGATATTGATTGCCGACAACCGCAGTACCAATGGTGGTGGGGCCGCGATCCATACGGGCAGCATCGCCGGTGTGCCCAGCCCGGTGAACCGCATCCACGTGGATTCGGCAGTGCTGGTGCGCAACCAGTGCAGCGGAACGCCGACCACCAACGCGATCTGCGCCACGATGAATGCCGGTGCGGGGTCGAACCAGGTGGATGTGCAACATGCCACCTTCGCCGACAATGTGCTCGGCACCACGATCTCCGCCAGCCGCGCGGAAATCTATACCGGCCCTTCCAATCTCCCGCTTCGGTTGCGTTCCAGCATCATCGAGCCTGCTGTTGGCGTATCGGCGGTGTGGGCGAACGGATCGCTGGAGGCCGATTGCGTGATGTCCTCGCAGACCGTGGGCAATCGTGCGCTGGTGCGTGCCATCCCGTATGCGTACGTTTCCCGGGCCTCAGGCGATTACCGCCCGCTCGATGGAGATACGGCCATCGATGGATGCGATGGCACGCAGTTGCTTGCTGAACTGCCCACCACGCCGGACATGCGCATCCACGGCAGCGTCGATCATCCCGGCGTACCGAACCGTTTCGGTGCCGCCTCCACGTTCGACATCGGCGCGTTCGAAACCACGCCGATGCTGCGGGACGGGTTTGAGTGAAGTGCCACGCGCGCCTTCGCGGACGTGACAGGTGCGCACTACGCTATCTCGAACATTGCGGAATCCCGATCCCGGTCGTTGCGCCCCACAGGCAGCGCTGCGCGCGACAGGGCGAATCGGGCTTCGGTGATACCGGGCACGGCGCGCAGGGCTTGCAGCAAGGCGGGCACGGCGCGGACGTACTGGCGTTCGTGCAGTTCGATTTCCCCGCGTGCGGCGGCGGTATGCAGCGCGATCTTCACAGCCGTGGGGCCGGGCCGGAACTGGGCCAGTGCGGCCTCGAGCGCGACGACGTTGGCGTTTTCCAGCGTGGCATCGAACACGAGGCGAACCGGCTGGGCGTATTGCGCGCAATAGTCGTCCATTTCCCACACGCGCTTGACGCGCATCGAGATGCCGCCGCGGAAGCGGTCTTCCTGCAACTGGCCTTCGATCAGTAAAAATGCGCCGGTTTTCAGCAGCGCTGCATATTCGCGGCAAGCCTCATTGAACAGCGAGACTTCCATCGTGCCGCGCCCGTCTTCGAGCGTGAGGAAGGCGCGTTCTTCCAACTTGCGGCACGCGCCCACCTGGCCTGCGATCAGCACCAGTGACTCGTTGCCTTTCAGGTAGCGGCGTTGTTCCCACGCCTCGGCAATCTTGTCCAGCGAACAGACGATGATGGGTTCGAGCAGCTCGCGCAGCGGATCGATGGGGTGCCCGGAAAGGTAATGGCCCAGGGTTTCGCGCTCGGCTTTCAGGCGATCCAGAAGTTCCCATTCCGGCAATGGTGGCGGTGCAGGAATGGGTGGTGCGTCTTCGGCCACGGCCATGCCGAAAATATCGAACTGGCCTGCGGCGCGATCACGCGCCAGTTGTTCGGTGGCGTGCAACACGTCGGGCAAGTGAGCATCCATCGTGGCGCGATTTTGGCCGAGGCCATCCAGTGCGCCGGCGCGGATCAGCACTTCATGCACGTGCTTGTTCACCTTCTGGCCCAGGCGACGGGCGAAATCGAACTGATCGCGGTAATCGCCGTCTTCCTTGCGCAGCCGCGCGATTTCAAGGCTGGCGTTTTCACCGACACCCTTGATCGCGCCAAGGCCGTAGCGAATGGTTCGCGGATCGGTCGCCACGAACATGAACTCCGAAGCATTGACGTGCGGTGGCAGCACCGTGACCTGCAATGTGCGGCATTCATCGAGGAAGCCGACCACCTTGTCCGTTTTGTCCATGTCCGAGGACAGCACTGCGGCCATGAACTCCGCCGGGTAGTAGGTCTTGAGCCACGCGGTCTGGTAGGCAATGAGCGCGTAGGCGGCGGCGTGGGATTTGTTGAAACCGTAGCCTGCGAACTTCTCCATCAGATCGAAGATTTCGTCCGCCTTGACCTCATCGACGCCATTCTTCGCCGCGCCTTCGCGGAAGATGCTGCGGTGCCTGGCCATTTCCGCCGGTACCTTCTTGCCCATCGCGCGGCGCAGCAGGTCGGCACCGCCGAGCGAGTATCCGCCGACGATCTGCGCCATCTGCATCACCTGTTCCTGATAGACCATGATGCCGTAGGTTTCTTTCAGCATGGCCTCGGTGCGTGCGTCGGGGTACTGGAACTGCTCGGAGCCATGCTTGCGCGCGGCGAACGAGGAGATCATTTCCATCGGGCCTGGGCGATAGAGCGCGTTGAGCGCGATCAGATCCTCGAAGCGATCCGGTTTGGCAACCTTCAATGCACGCCGCATTCCGTCGGATTCGAACTGGAATACCGAGCCGGTGTTGCCGTTGGCGAAGACGCCGCGAAACACGTTGGCGTCATCCAGGGGAATGGTGGCGATGTCGATGGCAGGCTTGCCTTCGCTGGCAAGGCGCGCGTTGATCGCCTTCACTGCCCAATCGATGATGGTGAGCGTGCGCAGGCCGAGGAAGTCGAACTTCACCAGGCCAATCGTTTCCACGTCGTCCTTGTCGAACTGCGTGACGACGCTGCGGTGGGTGTCGAGCTTGTTCGGCGCTTCTGCGTAAAGCGGGGAGATTTCCGCCAGCGGCCTTGGGCCTATCACCACGCCACCGGCGTGCTTGCTTGCGTTGCGCGCCAGGTCTTCGAGCTTCAAGGCCAGATCGATCAGCGCTTTGACTTCTTCATCGGTGTTGTAGCGCTCGATCAGTTCCGGCGCCGCCAGCTTCTGTTTTTCTTCTTTCTTTGCAGGATCGGTTTCCTGTTCCGCCGAACGCCCCAGCGCATCTTCCAGCCCGATGCCCAGCGTCATCGGAATCAGTTTGGCCACGCCATCCACCTGCCCGTAGGGCATGTCCAGCACGCGCCCGGTATCGCGCACCACGGCCTTGGCCGCCATGGTGCCGTAGGTGATGATCTGGCTGACGCGATCCCGGCCGTATTTCTGCGCGACGTAATCGATCACGCGGTCGCGCTTGTCCATGCAGAAATCGATGTCGAAGTCCGGCATGGAAACACGTTCGGGATTGAGGAAGCGCTCGAACAGCAGGTTGTAGGGCAGGGGATCCACATCGGTGATGCGCAGGCACCACGCCACCAGCGAACCCGCACCCGAACCACGGCCCGGGCCGACCGGAATGTCGTTGCGCTTGGCCCAGTTGATGAAGTCCGCGACGATCAGGAAGTAGCCGGAGAAACCCATGCCGACGATCACGTCCAGCTCGCGTTCCAGCCGTTGTTCGTAGTCCTCGCGCGTCAGCCCGTTGCGCAGAGCGACACCTTCAAGCCGCGTCTTCAAGCCTTCGCGCGATTGTTCGCGGATGAAGCTGCCTTCGTCGTGGTTTTCCGGCACGGGGAAGCTCGGCAGCAGATATTCGTTCTTGTCCTTGCCGAAGGAAATCTCCAGCGTGCAGCGCCGTGCGATTTCCACCGTGTTTTCAAGCGCGCCTGGAAGATCGGCGAACAGCGCGGCCATTTCCTGCGGCGATTTGAGATATTGCTCCGGCGTGTACTCGCGCGGGCGCTTGGGATCGCCCAACCGCTTGCCGGTGGCGATGCACACGCGCGCCTCGTGCGCATCGAAATCTTCGCGATCCAGAAAGCGCACGTCGTTGCTGGCCACCACCGGGCAATGCAACATTTTCGCCAGCTTCAGTGCACCGTGCTCGAACTGGGCTTCGCCCTGGCGAGCTGTGCGGGTGAGTTCCAGATAGAAGCGGTCGCGGAAGATCGCCTGCCACTGCGCCAGGCGCATTCCGGCATCTTCCTCGTTGCCCGCAGCAAGGCTCTGGCCGATGTCGCTTTCGCGCCCGGCCAGCACGATCAGACCTTCGTGCCTGGCCTGCAGCCATTCGGGCAGAAGTACGACGTAATCGCCGCGATGGCCGTCCAGGTACGCCTGGGATACCAATTCGGAAAGATGCTGATAGCCCAGTGCGTTCTGGCACAGCAGCGTGAGCCGCGCCGGTTTCCTTCCCGCCTCTTCGATCCACACATCCGCGCCCGCAATCGGCTTGATCCCTGCCTTCTCCGCGGCCTTGTAGAACTTCACCAGCGCGAACAGGTTGGATTGATCCGTCAACGCCAGCGCCGGCATGCCGAACTGCGCGCAGCGCTTCACCAGCGAAGTGATGCGCAGCGTCGAATCGGACAGCGAGAACTCGCTGTGCAGGTGCAGGTGGACGAAGGTGGGTTGCATCGGGACGCGCGGTGGACGGCGGAGAGCGCCCAGTCTAGCCGATGCGCTTTTGCACGATGACCAGAACCTTGTGGCCCTGCTCGTTGTACCAGGAAACCCGGGGCGAGGAAGATTCGATCATTGCTCGTGCGGATGCGCGTCGCTTATCCGGGTTGCCCCGCTCAAAAACCCGCACTGATGCCGATGAAGCGATAGGCAAAGCCGATCCAGAGCAGGATGAGGCAGGCCAGCGTCAGGGCCAGACTCCAGAACTTGGCCAGCAGGTGACGTTTGCGGCTGTGCAGGGTTTGCCAGAGGCTGCGCAGTGCCAGCACAGTGCCTGCGATCAGTGCCAGGCCGATGCCAAGCCGCGCCAGCACGATGAAGCCATCCATGCCGGTCAGGGGTTCGGTGCTGTCGGCCAGCCATGTCACCAGGGCGATGCCGCCGCAGGCGCCAAGGCCGGTCAGCAGGCTGCTCCAGCGGCCGGTGCGATGCGCCTTGGCGTCGGTGCCGGTGAGCGGGTAGCGGACGCGATAGTGGCGGCGCACCATCGCCGAAATCGGCCAGGCCAGCACGGTGAGCAGCACGACGGTCAGGCTGGTTCGCGCGAGCAGCGGTACGTTCGCGCGCCAGTCGGGAAGCCGCTCGAACACCATGATCGGGGCGGAGGATTCCATGCCGAAGCGGATCACTTCGCCGTCTTTCGTTTCCACTGCGAGCCGTTCGCCGTTGCCCGGGTCTTGCCATAGCCAGGGGCCGATGGGGTTCCACTGCCTTGGCGCGCCGGAGGCGGCATTGGAGTACGCCACGCGCAGGCCGCCGTCCGGTTTGGCGGTTACTTCCACCTGTCCAAGCAGCCGCAGCGCACCCATCACGCTGGTCTGCGCGCGGCGGCTGTTTTCGTAGAAGCCTGCGACCTTCGCGGCCTGCGCACGTGCAGCTTCCGCATCGATGCCCGAACCTTGCGGAAATTCTCCGGGCAGGTAGCGCTGCGCGAATCCTGTGGCCAGTTGCTGACGGATGCGCCCGGTGGCACCACCACCTCCGGCGCTGTTCATCGAAATGAAATAGCCCACACCATCGTCCGGGAACAACCGCAGATCGCTGTGGAACCAGCGCGTATCCCCGGCGTGGGCGATGGAAAAGTGGCCGTTGAGGCTGGTTTCGTAGAAGCCCAGCATCATGCGGTTGAGCGGGCCGACGCTGGGTTGGGCGGTACGCTGCATGGTTTGCGTGGTGGCTTCGGAAAGAATGCGCACGCCCTGGTATTCGCCATGGTTCAAATGCGCCAGCATGAAGCGCGCGATGTCCGCACCGCTGGTTGCAAGGCTGCCTGCTGCGGTGAAGTTGATGAGTTCATACGGTTTGGGCTGCCCATCGGCAAGGCTCGCATAGCCTTGCGACATGAAGCCTGCAAGGGCGTCGGGCAAGGGTTGGCGAAAACTTGAATGGGTCATGCCCAGCGGCACGAACAGGCGGCGTTCCACATACTCGTCGAACGATTCCTCGCTGACGCGCTCCACGATGTAACCGGCCAGTGCAGTGGCGTAGTTGGAATAAGCGGGCGTTGTGCCCGGTGTGTGGATGCGGCTGGGCACCCATTGCTTGAGGCTGTCGCCGAGAGTGGCCAGCGCATCCGGATCCGAAAAGATCAGGCCGCGCATCGTGTCCTCGAAACCGCCGGTATGGGTCATGATCTGGCGCATCGTCAGCGGCTTGCCGTCGCGTGCCGGGATGGTGAAATCCAGATACTGGTTCACGTCCGCATCCAGATCGATGCGGCCCGCTTCCACCTGCTGCATCACCGCCGTCCACGTGAACAGCTTGGAGATCGAGCCGGGGCGAAACAATGTGGTTTCAGGGTCGACGGGCGTGCGTTTTCCCAGATCGGCATCGCCATAGCCTTTTTGCAGCAGCACTTGCCCATCCTTCACCACCACGACCACCGCGCCCACGATGTCCCCGGCACCCAATGCAGCGGGAAGGAAGCCATCCATCCATGCTTCCACGTCCGGTTTGGTCAGGTTCGGCGTGCGATCCGGTGCGGGTTCGGCAATGGGCTCCTCCGCCATGACGAGTTGTTCCTCGACGATCGCTTCCTGTGCGAAAGCAAGTGCGGGAGCCAACGCGAGCAGGCAGACGGCGAGGATGGGCAGGGCGGGATTGAGGCGCATGGCACGTTCCGGGCAGGCGATCAGTTCGGGCACGATAAGCCCAACTCGCCCTAACATTCACCCCATGGCCGTGAACCGCGCGGCACACCTTCGGGAAAGCGCATGGCGCATTCGCATCACGGGCATCAGCACAACCACGATCATGGTCACGACCATGACGGCCACGTTGGCCATTGCCATGTGCCGCCGCATGCGCCTGTCGGAACGCGCGCATTCGTCATTGGCCTGATCGTCAACCTGCTGTTCACTGCCGTTGAAGCCGGTTATGGCATGTGGGCCGATTCGCTGGCGCTGCTGTCTGATGCGCTGCACAACCTTGGCGACGTGCTTGGGCTGGCGTTGGCCGGTGGGGCGGCGTGGCTGGCATCGCGCCCGGCGAACCTGCGCCGTACCTATGGTTATCGCCGCGCGACGTTGCTTGCGCCACTGGGCAATGCATTGTTGCTGGTATTCGCTGCTGGCGGATTGGGTTGGGAGGCGATCCGGCGCTTCGCGCAGCCGCCGGAAGTTGCGCCGTGGCCGCTGATCGTGATGGCCAGCCTCGGCATCGTGGTCAATTTCGGCACGGCGCTGCTGTTCCGCAGCCACGGCCATGATCTGAACCAGCGCGGCGCATACCTGCACCTGATGGCCGATGCCGCCGTTTCCCTCGCCGTGGTGCTGGGTGGGTTGTGCATGTTGTGGCTGGGTTGGCGCTGGCTTGATCCCGCGCTGGCATTGGGCGTGGGCGTCGTCGTGGCGATCAGTTCGTGGGGTTTGCTGCGTGAAAGCCTCGATCTGGCGCTGGATGCCGTACCGCGCCACATCGACATCGCTGCCGTCGAGGCCTTCCTGCGTGAACAGCCCGGCGTTGCGGATCTGCACGATCTGCACATCTGGGCGATGGGCAGCACCGATGCCGCGTTGACGGTGCACCTGGTGCGCCCGCAAGGCCCGCACGATGACTTCCTGCGCGGGCTTCCCGGTGCGCTGGAACGCCGCTTCGGCATTTCCCACGCCACGGTGCAGATCGAATCCGATGCCTCGATGCAGGCCGAACACGATTGCGGTTGAGTCTCCCATCCCCGATCCCTCCCCGTATAATCGCCGGTTCGTCCATTTCCGCGCAGGCAATGCCGCCATGCTCAATACCATCAAGAACGACGCATCGACCCGCATGACCAAGAGCGTCGAAGCCCTCAAGAACGAGCTGACCAAGGTGCGCACCGGGCGCGCGTCGAGCGCGCTGGTGGAACACCTGAAAGTGAACCTGTACGGCAGCGAGATGCCGCTTTCCCAGTGCGCCAGCATTTCCGTTTCCGATGCGCGCACGCTCACGATCACGGCCTGGGACAAGGCTGCCATCGCGGGCATCGAGAAGGCGATCTATTCCTCCGATCTTGGCATCACGCCGAACACCGCAGGCACGGTGGTTCGCATCAACCTGCCGCCGCTCACCGAGGATCGCCGCCGCGATCTGGCCAAGCATGTGCAGGGCGAAGGGGAAAACACCAAGGTCGCCATCCGCAACGTGCGCCGCGATGCGATGCAACAGGTGAAAGAATTGCTCAAGGCCAAGAGCATCAGCGAGGACGAGGAGCGCCGCGCCGAGGACGACATCCAGAAACTGACGGACAAATTCGTCAAGGACGTGGATGGGGTGGTCAAGCACAAGCAGGATGAGCTGATGACGCTCTGACCGCGGCGCGGAAGCCACGGCCATGAAACCTTCTCGCACGCCGATGTTGGCGTCCAAGCCTCGCCACATCGCCATCGTGATGGACGGCAATGGCCGCTGGGCAAAAGCCAGGCATCGCCCGCGCACCTTCGGCCACCGCGCTGGCGCGCGTGCCGCTGGCACCTGCGTGGAAACCTGCGTGGCCGAAGGCATCGACGTGCTGACGCTGTTCGCGTTCTCCAGCGAGAACTGGCAGCGCCCGAAAGAGGAAGTCGGCGCGCTGATGCAGTTGTTCCTGCGCGCGCTGGACCAGCAGGTGGGCAAGCTGCACCGCAATGGCGTGAAGTTGCGCTTCATCGGTGAGCGCTGCGCCTTTTCCCCGGAAATCATTGCGCGCATGGCCCAAGCCGAAGCGCTGACCGCCGAAAACACCCGGCTCACACTCTGCATCGCCGCCGATTACGGTGGCCGCTGGGACATCGTGCAGGCCGCGCGTGCTGCGGCGCGTGATGCGGCGGCGGGCAGGTTCGCGCTGGAATCCCTCGACGAAGCAAAACTGGCCGGTTATTTCTCCCAGCACGATCTGCCTGACGTCGATCTTTTCATCCGTACCGGCGGCGAGCGCCGCATCAGCAATTTCCTGTTGTGGCAGATGGCCTACGCTGAACTTCATTTCACCGACACCCTCTGGCCGGATTTCGATGCAGCAGCATTGAAACTGGCGCTGGAAGATTTCTCCCGGCGCGAACGGCGCTACGGCCTGGTGTCCGAACAGATCGCGCAGCGCGCGGCGGAGGTTGCGCCATGAAGCAGCGCATCATCACGGCCTTGATTCTTGCCCCGTTGGTGTTGCTGGGGGTGCTGTTCCTGCCGACGGCGGCGCTGATGGCGTTGGCGGCGGCGGTAATGCTCGGCGGGTTGTGGGAATGGACGCGCATGGCAGGCGTGCAGGGCCGCGTGAAGCGCGCCTTGATCCTGCTGCTGCATGCGGGCGTGATGGTGTATCTGGCTTGGCGCGGCTGGCCGGCGTTGTTCCCGTGGATCGTGGTGCTGGGCGTGGCTTTCTGGATCGGCGCGAGTGTGTGGCTGCGTTATCCCGCCTTCGCGAAGGAAGGAAAGGGCGCGTGCACCTTGAAAGTACTGTCCGGTTCGCTGCTGGTAGTGCCAACGTGGTGCGCCATCGGCCTGCTGCACAGCGATCCGCGAAATGGCCCGGTTTGGACGTTGTTTGCGCTGTTCATCGTGTGGGCGGCGGATACGTTTGCCTTCTTTTCAGGCCGTCGTTTCGGCGGGCCGAAACTTGCACCGGCCATCAGCCCGGCCAAAACCTGGGCCGGTTTCTGGGGAGGGTTGTTCGGCGTCGTGGTGTTGGCCTTGCTGGCCGCACCCGTGCTCGGTGTATCGCTGGATCGGTTGCCGTGGCTGCTGTTGGCAAGCCTCGTGGCCGGGTTGGCGGCGGTGGTTGGCGATCTGTTTGAAAGTCTGGTCAAACGGCAAGCCGGGGTGAAGGATTCCAGTGCATTGATTCCCGGCCACGGCGGCTTGTTTGACCGCATCGACAGCATCGTCGCAGCCTTGCCGGTATTCGCGTTCCTGAAAGCATGGCTGGAGCTGTGACCACGACTGCGCCCGGAAAGGTGGCGGTACTCGGCGCGACCGGCTCCATCGGTGCCAGTGCGCTGGATGTGATCGCGCGCCATCCGGAGCGTTTTTCCGCCAGTGTGCTCAGCGCCAACGTCAACGTCGAAGCGCTGCTGGAACTGTGCATCCGTTTCAAGCCGGACATCGCGGTGATCGCCGATGTATCGAGCCATGCACGGTTGCGCGATGGCCTGCGTGCTGCCGGGCTTTCCACGTGCGCTGAAGCGGGTACGGAGGCGCTGGCGCAGGTAGCCGCTTCCGATGCCTGCGATACCGTGGTCGCGGCCATCGTCGGTGCAGCCGGTTTGCCTTCCACGCTGGCGGCAGCCAATGCGGGCAAACGCATCCTGTTGGCGAACAAGGAATCCATCGTCGTCGCAGGTTCGTTGCTGATGCGCGCGGTGGTGAAAAGCGGCGCACAGTTGCTGCCCATCGACAGCGAACACAACGCCATCTTCCAGTGCCTGCCTGCGCCGGGAATCGGTGCGGCGCGGCAGTCGGGCGTGCGGCGCATCGTGCTTACTGCCTCCGGCGGCCCGTTCCGTGGCTGGAACCGGGAACAACTGGCAACGGTGACGCCGGAACAAGCCTGCGCCCATCCGAAATGGCGCATGGGCCGCAAGATTTCGGTGGATTCGGCCACGTTGATGAACAAGGGCCTGGAAGTGATCGAGGCGCGCTGGCTGTTCGACGCTGCGCCTGAAGCCATCGAAGTGGCCGTGCATCCGCAAAGCCTCGTGCATTCGCTGGTCGAGTACGTGGATGGTTCCACGCTGGCCCAACTCGGAAACCCGGACATGCGCACCGCACTGGCGTATGGCCTGGCATTCCCCGAACGCATCGATGCAGGCGTGCCGCCGCTGGATCTGTTCGCCGCCGCGCGGCTGGATTTCGAGCCGCCGGACGAAACCGCCTTCCCATGTCTTGCACTCGCCCGCGCCGCATTGAATGCCGGGCCTGCGGCCACCACGGCATTGAACGCGGCCAATGAAATCGCTGTTTCGGCCTTTCTCCAACGCCGTCTGGCCTTCCTGGACATTCCCGCCCTGATCGAATCGGTACTGGCGCGCTGTTCGGGTGAAACGGCGGATGAACTGGATGCCCTGCTTGAACTGGACGCCAGGGCGCGCCATCTGGCACAACACCTCATTGATACTCACGCATCGCAAGGCAAGCTGCCGCAATGAATGAAGTTGCAGGTTCCATCTGGTGGCTGATCGTCAGCTTGGGCATCCTCGTTACCTTCCACGAGTTCGGCCACTACTGGGTGGCACGGCGTTGCGGGGTGAAGGTGCTGCGGTTTTCGGTGGGCTTCGGCAAACCGCTGTGGAAGCGCATCGGGCGCGATGGCACCGAATACGTGGTTGCAGCGTTGCCGCTGGGCGGCTACGTGAAAATGCTGGATGAGCGCGAAACCGATGTACCACCGGAAATGCTGTCGCAGGCGTTTACGCGGAAAAGTGTTTTTCAGCGCTTTGCCATCGTTGCCGCCGGCCCGGTGTTCAACCTGATCCTGTGCGTGTTCTTCCTCTGGGCCATGTTCGTGGTCGGCAAGGGCGATTTCGAACCGCAGATTGGCCGCACGCAAGGCGTTGCGGCGGAAGCCGGATTGCGTCCGGACGACCGCATCCTCGCCATCGATGGCGTGAAGATGGATACATGGACGCATGCGGCGATGGCGCTGACCGGCATTGCACTGGATCGGGCCACGGCGCAGATCGAGGTGGCACGATCGGGCGCGAACCAGACCGTGACGCTGGATCTTTCCCGCTTCATTCCGCCTTCGGATGAAACCCGGGTGCTGTCCAGCCTGGGCCTCTCACCGCGCCAGCGCCTGCTGCCTCCGGAGATTTCCAGCGCTGCCGAAGGCAGCCCTGCTGCCCAGGCGGGATTCAAGCCGGGCGACAGGATCGTGGCCGTTGGCGACACGGACATCGTCTGGTGGGACGACATCGGCGCGGCAATCCAGACGCAGGCTCGACCGGGCCTGCCATTGGTGGTGCAGGTGCAGCGCGGCGGAGAGCGCCTGGCGCTCGATGTCACCCCGAAATGGGAAGAAAACGATGGTACGCCGCGCTTCGTGCTCGGCGTCGCGCCGGTGCCCGTCACGGTGGAGTACGACGCGCTGCTGCGCTACGGCCCGGTGGATGCCATTGGCGCTGCCCTGCACGAAACCTGGCGCTACACCACCACCACGCTGGGCATGATCTGGCGCATGGTGTCCGGCGTGGCCTCGCTGAAGAACGTGTCCGGGCCGATCACCATCGCCCAGGTTGCCAACATTTCCGCCCAGATGGGGCTGGCGTGGTTCCTTTCCTTCCTGGCGGTGCTCAGCCTCAGCCTGTGCATCATGAACCTGTTGCCGATCCCTGTCTTGGATGGCGGACACCTCATGTATTACCTTATCGAGATGCTCAAGGGCAGCCCGGTGAGCGAACGTGCGATGATCGTCGGCCAATACTTGGGGATCGTGCTGCTGATGGGCCTCATGGGTCTGGCCTTCTACAACGACATCCTGCGCCTGGTGTCTTCGTGACCTGAATGGCCCGCGCGGGATCGCCGCAACGAACAGAAAAAACCAAGGATCTCGCCCTGAAACACCCGCTCCACACCGCCACGCTGAACCCACCCGCCGTGTGCCGGTTTTCCCTAACATATTCTTTCGCCGGTTCATGTTCTGATCCGGCGGCTCCGTTCTGCTGGATTCCCCGATGAAGCGACTCGCCGCCCTCCCTCTCGCCATTTCCCTGTGCTGTGCCGCCCTTTCGGCGCACGCGGAACCGTTCGAACCGTTCACCATTTCCGATATTCGCGTGGATGGCCTGCAACGCATCTCGGCGGGCACGGTGTTCACCTATTTGCCGGTGGAACGCGGGGATCGCGTGGATTCGGCCGCTGCCGCGCGTGCCATCCGTGCGCTGTTCCGTACCGGCTTCTTCAACGACGTGGCGCTGAACCGGCAGGGCGACATCCTCGTCATCACCGTGACCGAGCGCCCGGCGATCAGCAAGGTGACCCTGGTCGGCAACAAGGACATCAAGACCGAGGAACTGGAGAAGAACCTCAAGGCCATCGGCATTGCCGAAGGCGAAACCTTCGACCGCCTCCAGCTCGATCGCGTGGTGCAAGAACTCACCCGCGCCT
This sequence comes from Lysobacteraceae bacterium, assembly GCA_041395225.1. Lineage (GTDB taxonomy): Bacteria > Pseudomonadota > Gammaproteobacteria > Xanthomonadales > Xanthomonadaceae > Denitratimonas. The sequence goes on from JAWLAV010000005.1 coordinate 105,384, forward strand.
ACAACAACCGTGGCAAGTACAACGTCAAGATCCAGCCTTCGGTCACGGCACAGGATCGCAATCGCGTGGATGTGCAGATCGACGTGAAGGAAGGCAAGGCCGCGAAGATTCGCAACGTCAACATCGTCGGCAACGAAGCGTTCTCCGACAAGGAGCTGCGCAAGTACTGGGAATCGGATTCCACCAACTGGCTGTCCTGGTACAAGCGCGACGACCAGTACTCGCGCGAGAAACTTTCCGGCGATCTGGAAAAGCTCTCGTCCTACTACATGGATCGTGGCTATGTGGACTTCAACACCGAATCCACGCAGGTTTCCATCACGCCCGACCGCCGCAACGTCTATCTCACCGCGAACGTCCGCGAGGGCGAGATCTACACCGTATCGGAAACCATCGTCACCGGCGATACGGTGATCCCGCAGGAGGAAATGGAGCGCCTGGTGATCGTGCGCGCCGGGCAGACCTACAGCCGTCGCCTGCTGGAACTGACTTCGGACTCGATGACGGCGATGCTGGGCAACATCGGCTACGCCTTCGCGGAAGTCACGCCGATTCCGGACGTGGACAAGGAAAACCGCACGGTCAAGATCAATTTCTTCGTGGAACCGGGCAAGCGCGTGCAGGTGCGCCGCGTCGTGTTCAAGGGCAACGACCGTACCGGCGATGAAGTGCTGCGCCGCGAGATGCGCCAGTTCGAGGGCAGTTGGTTTTCGCAGGCCGCCATCGACCGTTCCAAGGTGCGCCTGCGGCGCCTTGGCTACTTCAAGACAGTGGAAGTGGAAACCCCGCAGGTGCCGGGCACCGATGATCAAGTGGACGTGGTGTTCAACGTCGAGGAAACCACGTCGGGCAGCTTCATGTTCGGCCTGGGCTACTCGCAGCTTGCCGGCCTCATCACCTCGGTTTCGGTGACGCAGGACAACTTCCTGGGCACCGGAAACCGCGTTGGGGTGGCGGTTCAGAACAACAGCTACGCGCGGCGTTTCGACATCAATTATTTTGATCCGTATTTCACCCGCGATGGTATTTCCGCGGGCTACTCGCTCTCCTACCGCGAATCGGATTACGGGGATTACAACATCGCCAATTACTCCACGGACAGTGGTATGGCCCGGGTCACCTTCGGGCTGCCGCTGACCGAGAACGATGTGATCGGCCTTTCCTTCGGTGTGGACTTCAACACCATCTACACCGTTTACGGCTATACCCCGACGCCGATCGTCAACTACATCGACGCACTGGGCCAGCGTACCTTCCACACTTGGCGCAGCGAGCTTTCCTGGGCGCGCGATTCGCGCAATGCCTACTGGAACCCGACCCGCGGCAGTTTCCAGCGTGCGGCGGCGGAAGTGGCCCTGCCCGGTTCCACGGCCGAGTACTACAAGCTCTACTACCAGTACGCGAAATACTGGCCGGTGCACCGCGCCCTGGTGTTGCTCACCAATATCGAACTGGGCTACGGCGACAGCTATGGCGATCGCATAGAACGCACCATCTACAATCAAGACGGCACCGTTGCACGCGAAGTGGTGGCCGACGGCCTGCCGTTCTTCGAAAACTTCTATGCCGGTGGCGTGCGTTCGATTCGCGGTTTCGAGGACAACACCCTTGGGCCGACGGCAACTTCCATATTCAACAACTACCGCCAGTCCCTCGGCGGCGCTCTCAAGACCACCGGCTCCATCGAGGCCATCTTCCCGACGATGTTCGATACCGACCAGACCCGGCTTTCCGCCTTCATCGACTTCGGCAACGTCTATGCCAGCGCCAGCGATTTCGAGTTCCGCGAATACCGCGCATCCATCGGCGTATCGCTGCAATGGCAGGCACCGGTGGGCCCGATCGTGCTGAACTTCTCCTATCCGTTCCTGAAGGATCGCGACGATCGCATCGAACGGATGCAGTTCTCCTTCGGTACGCAGTTCTAAGGCGTCCGGCGAGAGATTCCCCGTGAACGCCCCAGCCTCGCAACAACGCGCAATGCCTTCGTGGCCAATGCGCACTTTTGCGATGCTGGCATTGGTGTTCGTGCTGGGCATCGTGGCTTGGGCCACGGCCTCGGCGCAGCAGGGTGCGGCGAAGATCGGTTACGTGGACATGCGGCGGTTGATCGACAACGCACCGCAAGCGCAAGCCGCCAACGCCCGCCTGCGGGCCGAATTCGATGCGCGCGATGTCGAGCTGAAAGCCGATGATGCGCGCCTGGCCGAACTGGTGCTGCGCGCCGAGCGTGCGCCGGATGCGGAAACCCGCGCCACGTTGAATCGTCAGGCCGATGCGCTGCGGCGTTCGCTGGAACGCACGCGCCAGCGCCTGAAAGAAGAACTGGACATCCGCGGCAACGAGGAACTGGATGCCATCTGGCCGCTCATCAACGATGCCGTGGCGGAGTTCGGACGCGACAACGGCTACGACCTCATCCTCACCAGCCCGGTGGTGTATGTCTCAGGCCGAATCGACGTGACCGACGACGTGCTGGCGCAGTTGCGGCGGCAGGCCGGAAATCCGCGGTGAGCGAAGTCTCTTTCAGCCTCGGCGAACTGGCGCAGTGTTTCGGATTGGAGCTGCGCGGCGATGCCGACTTTCGCATTCATGGTGTCGGCACGCTGTGCGGCGCACAGCGCCATCAGATCGGCTTCCTCGCCAATCCACGCTACCGGCGCGAACTGGGCGAAACCCGCGCTGGCGCGGTGATCCTGCGTGAAGCCGATGCAGCGCAATGGGCCGGACAGGCGCTGATCGCCAAAGACCCTTACGTCGCGTTCGCGAAAATCGCCGTACTGTTCGAACCGCAACCGTGCGAAACGCCAGGCATCCATCCCTCGGCAGTGATCGATGCCAGCGCAAAAATCGATCCTTCCGCACACATCGGCCCGCAAACCGTGATCGGTGCGCGCAGCGTGGTCGGTGCAGGCGCGATGATCGGCCCTGGCTGCGTGATCGGCGAAGACAACATTGTGGGTGACGCCTGTACCTTGATCGCCCGCGTCACGCTGGTAACGCGCGTTCGCCTCGGCGCACGGGTTCGCATCCATCCTGGCGCGGTGATCGGCGCGGATGGTTTCGGGCTGGCGATGGATCGCGGCCACTGGATCAAGGTGCCGCAACTGGGCGGTGTGTTGATTGGTGATGATTGCGAAATCGGCGCGAATACCACCATCGACCGTGGCGCGATCGAAGACACGGTGCTGGAAGAAGACGTGCGCGTGGACAACCTCGTGCAGATCGCCCACAACTGCCGCATCGGAGCGCACAGCGCGATGGCTGCTTTCGTGGGCCTGGCCGGCTCCACGAAGATCGGGCGCTACTGCATGATGGCTGGCGGTTCCGGTGCATCCGGGCATCTGGAGATCGCGGACAAAGTGGTTGTGTTGGCCAGATCGGTCGTGACGCAGTCCATCACCGAGCCGGGCGAATACGGGGCGAACATCCCGGCGCAGGAGGCCAGCGTGTGGCGGCGCAACCTCGCCGCGCTGCGCAGGCTGGGCAAACGCCGTTCCCGCGAATGACTTCCCGGAAGGTTTGGAGCGCAAAAGCGCCCATGCGATCATTACCGGCCGCTTTGCAGCTTCCAGACGAGTTTTCGATGACGCCAGCCATCCCGCCCGTGACCTTGCCTGTGGACATCAACCAGATTCGAGCGTTGCTGCCGCATCGCTTTCCGTTTCTGCTGGTGGATCGCGTCGTCGAACTGGAACCGCATCGCCGCATCAAGGCGTACAAGAACGTCACGATCAACGAGCCCTGCTTCCAGGGTCATTTCCCGGATCTGCCGATCATGCCTGGCGTGCTCATCATCGAGGCGATGGCGCAGGCCGCCGGCTTGCTCACGCGCCTGTCCGAGCCGCCGCCGGAAGACGGCAAGGCCGGGATTTCCTATCTGGTGAAGGTGGACAAGGCGCGCTTCTCGAAAATGGTGCTGCCCGGCGATCAGATCGTGTTCGAAGTGACGATGGCACGGATGCTGCGCCGCATGGCGCTGTACGAATGCCGCGCCACCGTCGATGGCAATGAAGTGGCCACCGCCGAAATCCTCTGCGCGGAACCCGGATCGGGGCGGCGATGATCGCCAACAGCGGCATCCATCCTTCTGCGGTCGTCGATCCTTCGGCGCAGCTTGCCGAAGGCGTGAGTGTCGGCGCGTTTTCCGTGATCGGGCCGGAAGTTTCCATCGGCGCGAATACGGTGATCGGCCCGCACGTCGTGATCGAAGGGCCGACCCGCATTGGCCGCGACAACCGCATCCACAACTTCGCTGCCATCGGAGGCGAACCGCAGGACAAGAAATACCGTGGCGAGCGCGTGGATCTTTCCATCGGCGACGGCAACGTCATCCGCGAATACGCCACCATCAACCGTGGCACGGGCGAGGGCGGTGGAATCACGCGCGTTGGCCATCGCAACTGGCTGCTCGCCTACACCCACGTCGCACACGATTGCCAGGTGGGCGACGACTGCGTGTTCTCCAACAACGCCACACTCGCCGGCCATGTATCCATCGGCCACCACGTGATCCTCGGCGGGTTCTCCGGTATTCACCAGTTCTGCCGCATCGGCGACCACGCCTTCATCGGCATGGGTGCCTTCGTCAACGGCGACGTGCCTCCGTTCCTGATGGTGGCGCAGGAAAAATACGCCCGCCCGCGCGGCATCAATGCCGAAGGCTTGAAGCGGCGCGGCTTCGATGCACAGCGCATCGCAGCGATCAAGCGCGCCTACCGTGCGCTGTATCTGGGCGAAGCCAAGCTCGACGAAGCCCGCGCCGCACTGGCCGCCATCGCCGAAGACAGCGACGACGTGCGCACGATGCTGGCCTTCATCGACGGCGGCGAGCGCCCGTTGTTGCGCTGATGCGCCGCATCGCCCTGATTGCAGGCGAAGCCTCCGGCGACGTGCTTGGCGCGGGCCTGATCGAGGCCCTGAAATGCCGCTACCCGGAGGCGCAATTCGTCGGGGTTGCGGGCGATGCAATGCGTCGCGCCGGATGCGAGGCGTGGTTCGATTGTTCCGAACTTGCGGTGATGGGCTTGGCCGAAGTGTTGGCGCATTTGCCGCGCCTGTTGCGGCTGCGGAAAATGCTGCGCGAAAGATTGCTGGCGTGGCAACCGGATGTCGTGATCGGCATCGATGCGCCGGATTTCAATCTTGGGCTGGAACGCTGGCTCAAGCAGCGTGGCATCAAGACCGTGCATTACGTCAGCCCTTCCGTATGGGCCTGGCGTGAAAAACGCGCGGCGAAAATCGGGCAGAGCGCGGATCGCGTGCTGTGCCTGTTCCCGATGGAACCGCCGATCTACGCCGCGCACGATGTGGATGCGCGTTTCGTCGGCCATCCGCTGGCGGATGTGGTGGCATTGGAACCGGATCGCGCCGCCGCACGTAGCACACTCGAACTGCCCGAAGAATGCCCTGTGCTGGCGCTGTTGCCCGGCAGCCGCATGGGCGAGATTCGTCGCTTGCTGCCGGTATTTCTCGATGCACTTGAACGCATCGCGCAGGCCGTTCCCGAACTCGTTGCCGTGATTCCCGCTGCGAATGCGAAATGCCGCGAAGCCATCGACGCCGAGTTGGCCGCGCGAACCATCCAGAATGCGCAGGTTCGCGTCATCGACCAGCGCGCAGCCACCGCCATGGTGGCTTCCAACGTGGTGCTGCTGGCCTCGGGCACTGCAACGCTGGAGGCCCTGCTGGCCAAGCGTGCAATGGTCGTGGCCTATCGCATGTCGCCACTGACGGCTTGGCTGGTGCGAACCTTCAAGCTCGCCCGCACCGACCGTTTCAGCCTGCCCAACGCATTGGCAGGAGAGAAGTTGGTGCCCGAAGCAATGCAGGAAGATTGCACTCCGGAAAACCTCGCAACGCTCGTGCTTGGTTGGCTGCGCGAACCGCAGCGCATGGCGCAACTGGAACCACGCTTTGCCGCCATCCATCGCGAACTGCGCCGCAACGCTTCGAAGTGCGCCGCGCACGCTGTGGCCGAATTGATCGAGCAATGAATCCAGGCGAACGCATCGCGGGCGTGGATGAAGCCGGGCGCGGCCCGCTGGCCGGGGCGGTCGTGATCGCAGCGGTGATCCTCGATCCGGACAAGCCCATCACGGGTCTGGGCGATTCCAAGGCCTTGAGCGAAGCCCGCCGCGAAGCCTTGTTCCCGTTGATCTGCGAACGCGCGCTGGCGCATCGCATCGTCGTCGTGGATGCCGCCACGATAGACCGCCTCAACATCTTCCACGCCACCATGCACGGCATGTGCGAAGCCGTGCGCGGCCTCGATCCTGCTGCAACCCTGGCACGCATCGACGGCAACAGGATTCCGCCGAACCTGCCTTGCGCTGCGCAGGCGTGGGTGAAAGGCGATGCCCGCGATGCAGCCATCGGTGCGGCGTCGATTCTTGCGAAAGTCACGCGCGACCGATTGCTGGTCGAGCTGCACCAGCGGTTTCCTGCTTATGGCTTCGACCGCCACAAGGGCTATCCCACCGCCGATCATCTCCAGGCGTTGCAACGCTTTGGCCCATGCCCCGAACATCGCCGCAGCTTTGCGCCGGTGCAAAAGGCGCTCTGGAATCCGGAACTGCGCTTCTGACGGCCATGCGGGCAGAGCTTCGGCGGGGCCGACCGTGCCGGGCAACACTGGCGGGATTGAGGCTCAACAAACGTGCTTGATGGTTGGGGTACTCAACCTGCCAGCGTCGCCTGCGCGGTATCCCTGATGAAAGCCAGAAGAGATGCCAGCCCGTTGCTACGAGTGGGGGAAAGGTGTTTTGCCAGGCCAATTGCGGCGATGTAATCCGGCGTGGTGGCGATGATTTCCGTGGCGCTGCGGCCCGAATACACACGCAGCGCAAGGAACACGAGGCCGGAGACGATGGCCGAATCGCTGGCGGCGTGGAAATCGATCCGCGACGCATCGCCTTCGGGCACCACCCACACCCGCGATTGGCAGCCGAGCAGGCGGTGCTCCTCGGTTTGCCACTCCTCCGGAAACGGTGGCAGTTTTCGGCCCAGATCGATCAGGTATTGGTAACGCTCCGACCAATCACCGAAGAAGCTGAACTCTTCGACGATGGCGGCTTGGGCGGCTTCGGCAGTGGGTTCCAGCGGGAGAGTCGTGATTTCAGACATTTTGATTCAACGCAGGGCGGGCACAGCGTGCCCACAGGGTTTCAAGGTGGCCGATGGTGGGCACGCTGTGCCTGCCCTTCGATTGTTCAAGCCCGCTTCCGCACCCAACGCACACCCGCAGGCGTGTCTTCCAGCACGATGCCTTGTTCCAGCAATTCATTGCGAATGGCATCGGCACGGGCGAAGTCGCGGGCCTGCTTGGCGGCAGTGCGCTCTTCCACCAAGGCCTGGATACGCGCTTCGACACCTTCCTGCGCGCCGTGCGTGAACCATGCTTCCGGCGCTTGTTGCAGCAAACCCAATGCGCGGCCTGCACCGAGCAGCGCGCGCTTGGCAGCAACTTTCGCTTCCGGCGTCTCGGCCTTGCGCGCGGCGGCGGCAATCTGCGCCAACTCCGCGAGTGCAGCAACAGTATTGAGGTCATCTTCCAGCGCGGTTTCCATCGCATCGGGAATCGCAGGTTCACCTGCGCCGATGTCCACGTCGGCCAGATCGCGCAAGGTGCCATACAGGCGATCCAGCGTGCGCACGCTCTGTTCGATCAGCGCATCCGACCATTCCAGCGGCTGGCGATAGTGCGCACTCAACAGCGCATAACGCAGCGCTTCTGCCGGATGCTTTTCGATCAGGTCGTTGATGCGGCTGACGTTGCCGATGGATTTGCTCATCTTCGCGCCGTCGAACATCAACATGCCGTTGTGCAGCCAATAGCGCGCGAAGATTTTCCCTCCGTGGGCGCAGGTGCTTTGCGCCACTTCGTTTTCGTGATGCGGGAATTGCAGATCGACGCCACCGGCGTGGATGTCGATGGTTTCGCCAAGGTGCGCTTGCGCCATCGCCGAGCATTCGATGTGCCAGCCGGGGCGGCCGCGGCCCCAGGGCGAATCCCAGCCCGGCAGCTCCGGCTCGGAAGGCTTCCACAGCACAAAATCGCCTGGATCGCGCTTGTACGGCGCCACTTCCACGCGTGCGCCGGCCAGCATGTCTTCCGGATCGCGGCGGCTCAGCGCACCATAGGCCGGGAAACTGGCGACGGAAAACAGCACATGGCCTTGCGCTTCGTAGGCATGGCCACTTGCGATAAGCCGCTCGATCATCGCCACGATGTGCGGAATGTGTTGCGTCGCGTGCGGTTCCACATCCGGCGCGGTGACGCCGAGCGCGGCCATGTGGGCGCGGAAGGTGGCGGTGTATTTCTCGGTGATGACACCGATGGGCACGCCCAGTTCGCGTGCGGCGGCGTTTATCTTGTCGTCAACATCGGTGATGTTGCGTGCATGGATCACTTGCGGATAACGCCTGCGCAGCAGCTCGGCCAGCACACCGAACACCACGTAGGGCCGCGCGTTGCCGATGTGGACGTGGTTGTAAACCGTGGGGCCGCAAACGTACATCGTCACGCGGGCGGGATCGGCGGGGATGAATTCTTGCACCTGGCGGGTCAGGTTGTTGTGCAGTTTCAGTGGCATGGCGTGGGGTCGGGGGCGGAAAGGCGGGATTCAGCCGTTGGGTGCTTGAATCCGATGCCGAGTTTAACGCCTTGCCTGTGTCATCCGAAGGAAGGAAGTCCGGGCGATCACAGGGGCGATCACAGGTAAGCTACCGCCTTGGAGTTCGACGCAAGCGTCATGGAGGATGCCTTGAAAACCGCAATCGCCTTGGGGGTGGCCCTGCTGGCCTGTGCCGATGCGCGCGCTTACGATGCGGTATCGGTGGATGTGCCGGTGCAGGGCAGGGAGAACGTCCGCTACGCCTATGCCGACGTGCTGCGTGCCGACCCGATCTACGAAGTAATCCCTGCCGATGGCGCCACCTGTGGCGTGCCTGCGGGCAGTGATGCCACCATGACGATTCATGGCGACGATCCGAAGCCGGAAGATGCGGCTTACGATGCGACAAATGATTCTGGCGTCGATCCGGAAGGCGAAGCCGATTCGGAACCTGATGATGGCGTCGATGAAGAAGCCGATGCAGCTTCCTACGAAGATTCCACCGAATCGCTGCTGACCGATTCGCCATTGGGTAGCAGTGCCCCAATGCTGTTGGCCGATGCCACCGGCAGCGTGCCTGCCGCCGTGTGCGACAACAGCGCAGCGCAGCGCCGCATTGCCGGTTACAACGTGGAATACCGTTACAAGGGCGCGCTGTTCATGTCGCGCATGGACTACGACCCCGGCAACAAGCTGCGTATCCGCATCACCGTTTCGCCTGCGGATTGATCCCGTGGCGGGTGGTTGGGCAAAAGACGGCGCGGAACAGGAACAGATCGACGCCACGGTCAAGGATGCCATCGCCCGCGCCCGCTTGAATCTGCGTGCTGGCCCCGGCCTGAAACACTGCGAGGAATGCGGCGCTGTCATCCCTGAAGCGCGCCGCAAAGCCGTGCCCGGCGTGCGCCTGTGCCTGCCTTGCCAGGAAGCATCGGACAAGGAGCAACGCGCCGCCAGCGGCTACAACCGGCGTGGCAGCAAGGACAGCCAGTTGCGGTGATGTTGCACTGCGGCGTCGCCTGCGCCCCGCGCTAAAATTGCTGCATGGACACGATCAGCATCCGTGGCGCACGCACTCACAACCTCAAGAACATCGATCTCGATCTGCCGCGCGACAGGCTGATCGTGGTGACCGGGCTTTCCGGTTCGGGCAAATCCTCGCTCGCGTTCGACACCATCTATGCCGAAGGCCAGCGCCGCTATGTGGAATCGCTGTCGTCCTACGCGCGGCAGTTCCTGTCGATGATGGAGAAGCCCGATCTGGATCACATCGAAGGGCTTTCCCCGGCGATTTCCATCGAGCAGAAATCCACCTCGCACAACCCGCGTTCCACGGTTGGCACCATCACCGAGGTGCACGATTACCTGCGTCTTTTGTTCGCGCGCACCGGCACGCCGCGCTGCCCGGATCACGGCATCGTGCTGGAGGCGCAAACGGTGTCGCAGATGGTGGATGCCACGCTCGCGCTCGATCCGGAACGGCGCTACATGCTGCTGGCGCCAGTAATCCGCGACCGCAAGGGCGAACACACCGGCGTGTTCGAACAACTGCGTGCGCAAGGGTTGGTACGGGCGCGGGTGGATGGAGAAACCATCGATCTGGATCAGCCGCCGAAGCTGGCCTTGCGCGTGAAGCACACCATCGAAGCGGTGATCGACCGCTTCCGTCCGCGCGAAGACTTGAAGCAGCGCCTTGCCGAATCCTTCGAGACGGCGTTGCGGCTGGGTGAAGGGCTGGCCCTGGTCGTCGATATGGACGATGCGCAGGCCAAGCCGACCTTGTTTTCCTCGCGCTACTCCTGCCCGGTATGCGATTACTCGCTGCCGGAACTGGAACCGCGTCTGTTCTCGTTCAATGCGCCGATGGGCGCGTGCCCGACCTGCGATGGGCTGGGCGTGACCCAGTATTTCGATCCGGCGCGGATCGTGCAGCACCCGGAAAAAGGTCTGTCCGATGGCGCGATTCGCAGTTGGGATCGGCGCAACCCGTATTACTTCGGCATGATTGCAGCGCTCGCCAGGCATTACGGCTTCGATCCCGACACGCCTTGGCGCGCGCTCGGCAAGGACATCCAGCACGCCGTCCTGCACGGCAGCGATGGTGAGGAAATCGCATTCCGTTATCCCACCGCTGCCGGTGGCCGCGCGGTGCGGCGGCATGCGTTCGAAGGCATCGTCAAGAATCTGGAACGGCGCTACCGCGAAACCGAATCCTCCGCCGTGCGCGAGGAGCTTTCGCGCTTCATCAGCTCGCGCCCGTGCCCGGAATGCGATGGCGAACGCTTGAACCGCTCCGCCCGCAACGTGTTCGTCTCGGACAAGCGCCTGCCGGAGCTTTCCGCGCTGCCGATCGACTCGGCAGCCGCGTTCTTCGCGGATTTGAACCTGGCCGGGTGGCGCGGGGAAATCGCGCAGCGCATCGTCAAGGAAATCCGCGAACGCTTGAAGTTCCTGATCGACGTGGGGCTGGATTACCTCACGCTGGATCGCCAGGCCGATTCGCTTTCCGGCGGCGAAGCGCAGCGCATTCGTCTTGCATCGCAGATCGGCGCGGGTCTGGTCGGCGTGATGTACGTGCTGGATGAACCTTCCATTGGCCTGCACCAGCGCGACAACGATCGCCTGCTTGCCACGCTCACGCGGCTGCGCGATCTGGGCAACACCGTGATCGTGGTGGAACATGATGAAGATGCGATTCGTCTTGCCGATCACATCATCGATGTCGGCCCCGGCGCGGGCGTGCATGGCGGGCAGATCGTCGCGCAGGGCACGCTTGCGGATGTGATCGCGGAAGAACGTTCGATCACCGGCCAGTATTTTTCCGGCAAGCGTTCCATCGCGGTACCAAAGACCCGCAAGCCGCCCGCAAAGAACAAGTGGCTGAAATTGCGCGGCGCGCATGGCAACAACCTCAAGGAGGTCGATCTGGACATCCCTGCGGGGCTGATGGTGTGCGTCACCGGCGTATCAGGCTCTGGGAAATCCACGCTCATCAACGACACGCTCTACCGCATCGCCGCCGAGCATCTCAATGGTGCCAGCGAGCAACCCGCGCCATACCGCAAGGTGGAAGGGCTGGATCTGTTCGACAAGGTGGTGGAGATCAACCAATCGCCCATCGGCCGCACGCCACGCAGCAATCCGGCTACCTACACCGGCCTGTTCACGCCACTGCGCGAATTGTTCGCACAAGTGCCTGAAGCGCGCGCGCGTGGCTATCAACCGGGGCGTTTCTCCTTCAACGTGAAGGGCGGCCGCTGCGAAGCCTGTCAGGGGGATGGCCTGATCAAGGTGGAGATGCACTTCCTGCCGGATGTGTATGTTCCGTGCGACGTGTGCGGCGGCAAGCGCTACAACCGCGAAACGCTGGAAATCACCTACAAGGGTCACAGCATCCGCGACGTGCTGGAAATGACCGTGGAAGACGCTTTCGAACTGTTCAAGCCGATTCCCGCCATCGCACGCAAGCTGGAAACGCTGATGCAGGTGGGTCTTTCCTACATCACCCTCGGCCAACCCGCCACCACACTCTCCGGCGGCGAAGCCCAGCGCGTGAAACTCTCCAAGGAGCTTTCACGCCGCGACACCGGCCAAACCCTCTACATCCTCGACGAACCCACCACGGGCCTGCATTTCCACGACATCGAGCAACTCCTCGCCGTGCTGCACCGCCTGCGCGACGATGGCAACACCGTGGTCGTGATCGAACACAACCTGGATGTGATCAAGACGGCGGATTGGATCGTCGATCTCGGCCCCGAAGGCGGGCATCGCGGTGGAACGATTCTTGTGGCGGGAACGCCGGAGGCCGTGGCATCGAGCAAGGGGTCGCATACCGGGGAGTTCTTGAAGCGGTATTTGTGAGCCCGTTACCTGCCAGGGCACGGCATGCCGCGCCCCAACGTCCGCCCCGTCGCGCTGGCAGCCCAATACGCATCCAAGCGATAATTGCCGCATGAGCATCATCATCAAGACCCCCGAGCAGATCGAGAAAATGCGCGTCGCCGGCCACCTGGCGGCGGAGGTGTTGCACGTTGTGCGGGATTACGTGAAGCCCGGCGTCACGACGGGTGAACTGGATCGCATCTGTCACGAGCACATCGTGAGGGTGCAAGGCACGATTCCGGCGAATGTGGGCTATGGCGGCGGGCACGGGCGGATTCCTTTTCCTGCGGCGACGTGTACTTCGGTGAACAACGTCATCTGCCACGGGATTCCGAGTGAATCCAAAGTGCTCAAGGATGGAGACATCGTGAACATCGATGTGACCGTCATCAAGGATGGCTGGCATGGCGATACCTCGCGCATGTACGTCGTCGGCAAGGCTTCGACGCTGGCGCAGCGGTTGGTGGATGCCACGCGCGAGGCGATGTGGCGCGGCATTCGTGCAGTGCGGGCCGGCGCGACGCTGGGCGATGTGGGCCATGCGATCCAGACCCACGCCGAGGCCAACCGCTTTTCCGTGGTGCGTGAATACTGCGGCCACGGTATCGGGCAGGTGTATCACGAAGATCCGCAGGTGCTGCACTACGGCCTTCCCGGCACTGGCCCGGTGTTGAAGAAGGGCATGGTGTTCACCGTGGAGCCGATGATCAACGCGGGCAATCGCGGCACGCGTCTGCTGCCGGATGGCTGGACGGTGGTGACCAAGGATCGTTCGCTCTCGGCGCAGTGGGAACACATGGTCGCCGTCACCGATGATGGATTCGATGTGCTGACAATGCTGCCCGGCGATTTCGGCGGCCCATGAGTGCCTCTCCGGCGGCGGGCGATCCGGAAGGCGTGAAGCGCACCGCCCGCGCCGCGCTGGAAGAAAGCCAACGCACACTGGAAGCTGCGTTCGATCGCGGCGATGACGTGGATAAACTCCTCGAACGCCGCGCCCAGGCTGTGGATCGCGCGGTGATCGGAGCGTGGTCGCTGGGCTTGGCGGGCGTTTCCGGTTTGGCACTGGTGGCCACGGGGGGTTATGGCCGTGGCGAACTGTTTCCGCATTCGGACGTGGATCTGCTGGTGCTGGCCGATGAGACCGCGCAAGCCGAACACCGACATGCCATCGAAGCCTTCTTCGCATTGTTGTGGGACATTGGCCTGGCGCCCGGTACGGCAGTGCGCAGCGTCGAACAATGCCGCGAGGCGATGCAGGCGGATGTCACCATCGCCACTGCCATCCTCGAAGCGCGCCCGTTGGCGGGCAATGCGCAAACGCAAGCTGCGCTTCTGGAGGTGGCACGCTCGCCGGATCTGTGGCCGCCGCAGGCATTTCTCGCGGCCAAGCGTGCCGAATGGCGTGCTCGACACGCCCGCTACAACGACACCGCCTACAACCTCGAACCCAACCTCAAGGATGGCCCTGGCGGCCTGCGCGATCTGCAAACACTGGGCTGGCTGGCCAAGCGTCTGTTCCGCGTGCCGGATCTGCGTTCGCTGGTGTCGCTCGGCACGTTGGGGCCGGACGAATACGACAACTTCGATGCACGCCGCAAGGCACTTTCGAGATTGCGTTACGGCCTGCATCTTGTCGCAGGAAGGCGCGAAGAACGCCTGTTGTTCGATTACCAGAAAGCGCTCGCCGCGCGCCTTGGCCTCACCGACGAACACCGTGACAACCTGGCGGTGGAGCAGTTGATGCAGGGCTATTTCCGCAGCGCCGCGATGGTGCTGCGGCTGGGCGAACGGCTGTTGCAGCGCTTCGAGGAAAGCCTCAAGCCCGTCCACGAGACCACGCTGCTGGATGCCAACTTCATTCGCGTGGACGATTCGCTGGCATTGGCGAACAACGAGTTGCTGATGCGCCGCCCGATGACCATCCTGCAACTGTTCCAGATGTGGCAGCGGCATCCGGAACTCACCAGCCTGCATTCGGCCACGGCGCGTGCGCTGGGCGAATCGCTTTCGCGCATCGATGAAACCTTCCGCGCCGATGCGAATGCGCGTGCGCTGTTCATGGCCTTGTTGCGCGATCGAGAGGCGGTGCCGACGCTTGAGCGCATGTCGCGGCTGGGTGTGCTGGGGCGCTATCTGCCAGCCTTCGGACGTGTGGCCGGGCGGATGCAATACGACCTGTTCCACGTTTACACCGTGGACGAGCATACCCTTGCCGTGCTGCGCAACATCGCCAGCTTTGCCAAGCCCGAATCGACGGAACGCTTCGCGCTCGGGCATGAACTCTGGGGCGAACTCCGCAAGCCGGAACTGTTGTTGCTGGCCGGGCTGTTCCACGACATCGCCAAGGGCCGGGGCGGGGATCATTCCGTGCTCGGTGCGATGGATGCGCGCGATTTCTGTCAGGCGCACGGGCTTTCTCCCGGCGATACGGATCTGGTGGTCTGGCTGGTGCGCCAACATCTGGTGATGTCCACCACGGCGCAGCGCAAGGACATTTCCGATCCGGATGTGATCGGCTGGTTCGCCAATTTCGTCGGCGAACGCGAGCGGCTGGATTACCTTTACCTGCTCACCTGCGCAGACATCGCAGGCACCAGCCCGAAGCTGTGGAATGCGTGGAAGGATCGCCTGATGGCCGATCTCTACACGGCCACGCGCTTTGCCCTGCGGCGCGGCGCGTACAAGCCCACGCACGCGGAGGAGCGTCTCTCCGAAACTCGCGCAGCGGCGCGTGCGGTGCTGCTGGATGGCGGATTTTCCGATGCCGTGATCGAGCGCATCTGGGCCGATTTTCCCGAAGACAGTTTCCTGCGTTATCGCGCCGATCAACTGGCATGGCAGACGGCCGGCATCGCGCGGGCCGATCAACAGGGCTTGCCGTTGGTGCTGGTGCGCCCGCACGCACGGCCCGGTGCGCTGGAAGTATTCGTGTATTCGCCGGATCGCGATGGCCTGTTTGCTGACGTGGTGGCCACGCTGGACAGGCTGGGGCTTTCCATCGTTGATGCGCGCATCGTCGGTTCGCTCGGCGGCATGACGCTGGATACTTTCCAAGTGCTCGATGCCGGTGTGGACTACATCGAGCCTTCACGGCGCGCCGATTCCATCGCCGCACAACTGCATCAAAGCCTCACTACACCCGGCGCGCTGCGCCCACCCAGTCGCCGCGCCGCACCGCGCCAATTGCGGCATTTCCGCGTGCCTTCGCAGGTGGAATTTGTCGATGTGGGTGCGCGCACCCAGATGGTGCTGGTGTGCAGCGATCAACCGGGTTTGTTGGCGCGCGTGGCGGCGATCCTGCGCCAGCACCGGCTGCGCGTACACGATGCACGCATCGCCACCTTCGGCGAGCGCGTGGAAGACTTTTTCCTGCTTACCGACGAGGAAGATCGTCCGCTGTCGCAGGAACTTTGCGTTGCACTGCGCACCGCGATGCTGGACATGCTGAAAAGCGAGTAAGGCAGGGCCATGACGAATCCTTTGTCCATCCTGATGGTGTGCACCGGCAACATCTGCCGCTCCCCGATGGCCGAAGGCGCATTGCGTGCGGCAGCGGTGCGGGAAGGGTTGGCGCTGCGACTGGATTCGGCTGGAACCCATGGTTATCACGTTGGCGAGCCGCCCGATCCGCGCGCCCGACAAGTGGCGCGTGAAGGCGGTGCGCCCATCGACGATCTGCGTGCTCGCCGCGTATCGCAGGAAGATTTCCGCGAATTCGATCTGATTCTCGCCGCCGACCGTGGCCATCTGCGCGAACTGGCGCAGCTGCAACCGGAAGGCGCGCGGGCGCAGGTGGAACTGATCCTGCCGTTTTCCGGTGCGTTCGCGGCCAACAGCGATCTGGCCGATCCGTACTACGGCGAACTGGCCGATTTCCGCGAAGTGTGGCGGCAATTGCAGCTTGCCACGCCGGGTTTGCTCCGTCGCGCCTTGGGCAAGTCATAATGCAGCGATCCAGGGTCACAAGACGTTCACCGCCGCAATGACGACGCTCGCACCCGCCCCGCGTTTTTCCGATGCCATCAACTGGCTCAACTGCGCACCGCAGCGCCTGGAAGCGCTGCGTGGCCGCGTGGTGGTGCTGGGTTTCTGGCATGCCGGTTCCGCCGCATCGCTGAACCTGCTGGACGATCTGGCGGTGCTGCAACAGCGCCATTCCGACGGCCTGGTGGCGGTGGCGATCCACACGCCGAAGTTCGACGCGGAGGAAGATGGCGAAGCCGCCATCCGGATCGCCACGCAGGCCAGCGCCAAGGTGGCCGTGGCGAACGATCCGGGTTTCGTGACGTGGCAACATTACGGCATCCGCGCCTGGCCTTCGGTGGCGGTGATCGACACGGAAGGCAATCTGACGGACATCTTTGCGGGCGATCGCCTGCGTGAACCGCTGGAAGCCCGCGTGGCGCAACTGCTGGATCAGGCCGCCGAACACGGCCGTCGCGCCTATCTTCCGCCGCCTTCGCTGGCACGCCCGCAATTGTTTCCGATGTTGGGCTATCCCGCTGGCATCCTCGCCACATCGCAGCATCTCTACATCGCCGACACGGGCCGCCATCGCATCCTGGAATGCAACCTCGAAGGTCGCGTGCTGCGCGAGTTCGGTTCCGGCACGCCGGGCTGGGTGGATGGCAGCAGCGGCATCGCCGGGTTCCGTTTTCCGCGCGGCCTGTGCCTGGTGAAGGACACGCTCTACGTCGCCGATGGTGGCAACCACGCAGTGCGTCGCATCCGCCTGACCAGTGGCGACGTGGATACGCTGTTGGGCAATGGCACGGCACGGCAGCCCGAAGCGGTGGACAACGCCACCCGAACCCGAACGACGCTGCATTCCCCGTTTGGTGTGGCCGCTTCGGTGGAAAAACTTTATGTGGCGATGACCGGCGAACACCAGATCTGGGAGCTGGATCTGGTGAGGCACGGCTGGAAGCTGCTGGCCGGTTCCGGGCGCGCCGGGATGGTCGATGGTGCAGGCAAGGCCGCCAGCTTTGCCGAACCTGTCGGATTGGCGCTGGTGCAAAGCACGCTGTACCTGGCCGACAGCGCCAATTCCGCACTGCGCAGCGTGCACGTTGGCACGGGCCAGGTGCAGACGCTGGTGGGGCAGGGGCCGTTCGAGTTCGGCTACCGCGACGGCCCGCGCGAGACCGCGCAATTGCAGTACCCGTTGGGGTTGGCGCACCACAGTGGCCAACCGGTGCTGTGGGTGGCCGATACCTGCAACAACCAGATTCGCCAGTTGCGTTTGGGCGGCGGTGAACTCGGCACGCTCAACATCACTGGCGCAACGCTGGTGCGGCCTTCGGCGCTTGCGGCCACGCCGGAAGCCTTGTGGGTTGCCAACACCGGCGCACATGAAATCCTCAAGATCGCCACGGACACCGGTGCGGCACAGCGGCTGTCGCTGTCGGAGTGAGCGCAAGCCGCACAGGCCATGCACGAGGAAGAATCAGACGGCGCATTCGATGGCAAGGCCTTCGTCCGCGAATTGACCGCCGCACCCGGCGTGTATCGCATGTACGACGCAGGCGACCACGTGTTGTACGTCGGCAAGGCGGCTTCGTTGAAGAAGCGCGTCGCCAGCTATTTCACCTCCATCGAACGCAGCCCGCGCCAGCGCGCGATGTTGGCACAGGTGGCGCGCATGGATGTGACCGTGACGCGCACCGAGGGCGAAGCGCTGCTGCTGGAAAACCAGCTCATCAAATCGCTGAAGCCGCGCTACAACGTGCTGCTGCGCGACGACAAAAGCTACCCGTACATCTATCTGGCGACGCGCGATGAAACCCCGCGCATCGCATTTCACCGTGGCGCGCGTTCGATGCCGGGGCGCTATTTTGGCCCGTACCCGAGCGCCAGTGCGGTGCGTGAAACGCTCGGCACGATCCACAAACTGTTCCGGCTGCGCTCCTGCGAGGACAGCGTGTTCGCCAATCGCAGCCGACCGTGCCTGCAATACCAGATCCAGCGTTGTGCCGCGCCCTGCGTGAATCTCGTGTCGTCGGAGGAATACCGCGAGGCGGTGCATCGCACCGAATTGTTCCTCGATGGCAACAATGATGTGCTGGTGCGTGAACTCACCGATGCGATGGAACGCGCCAGTGCCGAACTGGCCTTCGAGCGCGCTGCGCAGTTGCGGGATCAAATCGCCAATCTGCGCCGGATGCAGGCACGGCAATACGTGGACGGCGATCAGGCCGATCTGGACGTGCTGGCCTGCACGGTGGACAAGGGTTTGGCCTGCGTGGTGCTGCTGGCTTTCCGCAACGGCATGAACCTGGGCACGCGCGATTTCTTCCCGAAGGCCAACGGCGCGGATGAGGCTTCCGAAGTGCTGGGTGCCTTCGTCACGCAGTACTACTTCGACAAGCGCCCGCCGCGCGAAATCGTGCTGAGCCATGCCATTGCCGATCAAGAGCTGATCGAACAGGTGCTGGGCGATCAACTCGGCGCGAAGCTGCAACTCAAATCCACCGTGCGCGGGGAACGTGCGCGCTATCTGGAACTGGCGCAGGAAAACGCCCGTCTCTCGCTGGCCGCGAAGATCGGTTCTTCCGCCACGCAGCGCGCCCGGCTCGCAAACCTGCAGGAACTTCTGGGCCTGCCGCAGCCACCTGGCCGCATCGAATGCTTCGACATCAGCCACACGATGGGCGAGGCCACCGTGGCTTCGTGCGTGGTGTTCGATGCCGAAGGCGCGGTGCGCAGCCAGTACCGCCGTTTCAACATCGAAGGCATCACCGGCGGCGACGATTTCGCCGCAATGAAACAGGCCGTCACTCGGCGTTTCATTCGCGCGAAAGAGGATGGCACCTTGCCCGACCTGCTGCTGATCGACGGCGGCAAAGGGCAACTGGCGCAGGCCATGCAAGTGATGGCGGAGCTGGCTGTGCAAAGCGTTGCGCTGGTGGGCGTGGCGAAAGGCGCGGCGCGGCGCGCGGGTGATGAAGACCTGATCCTGCCCGATGGCCGCACACTGCATCCCGGCCCGGATTCGCCTGCGTTGCATCTGATCCAGCAGATACGCGATGAAGCGCACCGTTTCGCCATCACCGGCCATCGCGGTCGCCGCCAGAAGGCGCGTGAATACAGCAAGCTGGAAGACATTCCGGGCATCGGCGCGCGCCGCCGCGCTATGCTGTTGAAGCATTTCGGTGGTCTTGCTGCGCTCACGCGCGCCGGCCCTGAAGACATCGCCAGAGTCGAAGGCATCAATGCGGCGCTGGCGCAACGCATCTGGCGCGGCCTGCATGGTCTGGACGATGCGCAAGTACAGGAAAAATCCTCGACGTGAAACTGACCATCCCCACCGTGCTGACGCTGTTCCGGATCGTGTTGATCCCGGTGCTGGTCGTCGTGTTCTATCTGCCGTATCCGTGGACGAGCTTTGCCTGTGCCGGTGTGTTCGCATTGGGTGCGATCACGGATTGGCTGGATGGCTGGATCGCACGGCGTTACAAGATGTTTTCGGCCTTCGGTGCATTTCTCGATCCGGTCGCGGACAAGCTCATGGTGGCCGTGGCGCTGTTCCTCATCGTGCAGGGCCATCCCACGCCGTGGATGGCGGTGTGGGCGGCGATCATCGTGGGCCGGGAAATTGCGGTTTCCGCGCTGCGCGAATGGATGGCCGAGATCGGCCAGCGCGCCAAGGTGAAGGTGGCCGCCATCGGCAAGATCAAGACCGTGGTGCAGATGGTGGCGTTGCTGTGCCTGCTGTATTCGGTATCGCCGCAGAAACCCGCACGACCCGTGCCGTGGATGGGTGAAACCGTGTTCCACATCGGCGACTGGACGCTTGCCGCCGCCGCCATCCTCACCTTGTGGTCGGGCCTGCTGTATCTGCGCGCGGCGTGGCCAGCACTGCGGGAAGATTCGCAATCCTGAGTCGTGGCATCGCGCTCCTTCTTCCCGCGAGGTCGGGGAGAAGGAAAACGCCACGTCAGGCTCAATTCCCTTCGAAGCTGTTGGCGAATATTTCCGGCGGCAGTGCCACGGTGATGTTCACGGGCACTTCCACTGCCGAATGCTCCGGATCGTTGCTGGAAACGCACAGCAGTGCCGAGTATTCGCCCGGATCCAGCGTTGCCGGATCGATGGTGACAGTCACGATACTGGGGGCGATCGGCGTGGCCGAGCCGCTGGTCGGGGTGATGCTCAACCAGGGAACTTCGGTCGGGTTGTCGCAGCCGCCTGCATCGCCGCGCGCTGCTGCCTCGGCCTCGGCGATCTGCCAGGTGAGCGTGCCGCCACCATCGTTGACGATGTCGAAGGTGCCCGAACTCTCCCGGCCGAGCACGACATCCAGCGAAACCTCTTCAATGCCGACGGCAATGATCGGATCAGGTTCGGTGCCGACGATGCTGAAGTCGGCATCGGAAACGTCGAAAAACACATTCCCCGTGCAGGCCACACGGGTACGCGCCTGCGTGGTGTTGGGCGCGCCGGTGGGAACCATGACCGACGCCGTGCCGTTGTTGGCGGTACTGGCGCTCATCGTGAATGGCCAGCTCATGCCCCCATCGATGGAAAGTTCGATCCGCGCATTGGCGCAGGAAACCGGCGCAGTGTTGGTGTTGGCTACATCCCAGGTCACTGTCTGTGATTCGGCGCGATCCCAGGTGACTGTCGTGTTCGGGGAGGTCACCTTGAACGGACCGGCGCTGGTGGTCACGGCCAGCACGACGTCGGTGTGCTCGGTTCGGCCGAACTGCGGCGTGCCGGGAACATCGTGGTTGTCGCGAACGGTAAGGCGGAACGTGAGGGCACGATTGGTGTTCGGCCAGGCTTCGCCCTTGGGCAGTGTTGTTCCACCTGCAAGCACGGCAGGCAGGCTTGGGAAGTAGCGTGTGGGAGACGTGGTGGCGCTGTAGGAGCGGAAGATCGGGCCGTTGCCGATGTCGCCCTCCGCCAGCGTGGTGGCTTGCAGGCCCCTGTCGTACTGTTCCCAGCTGTAAGTGATCACATCACCGTCGGCATCCGTGGCCACGGCGCTCAAAGCGAATGGCGTGCGATGCGGAATGGTGAGGTTAGCTGGCGGCAGGCTGCCGGGATCGATTTCCGGTGCGGCGTGGTCGGAAGGTGTGGCCACGGTGCAGTTGCCGCCGCCGCCGTCGATCCAGGTGCCCATTTCCTCCAGACTCTTGGAGTGGAAGTAGGGGTTGGAGTTGGATTGCAGGTTGTCCACGCCGCAAAGGCCGGCATAGGCCTGGATGGTGGAGCCACTGCCCGGTTCGTAGGCAGCCGTGCTGGCGCGATTTCCGGAACAGCCGCTGGTGGTGGAGTTGAAAGTGTGGTTGCCGCCGAACTGATGGCCCATCTCGTGCGAGACGTAATCGATGTAGAAGTCATCGCCCACCGGATTGGGCAGCCCCGTGGTGCCGCGCGCCTTGCTGCTGTTCTGGCAGGTCACGCGCAGGCTGGCGAGGCCGCCGCTGCCCGTGGTGAAGATGTGGCCGATGTCGTAATTGGCGTTGCCGATGACGTTGTTGAGGTTGGTCTGGTTCTGGTTCAGCGCAAGGCTTGCGTTGGTGTTGCTGTACGGATCGTTGGCGGGCGAGGTGGGTGGTGGATTTCCAGTGGCCAGCGGATAGATGATCTTGTCGTTGTCGGCCACCAGGGTGAAATGCACGCCCAATTCGGTTTCGTACACCTGGTTGACGCGGTTCATTGCCAGCACCACTTGCGACAGGCCACAGGCGACGGTGAGGTTGCCGGGGCAGACCGCACCGACGTAGTTGTGGTTGGCCGCCATCGCGGCGCGGTAGTTGCGCGTGATTGTGCCGGTGGAAGCCAATGGCGAGGGCGCGGGCCTGTTATCGAGGTGCATTTCGGCGGCCTGGATCGCATTGCCATGCGTTTCGCACTGGAATTTTTCGCCGGGCACCGGAAGTTCGGCACGCGCGTAACTCATGTAGCGGTTGCTTGTGCCGTTGCGCGCTTCCGGTCGCACGATCCACACGCCATCGGGATCGAACACCATCGCATTGAGCCCTGTCGGCGAAATATCCACGCGTGCGCTGCGGCCTTCGCCGTCGATGCCGGAAAGGCTGACGATATCCGGGAATTTCGCCTTCAGTTCCGGCGGCATGACACCCGAATCGGACAGCAGGAAATCGTGAAAGCTGCCGTCCGGATGCGGCAGGGAGAGTGCTGCGGCGGCACCTGCGCGTTGCGTCTGGGTGAGCAGGGCGCTGGCCTTTGCGAAATCCAGCGTCAGGGAACGACGATGGCCCGGCTTGGGCATGTCCGCCGAAAGTGCGGCGGGTGATGCTTCCTGCCAAAGATCGTGGGGAATATCTGCGGCCAGTACGGCGGAGGCGGACAGCGCGGCAAACACGAGCGCGGCAAGGCGCGTGACGGGGCAAGTGAATGCGGACATGGGGTTCCCAGTCGAAGAGGGGGCAACGAGATGAGAAGGCGCAGGTCAACGCCTGCGCTTTGGCCGCACGTACAGCACCAGCGAGTGATCCTCGATGAGGTAGCCGTGCTGTTCGGCGATGGCGTGTTGCAATGCTTCGATTTCCGGGCTGGTGAACTCGATCACCTTGCCGGAATCCAGATCGACCATGTGGTCGTGATGCACGCCGCGATCCAGTTCGAACACGGCCTGGCCGCCTTCGAAGTTGTGCTTGAGCACCAGCCCGGCGGATTCGAACTGGGTGAGCACGCGATAAACCGTGGCCAAGCCGATGTCTTCGCCCAGTTCGATGAGCTGGCGGTAGATGTCCTCGGCGGTCATGTGGCGCGGGCTGGATTGTTCCAGCAGATCAAGAATGCGCATCCGGGGGTGGGTAACCTTCAGGCCCGCCTTGCGTAGATCCTGCGATTCCATTGGGCCTCCGTTGCGATCTGCTGACGCCGGGAGTGTATCATCGCCAAGTTACGTACCAAGCTTGGAACCCCTGCATGAACCTTCGTCTCTTCGTTCTTCCTGCCGTGCTGGCGCTGAGCGGCTGCGGCCTGATCTACAAGGTCGATGTCTATCAGGGCAACCTGCTGGACGAGGACGGCGTTGCGCAACTCAAGCCGGGCTTGACCAAGCGTCAGGTGCAAAGCCTCATCGGTGCGCCGGCACTGGACGATCCCTTCCACGCCTCGCGCTGGGATTACATCTCCACCGTCAGCCAGCGTGGAGAGAAGACGCAGGTGCGCAATCTGGTGCTCACCTTCGACGGCGACGTGCTGGCCACGATCGAAGGCGACTCCTTCCCGGAAGAAAACCTGGAGCTGATGCGCCGCATGACGCGCTACGGCAACCTCGCCAAGGAAAAGGACAAGAAGCGGCGTTGAGGCTCGCCGGAGCGCAGGTTCAGCGCCTGCGGCTCCCCGCGCGTTCGGCCTTCACCCGTTCCATGCGGTTCTGTTTTGCATCGGCAATCAACGGGCGGTACAGCTCGATGCGATCGCCTTCGCGCAGCAAGGCAGGCTCCTCCATGCGCCTTGAGTAGATGCCGAATGCGCGGCGTTGCGCATCGGGAAACAGTGCCTGCACTTCAGGTGTGGCCAGTGCGTCGGCCACGGTTGAGCCTGCATCCAGCAGCAATTCAACTGCGCTTGCCGAATCGGCAAAGGCTTCGACCACACTGACGTGAATCTTCGACATGAGGCAGCTCAGGCTGTTGCGGCAGCGCGCACGAAATCGTCCACCATGCGGTCAGCCAGCACCTTGAATCCCCGTGCGAACAACGGGCCGAGCAGGCGGTTGTCGGTTTCGAACTCCAGCACCAGGCTGACCTTGCAGCCGACCTCGCCGATGGGCGCAAAGCGCCATTCCCCACTCAACTGCTTGAAAGGGCCTTCAACCAGTTGCATGGCGATGGACGAAGGCTCCATGCGCCGGTTGCGCGTGGCGAAGGAGGTTCGCAGTGCGCCCAATTTCAGATGCAACCGCGCGGTCTTGAACTCGCCATCTTCTGCCAGCACCTCGCTTTTCTCGCACCACGGGAACAGGCGCGGGTAGGCGGTCACGTCGTCCACCAGTGCGAACATTTTGGAAGGTGGCTGCGCGATCAGCGCGGTGCGTTCGATGCGGGTCATGCGATGCGGATCAAAAACTGGCCTCGTGTTCCCGCCACCGCCGCCATCGGCGACAATGCACGGCCAACGAGGAATCACGATGTCAAAGAAGAATGCCAAGGATAGCGGAAGCGGCAAATCCGTCATCGCCAGCAACCGCCGCGCCTCGCACGATTACCACCTGGTGGAACGCTTCGAGGCGGGCCTGGCGTTGCAGGGCTGGGAAGTGAAGGCACTGCGGGCGGGGCGGTTGTCGCTGGGCGAGGGCTACGCCATCGTCCGCAATGGCGAGCTGTACCTGATCGGCGCACAGATCACGCCGCTCATCACCGCATCCACGCATGTCCTGGCCGACGACCGCCGCAACCGGAAGCTACTGTTGCATCGGCACGAAATCGACAAGTTGATCGGCAAGGTGGAACGCGATGGCTACACCCTGATTCCGTTGTCGATGTACTGGAAGGATGGCCGCGCCAAGCTGGAACTTGCGCTGGCCAAGGGCAAGCAGCAACACGACAAGCGCGATGCTGAAAAGAGCCGCGATTTCGCCCGCGAAAAGCAACGCGCGATGCGAGCGCACAACCGCGCGGCGTGAGGTCTTGGTACCTTCGGCAACTCGCGTCAAATACGATGCCAGCGTCTAGCTGAGCGCAGCAAAGCGAAGTCGCAGCGTCGTTCTCCAGCCATGGACGATCCATCCTGCGGCCAGGTGCAGGATGGCGGATTGGAAGTGCTGTCCACCATCACCCGTCAAGCGGAGATGGTGGAAAGAAACGCCTCATGCGGCGCGAGACGCCCGCTTGCGGTCGTTTTCGGTGAGGTGCTTCTTGCGAAGGCGGATGGCCTTGGGCGTGACTTCCACCAGTTCATCCTCGTCGATGAAATCCAGCGCCTGTTCCAGTGACATGCGGATCGGTGGCGTCAACTGGATGCCATCGTCCTTGCCGGCAGCGCGGATGTTGGTGAGCTGCTTGGCGCGCAGCGCATTCACGGTGAGGTCGTTGTCCTTGGAGTGGATGCCGACCAACTGGCCTTCATACACTTCATCGCCATCGCCCACGAGCAATCGGCCACGCTCCTGCAGCATGTTCAGCGCATATGCGGGCGTGGGGCCGGCACCGTTGGAGATCATCACGCCGTTCTGGCGCTTGGCGATCTGGCCTTCTTCCTTCGGGCCGTAGTGGTCGAAGACGTGGAACAGCAGGCCCGAACCCTGGGTAAGGGTCTTGAACTGGTTCTGGAAACCGATCAAACCGCGTGCGGGAATCATGTATTCCAGCCGCACGCGGCCCTTGCCATCCGGTTCCATGTTCTTGAGCTGGCCCTTGCGAATGCCAAGGCGCTCCATCACCGGGCCCTGATGTTCTTCCTCGATGTCCACGACGAGCTGCTCGTAAGGCTCCATCAGCACGCCGTCGATTTCCTTGATGATGACTTCCGGGCGCGAGACGGCCAGTTCGTAACCTTCGCGGCGCATGTTTTCGATCAGCACGGAAAGGTGAAGTTCGCCGCGGCCTGAAACGAGGAACTTGTCCGCATCCGAACCATCTTCCACGCGCAGCGCCACGTTGTGCACCTTTTCGCGGTCGAGGCGTTCACGCAACTGGCGGCTGGTCAGGAACTTGCCACCGGAACGATCCTTGTTGCCGACGAAGGGCGAGTTGTTCACCTGGAAGGTCATCGAGATCGTCGGCTCATCCACGGTGAGCGCAGGCAGCGCTTCGGGCGCTTCGATCGCGGTGACGGTGTCGGAAATGGTGAGTTCCGGAATGCCGGAAATGGCCACGATGTCGCCTGCGAAGGCTTCATCCTGCTCGATGCGCTCAAGGCCGAGAAAGCCGAGCACCTGGCCTGCACGGCCCGAACGCGCCTTGCCTTCGCGCGTGATGATGGTCACCGGCATGTTCTTCTTCAACGTGCCGCGCTGGATGCGGCCAATGCCGATCACACCGACGAAGCTGTTGTAGTCCAGTTGTGAAATGCGCATCTGGAACGGGCCTTCCTGGTTCACCGGCGGCTGCGGCACGTACTTCATGATGGCCTCGTACAGCGGCGTCATGTCGCCGTCGCGCGCTTCATGATCCAGGCTCGCGTAGCCGTTCAGGGCCGAGGCATAGACGATGGGGAAATCCATCTGTTCGGGCGTGGCACCCAGGCGGTCGAACAGATCCCACACCTGTTCCACCACCCATTCCGGGCGTGCGCCGGGGCGGTCGATCTTGTTCACCACCACGATCGGCTTGAAACCCATCGCAAAGGCTTTCTGCGTGACGAAGCGGGTCTGCGGCATCGGGCCGTCCATCGCATCCACCAGCAGCAGCACCGAATCCACCATCGAGAGCACGCGCTCCACTTCGCCGCCGAAATCCGCGTGTCCGGGCGTATCGACGATGTTGATGCGATTGCCGTTCCACTCGATTGCGGTGTTCTTGGCCAGGATGGTGATGCCGCGTTCCTTTTCCTGATCGTTGCTGTCCATCACGCGTTCGGCGATCTGCTGGCGTTCGCTGAAGGTGCCGGATTGCTTCAGAAGCTGATCCACGAGCGTGGTCTTGCCGTGATCGACGTGGGCCACGATGGCGATGTTGCGCAGGGTTTCGATGGACATTGGGGAAGGTTGTCTTGGGCAGGCCGAGGCCTGTCGTGGAGGAGGCAGGGTTGGAAGGGATCGGCGGCGCAGATGCGCCGCAACACAAAGCGCGGACGAAACCGTGAGATTTCGTCCGCGCGTGGATGGGCGTGTTGCGGCGCATTATAGAGGCTGGAGCGGGATTCCGGTGTGGAATCCGTTCAGCCAGCCGTTGGAGGCGGCGCACGGGTTTCGAGCCTGCCTTGAATTTTGTGGATTCAATCACATCTCAAACCAGCTGCATCCATGCCAGCTCGGGGTTATTCGATAGTTTTTGCATATGGTTTCCATCGCAACAATCAATTTTTGCAATGGCTGTTCGGCCCCTACACTGCTCGTCGTTCCGTCAACCGGCACGCTTTGATTCTCGCTTCATCCATCCCATCGCAGGAGTTCAGAAGATGTCTCTCATCAACACCCAAATTCAACCGTTCGAAGCCGATGCCTTCCATAACGGCAAGTTCGTCAAGGTCAGCAACGAAAGCATGAAGGGCAAGTGGTCGGTCGTGATCTTCATGCCTGCCGCCTTCACCTTCAATTGCCCGACGGAAGTGGAAGACGCCGCCGCCAATTACGCGCAGTTCCAGAAGGCCAATGCCGAGGTCTATATCGTCACCACGGATACGCACTTCTCGCACAAGGTGTGGCACGAAACCTCCCCGGCGGTAGGCAAGGCGCAGTTCCCGCTGGTGGGCGATCCGACCCACACGCTCACCAATGCGTTCGGCGTGCACATTCCCGAAGCTGGCCTCGCCCTGCGCGGCACCTTCGTGATCAATCCGGAAGGCATCATCAAGACGATGGAAGTCCATTCCAACGAGATCGCGCGTGACGTGACCGAAACGCTGCGCAAGCTCAAGGCCGCCCAGTACACCGCCGCCCATCCGGGCGAAGTGTGCCCGGCCAAGTGGAAGGAAGGCGAAAAGACCATCGCGCCTTCGCTGGATCTGGTCGGCAAGATCTGATCCTGCCGCAGGGTGGGCACACCGTGCCCACCCTCGTTTGCAACAGGAGGTGGGCATGGTGTCCGCCTCGTGAAACTTTGATTTACTGCTTCAAGACACGCAGCCAGCCAACGGTTGCAGCCTTGCGCTGCCCGAACGCCAGCCACGCATCTTCTCCCCGCACAGGAGTTTCGCCATGTTGGAAGCCAACCTCAAAAGCCAATTGCAGGCCTATCTGGAAATGGCCCAGCGGCCCATTCACATCACTGCCTACGCAGACGCCAGCGAGAACTCCACGGAGATGATGGATTTGCTGGCCGATCTGACGGAGGCCTCATCGAAGATCATGGTGGAACGCGACGATGCTGCCGATGTGCGCCGCCCGTCCTTCGCATTGAACTCGCCGGGGCAGGACATCCACCTCACCTTCGCCGGCTTGCCGATGGGCCACGAGTTCACTTCGCTGGTGC
Organism: Lysobacteraceae bacterium; assembly: GCA_041395225.1. Classification (GTDB taxonomy): domain Bacteria; phylum Pseudomonadota; class Gammaproteobacteria; order Xanthomonadales; family Xanthomonadaceae; genus Denitratimonas. The sequence goes on from JAWLAV010000005.1 coordinate 133,942, forward strand.
TGGCACTGTTGCAGGTGGGCGGGCATCCGTCCAAGGCGTCCGCCGATCTTCTTGAGCAGATTCGCGCGCTGGAAAGCAGTGCGCCGGATGGCAAGTTCCACTTCGAGACGTATTTTTCCCAGAGCTGCCAGAACTGCCCGGACGTGGTTCAGGCATTGAACCTGATGGCCGTGCTGAACCCGAAGATCGAACACGTCGCCATCGATGGCGCGGTGTTCCCGGAGGAAGTGGAAACGCGCGGCATCATGTCCGTGCCGATGCTTTACCTCAATGGCGAACACTTCGGCCAGGGCCGCATGGAGCTGGCGGAAATCGTTGGCAAGCTCGATGCCGGTGCGCAAGTGCGCGAAGCCAAGAAGATTTCCGAGAAAGCACCCTTCGACGTGCTCATTGTCGGCGGTGGCCCGGCGGGCGCTTCCGCTGCCATCTACGCCGCGCGCAAAGGCATTCGCACCGGCGTCGTGGCCGAGCGCTTCGGCGGGCAGGTACTGGATACGATGGACATCGAGAACTTCATTTCGGTGCAACACACCGAAGGCCCGAAACTGGCCGCCGCGCTGGAACAGCACGTCAAGGATTACGACGTGGACGTGATGAACCTCCAGACCGCGCAGAAGCTGGTTCCCGGCGACGATGGATTGATCGAAGTACAACTGGCCAGTGGCGCGAGCGTCGCCGCGCATACCGTGGTGCTTTCCACCGGCGCGCGCTGGCGCAACATGAACGTGCCCGGCGAGAACGAATATCGCACCAAAGGCGTCACCTACTGCCCGCATTGCGACGGCCCGCTGTTCAAGGGCAAGAAGGTGGCCGTGATCGGTGGCGGCAATTCCGGCGTGGAAGCGGCCATCGATCTGGCCGGTGTCGTGGCGCACGTCACCTTGCTGGAGTTCGACGCAAGGCTGCGCGCGGATGAAGTGCTGCAACGCAAGCTGCGCAGCCTGCCGAACGTCACCGTCATCACCAGTGCGCTCACTACCGAAGTATTGGGTGATGGCGAAAAAGTCACCGGCCTGCGCTACACGGATCGCATCGATGACACGAGCCATGACGTCGAGCTTTCCGGCATCTTTGTGCAGATCGGCCTGTTGCCGAATACCGATTGGCTCAAAGGCACCGTCACCCTTTCTGCGCGAGGTGAAATCGAAATCGACGCGCGCGGCCAGACCAACATTCCCGGCGTGTTCGCTGCGGGCGATTGCACCACCGTGCCGTACAAGCAGATCGTCGTTGCCGTGGGTGCGGGCGCTACGGCTTCGCTATCTGCTTTCGATCATTTGATTCGGATGCCGGTGCCGGTGAAGACTGCGGCTTGAGCTGAGAGCCCTGGTCAGGCCCTCGAACCCGGATCGGCGAACTCCTGTCCGCAGTGCGTGCGATGGGCGCCGCGAGTTCCTCGGGCGACTGTTCTCGATGGGTTGACCGTACCGCCTGCCGACTTTGGCTCAAACGAACCGGCTCACCCATCATCCCGCCCCAAAAACTGCAACCGGGCCAGTTCCGCATATAGCCCACCTTGGGCAATGAGCGCTTCGTGGGTACCTTCTGCGACGATGCGGCCTGCGTCCATGACGACGATGCGGTCGGCGCGGCGGACGGTGGCGAGGCGATGGGCGACGACGAGGGTGGTGCGGCCCTGCATCAGCCGTTCAAGTGCCTGCTGGATGCCGTGTTCGCTTTGCGCATCCAGTGCGGAGGTGGCTTCGTCCAGCAGCAGCACGGGGGCATCCTTCAACACGGCGCGGGCGATGGCGATGCGCTGCTGCTGGCCGCCGGAAAGACGCACGCCGCGTTCGCCCAGATCCGCTTCGTAGCCATCGGGCAGGGCGCGCAGAAAGGCGTCGGCTTCGGCGGTACTGGCGGCGTTGGTGATGTCTTCGAAGCTGGCATCCAGCCGCCCGTAGCGGATGTTGTCGGCAGCGCTGGCGGCGAACAACACGGGATCTTGCGGCACCAGTGCGATCTGTTCGCGTAGCGCGCGTGGATCAAATTGCGGCAGGGCCGTGCCATCGAGCGAAATTTCGCCGGATTGCGGATCGGCGAAGCGCATCAAAAGATGAAGTACGGTGCTTTTGCCCGAACCGGAAGGCCCGACTAGGGCGATGGTTTCACCCGGTTTCACGTGCAGCGTGAAGCCATTGATCGCGGGCGTATCAGGGCGGCTGGGGTAGTGGAAGGTGACATTGGAAAAACGAATGTCACCACGCGCCCGATCCGGCAGGGCAGCGGGTTCGGCAGGCGCGGTGATGGCGGTGCGCTCGGTCAGCAATTCGGAAAGTCGGCCCATGCCACCGGCGGCGCGTTGCAGTTCCGCCCACACTTCCGACAGCGCGCCGACCGAGCCCGCACCGATTACTGCGTACAGCACGAACTGGCCGAGCGTGCCTGCGCTCAAGGTGCCTGCGATCACATCGCGTGCGCCGATCCACAGTACAGCGGTGATTGCGCCGAACACCAACAGGATCACGATGGCGATCAAACCTGCTTGCGTGCGGATGCGCCGTTTTGCGGTGGCGATGGCCTCGACCACGGCAGAAGCAAAGCGCCCGATCTCGAAATCCTCGCGTGCATAGCTTTGCACCGTGTGCATGGCGGAAAGCGTTTCACTGGCGCGTGCATTCGCGGTGGCGATGCGATCCTGACTTTCGCGCGAAATCTTCGCCAGGTGCCTGCCGTACAGGACGATTGGCAGGATCACGAACGGAATCCCGATGGCGGCCAGCCCGGCCAGCCGTGGGCTGGTGATGGCAAGCGCGGCAGCGCTGCCGAGCAGGGTGACGATGCTGCGCAAGCCGACCGAAAGGGTGGAGCCGATGGCCGAGCGCAGCAGTTCCGTATCGGCCGCCAGGCGGCTTACCAGTTCACCGCTGCGGCTTCGCTCGAAGAAGGAAAGATCGAGGAAGGTGAGGTGCGCGAACACCTGGCGGCGCAAATCGGCAACCACGCGCTCGCCCAGCAGGCTGATGCAGAAGAATCGCCCCGCCGTGGCGATGGCGAGTACGCAGGCCACCGCGATGAGGCCAAGGAACCAGCGATCGATCTGGCCGCCTTCTTCGGCGAAACCGTGGTCGATCATCAAGCGCACGGCCACGGGCAGCGCGAGTGTTGCGCTGGAGGAGAGGGCGAGGAAGCCGAGCCAGCCGGACACGAGTCCCGGATAGGGGCGAACGAACGGCAGCAGCGCGCGCAGCGAGGAAAGCGGCGGCCTGGGCGTCGTCGTCGGATCGAGTGTGTTCAAGGGAATGCGGGGTGTGGTTGTTGCTGGGGCTCTGCTGCCGCCGCTGCGGCGAGAGATCGAAAATTCAAGGGGCGCGTTCAGGCGTCACCTGCCCGCGCGTCGCGTCGCGCAGTGTAGCGGCGAGCGCGGGCAAGCGTGTGGCGGGAAGTTCGATGTTCAGGGTTACGCCATCGGCGTCGAAACGTTCGCCGGTTTTCGCGGCTTCGTGCGTGGCGAGCAGCATGTGAACCGTGCCGATGTGCTCGAACGGGCAATGCAATGTGGCCTGTGCGAATTCGACGATGGGCGCGCGTTCGGCACGCCGCAGGCATTCCGCTGCCGAGCCGCCATAGGCGCGCGCCAAGCCGCCTGCGCCCAGCTTGATGCCGCCGAACCAGCGGATCACCAGTACGCAGACACGGTCGCAGTGTTGGCCATCTATCGCCGCAAGAATTGGACGGCCTGCCGTGCCTGCCGGCTCATTGTCATCGGAGAAACGGCAGTGCTCACCGATGCGATAAGCCCAGCAGTTGTGTGTGGCTTCGCGTTGTGAGGTTTCGGCGAAGAACGCCAGGGCGGCTTCCGGCGTGGCGACCGGCGCCGCGTGTGCGAGGAAGCGGCTTTTCTTCACTTCCAGTTCGAAGCTGGTCGATGCGGTGAGGGTATCCAGGCTCATTCGGCCAGCAGCGGAAGAAGATCATCGGGAACCTGCTGGCCGGGATGTTGCTGCTGGAACGTCCGCAGGCTGCGCTCGGCCCCGAAGCGATCGCCATGACGAACGCGCTCGCGGATGCGTTCGAGCCAATCCGAAGGCGGCAGCAATGCATCTTCGCGCCAGTGCGGCAGGGCAGTAACACCTTGCATCTCGGATGCGCGCAATCCATCGAACACCTGCTTCGCCACCTGCTCCTGCATTTCCATGCGCTGCCGCAATTCCGGCACTGCAGCAGTGGCAGGTGCGGCGGGCGCGGGCGGTGGTGGAGGCGGTGCCGCCTTGCGGGCAACGGCAGGCTCCTTCCTTGTGGAAGCGGCAGCGCCGGCGGTTTGCGCAGGCGCTGGCGCTGCGGAAGCGGCGGGCGCGGGCAGAAACTCCACTTCGACGGGGCTTTCTTCTTCCGCTTGCGCTGGAGCAGCCTGCGGTTGCGTTGCCGGTCGTGCCAACCGGGAATCGGCGGCGGGCGAAGGCGCAGGTTCGCTCGGCAGGGAACCACTGAACCAGCCCATCTGCACGCCTATCACCGCAGCGAACACGGAAGCGGCCAGCGTACCGAAACCGGCACCGAACCATGCACTGCGTCGGCGGCGCTTGTTCACGACATTGGAGGTTGTGGCCGACGTTGCACGGGTTTGCGGTTGTGCGCCGCGTGCCATCGCCAGCACGCGCGCATCCAGCGCAGGCGACGGTTCGACCGCAGGCAAGCGATGCAGGGCATTCGCCAATGCGGCTTCTTCCGCATCCAGCGGCGCGTGGCGCAGGGTGGATTCGCCGCGGGAAGTCATGCCAGCCGCGCCTTGAGTTTGTCCAGCGCATAGCGCAGCCGCGATTTCACCGTTTCGCGGCCCACGCCGGTGATTTCGCCGATTTCCTCCAGTGAAAGTTCCTGCTCCAGCCGCAATTGCACGGCGATGCGTTGTTCTTCCGGCAATTCGGCCAATGCCTGTTGCAGACGGCGGCTTTCCTCCAAGCGCGAGAGCGATGGTTCCGGTTGTTCCGAGGCTTCGGCCTGCATCTGCGGGAAGCCGGTTTCTTCATCGTCGATGGAAACGCTGGGCCGGGCGCGGCGGTATTGATCGATCAGCAGGTTGTTGGCGATCTGGTACAGCCAGGTCGAAAACTTCGCCTCCGGCCGATAGCGTTCGCGCGCAGTCACGATCCGGCTCCAGACCTCCTGAAAACATTCCTCCGCTGTGGCGCGCGGGGAAATGCCGCGCACGAGGAAGCGGAACAGCGGGCCGCGATGGCGCGCGTACAAGGCCTCGAAGGCGGAAATATCGCCAGCGGCATATGCCAGCATCAGTTCCTCGTCGGTGGGCGGTTGGGTCATGCCGCAAGTCTAGTGCAGCACTGCACTGGCGGCTGGCACTGGAACGCTGCACCGGAGCATTCGGGGTTGGGCCGCGTTGCCGTGCGTTATGGATCAATCAATCCCATGCCGCAACCATGTCACCGCATCGCGCTGCTGGGTGAAGATGCGGGTGATGATGCCCTCTTCGCGTGCCATCAGGGTGATCTGTTCCTGCATCGCCCAGTTCGATTCGTTGCGATCCACGAACGCGATTCTCAGATTCTTGTCGATCATCAATGCGAGAAGGTGCTCGAAGATTACCTTCGGATCCATGTTTTCGCCTGATTCGATCAGGTTTTCCAGCACCAGCAGGCGTTTGGCCTGCCATCTGGCGCATTCGGCAAAGACCGTTTTCCAGTAGGCCAGCGAGATCGCCAGGTTGTCGTGGAGGCCTTCCACCCGCGCGAGGAGGTAATCCCCGAACCAGGTGAAATACGCATCGAAGCCGTCTCCGTGCACGACGTATTCTTTTGCCATGATCTTTCCTTCGCTTCTTGGCAACACGATAACGCAGAATGAGGCACGCGATGTCATGCCTTGCGATGCGGCAATGCTTCAGACGAGCATCACCGGAATCCTGCCGATCTTCGCCTGCCAGTGTTTCGGCCCGGTTTCATGCACCGATTCGCCGCTGGCATCCACGGCCACGGTAACGGGCATGTCCTTGACCTCGAATTCGTAGATCGCCTCCATGCCCAGATCGGCGAAACCCGCCACTCGGCTGGCCTTGATCGCCTTGGAGACGAGATACGCCGCGCCGCCGACTGCCATCAGATACACGGATTGGTGCTTGCGGATGGCCGCGATCGCCGCAGGCCCCCGTTCGGCCTTGCCGACCATGCCGAGCAAGCCCGTTTGCGCCAGCACCTGTTCGGTGAACTTGTCCATGCGTGTTGCCGTGGTCGGGCCTGCGGGGCCGACGACTTCATCGCGCACCGGATCGACCGGACCAACGTAGTAGATGAAGCGGCCCGTGAAATCCACCGGCAACGGTTCACCCTTGTTGAGCATGTCCACGATGCGCTTGTGCGCGGCATCGCGGCCCGTGAGCAGTTTGCCGTTGAGCAGCAACACTTCGCCCGGTTTGAAACTGGCAACTTCTTCCTTCGTGATCGCATCCAGATTCACGCGGCGCGCGTTCTGCGGGTTGTAGGTGAGTTTGGGCCAGTCTTCCAGCGATGGTGGCTCCAGCTTCGCCGGGCCGGTGCCATCCAGCGTGAAATGCGCGTGGCGCGTGGCAGCGCAGTTGGGAATCATCGCCACCGGCAGGTTGGCCGCGTGCGTGGGGTAATCCCTGATCTTCACGTCCAGCACGGTGGAAAGCCCACCCAAACCCTGTGCGCCGATGCCCAGCGCATTCACCTTTTCGTACAGTTCGATGCGCAATTCTTCGGCGCGATTGGAAGGCCCGCGTGCGATCAATTCCTGGATGTCGATTTCCTCCATCAGGGATTCTTTCGCCAGCAGCATCGCCTTCTCCGCCGTGCCGCCGATGCCGATGCCGAGCATTCCCGGCGGGCACCAGCCTGCGCCCATCGTCGGCACGGTTTTCAGCACCCAATCCACGATGGAATCCGATGGGTTGAGCATGGCGAACTTCGATTTCGCCTCCGAACCGCCGCCCTTGGCCGCAACGATCACATCCACTTCACCGCCGGGCACGATGGAGATGTTGACCACGGCAGGCGTGTTGTCCTTGGTGTTCTGGCGCTTGCCCGCAGGGTCGGCCAGCACCGAGGCACGCAGCTTGTTGTCTGCATCGTTGTAGGCACGTCGCACGCCTTCGTTCACGGCATCTTCGAGCGAGCCGGTGAAGCCTGCCCATCGCACCTCCATGCCCACCTTCAGGAATACGGTGACGATGCCGGTGTCCTGGCAGATCGGGCGGTGGCCTTCGGCGCACATGCGCGAGTTGATGAGGATTTGCGCAATGGCATCCTTCGCCGCGGGCGATTCCTCGCGCTCGTAGGCTTTGGTGAGTGCCTTGATGTAGTCCACCGGGTGGTAGTAACTGATGTATTGCAGCGCATCGGCAACACTGGCGATGAGGTCTTCCTGGGTGATCGTGCTCACGGCGGCCTGGGAATGGTGGAACGGGGAGGGCGCAGATTTTACGATGGCCATCGTGTGCCCGATATGAGACGAAAGGCACGGGCCTTTTCATTCGCCCCGTGCTGAAGCAGGATGGCGCAACGTCCGCCGGGCTTTGCAACATGGCACGGGCGGATCGTCTATCAGGCTGTTGAGAAACAGCCTGATAACGCGGGCCACGGATGGCCCGTTCGAAAATCGAGCGCGCAAGCGCTTGATTTTTGGAGAACGTGGGCAAGCTTTGCTTGTACCGTCCGATTGAGAAATGCACAGGATGTGCATTTCTCAACAGCCTGCTATTCCCACATCACTCACTTCCATTGCGAGAACCCATCATGACTTCCGAAACGTCCTCCTCCGGCTTCACCGGCATCCTGCGCGACCTTCGCACGGCCGTGGTCGAAATGTTCGGCGGCAACAAGCTGCCGGAACAGCAGCAGGTGGCTGTGGAAGTGCTGTTCGCCTTCATCGGTTTCATCGCCAAGGCCGACAGCATCGTCACCAGCCACGAAGCCGAGCTGGTCAACACCTTGATGGATGAACTGGAGCTGCCCACGCATGGCCGCGCCATCGCCAGTGCCGCGTTCGAGCGCGGTTTCCGCCGCAACCTCGTGGTGGCCACGGAAGCCGAACGCATCCGCGCGGTTTATCCGAAAGGCTCGCCGGAGCTTTCCCGCCTGCTCGATACGCTGGTGCGCGTGGTGCTGGCCGATGGTCGTCTGTTCCCGCGCGAACGCAGCACGCTGGAAGAAGTGGCGCTTGCCCTGGGCTTCGACGCAGAGGCCGTGCGCCGACGGCTGGGCAACAACGGCGCTTGAACGCCGCACCGAAGCAATCCCTGCGTCAGCGCGTTTCGGCGCTGCGCAATCTTGGCCCGTTCCTCCGGCAGGTCTGGAACACCAGCCCGGCCTTGACCCTTGCCACGGCGGCGCTGCGCCTCATGCGCGCACTGCTGCCGGTGACGATGCTGTACGTCGCCAAGCTCGTCATCGATGCCGTGGTGGCTTTGGCGCAAGCACCCGGCGAACACGATGACCTTCTCGCCGCCTGGCAGGATGGCCTGTTGCAGCCGCTCTTGTGGCTGATCGCGCTGGAGTTCGGGCTGGCACTGCTCTCCGATCTGCTGGGCCGTGCGGTGAATCTGGTGGATTCGCTGCTCTCCGAACGCTACGTCAACGAAGTCAGTGTTTCCCTGATGAAACACGCCGCCACGCTCGATCTGGAAGACTTCGAGGACAGCGAACTGCAAGACCAGCTCGAACGCGCCCGACGCCAGACGATGGGCAGAAGCCCTTTGATGGGCCAGCTGTTCGGGCAGGCGCAGGATTTCATCTCCGTGATTGCCTTCGCTACCGGCCTTGCGGTGTACGCGCCGTGGCTGATCGGCCTGATGGTGGTCGCGCTGCTGCCCGCGTTCCTCGGTGAAATGCACTTCAACGCGCTGGGTTATTCGCTGGATTTCGGCAGAACACCGGAGCGGCGAGAGCTTGACTACGTGCGCCAGACCGGCGCAAGTGTTGAAACTGCCAAGGAAGTGAAGATATTCGGCCTTGAGAACTTCCTGGTCGAGCGTTACCGCACGCTGGCGCAGAAGTTCTACAGCGCCAACCGCAAGCTGGCCCTGCGCCGCGCGATCTGGGGCGCGGCGCTCACCCTGGTGGGTACGCTGGCCTATTACGCCGCCTATGCCTATCTGGCCTGGCGCACCGTGCGCGGGGATTTTTCCGTGGGCGATCTCACCTTCCTCGCCGGTTCCTTTCTGCGCCTGCGTGGTTTGCTGGAAGGTCTGCTTTCCGGCTTCTCGCAAGTCGCAAGCCAGGCACTGTATCTGGACGATCTGTATTCCTTCTTCGAGATCAAACCGGAAATCCTGTCCAGACCGGATGCGATCAGGATTCCAAAGCCGGTTCGGCGTGGCTTCGTGTTCGAGAACGTCGGCTTCCAGTATCCGGGTGCCTCACGCTGGGCGGTGCGCAACCTTTCCTTCACCCTGCACGCAGGCGAATCCGTGGCGCTGGTCGGCGAGAACGGGGCAGGGAAGACCACCGTGGTGAAACTGCTGGCGCGGCTCTACGACCCGGACGAGGGTCGCATCCTGCTGGATGGCGTGGATCTGCGCGATTACGATCTGGACGACCTGCGCGCGAATATCGGTGTGATCTTCCAGGATTTCGTCCGCTTCAATCTTTCCGCCCGCGACAACATCGCCGTGGGCCGCATCGAAGCCCGCACGGATTTGCCAAGAATTGAAGATGCCGCCCGCCGCAGCCTGGCCGATGCGGTGATCGCCAAACTGCCCAAAGGTTACGAACAACCGCTGGGGCGCCGCTTCGCCTCCGGCACGGATCTATCCGGCGGGGAATGGCAGAAACTCGCCATCGCACGCGCCTACATGCGGCAGGCGCAGGTGATGATCCTCGACGAACCCACCGCCGCGCTGGACGCACGTTCCGAATATGAAGTATTCGAGCGCTTCAAGGAGCTTTCAGAAGGCCGCACCACGGTGCTGATTTCGCACCGCTTCTCCACCGTGCGCATGGCCGACCGGATTCTCGTGCTGGAACAAGGCACGATCCTGGAATCGGGCAGCCACGAACAACTGCTCGGCGCGGGCGGGCGCTATGCGGAGCTGTTCAATTTGCAGGCGGAAGGGTATCGCTGAGGAGTCGTGATTGGTGATCGGTGATTCGAGGGAGCTGATTCTGCTCTGCGCTGCTTTCAACCGCAGGTTCCGCCCTTATGCCTTCGCCAACAACGCCGCAACATCCTTCCCGATCTTCGCCGGCGCATCGTTCGGCGCATAGCGCCGCAGCACCTTGCCTTCGCCATCGACGAGGAATTTGGTGAAGTTCCACTTGATGGCTTCGGTGCCGAGGAAGCCGGCTTTCTCCCCCTTGAGCCAGCGGTAGAGTGGGTGCGCGTTGGGGCCGTTGACGTCGATCTTGGCGAACATCGGGAAGCTCACGTCGTAGGTGAGGGAGCAGAAGTTCCTGATCTCCTCCGCATTGCCCGGTTCCTGGTGGCCGAACTGGTCGCAGGGAAAACCGAGCACGACGAAGCCGCGATCCTTGTGTTCGCGGTAGATCGCTTCCAGCCCTTCGTATTGCGGGGTGAAGCCGCACTTGGAAGCGACGTTGACGATGAGCAGGGTCTTGCCCTTGAACTGCGAAAGCGTGCGCTCGTGGCCTTCGATGTCGGTGGCGGTGAAATCGTGGATTGTGGGCATGATGTTGTCCCTGCAGGCGCCGATGGCTGGATCGCGGCAGCTTAGCCCATCCCGGCTTTGCCTACGGATACGAGGCGCCATGAGCTTATGCCGGTGTTGCCTGCACACATCACCGTGATGCTGCGCGCAGCGAAACGGAGTCGCAGCATCGTTATCAAAAGAGCAAGATCGATCCTGCGACTTCGTGCGGGGTGACACTTTCGCTTTCGCAAAGACAATGGCTCCCGCTACGATTCCCGGCCCTTTCAGTCACTTTTCCCATGCCGCTGATCGCCCTCAATCAGGTTCACTATGCCGTCGGCGGCCCGCCGCTGCTGGACGATGCGCAACTTGCCATCGAGCCTTCCGAGCGCATCGCGCTGATCGGCCGCAATGGCGCGGGCAAATCCACGTTGCTGCGGCTCCTGGCCGGGGAAATCCAGCCGGACGACGGGCAGATTCGCGTGCAGGCCGGGGTTCGCATCGCACGGCTGGAGCAGGAAGTGCCGAGTGAGGCATCGGGCAGCGTGTTCGATGTGGTGGCGCAAGGCCTGGGCGAACTGGGCCACGATCTGGCGTTGTTCCACCATGTGAGTCAATCACCCGAACCGGATACCGAACAACTGGCGCAGGTGCAATCGCGCATCGAAGCGGCCGAAGGTTGGGGAGCGGATCGACGCATCACCGAATTGCTGCCGCGTCTTGGGCTGGATGGCGAGGTCGAATTTGCAGCACTTTCCGGCGGCATGAAGCGGCGCGTATTGCTTGGCCGCGCGCTTGCTGCGGCACCGGATCTGTTGTTGCTGGATGAACCCACGAACCATCTGGACATCGAATCCATCGACTGGCTGGAAGGTTTCCTGAAAAGCTGGAGCGGCAGCCTCGTCTTCGTCACCCATGATCGCCGCTTTCTGCGTGCGTTGGCCACGCGCATCGTGGAAATCGACCGGGGCGAACTGACGAGCTGGCCGGGCGATTTCGACAACTACCTGCGCCGCCGCGAGGAACGCCTGAACGCGCAGCGTCAGGAAAACGCGCGCTTTGATGCGATGCTGGCGCAGGAAGAAGTGTGGATTCGTCAAGGCATCAAGGCCCGTCGCACCCGCAACGAAGGCCGCGTGCGCAGGCTGGAAGCGATGCGGCGCGAGCGTGCGGAGCGGCGTGAACTCGTCGGCAACGTGAAGCTGGGGCTGGCGCAAACGAGCGCTTCCGGGAAGAAGGTTGTCGAAGCCAGGAACGTGTGCTTCGGTTTCGATGGTCAACTTCTGATCCGCGATTTTTCCACCACCATCCTGCGCGGGGATCGCATCGGTTTGATCGGAAGAAATGGCAGCGGCAAGACCACGTTGCTGAAACTGCTGCTGGGCGAACTTCTGCCCACCCAGGGCAGCATCGAACGTGGCACGGCCTTGCAGATTGCCTATTTCGACCAGTACCGCGCCACGCTGCGCGAGGATTGGAACGCGCTGGACAATGTTTCCGAAGGCCGCGAGTTCATCGAGATCAATGGCAGCCGCAAGCATGTGCTGGGTTATTTGCAGGATTTCCTGTTCACGCCCGAACGCGCCCGCGCGCCGATCACGCGGCTTTCCGGCGGCGAGCGCAACCGCCTGCTGCTGGCCAAGCTGTTCGCCCAGCCTGCGAATCTCCTGGTGATGGACGAGCCCACGAACGATCTGGACGTGGAAACCCTCGAACTGCTGGAAGAATTGCTCGGTGAATACCAAGGCACGTTGCTGCTGGTGAGCCACGACCGCGATTTTCTCGACCAGGTGGCGACCTCCACGCTGGTGATGGAAGGGGAGGGTCGCATCGGCGAATACGTGGGCGGCTACAGCGATTGGCTGCGGCAGCGGCCTGTTCCGCAGGCGGCTGCCGCAGCCGTGGAAAAGCACAAACCCGAACCTGTACAGGTATCGCAAACCGTTTCCGCATCGCCCGCGAAGAGGAAGCTCAGCTACAAGGATCAACGCGAGCTGGAACAGTTGCCGGGGCGCATCGAAACTCTGGAAACACAACTGGCACAGATGGGCGCGAACTTGAACGATTCTGCGTTCTACCAGCAGGCGCCTTCGGAAATCACTGCGCACGGCGAACGCATGGGCGCATTGCAGGCTGAGCTGGATGCCGCCTATGCGCGCTGGGCGGAGTTGGAATAGCGCCAGCGTCTCAACCGCCCAGCGCGGAAATTTCGCGGTTCAGCAGTTCTGCGTTGCCAAGGTTCAGCTCGATCAGGCGCTTCAACTGCGCAAAGCTGTTGAGATCGATCTTGTTGCATTCAAATGCCAGACGTTGGCCGTTGTCATCGGCCAACGTGGCGCCCATGCCGATCATGATGCCGCCTTCAAGGCGCAGGTCGAGCCGGTAACGCGAGCCTTTTCCGGCGGGAACCCAATCGGCGGGGCGCTCGATCAGCACGCCTTTCAGCGAAAGATCGATCAAGCTGGAGTTCCACATCGTTGTACCCGAATACAGGCGCACCGTACCTTCGAGGCGGAAATGCCGAAATGCGTGGCCGGGTTCGGCGCTGGGGGAATCGTGCTCGCTCATGCGCCGCGCACCAGCACCAGTTCGAGCACGAATTTGCTGCCGAAGAACGCAAGCACCAGAAGCACCATCGCAATCAAGGTAAGGCGCACTGCGCGCCGACCGCGCCAACCGTACCAGACCCGGCCCGCCAACAGTGCGCTGAAAATGATCCAGGCCAGCACGGAAAGCACCGTCTTGTGAACCAGATGCTGGGCCAACAGGTCTTCCACGAAGACGATGCCGGAGAGCAGGGCGAGGGTGAGCAGCGCAAAGCCGACGAAGATCAACTTGAACAGCAGCGATTCGAGCAATGTGAGCGGCGGGAACAGGCGCAGCGCGGTGGAAAGCTTGCGCCGACGCAAGGCGCTTTCCTGCACGGAAAGCATGATTGCCACCAGCGCCGCCAGCGACAGCACCGCATACGCCAGCAGGGCAAGACCTGCGTGCAACTGAATTTGCCAGCCCAGCGGCAGCGCTGCGGGTTGAGGGCGCGCCAGTGCGTAGAGCAGGGCGAAGGTGCTGGCCAACGGATACACCACGATGCCCAATGCGCCCACCGGCCTCGCCAGTGCGAGGGTGGTGGTGAGCATCGCGATGCCGAGGGCCGCCAGCGAGAGTGCCGCGAAGAAGTGCAGATCAAGGCCGCCCGCAATCTGGCTGGCCCGCACATGCAGTGCGCCGTGCAGCAAGGCCGCGATAAAGCCGATCAGCGCTGGGAGCCGCATCGCATCCGTCTGCCCGTTCGCCAGGCGACGGGTCTGCACGGCGGCAGCGATGAAGTACAGCACGGCGGCGGCGAGGGCGAAGGTGAGAAGCATTCGCAAAGTTTCGCACAGGCACAGGTGTTCCTGACATGGTGAAAGTGCCCGGATAGGCGGCTCGGCTATAATTGCCGATCTTTTCCGCACGCAGCATTGCCTTCCATGTTCGATTCCCTCAGCCAGCGCCTTTCCACCACCTTCCAGCGCATTCGCGGCAAGGGCCGCCTGACGGAATCCAACATCAGCGAGGCCGTGCGCGAGGTGCGCGTGGCGCTGCTGGAAGCGGACGTGGCTTTGGCCGTGGTGCAGAAGCTGATCGAGCGCATCAAAGTGCGCGCCATCGGCCAGGAGGTGATGAAGAGCCTCACGCCCGGACAAGCGCTCATCAAGGTGGTGCGCGACGAACTCACCGCCGTGATGGGTGCGCAGAGCGCCGAACTGAACTTCAACGTGCCCGCCCCCGCCGTCATCCTGATGGCTGGTTTGCAGGGTGCGGGCAAGACCACCACGGTGGGCAAGCTCGCCAAGCTTTTGAAGGAACGTCGCAAGAAGAAGGTGATGGTGGTCTCGGCGGACGTTTACCGCCCGGCGGCGATTTCGCAGTTGCAGACCCTCGCCGAACAGACCGGCGTGCTGTTCTTCCCGTCCGATGCCTCGCAGAAGCCGGTGGACATCGTGCGTGCGGCCATCAGCGATGCGAAAAAGAGCTTCGCCGATGTGCTGCTGGTGGATACCGCCGGACGCCTTGCCATCGACGAGGCGATGATGGCCGAGATCAAGGCCCTGCACGCAGCCGTGAACCCGGTCGAAACCTTGTTCGTGGTCGATTCCATGACCGGTCAGGACGCCGCCAACACCGCCAAGGCATTCTCCGAAGCCTTGCCGCTCACCGGCGTGGTGCTGACGAAAACCGATGGTGATGCTCGCGGCGGTGCGGCACTTTCCGTGCGCTTCATCACCGGCAAGCCGATCAAGTTCATCGGCACTTCGGAAAAGATGGATGGTCTGGATATTTTCCATCCGGATCGCATCGCTGCGCGCATTCTGGACATGGGCGACGTGCTCTCGCTGGTGGAACAGGTGGAGCGCGACGTGGATCAGGCCAAGATGGCCAAGCTCGCCGAAAAGGTTTCCACCGGCAAGCGCTTCAACCTCAACGACATGCGCGACCAGCTCGAACAGATGCAGAACATGGGCGGCATCGGCGCGCTGATGGACAAGCTGCCCGGCATGGGGCAGGTGCCTGCGCATCTGAAGGACAAGGTCACCGGCAAGGAAATCCCGCGCATGATCGCCATCATCGGCTCCATGACGAAGAAGGAGCGTCGCCACCCCGATCTCCTCAACGGCAGCCGCCGTGCCCGCGTCGCCAAAGGCTCCGGCACCACGCCAGCCGACGTGAACCGCCTGCTGAAGCAGTACCAGCAGATGGAAAAGATGATGAGCAAACTCTCCGGCGGCGGTCTCAAGGGCATGTTGCGCGGGATGCAGGGCATGATGGGGCGGGGCGGTGGGTTTCCCATGAGGTGATGGGCACCTCATTGAATGGTTACCTCATCCAAAGTGGCGTGTCCTATCTCATGTATCGGTCGGACAAGGCAGCGGCTGAAAAAGACGCTCACCGCACGCCGGAGAACAGCCTGCACTTGGCTGACCTCCTTGGTGGTTGGCCCGGCGCGCTTATTGCCCAGCAACAGTTTCGGCACAAGACCATCAAGCAGCCATTCCAGTCTGTATTCTGGGCAACTGTAACCATCAATCTTATTGGTGCTTGGTGGCTGGTATCGTCGGGCACAGTTGCTGAACTATTGGAGTCACTCAGCGGCTGACAATTCGTGTATGGACTCCCCCGTCAACCCCTGACGGCAGGATCTCGTGAAGCGTTGGCTTCACGGCGTTTGATTCTCTGCTTTTCCTGCTGACGTTTTTGCTTCAACCCCGGCAAGGCAGGTGCGGTTACGAGGGGATTACCCATGCCCAGCCAGGTCATCGAACTGCGCCTGACCTCCGCAGTTGGTCGCGTGGTGTTCGACGTGAACCAGGTCAGCGAGGCGGACACCATGACCAAACCCGCCCGAGAAGCCTCTGTCTCGTCGCACAAGCGCGACGCAGCACCACGCGCACTCAATGGGCTGAGCGATGGCGCGCGCGTGGTGGAAGCGACTGCACAAGGAGTACGATCTTGAAGATTCCGGCGCGGCCTTCCTGCTGGAATCTGCCTTGCGCGCCTTCGACCGCATGAATCAGGCTGGCGAATTGATCGGCAAGCACGGCATTGCCATGCTCGATCAAAATGGCAAAGCGCCGCTCTACAGCGTTTCGCCGTTTGTTGGGGCGTTGGATGGGAAAACAAAAAAGCCACTCGTAAGTGGCTGTTTTTGCTGAATATATGGCGGAGAGAGCGGGATTCGAACCCGCGAAGCGGGGTTTAGCCGCTTACACACTTTCCAGGCGTGCTCCTTCAACCACTCGGACATCTCTCCGTTGAAGCTGCTCGCTGCGCATGGAGGGCGCAGCGAGCTGGGCATTGTAGCGGAATGGGCGGGGGAAAGGGAATCGGGGTTCGAGGCGGGGCTCGGGAAAGCGCAAGCCCACAGCATCGCCATGCTGTGCAGAGCGAAGCGCAGTCGCAGAATCGCTCTTCAACAGCCGGAGGCTGGTCATCGCTCTTCAACAGCCGAAGGCTGGTCATCGTTCGACAACAGTCAAGCGATCCTGCAATTTCGCGCAGGTTGGCAACATGACGCATCCCGCATCTGCGCAAGCGCCACGATTTGCGCGCATTCCCGAGCCCCGCTTCGAGCCCCGAGCCCCGCCTGCAGCCCTACAATGCCGCGTGGCCAAACCGAACTCCTCCATTCCTTCGCTTTTCCAGACGTCTTCCGGCCTTGAACCGCTGGCCGAACGAGTGCGTCCACGCACGTTGGCGGACATGGTGGGCCAGCGCCGCCTGCTGGCCGAAGGTTCCGCCCTGCGCCGCGCGATCGAAGCCGGGCGCGTACATTCGATGATCCTGTGGGGGCCGCCGGGTTGCGGCAAGACGACGCTGGCGCTGCTGCTGGCGCGCTATGCGAATGCGCGGTTCGTTGCGATTTCCGCCGTGCTGGCCGGTTTGCCGCAGGTGCGCGAAGTGCTGGCCGAGGCGGAAAAAACCTTCGCGGCGGGCGAACGCACCGTGTTGTTCGTGGATGAGGTGCACCGCTTCAACAAGGTGCAGCAGGATGCCTTCCTGCCGCACATTGAGCGCGGCACCATCGTGTTCGTCGGGGCCACCACGGAAAATCCCAGTTTCGAGCTGAATTCCGCGTTGCTCAGCCGCTGCCGCGTGCATGTGATGGAATCGGTTTCCGCCGACGACATCGTGCACGCACTGCGCCGCGCGTTGGATGACGAAGAGCACGGCCTGGGCGGGCGTGGCCTTCGCATTGACGATGAAAACCTCGTGCAGATCGCACAGGCTGCCGATGGCGACGTGCGTCGCGCGCTCACCTTGCTGGAAATCGCCGCCGAACTGGCGCAGGCCGAAGATGGAGAAATCACCGCCGCGATGCTGGCGCAGGTGCTGGCCGATCGCACCCGCCGTTTCGACAAACAAGGCGAGCAGTTCTACGACCAGATCAGCGCGTTGCACAAATCCGTGCGCAGTTCCAACCCGGATGCGGCGTTGTACTGGTTGTGCCGGATGCTGGATGGCGGCTGCGATCCCATCTACCTCGCGCGCCGTCTCACGCGCATGGCGGTGGAGGACATAGGGCTGGCCGATCCACGCGCGCTGCCGATGGCCATCGACGCCTGGAACACCTACGACCGCCTCGGCAGCCCGGAAGGCGAGCTGGCACTGGCGCAGGTGGCCATCTATCTCGCCGCCACGGCCAAATCCAATGCCGTCTATACCGCTTACAACACCGCCCGCGAGGACGTGCGGGAAACCGGTACGCAGCCGGTTCCATTGCACCTGCGCAACGCGCCGACGAAGCTGATGAAGCAGCTTGGCTACGGCAAGGAATACCAATACGACCACGATGCCGAGGGCGGCATCGCACTGGATCAGACCGGCTTCCCGGATGGAATGGGCGAGCGCACTTATTACCTTCCCGTCGCGCGTGGCATGGAGATCAAGCTGAAAGAAAAACTCGATGCCCTGCGCACCGCACGCGAAGAGGCACGCTCACCTCGCACGCAGGCGAAGGAGTCGAAAACATGAATCCTGCAAGCTGGTGGCAGCAGGCCGCCTTGGTTGCCGTGGGCGGCGCGCTCGGTTCGGTCGGGCGCTTTGCCGTCGTCAGCGGATTGGCCCGCATTCCCGCCGTGCACGGCCTGCCGTGGGGCACCTTCGCGGTGAACCTGATCGGCAGTTTTCTCGCAGGCATCACCTTCGTCTTCCTGCAAAGCCGTGGCATCAACGAGCCATGGTGGCGGGCATTGGTGATGATCGGTGCCATCGGTGGCTTCACCACCTGGTCGTCACTGGTGGTGGAGGTGTACGTGCTCAGCCGCAACGCGAACCCGGCCTGGGCGGGTGGTTACGTGTTGGCGAGCCTGGTGTGCAGCGTGATCCTGCTGCTGGCAGGCATGGTGCTGGGGCAAGGGCTGTTCAGGGGTTGAAAGCTCTGGGGGCCCGCACGGCACAGCGGAGCACCGGGGCGCACAGCCACGCTCTCGCCTCGGGTTCTTCTGCCGCTCAGGCTCCTGGGGTTTGAGTTTGTCCCCTTTTGGTTCGTTTTTACGTTTGTGACAATGGGCGGGCGTTGCGCCCCCCTGGCACGAGGGGTGGTATGGCGGCGCTGGCGCACGGCCGTTCTTGCCAAGTAGATGAATCCTGAAATCCATCTGGAGTAAAGATCATGAATTGGGGAAACCTGTTGTTCTCGTTCAATGGCCGCGTCGGCCGCAAGGCTTTCTGGCTGTATGTGCTGGCATCGTTCCTGGTTGGCATCCTCATCAATGTCGTGGCGCTGGGGCCGATGATCGCGGCAGCGCAAACCAACCCCGAAGCACTGGCGAACATGTCCATGCCGATCTGGGTGTGGATCGTCTTCATTCCGCTGATCTGGATCGGCTTGGCGATCCAGGCCAAACGCTGGCACGATCAGGACAAATCCGCATGGTGGATCCTGATCGGCCTCATCCCCTTCGTCGGCGGGCTGATCGTGCTGGTGATGTGCGGTTTCATGCAAGGCACGCCCGGCCCGAACCGCTTCGGTGATGGCCCGATGACCTGATCGCGGCACCTTGGCACGCAGGGGCCTTCGATGGCTCCTGCGTTGCCCCGATACGCATCGGGCGCGGATAATGCGCGGTTCCACACGCCCACCGGAACCACTCATGCTCGATCCCGCCCTCCTGCGCGGCCAGCTTGCCGCCACCGCCGAACGCCTCAAGGCCACGCGCGGTTTCGATCTGGATGTTGCTGCCTTCGAACAACTGGAAGCCGAACGCAAGGCGATCCAGGTGCGCACGCAGGAATTGCAGAACGTGCGCAACACCCGTTCCAAGGCCATCGGCATGGCCAAGGCCAAGGGCGAGGATGCCAGCGCGATCCTCGCGGAAGTGGCAGGCATCGGCGATGAACTGAAAGCCAGCGAAGATCGGCTGGATCAGATTCGCGCCGCCATCGAAGCCATTTCCAGCGTGATCCCGAACCTGCCCGATGCTTCCGTACCACCTGGCGCGGATGAAACCGGCAATGTCGAACAGCACCGCTGGGGCACGCCGCGCAGCTTCGATTTCACCGTGAAGGATCACGTGGAGCTGGGCGCGCGCCATGGCTGGCTGGATGGCGAGGCGGGCGCGAAACTTTCCGGTTCGCGCTTCACCGTGCTGCGTGGATCGCTTGCCAAGCTGCATCGCGCCTTGGCGCAGTTCATGCTGGATCTTCACAGCGGCGAACACGGCTATCTGGAAACCAATGTGCCGTTGCTGGTGAACACCGATTCGATGTGCGGCACCGGGCAATTGCCCAAGTTCGAGGATGATCTGTTCGCAACGCTGGTCGGCGATACCAAGCGCTATCTCATTCCGACTTCCGAAGTTTCGCTGACCAATCTGGTGCGCGATGAAATCGTGGAAACAACGAGCCTGCCGCAACGCTACACCGCGCATTCGCTGTGCTTCCGCGCCGAAGCGGGCAGCGGCGGGCGCGATGTGCGCGGCATGATTCGCCAGCATCAGTTCGAGAAGGTGGAACTGGTCAGCATCGCGCATCCCGCGCAAAGCGATGAAGAACACGAGCGCATGACGCACTGTGCGGAAACCGTGCTGGAAAAACTGCGTCTGCCGTATCGCCGCATGTTGCTGTGTACCGGCGACATGGGTTTTTCCGCGCAGAAAACCTTCGATCTGGAAGTGTGGCTGCCCAGTCAAAATGCCTATCGGGAAATCTCCTCGTGCAGCAACTGCGGTGATTTCCAGGCGCGCCGGATGCAGGCGCGTTTCCGCAACCTTGAAACCGGCAAGAACGAACTCGTCCACACCTTGAACGGCTCCGGCGTCGCCGTCGGCCGCGCGTTGATCGCGGTGATGGAGAACTACCAGAATGCAGATGGCTCCATCACCGTGCCAGAGGTGCTGAGGCCGTGGTTCGACGGGGCAGAGCGCATAGCCTGATGCCTTGCGGGCAGTGACATCCTTTCGACTTATCAGGCCGCCGCGATTGCCGCAATCCGCTCGCGGCGGATTCTTTCGGCGATGGCTTCTCCGCTCAAGCCCGCAAGATCGAGCGCGCGCGGCTTGATCGCCAGCGCAGCAGCGTGCAGCGCATTCAGGCGTTCGCGTTGCGGATAAGCCAATCGGTTTGCATCACCGGCACGAAGCTGCCCACGGCCACGCTTGTCCGCCTCGCAGACGATGCCCAGCCGCGCCATGCGTTCGGGCTTGCGGAAGCCGTCGCAGCGGGCGATGAGATCGTGTGCCGTGGCAGGTTTCAGTTCGCCAAGCCGATGCACGTTGAGGTGCTCGCGGCAGCAGATTTCCGCTTGCGCCACGTATTCCGAAGGCACTTTCAGCCGTTCGCACAGGGCGTGCAGCGGAGCCAAGCCGTTGCGTTCGTGCTGTCGATGCGCGGGCAACTCGTGTGGTGGCGTGAGGGCCTTGCCAAGATCGTGGGTGAGCGCGCAGAAGCCGATCAGTGCATCGCCGGGCGCGAGCCGCGCAGCGGCATCCAGCACCAGCTCCACATGCACGCCGGTATCCAGTTCCGGATGAAAATCCGCGCGCTGCGGCACGCCGTAGAGCGCATCCACTTCCGGCAACACGCGAGCCAGCGCACCGGCCTGCCGCAGTGTTCGCACGAAGGCGGAAGGCGCAGGTTCCTGCAAGGCGCGGGAGAGTTCGGCGAACACGCGCTCGGGCACCAGATGATCCACTTCGCCATCGGCCACCATCGCGCGCATCAGCGTCATCGTTTCCGGCGCGATGCTGAAACCTGCCTGCGCCCAGCGCGCCATGAAACGCGCGGCACGCAGGATGCGCACGGGATCTTCGACGAATGCCGGTGAGACATGACGCAGTACGCGGGCCTTGATGTCGTCCGCGCCGTGGCAGGGATCGATCAGCGTGCCGTCTTCATCCTGCGCGATGGCGTTGATGGTGAAATCGCGCCGCGCGAGGTCTTCTTCCAGCGTGATGTCGGGCGTCGCCATCACGGTGAAGCCGCGATAGCCGCGTCCGGCCTTGCGTTCGCAACGGGCGAGTGCGTATTCCTCCTTGGTGTGCGGATGCAGGAACACGGGAAAATCGCGGCCCACCGGCGTGAAACCGGCGGCGGTCATGGCTTCCGGCGTGGCACCGACCACGACGAAATCGCGATCACCGGGCGTGCAGCCCATGAGCGCATCGCGTACTGCACCGCCGACGAGATAAGTCTTCATGCGGCGCATTTTTCCACGATGCGGCGGCGATGGATACGTCGGATCAGCGCGTGCCGCTTTCGCACGCCATCGCACGCGCCAGCATCTGCTCGCGTTCGCGTGCATTGCGAGTGAGTGCGGCAGCGCGCTTGAACTCGATGCCCGCTTCCTCGGCACGACCCAGCTTTTCCATGAGATCGCCGCGCACCGCTGGCAGGTGCGGGTAGTCACGCAGCTTCGATTCTTTGGCCAACGCATCGACCAGCGGCAGCGCCGCTTCAGGTCCAAGCGCGCGGCTCACGGCGACCGCGCGATTGAGTTCCACCACGGGTGATGGAGCAACCTGCACCAGCCGCGCATACAGCGCAGCGATCGCGTTCCAATCTGTATCGGCTGCACGCGGTGCACGCGCATGGCAGGCGGCAAGTGCAGCCTGCAACGCATAAAAGCCATCGCCGCCGCCAAGCTGCACCGCACGTTGCAAGGATTCCAGCCCGCGTGCGATCTGCAACCGATCCCAGCGCGAACGATCCTGCACTTCCAGCAGCACCGCTTCGCGGTCCGGGCCGCAGCGTGCAGTAAGGCGCGACGCCTGCAATTCCATCAGCGCGACAAGGCCATGCACTTCGGCCTCGCGCGGCATCAGTCCAACCAGCACGCGACAAAGGCGCAGTGCTTCCTCGCACAGCGCAGGCCGCATCCAGTCTTCGCCCGCACTGGCCGAATAGCCTTCGTTGAAGATCAGGTAGATCACCTCCAGCACCGATTCAAGGCGCTCGCGCAGATCATTCTTGCGCGGCACCTGAAATGGCACCTGCTTCTGCGCCAGCGTTTTCTTCGCACGCACGATGCGCTGGGCGATGGTGGATTCAGGCTGCAGGAAAGCGCGCGCGATCTCCTCGGTAGTGAGTCCGCCAAGCAGGCGCAGCGTCAGCGCGACACGCGATTCGGCGGACAGCACCGGATGGCAGGAAACGAACACCAGGCGCAGCAGGTTGTCGCCGATGTCGTCATCCAGCCGGGCATCGTTCGCGGGATCGTCATGCACGGCGGCGCCTTCCAGTTCGCAGGCCATTTCGACGTGCCTGGCTGCGTGCAAGCGGCGCTGGCGCAGGTGATCGATGGCACGGTTCTTCGCCGCAGCCATCAGCCACGCGGCGGGATTGTCCGGCATACCATCGAGTGGCCAGCGCTCCAGCGCAGTGGCGAAGCAATCCTGCGCGAGTTCCTCGGCGATGCTCACATCGTCCGTCATTCGCGCCACCTGCGCGATGAGCTTCGGCGCTTCCATGCGCCACAACGTGCCCAGCGCGGTTTGCAGTGTGGTCGAGGCCATGAGGGCCGATGACAGCACTGCGCCGATGTGGACGCAAGCGGTTCACTCGGGCGAACCATCCGTTGTGGTGCCTGGTGATACGAACGCGGTGTTTTCAGGATTGCGGATCGAACTGGAATACACGCAATTCCTGATCGCAGCGGCACGCTCTGGCGATGCGCGCAGCCCACGCGATGGCATCATCGCGCGAAGGCAGTTCCAGCACGGTGAAGCCGCCGTTGAGTTTGGCCGCCCACGGATAGCCGCCTTCGGTGAACCTGCCATCGGCGGCGACCAGCACTGGCGGCACTTTTTCGTCGATGCCGCCGCCGAAGACGTAAACGCCAGCAACCTTCGCTTCGTCGATCACGGCGTGCGAATCGTGAACCACTGCGTCCCACTCGTCATCGGGAACGATCATGGCTTCGGCGGGAAACGAGATCAGATATTTGGACATGACGCGCCTTGCGGGAATGGATGGTGCTGCAACGTGGCACGCCACTACCCACGGCGTGCCGCCTCGATCGCGGCGATGTCGATTTTTCGCATCTGCATCATCGCCTCGAACGCGCGCTTGGCCGTTGCCGGGTCGGGGTCGGCAATGGCTTGTGTGAGTGCGATGGGTGTGATCTGCCAGGAGAGTCCCCATTTGTCCTTGCACCAGCCGCACGCGCTCTCGCTGCCGCCGTTGCCGACGATGGCGTTCCAGTAGCGATCCGTTTCAGCCTGATCGACGGTCGCCACCTGGAACGAGAAGGCTTCGCTGTGCGCGAACGCGGGCCCGCCGTTGAGCCCGAGACAGGGGGTGCCCAGCACGGTGAACTCCACCGTCAGTACATCGCCTTGCTTGCCCGAAGGAAAATCCCCCGGCGCTCGACATACTTTGCCTACGGTCGAATCCGGGAAGGTGGCGGCGTAGAACCGTGCCGCTTCCTCGGCGCCGCCGTTGTACCAGAGGCAGATCGTGTTCTTTGCGGGTGTTGTCACGTCACTTCCCCTTCAAGCCGAAACGATGGTCCTGAAACCGCCGTAGATCATGCGTTTGGTATCGAACGGCATGTTCTTGATGTCCATCTTCGCGAAGCGTTTGTCGTTCATCGCCAGCTTGTTCACCTTGTCGCGATGCGTGCGGGATTTGTAAACGATGTATGCGAACACCACGACTTCATCGTCCTTCAACTTCACCGAGCGCGGGAACGAGGTCAGCTTGCCCACGGGCGCATCGTCGGCCACGCATTCGTGGTAGGCCAGTGCGCCGTGTTCCATCCATACCTTGCGGCCCAGCCGTGCCAGCTTCCTGTAATCGCCAAGCCGTGCCTTCGGCACCGGGATCACGAATCCATCGACGTAGCTCATGTTTTCTCTCCTTTGGTTGCGTGGGTAAAGCATTTCAATCCCGGTCGGGCGCACCGAGCGGGAAACACCAACGAAACGGCCTCGCTTCCTCGACCGCGCGGGCGAACGAGGCGCGCGCGAGCAGGCGCTGGCGATATGCCCGCAGCAGCGGGAAATTTTCGGCAATCCGGTGCGTCCAGTCGGCATAGAACAGCGCCGGTGCAGCCGCGCAATCGGCCAGGGTGAAGTCCGCGCCCGCAGCCCAGGTTCGGCCTGCGAGCCGCGTCTCCAACCAGGCATAGGCACGTTCCAGTCTTTCTGCTGCCAAGCTCCGAGCCGCGTCCTTGTCCATCGGCAGTCGTTCCAGCGCGCTGGCGACCGCCATCTGTACCGCATCCATGACGTACAGGTCGAAACAGCGGTCGAGGAACCGCGCTTCCAGCGCAGCCTTCGGGTCTGCGGGCAGCAACCGCACCGGCCCGGGATGCGCCAGCTGCAGATGCTCGATGATGATGCTGCTCTCGATCACGTCATTCCCGTCATCCTCCAGTAGCGGGAACAGGCGCAGCGGGCAGCGTCGCGACCATTCCTCCACGTGCTGCGGCGACTCCGGGCCGATGCAGCGGAACTCGAAGGGCGTGCCGTTCTCGTACAACGCGATCAGCACCTTCTGCGTGTAAGAGGAAAACGGATGGCCGTACAGTGCGAGCGTCATTCGGGGGTC
Organism: Lysobacteraceae bacterium; assembly: GCA_041395225.1. Lineage (GTDB taxonomy): Bacteria > Pseudomonadota > Gammaproteobacteria > Xanthomonadales > Xanthomonadaceae > Denitratimonas. Next base: position 159,032 of record JAWLAV010000005.1, read on the forward strand.
TCCGCTTCGACCAGCAATGCCAGCAGGGCCAGCGATTGCTGCCAGCCGAGATAGCACTGATCGGTCGGGATCACGTCGGGGATGCCTTCCTGCACGATGGAAAGCTCGGTGCCGCACGAAACAGGCGTCAGCGTGATGGTCACTTTCATCGTGCCCGGCAGGTTGGGATCGTCGAACCTGTCCGTGTGAACGATGCGCGCGTTCGGTTCCAGTTCCAGATATTCGGCCGAGAACGCATGGCTGTTGCCGGTATGAAGGTTTGCGAACGACATGCGATAGCCGCCGCCAACGCACGCATCCATCTTGTGGACCTTGCCGGTGTAGCCGTTCGGCGGCAGCCACTTGGCCAGTGCATCGGCATCGAGAAAGGCGCGATAGATGCGCGCGGCCGGGGCGCGCAGGACGCGGTGCAGTTTCACGGTGCCGGGCATGTCAGTTCTCCTCCGATTGCGGCGTCATGCAATTGACTGCAAAGCCGTGGCCGTCGAGGTCGTGGAAGGCGCGCTGGTACATGAAGCCGTATTCCTCCGGTTCGTGGGCTTCGCGGCCACCGGCGGCCAGCACCTTGCCGAGCAGTTCGTCCACCTGTTCGCGGCTGTCGGCGACCAGCGCGAACAATGCCTGCATGTGGGTGGACGTGTCGCAAACATCCTTGTTGGCAAGTTGCTTGAAGAAATCGTGGCCCGACAGCATCAGGCAAATGTTCTCGCCGATGACGATGCAAGCGGCGTTGTCGCCGCTGAACTTCGGGTCAATGGCGTAGCCGAGCGCGGTGTAGAAGGTCTTGGCCTTCTCCACGTCGCGCACCGGCAGGGTGATGTAGATCTGCTTGCTCATGCTGTTCTCCCTGGGTTGGATGAAAAAAAAGTACCAGCCGCTTCGCGCGGCCAGTTTGCACGGGCGAAATTGCTGCGTTAAATCTCCATGACGAACGAGCAAGGCGGAAATCGACAACCCCGCAAATTTTTGGCGCATTGCGATTCCATGCGACGATGACCGCCCTTGATGCAACGCGGAACCGCCAATGCAATTCCTGCTGCTGGTTTATCCCGATCCCGAACTGCTCGCTGCGTTGCCTGAAGGCGAATTCGACCGGCTGATGTGCGGCTGCCTGGATCACGCCGAAGAATTGAAGGCGCAGGGTACGCTGCTGGGCTATCAGCAACTGGAACCACCTTCCACTGCACGCACGGTGCGCGTGCGCGAAGGCCGCAGCATGGTGCTTGATGGCCCCTTCGCCGAAACCAAGGAAGTGTTGGGCGGCTTCAATCTGATCGAAGCTGTGGACATGGACGAAGCCGTGCGCATCGCCCATGAGTGGCCGTGGATTCGCTATGGCAGCATCGAGGTAAGGCCGCTGCACGACATGAATGCGGAACGGCGGCGGGTAGGGGCGAAGGTGGTTGCCGACTAAGGCAAATCGAGCGCCATCTGCACCGCCGCCGGGCAGGCGAACCCACGCCGCTGCGCATCGTGTTTGCCTGCCAACCGCGCCTGCACCGGCAAGGCCTTGCCCGACAGTTTCCAGTCGTAGATCGCGGAAAAGGCGGCGATGCGCGAGACGTATTCGCGGGTTTCGCGGTAGGGGATGGTTTCGATCCACAAATCCACATCGCGCGGTGGGCGTTGCGCCAGCCAGCGGGAAATGGGCGCGGGGCCAGCGTTGTAGGCGGCGGTGGCCAGATAGGGCAGGCCGCCGTGCCGGGCGAGCATCGTGGCCAGATGCGCGATGCCGAGCGTGAGGTTCTCGCGCGGCCGATAAAGGCCTGCATCACCCGGATACGCGATGCCGCGTTTCTTCGCTTCCATTCGCGCCGTGCCGGGAAGCAGTTGCATCAATCCGCGTGCATTGGCGTGCGAACGCGCATCGGCCAGCCATGCGCTTTCGGCGCGGATCAGTGCGGCGACCCATGCTGGATCGAGGCCATGTTTTTTTGCTTCGCGGCGCAGGTGTGTTTCGTGCGGCAACGGGAAGCGCAGGGCGTAATAGGAAAGGTCGTCGCCCGCGTTCAGCGTGAACACGGCGCGGTCGTACCAGCCGGCTTCATCGGCCAGTGCCACGGCGATGCGGCGTTCGTCGTCGGAAAGTTTCGGTTTCGCCGCGTCCCATTCGCGCCGTGCCCATTCTTCGCGGCCGATGGCGTGCAACTCGAAGGCGCGTTCGAGTGAGGGCATCTGCTCCACCTTGCGACGCAAGGCGCGGTTGTCCGGCGCATCTTTCGGGCATAGCGCGTAGGGCGCGTTGATGCGGTCTGCGGCGAGGAAGCCGTAGTAACTGGGTTCGCGCGCCAGTGCCGTGAACTCCTCGACAGCGGACGCATCGCCCGCGCGCTGCGCCAGGCGTGCGGCGAAATAGCGCCAGCGCAATTCACGGCGTTGGGGTTCACCCATCGCCGCAATCGCACTGCGTGCGGCAGCTTCATCACCACGCGCGAGCGCTTCACGCACACGCCATTCGTGCAGGCGTTCGTCATAGGCATCGGCGGGCACCTGAGCGAAGCGTCGCGCAGATTCAGGCAGATACGAGGCCGCGCTCCACAGTGCGATCTGGTTGCGCACTGCACCGCGTTGCGCAGGTTCCAGTGCAAGCTGATCCTGGATGGAAACCAGCAGCGCCTCGGCCGCGCCAGGATCGCGCCTGGCGAGGCGATTCATGCCCAGCACTGCCATCTTGCGGCTGCGTTCATCGCGCGGCCACGCAGTGGTTGGGCCTTGCGTGGGTGCATCGAGGAAGGTCGCATGAGATTCGGCACGCGCGCGTTCGGCAGGCGGCAACGCTTTCGCGAGATATCGCATCAGCGCGGTGTTGCCCGCTTCGGCTGCCCGTTCGATGCGCTGCCACGCAAGCATCGGCGTGATGCGGCCTGCGGCGCGCAAGGCGGCGAACACTGGATCGCACACATCCGGCAACGATTGGCCGGAAAGCCAGAGCGCTTGTGCTTCATCCAGAAACGCGGAATCGTGCGAAGAAGAAAGCCGCGAACGCAGATCCGCACAGCGCAGTTTCACATCCTCGCTGCCCGCGTACAGCAACCGGAACCCAACCCAATCCTGCCGCGCGATGGCCGCATCCAGCCCTGCACGGCGCAGCAATGGCGCAACCGGAAGATCGCCGTGGCGCTGGATGAAACCCTGCACCTGCGCCGGATCGATATGCGCGATCTGCCGTTTGAGCGTGGCGTATTCCAGGTAGGGCGCCAACGGATGCTTCGCATATGGCGAAGCCGCCGTGCGATACGCCGCCAACGGCCCGCGTTCGACGATTTCCAGCGCCGCCTTGAAGCCCTGGCGCTGCGAAGCCAGCGGAGAAGCGCTGGTGGAGAAGGTGGTCAGTGCCAGCAGTGTGGCGAGCAGGAAAGATGTGGATTTCATGCGCGGAAGTTCAGGTTGCGTCGATCATCGTGTGCGATGACTCAGCATCGGCACAGTCGCCTCAGGATCGCCATCGTTGGGTTCCGGCGCGATATGCAGCAGCCGCGCCAGCAGTGGATACACATCCACGTTGTCCAGTTCATCCACGATCAAGCCCTTGCGGAAATCCGGGCCGTGGGCAAGGAACAGGGCCGCCATGGAGGGCAGGGTGTTGTCGAAACCGTGCGCGCCCTTGTATCCCTTCGGGACGATCATGTCCGAAATGATGGCGCGGCTGGCGAGCAGCCAGCCTTCATCGGCCTGGCACAGCCAGCGCGAGATGCGACGGTGGCTGCCGTAGTGGAAGCGTTCGGGCAGTCGATCCTTGCGCCAGCATTGCGCGTGCGGAATCGGGGTGGAGGCGAGTGCGGCGTCCAGTGCTTCCTCGTTTCCGGGTGTGGCATCTAGGCTGGCGAGCGGCCCGATGTTGTTGAGATCGAACAGTTCGGCAGGCAGCACTTCGTCCATTGCCACGGTATGGCCTTCGGGTGTTGGGGTCATGCCGTGGTCGGAGACGATCACCAGGTTGGTCGCGTCGAACAGGCCGCGTTTGCGCAGCCCTTGAACCAGGGTTGCCAGCGCCGTGTCCACCTCCACCAGCACGGCATGGGTTTCCGGCGCATCCGGGCCGTATCGGTGGCCTTTGGAATCCACCACGTCGAAATACAGCGTGATGAAATCCGGGCGTTCGTCGGGCGGAAGGTCAAGCCATTCCAGTACCTGCGCCACGCGCGCCTCGCTGCTGACGCTGATGTCGAAGGGCCGCCAGTAGTCGGGATGTTGTCCATGAATGGGCGCTTCGGAACCGGGCCAGAACATCGTGGCGCTGCGCAGGCCCGCGCGGCTGGCACTGTTCCAGATCGGCTCGCCATCATTCCACCAGCGCGCATCGCCGACCGCCTTGCGGTTGGAAAGGGTGAAGGTTTCGCCGGGCAGTTCCGGATCGCGCATCGTGTTGTGGACGACGCCGTGGTGATTCGGACGCAAGCCGGTGACCAGGGTGTAGTGGTTCGGGAAGGTGAGGCTGGGGAATGAAGGCCGCATCGCGCGGGCACGCACGCCGTCCTTCGAGAGTTCCGCCAATGCAGGCGTCAGGCCAAGATCGAAATAATCCGCGCGATAGCCATCGATGGAGATCAGGATCAACAGAGGCGGTGGTGTCGGTGCTTGCGCCTTGTGCGGGCCGGGCTGGCAGGCGGTGAGCAGCAGGAAGGCCAGGATCAGGAAGGCGGCAAGGCGCGGCATGGGTTTCATCGGTGATGGGTTCCTGATGTGGACGAAACGCCCATTCTGGCGGGCCGGGCTGGGCTGCGCCAGTTGCGATGAACCCAGTATTTGCTTCGCGCACGAACGTGCTGGAGCCTGCACCGGCTTTCCCGGATAATGCACAAAAGCCGGAACCCTTCCGGCTTTTTTCGCGTCTGCGCGCCGGGTTTTCCGGCCTGCGGGCGATTCCTTCAGCCTTTGCCCCCGATGGGTACAGGCGAACCTGGAGTGGTAGTCATGGGTCAGTCGGTAGTGGTGTTGGGTGCCCAATGGGGCGATGAGGGCAAGGGCAAGATTGTTGATTTGCTCACCGAAAAGGTGGGTGCGGTGGCGCGCTTCCAGGGTGGGCACAACGCCGGCCACACGCTGGTGATCGGTGGCAAGAAGACCGTCTTGCACCTCATTCCTTCGGGCATCCTGCGTGATGGAGTGCTGTGCCTCATCGGCAATGGCGTGGTGCTGAGCCCTGCGGCACTGAAAAGCGAAATCGCCGAGCTTGAGGCCGAAGGTGTGGACGTGCGTTCGCGCCTGAAGATTTCCCCGGCCACGCCGCTCATCATGCCGTACCACATCGCGCTGGATCAGGCCCGCGAAAAGGCTGCGGGCGGCAAGGCCATCGGCACCACCGGGCGCGGCATCGGCCCGGCCTATGAAGACAAGGTGGCCCGTCGCGGCATCCGAGTGGCGGATCTGCACTACCCGCAGCAGTTCGCCGAACAACTGCGCAGCGCACTGGATTACCACAACTTCGTGCTCACCAAATACTTGAATGTGGAAGCCGTGGATTTCCAGCAGACGCTGGATGAGGCTCTGGCCTTCGGTGAATACGTGGAACCGATGAAATCCGACGTGGCCGGCCTGCTGCACGATCTGCGCCGACAGGGCAAGCGCGTGCTGTTCGAAGGCGCGCAAGGCGCGCTGCTGGATATCGACCACGGCACATATCCCTACGTCACTTCTTCCAACACCACGGTGGGCGGCGCGCTGGCCGGTACCGGCGTGGGCGCGCAATCCATCGATTACGTGCTGGGCATCGCCAAGGCCTATGCCACGCGTGTGGGCGGCGGCCCGTTCCCGACCGAACTCAATGACGAGCTGGGCGAGGACATCCGCCGTCGCGGCGCGGAGTTCGGCGCATCGACGGGACGCCCGCGGCGTTGCGGCTGGATCGATCTGGTGGCCCTGAAGCGTGCCGTGGCGATCAACGGCATCACCGGCCTGTGCATCACCAAGCTCGACGTGCTCGATGGTCTTTCCAGCCTGAAGATGTGCATCGCCTACCGCTATCGCGGCAAGGAAACCGAATACGCGCCGCTGGATGCCGCCGGCTGGGAGGAATGCGAGCCGGTGTATCTGGAGTTCCCAGGCTGGAGCGATTCCACCCACAACATCACCGAGTGGGACAAGCTGCCGCCTGCGGCTCGTGCGTATTTGCGGGCGCTGGAAGAACTGGTCGGCTGCCCGCTGGCAATGGTGTCCACCGGGCCGGATCGGGACGCCAACATCGTGTTGCGCGATCCGTTCGCCTGAGATCCAGGAGCCTGCGCGGCAGAAGGAACCGGGCTGCAAGCGCGCCTGCACGGCCCGATTCTCCGCCGCGCAGGCTCCTGGGCGTGAGCTTCCGGGTGCAGGGCACTCGGAAGTCATCGGGCCAATCACTGGAACCCTTGTGCGGATGGCGATTGCGCCAGCGGCTTGTCTTGTGCTCAAATGCACTAACGCATTAATACATTAAAGTGATGACGCAATCATGAAGCGCCCTGCCCAGCTCCGCACCTCGGCAGACCGCGAAGCCGCACTCCTGCGGCTTTCAGAAGCGTTTGCTGCGTTGCGCACGCCGGAGCAAGTGGCCGCATTGCTGCGCGATCTGTGCACGCCGGCGGAATTGGAAGCCATGGCCGACCGCTGGCAGGTGGTGCCGTTCCTGCTGCAAGGCGTGCCGTACCGCGACATTCACGACCGCACCGGCGTCAGCGTCACCACGGTCGGGCGCGTGGCGCGTTCGCTGACGAGTGGTGCAGGCGGTTATCTGGCTGCCGCCAAGGCACTGCATCGACACCGCCGATCCGCAGCCACCTGATCCTTCCGCGACGCCATGCCGTCGCCACCGAAAACATCAAGGAAATCCCCCACGATGAAACCACGCGACCGCTTGCGCATCGCCACGCAGAAATCCGGCCGACTCAGCCAGCCGGGGCGCGAACTGCTGGCCCGCTCCGGCCTTTCCTTTCGCGAAAGCCGCGATCGGCTGTTTTGCTACGGCGAAGTGTTGCCGATCGATCTGCTGCTGGTACGCGACGATGACATTCCCGGTTTGATCGCCGAAGGCACCTGCGACCTGGGTTTCGTCGGGCGCAACGTGCTGGAAGAACAACGCCTGGGTTCAATCCGTTCCGGGCAGATTCCCGCCTTCGGTGAATTGCGCGCGCTGGGTTTCGGCCAATGCAGGCTTTCCATCGCACTGCCGCAGGAGCAGGAATGGAGCGGCCCTGGCACGCTTTCCGGCCTGCGCATCGCAACCTCGTATCCGAATCTGCTGGCGGATTGGCTGGAACGCAATGGCGTGAATGCGGAAGTGGTCGCGCTCTCAGGTTCCGTGGAAATCGCTCCGCGTCTGGGCAAGGCCGAGGCGATCTGCGATCTCGTTTCTTCCGGTGCAACGCTTGCGGCAAACCAGTTGCGCGAAGTGGCCATCATCTTCGAGAGCGAAGCCGTATTGGCTGGCCCCGTCGCGGAGTTCGCGGACGAACGCGCCGAGCCTGCCGACCTGCTGCTGCGCAGGCTCGATGGCGTGCTGAAGGTGCGCGATGCGCGGCTCCTGCTGTTGCAGACCGACCGGCCACTCCTTGGCGAGGTCACCGCGCTGCTGCCCGGCGGCGCACTGCCCGTCGTCAGTGCCATCGACGGCCATGGCGACGCCGTGGCCTTGCAGGCCGTGTGTCACGGCGAAGTGACCTGGCAGCACCTGGAAGACCTCAAGCGCGCCGGTGCGCGTTCGATGCTGGTGTTGCCGGTGGAACAGATGCTGGCGTGACGACGATGACGGCCATGACGATGACGACGGTTGCTCTGCGCATCCACGACTGGAACGCCTTGAATGCCGCTGCACGTGCGGCATTGCTGCACCGCCCGGTGTTGCGCGAATCCGCCGCGTTGAAAACCTCCGTCACCGCGCTCATCGCGCAGGTGCGTGAAGGGGGCGAGGCCGCATTGCGCGAACTTTCGCAGCGCTTCGATGGCTTTGCGCCGGAAAATTTCCAGGTGAGCGCCGAAGCCTTCGCCTTCGCGCGAACGCAGGTTTCCGACGAATTGCTCAAAGCGATGCAAGGCGCATTCGATCGCATCGCACGCTTTCACGAAGCGGGAATGGCAAAACCCTATGCCGTGGAAACCGCCAGCGGCGTGCGCTGCGAGCGTGTGCTGCGGCCCATTCGCCGCATCGGCCTGTACGTGCCCGCAGGCTCCGCGCCGTTGCCTTCCACGGCCTTGATGCTCGGTGCTCCCGCGCGATTGGCCGGTTGCCCGGAAATCATCCTGTGCACGCCACCACGCGCAGACGGCAGTGCTGATCCTGCCGTGCTGGCCGCCGCGTACCTGTGCGGCATCGAACGTGTCTTTACGCTCGGCGGCGTGCAGGCGATTGCCGCGATGGCCTATGGAGCAGGGCCGGTGCCCAAATGCGACAAACTGTTCGGGCCGGGCAACGCCTACGTCACCGAGGCCAAGCAGCAGGTTGCTGCCGATCCGATCGGGGCAGCCATCGACATGCCCGCAGGCCCTTCGGAAGTGCTGGTGATCGCCGATGCCGGTGCGGATGCGGAATTCGTCGCGGCAGATCTGTTGTCGCAAGCCGAACACGGCCAGGATTCGCAAGCCGTGCTGCTTTCCGACAGCCGCCCATTGCTTGAAGCCGTGCGCGAAGAAGTATTGGCGCAGGCCGCACAACTGCCGCGCCTTGGCATCGTCGAACAAGCCCTGGCCCACGCGCGGCTGGTGCAGGTTCCGGACATCGAAGCCGCCTTCGATCTTTCCAACGATTACGCACCCGAACACCTGATTCTTGCGCTGCGGCAGCCGCGCGATTGGCTGGATCGCATCGCCAACGCCGGTTCCGTGTTCCTCGGCGATTACGCACCGGAAGCCTTGGGGGACTATTGCAGCGGTACCAATCACGTGTTGCCCACGCATGGGGCAGCGCGCGCATGGAGTGGGCTTTCAGTGGCGAGCTTCCAGAAATCCATCACCGTGCAGGAAGTCTCCCGTGATGGCCTGCGCGCCATCGGCCCGGATGCCGCGACGCTGGCCCGCGCCGAACAGTTGGCCGCGCACGAACGTGCCGTGACGCGGCGATTGGCGCGGATCCAAATGCTGCAAGGGAACCCCGCATGAGCCTTCTTGATCTCGTCCGCCCCGATCTGCGCGCCTTTGCCGGTTACGGCTCCGCACGCAAGACCGGCCTCACAGGTTCGGTGTGGCTCAACGCCAACGAGTGCGCATGGCCCAATCCCGCCGATGCTTCCGCGCGCTGCAACCGCTATCCCGCTCCGCAGCCTGCACCCTTGCGCGATGCGCTGGCCGAACTCTATGGCGTGGACGCCGCACAACTTCTGATCGGGCGCGGCAGCGATGAAGCCATTGATCTTCTGATTCGCGCGCTGTGCCGTCCGCAGCAGGATGCCATCGTCATTTCCACGCCCGTGTTCGGCATGTACGAAGTCGGTGCGCGTTTGCAGGCTGCGCCTGTAATCGACGTGCCACTGCATGATGGCGAGGAAGGGTTCTCTGCCGATCTTTCCGCGATTGCCGAAGCTGCCGAACGCAACTGCGCGCATCTGGTGTTCCTGTGTTCGCCGTCGAACCCGACCGGGCAAGCGTTGTCACTTCAAGCCATCGCGCAACTTGCGCAGCGGCTTTCGGGCAAGGCGCTCATTGTCGTCGATGAAGCCTACGTCGAGTTTTCCGATGTGCCTTCCGCGACAGGCCTGATGGCCGAACACGCCAACATCGCCGTGCTGCGAACCTTGTCCAAGGCCTACGCACTGGCTGCGGCGCGCATCGGCGTGTTGATTGCGCAACCTGAACTCATCGCGGTACTGCGCAATTGCCAGGCACCGTATCCGCTGCCCACGCCCTGCGTTGAACTTGCGCTGGCCGCGTTGCATCCTGCCGCACAGGCACGCACCCGCGAACGCATCGCACAGACGTGCAGCGAACGCGAACGGTTGGCGCAGGTATTGGCGAAACTGCCCGGCGTGCGCCGCGTGCATCCCTCGCAGGGCAATTTCCTGCTCGTGCGTTTCCATGATGCACAGGGCGCATTCGATGCGTTGCTGCGCGCAGGCGTGGTGGTGCGCGACCAGCGCGCCGCGCCATGTCTGCACGATGCATTGCGCATCAGCATCGGTGCGCCGGACGAAAACGATGCGGTGATTTCCGCGCTGACGAAAGCCACGGAGATCGCAGCATGACTCGTATCCTGTTCGTGGATCGCGACGGCACGCTGATCGAGGAGCCGGAAGATTTCCAGATCGACCGTTACGAAAAACTGTGTTTCGTGCCGGGAGTGATTCCCGCACTGCTGAAACTGCGCGATGCCGGGTTCCAGTTCGTGATGGTGACCAATCAGGATGGCCTGGGCACGGAGAGCTTCCCGCGCGAAACCTTCACCGGCCCGCATGAACTGATGATGCAGGTCTTTGCCTCGCAGGGCATCGTTTTCCGTGAAGTGCTGATCGACGAAAGTTTCCCGCACCAGAACCTGCCCACGCGCAAACCAGGCATCGGGCTGGCCTTGCATTACCTGCGTGATCGTTCGATTGATCTGGACGGAAGCGCGATGGTGGGCGACCGCGATACTGATATTCAGTTCGCAAGCAACCTCGGGATTCGCAGTTTCAAGCTCGGGCCGGGCCTGTTCGACTGGAACGCCATCGCGCACGAACTGGCCGATGCGCCGCGCACGGCCTGCATCGAACGCAACACGAAGGAAACGAGGATTCGCCTCAGTGTCGATCTGGATCGCGTCGCCGAGCCGAAGGTGCATACGGGCCTTGGCTACTTCGATCACATGCTGGAACAGATCGGCAAGCACGGTGGCTTCGCGCTGGAATTGGTTTGCGAAGGTGATCTGCATATCGACGAACACCACACCGTCGAGGATTGCGCGCTCGCATTGGGGCAGGCATTGAAGGCTGCGCTTGGCGACAAGCGCGGCATCGGGCGTTACGGCAGTGCCGAAATAACCGATGGCAGTGCAACGGCATCGACCATCACGCTCCCGATGGACGAAGCCATCGCACGCGCTGCGCTGGATTTTTCAGGCCGCCCGTACTTCGTCTTCGACGGCGCGTTCCCGCGTGAAAAAGTCGGCGAACTGCCCACCGAACTCGTCCCGCATTTCTTCCGCTCGCTGTGCGAAACCAGTGGCCTGAACCTGCATCTGGCGGTACGCGGCGACAACGCGCACCACATGGTCGAAGCCTGCTTCAAGGCCGTGGCGCGTGCGTTGCGACAAGCGCTCCGGCGTGAAGGTCGCGAGTTGCCCAGCACGAAAGGAACGCTGTGATGCGCGTGGCAGTGATCGATTCCGGCGGCGCGAACATCGGTTCGGTGCGCTATGCGCTGGATCGGCTGGGCGTTGATTCCGTGCTCACCAGCGATGCGGACATCATCTACCACAGCGAGCGCGTGATCCTGCCTGGCGTGGGTGCGGCGGGCGTCGCGATGAAGCGCCTGCATGAACTTGATCTCATCAACGTGATCCGCGCCCTGCAAACGCCGCTGCTCGGCATATGCCTCGGGATGCAGTTGTTGTTCGAGTCCTCCGAGGAAGGTGACGTGGCCTGCCTTGGCCTGTTGCCCGGTCGCGTGGCGAAGATTCCCGAAGCCCCTGGCATCCGCATTCCGCACATGGGCTGGAATCGCCTGGAGCCGCTGCGCGAATCGTCGCTGCTGGAATGCATCGAAAAAGGCGAGCCGTGCTACTTCGTTCACAGCTACGCCGCACCCATCACCCACGATTGCCTTGCTGCCGCCACGCACGGCACGCGCTTTGCCGCGCTCGTGCAGCGCGACAACATTGCAGGCGCGCAATTCCATCCCGAACGCAGCGGCAGAACCGGTGAAAAGCTGCTGGAAAACTTCGTGCGAAAGGGCTGCGCATGAACCTCACTGTTTATCCCGCCATCGACGTGCGAAACGGCGCAGTGGTTCGCCTGAAACAAGGGGATTACACGCAACAGACCAACTACGCCAGCACGCCGCTGGAATTGGCTCAGCGCTACGCAAACGATGGCGCGCAATGGCTGCATCTGGTTGATCTGGACGCCGCACGCGAAGGCGGTTACACGCTTGCGCCGTTGCTTTCCGGCATCACCGAAAGCACGCAATTGAAGGTGCAGACCGGCGGTGGCATTCGCAACGAGGACGATCTTCTGCGCGTGCTGGATGCAGGTGCCGCGCGCGTCGTGGTCGGCAGCCTCGCGGTTCGCGAACCTGAAAACATTGCCGCATGGATTGCGCGCCACGGCGCGCAGCGCATCACCGTTGCACTCGATACACGTTGCATCGAAGGCGTGTGGCGTCTGCCTTCACATGGTTGGACAGCGGTTTCCGAACGTACCCTGGATGAATTGGCGCGCTTCTTCGCCGATACTGGACTCGTGCATTTGCTGTGTACCGATATCGACCGCGACGGCATGTTTGCCGGGCCGAATCTGCAACTCTACGAACACCTCGCCAATATTGCGCCAACACTTGCGATACAGGCATCCGGCGGCATCCGCAGCGTCGCCGACATCACCGATGCACGTGCCGCAGGCTGCGCCGGAGCCGTGCTCGGCAAGGCATTGCTGGAACATCGTTTGGAGCTTTCCGAGGCATTGGCATGTTGAGCAAACGCATCGTTCCATGCCTGGACGTGCGCGATGGCCGCGTCGTGAAGGGTGTGCGCTTCCGCGATCATGTGGACATGGGCGATATCCAAACATTGGCCGAACGCTATCGCGATGAAGGCGCGGACGAACTGGTGTTCTACGACATCACCGCCAGCCCGCAGGGCCGCAGTGCGGATCGCGATTGGGTGGAGCGCGTGGCGCGGCTGATCGACATCCCGTTCTGCGTCGCAGGCGGCATCCGCAGCGTCGAAGATGCGCGCGCGATTCTCCACGCCGGCGCGGACAAGGTATCGATCAACACGCCCGCACTGGAACGGCCCGCACTCATTTCCGAACTGGCCGATGCCTTCGGCGTGCAGTGCGTGGTGGTGGGCATCGACAGCCTGCGCGATGCCGATGGGGAATGGCGCGTGCGCAGCCACACCGGCGATCCGGAAAAAATCCGTGCGCTTTCGCATCGAACACTGGATTGGATCATCGAAGTGCAGCGACTTGGTGCAGGGGAGATCGTGCTGAACTGCATGGGTTCGGATGGGGTGCGGCAGGGCTATGACCTGGAACAACTCACCGCCGCGCGCGCCTTGTGCCACGTGCCGCTGGTGGCCTCCGGTGGCGCGGGAGAAGCCCGACATTTCATCGACGTGTTCACGCAGGCGGACGTCGATGCCGCACTGGCCGCAAGCGTATTCCATTCCGGCACGCTGGCGATCCAGGAACTCAAAAGAGAACTCGCCGCCGCCGGCGTGGAAGTGCGCGAAGCAATGCAGGGGTGATCTCAGGTTTCCGGGATCAGATCGTCGAACTTCGCCGGAGCCGGATGCAACGCGCCGCATTGCTTGCAAGTGCGGTGCTCGCGGGAGGTGTAGAAGCGTTCGAACACCGGCGGGAAATCGGTTTCGATGTCATGCAGCGGGAAATACTCCTCGTACACCAGCGCGTTGCAGTTTGGGCAGTACCACTGCAAGCCATCCAGTTCGTGCGGCAGGCGACGGCGTTCGATGACCAGGCCAACGGAATCGGACATTCGCTGCGGGGAATGCGGCACGCGCGGGGGCAGCAGGAAGATTTCCCCGGCACGGATCGGAATGTCGCGCACCGTGCCGTTCTCCTGAATGCGCAGGATCATTTCGCCTTCGATCTGATGGAAGAACTCCGGGCCTTCGTCGTAGTGGTAATCGGTGCGCTGGTTCGGCCCGCCCACCACCATCACGATGAAATCCCCGGCGTGGATGCACTTGTTGCCGACCGGCGGTTTCAACAGGTGGCGATGCTCTTCGATCCACTGCGCGAGGTTGATGGGTGAGGGCAACGCGGGTGTGTTCTGATGCGTACTCATCACGATCATTCCGGATCGTAATCCA
>JAWLAV010000006.1:0-160303 GCA_041395225.1 Lysobacteraceae bacterium
AATGCCCTTCCTCGTGCCCGGCGTTGGTGCGCAGGGCGGCGATGTGGAAGCGGTAGTGCGAAATGGAGCAACGCGCGATGGCGCGGGCCTCGTCATCAGTTCTTCGCGCGCGATCCTTTATGCCTCCCGAGGCGAAGACTTCACCCAAGCCGCGCGTGCGGCAACGATGAAACTACGCGACGAAATCAACCGTTACCGCTGATCCATTCCCGCAGCACACTCGTGACAACATTCGCGTTCATTCGCGGACAAAAGCTCCATGCTCTTTCCCGAGACCCGACACCGACACAACGAAAAAGCCCCGCATCACTGCGGGGCTTTTTCGTATGCACAATCGCGAATCCGCGCTCAGGCTTTCTTCTTCACGGCGGTTTTCTTCGCGGCGGCGACCGGCGCTTTCGGCGTCGGGGCCGCCTTCACGACGGCGGCGGTGGTGCCATGCGGACGCACGTTGCCGTAGCTGCACGAGTAGCGCTTGCCCTTGGCGGTGCGGGTGTCTCCCTTGCCCATGTTCTGCTCCTTGGCCTGTTGGGTTGTCGAAAAGGCCGCGTAGCCTACCATCGAAGCGGCACTTGAGCACCGTAGCCAGTCAATCCAATGCGCAGTGGGAAGAAGAACCGCGCAGCAGCCGCGTATTGAGGAAATGCGCGGCGGCGATCAAGAGGCCACCGATCACCATCATCGCCACATGCGCACCGCCGTGGCTGTGCAACGCAGTGAAGGTATTGGCCCAGACCAGCGTCAACCCCGGCAGCAGCAACCACCACGCGCGTTTAACGCGATGGCGGCGATAACCAAAAGCCAGTGTGGAAATGCCCAGCACCGTGGCGAAGATGGTGAACGCCTGATCGGCATCCACCAACGCCGCGCGGTTCAAGCCCAGCGCAGGCAGCACCGCCAATACCAGCGGCAACGCCGCGCAATGCAGCGCGCAGGCCAGCGATGCCCACATCCCCAGCTTGTCCGCGCGCAGCACCGCCTGCGCCTGCTGAGCGGGCGTGACGGGAAGGCGGGTTTCCTGCAACGGCGTGGACATGACCAACGGCACACTTGATTCGACTTTGAAACACTATAACATGACTTCCATGTTGTTACTCTATATCGTTACATGGAGCCACGGATGAGCCGTTCAGTCACCAAGCCCCTTCCCTCCCCGCTCTCCCACGCCATCGCATTGGCGCTGCTGCTTGCCGCCCAAACCGCAGCCGCTGCGGAAGCTGATCCGGGCAAGGACGAAGCCAAGGAGCTTTCCGTCGTCGCCGTTACCGCTTCGCCCTTGCGCGCCACGGCCGAGGACATGGCAAGGCCGGTGGAAGTGCTGGCAGACGACGCGCTTGATCGCGCCAAGACCAACTCGCTCGGGGAAACCCTTTCCGCATTGCCAGGCGTGCAGAGCGCAGGCTTCGGGCCAGGCGTCGGGCGGCCCATCATTCGTGGATTGGAAGGTGCGCGCGTGCAGGTGCTTTCCGGTGGCGTCGGCACGCTGGATGCCTCCACCATCAGCGCCGACCACGCACCTGCGGTCGAACCCTTCCTTGCGGATCAGATCGAAGTACTGAAAGGCCCGGCGACGCTGTTGTTCGGCACCGGTGCCATTGGCGGTGCGGTGAACGTGGCCGATGGCCGCATCGCGCGCGAACTGCCCGATGCTCCGATTTCCGGTCGTGCCGAAGTGCGCGGCAACACCGTGAACGATGAGTTCGCGGGATTGGTGCGCTTCGATGGTGTGGCCGGGAATCTCGTGCTGCACGCCGATGGCCTGGTACGCAACGGCAACGACTATGACATTCCCGGCTTCGCGCATCTGGATGCCCACGAGGAACACGACCACGACCATGAGCACGAAGGCGAGGAGGAGGAAGAAGAAGCCTTCGGCACCCTGCCCAACAGCTCGGTGAAAACCCGTTCCGGCGCGCTGGGGGCGACGTGGTTCGGCGAAGGTGGCTGGCTCGGTTTTTCCGCCAGCACTTATCGCACCAACTACGGCATTCCCGAAGGCGCGCACGTCCACGCGCATGAAGACGATCATGACCATGACCACGATCATGACGAGGACGAAGATCACGACCACGATCATGCGGAAGAAGGCCACGAAGAAGGCCCTGTGCGCATCGATCTGATCCAGAGCCGCTTCGACTTCAAGGGCGGCCTGTACCAACCGTTCGCCTTCCTCGACCGCATCGACCTGCACCTGGCTCACACCGATTACGAACACACCGAGTTCGAAGGCGATGAAATCGGCACGGTGTTCCGCAACCGTGGGGTCGAAGGCCGGATCGAGGCCGTGCACTCCGAGCGTGGCGGCTGGAACGGTGCCTTTGGCGTGCAGTTCGGCGACACGCGCTTTTCCGCCGATGGCGAGGAAGCCTTCGTGCCGCCCACCGATACCCGAGCCCTCGGCGTGTTCGCACTTCAGGAAAAACGCTTCGGCGCAGTGAAACTGGAACTGGGTGGCCGTGCCGACCGCGTGGAACTGGAACCGGAGGGTGCGGCCGGGCGCAGCTTCTCCCTGTTCAATGTTTCCGCCGGTGCGATCTGGAAAGCCGGCAATGCGCTGGAACTTCGTGCCGGGCTGGATCGCTCCGAACGTGCCCCGGCACAGGAAGAACTGTTCGCCAATGGCCTGCATGTGGCCACGCAGTCCATCGAACTGGGCGATGCGGAACTGGATACCGAACGCGGCCTGCGTGCCGAGGTGGGCTTCCACCTGCACCAGGGCAATTTCCAGTTGAAGGCCGCAGCCTACCGCACCAACTTCGACAACTTCATCTATCTGGCCGATACCGGGCTTGAAAGCGATGGCTCGGCGGTGCGCGTGTGGACGCAGCAGGAAGCCGCCTTCACCGGCGCGGAAGTCGAAGCGCTCTCCACGCTGTTCGACAGCGGCGCCGGAAGGCTGGATGCACGCCTGTTCGGCGACGTGGTGCGCGCCAAGCTGGATGGCAGCGGATCGCGCGTGCTGCACATCGACGTGCCGCACGGCGACCATCATCACCACGAAACCGTGGAACTGTCCAACACCGGCAATCTGCCGCGCATCGCCCCGGCACGCATCGGCGCGGGCCTGGCCTTCGAACGCAGCGGCTGGCGGCTTTCGGCCAATGCCGTGCGCAATTTCAAGCAGGACGACGTAGCGCAGAACGAAGCGCCAAGTCCGGCCTACACGCTGGTGGATGCACACCTGGCCTATCGCTGGGAAACGCCCTCCGCAAGCTGGGAGGCGTTTCTGGATGGCGCCAACCTCACGGACGAGGAAGCCCGCCCCCACACCTCGCTGCTGCGCGACTACGCGCCGTTGCCAGGGCGCAGCGTGGCATTCGGGTTGCGGGTCTGGTTCTGAGTTCCATCCGCAATTCCTGCTTCAGACAATTCCTGCTTCGAGACTCACTTCAAGGGCTTGCACTGCGCAGTGCGGTGCAGACCCTTTTTTCATCACTCAAAGCCGTTTCGGAAAACCCGCACGTCCGGCCCGGCAGGTTCGCAACCGCGCACCATCACATCGTCGATGCGCCAGCCATCCGGTACAAAACCGACGAGGTTGTCGGTACCCAGACGCCAGCGCAGGTTCACGCTCTGCCCGGCATAGGCGGAAAGATCGACCACGTTCGCCTTCCACGGCACGCTCGCGCCGCACCAAACCGGTTTGCCGGAAAGTGGATTGGCCGATGGCGCGTTCGCGGTGTAAGGCTGGGTGAGGAGTGCCGCGCCGGTGATCTGGGTGAAGTTCGTGCCGCTGTCGGTGCTGATTTCCAGCAAGCCACCGTCCCAGCAACCGCTGCTGGAGTTCGGTTCGACATTGATGGCGTTGAAGAAACGCAGCGTGGGTTGTTCAAGATCGGAAGGCACGGCGATGGCGGGAGAAGTCAGGCGCTGATCCGAGGTGGTAGTCAGATCCTGCGCCAGCGCGGCGTTGCCGCCGGAGCCGGGGCCCGGGCTGCTGTTGGAAACATTCCAGGTGGCACTGCCGATACTGCCGGTGGTGACGAAATCGCCCAGGCCATCGCTGAAATCGGCGAAGAACACCGGCGGTGTCGGCTGCATTCCCACCGGGCAATCGCCAGGTGCGGCAACCGTGCTGAAGGAGAACGCTTCGGATGCCGTATCGCCGCAGGCGTTTTCCGCGATCACGCGCCAGTGGTACGTGGTGCTGGTTTCCAGCGCCGGGGCGACGGTGACGCTGGTGGACTGGGACTGCGCGCTGAAAACGATTTCGGAGAAATCCGCGGAATCGGCCACTTCCACCCGATAACCGAATGCTCCGGGTACGGCATCCCATTCCAGCACAGCTTGTGCGGGAACGCTGCTGGCGGCATCGGCGGGCGAAACCAGCCCGGGCACATCCGGCACGGCAGCGGCAAGCTTCAAGTCGAAGCCGATACTGCGCGAGGTTTCACCTGGGCTGGTGCCCTCGATCAGGATCGAATACGCCCCCGATGCAACCGCAGCGGTATTGCCCAACGTGAGCGTGCTCGTGCCCGGCGAGGGGTTCACCGTGGCCGGAGAGAACGAAGCGGAAAGGCCGGTCGGAAGATGGGAGGCGGCCAACGTCACCGCCCCGTTGAACGCGCCGTAGGCAGCCACGGAAACCGTCGCGTCGGCATCTTCCGGTGCGCAGACTTGTGCGCTTGCAGGGGTCACGGACAAACCGAAGCCTTCGCCAAGCACGCAGTTGTAACAGGCCAGCGCGAAATCCTGCGCCGGGCTGCCTGGTGCGTGCGGGTTCAACGCATCCCAGGCGATGTTGGCGGCATCCACGGTGATCCTGGCGAAACCGCCATGCTGAGCCGGGCTCAGGAATACGCCTTCCAGATTGTTCTTCCCATCGGCACTGCCGCCGGAAGCGCTCCAGCCGTCGCTGCCGACGACATTGCCGAAAAAAGCGCTTCCACTGGCTTCCACCGAAAGATTCAGATCGTTCACCCATGCCGGCGTGGTGCCGCCCAATCCCTGGCCGGGCGCATCCGTCCAGGCCAGCATGATGCGCACTGGCTGCGCCGGATCGGCCGCCGCAATCGGCAGGCTGAATTGCTGGCCGCTGGCGGTGAAGATTTCGCTCTGATCGATGAACATCACCGGCGCGGCAGGGTTGATGACGGCCTGAAGATCGAGGCGGCCATAACCCTGGAAGCGATCCGGGCGATGGCCCATCACGCCGCCATCGGCGTTCTTGTAGCCTGCCAGATCCTTCGCCACGGCGGTGAAGGCGGCCTTGATCAGCGCCGGGCTGGGCGTCGCACCATCGTGTTCGTTGCGGTATTTCTCGATGAACAAGGCCACCGAGCCGCTTACCACCGGCGAAGCCATCGAGGTGCCGCACATCGTGCCGTAGCCGCTGGCACTGTTGGCGCTGTCGGTGTAACAACCGGGGGCAACGATGTCCGGTCGGGTGCGGCCATCGCAGGCGTTGCCGTGCGCGGAGTTGCCGGAAACGTCGAAGATGTCGGCAAGCTGGCTGTTGCCGCTCTGCAACTTGGTGGAGCCCACCGCGAACAGGTTCTTGGCTTCGTCCGGCGTACCCAGCGACGAAGGCGCACAGGTGCCGGTGTTGCGGTCGCCGTTGCCATTCATTATCGAACGCACATCCAGCACCGGCTGCTGGCCGGGAACGTCGGCCAGCGCATCACGCACGACGATATCCACCTGCAGGGTCGGGATGTCGTAGCCCTTCGGCGTGCCGCTTGGCCCCCAGGAGTTGTTCGTGAGCTGTGCGCCGGAAAGTGCGGATTCGCGGTAGATGGTCAACATGCCGTTGGGAATCACATCGCCGGGGCCGCTGCCCAGAAACGGATCGTAAACCTGCCGCACCACGTTCGCGCCCGGCGCCACGCCCTGCCCGCGCAGGAACCCGTTGTTGAGGGCAGTGGGAACGCCGATGCCCGCCACCGCTGCGGCCACATGCGTGCCGTGCGCATCGGTGCCCGAACCGCAGGACGTGGTTCCGGCCCCGGCACTGACGCAGGGTTTCACCTTGCCCGCCACGTTGAGTTCGGGATGCGTGACGTGAACGCCACCATCCACGATGCCCACGGTAACGCCGGTGCCATCCACGCCTGCGGCGATGACCCAATCGGTATAGCCGGGCGTGATGACGTGGCCAGGCGCAGGCCCGTGGGCACCGACGACGGACTGGTTGCTCATCTCGCTGCGCTGCATCTCCTTGGCGGTACGCACTTCGACTTCCTGCACGGCATACACGCCGGGCAGCGCGGCCAGATCGGCATAGCGCTCGCCTGAAAGTTCGATTTCAGCCACGGAGAAATGCCGATTGAGCGGCGCGATGGAGCGGACAATCGCACCGAGGCCGCGCATCGCCGATGCCAGTTCGGTTTCATCGGCGTGGCGGCTCAACAGCAGCGTCGTCGGGCGTCGTGCGGCATCCAGATGAAGGCTCTCCGGCGCGAGCTTGTATTCGGGCAGGAAATCGCCCTGCCAGCGCACGCCCGCAAGCTGTGCCGTGCGCGACATCGCGCCCGCATCGGCCCACACCACGTAACTGTAGGGATGGATGTACTGGAGCGGTGTTGCGCCCTGTCGCGTCAAACCTTCCAGCCATTCTGGCCGGGTCGGGCCATCGAACTGCACCAACCTCAGGCCCGCATCGGTGTTGCGCGACTGCGTGGAAGCGCGCGCGTCGATCAGCGGATCGAAGGTTCGGCCACCCAGATCGAGCGTGAAAGCCGGATCAGGCTGCGCTGCGTGTGCGGTGGCCGAAAGGCTCAAGGTGGCAGCCAGCAGTGCGGCGGCGGGCAGGAAGCGAAATTGGATATCCATTCACATCTCGGTTGGCATTGCATTGAAACTGTTGATGACTCATTCCGGCCAATGTGTTCCCACAAGGATCAGGAAGGACCAGCATCCTTCAGTACCGCCATCACGCGCGCCTGTTCCAGTTCCACACGCAGGGCTTTCGCCAGTTCCGCACGTGGCGTCTCGAATTGTTCCTCGCGCCGCAGATCCTTCACGGAAACCACGCCGCGCGCTTCCTCGTCCTCGCCCACGACCACGACGAAGCGGATGCCCGCACGGCTGGCGTACTGGAACTGCTTGCCGAGCTTCTTCGGCTCCAGTTGCACTTCCGTGTTGATGCCGGCAAGCCGCAGCTCATTGGCGATGGCCAGATACAGCGGCAGGCGCGATTCGTCCATCTGGCTTACCAGCACCTGCACCGTGCTTTCGGCGGTATCGATGAGGCCAGCTTCGCGCAGCTGCCAGAACAGGCGCGTCAGCCCGATGGAAATGCCCACACCCGGCAACGTGCTTTTCGTGTAATGGCTGGCAAGGTTCTCGTAGCGCCCACCCGAACAGATCGAACCGATCTGCGGAGTCGCATCGAGCCGGGTTTCATAGACGGTGCCGGTGTAGTAATCCAGCCCGCGCGCGATGGAAAGGTTGATCGCGTAGTTCTTCTCCGGCACGCCGAGTGCGCGCACCAGTTCCAGCACTTGGATGAGTTCAGCCACGCCCTGCTCCAGCGCGGCATTGCCGCCGCCGAGGGCTTGCAGTTTGGCGATGGCATCGGTGTGGCTTTCCGAGCGAACCTGCACGAAATCCAGCACTTTTCCAGCGGCTTCCGGCGACAAGCCGAAGGCTTCGGAAACGAGGGTTTCGCGCACGTAATCCGCACCGCGCTTGTCCAGCTTGTCCACTTCGCGCAGCACCAGCGTCTGCCGTTCCGCATCGGCCACGCCGAGCGATTCGAAGAAGCCGCGCATCAGCTTGCGGTTGTTCAACTGGATGGTGAAATCGCCGATGGCAAGCTCGCTGAAAACGGCGTGGATCACGGCCAGCAGTTCTGCATCGAAACGCACCGAAAGCGCATCCTTGCCGATCACGTCGATGTCGCACTGGTAGAACTCGCGGAAACGCCCGCGCTGGGCGCGCTCGCCGCGATATACGCGCTGCATCTGGTAGCGCCGGAACGGGAAGGAAAGTTCATGCTCGTGTTCGGCCACGTAACGCGCCAGCGGCACGGTGAGATCGAAACGCAGCGCCAGTTCCGGCAAACCATCGTCGCCTTCCGCCGCCGCGTTCTGCAAAGCACCGGTGGATTGGGCGAAATACACCTGCCGCTCCGTTTCCCCGCCGCTCTTGGTGAGCAGCACCTCGGAAAGCTCGAACACCGGCGTTTCGACCGGCAAGAAGCCGAAGCGCTCGAAGTTGCGGCGGATCACATCGAGCATCTGCTGGAAGGCGATCTGGTCGCGCGGCAACAATTCGAGAACGCCGGGCGGAGTGCGGGGCTTGATCACGGAACGATCCTGAAGCGGAAAAGGCAAGCCTGCCATTCTACGGCACCCTTCGATATGCACGGTGCGGGCCGCTAGACTCCGTTACATGCAGGAGGCTCCCAACAATCTCACCCACCTGATGCGCCGCTGGCAGGAAGGCGATGCTGCCTCGCGCGAGCAGTTGATGGCGCTGGTGTATGACCGGGTTCGGGCGATCGCGGCGCAATCCCTGCAATACCACGCCAATGCCACGCTCACGCCCACGGAACTGGCGCACGAAGCGCTGTTGAAGCTGCTGGGTGGAGAAGCGGGCTGGGCGAACCGCAAGCATTTCTTTCACGTGGTGGCGCAGGCCACGCGGCAGGTTCTGGTGGATCGCGCCCGCCGACGGCAAAGCGAAAAGCATGGCGCGGGTCTTGAAGCGATGTCGCTGAGCCGGGCCGAGGGCATGGAGTCGGACTCGGACGAGGGCGATCTGCTGCGCGTGGATGAGGCTCTCTCGCACTTGGCGAAAAACGATCCGCGCCAGGCCAGGATTGTGGAAATGGCCTATTTCGGCGGCTTCTCGCGCGAAGAAATCGCCGCCGCGCTCGATACCTCGACGAGCACCGTGGATCGCGACCTGCGCTTTGCGCGTGCCTGGCTCAAGGATGCACTTGGCACATGAACGCAGGAGACGAATCAACCCGCGAGCCAAGGCACGCCCTTCTGGCGGAATTGTTCGAGCGTGCGGTCGCAGCTTCCGCCAGCGAACGCGAAGCGCTGCTGCGCGATCTGGAACCGGCGCTGCGCACGCGGCTCTCCGCCCTGCTTGCCGCCGATGCTTCCAAGGATGATCCGTTGCTGCGGGCCATCACTTCCAGTGCCCGCGATCTGGTTCCCGGTACCGCCACCGGCACACGCCTTGGCCCCTGGTGCGTGCTGCGTGAACTGGGCGCAGGCGGCATGGGCCAGGTGCTGTTGGCCGAACGCGCAGACGGACGCTTCACGCAACAGGTTGCCATCAAGCTGATCCGCGGCTTCCCGACCGAGGATGGCAGGCATCGCCTGCGGCAGGAGCGGCAGATTCTCGCGCAACTGGATCACTCCAACATCGCGCACCTGATCGACGGCGGCGAAACAGAGGATGGGCAGCCTTACGTTGCGATGGAATACGTCGATGGTCTGCCGCTGATGGAATACATCGCCCGTCACGCGCCGGAATTGCATCAGCGGCTGGAACTGTTCGACAAGGTCGCCGCCGCCGTGCAGCACGCGCACCAGCGACTGGTGATCCATCGCGACATCAAGCCGGGCAACGTGCTGGTGCGCGCCGATGGCGAACCGAAACTGCTGGATTTCGGCGTCGCCAAGCTGGTGGATCTCTCCGTGGATGGCGACCTGCGCCAAACCTCCACGCGCATCTGGACGCCCGGCTACGCCAGCCCGGAACAGCGCGCCGGGCGCACCGTCACCACCGTTTCGGATGTCTTTGCGCTGGGCATTTTGTTGCGCGAGATGTTGAGCGGCTCGCGCGCGCCGGAGGAGCCTTTTCAGCCACTGGCAGGTTTCGTGCCGTTGGCACTGGCTGCGGACCTGCGCGGCATCCTCTCGATGGCCACGGCGGACGAGGCTTCGCAGCGTTACGCCTCGGTCGAAGCCCTGCGCGAAGACCTGCGGCGCTGGCGCGAAGGCCGCCCGGTGCGCGCCGCCGCCGACACACCGTTCTATCGGCTGCAAAAATACGCCGCGCGGCATCGCATGGGGTTGGCGTTGGCAACGCTTGCGCTGGCCGGCATCGCGGCCTTCGTCTGGCGGCTGGATCACGAACGCGAACGCGCACTCGCCGCCGAAGCCCGCGCCACCGCTGCCCGACAAGCCGCCGAACGCGATGCCGCCACCGCGCACGCTGCGTTCGATTTCCTCGCCAGCACGCTCAACGCCGCCAGCCCCGCACAGGCGATGAGCGCGCAGATCAGCGTGCGTGATCTGCTCGACCACGCTCGTACCGAACTGGGCCGACGCGATGGCATCGACCTGCGGCTGCGCCAATCCATCCAGCGTCTTCTGGGGCACCTGTATGCCTCGCTCGGGGAACCTGCCATCGCCGTGGAATTGTTCTCGCAGGGTCTGGCCGGTGTGGAGCCGGAAGGCAAAAGCCAGGCGCTGGCGCTGGCGGCGAATCTCGATGGCTTGTCCAGCACGCTGGGTGCACTGGAACGCGGCGCCGAAAGCCTCGCCGCCGCACGGGCGTCCGAAGCACTGCGCCAGCGCTTCGCGCCGGATGATGCCGCGCAGGAAATGCACTCGCACGATCAACTGGCCTATGCGCACTACCGCAACAACGATTTCGAACAGGCCCAGCAGCACTGGCAGCGCGTTCTTGACCTGGCCGCCACCCTGTCCGATCCGCCACTGGACATCCTGACGAACACCTTGCAGGCGTGGAGCAGCGTGCTTTCCCTGCAAGGCGATCACGCCCGCGCGCTGCAACTGGCGGAAACCGCGCTGGCCTACGCCGATGGCGACCTGCCGCCCGAATCCCCGGAGCGCGTGGTGATGCTCCGCGCCCAAGGCTCGGCGATGACGTACCTGGGCCGTGCGGACGAAGGCGAAGCCGTGCTGCGGCACGCCATCGCCTTGCAGGAGCGCAGCGTCGGCCCGCGCGGCATCCGCATGGCCACGCTCTACAACGATCTTGGCATCGCCCTCAACGAACTGGGCCGTTACCGCGAAGCGGTCGAAGCGGTCAAACGCGGCCAGCAACTCGTCTCCGTCGCCTCGCAAACCTTCGGCGACGATGCCGTAGCGCTCAACAACCTCGCCTCCACCTACGAAAACGCCGGCGATTACCCGGCCGCGCTGCGCCTGTTCGAGCGGGCGCTCGAAAGCATGAAGCAGGGATACCCGGATCCGGACAACCTGTTCGTGCGGCAGATGGAACGCAATTACGCCCGATGCCTTGGTCTGGCCGGGCAACACGCACGCGCGGCGGAACGGCTGGCGCACCTGCGCCAGCGCGCCCTGGAACTGGATGGCGTCGATGCGCCGGAATACGCCTTCGTCACCTGGCAGGCCGTGGTGCTGGCACGGCGGATGCGCGATCTGGCCCACGGCGAACCGCTGCTTGCGGAAGCCTTGGCACTTTTTTCCGCACTGGTGCCGCAAAGCCATCCGGTCTTTGCGCACGCACACCGCGTCCGCGCCGATTTCGCCGCACTGCGCGGCGATCCTGAAACCGCCGAACGCGAGCAACGCACCGCACTGGACATGCTGGAAGCCGCTGGCGTGCAGCCGGTGGACATGGCCATCGCACGCGCCGAACTGGCCGCCATCCTGCACGCACGCGGCGCGCCCGGAAAAGCGCGCGCACTGCTCGACCAGGCCCTGCCGGTGCTGCGCGAAACCTTGCTGCCGGAGGAAATACATCGAACGGCGGCTGAATCCCTCGCCCGGAAACTTTGAGTGGCGTGAAGGGATTTGCCCTGGACCTGCGTACTGGGAAGGACACCCATCACTGGAGTCCGCCATGTCGCACGTGCCGTTCCTCGCCTCCCGCCGCAACACGCTCCAATGCCCCGTAGAGCGCAGCTTGCTGCGCTTGCCTCGCCGGGAATGCAGCAGCGCAGCAAGCCGTGCTCCACAGGGGAAGTCACGCCTTGTCGCGCTGCTGTTCGTGCTGCTCCTCGCCTGCGCCACGCAAGCACACGCGCAATGGCTGTTCGGCCGCCTCGTTCCCGATCCGCCCGAAACCCAGGCCAACAACCACAACAGCCATGTGGATGTCTCCAGTGACGGCAAAACCGTGGTGTTCACCTCGGCGGCAAACAACTGGGCGCCCAACTCGGATCCACAGAGCAACTATGTCGTCGTCACCGATCTGGACGGCGGCCTGATCCAGTACATCTCGCGCACCACGGCGGGTACCCCGGTGCGCGGCGAACGCCCGATGGTGTCCGGCGACGGGCGCTACGTGGCCTTTCTCACCTACAACAGCAACCTCGGCGTGGGCATCCCCACGCCCGGCTGGCAGGTGGTGCGCAAGGATCGCGTCAGCGGCCAATTGGTGCTGGCAAGCGCGAACGCTTCCGGCAGCGTGGCGGCCGACGCCGTGGAGGACGATTCCCTTTCCATGTCCGGCAACGGGCGCTACGTCGCATTCGGTGGCATGTCCACCAACCTCGGCATCGATCCCAAGGGCAGCAACCAGGTTTTCGTGAAGGATCTTTCCAGCGGCACGGTGACGCTGGTCTCGGCGAAACCCGATGGCACCGCTTCGGACAACTATTGCGCGCTCTACC
Source organism: Lysobacteraceae bacterium (assembly GCA_041395225.1). Classification (GTDB taxonomy): domain Bacteria; phylum Pseudomonadota; class Gammaproteobacteria; order Xanthomonadales; family Xanthomonadaceae; genus Denitratimonas. The sequence continues at coordinate 12,509 of JAWLAV010000006.1, forward strand.
CGCGCGCCCAATCCGACGATGGCCGCTTCATCGTGTTCACCTGCCAGGATCCAATGGCAACAGGTGGCGGCTACTGGTCCACCTACATGCGCGACCTGGCCTTCAACCATACATCCCTGATCAGCCGTGCCAACGGGTCCAATGGCGTGGGTAACGGCAATGTCGTTACGGCAGACCCTGCGATCTCGCCCAATGGCCGCCTCGTGGTGTTCCGCAACCGCTGCTACGGCGCCCTGGGCGGGGATTGTGTCAACAACAGCGGCCTGTATGTGCGCGATGTGGTGGCCCACACCACCACCGTGATCCCAAAACCCGTCGCCGCGGATTTCGACGCCTGCCGCAACTCCGATATTTCCGACATCGGCACCGTGCTGATGACCTGCACGCTCAGCGGTGTGGATCAGGTGTACCTGCACATTCCCGGTGCCAGCGGCACGCCGTTCCCGATCAGCAGCAACGACAGCAACATACCGGGCAACCTGCGTTCCGGCGCCACCGTGGCGATGGATGCCGCCGGGCTCTCCTACGCCTTCGAATCGCAAGCGAACAATCTGGTTCCCGGCGATACGAATAACGCCACGGACATTTTCATGCTGGTCGATTCCGATCTCATCAACGCGCTGTTCTCGGATGGTTTCGAGTAGCCGCGCCCTTCAACTGCAAGAGCAACCTTGCCACTTCGCGCAGGGTGTGCGTGCAAGCGGAGATATCGGATCGCCGGATAGCCCACCCGTTGTTCTCCCTCCCGCTGGCGGAAGGGCCGGGGTGAGGGTGGTACCGTCCGTGGGCATCGAATTTCCCGCAAGCCCACGCTGCCACCCTCACCCGACGCTTCGCGCCGACCTCTCCCGCCAGCGGGTGAAGCTCACCGAGACATGGGGCTTATCACAATCCCGAAAACCCTCCGCGTGCCGCTTCTGGCAAAATACCCGGCTCGCATGGGGCGCTTTCGGGGGCCGTATTGCCGCATGGCCCGGCTTGCCTCCGTGACTTCCTCTTTTACCTGGCTTCCGGCGTTCATGAGTTTCCGATTCCTTGTCCAACGATGGGCCGCCTGGGCGCCCGGCCTGTCCAGCCGCGAGGCATGGCTGGATTGGCTTGCGCGGCCCGTGCCAGTGAAAGGCGATGAAGTGCCTGCATTGGCACAGATGCCCGCGATGATGCGGCGGCGGATCGAACGTCTGGGCCGCGCGGCGCTGCAAACCGCTTACGAAGCGCTGGAAGATGCAGCGCAACCCTGCCCTGCGGTGTTCGCTTCGCGTTATGGCGACATGCGCCGTTCCATCGAACTGATGCGGCAACTCGCGGAGGAAGGCGCGGTATCGCCCACCGCGTTCAGCGTGTCGGTACACAACGCTTTCGCCGCGCTGTTCTCGATTGCGCGTGGTGATCGTTCCAACTACAGCGCCGTGGCCGCAGGCGCGGAAACCGCCGAATCGGCGCTGGTGGAAGCCGTCGGCTTGCTGGCCGAAGGCGCGCCGGAAGTGCTGGTGGTGGTCTATGACGAACCCTTGCCGCCACCGCTGGAACACTTTTCCGAACCCGGCGAGTTCATCCACGCATGGGCGGTGCGGATTGCGCCTGCGAAAGGATCCGGCATCGGTTTCTCGCTCGCGCAGGCCACGGGCGAAGTTGCGACAACGGATTCCTCATTGCCTTCCGATCTGGCCCTGCTGTCGTTCCTCATCGGCCACCAACGCGAATATCGCCGCGATGTCGATGGCCGCCGCTGGCAGTGGGAACGGGCATGACGGCAGAACGCAGCCTGCGCGTGGTCACCACGGGCATTTCGTTCGCCACCTTCGGCATCGGCGGGCTGCTGTTGCGCCTCGTGTGTTTTCCGGCGCTGGATCTGTTCGTGCGCGATGCAGACCGCAAGGCGCGGCTGGCGCGCGGGCTGGTACAGCGCAGTTTCGGGTTCTTCATCGAATTCATGCGCGTGATGCGCGTGCTGGATTATCGCGTGCTCGGTGCGGAACGTCTGCAACGCGAAGGTTTGCTCATCCTCGCCAACCATCCGACGCTGCTGGATGTCGTGTTCCTCGTCTCGCAGGTGCCCAATGCGGATTGCGTGGTGAACGCGCGGCGCGCCGCCAACCCGTTCACGCGCGGGCCGATCCGCGCCGCGCGCTACATCAGCAACGATTCCGGCGCGGGCCTGATCGACGACTGCATCGCATCATTGCGCGCGGGCAGCAATCTTCTGATCTTCCCGGAAGGCACGCGCACCGCGCTGGATGGCATGGTGAAACTGCAACGCGGTGCTGCGAACATCGCGGTGCGTGGGGAACGCGACGTGACGCCGGTGCTGATCGATTGCACGCCGCGCAGCCTCACCAAGGGCCTGCCGTGGTGGAAAGTTCCACCCACGCGCATGAAATTCACCATCGAGGTGCGCGAGGATATTCCCGTTCGCCCCTTCATCGACGAAGCTGGCGGCGAAGCGGCACTGGCCGCGCGTCGCCTCACCGACCATTTGCGCAACTATTTCCAGACGGAGGAACCCGCCCATGCTGGCGCTTGAAGAAGACATCAAAACCCTGCTGATCCAGAGCCTGAACCTGGAAGACATCACGCCTGCGGACATCGACCCTTCCGCCGCGCTGTTCGGCGATGGCTTGGGCCTTGATTCGATCGACGCGCTGGAACTTGGGCTGGCGCTGCAAAAACGCTTCGGCGTGACGCTGTCTTCGGATTCATCGGAAACCCGAAAACATTTCGCCAGCGTGCGCGCCCTGGCCGCCTTCGTGGCGGCGAACCGAAAATCCTGACCGACCCGACACCGGAACCTGCCAATGACCCGCGAAGAAATCCTCGCCAGCCTTTCCCGCATCCTGCAAGACACCTTCGACATCGACGCGGCCAGAATCGTGCCGGAAGCACGGCTGTCCCAGGATCTGGACATCGACAGCATCGATGCCGTGGACATGATCGTGAAGCTCAAGCCCATTGTCGGCAAACGCCTGCAACCGGATGCCTTCAAGAAGGTGCGCACCGTGGACGATGTGGTGAGCGCGCTCCAGAACCTGCTGCAACAGCCCGAGTAATCGCAGCCATGCGCATCCTGCGCACCGTGCTGGTTTCGCTGTTGATGCTGGCTTACCCGCTGTTGGTGTATTTCGGCCTGGCACATTTTTCTCCGCGCGTCCTCGCCCTGTTGCTGGCGGGCGTGGCGCTGCTGCGTGCAGTCATCAAGCGCGAGAAAGTGTGGTTCGTTGCGGCGGGCGGCGCGTTGTTGCTGGCCGCGATTGCCGCAGCATCGAACGAGGCCGCGGCGCTGAAGCTCTATCCGGTGCTGGTGAACGCGGCGATGCTGGCGCTGTTCGGCGCGAGCCTCGCGCATCCGCCGACCGTGGTGGAACGCATCGCGCGCATCACCGAACCGAACCTGCCGCCTTCCGGCGTGGCCTACACACGGCGCGTCACGCAGGTGTGGTGCGGGTTTTTCATCCTGAATGGCGCCATTGCGCTGTACACCGCGCTGCACGCCAGCGATGCGCAGTGGGCGCTGTACAACGGGCTGATCGCCTACCTCCTGATGGGGCTTTTGTTCGGTGCGGAATGGCTGGTGCGCCAGCGCGTGCGGAGAGCACCACGTGGGTGAGTTCATCGAACTGCACGAACTGCTGGCGACAGGACGCAATGCGGATGCGGCCCTCGCACTGCGCGCGGGCGTGCGATTGTTGTTTTCCGAGTTTGCCGAACGTGCGAATGCGTGGCGCACGGTGTTCGCAACGATGCCCGGCGAAAAAATCGCGCTGTTCTTCGAGGACAGCGCCGCCTTCGCCTGCGCCCTGTTCGGCGCGTGGCACGCAGGCAAGCAGGCGGTACTGCCTGCCGATGTGCTGCCGGAAACGTTGCGGCGGCTATCGACCATCTGCGCCGGATGCGCGGGCGATTTCCCCGCCGATGCGCCGTTGCCGCACGTGAGCGCCAGCGCATCGCCAGATGCGGCGCAAGATGCAGCGCAGTGGCAAACGCTGGATCCCGAACGCATCGCGCTGTTCGTTTTCACTTCCGGTTCCACCGGCGAACCCACGCTGGTTCCCAAGCGCCTTTCCCAGCTTTCCGCGGAAGTGCGCGCACTGGAGTCCGCGTTCGGATCGCGGCTGGGCGAGGCAACGGTGTACGCCACGGTCACGCATCAGCACATGTACGGCCTGCCGTTCCGGCTGCTGTGGCCGCTGGCCGCTGGCCGCGCTTTCGTCGCCGAACGCTGGACGTTTCCAGAAGACATGGCGCGTGGTCTGGTGAATGGTGCGTGTGCCTTGATCGCCAGCCCCGCGCACTTGAAACGTCTGCCGCAAACGCTGGATTGGCGTGGTGCACGCAACCATCTTCGCGCCGTGTTCTCCGCAGGCGGGCCGTTGCCGGTTGAAGCCCTGCCGCTGTGCGACCACGCCTTCGGCCAGGTTCCCGTGGAAATCTACGGCAGCACCGAAACCGGCGCGGTGGCGTGGCGGCAGCGCGCGGAAGAAACGGATGCCCCCTGGCACGCACTGCCCGGCATGGCGCTGTCCATCGAAGGCGACACCCTGCGCATGGCCGCATCGTGGTTGCAGGAATCCGGTTGGCATTCCGCCAGCGACAAGGTTCAGGCACAAGGCGATGGCTTCGCCCTGCTGGGCCGTGCGGATCGCATCGTGAAGATCGAGGAGAAGCGCATTTCCTTGCAAGCGGTGGAACGCGCACTGCTGGAATCCGGCCTGCTGATGGAAGCGCGCGTGGTGCCATTGCCCGGCGAGCGCGTTCGCCTGGGCGTTGCGGCAGTGCCGAATGCGGAAGGTTGGAATCTTCACGATACGCAAGGCCGCAAGGCACTGGCCGATGCGTTGCGCTCGCAGCTTGCTTGCAGCATCGAAACCATCGCCTTGCCGCGCCACTGGCGCTTCACCTGGGCCTTGCCGGTGAACGCCGCAGGCAAGACGCCCGAATCCGCGCTGCTGCCCTTGTTCGATCCGCGCCGCCCGCCGGTACGATTGCTCGAACGCACTGCGGAATCCGCAAAGCTGCGCATCGAGATCACTGCCAGCCTGCCCTTCTTCGACGGCCATTTCCCGCAGGCGAAGATCCTTCCCGGCGTGGCGCAACTGGACATCACGATCCGTTTCGCACGCGAACTGTTCGCGCTGCCGCCGGATTTCGCGGGCGCGGAAAACCTCAAGTTCCTGGATTGGATCGGCACCGATTCGATGATCGAACTGGAACTGGTGAAACAGGAAGACATCATCGTCTTTCGCATCGATTCGACCAAGGGCCGCCATGCCAGCGGCAGGTTGCGGTTCTCTTCATGCCAGTTTGAATCGGGCCAGCCTGCATCGAGCCGACCTGCATCGGGCGCGTCTTCGCGATGAAGTTGATCGTCACGATTCCCGTGTACAACCACGGCGCAGCCATCGGCAGCGTGGTGGCGGCGGTGCGCAGGCACGATCTGCCGGTACTGCTGATCGACGACGGCAGCGAGCCTGCCTGTGCCGCGCGCATCGTGGAACTCGCAACGCTGGAACCTGATGCCATCCGCGCCATCCGCCTGGCCCCGAATCAGGGCAAGGGCGCGGCGATGATGGCCGGTTTCCGCGAAGCCGCACGGCTGGGCTGCACCCACGCGCTGCAAATCGACGCGGACGGCCAGCACGATGCCAACGACATTCCGCGTTTCGTGCAACGCGCGGCAGAACACCCGCACGCGGTGATTTGCGGCGTACCGATCTACGACGATTCCGTGCCGAAAGCGCGGCTCTACGGACGCTACCTCACGCATGTGTGGGTGTGGATCAACACGTTGTCCTTTGCCATCGTCGATTCCATGTGCGGCTTCCGCATCTATCCGCTGCCTGCAACGCTGGCCGTGATCGAGCAGGGACGCATCGGCTCGCGCATGGATTTCGATACGGAAATCCTGGTGCGGCTGTACTGGCGCGGCGTGGCGGTGGTGAACGAGAAAACCCGCGTGCGGTATCCGGAGGATGGCATTTCGCACTTTCGCCCGTGGCAGGACAACGTGGCCATCTCGAAGATGCACGCGCGCCTGTTCTTCGGCATGTTGTGGCAGCTGCCACGCATTCTCTGGCGCAGGATTGCGCGATGACGGCCTCGCACGAAATCAGCAGAACGCACTGGGCGCGAATCGGCGAAAGCACGTTCACGCTCGGCATCTGGTTCCTGTACGGCATCCATCGCGTGTTCGGGCGCTGGCCGTTCCGGCTGTGCCTGTATCCCGTGGTGTTGGCGCACTGGCTGCTGCGGCCCGGCGTGCGGCAGGCGTCGATGCAGTATCTGCAACGCCTGCAAGCCGCCACTGGCACGCTGGGCCGCGAACCTTCGCGCCGCGACAGCCTGCGCCACGTCGCGTTGTTCTCCGAAACCTTGCTGGACAAATTGCTCGCCGTCACAGGCCGCTATCCGTTCGCCAAGGTTCGCACGCAAGGCCGTGAGGAGCTGTACGAATACCTGTCGCATGGACGCGGGGCGATGATCATCACCGCGCACATGGGCTGCATGGAAATGTGCCGCGCGATGGGCGAGGCGCGCGGGGCGAAGATCAACATCCTGGTGCACACGCGCCACGCCGAACGCTTCAACCGCTTGCTGGAAAACCTCTCGCCCGGCCACGGCGTGCGATTGCTGGAAGTGGCACAAACCGATCCGGCCTTCGCCTCGAAACTGGCCGAACGCATCGAGGCTGGCGAACTGGTGGCCGTGGCTGGCGATCGCGTTCCGGTGACGGCAAGCCAGACCGTGGAAGCGCAATTCCTGGGCCACACGGCGCAGTTCCCCGTCGGCCCATACGTGCTGGCCGCGCTGCTGCATTGCCCGCTTTATCTTCTGACCAGCATCCATGAGGACGATACCTATCGCATCCAGATGGAACGCATCGCCGATGCCGTGGTGCTGCCGCGCGCCAATCGCGCGCAGGCCCTGGGCGAACTGGCGCAACGCTACGCCGATGCGCTCACGCAACGGCTCATCCGTTCGCCCTACGATTGGTTCAACTTCTTCCCGTTCTGGAACCGGCACCATGACCGAGCACCCCGCTGATTCCACCTCGCGCCTTTCCTGCGAGATCGAACTGGCCCCCGCCTTCCACGATCTGGACCCGATGAACATCGTCTGGCACGGACACTACGTCAAATACCTTGAACTGGCGCGCTGCGCGCTGTTGCAGCAGATCGGCTACGACTACCCGCAGATGCAGGAATCCGGCTACCTGTGGCCCATCGTGGACATGCGACTCAAGTACGTGCGCCCTGCCACCTACGCACAGAAACTGAAAGTGCGTGCCAACATCGTGGAATGGGAATGCCGCTTGAAGATCGACTACGAAATCCACGATGCGCAAAGCGGCGAACGTCTTACCCGCGCCAGCACGGTGCAAGTGGCAGTGGATGCCAGGACGCGCGAACTGCTTTACGTCTGCCCGAAAGTGCTGTGGGAAAAACTGGGAGTTTCGCCGTGATTTTCCGCGTCGCATTGCTGGCCTTCGCCACAGGGCTGGCGCTCCCGGCCGTGGCGCAGGAAGACACCGCCCTCGCTCGCATCACCGCGCGCGTGGAACAACCGGAACTGTTGCGCGGTGCATTCGATCAGGCACGGCAGGTGCAAGGTTTCCGCCAACCATTGCGCTCGTCAGGCCACTTCGTGCTTTCGCGCGAGGCGGGCGTGCTGTGGCTGACGGAGAAACCGTTTCCTTCCAGCCTTTCGGTCACCTCGAAAGGGCTGGTCGCGGAAAATGACGGGCAAGTGCGACGCATCGATACTGAAAAGGAACCGGGCCTGCGAGCGGTGAATACGCTGCTTTCCGATCTGCTCGGCGGCGAACTGGCGCGGCTGGAACGGGATTTCTCCATCGAAATCGAACACGAGGATGCCCATGGCTGGCGATTGAAACTCGTGCCCCGGGGCGAGCCATTGAATCGCGTGTTCGATGCCATCGAGCTGCAAGGCGCGCAATACGTGGAATCCGTATCGCTGGCTGAAAGCAATGGCGACCTCTCGCAGATTTCCTTCTCGCACCTGGCGAAGGAACCTGCCTTGAGCGATGCGGAGATGCAACGTCTTGCGCAGTGAACCACCGCCACCCCGTTCGCCATTGCTGCGCTGGCTGGCGCTGGGCTGGCTGTTGTTCCTGTGCGTGGTCGCGGTGCACCAGTGGCGCTTCTGGCAAAACGCGCCAATTCAATCCGATGTGCTGGCGTTGCTGCCGCAGGAAGAACACGACGAACTGCTGCGGCTGGCGAATGCGAAGCTCGCGGCTTTGGGCGAGCGTCGCGTCGTGGTGTTGGTTGGTGCGGAGGATGCCGCTTCCGCACGTCGCGCTGCGCAGGTAGTGCGCGAGGTATTCGCCACACAAGCCACATCGCTTGCAGAGCTCCACGACGCACCCGATGCCAAGGCGTTGATCGACGCACTTCAACCCTGGCGCAATCGGCTGCTCACACCGCAGCAGCGCGAGGAGCTTGCCACCACGCATCCGGACAAACTGGCGCAACAGGCGCTGGCCCAGTTGTACCAGCCCTTCGGCACGCCTCGTCTATCGCCCTTCCCTGCCGATCCGCTTTCGCTGTGGCCAAAGTGGTGGAGCGAACGCGCCCGCGCTTCCAATGCACGCCCCGCCGATGGCGAACTGCTGGTCGAAGGTGAAGGCAGGCAGTGGGCAGTGCTGAACTTCGTCACCGAACAATCCGCATTCTCCGTTTCAGGCAAAACGCCTCTGGCCGATGCCATCGCCGCCGCACGCACCGCAGCGGAAACCCGAATCGGCAACACCGAACTCATCGTCGCAGGCGTGCCGCTGTTCGCCGAAGCTGCCGCCGCACGCGCCACGTTCGAGATGAACACCATCGGCTGGGGGTCGCTCGCGGCGGTGCTGTTGCTGGCGTGGCTGATCTTCGCCTCGCCGCGGCCGATCCTGCTGGTGGGCCTGTCGCTGGTGGTGGGCTGCGGCGTTGCCTTGAGCGTGACCGGCTGGCTGTTCGGGCAGGTGCATCTGCTCACCCTGGTTTTCGGCGCAAGCCTCGTCGGTGTGGCCGAGGACTACGGAATGCACTGGTTTGCCGCACGCCAGCACACACCGGAAAAATCCACATTCGCCATCTTGAGGCGCCTTGGGCCTGGCATGTTCCTGGCGTTGCTCACCAGCGTGGTCGCATATCTCGCCTTGGGCCTGGCACCGTTGCCGGGCCTGCGGCAGATGGCGGTGTTTTCCGCCACGGGTTTGACGGCGGCTTTCCTCACCGTGGTGTGGCTGTTCCCGTTCCTCGATCACCGCGCGCCTGCGTCCACACGCTTTGCCGAACGCTTCGCGGCCAGCCTGGTGCACTGGCCGCGCTGGCAGGCCAATCGCATCGGTCTGTTCGCAGCCATCGCGCTGTTCGCCTTCATGGCGTTGGGCTTGTCGCGTCTTTCCGCACACGACGATCTGCGCCAGTTGCACGCACCGCCATCGGAGCTGGTTGCGATGCAGACGCGTGCGAGTGCGCTGCTTGGCCTGCCCAGCCCGGCGCAGTTCTTCCTGGTGGAAGGCGACTCGCCCGAACAGGTATTGCAACGCGAAGAAGCCCTCGCGCCACAGCTGGATGCGCTGCGCGAAGCGGGCGCAATCACCGGCTGGCAAGGCGTCTCGCAATGGCTGCCCTCACAGCGACGCCAGTACGACGACGCACAGCTCACCGCACGCGCGGAAACCGCCGTGCTGCAACGCTTGAACGCGGAACTGGACGAAGCCTTCCAGCGCCCCGCGTTCGCACCTTCGCCGTTGACGCTGGAAATGTTCCGCCAGATTCCAAACGCCGATTCGCTGCTTCCCGCATGGATAGGCGAAGTCGATGGCCGCCACGGTTCACTGGTGCTGCTCGACGGCCTTTCGCCTGCCTCGCTCTCGGCAATGCAGGATGCAGCAAGCGGATTGGAAGGCGTGCGCTTTTCCGACCGCAGCGCCACGCTTTCTGCAGCGCTCTCGCGCTATCGCACGAACATGGGCGTGCTGGTGCTGGCCGGTTATCTCGGCGTGGCAGCGCTGCTGTTCTGGCGCTATCGCACCCAAGCCTGGCGCGTGCTGTTGCCGACGGTGCTGGGCAGTGCGTTCACGCTGGCCGTGTTCGGCATCATGGGCTGGCCGCTGCAATTGTTCGGCGTGCTGGCGCTGTTGCTGCTGCTGGGCATGGGCATCGACTACGGCATCTTCCTGCTGGAACATCCTGGCGATGGCTCGGCGTGGTTGGCGGTGGCATTGGCAGGCATTTCCACCTTGCTCGCCTTCGGCCTGCTGGGGCTTTCCGCAACACCCGCGCTTTCCGCCTTCGGCATCACCATGCTGATCGGCGAGCTGTCCATCTGGTTGCTCACCCCCTTCCTGCGGCCACAGGTGCAACCATGAGCACTCTGGCTGCCACTCCCCTTTCCCCGCGCCTTCGATTCCCGCAATGGAGAGGAAGCTGTTCAGCAACTCCGAAGTGCAAATGCCAAGCACAACCCCATCCACCCATCCAGAAGACGAAAGCACCATGAACACCGAACAGACCGAAATCCTCATCATTGGCGCAGGCCCGGCCGGTTCCGTTGCTGCGGGTTTGTTGCGCAAGCAGGGCCGCAAGGTGCTGATTCTGGAAAAGGAACAATTTCCGCGCTTTTCCATCGGCGAAAGCCTGCTGCCGCAATCGATGGCTTACATCGAGGAAGCCGGTTTCCTGCGTGACATCGTGGAAGCGGGTTTCCAGTACAAGAACGGCGCAGCCTTCGAGCGCAGCGGCAAGACCACCGCGTTCGATTTCCGCCAGAAATTCACGCCCGGCTGGGGCACCACGTATCAGGTGGAACGCGCCACGTTCGATCAGATTCTGGCCAACTGCGCAGCCCGCGCCGGGGCACAAGTACGCTTCCGCCACACCGTCACCACGGTGGATGTTTCAGGTGCAGAACCCATCGTCAACGTCACCGCACCGGATGGGCAGGCATATCGCGTGCAGGCGAAGTTCCTGCTGGATGCCAGCGGCTTCGGGCGCATCCTGCCACGCTTGTTGAACCTGGAATCCCCTTCCAACTTCCCGGTGCGCGGCGCGGTATTCACGCACGTGCAGGACAACATCGCCCCGGGCGAAATGGACCGCAACAAGATCCTCATCACCGTGCATCCGGAGCACATCGACGTGTGGTTCTGGACGATCCCGTTCTCCGGTGGCCGCCTTTCCCTCGGCGTGGTGGCGCGCACCGAATTCCTGGAGCGTTACCAGGGCACCGAAACGGAACGCCTGCGCGCCATCGTCAACGAAACGCCATCGCTGGCCCACCTGTTGCGCAATGCCGTGTGGGATACGCCGGGCCGCAAGCTCACCGGCTATTCGGCCAACGTGAAATCCCTGTGGGGCAATGGTTTCGCCCTGCTCGGCAATGCCGGGGAGTTTCTCGACCCCGTGTTCTCCAGCGGCGTCACCATCGCGTTCCGTTCGGCCAGCCTCGCCGCTGCCGCACTGGCGCGCCAGTTCGCAGGCGAAACGGTGGATTGGGAAAAGGATTACGCCATACCATTGCGCGCTGGCGTGGATACCTTCCGCAGTTTCGTCGATAGCTGGTACGAAGGCGGCTTCCAGGACGTGATCTTCCACGAGGATTCCTCCGACGATGTACGCGGCATGATCTGCGCCATCCTCGCAGGCTATGCGTGGGACAGGAACAACCCCTACGTCGCGAAACCCGAGCGGCTCAAGACGCTGGAAGCCCTGTGCCGCGCCTGATCGCCCTCTTGTCGGCACTGCTGATGTGCGCCTGCTCCGCCCTGCCGGTGCGGCGCACGCAACTGCCGCAACCCATGCTTTCCCCCGCCACACTGGAACTGGAACTGGCCGTCAGCCAGCGCCTCAGGCTTTCCCCACGCGACGGCAGCCGCGCTCCGGAAACCCTGGACGCACGGCTGGAAATCGACGCCGAAGCCGTGCGCCTGGCCGGTTTCGCCATGGGCCATCGCGTGCTCGCCGTGCATTGGGACGGCACGGAACTGACCCAGCAACGCGCACCGGAACTGCCGCCGCAAGTGGATGCCGCCCGCATCCTGCGCGATGTGCTTTACGTGCTGGCTCCGGCACGCGCGCTGCAAGCGGCATTGCCGAAAGGCTGGCAAGTGCAGGATTCGCCTGCCCACCGTGAACTGCTGCACGGCACGCAGCCTGCCGTGCGGATCGACTACACCGCTTCCCCGCGCTGGGCTGGCGTGATCGTGCTGGACAACATTGCCGAAGGCTATCGGCTGGAAATCGAATCGGCGCGGTGAGGTACAGCACCGGATCGTGCAGATCGCGCACGGCGCTGTGGCTGGCAGGTTCAGGAAGATTCATGCGTCGGCCGACACGAATGCAGGATCGCCGGCAGGCGTGACCTGGATTCCGCCGTTGAGAATGTCTCAACGAACAAATGGCCGGGAACCGCGAGAGGCACCTGGCTCGATTCAGCGGTAACGACGCCCCTGATCGCGGCGGTAAAGCCATATGGCAAGCGCACCGAGCGCGAGGATCCACGCGAGGATGCCCGACACCGCCCACAGCGGAATCTGCGTGCCGGTCGCCGCGCTCACGACGATCTCGCGCGCCTGACGCACCGGAAGAACCTTCGAGACGGCATCCAGCCAACCGGGAAACATGATCGGCGGCAGGAACAGGCCGCCGCCGAAGGCGAGCAGGAACATCGCCACCTGCGTGATCGCAATCGCAGCCTTCGGGCCGGTAGTGGTGCCGATGATGACGCCAATGAGCATCGACGGTACGGCGGTCACGATCACGAACACGATCGCCAGCAGAACATCCGGCAACGCAGGGCGGGCTTCGGTGAACAACGCTCCGACGACCAGCAGTGGGAGCATGGCGACGATGGCAGCGACCACAGTCGCCAGCACCAGCCCTGCGATGCGGGCACCCGGCGCGCCGGGAAGCGTCCGCAGGTACGGTGTCCACGGCTTCGAGCGCTGATCCGCCAGATCCAGCCCGACCGAAAAAAGGCCCGCCGACATGAACGCGAAAACGATCATCGAGGCGATCGCCTGGGTTGCAAACGCACTGTTGGAAATCACCACCCGCTGCGGCAGCACGAACAGGCAGAAGGCAAGCGTCGGGAAGACGGCCGTGCCGATGACTGCGATCGGTACGCGAACCGTCTCCAGCAGGCCGTACTTGGCATGGACGAGAGCAAGATTCAGGCCGGACACCATGCGACTCCCTGCGTGAGGGTAAGAAAGGCTTCTTCGAGGGTAGCGCCGCGCACGGTCAGGTCGGCGAACGGCAGGCGTCGCTCGACAAGCGCGCGCACCAAGGCGTCGGAATCCGCGAGCACGACCGTCAGCCGGCCGTCTTCTTCGACGGCGACGGATGCCGCCGGGTCGATGGCACCAATCTGATCCGGCGCGATGCCGCGCAAGGTCACGCGACGGCGCGCGACGCTGGCCACGATGGCGGCGAGCGTGTCGTCAGCCCGTACTTGCCCGCCTGCGATCACGACGACGCGCTGCGCGAGCTGTTCGATCTCCTCCAGATGGTGGCTCGTGACCACGATCGCGCAGCCGGCGGCGTGGCGGGCGCGGACGACATCCCACAACGCACGCCGCGCGTCCACGTCGAGGCCGGTGGTCGGTTCATCCAGCAGCACCAGACCCGGATCGCCGATGAAGGCGAGGGAAAGGGCGACGCGACGCTGCTGCCCTCCCGAGAGCGCCCCGCACTGTTTGTCCAGCAGGGCGCCAAGGTCGAATTCTTCGACGATGCGTTTTACCGGAGTCGGCGCGGGGTAGTGCGCACCGACGTAGGCGAGCACCTCGCGCACCTTCAGCGACTCGGGCAATGCGGTCGCCTGCGGCGTCGAGCCCAGACGCACCCGCGCCGCAGGATCGCGGGGATCGCGGTCGAATAACCGCACGGTACCCGAAGTCGGGGCACGCAGCCCTTCCATCAATGAAAGGAACGTGGTTTTGCCCGCACCGTTGGGGCCGAGCAGTCCGACGCATTCCCCCGCACGGATGTCCAGCGTGACGCCATCCAGAGCAATGGTGTCGCAAAAGCGCTTGGTGAGTGCGCGGGCGCTCACGATGATGCTCATGATCTTCCTCTCCGTGCAATCCGCAAGGCCCCTGACGGCGTCGCAAGCGCGGATGTGACGATGCCAGTCGCGACTGCTATCGAACAAGGCTCCACTCCACCCTGGGCTACCTCAGCCCGGAAGCGTTCGAGCTGTCCCGAGTTGCTTGACCTGGAGTCCATTGTTCGGGGGCAAGATCAATCGTTTCATGCGCGATAACAGCGGTATCCAGTCCGTGCCGATGGGCATTGCGTTCCATGAAGCGCAGCGCCGCCACACGGTGGCCGCTTGCGGGCTTTCGTCCGCATCGGAAGAATCATCAGCCTCCCTCTGGATGCCGCCCGCCCGTTTCATTTTCCATCCTGACATATACTTATATGTAGCCTACTAATAGGGGCGTAGCCCTACAAGTAGCGAACCCTCCACGATTCACGGATGAGCGCGCTTCAAACTTCGATCTCCCATTCCATCCGGGCGTTGCGGGAGCGCATGGGAATCAGCCAGGAAGCCTTTGCGGACCGCATCGGCATGCACCGCGCCTATTACGGGGCGGTGGAACGGGGGAAGAAAAACTTGACGCTTCAGACCATCGAACGCATCGCCAACGGCCTTGGCGTGGAACCGGCGGCTTTGTTCACGGCAACGCCCGCTCCGCGCGCACGCGCCAGCGAATCGGAAGGCATGGCGTGACGACGGCAGTGTATTTGAATGCGCTGGGGTTGATCTGCGCGCTGGGGAACGACGTGGCACAGGTACGGCAGGCGCTGTTTTCATCGCAGCCACCCGCGCTGCCCGCGCACGAAGCCATCGTGCCCGGCAAATCCTTTCCGGTAGCTCGGGTTTCTGCCGGGCTAGCATCCGTCGATGCGCTGCTGCCGCAGCTTCGCAGCCGCAACAACGCGATCCTGCTCACGGCGCTGGCGCAGATTCGTGATGAGGTGGATGCGGTGATTGCGCGCTTTGGTCCGGCGCGCGTGGCGATCGTGCTGGGCACCAGTACATCGGGCATCTTCGAATCCGAAAACGCGATACGTGCATTCCAGCAAACCGGCAAAGTGCCCGCGCAATTCCACCCGAGCCAGCAGGAAATGGGTTCGCCCGCGATGGCCTTGCAGCAGGTGCTTGGCATCCACGGCCCGGCATATGCGATTTCCACGGCGTGTTCCTCCGGCGCGAAGGCGTTGGCGAGCGCGGCACGGTTGTTGCGCATGGATCTCGCCGATGCGGTGATTGCAGGTGCAGTGGATTCCTTGTGCGGCTTCACCGTGGCGGGATTCGCTTCGCTGGATTCGGTCAGCGCCAGCGGCTGCGCGCCGCTGATGCCCGAACGCGATGGCATCCACATCGGCGAAGGCGCGGCGCTGTTTCTCGTGACGCGCGAGCATGGCCCTGTGCGACTGGCAGGTGTCGGCGAATCCTCCGATGCGCACCACATTTCCGCGCCCGCACCGGATGGTTCCGGCGCACGCGCGGCGATGGAACAGGCATTGGAACGTGCGAATCGAACGCCTGCCGACATCGACTACATCAACCTCCACGGCACCGCGACCGAGCAGAACGATGCGATGGAAAGCATCGCGGTTTCGGCGTTGTTCGGTACGGCCGCTTCAATCAGCCCCACCCCCGTCAGTTCCACCAAGCATTCCACCGGCCACACCCTCGGCGCGGCAGGAGCGGTGGAAGCAGGCATCTGCTGGATCGTGCTGCACGAAAACCCCGAAGGCGCATTGCCGCCGAACTGGCCGTGCCGCGCGCCCGATCCGGCATTGCCACCCTTGTTTCCGGTGCCGCCAGGCTTCGTGCTGGAGCGCGCACCGCGTGCGGTGTTGAGCAATTCCTTCGCCTTCGGCGGCAGCAATGCCGCGCTCGTGCTGGAGCGCGCCTGATGCGCACGCCGATCGAACTGCCGATGGCCGAACTGGTGCCGCACGCGGGCAATCTTCGATTGCTGGATGCCGCCATCGATGGCGACGAAGAAAGCCTCGTGGCACAGGTGCAGATTCGCGAGGACAGTTTGTTCTTCGATGGCGAAGGCATCGGTGCGTGGGTCGGCATCGAATACATGGCGCAAGCCGTGGCCGCGTGGGCGGGCTGGCGGGCGCGGCTCGCCGGTGGGGAGCCGCACATCGGCTTCCTGCTCGGCAGCCGCAATTTCCGTTGCGATGCGCCGCGCTTCGCGCTTGGGCAAGTGCTGTGCGTGCAGGCGCATCGCCAGTTCCAGGCAGACAACGGGCTGGGACAATTCGATTGCAGCATCAGCATCGATGGGCAATGCGTGGCGCAGGCCGCGCTCACCGTGTTCCAGCCGGAAGATGCGATGGGCTTTCTCAAGCGTGGTGCGGCATGAACGGGCTTTGCGCATTGGTCACCGGCGCGAGCGGCGGCATTGGCCGCGCCATCGCGTTGCGATTGGCACACGACGGTTTCGATGTGGCCGTGCATTGCCGCAGCCGACGCGAACAAGCGGAATCCCTTGCAGATGAAATCCGCGCGCTGGGCAGGCAAAGCCGCGTGCTGCAATTCGACGTGGGCGAACGCGAAGCCACCGCACGCGCCTTGCTGGCGGATGTGGAAGCGCACGGCTGCTACTACGGCATCGTCTGCAACGCAGGGCTGGCGCGCGACAACGCCTTCCCCGCGATGCCGCCGGAAGATTGGGACCTGGTATTGCGCACGGATCTGGATGGCTTCTACAACGTGCTGCATCCCCTCACGATGCCACTGGTACGCCGGAAGAAGCCTGGTCGCATCGTCACCATCGCTTCGGTCTCCGGGTTGATGGGCAATCGCGGGCAGGTAAATTACAGCGCCGCCAAGGCGGGCTTGATCGGCGCAACGAAGGCATTGGCGGTGGAATTGGCCAGCCGCGCAATCACGGTGAACTGTGTTGCACCCGGATTGATCGAAACGGACATGGTGGATGCACAGGTGCTGGATGAAGCGCTCAAGATGATTCCCGCCAAGCGCGCCGGCAAGCCCGAAGAAGTGGCTGCCGTGGTGAGTTTCCTGATGCGCGAGGAAACCGCTTACATCACGCGGCAGGTTATTTCAGTGAATGGAGGCATGTTCGGATGACGAAGCGTGTGGTGGTGACAGGCATGGGCGCGATCAGCCCGCTCGGCCACGATTGGCCGACGGTGCTGGCGCACCTTCGTTCGCGCCGCAACGCCGTGCAGGCCATGCCGGAATGGGATGTTTATGACGGCCTCAACACCCGCGTCGGCGTGCCTGCTGCACCGTTCGAGTTGCCCGCGAACTACACCCGCAAAGCCACGCGCAGCATGGGCCGCGTAGCGCTGATGGCCACGCGCGCCAGCGAGATGGCCTTGGAGGATGCAGGCCTTCTCGGCGATCCGCTGCTGAAAAGCGGCAAGCTCGGCATCGCCTATGGCTCCTCCACTGGCACGCCGGAAAACATGGGCGATTTCGGGCGGATGCTCAACGAAAAAACCGTGGAAGGCATCACCGCCACCACCTACATCCGCATGATGGCGCACACCGCGCCGGTCAACATCGGCGTGTTCTTCGGCATCACCGGACGCATCATCACCACCTCGAGCGCCTGCACCTCCGGCAGCCAGGGCATCGGCTATGCGTATGAAGCGATCAAGAGCGGCAAGCAGGTCGCCATGCTCGCAGGCGGCGCGGAAGAACTGGATGCGACCGAAGCCGCCGTGTTCGATACCTTGTTCGCCACCAGCGTGAAGCACAACGCCACGCCGCAGCTCACCCCGCGCCCCTTCGATGCGGATCGCGATGGCCTGGTGCTGGGCGAAGGCGCATGCACGCTGGTGCTGGAAGAACTCGAACACGCCCGCGCCCGCGGCGCTGCGATCCACGCGGAGATTCTCGGCTTCGGCACCAACAGCGACGGCGCGCACGTCACCCATCCCAGCTCCGAAACGATGGCCGTGGCGATGCGCCTCGCACTGGAAGATGCACAGCTTCCAACCGATGCGATCGCCTACGTCAACGCACATGGCACCGCCACGGATCAGGGCGACGTGGCCGAATCGCAGGCAACGCATTCGGTGTTCGGCGAACGCGTGGCCATTTCCTCGCTGAAAAGCTACATGGGCCATACGTTGGGCGCGTGCGGCGCGCTGGAAGCGTGGATGAGCATCCGGATGATGCGCGAAGGCTGGTTCGCACCCACGCTGAATCTTGCCAACGTCGATCCGCGTTGCGGTGCGCTGAACTACATCACAGGCGAAGGCCACACGCTGCAAACCGATATCGTGATGAGCAACAATTTCGCCTTCGGCGGGATCAATACCTCGTTGATCCTGGCGCGCTGGCAAGACTGACCATTTCGCTTCACCCTCACCAACCCAAAGGAGATTCCTCATGAAACGTGTACTGCTCGCCGCCCTCATCGCCTCCGTCAGCATGGCTGCCGCCGCCCGTGACGACATCGTGACCGTGCCGTTGAAGGATGTCGTGGACATGGGTCTGGCCGAAGGCAAGCTCGACGGCTCGGTGAAGTTCTACCTCGCCGGTTCCTCGCCCAAGGTCTCCCAGCGCCTGGGCAGCGGCGTCTCCAACAAGAAGACCAACAGCGTCGGCAAGGATGACGTCGGCGGCTGCAAGTACGTCGCCCTTTCCGCACTGATTGCCTTCCAGGAAAGTGCAAAGTCACGCGGCGCGAACGCCGTGGTGGACATCACCAGCTACTACAAGCGCATCGAGAAGAAAGACCCCGTCACCATCGAATGCCACGCCGGCAACATCCTCATGGGCACCGCGCTGAAGGGCGAATACGCCAAGCTGTAACCTTCACCCCCCTCTCCCCTTGCGGGAGAGGGGTTGGGGAGAGTGGGGAAAGAAATCGGCTACAACCACAACCCCAACCCAAACACCCCCAGCATCACGAAAGCCACGGCGATCTTCGCGACCGAACCGATCACCATCCCGATCCACGTGCCCACGCCCACCTTCGCTGCGGTGCCTGCATGGCGGCTTGCGATCAGTTCCCCGGCAAACGCACCGACGAATGGCCCAAGGATCAGGCCCGGCAGGCCGAGGAACAGACCTGCCACCGCACCGATCGCTGCACCAACGATGGCCAGGCGACTTGCGCCAACGCGCTTGGCACCAAGCAGGCTGGCGAGCAGGTCTATCGCCACGGACAGCAAAGTGAGCACGCCCAACACGATCAGCACGCCCGGCCCCAGCCACTGGAAATCTCCGGCGAAGGCGACCAGCACCATGCCCGCGAACATCAACGGAATGCCGGGCAGTGCAGGCAATACAACGCCCAGCAATCCGACGAGGATCAGCGCAGCGGCGAGGACATAAATCAGAACGGTGGTATCCATGAAAGCATCCGATGAAAGCTGCGCTGCTACCGTAGCGGATTGCCTGCCTGCAAACTTGAACCGATGAGCGCCGAAGAGCCGATCCGCCGCAGCCTGCGCGTTACTGCCAGCGATGGTGCCAGTGCCGCGCTGGAAGTGTTGCTGCCTCCACACGAACCTGCCACGCAGGCATTGTTGTTCCT
Organism: Lysobacteraceae bacterium; assembly: GCA_041395225.1. Classification (GTDB taxonomy): domain Bacteria; phylum Pseudomonadota; class Gammaproteobacteria; order Xanthomonadales; family Xanthomonadaceae; genus Denitratimonas. The sequence goes on from JAWLAV010000006.1 coordinate 32,061, forward strand.
GCCTGCCCTTGGCGTGGGCGTGAATCCGAATCTGCGCTTCGCCGCCGCGATGGCGCAGCACGGCATCGCCACGGCGGTGATGGAATGGCGCGGCATCGGCAGTAGCAACCATCGTGCTGGCAGGCGTTGCGATTGGAACTACCGCCATATCCTCGATCTGGACATTCCCGCCGCGCTTAAAGCCGCTGAACAGGCCGTGCCGAATGCGCGCTGGAGCATTGGCGGCCACAGCATCGGCGGCCAGTTTGCACTCGTCACCGCCGGGCAAATGCCCGAACGCTTCGGGCGCGTGATGCTGGTGGGCAGCGGGCATCCGTATTGGCGCGGCTTCGGGAAGCCGTGGCTGCTGCGGGGATTCGCTGCGGCATTGCCCACGATCACCGCGATTGTCGGCCATTTCCCCGGAAAGCGGTTGCGCTTCGCCGGGCGCGAAGCCCGCGGCCTGATGCTGGACTGGAGCCACACCGTGCGCAGCGGCGATTACCGCATTCCGCATCTTGGCGATCGGTTGCATGAAGGGATGCAAGGTTTCGATGGTCGCGTCCAGGCCGTCGGCTTTGCGCACGATTGGCTCGCCCCGCCCTCCTCGCTCTCCAACCTGCGCCGCCTCGTGCCGAACGCGCGATGGCACGAAACCACGCTCGGCCACGATGCCTTCCGGAACGTGAAGGCCGATCACTTCGGTTGGTTGAAGGAGCCTTTGCCGGTGGTGCAGGCGCTGCAAGCCTTGCCGATCGAATAAAAAACCCCGGCACATGGCCGGGGTCGAGATGCATCCTGTTCGGAACGGCGGCAAATGCCGCCGTTCCGCAAGCGTCACGGGGTGATGGTGCCCGTCAAGCTCACTCCGGAGAACGCGGAGTAGGCGCGCACGTTGACGTAGTACGTGCCGGCCGTGGGCGAGTTGAAAGTACAGACCTCACTGTTGCCGGTGTTGTACGGACGGCAATCGTAGGTGGACGTCGTCGGGGCGCTGCCGCGGCGCACGTATATGTCCGCATCGCCAGTGCCGCCTGCGATCGTGAACACCACCTTGGATTGGCCTGCCGGAACCACCAGCGTGTAGTTCTGCGTGGTGCTGTTGGCCGCCGTGGACGGCAGGGCCACCGCCGTACCCGAGCACAGCACCGTGCCACCGCAGCTCGATCCGCCCGTGTCGTAGTTGCCCACGATGCTGACGCCGGAGAAGGCCGAATAGGCTTTGATGCGAACGTGGTACGTGGTCGCGGTCGGCGAAGCAAAGGTGCAGGTTTCGTTATTGCCGGTTTTGTACGGACGGCAGTCGTAGCTCGAATCGGTCGGCGCACTGCCCGCCTTCACGTACAGGTCGCCATCGCCGCTGCCGCCAGACATCGTGAACGTCAGGTTGGTCGCACCCGCGGGAACCACCAGCGTGAAATTCAGCGCTGCGCCCGCAGCCGCCGAGAGGCCGGTCTTGGCCACACCCTTGGTCAATACCGAGCCGCCCGAATCCGGGTTCGTCACCGTCACCGAAGCGGACTTGGTGCTGGACAGACCACCATTGTCGGTCACGGTCAGCGATACGGTGTAGGAACCCGCAGCACCGTAAGTCTTGCTCGGGTTGGTCGCCGTGGAGGTGGTGCCATCGCCGAAGTTCCAACTGCGGCTGGCGATGGTGCCGTTGCCCTGCGGATCGGTCGAGGTATCCGTGAACGCCACAGCCAATCCGTTCACTGTCGAAGTGAAATTCGCGGTCGGCGCGGTGTTGGAGGGGGCAACGGTGTAATCGCCCTTGATGCTGACACCGGAGAACGTGGAATACGCCTTGATCCGCACGTGGTAGGTGGTGGCTGCGGGCGAGGCGATGGTGCAGGTTTCGTTGTTGCCGGATTGATATGGGCGGCAGTCGTAGCTGCTGTCGGTCGGTTCACTGCCCGCCTTCACGTACAGATCCGCATCGCCGGTGCCACCGGACATCGTGAACACCAGGTTGGTTGCGCCTGCTGGCACGGCGAGGGTGTAGTTCAGCGCGTTGCCGGCGCTTGCACCCTGCCCGGTCACGGCCACGCCCTTGGTCAGCACGGTGGTCGTCCCGCCGCCACCGCCGCCCGTGCAGCTCACGCCCACGGAGGTGAATGCCGCAGTCACATCCGCCTTCACGTAGCCAAGATCGGTAGCTGCCGTTTCGACGCCGCAGGCCCCGTTGTTGAAGTTGGTGGAAGGCGTCCAGTACAGCGCATTGGCGCGAGCGAAGGCCTTGAACGCCTTGACCGTATCCCAGCCGGTGGTCTTGGCCAGGGTGCAAAACGCCTTGTTATAGACACCGGAGGAATAGTGCACGTCCATGCCGTTGGTGTACTGCGAGGCATTGTTGATCGAGGAACCGTCCTGGCTGGGATTGCACATGTAGCGCAGCGCGCCGGAGGATTTGAAGATGTCCGGGCCGACGAGGAAGTCGTTGCTGCCCTTCCAGTAGTACTCGGTGGCCTCGCCGCCCATGTCCGAGAAGGCTTCGTTGATGCCGCCGGACTGGCCGGAATAGGTGAGGTTGGAGTGCTGCTCGGTGTAGCCGTGCGACACCTCATGGCCGGCCACATCGACGCTGACCAGCGGATAGAACGTGTTCTTGCCATCACCGAAGCTCATGGCCGCGCCGTCCCAGAACGCATTCTCGTAGCTGGAGCTGTAGTGCGTGCGCATCACCAACTGGAACGTCAGCGCGTTGGAGCCGGTGTAGGCCTTGTACATCTTCTGGATGAGGTTGCCGAAGAAGTGCGCATCGTTCAGCGGCGAATACGCACCGTTGATGGCCTTCACCGTGTTGCGCGGGCAGCTGTAGGAAAACGCCGTGGTACCGGAGGTGCCGCCATTGAGGTTCACCGTTTTCACGTCGGCGTTGTTCATGGTGCAGGTGGAGCCGCTCTGGGTCACGTCGAGGTAACCGTAGATGCCGCCCGAACCCCACTCGTACTGGCCGGTCTTGGCGTTGCCGCCGGGGCCGGTGCCGACCTGCGCGGTGGTCAGGCCGTCCCACTTCGCCACGACTGCGCCGGTGTGGGCGTCGATCAGCACGAACGGACGACGCGGATCGCCACCATCCACGCGATCGGCGAAGAAGGTGACCAGATACACCAGCCGCGCCGCACTCTTTCCGTCGATGTGGATCATCAAGGTGGAGCTTTCGCGCTCCGTGCGCAGGTTCGAGCGCTGGCCGAGCGCTGCATTCTTGCCTGCTGCCATCGCCTTGGCCTGGTTCAACGCGGGCGTGGTGGATTTGAGATCGGCGGCGATGTCATTGATCTGACGACCGAACAGGTTGCGCACCTCCCCTTCCTTGCTCTCGCTGACGACGAGGTGTTCGCCGAATACGGGAATGCCGCGCCAGGTTTGCTGGTAGCGGTAATGCACGGTGCCATCGGCTTCGGCGACGGCGGCAAGTTCGGTCAACGCCGAATCCGCATCCAGACCGAGCAATTCGGCATGGCGGGCATCGGCGCGGACGGGCGTGCCCATTTTCGCAGCAGCGGCGCGATAGGCGAGGGTGGCTTCCTTCGTATCCAGATCATGCAGATCCACCAGCGATGCGGCGGACGCGGATATGGCGAACAGCGAAAGGAACAACGGCGAAAGCGAAACCGCCAACAGACGGCTTTTGGACTTGACCACGGATTGACTCCCCAACGGATGTTGATGATGGATGGCCGCACAAGGCGGTCGCAGGTTCCACACACATTCTGTCCGTCCACCGTGGCAGACATTCTCGAGAGAACCGCAGGATGCCCCTAACACCCTTCTGGAACACGGCAGGATCGTCCGGACAGTGCCGTCGTCGCATCCATGACCTTCGGCACATGGGGGACGCTACCAAGGGTTCGGCGGGATGTAAATGCTGCATGACAGCAGAAATCCCGCTCATCCGGCACGTTTCGCCTGCAGAACGGAGTCTGCTTCACTGCCAGGGTTTCAAGCCGGGCAAGCCCGGCCATGCACAATCCGGGATCGAAATCCGAGGTCAACTGCGCCCGTGCACCAGCGTGCCGATCGGCTGGCCTTCGACGATGGCGCGAAGATCGCCTGGGCGGGTGATGTCGTAGATGCGCATCGGGATGTCTGAATCGCGCGCCAGTGCAATCGCGGCGGTGTCCATTACCTGCAAATCGCGCGCGATCACCTCATCGTAGGAAAGCGCGTCAAAGCGCTGCGCACCCTTGTGCTTCTTCGGATCCGCGTCATAGACGCCATCCACCTTGGTGGCCTTCAGCAGCAGATCCGCACCGATTTCCACGGCGCGCAGCGAGGCGGCGGAATCCGTGGTGAAGAAGGGATTGCCAGTGCCGCCGGCGAAGATCACCACGCGGCCCTTTTCCAGATGACGCACGGCGCGACGGCGAATGTAGTCTTCGCATACGGCATTGATCTTCACCGCGCTCATCACGCGCACGTTGGCGCCGAGCTTTTCCAGCGCATCCTGCATGGCGAGTGCGTTGATGACCGTGGCCAACATGCCCATGTGGTCGCCGGTGACCCGATCCATGCCTTTCGAGGCCAGCCCCGCGCCCCGGAAGATGTTGCCGCCGCCGATCACCAGGCCCACTTCCACGCCGATGCTCTGGATCTCGACGATTTCCCGCGCCAGGCGTTGCAGCACGGCCGGATCGATGCCGTAATCCGAATCCCCCATCAACGCCTCGCCGCTGAGTTTGAGAAGGATGCGGCGGTATTTGGGCGTGGCGGCAGTCATGGGGGCTTCCGGTGGGGCAAACCGCGCAAGTGTAGCGATCTGCCCCGGTTCCGGCCTACTGTTTTTGTTTCCACGCACCGCCGGATTGATACCACCAACCCGCGCGGGCGCTATCAACCCATTGTTTTGCGAAGATTCCCCGAATCTGCTGCTCCCATTCGGCATGGCCGTTTGCGACCGCAATTTCCCGGTACACGGCGTTGCGGTCGCGATTGTCTTCCGCCACCGCCTGGCCGATCGCGGCGCGATCCTTCAGCGCCAGTTTGGAGGCATCGCGCACCACCAGCAGGCCATCGCCGCCGAAGCCGAGCGCGCCGCTGTCGAAATGCGGCGCAAGCTGGCTCTGGAAACGCTGCGCCATGCGGCTCTGGATGGCCTGGATCGCAGGCGTCTTGATGGTGATGTCCGCGCTTTGCGCGTGTGCCGGGGCGATGAAGAAGGACAACAACGAGAACCCCTTGGCACGTTCACTGCTCTCGAAACTGTCCTGCGTGGCAGGGTCGGTGGCCGGTGCCGGGGCCTCATCACCGATCACCTTCTCCACGAACTCGCGCGCCGCTTCCTGCGCTTGTGCAGCGGGGAAATAGACATTGATCGTGACGCAGGCCGACAGCGCCAGCACCATCACTCCAAAAATCAATCCAATCTTGCGCATTCCTGCATCTCCTTGTGTTGTTGAATCCACGAAGCCACCCGCCTTTCCGAATCCCGGACGCTCTGCAACGGCCGAAGGCTGGTAATCCCGAATCACCAATCCCGAACCATCACTCGAACACGGGCGATTGTTGTCCGGAAACCGCTGCCTTCAACCGGCCCAGCAGTACCGGCCAATCGACTTTCTTCTGGAACCCGACCACGTTGACGCGCGGCAGGCCCGAGCCATCCACGATGGTATAGCCGCCGCTTCCGTCTTTCGACGGCAGGCCGCGCATGGTGCAGACATCGTTGGCCAAGGTGCAGCCCAGCGCGATCTGTTGATACCCGAAACTCGAAAATGCCTTCAGCACCGTCCCCTGCAAACCTGCCACGAGGCCGCCACCGCCCACGTTCGTCAGTTCCGTCACGGCACGCTGGCTGATGCGACGATCCTTCGCCTTGGTTGAAGTCTGCAAAAACGCATCGAAGGCGACCGGCGACCAATCCACCAGGCGCAAATCGCGGATGTAGCCTTCCAGCCGCCCGGTGATCTGGCCGAAACCGAAGGCACTGGTGAGCGGGGCCAAGTCCAGATCGGCAATGTCGATGCTGGCGCTCAACGTGGGCGCAACGCCGAAGGGCCGCTCCATGCGCAGCGATTCGATCGCAACGCGCCCATCGAACAACGCCATCGCAAGACCGCCCTGCACTTCCAGCACATCATCCGCATAGCGCAGTCCGGAAACTTCGCCGGACAGCGTGCCCTGGAACGAGGGCCAGCCAAAGCCGGTGGAAAGCCGTGCCAGATCGAGGCCAGCAAGCGTCATCGCCAGATCGAACATCGCCTCACCCTGTGCATTCGGCGCGTAGGAAAGCCGCGACAATTCCACCTGCCCACCCAGCACTTCCAGCGTCGCCGGTTGCGCCAATTCCAGCCCGCGACGGCGGCTTTGCAGGAATTGATTTGATGGCCCAAGCTCAATGCCGTGGACGTGTGCGCTGCGCCAACGTATCTGCCCCGGAACTTCCACATCGCCAGCTGAAAGCGTGATGTTTCCCCCCAGCCCCGCCACGTCGAAACGCCCGGCAGGATCGATCAGATCGAGCGCTTCAGGCACCAGATGCACGCGCCTGAAACCTTCCGCTTCCAGTTCGATTTCGGCTCGAAGTTTTCCGGCGGCCTTCAATCCCGACAGTCCGCCCATGCCGAGCAGGCTGTCGGCATAGCGTGGAATCGCGATGGCGGCGTTGCCGATATTGGCCTGTGCTTCGAGGCTGCGCAGCGGTGCATCCGCATTCGCATCGATCTGCGCTCGCGCAGTGACATCCAGCACATTCGGATCGTGCCATGCGAGCGACTCCACCTCCCATGCCGCACCGCTTCCACGCATTGAAAGATCAAGCCGTACTGGCGCGTCCGGCAGGCTGGCGTAGAAGGTGTTGAACAACAATTCGCCGCCGCGCACATCCAGCCCCAGATCGAGTTTCACGGCCTGTTCCGCGAGATCGAACGACACCTTCCCGCGTGCATTGAGGCCCGCTGCGGCGATGCTGCCGTCGCTGCTGTCCAACCCCAATCCCGCCAGTTCCACCGGGCCTGCAAGCAAGCGGCCCGTATCGCCGGTCTGCAATGCCAGCTCTGCACTCAACGCACCTTCGGTAAGTGTGCCGCCGTTCCATGCGCGTTCCAGCACGGGTTGCAGCCATGTCGCCGGAAGTTTCATCACGAGGATGCGCGGAGCATCTCCGGGAAACTCGACCACCAGTTTCGTTTGCCCCTGCGTGAGCGCCAGCATCAGTTCGCCATCGCGCCATTCCGCCCGCAGGTTTGCGCTCTTGAGTTTGCGAGCGCGGATCGGGCCATCGCAGCCGTAATGGGTGATCGAGTGTCGCCGCAGTTCGCAACGCCAGCTCGCATCGCGAAAGGCATAACCGAACTCTCCTGCATCCACCATCGCGGCATCGAGCTTCAACGCGCCAGTCGCCGCACCTGCCTTCCAATCGATGGAAAGTGCGAGCGTCTCCACCCGCGCAACCGCCGTTGAAATGCGCCGCGCTTCCAGTTCCAGCGTGCGCGCCTGTGCCGCGCCTGCGCACAACGCCAGCGCGAGGAAGAACCACTTGCGGAGGGGAACCGGCCAGAACATGCTGCCAGCATAGCCAGAACCGGCATGGCCCCACGATGAATGCACGCGCTGAACCGCCGAAGGTGTTGCTGGTGGAGGACGATCCCGTCAGCCGCGCCTTTCTGGAAGAAGCCCTCACCTCGCTGGGCTGGAAGGTCGCGGCCTTTGGCGAGGCCATGCCCGCACTCGAACATGCGCGGCAAAACACCTTCGCGTTGCTGGCCACCGACCGCAACTTGCCGGATCTTTCAGGCGAAAACCTGCTGGCCGCATTGCGCAGCGATACCGCTTCGCTTTCACGCACTGCCAGGGCACTGGCACTCACCGCCGACGCCGACCCGCAACGTCACGCCACCCTGCGCGCGGCAGGTTTCGATGCGGTGGCGATGAAACCCATCCTGCTGGATGTGTTGGTAAAGTTGCTGGCATCGCTCGGATTTCCCGACGACAACACAACAGCCGAATCCTTCGCGCCCGCAACGCCCACACGCGAGGAAATTCCGCACTGGGACGATGCCGCCGGTCTGCGCGCCGTCGGCGGCAAACCGGCTTCGTTGGCGGCCCTGCGCCAAATGCTGCAACGCGATCTTCCTGCCCAGTGCGCACGCATCGAAACGGCCCTGCCCAATGATCCCATCACCGCTCGCGCCGAACTGCACAAGCTGCGCGCCGCCTGCGGTTTCACCGGAGCAGCGCGGTTGGGGCAGGCGGTGAACGATCTGGACGCCATACTCGAACAAGGCATCGCCCCGAACGATGCACTGGCCGCGTTCGTTGCTGCGGCCAGCGCCATCGAATCGGACGGATGAACCTTTATCCCGCGAAACCGGAATCAATAGCCGAACAGCCGCTCCAGTACGGCCTGATACAACACCGGCAGCCGTTCCAGTTCCGCCAGCGGCACGCATTCGTCGATCTTGTGGATGCTGGCGTTCAGCGGCCCGATCTCCACCACTTGCGCGCCGAGCGGCGCGATGAAGCGGCCATCGGAAGTGCCACCGCCGGTATTTTCTTGCGGCGTGATGCCGGTGGTTTCCTGCACCGCCGCACGCACGCCATCGCGCAGCACGCCGGGTCGGGTGTGGAACGGCTCACCGGAGAGGTGCCATTTCAATTCGTACCGGATGCCGCTTTCGCGCAGCGCTTTTTCCACTTCCATCTGCAAGCCTTGCGCTGTCCATCGCGGGCTGTAACGGAAATTGAACTGCACATCGAGCGTGCCGGGAATCACGTTGTTCGCGCCGGTGCCAGCAGCGATGTTGGACATCTGGAAACTGGTCGGCGGGAAATCTTCCGTGCCTTCATCCCAGATGCGTGCCGCCAGCGCGGTGAGTACGGGCAGGGTGCGGTGGATGGGATTCTCCGCCAGGTGCGGATAGGCCACATGCCCTTGCACACCCTTGACGGTGAGCGAACCTGAAAGCGAACCGCGCCGCCCGATGCGCATGGTGTCGCCCAAGGCTTTCGCGCCGGAAGGTTCGCCCACGAGGCAGAAATCGATGCGCTGGCCTTCTTCGCGAAAGGTGCGCGCTACCGCACGTACGCCGTCGATGGCATCGCCTTCTTCATCCGAAGTCAGCAGCAATGCCACCGTGCCTGGATGGTTTGGATGATCTGCAACGAAGGCTTGCAGCGCGATCACCATCGCCGCAACCGAACCCTTCATATCCGCCGCACCGCGCCCGAAAAGATTCCCTTCGCGCACGGTCGGCTCGAAGGGAGGCGAGCGCCATGCCTCACGCGGGCCGCTGGGCACCACGTCGGTATGGCCGAGGAAACAGAACACCGGCCCATGCCGGCCATGTGTGGCCCAGAGATTTTTCACTGCGCCGAACGGCATTTCGCGGATCGAAAAACCGGCTTTGCCAAGTCGTTGTGCGATCAACGTTTGGCAGCCTGCATCCTCCGGCGTCACCGAAACCCGGCGGATCAGTTCGCAAGTGAGATCAAACACATCGGACACGATTGACCTGCCTACTGTAGAGCGCAGCTTGCTGCGCTTCATGGACATCCCCAGGAGCCTGCGCGGCAGAAGACTGTCCTCGCGCAGGACGCTTCTCGCCTCGAACGCTTCTACCGCGCAGGCTCCTGGACGCAATGGTCATGCGGAGCAAGCTCCGCACCTATGCAATTCCGAACCGCCGCTTGTAGCTCGAATCGGTGAACCCGACCGACACCGCGCCATCCTCCGTCACCGTCACGGGCCGCTTGATGAGCGCCGGATACTCCTTCAACAGCAACAACCATTCCGGTTCGGAGCCAGGTGCTTTGCGGTTCGGCGGCAGCGTGCGCCACGTGGTGGAAGCGCGGTTGATGAGACTGTCGAAGCCACCCAATTTTCCAGCCCATGCCTTCAGCGTGGCAGGCTCCACCCGATTGGCGCGCACGTCCACGAAGCGGTGTTCGATGCCGAATCGGGCGAGCCAGTTCTGCGCCTTGCGACAGGTATCGCAGGTGGAAAGTCCGTAGAGCATAATCATGTTTGCCGTGTTCCTCAGCTCCGCAACAATTCATTGATGGAGGTCTTCGCCCGCGTTCGCGCATCCACTCGCTTGACGATCACCGCGCAATACAGCGAATGGCTGCCATCTGTCGCAGGCAACGAACCTGCCACGACAACACTGCCCGATGGAACGCGGCCATAGCTCACCTGCCCGGTGGCGCGGTCGTAAATCTTCGTGGACTGGCCGATGAACACACCCATGCCGATCACGCTGCCCGCTTCCACCACCACGCCTTCCACGACTTCAGAACGCGCGCCGATGAAACAATCGTCCTCGATGATCGTGGGCGCGGCCTGCAAAGGTTCCAGCACGCCGCCGATGCCCACGCCGCCGGAAAGATGGCAGCGCGCACCGATCTGCGCGCAGGAACCCACCGTGGCCCAGGTATCCACCATCGTGCCTTCGCCCACATGCGCGCCGATGTTGACGAAACTCGGCATCAACACCACGTCGCGCCCGATGTGCGCCCCGCGCCGCACCACCGCACCGGGCACGATGCGCGCGCCGACTTCGCGGAATCCTGCCGCATCGAAACCTGCAAAACGCAACGGCACTTTGTCCCAGAACGGTGCAGGCGCGGCGTCCATCACCTCACTGTCGTGGAGGCGAAAACTGAGCAGCACCGCCTTCTTCAGCCACTCGTTCACCCGCCAGCCGCCGCCTTCGATGGGTTCGGCGATGCGCAGTTGTCCATGCTCGATACCATCCAGCACGGCGGCAACCGCAGGTCGGAGCACATCCTCGATTTCCTGCGACGAAAGCTGCGCGCGGCGCTCGAAGGCATCTTCGATGGCGGCGCACTGGGCGGCGTGTTGAGACATGGAATCTTCCGGTGCGAATGACTGCAAAGCCTAGCGCATCCCCCTTCCAATCCGAACCTGCGTGAGCCACGCCAACATGAAACATTGTCCGGCAACGTCACGACGCTAACATTCACCTTTCGACCCTACGGAGCACCCCATCATGAAATCCCGCGCCGCCGTCGCCTTCGCCGCAGGGCAACCCCTGAAGATCGTCGAGATCGATGTTGCTCCACCGAAGAAGGGCGAAGTGCTCATCAAGATCAGCCATACCGGCGTCTGTCATACCGATGCCTTCACGCTTTCCGGCGACGATCCGGAAGGCTTGTTCCCGGCCGTACTCGGCCATGAAGGCGCGGGGGTTGTCGTTGAAGTGGGCGAAGGCGTGACGTCCGTGAAGCCGGGCGATCACGTGATCCCGCTTTATACCGCCGAGTGCGGGGAGTGCCTGTTCTGCAAATCCGGCAAGACCAACCTGTGCGTGGCGGTGCGCGCCACGCAGGGCAAGGGCGTGATGCCGGACGGCACCACGCGTTTCAGCTACGAAGGCCAGCCGCTGTACCACTACATGGGTTGCTCCACCTTCAGCGAATACACCGTGGTGGCGGAAGTCTCGCTGGCGAAGATCAACCCGGAAGCCAACCACGAGCATGTCTGCCTGCTCGGCTGCGGCGTCACCACGGGCATTGGTGCCGTTCACAACACCGCGAAGGTGCAGCCGGGCGATTCGGTCGCCGTGTTCGGCCTGGGCGGCATCGGGCTTGCCGTGATCCAGGGTGCGCGACAGGCCAAGGCGGGCCGCATCATCGCCATCGACACGAACCCCTCCAAGTTCGATCTCGCCCGCCAGTTCGGCGCGACCGATTGCGTGAACCCGAAGGATTTCGAGGTACCGATCCAGCAGGTGATCGTGGAGATGACCGGCTGGGGCGTGGATCATTCCTTCGAGTGCATCGGCAACGTGAATGTGATGCGGGCCGCGCTGGAATGCGCGCATCGCGGATGGGGCCAGAGCGTCATCATCGGCGTGGCCGGTTCGGGCCAGGAAATTTCCACGCGGCCCTTCCAGTTGGTGACGGGCCGCAAGTGGATGGGCACCGCATTCGGCGGCGTGAAAGGCCGCTCGCAACTGCCGGGCATGGTGGAAGACGCGATGAAGGGCGAGATTGAACTGGCCCCCTTCGTCACCCACACCATGCCGCTGGAGGCGATCAACGAAGCCTTCGATCTGATGCATGAAGGCAAGTCGATCCGCTCCGTCATCTGCTACTGAGCACCGCCATGACCATGCAACGCCTCGAACACCGCGCCTGCTTCGGCGGCTGGCAGGATGTTTACACGCACCGTGCCGAAACGCTCGGCTGCGACATGACCTTCGGCCTCTATCTGCCGCCGCAGGCCGCACATGGAAAATGCCCGGTGCTGTACTGGCTTTCAGGCTTGACCTGCACCGAACAGAACTTCATCACCAAAGCCGGCGCACAGCGTTACGCGGCAGAACACGGCCTCATCCTCGTTGCACCGGATACCAGCCCGCGTGGTGACGATGTTCCGGATGATCCAGGTTACGACCTCGGCAAAGGCGCAGGCTTCTATCTCAACGCCACACAGCCGCCGTGGGCGAAGCATTACCGGATGCACGACTACATCGTTTCCGAATTGTCTGAATTGATCGAAACGAACTTTCCGGCCACCGATGCGCGCTCGATCAGCGGCCACTCCATGGGCGGCCACGGCGCACTCACCATTGCACTGGGAAATCCGGGCCGCTACCGCAGCGTTTCCGCGTTCTCCCCCATCGTCGCGCCCTCGCAGGTGCCGTGGGGCGAAAAAGCATTTGCCGCGTATTTGGGTGAGGATCGGGAAGCGTGGAGGCAATACGACGCGGTTGAACTTGTCGCACAAGCGAAGGAGAAACTTCCATTGCTGGTCGATCAGGGCGAGGACGACGAGTTCCTCGAAAAACAACTGAAACCGCAGCTACTGCGCGAGGCCTGCGAACGCACCGGCCACCCGCTCACGTTGAACCTGCAGCCCGGCTACGACCACAGCTACTACTTCATCGCAAGCTTCATCGGCGAGCACATGGCGCATCATGCCCGGGCGCTGAAAACCTGTTAGGTGCCGCAACATGCGTCTTTGGTCATTGCACCCGAAGTATCTCGACCCACAAGGCCTCGTTGCCTTGTGGCGGGAGTCTTTGCTGGCCAAAGCAGTCCTTCATGGTGAAACCCGCGGATACACCCATCATCCGCAACTGGAGCGCTTCAAGGCGCATCCCCAACCACGGCTTGCCATCAGTTCCTACCTCGCAGCGATTCATGCAGAGGCCTCCGAGCGTGGCTATGCCTTCAACCCGTCGAAGATCGGGCCAGTTCACACGGTGCAACCCATTCCCGTCAGCAGCGGGCAACTCGCGTTCGAATGGGGGCACCTGCTGGGCAAGTTGGCAACCCGCAGCCCCTCCGTACTGGCCCGCTGGAGTGACCTGGCCTCACCCACCTGTCACCCGTTGTTTGGGCAAGAACCCGGGCCGGTGGCGTCATGGGAACGGGCGTCGGGTGGTACCTGACAATTCATCAAGCCGGTGCTGCTTCGCGGCAGCCACATCAGAACCTTGAAAGCCTGTAAGGCTCCATCGCGATCGAAGTCCCCTCACCCATCACCATCTGCCCGACCAGTTGCCCGGTGATGGCCGCCTGCGTCAACCCCAGATGCCCATGCCCTGCGGCGATGAAGATGTCCTCATGCGGGGCGCGGTCGATGACGGGAAGCGAATCCGGCGTGCAGGGGCGATAGCCGAACCATTGGCCGGTGGCGGCGCCGAGCTTGGGGAACAGCCGGTGCGCGTCTGCATCGCGGCGATGGATCATCGAATAATTCGGGTCACGGCCAATGGCGGTGAGTTCCTTGATGCTGGTCATGCGAATGCCCGGCACCATCGGGGTGACCACCATGTAGCGCTCGGCCCACAAGGTAGGGCGGCGGGCGACGTTATCCTGCTGTGGATACATCAGGTGATAACCGCGCGCCGGGATCATCGGGAAAGCGGCCTTGAATGGACGCAGCAGGCGCGTGCTCCACACGCCCGCCGCCATCACGATGCGCTTGGCATGCACCGTGCCTTGATCGGTGACGAGTTTGTAGCCGCCGCCGGGCAGTTTTCCGATCTCCCCCACGGTGGCCGCGAACCAACCGACGCTGCGCGCCTTGAGCGCATCGGCCAGGCGGATGCAGAAGCCGCCGGGGTCGAGCATCGCAAGCGATTCGTTCTGGAACACCGCATGGCGGAATCCTTCACCGATGTCAGGTTCCAGTTCGCGCAGTTCCTTGGCATCCAGCACCTTGAAGCCGACCTTCCGCTGCAACATCAGTTCGCGTTCCCACGCACCTTTCTCGAAGGTTTCGGTTTCGCCATACACATGCAGATAGCCGGTATCGGCGACGAGTTCCGGCGCGCCGATGTCCGCCGCCAGTTTCAGCCACGCCTCGCGCGAGGCGGTGTTGATGGCGTGCATGCCTTCGATGATCGGCATCACGCGGCCCTTGCCGCCGGCCAGGACGAAGCGCGCCACCCAGCCGAACCAGTTGGGCATCGCGCCCCAATCCAGCCGCAGCGGCGCTTCAGGATCAAACAGCATCGACAGCCCTTTCCACAGGATGCCGGGCGTGGATTGCGGCAGCACGTTGCCGATGGAGATGGAACCGGCGTTGCCGTGCGAGGTTTCCGCGCCCGGCCCCCTGGCCTCGATCACCGTCACGTCCAGCCCGCGCTGGGCCAGTGCGTGCGCACAGGAAAGGCCGACGATGCCGCCGCCGATGACGGCGATATCGGTGGTTCCAGGGGTTGCGAAGGCGTCAGTCACAGTCGCGGGTCCGAACGGGTGAAAGGTCGTGGAAGTCGTAGGAAAAATCGGTGTCAGGATCAACCACCGAGATCGCCATTGTCGGCGATCCGGTGGTCTTGTTGCCATCGTTGATGGGTTTTCCGTCGGCAGAAACATCCAGCCAGGCATCGGCGTACAGGCTGCGTTCGTCCCATTCGATCAACCAGCGCCCTTCCACCTGCTTCACCAGGCCATCGAGCACGGGCGAACGGTGCGAGCGCCAACGCAGGTTGCCTTCCTTCGGACACAGGGAAATCTCGCCGAACCACGGATCGACATAGACGCCGGGAACGGCTTTGGCCACCTTGGAAAGCGGCAACGGATCGCGTTTGGCCGCCGCTTGTCGCGCTTCCTCCGCGCCGGAAGCAGCATGTTCGGCGTCGAGTCTGTCCGCGTAATCGTTGAAATCGTGGCCTTGGCCATCGGGTGCGATGAATTGCATCAACACGGCCTGATTCAAGGCGATGCGCGCATCGTCCGCATTGGAATTGAGCAGCAGCACATAGCCAAGGTTGCGATCCGGCAGCATCGTTACTGCCGAAAGCATCCCTTCCAGTGTGCCGGTGTGCGCCACGCGGAACTGGCCGTGGGTATCAGAAATGCGCCAGCCGTGGCCGTAGGCGTTGAAGTGGCTGGCGTCCCATGCGGCCTGTCGCGCGCCGATGGGCATCGGCATCCAGCCGGTGAACGCGGCACGCCGCTGATCGGCGGAGAGCCAATTCGGCGTGCGTTGCGGATCGAGCCAGTTGGCGATCCAGGTGGTCATGTCGCGCACGCTGCAACGGATGCCGCCGGCAGCAGCAGAGGTGATCGGTGCCACCTGCGGCGGATCGGCACTGGCGACGGCGAAACCCTTGTCGGTGCGCAAGTGCGGTGCGGCAATGTCGCCAACGGCATCGCGCTCGAACGCACCCACCACGCAACGCGAAAGGCCAAGCGGTTCGAACACCTCGCGCTTCACCAGGGTTTCGTAAGGCACGCCTGCGATGGCTGCACCCACTTCACCAGCCACCAGATACATCAGGTTGTCGTAGGCATAGGCGCTGCGGAAGCTGGTTGAAGGCTTCAGATGCGCCAGACTGGCGATGATGTGTTCGCGGGAGAAATCGTTCGGCTCCGGCCACAGCATCAGATCACCCGCTCCCAGCGGCAGGCCGCTGTTGTGGATCAGCATGTCGCGCGCGGTGAATTGCGCTTCCACCCACGGATCATTCATTCGGAACGCGGGCAGATGGCGCTTTACCGGATCATTCCAATCCAGCTTGCCCGCATCCACCAGCCGCGCGAGTGCGGCGGCCGTCATCGCCTTGCCGTTGGAAGCGATCTTGAACAGCGTATCCGGCCCGATGGCCTCGCCTGAGCCGATGCGGCGCTCGCCGCCAGTGCGCAGGTAGATCACCTTGCCATCACGCACCACGCCCAGCGCCAGGCCGGGGAGTTGATAGCGCTGCATGGCCTGATCGAACTGGCGGTCGAGCCGGGCTTTCGTTGCATCTTCGGATGGAACATCGGCCACGGCGAAGGCCGAAACCAGCGCCAGCAACAGCGGCGCAAACGCAAGCTTTCCGTTCATCCGCATTCTTCCTCGTGAAGCGGCGCGGCCTCGCGCGGCGCGAGGCCGCGCCAAAAGAAAACGACCAGCGTGAAAACGGCCAGCGCGATGGGGAAAACCCACCGCGCTGGCCGTGGTGATGGATCAGAAATTGTAGGTGATTACCAGCTGCGCGAAGCGTGGCGACTGCCAGACGGTGCCCTGCCCGAAGTAGGGCCGCACAGTGCCCGGCTGCGCTTCGTAGCGGGAATGCACGTTGATGACGGTCTGGCGGTTCAGCTTGTTATAGACAGAGAAACGCGCCTTCAGATCGACATCCTCCACCGGCAGCGTCCAGGTCACACTGGCGCCCAGGTCATAGACCCACGGCATCCGCCCGAATGCGCCACGCTCGGACCAGACCAGTTCGCGCGTGGCCCAGTTGGAACAGTTGGCCACGCACAGCCAGCCCGAACCGCCGCCGCTGAACTCACCGGAACCACCGGCATTGCGGTTGTCGTTGGGCCACACCACGCCGAAGGCCGTGATCGGCCCGCCCGAACGCACCGAGAGCGTGCTGCCCATGCTCCACATATCGCTGAACTTGTAGCTGCCACGCAGCTTGAACTGGTGGCGGTAGTCGTTGAACAGCACGCCATAGCGTTCGTTCACCGCCGGATGGTCGTAGTACTGCACCAGATTGGTGTCGGCGTAACCGGTATCCGAGTTCACCGGCCCTTCGATGTTGCCCTCGGTCTTGGACCAGATGTAGCTGAAGTTGAACGCCCACTTGTCGTCCCAGGCGCGATCAAGCTGGAACTCGACGGCCTTGTAGGTGCGCCTGGGTTTCTTGTAGCCCATGATCGCGCCGCTGCCGGATGCGAGATAGCCATCCTCGGCGTTGTCGAACGTCACCCAGTCGTCCGTATCCGGGCACCACAGGGTATTGCTTTCGCCCGGGTTGATGATCGGCCAGTCGCCCGAATACCAGGGGCAACCGTCCACATGCCGGATGCTCACATCCTCTACCGCACGGGTCACCTTGCGGTAGGTGGCGTTGACGCCATACGACCATTCCTGACTGATCGCCTGCTGGAAGCCCAGGATGAATTCGTCCTGGAACACCTGCTTCAGATCGCGTGCGACCGCAGTGCGCACATCGTCCGGTGCCGGAGCATTGCCATCGGTATTGACCGCGCCGATCTGCGGGCCGAGGTTCGGCAGCAGGTAGGTGGCACCGGTGGTCGGATGCGTCATTTCCGTCCAGCCGTTGAGCACGTAGTAGGTGTGCTCATCCGTGGTGCCGCCGCCGAAGTAATCCGTGAGCTTGTTGGTCAGCGGCAGGTAGTAGCGTCCGGCGTTGCCGAACAGTTTGGTGGTGCCGTCGCCCTTCATGTCCCAACTGAAACCGATGCGCGGAGAGATCATGTCGGAGAAGTCGGCCTTGGCGAAGGTCGTACCCGAAGCCAGCGTGTTGTGGAACTTGTCGGCGCGCACGCCCAGGCTGAGCAACAGGCTGGGCGTGACGCTCCAGTTGTCCTCCAGGTAGATCGCCTGCGCCTTGGTCGAAACCGGAGCGCCAGTAATGTAATGCCGCGCATCGACGATCGCGGTGACGCCATCGGGCACGAGTGCGCCATTGGGAAGCACGCCGCCGGGGGTGGCGGTTTGCGCCTGATAGCTCACGCCATCCCCTGGATAAACCACCGAACTGTTGGAATCCATCACTTCCTGATCCGCGCCGAAGCGCAACAAATGGCTACCGAGCGTCCACTCGAAATCCAGTCGCGCCGCTTCACGCTTGTCGTCGCGGCTCCTGATGCTGCTGTTGGTCGGATGGCAGCCTTCCGGTTGTGTCGCCGGGCCGAAGTCACGGGTGTAGGAACCAGAACGGGTGACGATGCTGCAATCCCCATCGAGCGGGCTGCTGCTGACGGCGCTGCGCTTGTTGACGCCATACATCGCCTTGGCGACGAAGTTTTCGGAGAAATGGCCGGTATAGGTGGCCGACCAGTTTTTCCCGCCCGAGGCAGAGGAGCTGTCGCCCGCCGATTCGCCGAGCGTATCGGACTCCCAATCGTAGTTGTCGTAGAACGTGGTGACCGAATCGGCCTCGTCGGAAAAGGCCAGCAGTTCCAGCAGGTGATCGTCGTTGATGCGCCAGTCGATCTTGGTGCCCCAGAAGCCGTTGTCGCTTCCGGTTTTCCATGCCTTGGTGCTGTCGATGTCCTGTGAATCGGTATCACGCCATTCGTACATCGCGAAGAAGAACAGCCTGTCTTTCACCAGCGCGCCGGAGGCCCACAGGTTGGTCTTGAAGAAGGGGCTTTGGTCGCGACTGGTGCGGTCGCGTTCGTCGAGAGTGCCATCGGAGTGAAAGTGGTCGTCCTTCGACGAGGCCCAACTGGCAGGTTCCAGGGTGAACTCCACGCCGGCCTTGAACTCGTTGCCACCCGAACGCGTCACGGCGTTGATGACGCCGCCGGTGCTGCGGCCGAACTCGGCGGAGTAGCCACCGGTCTTGACCTGGACTTCCTGGAAGAAAGCAAACGGCACCGTGGAAAAGCCTTGACGGCGATACGGGTCGGTGACGTTGAGGCCGTTGACATAGACCGCATTTTCCGCCACTGACGAACCGCCGAAAGTAAGGCCGCCGAAGGTGGCGCCCGAGGCGACTACGCCAGGCGCGAGCAGCGCCACTGACCCCAGGCTCTGATCCACCGGAATCCGCGCCAGCTCCTCGCGGGTGACATTGGTGGCCGATTCGATGGAGAACACATCGACGCGGTTGATGACGCGGTTGCCGATCACTTCCACCCTTTCCAGATTGGTGGTGCGGCCCGCGTCGTCCAGATAGATGGTGGCAGTGCCGCCCAGCGGCACGCTGACGGTAAGCGGCTCGCCGACGGCGGAGCCATCGCGCGTGAGGGTGAGCACGTAATCGCCCACCGGCATCTGGCTGACGCGGTAGCTGCCATCGGCGGCGACGGTGACGCTGCGGCTGGCACCGGTGGCGGTATTCACCAGGGTGATGGTGTCACCCGCATTGGCGCGACCTGCCACCGCGCCCATCGCGCTTTGCGCGTAGGCCGGGGATACGGCAAGCGCCGAAAGGCAGGTGCCCAGGGCAAGGCTGAGGAGGGATTTGCGTAGCGTTGGCGTGCGACGGTTCATGAAGTTCTCCGGGGTTGGGCTGGCTGCTGCGTCAAAGAAGGGTTGCGGTGATCCGTAGTTCCACCGGTCATATGGGATGTTGCCATCACGCCAGGGCACCCGATGGTGCCGTGAACCGACGGTAACGGAACGAAAGTGCGTCCCGAGCGGGACAAGCGGCGAGCAAGTGACCGGCATCGAGCACGGAAAGCTGCACGGCAACCACGCAGTACAACGGGCGCATCGGCCCCATCGACGGCAGTTCCAGCACATACGCGCTCATCACATCTCCCCATATGATCCCGGCATGACGGTTATGTAACACGCAGGTTTCGGCGGGTCAATAAATTATTCCGCCTTTACATTCGGACTGAAACATCTATTCTTCCTCGACGCATCTGCCCGGAAGCACACGCCGATGAAAACATCAGCACCCGTCGTTCCTTCCCCGCTCATTTCCACCGGACGATGGGGCCTGGCTGTATGGCTGAGCGCGGCGTTGCTGGTGGCTTGCGCTTCTGCGCCATCACGCGAAACTTCCGCGTCGCCTGCGATTGCCCAACCTGCCCTTGCAGATGCCGTGGGCATCATTCCCGGCGTCACGCCTGCGCGGCTCACGCCCGACTACTGGATCGCACGCGCATCGCAGCCGGATGCGGTGTTACTGGAAGCTGCCGGCATCGCAGCGCAGAACGCGAGGCTGGTCGAAGTGGGGCCTGCGGTGTTCGATCTTTCCACCTTGCCCGAGCGCCTTTCCGCTGCGGACATTCAAGACCGCATCATGGCGATGTCATCGCCGCCCAGCGGCCCGCTCTACGACGAAGCCGGGCAACCGATTCCGGAAATCGCGATTCTCGGCCTGCTCGATGCACTGGCCATCGACAAGATCACCGACGACACCACGCTGCGTTGGGGCATGGTGGTGCAGCGCGCCGATCTGCGCACCTTCCCGACCACGCAGCGTGTGTTCTCCTCACCCGGCGATACGGACATCGACCGCTTCCAGGAATCGGCCCTGTTCCCCGGCACACCGGTGGCGATCCTGCACACCAGCGCGGATGGGGATTGGCATTTCGTCGTCAGCAAGATGTACTCGGCGTGGATCAAGGCGCGCTTCGTGGCCGAAGGCAGCAAGGCGGAGGCATTGAGCTACGCCACGCGCGAGCCCCATCTCATCGTCACCGGTGCAAACGTGCGCACCGCGTTCACGCCCGAACGCCCGGAACTTTCGCAACTGCAACTGGACATGGGCCTGCGCCTGCCGCTGCTGGCCGATTGGCAACCGCAAACGCCGGTCAACGGCCAGCTTGGCTACGCCAGCTACGTGATTGATCTTCCGGTGCGCGATGCGCAAGGCCGCCTTGCCTTCGCCCCGGCTCTGTTGCCGCGCAACTCCGATGTGGCCCCTTCACCGCTGCCGCTGACCCGCGCCAACCTGATTCGCCAGGGCTTCAAGTTCCTTGGTGAACGCTACGGCTGGGGCCATTCCTACGGCACGCGCGATTGCAGCGGCTTCGTTTCGGAGGTGTACCGGAGTTTCGGTGTGGAGCTGCCACGCAACACTTCCGATCAATCACGCAGCACCGCATTCACCCGCATCGCCTTCGGCCCGGAAGATGGCCGCCAGGTGCGCGATGCCGCGCTGGCACAGGTGGATGTGGGCGATCTCATCTTCATTCCCGGCCACGTGATGATGGTGATTGGCCGCGTGGATGGTGAAACCTGGCTGATCCACGACACCACCGGCACCACCGTGCTGGATGCGCAAGGCCAATCGCAGCGGCTGGCGTTGAATCAGGTTTCGGTGACGCCACTGGAGCCGTTGCGCCTGAACCGCAACGCCAGTTACGTGGATGGCATCACCGCGATCCAGCGGTTGCGTCCGAACCGTTCCAATCCCTGATCTTCCAACCCCCGATTCCGGAACCGGCCCGATGAAAATCACCGACATCACCCTGGCGATGCTGCGCGTGCCGCTGAAAACGCCGTTCAAAACCGCGCTGCGCACGGTGGAAGAAGTGCAGGACATCGTGGTCACGATCCACACGGATACCGGCCACACCGGCTACGGCGAAGCCGCCGCCACGGCCGTCATCACCGGCGATACGCATGGTTCCATCATCGAAGCCATCCGCCACTTCATCCGCCCGCGCCTGATCGGCCAGGACGTGGCCAACCTCAACCGCGTGGTGCATCTCATCCAGACCGCGCTGGAACGCAACACCAGCGCCAAGGCGGCGGTGGAAATCGCCGTCTATGACCTCTGGGCGCAACTGCACGATGCGCCGCTGTATCAAATGCTCGGCGGCGGCGAGCCGGTCATCACCACGGACATCACCATCAGCGTGGATCACATCGACAAGATGGTGGCCGATTCGCTTTCCGCCATCGAACGCGGTTTCGAATCCTTGAAAATCAAGGTCGGCAAGGACATTGGCCTGGACATCGAGCGCGTGAAGGCCATCCATGCCGCCGTGGAAGGCCGCGCCCTGCTGCGGCTGGATGCGAACCAGGGCTGGACGGCCAAGCAAGCCGTACACGCGATGCACGCGCTGGAAGATTCCAACGTGAAGCTGGAGCTGCTGGAACAGCCGGTGAAAGCCAGCGATCTGGCAGGCCTGAAATACGTCACCGAACGCATCCACACCCCGGTGATGGCCGATGAAAGCGTGTTCGGCCCGACCGAGGTGATCGAACTCATCCGGATGCGAGCGGCAGACATCATCAACATCAAGCTGATGAAAACCGGCGGCCTCTCCAACGCCATCCGCACCGCCGACATCGCCGCGCTGTACGGCGTGGATTGCATGATCGGCTGCATGATCGAAACCAGCATCAGCGTCGCCGCCGCCGTGCATCTGGCCGTGGCCAAATCCGGAATCATCACCAAGGTGGATCTGGATGGGCCTTCGCTGTGCAAGTTCGATCCGGTGGAAGGCGGCGTGCGCTTCAACGAATCGGAAATCTCCATCGGCGATGCACCGGGCCTTGGCATTCGCGCCATCCACGGCTTGGAACCTTTGCCGGGCGAAGCCTTGCCCAAGGTGCTTCGCCCGCTGCGCGAAAGCGCTTAGGCTGCACACTATTCCTCCGGCGGAATCGCGCATGTCCTCGCTGGTCAAGATCCGATCCGAACGCGACCAGATGTCGGCCATCGAGCGTCGCATTGCGGATTTCCTGCTTGAAAATGCGCACCTGCTGCGCGACTACTCCTCGCAGCAACTCGCCAGCGCGCTGGATATCAGCCAATCCAGCGTCGTGAAGTTCAGCCAGAAGCTCGGCTTCAAAGGTTATCCCGACCTCAAGTTCTCCATCGGCGAAGCGCTGGCGCGCACCAATGGCGATGTCGATGCACCGACGACGAACGAAGAACTGGCTGATGAAGGCATGTTGTGGCGGCTCAAGCACGCCGCACGCGAGGAAACCGTCCTCATCAATCCGCGCGAGAACCTCGAAGCCGGCATTGATGTGCTGGTGCGAGCCTCGCAGGTGATGCTGTACGGCCATGGCGAGGATGGCTTGCAGGCGGCAGGTTTCGCAGCGCGGCTGGCACAGCTTGGCATCACGGCCATCGCACATTCCGACCCACGTTTGATGCTGGCGGGCCTTGCAACACTGAAGCGTGGAGACGTACTGCTGGTGGTATCCGAACACGGCGCACAGCCGGAAGTCGCACAGGCCGGTCGCATCATGCACACCGGCGGCGGCAGGCTCGTGTCCATCACGCGCCACACCGCCAACCCGATTCGTGCCCATGCCGATCTCGCATTGCTGGTTTCCGCGCACGATGGCGATCCGCATCTTCAGGCGCTGGCTTACCGCACTGCGCTGCTGCACCTGCTCGATCTGCTGTTCCTCGGCCTCTGGCGCGAACGCCGCAGCCATCGCGAACGCTATGAGCAAAGCCGGGAACGTCTGTTGGAACTGGATGGCACATGAGGAACACCCACCCGATGCACACACCTTCGTTGCTCCGTTTTGCCTTCGCCTGCTGCACCGCATTCGCATTGAACGCACAAGCCGCAGAATCCTCCACGCCAGTCTGGTCAACCCAAGCCAAACAACTGGTATTGGTCGAAGCCGCCGATTGGGCGGCACCCAGCGGCGAACTGCGCCGATACGAACGCGAAGATTCCGGTGCGCAATGGCAGCGGGTCGGTGAGCCCCAAAGCGTGGCATTGGGCCGCACCGGCTCGGCCTGGGGCATCGGCTTGCACACCCTGCCGCAACCTGGCCCGATCAAGCGCGAAGGCGATGGCAAAAGCCCGGCAGGCGCGTTCGCCATCGGGCCGGCATTCGGTTATGCCATCAACGAAAACACGGCCCTGCCCTACCACGCCATGCAGGAAACCGATTACTGCATCGATGTGCCGCAATCCCCGCTCTACAACCAACTCGTTGACGCCGCGCAGGTGGGGAAGGACGCAGTGAAAGGTTCCACCGAGCCGATGCGTCTGGACATTCACAACGATGGCGATCCGCGTTACCGCATCGGTTTCGTGATCGCCCACAACCCGCAGAACGCGCCCGGCGCGGGAAGCTGCATCTTCGCCCACCTCACCCGCCGTGAAGGCGAGGCCACCGCGGGCTGTACCGCGATGGAAGATGCCGCGATGCAGGCCTTGCTCGGCTGGCTGGATCCATCGCGCGATCCCGTGTTCGTGCTGCTGCCGCAGGCTGAACTCGCACGGCTGGCGACGGCATGGGGATTGCCACAACCGGAGGTTTCACCATGAAGATGCCTGGCGGCACTGCACGTGTATTGATCGGCCTCGTGCTCGGTGCAGTGGTGGGTCTGAGCCTGCCGCAATTTTCCCAGCAAGCCGCCGAACGCGCCGCCGCCATCGCGCAACCCATCGGGAAATTGTGGCTTTCCGGCTTGCAGATGACCGTGGTGCCGCTGGTGGTTTCGCTGATCGTGCTGGGCGTGGCTTCCGCTGCCAACGCCGCCGCATCCGGCCGCATCGCACGCCGCGCACTGGGCGTGTTCGTGGCGATGCTGGCGCTGTTTGCCGCCTTCGCCGCGATTGCCGCACCGGCCCTGCTTTCCTTCCTCACGCCCTCACCTTCATTGGCGGCCACGCTGCGCGACAGTGCTTCGCATGTTGCTTCCGCCGGCGCGCCACCGGGGTTGGCGGATTGGGTTTCCGGCGCGATCCCGAGCAACGCCATCCTCGCCGCTGCACAGGGCGCGATGCTGCCGCTGGTGGTGTTCGCGATGTTCCTGGGCTTTGCGCTGACGAAGATTTCCGCAGAAAGCAGACAAACACTCATCACGCTGTTCCAGGGCGTCTCCGATGCCATGATCGTGATCGTGCGCTGGATGCTGCTGGCCGCGCCCATCGGCGTGTTCGCGCTGGTGCTGGTGGTCTGCACGCAGGCCGGTGTGGCCGTGATCGGCGCACTGGCCACGTACATCGGTCTCTTGTGCGCGCTGTATCTGGCGGCGGTGGGCATCTGCTACGTCATCGCCCTGTTGTTCGGCGCGGCGAACGTGCGACGTTTCGCGTCGGGCATCCTGCCCGCGCAGATCGTCGCGGCCAGCACGCAATCCTCGCTCGCCACGTTGCCGACGATGGTGGAAAGCGCGCAGCGCATCGGCCTGCCGCGCAACGTCGCCGCGCTTTCCCTGCCGATGGCGGTGACGCTGTTCCGCATCACCAGCCCGATCCAGTACATCGCCGCCGCCGCCTTTGTCGCATGGGCCTACGGCATCGAACTCACCGCACTGCAACTGGCCGGTGCCGCAGCGCTTTCGGTGGCGATTTCGCTCGGCTCGGTCGGCCTTCCCGGCCAGGCCATCTTCGCCGCCACCGTGATTCCCGTATCGCAATCCCTCGGCTTGCCGATGGAACCGATGGGCCTGCTGCTTGCAGTGGATGCAATTCCCGACGTGTTCGCCACGGTTGGCAACGTCACTGGCGATCTCACTGCGGCCAACGTGGTTTCGCGCGGGGAAGCGGAGGATGAAGTCGTTGCGGAACCGCACGTTGGTTCAGGTTGATTGCAGGCGTTGGGCACCAAGGCGATCCGGAAGGATGAGCGCAGATTCACCCGTGATTGTTATGCGGCTGAAGTTCTGCCATCACAACCAATATCTCACGCCACTTGCCCCTTCACGGCATTCGCCCGCGCTTCGCAGGTGATGCGGCCATCGGCCTGCACCGGCAAGCGTTCGCGGATTCGCGCGCGAATGCCCTCCAGTTCCTCCGCCGACATCGCGGCAAACTTCGCACCCAGACTCGGCGCACACAACGCCGTCCGCCAGTAATCCTCGAAATCGACGAAGGTGCGCCGCACGAGGATTTCCCGTGTCTGCACATCCACGAGACCCGCACCGTTCCAAAGTTCGCGCATCACATCAATCCGTGAAGCCTGCGGGCTGGGCGTGGTGGGGAACTGGATACCCGATTCACGCGCCAGTGCCAGCAACGGTTCGTAGGGAAATCCGCCGCCTTCCATATCCCACGCATAGGCCGCAATGGCTCCGCCCGGTGCCACCACGCGCGCCATTTCGGCCACGCCCACGGCAGGTTCCGGCACGAAGAAGATCACCAGCGGCATCACGGCCACATCGAAGGAATTTTCGGGGAACGGCAACGCCATCGCATCGCCACGCTGGAAATGCGCTTCGCGTAGCGTGGGCCGAGTGCGCGCGTAGGCAAGCTGCTCCTCGGAAGGGTCTATCCCATGCACCGAGGCAGGCGCGCAACGCGCCGCGATCATTTCCGTGAAGGCACCATTGCCGCAGCCCACGTCCAGCCAACGCAATCCCGATGCCGTGGCAAGCCAATCCGCAAACGCCTCGCCCACCAACTGGCTCCACACCCCCATGTAGCGCTCATAGCCGGAACCATCGACGAATCGGATTGAAGCATTCATGGAAACGTTCTCCAGCACAGAAGTCGGAAACAGCGGCATACGATACTGCGGGCAGCTTGTAACATTGGCTGTGGTGCCAACGCCGACGAAGGTTCGCATGACCACGCTCCGCCACTATTCCCCGCTGGATCGCCTGCTTTCCGGCCTCAACCACGCGCTCAATACGAGCCTGGCTGATCGTGCCCATGCGGAACGGGAAAATCCGGGCCGCGCCTTCGCGGAAGCCGAACTCACGGATGCCGAACGCCGCCATACGGCGGGGCTGATGCGGATCAACCACACCGGCGAGGTCTGCGCACAGGCCCTGTATCTGGGACAAGCTGCCGTGGCGCGCGATCCGGCCACGCGCGAGCATCTGCTGCACGCGGCGCGAGAGGAAAACGATCATCTGGCGTGGTGTGCGGATCGGTTGCGCGAAGTGGATGCCAAACCGAGCTTGTTCAATCCGTTCTGGTACGCATCGAGTTTCGCGCTCGGTGCAGGTGCGGGGCTGCGCGGCGATGGCTGGAACCTGGGCTTCGTGGTGGAAACCGAACGCCAGGTGGAAGCGCATCTGGATGAACACCTGCAAACCTTGCCGCCCGCCGACGAGCGCAGCCGCGCCATCCTGCGCACGATGAAAGACGACGAAATCCGCCACGCGGACAACGCCCAGGCTGCCGGTGCGCGCACGCTGCCGCCGCCGATTCCGACATTGATGAAACTGATGTCCAACACGATGAAGGCCGTGGCGTACCGTATCTGAGCGTGTCTTGATTCACTGCACTCCGGCCCTCATTCTCTGAATTTCGCCGCAACAGATTCGGCGTTTTCCTTCCCACTTACACGAGTCTTCCCATGAGCCAGCCCCGGCATTGCCGTCTCCTGATCCTCGGTTCCGGCCCCGCCGGTTACACCGCCGCCGTCTATGCCGCACGCGCCAATCTGAAGCCCGTGCTCATCACCGGCTTGCAGCAGGGCGGCCAGCTCACCACCACCACCGAAGTGGAGAACTGGCCAGGCGGTCGCGAAGACCTCACCGGGCCGGATCTGATGCTGGAACTGGAAGCACACGCCAAGCGTTTCGACGCAGACATCGTGTTCGACCACATCCACACCGCCGAACTTTCGCAAAAGCCCTTCCGGCTGATGGGCGATGCGGGCGAATACACCGCCGATGCGCTCATCATCGCCACCGGTGCAAGCGCCAAGTATCTGGGCCTGCCTTCGGAGGAAGCGTACAAAGGCCGCGGTGTTTCAGCCTGCGCCACCTGCGATGGTTTCTTCTTCCGCGATCAGGACGTGGCCGTGATCGGCGGTGGCAATACCGCCGTGGAGGAAGCACTGTACCTCTCCAACATCGCGCGCAAGGTCTATCTGGTGCATCGCCGCGATTCGCTGCGTTCGGAAAAGATCCTGCAAACCCGCCTGTTCCAGAAGGCCGAAGCGGGCAAGGTGGAATTGGTGTGGAATCACACCGTGGAAGAAGTGCTGGGCGATGTCAGCGGCGTCACCGGCATGAAGCTGCGCGCCACGGATGGTTCCGGCGAGCGCGAGATTCCAGTGCAGGGCTTCTTCGTGGCGATCGGCCACCACCCGAATACGTCGATCTTCGAGAACCAGTTGAAGCTGGACAACGGCTACATCGTCACCCATTCCGGCCAGAACGGAAACGCGACTGCCACCAGCATCGAAGGTGTGTTCGCGGCGGGTGACGTGGCCGATCACGTTTATCGCCAGGCCATCACCTCCGCCGGTTTCGGTTGCATGGCCGCGCTGGATGCAGAACGCTATCTGGACGCTCTGGGCAAATAACGCCACACGTGAGCACCGTCACCGTCCGCTGGCTGGATCGGCTTGCCGATGTGGATGCAACGGTGTGGGATGGCCTGCACGATGGCACGCATCCTTTCATCTCTCACGCCTTCCTCCACGGGCTGGAACACGAAGGCTGCCTGCACCGCGCGCACGGCTGGCAGCCGCACCATCCCACGCTGTGGCGCGATGGTGAACTCATCGCTGCCGCGCCCGGCTACATCAAGACCAACTCGCACGGCGAGTTCGTGTTCGATCATGCCTGGGCGCACGCTTACGAAGCACATGGGCATCGCTACTTTCCGAAATTGCTGATCGCCGTGCCCTACTCGCCCGTGCCCGGCCCACGTTTGCTGGCACGCGATGCAGCTTCACGCGCAGCGCTGGTTTGGGCCATCGAGGAGGAAATGCGACGCGGGAAGTTTTCCTCGGCGCACGTGAACTTCCACGCCGCAGCCGAAGACGGCGTATTCGAGGATGCGCGCTGGCTGTCGCGGTTGGATGTGCAATACCACTGGCAGAACGATTCCGAACACGGCCACTGGCGGGATTACGACGATTTCCTTGCCGCAATGGATCACAAGCACCGCAAGAACCTGAAGCAGGAACGCGCCAAGGTGCAACGTGCAGGCGTCACGTTCCGCATCGTGCATGGTGCCGATGCCAGCGAAGACGATCTGGATGCGATGCACGGCTTCTACCTGCGCACCTTCGCCGATTACGGCAACTTCCCGGCGCTGACGCGCAGCTTCTTCGGCCATGTGGCGCGGGCGATGCCGGAAAATCTCGTCCTGTTCCTCGCCCAGCGCGAAGGCCGCAGCATTGCCGGTGCGTGCTGCCTGCGTGGCGGCGAGACGCTCTACGGGCGTTACTGGGGTGCGGATGAATCGTTGCCCGGCCTGCACTTCGAGACCTGTTACCACCAGGGCATCGACTACTGCCTGCACCACGGTCTCACCCGCTTTTCTCCCGGCGCACAGGGCGAACACAAGATCGCGCGCGGGTTCCTGCCTACGCTCACGCGAAGCCGTCATCTCATCGCCGATGCAGCGTTTTCCGACGCCCTGGAATCATGGTGCGCAGCCGAACGCGAAGCGACCTTGCGTTACTGCGACACCGCGCTGCAACACGGGCCATTCCGCCGCGCGCAGGCCAACACATGAACTTGCGTCTTCCCCGCCTTTCCGACGATCAGAGCGCGCCGTTCCCATCACCGCATCTGGCGCTGCGGCAACCTGATGGCCTGTTGGCGTGGGGCGGCGACCTTTCACCAATGCGGCTCATCCATGCGTATCGCAGCGGCGTGTTTCCCTGGTACTCGGAAGGCGATCCGCTGCTGTGGTGGTCGCCTGATCCGCGTACCGTGTTCGATACCGATGCGTTGCATCTATCGCGCCGCTTCCACCGCTGGCTGCGCCATTGCAACTGGAAGGTGTTCGCCGATCGGGATTTCTATGCCGTGATTTCCCATTGCGCCACCATGCCGCGCCACGGACAGGGCGGCACATGGATCCTGCCGGAAATGATGGATGCCTACAGCACGCTGCATCGGCTCGACATTGCGCACAGCGTTGAGGTGTACGACGAGGGCGATGAACTGGTCGGTGGCATCTACGGCGTCGCCGTCCCTGGCACGTTCTGCGGCGAATCCATGTTCAGCCGCAAAAGCGGTGGCTCCAAGGTTGCACTTGCCGCGCTGTGCCGCCTGCTGCACGAACGCGGCGTGCAACTTCTGGATGCACAACTGCACAACCCGCATCTGGCATCGCTGGGTTCCCGCTCGATGCCGCGCAGCACTTATCTGGAACATCTGGCACGCGGCGGCCCCGATCTTTCCCGGCAGAACTGGCAGCCTTGGCTCGCTGGTTTACCCGCCAGCGCACTCGCCTGAACTGCCAAACCGCCCCCACTCGCCGAAAACCATGACTTGTGGCATGATGGCGGGCGTTTTTCCCCGCCACCGCAGCCCAAGGCTGCCATCACTGCCCCAAAGAATGTCAAAAGACGATTCCATCGAAATGGAAGGCGCGGTTCTCGAAACCCTGCCGAACACGATGTTCCGCGTGAAGCTCGAAAACGGACACGTCGTCACCGCCCACATCTCCGGTCGCATGCGCAAGAACTACATCCGCATCCTCACCGGCGACAAGGTCAAGGTCGAAATGACCCCCTACGACCTCACCAAGGGCCGCATCACCTACCGCATGCGCTAAGCCACCCAAGCGGCCAGCGGCAGGTTTCCAATCCATCGAAGGCTGGGAGCGCATCGCGCCCCGGCCTTTTGCGTCTGCGGCTGCCTCTCGTTTTCTGCGAGGAATCGGTTACGGAAGGGCCGGTGGCCGACATCGCGATAGACAGCAAACTCCGGATCGCCGGTTGCCACGTCGAAGCCGTTCAGTCGCTCGCACGAAACCATCAACGAACGCGCTGCGATGGACGATGCTGGCAATGCGACCGCGCCAGCGCTGGATCGAGCCTGGCAGCAGGGATCGTTGTGCGAACGTGCGGGGACGCCCTGTCAGATCAAGCGGATTAACTGCCCGTTCCAGCGCTTCGCACCGGCCGCCACGGCCGGCTGAACGCAGGCAGGGTTTCCGGAGCCAACACACTTTGTTCCGGCGTCTGCGGATCGGCCAGGACGACGAGCACGGCCGGGTCGAGCGGTGCCGGGTCGTAGCTGTAGGGGCCGGCGATGGTCTCTTGTGGGCGACCGAGGCTGTCGCGCCAACTCGCGATCACGGCCCAGCGCCTGACCTTGCCCAACTGCACGGGCTGGGTGCGAACGGACTCCACCTGGCGCCTGTAGCCCAGTTGGCGCAAGCGCGCGTAGCGCTGCTCCTGACGACGCAGCTGTCGTCGCATGAATGGGATGAGCAGCAGGGGAAGGCAACCGCCCCCCGCAAAAATGGCCGTGCCGATCCAGTTGCGGGCCGGATCGTCGTGCGAAGCGTAGGTGGGCGACCCGGGCTGGTAGAGGATGACAATGCGTTCACCTGCTTCGGCATGCACGCCGTTGAACGGGCCGGAGGTATCGGCGATGTGTTCCAGGCCTTGGGCATCGGTGAAGCGGACCCGCGCGATGGGAGAGCTCGTGCCGCGCAACTCGAGCACCTCGCCCTCCGCACGCAGGGCGGAGAGGCCGGCGATGGCTAACAGGAGCAGGGCGAAACCGACCAGGAAGAAGCTGGCCAGCATGAGATCGGAACGCATGAGATCCGGCGGCTGCGCCTTCGGCAAGGTGCGGCCATCGATCACGACGGGAACGGATGATGAAGTCATCGGTGCGGTGGATCCAGTACGAAGCATCTACCGTAACGCAAGGGTCCGTTGGCTCGGGCCAGCGACCAGTCGTAAACGCGACGGGTACGTGCCGCCCGGTTCAGCCGGGTATCTCGTTCTCCGACAGCAAGCCAGCCTGTTCGATCAGGCACAGGCGGCGATCATCGCTGCCAGGCGTGTTCTTGAGGGCTTCAAAAAGGTCGCCGCCGCTGCATGTGAAGGAACGCGGATTGAATTTCCGCGCACAAGCATGGCCATGCACGGAGGCATTTTTCGACTATGGGGCTTTCCAAGCAAGGCCAAGGCACCCCCCGCCATTGCTTCGGCAGCGGCCTTGACCGCCGGTTCGCAGCCCACCCGGAAGTTGGAGAGGGAAACAAAAAGCGGGCCGAAGCCCGCTTTTTTGTTTCCCTTGCCGGCCAGAAGGATCAGCCTTCGCCCTCTTCCAGCACCGCCTTGATGGAAAGGCGAATGCGGCCCTGCTTGTCCACTTCCAGCACCTTCACCTTCACCACGTCGCCTTCCTTGAGCTTGTCGGAGACTTTCTCCACGCGCTCGTTGGAGATCTGCGAGACATGGACAAGGCCATCCTTGCCCGGGGCAATCGTGACGAATGCACCGAAGTCCATGATCTTGGCAACCTTGCCTTCATAGATGCGGCCCGGTTCCACGTCGCTGGTGATCTGTTCGATTCGGGCCTTGGCAGCTTGGGCTGCGGCAGCGTTGACCGAGGCGATGACGATGGTGCCATCGTCCTGGATGTCGATCTGGGTACCGGTTTCCTTGGTGATGCCCTGGATCGTGGCGCCGCCCTTGCCGATGACTTCGCGGATCTTGTCCGGGTGAATCTTGATGGTGAGCAGACGCGGGGCGAATTCGGAGAGTTCCGAACGCGGGGTGGTCAGCGCCTTGCTCATTTCGCCGAGGATGTGCAAACGGCCTTCGCGCGCCTGGGCCAGGGCAACCTTCATGATTTCTTCGGTGATGCCGTCGATCTTGATGTCCATCTGCAGCGCGGAGACGCCTTCGGAGGAACCTGCAACCTTGAAATCCATGTCACCGAGATGGTCTTCGTCGCCGAGGATGTCGGAGAGAACGACATAGCGGTCGCCTTCCTTCACCAGGCCCATCGCAATGCCGGCGACCGGGGATTTCACCGGCACACCAGCATCCATCAATGCCAGCGAGGAACCGCAGACCGAGGCCATCGAGGAAGAACCGTTGGATTCAGTGATCTCCGAAACCACGCGCACGGTGTAAGGAAACTCCTCCAACGACGGCATCACGGCCAGCACGCCGCGCTTGGCCAGGCGCCCATGGCCGATTTCGCGGCGCTTGGGTGCGCCGAAGCGGCCACACTCGCCCACGGAGAACGGCGGGAAGTTGTAGTGGAACAGGAAGTTTTCCTTGTACTCGCCAGCGATGGCGTCGATCACCTGGCCATCGCGCGCGGTGCCCAGCGTGACCACGACAATCGCCTGGGTTTCTCCGCGCGTGAACAGCGCCGAACCGTGGGTACGCGGCAACACGCTGGTCTTCACGCTGATCGGGCGAACCGTGGTGAGGTTGCGACCATCGATGCGAACCTTGGTATCCAGCACGGAATCGCGCATGGTGCGGTATTCCAGCTCACCGAACTCCTTGGAAAGTTCAGCCTTGTCCCAGCCTTCGGATTCCACGCGACCGGCCAGTTTCTCGAACACGTCCTTCTTGATCGCGGCGATGGCATCGCGGCGCTGAAGCTTGTCCACGATCTTGAACGCGCCCGCCAGTTCACCACCAACGGCTTCCTTGAGCGCGGCAATCAGCGCATCGTTCTTGGCCGGGGCCACCCAGTCGCAGGGCTTGGTGCCGGCTTCGACGGTGAGTTCGTTGATCGCGTTGATCACCTTCTGCATTTCGCGGTGGCCGAAGGTGACCGCGCCGAGCATCACTTCCTCGCTCAGCAGTTGCGCTTCGGATTCCACCATCAGCACGGCGTTGGAGGTGCCTGCGACCACCAGTTCCAGTTTGGAATCCTTCAATTCGGAAACGGTCGGGTTGAGGATGTACTGGCCATCCTTGTAGCCGACCTTGGCCGCGCCGATCGGCCCCTTGAACGGTGTGCTGGCGAGTGCCAGTGCAGCGGAAGCACCGATCATGGCGGGGATGTCACCATCCACTTCCGGGTTCAGCGAGATCACCTGCGCGATGATCTGCACTTCGTTCTTGTAGTCTTCGGGAAACAACGGGCGGATGGGGCGGTCGATCAGGCGGCTGACCAAAGTTTCTTTCTCGGTCGGGCGGCCTTCGCGCTTGAAGAAGCCGCCGGGGATGCGGCCACCGGCGTAGAACTTCTCCACGTAATCCACCGTCAGCGGGAAGAAATCCTGGCCTTCGCGGGCGCTCTTGGCGGCCACGGCAGAAACAAGGACGACGGTGCCATCCACATTGACCATGACCGCGCCACTGGCCTGGCGGGCGATTTCGCCGGTTTCCAGCGTGACCGTGTGTTTGCCGTACTGGAAGGTTTTGGTGATCTTTGCCACGTTGGTTTCCTTTGTGTGCTCTTTGCTATCGCGTGAACCGCGTGCGGCCCTTGCTGCCTGCGGTTGGCCGGACGACCGGCCAGAGGAATTTGTGCTGCATAAAAAAACTGCGGCGCATCGCTGCGCCGCAGGGGGTGTTGCTTAGCGACGCAGGCCCAGACGCTCGATCAGGCCCTTGTAGCGATCCTGATCCTTGTTCTTGAGGTAGGCCAGGAGGCGACGGCGCTGGTTCACGAGCATCAACAGGCCGCGACGGCTGTGATGATCCTGCTTGTGGGTCTTGAAGTGCTCGGTGAGCTGTTCGATGCGCGCCGAGAGCAAGGCCACCTGCACTTCCGGCGAACCGGTATCGGCGGGGCCGCGCTTGTAATCTTCGATGATCTTCTGGGTGTCGATGGACATGGGGAAACAACCTCTTTGATGTGATGCGAAACCGGCAGGAACGCGGTACCCCACGACCGCAGCACCACCTGGTTCGCCGTGAACGATGGAAGAAAAACGGAGGGGTAGAGCCGAAAAAGTATAGCCGGATGCCGGGTATCGCGCCAGTTGCGGCGTTGCGGGAATCCGTGGCCGGGTTCATGCGGCGGCCATGTGCGGTGAATTATCCCGCCTGACGGGATAGTCCATCCGGGAATGTGCCGATGATCGCAGCAGGATCGCCGCCTAGACTGGCCTCCCCTCATTTCAGGAATCCCGTCATGGCCGCACGCACGCTCGACAACAAAGTGGTACTGATCGCTGGAGGTGCGAAGAATCTGGGCGGCCTTCTGGCGCGCGATTTCGCTTCGCACGGCGCTTCCGCCATCGTGGTGCATTACCACGGCGATGCCACGCGGCCAGACGCTGAGGCCACCGTCGCGGCGGTGCAGGCGCTCGGCGCCAAAGCCATCGCGGTACAGGGCGATCTCACCCGGCCCGCCGAAAACGTGCGCTTGTTCGATGCCGGGTGCGAGGCCTTCGGCGGCATCGACATCGCCATCAACACGGCCGGGGTGGTCATCAAGAAAGCCATCGCGGAGGTGACCGAGGCCGATTACGACCTGAGCTTCGATGTGAACGCCAAGGCCGCGTTCTTCTTCATGCAGCAGGCCGGGCGGGCGCTGAACGAGGCCGGCAGTCTGGTCACCGTGGTCAGTTCGCTGCTGGCCGCTTACACGCCGTTCTATGCGGTCTATCCGGGCGCGAAGGCGGCGGTGGAGCACTTCACCCGCGCCGCCTCCAAGGAATTCGGCGCGCGCGGCATTTCCGTCAACGCGGTCGGCCCCGGCCCGATGGATACACCGTTCTTCTATGGCCAGGAAAGCCCGGAAGCGGTGGCCTATCACAGCAGCGCGGCGGCGCTCAGCGCGTACTCGAAGAAAGGCCTGACCGACATCGAGGACATCGTGCCGATCATCCGCTTCCTCGTCACCGAGGGCTGGTGGATCACCGGCCAGACGATCTTCGCCAACGGCGGCTACACCACGCGCTGAGACAACGGCGGCAGAATGGCCGCATGGACAGGCTCGATCGTTTCCGCGTTTTCGTGCAGGTGGCCGAGCTGGGCAGTTTCATCCGTGCGGCCAACCTGCTGGGCCTGCCGCGCACCACCGTTTCGGCGGCGGTGCAGCAACTGGAAAGCGACATCGGGGCGCGCCTGTTTCACCGCACCACGCGCACGGTGCGGCTCAGTGCGGACGGTGCGCAGCTGCTGGAACACGCCCGCGCACTGCTGGCGCAGGCCGAGGACATCGACCGTCTGTTCGGCGAGCGCCGCCAGCGCGCCGCCGGACGCCTGCGCGTGGATGCGCCCAGCCGTATCGCGCACCGACTGATCCTCCCGGCGCTGCCGAACCTGCTGGAGCGGCACCCGGAGCTGCACATCGAGCTTGGCTCGCGCGACCGCCTCATCGATCTGGTGCAGGAAGGCGTGGACTGCGCGATCCGCTTTGGCGCGCTCAACGACAGCAGCCTGATCGCGCACGCGCTCGGCGAAGTGGCGCAGGTCACCTGTGCCAGCCCCGCCTACCTGCGCGAAACCGGTACGCCACGGCATCCGGACGACCTGCAAAGTCACCATCGCGTGATCGGTTACGCCACCGCCTCAGGCGAGGCCGACGCCTCGTGGGAGGCTCGCTTCGATGGCCGCGAACTGCACATTCCAATGCCCAGCCGCGTGAGCGTGGACGATGTGGAAAGCTACCTCGCCGCCTGCCGCGCGGGCCTTGGGATCATTCAGGTACCGCGCTTCGACGTGGCCGGGCTGCTGGCGCGCGGGGAACTGGTCGAAGTGCTGCCGCAGGCGCGCGCCACGCCGCTGCCGGTGGCGGTGCTCTATCCGCACCGCCGCCAGCGTTCGCGTCGGCTCAGCGTTTTCATCGACTGGTTCTCCGAACTGATGCGGCCGCATTTGCTGCCGCGATGACGAACCAACCGAACTGATTCGAATGGCCTCATGCCGCCACGGCGCTTGCCTCGCCCGTGCTGCGGCGGCAAAGTGCGGTGCGGCTTCTTCCCACACCTCCGCACGCTCCGCGCAATGCCCCGCATCCTCGTTCTCCAGCACGTCGCCGCCGAACCGCTCGGCACGCTCGATCCCTTGATCCGGGCGCGCGGGCACCGCATCCGCTACGTCAACTTCGAGCGGGAACCGGAGGCGCAGCCGAATCTGGATCGCTATCGCGGGTTGATCGTGTTGGGCGGGCCGATGAACGTGGAAGATCATCCGCAGCGCGCTCACCTTCGCACCGAGATGCGGCTGATCGAACAGGCGCTGGCGCAGGACAAGCCCGTGCTGGGCATCTGCCTTGGCGCACAACTGTTGGCGCATGTGCTTGGTGCGCCCGTGACCCGGCACAGCACTTCGGAAATCGGCTGGCACTCGCTCGAAGCCACCGATGCAGGCCGCGAGGATCAAGTACTGGCCCCGCTCGGGGCTTCCACGCCGGTGTTCCAGTGGCACAGCTACACCTTCGCGATTCCGCGATCCGCACAACACTTGGCGCGCACCTCAGGCTGCGAGAACCAGGCATTCCGCTACGGCGGCAACGCCTACGGTTTCCAGTTCCATCTGGAAGTGGATGAGGCGCTGATCGGTCGCTGGCTCGCCACGCCCGGTTACCGCAACGAACTGCTGGCCGCCAGCGGCGGGCAGGATCCGGACACCGTATTCCAGGCCACTCAGGTTCACGCTGCGCGGATGAAGGAACTGGCTGAACCCGTCTTCAACAACTTCCTCGATCTGATCGGCCGCCCGCAGCGGAAAATCGTGCTGCCATCCCATCTGTAGGCCGATTCCCGCGCCCTGCAAAAGACGCAATTCCCACCTGCCCGCGTATTGCGCCCAAGCTGGAACGAGGTTATAGTTCCGCTTCTCCGTGCTTCGGCTATCGCGTTCCCGCAACGCTTCGTGCCATTGCGCGCGTTCCAGAAACCCAAGAACTTCCCCGGAAGCTGTATGAAGACTCTCAGCGCCAAGCCCGAAACCGTCCAGCGCGACTGGTACATCGTGGACGCCAGCGGCAAGACCCTCGGCCGACTGTGCTCCGAACTGGCCTCTCGCCTGCGCGGCAAGCACAAGCCCATCTTTACCCCGCACGTGGACACCGGCGATTACCTCGTCGTGGTCAATGCCGAAAAGATCCACGCCACCGGCAACAAGCTGCAGGACAAGAAGTACCACCGCTTCACCGGCCACATCGGCAACCTCAAGACCGAAACGCTGGGCCAGGCGCTGGAACGCCACCCGGAACGCGTGATCGAAATCGGCGTGAAGGGCATGTTGCCGAAGAACCCGCTGGGCCGTGCGATGTTCCGCAAGCTCAAGGTCTATGCCGGCCCGAACCACCCGCATACCGCCCAGCAGCCGCAGCCGCTGGACTTCTAAGAGAACCGTCATGGCGATCCAGCAGAATTACGGCACCGGCCGTCGCAAATCCTCCACCGCCCGCGTGTTCCTGCGTCAGGGCAGCGGCAAGATCACCGTCAACGAGCGCCCGCTCGACGAATTCTTCGGCCGCGAAACCGCACGCATGATCGTGCGCCAGCCGCTCGAACTGATCCAGGCCACCGACAAGTTCGATGTGCTGGTGACGGTCGAAGGCGGCGGCACCACCGGCCAGGCCGGTGCGATCCGTCTGGGCATCTCCCGTGCGCTGGTCGAATACGACGAAAACCTGAAGCCGGAACTGCGCAAGGCCGGTTTCATGACCCGCGACGCCCGCGAGGTGGAGCGCAAGAAGGTCGGCCTGCACAAGGCTCGCCGCGCGACGCAGTTCTCCAAGCGTTAATGCGATTGCTGGCGCCAGTGCATCGCCACTGGCGTTGGAATCCGAAGCCATAGCCCGTTCGCCAAGCGGTAAGGCACCTGACTCTGACTCAGGCATTCGGTGGTTCGAATCCATCACGGGCTGCCAAACCAGAAAACCCCGCAGTGATGCGGGGTTTTCTATTTGGCCCATCCCTGCCACAGTGCGTGGCGGCGTCGAACCTTAAGCGCATATCCTGCAAGAAGGGAAAACACATGATCGATCTCACTGGCCGCGTGGCCATCGTCACGGGTGCGGGCGGCGGCTTGGGTCGCTCCCATGCGTTGCTGCTGGCCAAGCGCGGTGCGCGGGTGGTGGTGAATGATCTGGGTGATGCCGCGCAAACGGTAACGCAGGAGATCGTCGATGCCGGTGGGCAGGCCCGCGCCTTCCAATGCTCCGTCACCGATGCCGATGCCGTGCAGTGGATGGTCGATGAAACCCTCGCCAACTGGGGTCGCATCGACATCCTCGTGAACAATGCGGGCATCCTGCGCGACAAGAGTTTCGCCAAGATGGAACTGGCCGATTTCCGCCTCGTGCTGGATGTTCACCTGATGGGCGCGGTGAATTGCACCAAGGCCGTATGGGAGACGATGCGCGAACAAAAATACGGTCGCATCGTGATGACGACCTCCTGTTCGGGCCTGTACGGCAACTTCGGCCAGGCCAACTACGGTGCCGCGAAGATGGCGCTGGTCGGCTTGATGCAAACACTCGCGCTGGAAGGCACCAGGCATAACGTGCGCGTCAACTGCATTGCGCCCACGGCGGCCACGAAGATGATGGAAGGCATCCTGCCTGCCGGACAACTCGCACTGCTGCGGCCAGAACTCGTAAGCCCTGCCGTACTGGCGCTGGTGAGCGAACAGGCACCCACGCGCGCCATTCTCTGTGCGGGCGCGGGCGGTTACGAACTGGCCAACGTCACCTTGACGGACGGCATCCACATTCCCGAACACCCACAATCCGCCGAGGAAATCCTCGCGCGCTGGAATGAAGTCACCGATCGCAGCGGCGACATGGTGCCGGAGCAGGGTTTCGACCAGAGCCGCGTCGAACTGGCGAAAGCGGGATACGTGTTTCCGGAGAGTGCGTAAGCGGCGTTGGCCGCGTCCATTGCATCAGTTTCCGTGAATGGCACCCTGCGCCGCATACAGCGGCCCGCCATGGCGGCCATTGAGTTTCATCAGGATTTCCGCGACCACGGATAATGCAATCTCCGCTGGCGTTTCCGAACCGATGTCCAGCCCCGCAGGCGCGTGCAGCACGGCATCGTCCGCATAGCCGCCCTGCCCGCGCATCCGTGCAGCTCGTTCGCGCGAACCCAGCGCGCCGATGTATGCGGCGGGCGAATCGCGCAGCGCCGCCAGCCAGGCAATATCCAGTTCGACGTTGTGCGTCATCACCAGCACCGAACTGTTCGCATCCAGCGGCAGCCGTTCGTGCAGTTGTGCCGGGCTGGCGCACACCGTGCTCACGTTCGGTGGCAGGTTTTCCGGCTGCAATCGATTCGGATCGGCATCGACCAGCGTGAGCTGCCAGCCCAATGGTTCGATCACCGGCGCGAAGGCGCTGGCAGCCGCGTTGTTGCCGATGATCGCAAGCCTGTGCGGGGGCGTTACTGGCTCGATCAGCACATCCGCTTCCACACCATTCGCTGGCATGTTCATCGTCACGGCGCGACGAATGTTTCCGCCTTGTACGACGGCTGCAACCGAACGCATCAATGCGGCATCCTCGAACTGATCGAAAACCACACCATCCACGTCCAGGATCAAGCGCCGCGCCGGACGCACCCGGCCATCGCAACCGAACCACGTCGCCAGCCACACCGGACGGCGATTCCGGATGCACGCCAGCAAGGGTTCGACGAAAGCCGCGACGGAAGGCTGCGCCAATGGCTCGATCAGCACGTCCATTTCGCCACCGCAGCCCATTTCCAGCAGCACGTCCATGCCCGAATCCGCGTTGTAGGCCACCGTCAGCGGCGCACCTTCGAGCATGGCCGCCTGCGAACGCAGCACCAGATCACGCTGCGGGCATCCACCGGAAAGCTCGCACAGCACCCGGCCATCGGGATGCACCAGCATCCGCGTTCCGGCGCGCCGGAACGTGGAGCCGCGCGTGCGGAGCAGCGTCACCAGCGCGCCCGCCGCGCCATCGCGCAATGCTTCCAGCAACACATGCCATTCCCGTGCCGAATTCATGCCTGCATCGCCATCTGAAGTGCCGCCAAAGAAAAAGGCCGGTGATTGCTCACCGGCCTTTTCGATATGGCGCCCGAAGTTGGACTCGAACCAACGACCCCCTGATTAACAGTCAAGTGCTCTAACCGGCTGAGCTATTCGGGCGAGCCGCTTATTGTAGCGACGCCGAAACAAGGGTCAAGCGGGGTTGTCGTGGCTGTTCATTTGCCGCCGCAGTAACGCTGGTGGAACTCGAGCGCCGTGGGCATGAGTTGTTCCAGATGCGCGATGCGGGTGCTGCCGCTGGGATGGGTGGACATGAACTCAGGCGGCGCTTGCCCACCACTGGCCTGACCCATGCGCTGCCACAGGCCGATGGCTTCGCGCGGGTCGTAGCAGGCGGCGGCGGCCAGCATCAGACCCACTTCGTCTGCTTCGCTTTCGTGGTCGCGCGAGAACGGCAGCAGTACGCCGTACTGCGCACCGGCCCCCATCACGGCCATGATGGCGCGCTGTTGCGAAGGTTCCATGTCGCCGACCGCCATGCCGGTGGCCATCGAACCGATCTGCACCAGCTTCTGGTTGGCCATGCGCTCGGCGCTGTGGCGCAGCAGGGCGTGCGCGATTTCGTGGCCCATGATCGCAGCCAGTGCGCTCTCGTTCTGTGCGATCGGGAGGATGCCGGTATAGACCGCGATCTTGCCGCCGGGCAAACAGAAAGCGTTGGCTTGCGGGGATTCGATCACGCTGACCGCCCAGTCGAAGGCATCCCACTGCACGTTCGGCGTGATGCCGCGTGCGGCGGCCAAGTCCTGTTCGACTTGCGGAGCCACCTTGATGAGCTTGCGTGCGATGCCTTGCACCTGCCCCGGCACTTCGCCTTGCGAGACGACCCGGGATTCGGAAAGGATTTCCTGATAGGCCTGCAAGCCGAGGCGGGCTTCATCCGCCGGAGAACTGTCGATCAACTGGGTACGACCCGTGAACGAAGCATCCTGGCGGTGCGAGAGGTAGTAGTAGCCCGCGTACAAGGCGAACAGGATCAGTACCCACCACCTGAGCCCGCCACGACGGCGGGAATTGCCGCCCAATACCGAATTCATGCGAACTGCTCCCGTTGGCCGACCATCGGCCCTGCCGCGAATGTTAGCTCACCGCAGATCGCGCGCCACGCGGAAGCCCAGCCGCGCGTTGCGCGTGGCTCCATCGGCATCTTGCCGATAGCCAGAACGCGCCTGATCCGGCGCGCTGGCCCAGGAAGATCCGCGTACCACGCGCTTGGCGCAGCCGGGATTCACCCACGCCGAACCATTGGGTGGCGCGCGGTTGTAGTTGTCGTGCCAGCAATCGAGCACCCATTCGGAAACATTGCCGTTGAGATCGTGCAACCCGAAGGCGTTGGCCGCGAAGCTGCCCGCCGGAGCCGGCCCCCAGTGACCATCGCTGTAGCCCTTGAACACGTTGCCGAAGCGCCGTCCGCGCGGGGAAGCATCGCCTTCGCCAGTGAGGTTTTCCAGCAATCCGGGCGGCGTGATGGTGTCTCCCCACGGATATGCCGTAGTGCCTCCGCCACGCAGCGCATATTCGAATTCGGCCTCACTGGGCAGGCGATACGGCTGGCCTGTGGCCTGCGCCAACCACGTGACGTAAGCACTGGCATCTTCCCAGGTGAGATAGAGCACGGGCGCATCCGGCCTGGCTTCGCGCCCGATGTAATCGTGTTTCCAGGTCACGCCGCGGCGCTCGGACATCGCACCGCCTTTTTCGTCATACACGCTGGCGCGCGGGCGCTTGTGGGGCTTGTAACCGGT
This sequence comes from Lysobacteraceae bacterium, assembly GCA_041395225.1. Taxonomy (GTDB): domain Bacteria; phylum Pseudomonadota; class Gammaproteobacteria; order Xanthomonadales; family Xanthomonadaceae; genus Denitratimonas. The sequence continues at coordinate 74,172 of JAWLAV010000006.1, forward strand.
GGCTTCGATGAAGCGGCGGAACTGGGCCACGGTGGTTTCGGTGCGGGCCAGCGCAAAGCCATTGGTGAAACTCACTTTATGGCGTGGCCCTTCGTTCTTGTAACGATGTTCTTCCGATTCCGGCGTGCCCATGCGGAAGCTGCCATGCGGCAGCACCACCATGTCCGGGCCGTAACCGCCATCGGTGAGCGCATCATTGAAAGATTGCCCCGGCGCGTAGCGTCCGTAGCGCCGCGCGCGTTCCAACTCGGCGCGAGCCGCCTCAATGTCGGCATCGCGCAGGGCTTCGCGTTCGATGCGCTGGAACAACGGCTCGGCAGTCTTGTCATCGCCTTGATCGGTGGCGGCGTGGAACTGCCCGAGCAGCGCTGCGAATCGGGTTTCACGCAGTTCCACCAGCCGCGCGGCGGCATCCTGCACGCGCGCCGAATCCGGCAATACGCGGCCGATCTCGGCCAGGATGGCGTCGGCCTGCTTCGGTTTGCTCTGCTCCACTGCGGCGAAGGCGGCTTCGATGCGCCGTTGCGTCAGGGCATCGAGTTGGGTTCTGGCGCGCTCGTGGCCGGGATCCAGTTGCAGCGCCTCCAGCAGGGTTGCGGCTGCATTGTTCTGCGCAGGCGCAAACCAGCGCCCTCGTCGTTCCAATCCACGCGCGGTGGCAAGCGCGGTCTCGATGGCTTCATTGCGCACCAGTTCGGATTCGAGCAGCGTCAGGCGTTCGGCCGGCAATTCCGGCACACCGGCCAACCGCGCGAACAGGCTGCGCGCTTTCGCGGTCTCATCCTGTGCCAACAGGTGTTCGGCTTGCGCCAACGCGGCCATGCCTGCCTGCGTCAACCCGGCACGAAGCTCGGCATCTTCCGGATTGGCTTCGGAAAGACGGCGGAAGATGCCAAGTGCACGGACGATGTCCGAGGCCGCATCGACAGGTGCAGGTTCGGTCTGCTCCGGCTGCGAATCTTCCGATGGCGAGGTTTCCGGTTCGGCATGGCGTTGCAACAGCGATTCGGCCAACACGCGCAGTTCTGCGATATCGGTGCCTTGGGCGTCAGCGGATTCTGCGGCGATGAAGGGATCGGGCGGTGGCGTTTCAGGCTCGTCGGGTGCGGATTCACCCACCGCTGCCGAATCACTTCCGGTACCGGCTTCCGTTGCAGGCACTGGCGCTGGCGCATTTTCCGGCGCGCGCGAATTGCCGCAGCCGACCAGGAGGCCGCTGCCAAGCACGATCGCACACACGACCAGAAGATGCTTTCCCATAGCCGGTTCACCCCCAAGGAAAGACGAAGTTATCACGCCATTCGTTAGCGCGATGTTGCCGCCCCTTGCTATCGTTCCGGTTTGCACCAACGAGCGCCCGCCGCATGATCCATCCGCTGACCCAGCCCACCCAGATCGAAGCGCTCGCCGCGCATCTGGCCACCACCGGCCAGCTGGCGCTGGATACCGAATTCATCCGCGAACGCACCTACTTCCCGAAACTGGCACTGGTGCAGATCGGCGATGGCCGCGTGGAAGTCCTGATCGATCCGCTGCACCTGCCCGATCCCGGCCCGCTGCGCCCGCTGCTGGAAGGGCCGACGCTGAAGCTGATGCACAGCCCCGGTGAAGACCTGCAAGCCTTCCTGCACGGCTGGAAACTGCCGCTTGGCCCCATCTTCGATACCCAACACGCCGCCGCGCTCTGCGGCTACGGCGCGGGCAAGAGTTATCAGGCCCTGGTGGCTGAGCTCACTGGCGTGCAACTGGAAAAGGGCGAAACCCGTTCGGACTGGCTGCGCCGCCCCTTGAGCGAATCCCAATGCGAATACGCCGTGGACGATGTGCGCCACCTGCACATGATGTACGCCGTGCTGGATGCACAACTCGGGAAACTGGGGCGGCACGAATGGCTCGCCGAGGATTGCGCAAGGCTCGTGGCCGCCGCGCATGAAGATGCGCCCGAACCCTTCCCGCACCTTGCCATGCGGAGTGCGCAGCGCATGGATCGTGCAGCGCAAGTGCGCCTGCGCCGCCTGCTGCTGTGGCGCGACGCCCGCGCCCGCACTGCCGACCGCCCACGCGGTTGGCTGCTGGACAACGAACTCCTCGTTCCGCTGGCGCAACGCTCGATGTCGCGCGAACGCTTCGAGGCCACGCTCGATTCCACCTCGCGTGCCCCGCGCAAGGGCCGCAGCCGCGATGAACTGTGGGAGCTGCTCACCGCCGATCTGGATGAAATCGAAAACACCATGCCGCTGGCGCGTGAACCGGAATCGGAATGGAAAGCCCCGCTAAAGGCCATGCAATCCCTCGTGGCCGAACGCGCAGCGGAATTCAACATTCCCGAAGGCGTGCTGTGCCCGCGCCGACATCTGGAACACCTGCTGGAAACCCGCACACTGCCGGTTCCGATGCAAGGCTGGCGGCGGCAGGTGCTGGGTGAGGCATTACTCAGCCTTCTCCCCTGATGTCTCGTTACAGGCCGCCTCGCCACTACAATTCGCGGTCTGATTTCAACAACACTTTCCAACAACACTTCAAGGATTCCCCGATGAACCTTTCCGACGTGCGCGCCGCCATCAGCGGCGGCGTTTCCGGGCTTGGCTTTGGCGTGGCGAAACGGCTGGTTGCCGGTGGCGGCAAGGTCGCATTGCTGGACATTGACGATGCCAAGGGCGAAGCCGCCGTGGCCGAACTGGGTGCCGCCAATGCGATCTACCTGCGCACCGATGTAACCAGCGAAGAAGGCGTCATTGCCGCTCTTTCCACCGCACAGGAAAGACTCGGCGGCCTCAACGCCGCGATCTCCTGCGCCGGCATCCTCGGCGCGGGCCGCGCGCTCGGCAAGGAAGGCGCGATGCCGCTGGCCGCGTTCACGAAAACCATCACCGTGAACCTGATCGGCAGTTTCAACCTCGCCAAGGCCGCAGCCAACCTGTTCCAGCACAACGCCCCGGGCGAAGACGGCGAGCGTGGCGTGATCGTCAACACCGCTTCCATCGCCGCGTTCGAAGGCCAGATCGGCCAGGCCGCCTATTCCGCATCGAAAGGCGGCGTGGTCGGCATGACCTTGCCGCTGGCGCGCGAATTCGCCCGCATCGGCGTGCGCGTGGCCACCGTCGCGCCGGGCGTGTTCCACACCCCGATGGTGGATTCCATGCCGCCGCAGGTTTACGACTCCCTGTGCGCGCAAGTGCCCTACCCTTCGCGCCTTGGCACCTCGGCGGAGTTCGCCGATGCCGTGGCCTTCATCCTGCAAAACCGTTACCTCAACGGCACCACCATCCGCCTCGACGGCGCGATCCGCCTCCAGCCGAAATAACCCAACGGAACCTTCCCATGCGAGCCGCCGAAATCAAGAAAGGCAACGTCGTCGAACACAACAACGCCGTCTATCAGGTGCGCGACATCGAACGCAGTTCGCCCACCGCGCGCGGCGGCAACGTCACGTTCCGCTTCACGCTCTATTCCATCCCCGGCGGCACCAAGTTCGATCTCTCCCTGCGCGCCGACGATGACGTGAAAGAAGTGGAACTTACCCGCCGCAGCGCCGCCTATTCGTACATGGATGGCGATGTTTTCGTCTTCATGGACGACGAGGATTACACCCAGTACACCCTCGGCCCGGAAATCGTCGGCGAGATGGCCGGGTACATCACCGACGGCCTGAAGGATTGCTACGTCGCCCTCATCGACGATGCGCCCGTGGCGCTGCAACTGCCGCCTTCGGTCGAGCTTGAAGTGGTGGATACGCCACCGGAGCTGAAGGGCGGCACGGCGACCAAGCGCCCGAAACCGGCCAAGCTCTCCACCGGCATCGAGATCCAGGTGCCGGAATACATTTCCAATGGAGAGAGGATTCTGGTGAGCACGTTGACGGGGGAGTTTGCCGGTCGCGCCTGAGTTGTATTGTTGAGGCCTTCGCTGCCGTGGGCAGCGACCTGCTTTCTATTGCCCGCACACGTGAAAGCAGGCCAAGAGAAGTACGCCCAGGTAGCGCGCCCCTTCGGGGGTCGTCATCCGGCGGCGGTTTTTCGATGGCACATCCGTGCGCCATCGAAAAAATTCGGCTTCCACGCTTCGCCCCTCCGGGCCTTTTTGCCACCGGCTGACCGCTCTCCGATGGGAACCCCAATAGCCGAAGAGCGAAAACAGAACAGGGCCAAAGCAAAAGCAATTCCTCCTCCCCGCTCACACGGGGAGAAGGAAAACTCTGAACTTACGCGCCGCAATCCTGCCCTTCGTTCTGCTTCTTGAGCCACGCATCCAGCGGTGCGAAGTATTCCAGCACGGCGGAAGCATCTGCCTGCTCGCCACCGGTCAATTCCTTCAGCGTCTGTTGCCAGGGTTGGCTGGCACCCTTGCTCAGCATCGCCCAGTAACGCTTGCCCGCTTCCGGGTTGTTGGCGAAGTTGCACTGGTACAGCGGGCCGGTATGGCCGGCGGCATCGCACAGGGCCTTGTAGAACTGGAATTGCAGGATGTGCGAGAGGAAATAGCGGGTGTAAGGCGTGTTGCCGGGGACGTGGTATTTCGCGCCCGGATCGAACAGGTCTTCCCCGCGCGGCGTGGCCGGGGCGACGCCCTGGTACTTGGCTTTCAGTTCCCACCACGCAGCGTTGTAGTTCGCAGGCGTGATCGAGCCATCGAACACGCCCCAGCGCCAGCGGTCGATCATCAGGCCGAAGGGCAGGAAGGCGACTTTCTGAAGCGCCATGCGCATCTGCGAATTGATCACGGCTTCATCGCTGACAACGGGCTTTTCCACCAGACCGATCGAAGCCAGATATTCGGGCGTCATCGAAAGCACGATGGTGTCGCCGATGGCTTCGTGGAAACCATCGTGCGCGCCGTTCTGGAACATCGGCGGCAGGTGCTTGTAGGCCAGGTAATAGAAGATGTGGCCCAGCTCGTGATAGATGGTGGTGAGTTCTTCTTCGGTCGGCTGGATGCACATCTTGATGCGCACTTCGCCTTCGGTATTCATCGGCCATGCGCTGGCGTGGCAGACCACGTCGCGATCGCGCGGCTGCACCAGTTGCGAATCGGTGTAGAAGGATGCCGGCAGCGCGGGCATCCCAAGGCCCGTGTAGAAACCTTCGGCCAGCTTCGTCATCTGCGTGGCGCTCTCGAAATCCGCCTTGCGGGAAAGCTCCACCTGCTGTTCGGCGGTAAGCTTGCCAAGGCCGCCGGATTTGGCCACCAAGTCACCGGCGATGGCATCGCGGCGCTGCTTCAGTGCGGCGGAAACATCCAGGCTGCCCACTCCCTTGTACGGCTCGAGGATGGGCCAAAGGCCAGCCCAATCCTGCTGCCACAGGTTGCCGGTGAGGTGCGCGGGAATCATGCCGTTCACCTGCCCGCGCTCGCCGTACTTGGCTACCAGCTTGTTGCGGGTATAGCACTGCAATTGCTTGTAAAGCGGCTCCACCTGGCCCCAAAGGCGGTCGGTTTCTGCGGAAAGCTCCGCAGGTGTCATGTCGTAACCGGAACGCCACACTTCACCGGTATCGGCGAAGCCCATTTCGCGCGCGCCTTCGTTGGTGAGTTCGGCGAAGCGCTGATAATCCTTGCGCATCGGCACGGAGATCTGGTGCCAGCCGTTCCAGGCATCCAGTTGCTGCTCGTAAGTGGAACCTTCGGTATCGGCCAGGATGCGCGAGATGCCGCCGATGTCCAGACAGTCCCCGCCCTGCGGGCACCACTTGCCTGCGCCGTAAGTGGCTTCCATGCGCGTGGCGATTTCGGTGATTTCCTTGAGCTTGGCCGGGTCGCGCGGCGCAGGCATCGGGGTATCGCTGAGCAGCAGCTTCAGCGCACGCGCCGTGGCCGGGGATTCCTTCGAAGCATCGTAGGTTCTGGCCTGTTCGATGAAGGCGTTCTTCTGCGCGAGGTAACGCTCGTTCGAGGCAGCGGAAACGCGCTGGCTGTCGTCGTTGATGTAGGTGGAAGCCAACCATTGCGAGGAAGTCATCTCCGGCGTGGCGTCCTTGATGTACGCATTGACGCGGGCAATGAAGGCATCGGCGGATTCCTTGGGCGCGGTCGTGGCGGCGCTGTTGGCTGGCGCAGAAGATTCCGGTGCGCCACCGCACGCAGCAAGGCCGGAAAGGGCAGCAACAAGCGCGGCAGGAAGCAGGGCAATTCGCAGTTTCATGGGTTCATCCCTTCGAGAAAGACGGAGTGGAACATCAGGGAGCGGGCGCAAAGCCCGGATCGGTGATCTTGATGCGCGTCACCGGGCCGTACTTGGCCACGGCATCGCCGATCTTCGCGGCATCGCCGATCACGACGATGAGGTTGGAGGATGCCTGCGGAAACACGCTGCGCGCGGCGTTGGCCTGCGCCAGCGTCACCGCGTCGATGCGATCCGCATAGCCTTCGATCTGCTCCGCGTTCTGGCCGTAGAGCGCCAGATCGGCGAGCGCGCCGGCGACCTGCGCGGCGGTTTCGTACTCGGGCGCGAACTGGCCGCGCACGTAGCGCTTGGCCGATTCCAGCGTGGCCGCATCGATGCCCTGTTCGTGCAGCCGTTTCTGCACGGCCAGCGCCAGATCCAGCGCCTGTTCGGTGGCGGCGGTGCGGGTGAAGGAGGTGAAGCTGGCCATGCCCGGCGTGGCGTAACGCGAGATCGCCGCGCGCGCGCCATAGGTGAGGCCGGATTTGACCCGCAGTTCGGTATTGAGCATCGAGGTGAAGCGCCCTCCGAATACGGTGCTCACCAGATCCTGCGCGGCTTCCTGCGGATCACCGACGGCTGCGCCGACGTTGCCGATGGTGAAATAGCTCTGTGCCGAACCGGGTTTATCCACCAGCAGTACGCGCGTGGCATTTTCGCGCAGTGCGGTGGGAACCTGCGGCAGTTCGCCCCGCGCGCGCGGCCAGTTCGAGAAATCGCGTTCGATGCGGGCGCGCATGGCGGCGATGTCGATGTCGCCGACGATGCTGATGATGGCCCGATCCGCGCCGACCTGATCGCGGAAATACGCCGCGATGTCGTCGGTGCCGATGGCTGCCAGGCTGCGTTCGTCGCCTTCGACCGGGCGGCCATAGGGATGCTTGCGGAACGTCCACGCCTGCGCATATGCGCCAATCAAACCGCGCCCGCCGCTGTCCTTGGCGGCGACGATGCTGTTGATGGCGCGCTCGCGCAGCTTGGCGAATTCTTCCTGCGGCAGCTTCGGACGCAGCAGTGCATCGGCGATGAGATCGAGCATCAGGCCAGAATCGGCAGCAAGAAAATCCGCCGAAACCAGCAGCGCTTCGCGCGATGCGGAGAAGGAAAGCATGCCGCCAACGTCTGCTGCCGCATCGACGAAGGCTTTCGCATCACGCGAACCTGCACCCTTGCCTAGCAGTTCGGCCAGCAATGCAGCGCTGCCTTCCTTGCCCGCGGCATCCGTCAGCGCGCCGCCGCGAATGGCGATGCGCGCAGCCACCAGCGGCACGTCGGCTTTCCGGGCGAGGATCACCTCCACGCCGTTGTCCAGTGTGAAGCGGGCGGTTTCCGGCAGCTTCAAGCCATCGGCGCGTGCAGCGAAGGCCGATGCCGACAACGCCATCATCCACACGAGTTTCGCCATCATGGTCATCGAATGCTTCATGGCATCACTCCTGCGCGACATCGGTTTGGGCCGCTGGAACCAACCGCCCAACAGTGCGGTTCACATCCCGGAAGGTGGCCTGGGCCACTGCCTTCACCTGTTCCGCCGTCACCGCCGCAACCTTGGCGGGCGCATCGAACAGTGCGGCGTAATCGCCATGGAAAACTTCATGGGTGCCCAGCGCCTGCGCCTTGCCGGAAATGGTTTGCAGCGAACGCCAGAAGCGCGCTTCCATCGTCTTGCGCGCCTTGGACATTTCCTCCGGGGTGATGCCTTCAGTGCGCAGACCCGCCAGTTCCTCGTCGATGATCTTTTCCACCGCATCCGGATCGCCTCCAGGCGGCAACTGTGCATAGATCCACACCAAGCCCGGATCGAATCCGGCATCGCGCGAGGAACCCACGCCCAGCGCCAACGCATCGCGCTCCACCAGCCGCTGGTGCAGTCGCGACGCTTCGCCATCGGCCAGCGCGGAAAGCAGCAGCGACAAGGGCAGCGCGTCCTCGTCGCTGGCGCTTCCGATGTGCCAGGCCATCGCCAGCAGCGGTGCCTGCACACCGGCCTTCTCCACCACGATGCGGCGCTCGCCGCGTTGTTCGGGTTCGACCGTGGTGATCTGGCGCGGCGCAGGCTGTTTCGGGATCGCACCGAACAGGTCTTCCACACGCTTGAATATGTCTTTCGGATCGACCGCACCCACCACGAACATGGTGGCGTTGTTCGGCGCGTAATAGGTCTTGTAGAACGCCTTGAGGTCGTCGAGCTTCCAGTTCTCGATGTCCGAAGGCCAGCCGATCACCGGGAATTGGTAGGGATGCGCGACGAAGGCAGTGGCCTGCATTTGTTCGGCCAGCAGGCCGAAAGGTTCGTCCTCCACCGAGACGCGGCGCTCGCTATGAACCACGCCGCGCTCGCTCTCCACCACCTTCGGATCGAAATCCAGATTGGCCATGCGGTCCGCTTCCAGTTCCAGCACGGTGCCGAGCGCATCGGCGGGGAACCAGTCCTGATACACGGTCACATCCGAGCTGGTGTAGGCGTTGTTGGAGCCGCCTGCGTTTTCCATGATGCGGTCGAACTCGCCCGGTTCGAGCTTGCTGGTGCCGTTGAACATCATGTGCTCGAAGTAGTGCGCGATGCCGGTGATGCCCGGATATTCGTTGCGCCCGCCCACACGGAACCATGTGTAGAGCGCGAGATTCGGGATGTCGTGATCGGGCCACACCACCACTTTCAGGCCGTTGGCCAGGGTGCGGCTCTGGATCGCTTCGCGACCGGGAACCGTGGCATCGGCCGCGTTCGCTGCAACGGCGCAGCCCAGCATCGCCAGCAAAGCGAAGGTTCGGAAAACGTTATTCATTGCATCAGTTCCAGTTGCAAACGACCTTGCCGCAGTGGCCAGCTTCCATCAGTTCGAAACCGCGCTGGAAATCGTCGATGGCGATCTGGTGCGTGAGCACCTTCTGCAACGGGAATCCCGTCAACAGCATCTGCGTCATCTTGTACCAGGTCTCGTACATGCGGCGGCCATAAATGCCGTGCAGCACCAGACCCTTGAAGATCACCTTGTCCCAGTCGATGCCGGCCCCGCGCGGCATGATGCCGAGCATGGCGATGCGACCGCCGTGGTACATGCAATCCAGCATGTCCGCGAAGGCCCGCGGGTTGCCGCTCATCTCAAGGCCCACGTCGAAGCCTTCGATGTGCAGATCCTTCACCACGTCTTTCAGCGATTGCTTGGCGACGTTCACCACGCGCGTGGCACCCATGTCGGCAGCCAGTTTCAGGCGGTAGTCGTTCACGTCTGTCACCACGACGTTGCGCGCACCCACATGCTTGCAGATGCCTGCGGCAATGATGCCGATGGGGCCGGCGCCGGTGATGAGCACGTCCTCGCCGATCACGTCGAACTCCAGCGCACAGTGCGCGGCGTTGCCGTAAGGATCGAAGAACGCGGCAAGTTCGGAAGGAATTTGATCCGGAATCGGCCACAGGTTGCCGGCCGGCATCGCGATGTATTCGGCGAAGGCGCCGTTGCGGTTGACGCCGATGCCCACGGTGTTCGGGCACAGATGCTGACGCCCGGCGCGGCAGTTGCGGCAGTGGCCGCAGACGATGTGGCCTTCGGCAGAAACGCGGTCGCCGACCTTGTAGCCGGTGACTCCATCGCCCAGCGCCACGATGCGTCCGACGAACTCGTGGCCGATGGTCAGGCCCGGTTTGATCGTGCGCTGGCTCCATTCATCCCACAGGAAAATGTGCAGATCGGTACCGCAGATCGCGGTCTTTTCGACCCGGATCAGCACCTCGTTCGGGCCGATGGAAGGAATGGGAACGTCCTCCATCCAGATGCCACGCGAAGCCTCGCGCTTGACCAGCGCCCTCATCGTTTGCGACATGGCAGCACCATCGGTTCGCGGTGAAAAGAAACGAATTATAGGTGGTGACGCGAAAGGGCGCGGTAATGACTTTTGGGGGATACAGACGGCTTGCGGCAACGCAGCAACTGGGATTTTTCCTAGTGAACGACGCGGATTTCGCCGATGCCGCAGGCAAGGCGCGATCCGGAGACTGTGCATCACCGGCGGCGCTGATGCCGCACCGGTTCATCCATTTCACTCAAAAGGAACTTCGCCATGAACAAGCTCGTCCTCGCTCTCCGCGCCATGCTGCTCTCCTTCGCCTTCTGCGCCAGCGCGTTTGCTGCCGGGAAGGTCAACATCAACACTGCTGATGCCGCCACGCTGGCCGATGGTCTGAACGGTATCGGCCCGGCCAAGGCGGCGGCCATCGTCGAATACCGCAAGGCCAACGGCCCGTTCAAGAGTGCCGATCAACTGGCTTCGGTGAAAGGCATCGGCCTGACCACGGTGGAAAAGAACCGCGATGCCATCGAAATCGGTTCGCCAGCCAAGCCCAAGGCGGAATGAGCGATCCAATCACAAGGCCCGCGAACCCGAACGGACGCGGGCCTTGGCTTTTGGTCGGCCTCACTTGAGTTTTCCACGACGGCGAAGGCCACACAGACCCCGCCGGTGGAAACGCCCTGGATTTCAGCCCAGCAACAACCCGTTCACACGCCGCACGAACCCTGCCGGATCATCCAGCGCCGCGCCTTCGGCCAGTTGCGCCTGCTCGAACAGCAGAAGCCCCAAATCATCGCGCCGCACCGGATCGGTTTCTGCCTCGAAGCGCCGCAACAAGCCGTGCTTGGGATTGATTTCCAGCACAGGCTTGCCCGCCGGAACTTCATGCCCGGCAGCTTTCAGCAGGCGCTGCATGTGCAAGGCCATGTCGTATTCGGAAAGCACAAGGCACGAAGGCGAATCCGTGAGGCGTTGGCTCACGCGCACATCGGAAACACGTTCGCCAAGCACGACCTTGAGCTTTTCGATCACACCCTCGGCGGCCTTGGCGGTTTCCTCGACGGCCTTTTTCGCATCGGCACCTTCGCCCAGCTCTGCATTGGAGAGATCGCCCTTGGCGACGTTGCGCAGCTTCCTGCCTTCGTATTCGTGCAGGTAGCCGATCATCCATTCGTCGATGCGCTCGTGCAGCAACAGTACTTCCACCTCGTGCGCCTTCAGGGCTTCCAGTTGCGGGCTGTTCTTCGCAGCGTTCCAGCCGTCGGCGGTGAGGTAGTTGATGGTTTGCTGGCCGGGCTTCATCCGGGTGATGTAGTCGTCCAGCGAAACCTGTGCTGTGGCATCGTCGCTGCGCGTGGAAGCAAACCGCAGAAGCTTGGCGATGCGCTGCGCGTTGGCCGGGTCTTCGGCCAGGCCTTCCTTCAGCACCGCGCCGAACTCCTTCCAGAAGCCGGCATGTTTTTCCGTCTCGTCGCGGGCGAGTTTTTCCAGCAGATCCAGCACGCGCCTGGCCAATGCGGACTTGAGTTTCTCGACCGTGCGGCTGCCTTGCAGGATCTCGCGCGAAACGTTCAACGGCAGGTCGTCCGAATCGATCACGCCACGCACGAAGCGCAGGTAATTCGGCAACATCTGTTCGGCGGCATCCATGATGAAAACGCGCTTGACGTAGAGTTTCAGGCCACGGCGCGCATCGCGATCCATGCCGAAATCGAACGGTGCCTTCGTCGGTACGTACAGCAACGAGGTGTAGTTCTGGTTGCCTTCGACCTTGTTGTGGATCCACGCCAGCGCATCGTTGAAATCGTGGCTGACGTGCTTGTAGAAGGCCTGGTATTCCTCGTCCTTGATCTCGTTCTTGGCGCGTGTCCACAATGCGGCGGCTTGATTCACGGTTTCCCATTCGGACGTGAGCTTGCCTTCTTTTTCCACCGGCATCCGGATCGGGAAACCGATGTGATCCGAATAGGTGCGGATCAGCGAACGCAGCGTCCAGCCGTCGAGAAACTCGTCTTCCTCCGGCTTCAGGTGCAGCACGATGGAGGTTCCGCGCTGAAGGTTCGTCGCAGGCTCCAGCGTGAAGCGGCCATCGCCCGTGGATTCCCACATCCAGCCTTCATCGCTGCCTGCGCGGCGGCTTGCAACCGTCACCTTGTCCGCGACGATGAAGGCGGCGTAGAAGCCGACGCCAAACTGGCCGATCAGTTGTGCATCCGCCTTCTGGCCTTCGCTCAACGCATCCAGAAACTGCCGCGTGCCGGAACGTGCGATGGTGCCGAGGTTGTCGATCAGCTCCTGCCGCGACATGCCGATGCCCGAATCGGACACCGTCAACATGCGGGCATCCTTGTCCCAGGAAACATTGATGTGCAATTCGGAAGAATCACCGTACAGCTCCGGTGCGCTGAGCGCCGTGAAGCGCAGCTTGTCGCAGGCATCCGATGCGTTGGAGATCAACTCGCGCAGGAAGATGTTCTTGTTGGAGTACAGCGAATGGATCACCAGCCGCAGTACTTGCTGCACGTCAGACTGGAATTCGTAGCTTTGCGGGGTGGTGGTTTCAACAGTCATGGCGGGCCTCGTCATGGCAAGGGAATGGAAAGTGCCCGCTGAATGGGAGCCGATTCGGCAATTTCAAGCGCGATCCGCCCATCTTCCCGTAGAGCACAGATTGCTGCGCTCTACGATGCCGCCATGAAAACGACGAAGGCCGCGCAAGCGCGGCCTTCGTGCAGAACGATCCGGATGGAAGATCGCTTACTTGGCGTGCGCGCTGAGGTCTTCGCGGATGCGTGCAGCCTTGCCTTCCAGCTCGCGCAGGTAGTACAGCTTGGCAGCGCGCACCGCACCACGGCGCTTGACCTGCACCGACTCGATCGCCGGGCTGTGGCTCTGGAACACGCGCTCAACGCCGGTGCCATGCGAAATCTTGCGCACGGTGAAGGCCGAGTTGAGGCCGCGGTTGCGCTTGGCGATGACCACGCCTTCGTAGGCCTGGACGCGCTCGCGGTTGCCTTCCTTCACCTTGACGTTGACGACGACGGTGTCGCCCGGGCCGAACTCCGGCAACTGGCGCTGGGCCTGTTCGGCCTCGAATTCCTGGATGAGCTTGCTGGTCATGATGGCACCGTCCGCAAAGCGGGTTGGATGGTTGGTCTGGATTGCCCCGGAAAACGATTCCGTGGACGCTTGATCCCTCTTGCGATGCAGGCCGGAAAGCCAGTTCAGGCGAGAGGAACCCTGAGGGAAGTCGCGCATTATGGCCGGATGCGCGAAGAAACGCAATTGCCGCCAAACGGGGAAAATGAACGTTGCGTTGCCGCGTTACGGGCCGCCTTTCCCGTTTTCCCGCGCCTTGATCCACTCGCCCTGAAATTCCTCCAGCAGCTTGCGATCAGCGCGGGATAGTTCCAGCCGCACCAGTAGATCAGGGCGACGCAACCAGGTTCGGCCCAACGCCTGTTTCCTGCGCCAGAGGGCAATGTCGGCGTGGTTGCCGGAGAGCAGCACTGATGGAACGGCATCGCCGTTGGCATCGGTTTCCGGGCGGGTGTAGTGCGGACAATCGAGCAGGCCATCCTCGAAGGAATCCTGTTGCGCGCTGGCCGCATCGTTCAGTGCGCCGGGCTGGATTCGGCCCACGGCGTCGATGATGACGGCAGCAGCCAGTTCGCCGCCGGAAAGCACGTAATCGCCGATGGAAATTTCTTCGTCCATTTCACGTTGCACCAGGCGTTCGTCGATGCCTTCGTAGCGGCCACACACCAATGCAAGGCGCGGCAGTGCGGCCAGTTCGCGCACGCGGCGCTGGGTGAGTTTTCCGCCTTGCGGGGAGAGGTAGATCACATGCGGCACAGCAGGCACTGCGGCACGCATCGCAGTGAGGCAATCGCGTAGCGGCTGGGTGGACATCACCATGCCGGGGCCACCGCCGAAGCTGCGTTCGTCAATGCGGCGGTAGTTATCGAAGGTGAAATCGCGCGGGTTCCACGAGATCACTTCGATCAGGCCGCGCTGCTGCGCACGGCCCACGACGCCAACGCCTGCGGCGGCAGCGATGAATTCGGGAAACAGGGTGAGTACGTCGATGCGCATGGCGGGCCTGCGTTGCGCTGATTGCATGTCAATCAGAACTCTGGATCCCAATCGACTTCGATCAGGCCAGCCTCGAAATCCACGCGCTTCACCACATCGCCGGTGATGAAGGGAATCAGGCGTTCGCGTTCGCCCGCCACGGACATCACATCGTTCGCGCCGGTGGTGAACAGGTGGGAGACGCGGCCCAGTTCGACGCCTTGCGGGCCGATCACGCGCAAGCCTTCCAGATCGATCCAGTAATACTCGCCGGGTTTGGGCGGCGGCAGGGCCGAGCGCGGGACGAGGATTTCCGCGCCGATGAGGGCTTGCGCATCCTCGCGCGTGGTGATGCCTTCGAGCGAGGCGACCAGCCCTCGACCCTGCTCGCGGCCCTGCATGACGAGGGCTTCCCGCTCAATGCCACGATGGCGAAGAACCCAGGGCTGGTAGCGGAAGATGCCGGTGCGGGGTTGGGTGTGGGATTCGAGCTTGATCGAACCCGTGACGCCATGAACCCCGACGATGCGGCCGAGCACGATGCGGCGTTCGCCGCTGGCATCGGCCGATGTCACGGGAAAGCTCAGGCGGCAGCCGGAACGGCCTTGCCCGCTTCCTTGTAAAGCTGCTCGACCTTGTCGGTGAGCTGCGCGCCGACGCCGATCCAGTGCTTGACGCGCTCGACGTTCAGTTCCAGACGCGGCTCCTTGCCCTGGGCGACCGGGTTGTAGAACCCCACGCGTTCAATCGCACGGCCGTCGCGCTTGTTGCGCTGGTCGGTGACGACGATGTGATAGAAGGGGCGCTTGGTGGCGCCGCCACGGGTCAGACGGATCTTGACCATGATTGAAATGCTCTGGCTTCGGTGATGGTGATTGGCCTGGCACGGAAACTTCCGAACGCAGGCAGGGAGCCGCGCATTGTAGCTGCACGGCGGGAAAAATAAAACCAGACGCCCGGAGGGCCTTGCCGGGCGTTCATGCGTGCCGCATCACGGGCAAGTCAATGCCCGCCCCCGCCTTCCAGCACCTTCAATTCGGCGATCAGCTTGTTGGCCGCGTCCTTGCCGTCCGCATAAAGCATCCGGGTGTTGTCGGCGTAGAACAGCGCGTTCTCGATACCGGCAAAGCCAGTGCCCTTGCCGCGCTTGATGACGATGACCTGGCGCGAATCCACCACGTCCAGAATCGGCATCCCGTAGATCGGCGAGGATTTGTCGGTGCGCGCCGCCGGGTTCACCACGTCGTTGGCGCCGATGACGATGGCCACATCCGTGGTCTTGAACTCCGGGTTCACATCGTCCATGTCCGCGATCAAGTCATATGGCACGCCCGCTTCGGCCAGCAGCACGTTCATGTGGCCGGGCATCCGGCCTGCGACTGGATGAATGGCGAAGGTCACTTCCTTGCCGGAGCGAATCAGCGCCTGGGTCAGTTCCCATATCTTGTGCTGTGCCTGCGCCACGGCCATGCCGTAACCGGGCACGATGACGACCTTGTCGGCCAGGTACAGCAGCGAGGCCGCATCCGGTGCTTCGATGGGTTTCTGGCTGCCGGAAATTTCCGCACCGCCTTCCCCGCCACCGCCGAAGTTGGAGAACAACACGTTGCTGATGGGCCGGTTCATCGCCTTGGCCATCAACTGCGTCAGCAACAGGCCCGCCGCGCCGACCACCATGCCCGCGATGATGAGCGCCTCGATGCCGAGCACGTAGCCTTCAAACGCAACCGCCAAGCCAGTGAAGGCGTTGTAGAGCGAAATCACCACCGGCATGTCCGCACCACCGATGGGCAGGGTCATCAGCACGCCCACCAGCAGGGCCAGCACGAAGAAGGCGATCACCGGCGGAATCGAGAGATTCACCACGATCACCACGCCCAATGCCACGGTGGCAAGGAAGGCGAGCAGGTTGAAGATTTGCTGGCCGGGGAAGGTGAATCGCTTGTCCAGCCGTCCATCCAGCTTCGCCCACGCAATCACCGAACCGGAGAATGAAATCGCGCCAATCAGCGCACCGACAACGCCCAGCACCATGCCGGTGCGGCTCATGCAGGCGTGCTGTGCGATCGCCGTGGCATCGCAGCTTCCGGTGAAGGTGGCCGCGTTCAGCAGCGCAACCCCGCCGATGGCCGCTGCCGAGCCGCCGCCCATGCCGTTGAAGATCGCCACCATCTGCGGCATGTCCGTGACGGGCACCTTCTTGCCCCACACCCAGAACACCGCCGAAAGCACGATGGCCAGCACCATCAAGCCAAGATTGACGGGATCAAAATGTCCACCCCACGTGGATGGCGCGATGAAGGTG
Source organism: Lysobacteraceae bacterium (assembly GCA_041395225.1). Classification (GTDB taxonomy): domain Bacteria; phylum Pseudomonadota; class Gammaproteobacteria; order Xanthomonadales; family Xanthomonadaceae; genus Denitratimonas. The sequence goes on from JAWLAV010000006.1 coordinate 90,503, forward strand.
ACCACCGTGGCCAGCACCATGCCCCAACCGGCCTGCACGATGCCCGCACGCGCCGTTACCGGCGAGGACATGCGCTTCAGGCCAAGGATGAACAGCACCGCCGCCAGCAAATAACTGGCCTTGGCAAGAAGATCGAGCAAGGAATCCAGACTCATCTCACTTGCCTCCTTCAGGCTTCTTGCTGGACTTGAACATCTCCAGCATCCGCTCCGTCACGACGTAACCACCGACTGCATTGCCCGCGCCCAGCAGTACGGCGAGGAAGCCGATGGCACGTTCCAGATTGGTATCGGCATGAGCGAGCGCCACCATGCCACCCACCACCACGATGCCATGCACGAAGTTGGAACCGGACATCAGTGGCGTGTGCAGGATCACCGGCACACGGGAAATGATCTCGTGGCCGAGGAAGGCCGCGAGGATGAAGATGTAGAGCGCGACGAATCCGTCCATCACATGGTTCCTTCGACGAGTTTCTTCGTGGCTTCGTGCTTGATTTCACCTGCGTGCGTCAGGCAGGTTTTTGCGATCAGTTCGTCATCCCAATCCAGACTCAACACGCCATCCTTGAGCGAGAGCGACAGGAAGTTGAACAGGTTGCGGGCATACATCTCGCTGGAATGGATCGCACCCAGGCTCGGCAGATTCACCGGGCCTGCGATGGTGACGCCGTTGTGGACGCAGGTCTCGCCGGGCCGGGTCAGTTCGCAGTTGCCGCCGGTTTCAGCGGCCAGATCCACGATCACCGCACCGGGCTTCATGCCTTCCACCATCGCACTGGTGAGGATTTTCGGCGCGGGGCGACCGGGCACGGCGGCCGTGGTGACCACCACATCGATGGTTCTCAGATGATCGGCCAAACGCTTCTGCTGTTCGGCGCGCTCCTGCGCGGTGAGTTCGCGTGCGTAGCCGCCGCTGCCTGCCGCCGAAACACCCAGATCGAGGAACTTGGCACCGAGCGATTCGATCTGCTCGCGCGTTTCAGGACGCACATCGAAACCTTCCACCTGCGCTCCCAGCCGTCGCGCCGTGGCAATCGCCTGCAAGCCCGCCACGCCTGCACCAACGATCAACACCTTGGAGGGGCGAATCGTGCCAGCGGCGGTGGTCAACATCGGGAAAAACTTGCCGGAAAGCTCCGCGGCAATCAGCACAGCCTTGTAGCCGGCCATGCTCGCCTGCGAACTCAACACGTCCATCGCCTGCGCACGGGTGGTGCGCGGCAGCAGTTCCATGGCGAAGGCGGTGATCCCGCGGTCGCGCAACGCCTTCACGCGCGCTGCGTCTGCATGCGGCTGCATGAAACCGATCACGATGCTGCCCTCGCGCAATGCAGCAATGGTTTCAAGCGACGGCGGCTGTACCGTCAACAGCACATCGGCACGGGCCAGCGCACTGGCGGCGTCGGGAGCTGACTCCACATCAGGGAACATGGCATCGGGCTGGTTCGCACCGCTGCCAGCGCCGGTTTCGATCAGCACCTGCGCGCCCAGCGCTTTCAGTTTCTTCGCAACTTCCGGCGAAAGCGCGATGCGGCGCTCGTTCGGCGCGCGCTCGCGGATCGCCACTACGGTGACTGCCATTGTCCCTCCATCGATGGAGCGCCACTGCAATGCCGACGAAGCCGCTCCCCGCTTCGCCGACGGGAACGGCCATGCTAACCCATCGACGGAAGGAACGACTACGCGCCAGATGCCTTGTGGCGGAGCGAATCAGCCTGCCGCATCGCCGGATTTCGGCGTGGAACGCAGCTTGCCCAACACCTGCGCCATCGCGTGCTCGAAAGCAGTGTCGTTCTGGCGGATGTTGACCTTGCCCTGCCCCATCATCGCGGCCAGTTCTTCCGGCGAGGCGACGCAGTAGCGCATCCCGCGTCGATTCACGAACAACATGCGGTTGGAAATCGGGCTGATCCAGGAGAGCTTGGCAGGCACCACCGCGCCATCGGCTTCGGTGAACTGGATCCAGCGTCCGACTTCGAGCTTGCGAATGCGCTCCACGTCGGCTTCGTCGAATTCCAGTTGTTCGGCGGGTTCCTCTTCGACCGCTTCGTGGGAAACCGTTGCTTCGGCGGGCAAGGCTTCGGCGTTCGGCGCATTGCGTGCGAGTGCGACGATGGCTTCGGTGACTTCTTCCGGCATCTGCTCGCCGCCGTGTTCCAGCGCCATCGCGAGCGAGGCCATCACATCATCCGCCGCCGTGCCGACGCAGCCCGCGCTCACCAGCACCGGTTCCAGCCGTGGCCGCATTGCCTGCAGGTGGCGCAGCCGATCCGGCGCGGGCGCGTTCAACATGCCCAGTGCTGCCAGACCTTCGCCCACTGCCACCGCCTGTGCATACTTCGCGCGATCACCGCCTTCCTCGCGCAATGCGCAAAGGGTGAGGTGGTGCGTCCAGTAGCGCCGCAGGAAGGCTTCGATGGGTGCGGGAAGATCCGGATAGCGGCCCAGCACCGCGCGCAGTTCGTCCATCGCCTGGCTGCGTGCGTGTTCCAGTCGTTCCTTGCCGCGTTGAGCTTCGGCGGTGCGGCGTTCGGCCAGTGCCACGCGCTTGCGGTGCTGCTCGATGAATTCCTTGAATTCCTGTTCCAGCGTTTCGAAGATCGCAATGTCTTCGTTGAATTCGGAGATCAGGCGGTCGATGGTGCGATCCACCCGCGACATCAGCTCCCGTTCCTGCGGTGTTTCCCCGGCATTGCCTTCGCTGGCCTCGGCCAGCGAGTTCAAAAGACGACGCGCCGGGTGGGTCTTCTGCAGAAACATGCGGCGGTCGAGCATGGCCACCTTGACGAAGGGCATGATCAGCCGACCCATCGTCTTGCGCGAGGTGGAATTGAAGTCGCGCTCCTCCAGCATCACGTCGAACAACATGCCGACCAGATCGATTGCATCCTCGTCTGCGGGCGTGATCCGGCTGCCGTCGCCCAGGCCCAGCTTTTCCGCGCCTTTGAGCACCTCCTGTTTCAGGTACTGGGTGATGGAGGCATTCGGATCGGCCACTGCTTCGGCCAGCGAATCGGGCATCTCGCTCTGGAACATGGTCAGCACCGAGAGCATTTCCTCGGCGCTGATCGCGCGCCCGTCTTCGGCGTCGGCCTGCGCGCCATCGTCATGCGCAGGCGCATCATTGCCAGGTGCATCCAGCGGGCGGAACGCTTCTGCGCTGTAGCCGCTGCGCCCCTGCTGGTTGCGGCGGTAGCCTGAAAGCAGTTCGTGCAGGCTGGCGAAGATGGATTGCTCGGCGGCGGTTTCAGGAGCGCGCACGTAACGCGGGGCTTCCTGATGCCCACTCTGATATCCGCCTTGGCTCTGATATCCGCCTTGCGGTGCGCCGTGCTGATAGGTTTCCTGCTCGGTGCCTTGCGGCGCCGCAGGCTGGGACGAAGGCGCGGAACCTTGCGATGCGGACGGCGCATTGGGAATGCGCGCATAGGCAGGCCGGATGTTCGGCGCGACGCCCGCATCCACCATCGTGCGGTTGATCTCGTTGTAGAAAACAGGCAGGGCCCGCATCGTCTCGCGCTCGTACAACTTCAGCAGCAGCACGCGGGCCCGGATGGTGATTTCGCAGCCTTGCAGCCCCAGCCGGAACGCTTGCGCCATGTGCGCAGGGCCGACCGGGTTGCTGTGATCGTTCAGATCGCTCACCTGCGCAAGCACGCCCAGGCGATGGTTGATCTGATCCAGCAGCGGCCTGAAATGGCGCGACAACGCGTTGGCGACCTGGCTGGAACCGAGCTGTTCTTCGAGCTGTTCCTCGGACACCAGCGAAAGCTCGCCGGAATGTTCCTGATTGGCGGAATGTTCGAAATGCATCTGCATCGGCACGCGCCGTTCCAGCGCGGTGAAGGCGTCGGAAAGATGCTCGTGGAATCGCTTCTCCACCACCGCGCGCTGGCGGCGCAGTTCGCGCATGGCATCGAAGTATTCCTGCTGCCCGAGCGTGCCGTCGGCGCGCTGGACGAAATCGAACAGCGTGTCGTCGGCCTTTTCCAGCACGTCCGCCACCACACCGCCCAGATAGCGAAGGGCGCGAATTTTCAGTGAGTTGAAGAGCGGATTCGGCTCAGCCACGCCTCGGCCTCCGTTGAGCCTGGGGCTGATGTCCACAATCTTGTCTGCCGGAGAAGGTGCCGTCATAGTGAGCCTGCGATGCGTTGGCGCTTCCGGATTCCCCGCTGCAAGAGTATGGCGATGACGGAACACGGAATGTGAACCTCGTCCCGCTTTCGCATCGACGCACTCCCATTCGGATACTCCCTTCAGATGACAGACATGAACGTTCCAGCGCAGCGTCGTTCCGTTCCTTCGCGCCAGTTGCGCGAGCCCGGCCCGGATGCCGCGCAGCTTAGCGCGATTCTGGCGGAAGCCATGCGAGTTCCCGACCACGCGCGGCTCACGCCTTTCCGCATCCTCGCCATCCAGGGGCCGATGCGTGCGGAACTGGGCGAATTCCTCGCCGTGCGCGCGCTGGAGCGCGATCCGGAAACCTCCCCCGCATTGCTTGAGAAGGAACGCGAGAAGTTCTCCTTCGCCCCGCTGGTACTCGCCGTCATTGCCCGGCCCGTGGATCACCCGAAGGTGCCGCGCATCGAGCAGATACTTTCCGCCGGTTGCGTCGCCTTCAACCTGCTGCAAGCCGCGCAGGTACAAGGTTTCGGCGCGCAATGGCTGACCGGATGGGCCGCCTACGACGAAGCCGTGACCGCACATCTGGGTCTGACGCCGGAAGAAAGCATCCTGGGCTTCATCCACATCGGCACCGCCGCAATGTGGCCGCCGGAACGCGCACGCCCGGCCACCGAAGACCATTTCTCCGTCTGGAACGGATGAGCGACCGCACGCTCCATCTGGTCGATGCCAGCCTGTACGTGTTCCGGGCCTGGCATTCGATGCCACCGGAGTTCACCGATGCCGATGGCTGGCCGGTGAACGCCGTACACGGCTTCGCACGCTTCCTGCTGGAACTGCTGGAACGGGAAAACCCAAGTCACATCGCCGTTGCCTTCGACGAATCGCTGGAAACCTCGTTCCGCAACGAACTCTATCCGCCGTACAAGGCCAACCGCGAGCCTGCACCGGAAGAACTGAAACGGCAATTCGCGCTGTGTCGCCGCTTCGCGCAGGCGCTTGGGCTGGCCGTGATGCGCGATTCCCGATACGAAGCCGACGATCTGATCGGCACCTTGCTGGCACGCCAGCGGCAGGCTGGTTTCCGTGGAGTGGTGGTGTCGGCGGACAAGGATCTTTCGCAGCTGTTGCGCGAAGGCGACGAGCAATGGGATTACGCCCGCCAGCAACGCTGGAACGCGGCGGGCGTGAAAGAGCGTTACGGCGTACACGCCCACCAGGTCGCCGATTTTCTGGGCCTGGCCGGGGACGCCATCGACAACATCCCCGGCGTGCCCGGTATCGGTGCGAAAACGGCTGCCGCACTGCTGGAACATTTCGGCTCGCTGGATGCGCTGCTCGCACGGCTGGCGGAACTGCCCTTCCTGCGCGGCATACGCGGTGCCGCCTCGCACGCGCAGCGCCTTTCCGAACACCGCGAATCCGCCTTGCTCAGCCGGCAACTGGCCACGATCTCGCTGGATGCACCATTGCCAGACGACCTCGGCGATGCAACCCGTCACAACGGCAACCGCGCCGCACTGGAAGATCTGCTGGGCTATCTGCGCTGCGGCCCGATGACGCGGCGGCGTGCGCTTGAGCAAATCTGAGCGGTCGCGAACAGGTTCGCTCGCGACCGCCAGACAGGATCCCTTCTACTGCCGCCGCAACGGTACTTGTACCGGCATTTCATTGATCGGATCAGCTTCGGAAGGCTTCAACACCTGCGCCACATCCGCCGCAACGATGCGCGTGGCTTCGAGCAGTTCCTTTTTCTTCAACAAGCCGAAGCGGTCGTAGTTGGTCTTTTGGCTGTTGGCGATGATGTACAGCGTATCGCCGCCCAGCGTGGAAAGACCCAGCGTGCGGAACTCCGGATTGCTCGCCTCCACAGGCCTCACACCGGCCACAGCGTGACCTTCGGTGGTCAGTGGCAGATACATGGCGCGGGCAGGATTCATGGTGCTTTGCACGGCGATCAATCCATCGCGATACCACAGCAACGATTCGATGCCGCCCAGCGCCAGCTTGGCGGGAACGGCCACATCGAAAGGCTTGCCAGTGGCAAGGTCGATGCCGAGGATGCCCATTTCGTGATCGGCGAAATACAACCGGGCGCTGTCCGGGGAAACCGCAAGACCCCGGATGCTGGTCAGATGCGGGCCATGCAGAATGCGCTGGAACTTGTCGTCGCGCACCTGATAGATCGCATTGTTGACGCCATCGGCCGCGAACACCGCACCATCGGGGCCAACCGTGATGCTGGAAAGGAAGAACGGCTGCCCCGGCGTCACCGGGGAAAGATAGCTTTTCAGGAACTTGCCGCTGGAAAGCTCGAACTTGAAGATGCCAGCGCGGCCAAGATCGCTTTCCGGCTTGTAGTTGAGATAGTGCGGCACGGCGGTGGAAGCCACCCAGAGCGTGTTGCGCTTGGCATCCACGGCGATGTCGTACACCGCCCACATGCCGTTCTTCGCATCGGCGCTCACCAGCGGGGCGAGCTTGCTGTCCTTGCCCACCAGATACACCGTGCCTTCGCGCGCGCTGCCGACGAGCAACTGCTTGCGCACCGGATCGAACGCGAGGCTTTCGATCAGCAAATCCGCTTTCGGCAAGGTGTAGGCCAGCGTGCCGTTGCCGAAGTGCTGGCGGTTGGCATCGAAGTTCTTGACCAGGTACTCCCATACTTCGGTATCGGCCACCTTGGCGAAACGCGCATCGTCGTGCAGATCGTAGGCGTAGCCCGAGTTCTGCAATTCCACCAGTTGCGTGTAACTGTGGGATTTCCTGGCCTGGCCGGCGTACACCGCCGCCAGTTCAAGACGATAGCTGCCGATATGCGGGCGCAACTGGATCAATCGCTCCAGCGCTGCGATCTGCATCCTGGTATCGCCCTGCTGGCGGTAATAGGCGACCAATTGCCGGAGCTTGGCGACATCGGTGAGCTTGGCGATGGCGGCAGTCACTTCCGCCGGATCCGGCTTGGCTGCCGGTTGTGTGGCAGGTGCCTTGGCCGGCGTTGCGGGCGCCTGCGCCAGTGCGCTGGTGCAAAGCGCGAGCATCAAAGCGGCGATGAGGAATCGGTAATGCATGGAAATCCACCTTGGAAGGGATTGCTGCGACCGCGGCGAGCGGGCAAGGTTCCGCACGCCGCAATCTGCGAAAATGACGGACTGAATGAAAGGGCCGAACGGGAAAAGGGGCGGAACGATGGAACAAAGCGACACGCTTTTCAACGGTCAATACCTCCGCGTGCGGATACAGGACGCCTGGGAATACGCCGAACGCACCAACGCCAGCGCCGCCGTCATCATCGTGGCGGTGACCCCGGAAGACAAAATCGTGTTCGTGGAGCAGTACCGCATTCCGGTGCAGGCGCGCAGCATCGAAATGCCTGCCGGGCTGGTGGGCGATCTGGGTGAACCGGAATCCGTGGAAACCGCCGCGTTGCGCGAACTGCTGGAAGAAACCGGCTGGCAGGCCGGGCGCGTGGAGCATGTGATGACCGGCCCTTCCTCTTCGGGGATGAGCAATGAACTCGTCGCCTTCGTGCGTGCCCATGATCTGGTGCGTGTCCACGCGGGCGGCGGCGATGAAACCGAGGACATCACCGTGCACGAAGTGCCGCGCCACGATGCCCCACGCTGGCTGGACGAACGCCGCCGTGAAGGTTTTTCGATCGACCCCAAACTCTATGCCGGGCTGTACTTCGTGGATCACAACCCGGATGGCAGTCCGGTGCTCTGACGAACGCGGATCGGCGCGCCGGAACCATGAACCCATCCCGGCCCGCCGTGCGGCCTTGCGACCGCCGTCTGATGCTGGCGTTGCTGCTGATCGTTCCGGCCTTGCTGCTGTTGCTGGATCGCCTCTTTCCGCCGCCACTGCCCAATCCACAGGACACCGCCGCGACCGTGGTACTGGCCCGTGACGGCACGCCGCTGCGCGCCTTCGCAGGCCCGGATGGCGTGTGGCGTTATCCGGTGACGCCGGATGACGTGTCGCCTTTGTACCTTGAGGCATTGCTGGCCTACGAAGATCGCCGCTTCCATCACCATGCAGGTGTGGATGCGCTGGCGCTGCTGCGCGCCACCGCACAGGCATTGATCCACGGCGAAACCATCTCCGGCGGCTCCACGCTCACGATGCAGGTGGCGCGGATGCTGGAACCGATCCCGCACACCCTGCCCGGAAAACTGCGCCAGATGGTGCGCGCGGTGCAAATCGAAGCACGGCTTTCCAAGCACGAAATCCTCACGCTCTATCTGGATTACGCCCCGTTCGGTGGAACCTTGCAAGGCGTGCAGGCCGCCAGCTATGCCTATCTGGGGCGGCCCGCGAACGAGCTTTCACACGCCGAAGCTGCGCTGTTGGCGGTGCTGCCACAAGCCCCCAGCCGACTGCGCCCGGATCGCCATCCACACGCCGCCCGCACCGCGCGCGACAAGGTACTGCAACGTCTGGAACAACAAGGCGCATGGGATGACGACATCGTGGCGCAGGCGCAGCAGGAAAACGTCGTCGCCCGCGCCCTGCGCCCGCCCCTGCACGCCGCCCTGCTGGCGCAACGCCTGCGCGAAGAACACCCGCGCAGCCGCCGCATCCAGACCGGCATCGACGCCGATCTGCAACAACGCCTGGAACAACGCATCGAAGATTGGGCCGCACGCCTGCCGCCACGTACCTCCGCCGCCGCCATCGTGATCGACCCGCGCGACATGCAGGTGCGCGCCTACGCCGGTGCGGCGCGCTTCGGCGATGAAGCCAGCTTCGGGCACATCGACATGGCGCGTGCCTTCCGTTCGCCCGGCTCCACGCTGAAACCGTTTCTCTACGGCATGGCGCTGGATGCGGGCCTGATCCATTCGGCAAGCTTGCTGGCCGATGCGCCGCAGGAGTTCGGCAACTACCGTCCCGGTAACTTCGACCAGCGCTTTCGCGGCCCCGTCTCCGCTGCGCAGGCGCTGCGGCAATCGTTGAACCTGCCCGCCGTGGCATTGCTGGATCACCTGGGCCCTGCGCAATTCGCCGCACGAATGCGCCACGCGGGCGTGCCACTGCGGCTGCCGCACGGCACTGAACCGAACCTCTCGATGATCCTCGGCGGCACCGAAGCACGGCTGGAAGACCTCGCAGGCGCATATGCCGCATTCCAGCGAGATGGCCTGGCGGCCACACCGCGCCTCACCACCGATGAACCCTTGCGCGAACGTCGCCTGATGTCGCCCGGTTCAGCCCATATCGTGCGTCGGATGTTGCAGGACGCAGGCCGCCCCGGCGAAGAAAACGAACGCATCGATACGTCCAGCCGTGCCGCCTTCGCATGGAAAACCGGCACCAGCTACGGCTTCCGCGATGCGTGGGCGCTGGGTGCCGCGCCCGGCGCAATCATCGGCGTGTGGGTGGGCCGCCCCGATGGCACGTCGCTGCCCGGCCAGTACGGCGCGATCACCGCGCTGCCGCTGCTGTTCTCCCTCGGCGATGCGCTGCCGCGCGACATGATCGCCGTACCGCAACGCCCGATGCCGCCCTCGGTTTCCGAATCGACCATCTGCTGGCCGTTGGGCAAGCGCGCCGAAGACACGCAAGCCGAACACTGCACTCGACGCCTTGATGCCTTGTTGCTGGACAACACCGCTCCGCCCACGCTTGGCGCTGCGAATCTGCCGCCGCCCGCACCCATTGCCTATCGCCGCGATCGCAAAAGCAGGTTGCGATTGGCTGGAAACTGCACCGGCACGCACGAAGAAGAACTCGCCAGCCTCGCCCCGTGGCCCGCGTTGCTGCATCCGTGGCTCAACGCCAGCGAACGCCAGCGCGCCACCCTGCCCCGCCTTTCGCCCGATTGCGACGCCCCTTCCGAACCCTTGCCGACCCTGCGCATCGCCGGCCTGCCCGATGGCGCATTGATCCGCAGCCCCAGCAATCGAACCGAACCGCCACGGATTTCCCTTCGCGCACTGGGCGCTGCGGACACCGTGAACTGGTTGCTCGATGGCCGCCTGATCGGCAACAGCGTGGGCGATGCGCCGGTGCTGCTCGAATTCACCCAACCGGGAAAACAACGCCTCGTCGCGATCGATGCGCAGGGGCGGTATGGGGAAATCCAGTTGCGAGTGGAGCGATGACTTCGCCTGCTCCGTGCGGCTGGAGGTTTACGATGAGGGCGAGTTTCTCCCTTTGCCGCCGAATGAAGCCAGCCAGCGCACACTGCGGCATTTGCACGCATGCACGCGCTGCATCGAATTTTTCTCCTATCCGCGCCACCCCGCCGCCTGGTGATGATTGCGCGTATCCGAGGCATGAATCCAAAGTTCCGTGACGCAGTTGGACAAAATTGGGCACTGGCGTTTGGGGTGTGGACGATTCGGCGCAGGTGAAGCCGCGCCACAGGCACAGGTAGTGCCGGAATCTTGCGTGGTGTTTTATTGATCCGGCCCTTGATTTGTAGCAATGGAGCTTGCTCCATTGTCTGCCGAGCAAGCTCGGCAGCTACGTCCAGATCGGACAATTTGAGGGCCGGATCAATAGGCTCCACCCTCACCCCCTCCGACCTTGGCGGGCCGTCGAGCTCTCCCGCCAGCGGGAGAGGGAGAAAAGCAGTGTGCGCTCTCGCTCAGTCTTCCTCGAACCCGTCCGCAAAGACGACAGGCGTCAGTGCAGGATCCCGTGCAGCCACTACCGCCGCATAGGCGTCCAGACGCCCAAAACCTGCCTGATGATTGGGCCAGACGTTGATGGTGAGGCCGCCGCAGCCGTTGGGCCTTGATGGATCGGTGATGCCGGTTCGGGTGGCGGTGGCGCGCAGCAGTTCACCGACCAGGTGCGGCTGGCCTTTCAGCGACGGGTTGGCGCTCATCACCAGCGCTGCCGCACCGGCGACGTGCGGCGTGGCCATGCTGGTGCCGTTCTTGCTGCCGTAGCCGCCTCCGGGCACGGCCGAGCGCACGCCGGAGCCGGGCGCCACGATGTCGGGCCGGATCAGGCTGGTTCCACTCACCGGGCCACGGCCGGAGAAACTCGAAATCGCATCGGCACTGGTGCTGGAGCCAACCACGAAGGAAGCATCGTAGATCGCGGGCGGGTCGAAGATCGAACTGCACGAAGGACCATCGTTCCCGGCAGCGGCGGCGAAGAAGATGCCGCCTGCCACGAGGTTCGATACGGCCTGTTCGAGAATGGCCGGAGGCGTGCAACCTTCGCTCGGCGGGCAGCCCCAGGAGTTGCTGATGACATCCGGCGCGAGATTGGGGTCGGGGTTCTGCCCCGCAAGGTCGGTCGGCGCGAGGAACCATTCCATGCACTCCAGATACGTGGCAGGCGTGCCATTGCCATCGTTCATGTTGCGGCAGCCGATCCACCTCGCACCGGGCGCAACGCCAATCTGGTTGGAACCACCATCATCACCCGCGAAGGTGCCCGCGGTATGCGTGCCGTGACTGTCATCATCGCAGGGCTGCGTGCCGTTGGCCGGACAACTGCCATTGGCCGAGTGGATGGCATCGTGCCAGTGGTAGTTGTGGTCGGCAGATTGCGTCGCGGCGTTCCAGCCACGGTATTGCGGCTTGATCGCCGGATGCGCCCATTCATAGCCCGTGTCCTGCCCGGCGATGACCACACCCTGTCCGGTGACACCTTCCGCCCACGCCTGCGGTGCGTTGATCATGCTGACGCCCCATTCGATCCCCGCGACGGCATCCGATGCGGGCATCGCCCTATCAAGTTCGGGTTCGGGTTCGGGCCGTTGCAGCGACATCTCCATGTTCGGTTCGAGCGCGGCAATGTCCGTGCGCAGGGAGAGCTGCGCGAGTTCATCCGCACTCAAGCTCGCGTGGATCGTGTTGGCGATCCAGAACGCCCGCCAGGCAATGCCACGGGCATCCAGCCATGCCCGCACATCGGCCTGCCTGGCATCCGCACGGCTGCGCAGCGCATCGACCAGCGCACGGCGGCGCGCCTTGTAATCGGCACCCGGCGACATCGGCGCAAGCAACGGAACTGTCTGATCCTCCAGCACGATCAACGCTTCCACACGTCCGTCGCGCTGCGCGGTGGCAACAAGATCGGGATGAAGCTCGGCACCATGCGCCGCGTGACAAACAAGCGCGAGCGCGACGGCGAGAGGCAAACGACGCAGCGGGGCATTGGGCATCATCAGAATCAATCCTCGAAATCGTTGGCAAAGATGAAACCAGCATCGCAGGATTGCACCTTCACATCATCCACATACCAGCCATGCGGTTCGCGGCCTACGGCTGCGTCGGTAAGTACGCGCAAGCGCATGCGCACGGTCTGGCCGGCGTAATCGGTGAGGTCTGCACGGGTTTCGCGGTACGGAATGACGCCGCACCACACGTTCTGGCTGCTGCCCCGGATCGGCCCGGTGTAGGGCGTGGAAAGCTGGCCACCGCCTATGGGTTTCCAGGTTTCGCCGTTGTCGCCGGAAACCTCCAGGAATGCACCGTCCCAGCACAGGGCCGGGTCGTTATCCACTTCCTCGATGGTGATGTCGCTCATGAAGGAAAGGCTCATCGGCACGCCGTTTGCGGGCAAGGCGATGGGCGGGGACATCAGGCGCTGATCGGATTCGACGGGAAAATCCACGGCGAGCCAGGATTTGCTGCCCGAATTCGGGCGCGCGGTACTCACGGCCCAGGTCTGCCTACCAGTGCTGCCTTCCGTGCTCCATCCGGGCGTTCCGTTTTCGACATCGTGCGAATACAGCGGCCGCAGGTTCTGCCCGGCAAAACACTGGCCCGGCGGCGGCACGGTGGTGAAACTGTTCACCGCCGAATCGCTGCCGATGCCGCAGGTGTTGTCGCCGCGCACGCGCCAGTAGTAGCGCGTCTGCGTGGCCAGTTCATCGGTGACGCGAATGCTGGTGACGCCATCGTTCACGATGCGGACGAACACGATGTCGGTGAAGGCGGCATCGGTGGCCACTTCCACGGTGTAGTGCTGGATGCCCGGCATGTCCGCCCAGGTAAGCGTGGGCAGCACCGACACGATGGCATCGTCCGCGGGCATGGTCAGCACCGGCGCAGTGGGCACGCCCTGGAACAGATCCAGCTTCAGTACCAGCGAATGCGGGGAACCTTCACCGCCATGCGCACCGGAAACGATCACCTCATACCGACCACCCGGTGCCGCAGCGGTATTGCCGATGGTGAGCTTGCTCTCGCCCGGCGCAGTGGTTACCGGATTGATGGTGATGGTTTGGGTTGCCCCCGCAGGCACGCCGCTTGCCGACAGCGAGACGGGCGGGACGAAATCCGGGCCAAGCGTCAGCGGGTACACCGCATCATCGCCCGCACATACCGCGCGCTTGGTCGGCGTGGCAAAGAGATAGTGGCAGTAATCCGGTTCGAGGAAGCCGTTGGTCGCGCTCGAACTGGTGTTGGCGCTGCCGGTGGCATCGACGCCCAGGCCGAATTCGGCGAACTGCTTCCAGATGCTGCAGGTGTCGACGCCTTCGAACGGCGCAGCATTGGCCGCCGCAATGACGCCATCGCGCGCATCAAGGAACGAAGGGCCGCAGGCGGTGTTCTTCAGTCCTTCGACGATGTAGAACATCGCGCGGGTGTTGCCCTTGTCCGCTGCAGTGCCGGTGAAGTGGTCGATGTTCGGCTCGTACCCGTATTCGTCGATCAGCGCCCAGGTGACCTGCCAATACGCTTGTGCCCACTTTTCGCCAATGGCGTGCGAATTTCCGCCTCCCCTGATGCTCTGATACGTCCAGAGGTTGCCCGCAGGATCAGGATCGTAGTGGCTCGAACGCAGGCCCACGCCGTCGGTCGGCTGGCCCATCGAATACGTGCCGATGCTTCGCCGTCGTGTCGTCGCATCGGGCTGGGTGGTGTACAGCGCCCACCAGTCGGAAAGCCCTTCGCCGGGTTGCTGGTTGTTGGTGAGGCAGCCGGAGTTGCTCGGGCCGCCCACCAGCCGATTGGAAATGCCGTGGCCGTATTCGTGCGCGATGATGCCGTTGTCAAAATCGCTATCGCGGCTGGGCGAGGCGTGATTCCACAGATACATCTGCATCCGTGGCGGCGAGCCATCCGGCGGCGTGGCGAAGTTCGCGTTGTTGATACCCCCGCCGTCCTGCGCTTCCGCCAGCACGTCATCGCCTTCCAGACCGCCGTTGCCGTAGTTGTTGGCCTGGAAGTTGCCGCTGACTTCATCGAAACCGAACGGATAAGCCACGTCGTGCATCATGTTGCTCATGTAGAACAGGTTGGCTGCCGCTGCCGGGCGGTAAGTGTTGGCGGCTTGCATGAGATCGAGCGGGAAGATGCACTCCAGCGCGGCGGTGCAATCCGGTGAACTGTCGGCATCCGGCTCATTGTCGTTGTCCAGATCCGTGTAGGCGTGCGTGTTGTTGCCTTGCGTGATGGTGTACTCGGCACCTGCCGCGCCATCGGTATCGTGCCAGCCGAAGGGTGATGCGAAGTTGTGCGGATCGATCAGCGTGATACGGCCATCGTCAGGCGCGGCAGGCGTGGTGTGGATCGGGCTTTCGGCAGGCAACGCGAACACCTTGTACGTGGCTTCATCCACCCAACTGCTGCGCGTCCACACCTCGCCGGTTTCCGCATCGACGGTGAAATCGGCGATATCGCCATCGTTGGGTTCCCACACCTGGAAGTTCCAGACCAAGCGCGCCTGTGTTCCCACCGGCAACAGCATCAGCCGGGCATCCAGCTTTTGCGTGGAAAGCATCGGCGCTTCCAGCACGGTGCTGCGCTGCGCATCCTTCATCGTGCTGATCCGCACGATCGGGCCAGCGCTGCGGCCCAGATTCGCGGCTGCGGCAGCCAGGGCAGCTTCCGGTTCGATCGAGGGAACCCACCGGTTCACGGCTTCGGCCAGATTCGGCAGGAAGCGGTTGTTCACCATCAGGATGCGGCCATCGTCGTCGTTCACATGCACCTGCAACTGGCCCTGATACACCGGCAATCCGGCGTGTTTCTGGCGCAGATACACGTGCCGCACCGGGCTGGCCGGGCTTTTCACTTCGTCGGTGATTTCATGCCCGGCCAGATCGGCATCGGAAAGGCCCAGCAGTGCCGCGCTGTTCCGCACGAAATCCAATGCGATGGCGCGGGCTTCGCCGGGCGTTGGGTCGGTGAGATGGCCGACCATGTTCGACAGCGTGCGGGTGGCACCAGTAGCTGCATCGATGTCGTAGCGCAGCGCCGTCACCTTCGCGCGCATCGCATCCAGTGCACTTTGTTGTGCTGCACCTGGGCCACGCTTGGCAGTTGCCGTCAACAACAGGCGGGCATCGTAGTGGCGGCCATGCGTGACGGCAGCCTGAGATTGCGTTTGCGCAGGAACAACGGCAATGGCCGCCTGCGATGCGAATGCAGTGATGATGGCTGCCGCGAGAAGTCCTGATGTGGGCCTGACGATGCGACGCATGGGGAATCCCGAAAGGCGATATGGATGACAGGCCCGCTGACGGCGATGCGGATCAGGTTTTGGGCAACGTCACGCCGGTCTGGCCCTGGTACTTGCCGCCACGGTCGCGATAGCTGGTTTCGCACGGCTCGTCGGATTCGAAGAACAGCATCTGCGCCACGCCCTCGTTCGCATAAATCTTTGCGGGCAGCGGCGTGGTGTTGGAAAACTCCAGCGTCACGTGCCCTTCCCATTCCGGCTCCAGAGGCGTCACATTCACGATGATGCCGCAGCGCGCATACGTGCTTTTGCCCAGGCACACCACCAGTGTGGAACGCGGGATGCGGAAGTATTCGACCGTGCGCGCCAGTGCGAAGGAGTTGGGCGGGATGATGCACACATCGCTTTCCACATCGACGAAGCTCTTGGGATCGAACTGTTTGGGATCGACAATGGTGGAATTGATGTTGGTGAAGACCTTGAACTCGCGCGAGCAGCGCACGTCGTAGCCGTAGCTGGACGTGCCGAAGGAAACGATGCGCCCGCCGCCCGCGTTGTGCTTGATCTGCCCCGGCTCGAAGGGTTCGATCATGCCGTGCTGCTGCGCCATGCGGCGAATCCAGGCGTCGTTCTTGATGCTCATTCGAGGCTTTCCAGTGATGGGGTGGAATGGGATGGTGGAGAATTGTAGGGCTGGGCGCTGCCGATGGAACTTTCCGGCGGGCCGCCAGTCCCATACCACGCCGTTTCCCGCGATGTCCCCATGACTTCCGATCCCCGTTATTCCGCTGCGAATGCGGAAACCCTCTCCCGCCGCCGCTTCGTGCAAGGTCTTGCGCTCGGTGGCCTCGCCGTTTCTGCCGGCTGGCCGCTGCGCAGCATGGCCGCACCGGAACGCCACACCATCACCGGCCACGCGAATGTACTCACTGGCCCCAACTTCGATCTTTCCATCGGCGAAACCATCGCCAACTTCACCGGCAAGAACCGTCGCGCGGTGACGGTGAATGGCCATCTGCCCGCGCCGATCCTGCGCGTGCGCGAAGGCGAGGAGTTCGTCGCGCAGGTTCACAACACGCTGGATGAAATCACCTCGATCCATTGGCACGGCCTGCTCGTACCCGCCAACATGGATGGCGTGCCCGGTCTTTCCTTCCACGGCATCGCGCCCAAGGAAACCTTCACCTACCGCTTCAAGCTGAAGCAGCACGGCACCTATTGGTTTCACGGCCATTCCGGCTCGCAGGAGCAGCTTGGCTTGTACGGTGCGCTGATCGTGGATCCATCGGAAACGGACGGCATCAACGCAGATCGAGAACACGTCATCTTGCTCAGTGATTGGAGCGATGTCTCTCCACAACGCCTGCTGGCGCGGCTGAAGAAGCAATCGCACTACTACAACCATCGCCGCCGCACTGTTTCCGATTTCCTGCACGATGCGCGCAACGATGGCTTCTCCGCCACGCTGGAAGACCGCAAGGCGTGGGGCCGGATGCGGATGAGCCCCTCCGACCTTTCCGACGTGAACGGCTACGCCTACACGTATCTGGTCAACGGCGTGCCGCCTGCGGGCAACTGGACGGGCCTGTTCACGCCGGGCGAAACCTTGCGATTGCGCATCATCAACGGCTCGGCGATGAGCATCTTCGACCTGCGCATTCCAGGCCTTGAACTCACCATCGTCGCCGCTGACGGCCAGCGCGTGAAACCCGTCACCGTGGATGAACTGCGCATCGGCACGGCGGAAACCTACGACATTCTCGTCACGCCAAAGGACGACCGTGCCTACACCCTGTTCGCGCAGTCGAACGACCGCAGCGGCTACGCCTGCGCCACGCTGGCTCCGCGCGCCGGCATGAGCGCGGAGGTTCCCAAGCTGGATGAACCCGTTTACCTGACGATGGACGACATGGGCCACGGCGGCATGTCGCACGGCGCGATGGATCATTCGACGATGGATCATTCCATGCACGCCGGGATGAACCACGGCGATGGCGCGATGCAAACCCATCCGACCAGCGAATCGAACAATCCGCTGGTGGACATGCAAACCATGATGCCCACGGCAAGGCTGGATGATCCGGGCATCGGCCTGCGCAACAACGGCCGCCGCGTGTTGAGCTATTCGATGTTGCACAGCGACTTCCCCGATCCCGATGGCCGCACACCCGAACGCACCATCGAACTTCACCTCACCGGCCACATGGAACGCTATGCGTGGGGTTTTGACGGCATCAAGTTTTCCAGCGCCGAACCTTTGAAACTCACTTATGGGGAGCGCGTGCGGATCGTGCTGGTGAACGACACGATGATGGAACATCCCATTCATCTGCACGGCCTGTGGAGCGATCTGGAAGACGAACATGGCCGGTTCCTCGTGCGCAAGCACACTGTCCTGATTCCACCCGGCACCAAGCGTTCGTTCCGCGTGAGGGTGGATGCACTGGGGCGTTGGGCCTTCCATTGTCACCTGCTGTTCCACATGGAATTGGGGATGTTCCGTGAGGTGCGGGTGGAGGAATCGGCATGAGCCTGCGCATGGATCGCCTTCGATTCGCTGCCCTGCCCGCCCTGATGCTGAGCGCGTCGGTCGCGCTGGCGCAGCACGAGCACCACCACAGGCACGCGCAGGAAAAACCCATTGAGGAACAGCACGATCACGCCGCGAAGGATCATTCGAAGATGGATCACGCGCTGCCCGGCGAACCTGCCGCGACGATTCCCGAACCAACCCAGGCCGAACGCATCGCCGCGTTTCCCGATCTGGGCACGATGTCCATGCGCGATCACGGCATGGACGATGATGCCATCCACACGATGGCGAAGTTCGAGGAGTTCGGTTGGCGGAAAGGCGAAGGCACTTCCGCCTTCGCATGGGCTTTCGACGGCTGGCTGGGGCGCGATTTGCGCAAGTTCCGCCTGCGCACACAAGGTAATCGCGAAGCAGGCCGCACGGCCGATTCAAGCATCGAGCTGCTCTACAGCCGTGCCTTTTCCCCGTGGTGGGATTGGGTCGCAGGCATCCGCCACGAAACCCGACCAGGCCCTTCGCGCAGCTACGCCACCATCGGCGTGCAGGGGCTTGCGCCGTACAAGTTCGAGGTGAAAGCCACTGCAAACTTCAGCAATTCCGGCCATGCACTGCTGCGCCTTTCCAGCGAATACGAACTACTGTTCACCGACCGCCTCATCCTCACGCCGGAACTGGGAGTTACCGTGCATGGCAAGGCCGATCCCGAACGCGGTACCGACAGCGGCGATACCACGCTGCACACAGGATTACGCCTGCGCTACGAAATCCGCCCGGATCTCGCGCCATATGCGGGTTACGAATGGGAACACGGCTCAGCCCATGACGGTGGACAATGGATGGCGGGGTTGCGGTTCTGGTTCTGAAACAGGCTTGTTCTGAAACAGGCTGGCTCTGAAACAGGCTGGCTCTGAAGCGGGCTGGCTCTGAAGCGGGCTTGATTCGGATCAAGCCCGTTCACCGCCACGGCGAGACAATGGCCGCACTCCAAACCGCGAGGAATGCCGCCATGTTCAAGAAATTCCTGATCCCCACCGATGGCTCCGAGCTTTCACTGAAAGCCGTGGACGGCGCGATCGAGCTGGCCGAAAAACTCGGCGCGGAAATACTGGTGTGGAGCGGTGCGGAAGCCTATCCCATCACCTTCGCCGAACAGGCCTACATCGACCAGACCGCCCTGCGCGAACAAGCCCGTGATACCGCTCGTCGCCACGCGCAGGCTGCCGCTGAAAAAATCCGGCTCGCACAGTTGCCCTGCGAAATGAAGATCGAAGATGTGGAAACCGTCTGGGGCGGCATCATTGACGCCGCCCGGCAAAATGGCTGCGACCTCATCTTCATGTCTTCCCACGGCCGCCGTGGCCTCACCGCCTTGTTGCTTGGCAGCGAAACGCAGAAAGTGCTTACGCATTCGGCTATTCCTGTGTTGGTATTCCGCTGAATGAAAACAGGAGGTTCCATCCCCTTGGACATTCCTCATCTGATGTGTGATGCTTGATGCGTGATGTTTCGCATCAGGATCCCGTGCCATGCGCACAACGCTGAAACTCGATGACGACGTGCTGGCTGCCGCCAGGGCTTTGGCGCAGCAGCAGGAAAAAACGCTGGGAGAGGTGGTGTCGGAACTGGCCCGCAAGGGCCTGACGCCGCCTGCACCTGCGCCGGAATACCGCAACGGCATCCGCCTGATGCCGGCGCGCGTCGGCGTGCGTGCGCTGTCGCTTGAACAGATCAATGCCCTGCGCGACGAGCTTCCGTGATGAGTGGCATCGCGCCGCCAGGCTTGGAGGTTCGGGACAGCGCATCACCCTTTCCCTACCGGCTCACCACCTGGCTGCTGGATGTGAACGTGCTGCTGGCCCTGCTCGATCCGACACATCTGCATCACGAGCGGGCACACCAATGGTTTGCCGTGACCGGGCAATCCTGGGCCAGTTGCGCCGTTACCCAGAACGGAGCCATGCGCATCATGTCTCACGCCAGCTATCCCAACCGCGTGGAATCCACGGCATTGGCCGCCGAACTGGTGGCCGATCTATGCAGCCAGCCGGGACATCGGTTCTGGGCCGATGACGTGAGCCTGCTGGATGCGCCTTTCGTGCTGCGGGAACGCTTGTCGAGTTCCGCGCAGATAACAGACACATGGCTGCTCGCGCTGGCAGTGAAGCGTGGCGGCCGTTTGGCGACATTCGATTCCCGGTTGGTCACTACGGCGGTACGCGGCGGTGACGCGGCGAAGTTTGTAATTGGCTGAGGGGCTTGTTCCATACCATGCAGAGCCGAGTAAGCTCGGCACCTGCGACCCCCTTCCCGCCTTCACCATTCGCTAAACTCCCGTCATGAACGTCGGAATCCTCCTCATCACCCACCCGGGTGCGGCATCGCATTATCCGGCCTTGCTGGAACGCCTGCTGGGCCGCGTGCCACTGGTACTGGAAGCGTTCGAAGTCGGTTTCGAAGAAGATTTGCAGGCGCTGTTGCCCCAAGCCAGTGCCGCATTGCGGCGCGTGGACAAGGGCGCGGGCGTGTTGATCCTCACCGATCTCTATGGTGCATCCCCAAGCAACCTCGCAGCGAAGCTGACTGCGCTTGGAACGCCAGCGCGGCGTGTTTCCGGGTTGAATCTTCCGATGCTGCTGCGGGTCTGCAATTATCCCGACCTTCCTTTGGATCAACTTGCGCAAACCGCCGTGGGCGGTGGCAAAACCGGAGTCGTGCTCGATCATGCTTGAACGTCGCTTGGCCATCATCAACAAACTCGGCCTGCACGCGCGCGCGGCGGCCGAGCTGGTGAACCTGCTGGCCGGATTCAAGAGTTCGGCAACGCTGGAATGCCGGGGCCGTGCGGTGAACGCGAAAAGCATCATGGGCGTGATGCTGCTGGCCGCCGGCAAAGGCAGCTCCGTGGTACTGAAGGTGGATGGCGAGGATGAACAGGCCGCTGCGGATGCAGTGGCTGCATTGTTTGAGCGGCGGTTCGACGAGGACGAATGAGAAGCGCATTTTCCGGCGTTGCGATTTCCAAGGGCCTCGCCCTCGGTCGCGCACGGATACGCGTACCTCACATCGCGGACATCGAAGAACAGCCGCTTCCGCCCGATGACGTGGATGCGGAAATCGCGCGGCTGGCTTCCGCCATCATGGTCACGCGCGGCGAATTGGCCAAGTTGCGCGAGCAACTTCAGTACGCATTGGCGCAGGAGCAGCTTGGCGAGTTCATCGACCTTCACGCCTTGATCCTCGATGACCCTGATCTCGTCATCAGCCTCAACGATCTGATCCGCAGCGGCCCGCACCGCGCGGAAACCGCATTGAAACTGCAACACGACCGTCTGGCGGCGATCTTCGATGCGATGGACGACCCATACATGCGCAGCCGCCGCGAAGACATGGAGCAGGCAATCGCGCGCGTTCGCTGGGCCTTGCTGCGTGGGGAAGGCGGCGCGGAACAAGTGATCGGGCTGGCGGGCGACGTACTGATCGCGGACATGGTGGCCCCGGCGGAAATCGCACAGTTGTCCGAACGCGGCGTGGTCGCGGCCATCGTCACGCACGGCAGCCCGCTTTCGCACAGCGCGATCCTCGCGCGCGGGCTGGGGCTGCCGATGCTGGTGCTGCCACCGGAAGCCGTCACGCGCATTCCCGATGGCGCGGCGTTGATGGTGGATGCCAACCACGGCGAGGCGGTGCTGGAACCGGCACCGGATGACCTGCGCCGTTACCGCAAACTGGAACAGGAACAGGCGCGTGAAAACCGGGCGCTGGCCAAGCTGCGCCATGCACCTTCGCGCACGCTGGACGACATCGACATCCGGTTGATGGCGAATGCCGAATCGCACGAAGACCTCACTCGTGCGGTGCGCCTGGGCGCAGATGGCGTGGGCCTGTACCGCACCGAGTTCCTGTTCCTCAATCGGCGCGAACCGCCGGGCGAGGAAGAACAGTTCGCCGCGTACCGCGACCTGGCGTTGGCGATGAACCGCAAGCCGGTGACGCTGCGCACCATCGACATCGGTTCGGACAAACTGGACAACGCAGGCATCGCGCTGCAAAAGGAACCCAACCCGGCGATGGGCCTGCGCGGCCTGCGGCTTTCGCTCGCTCGCCCGTTACTGTTCCGCACCCAGTTGCGCGCGATGCTGCGGGCTTCGGCCTACGGCCCGGTGCGCATCCTCGTGCCGATGCTGACCTGGCGCGAGGAAATGTTGAAGATCCGCGCGCTGCTCGAGGAATACCGCACCGAACTGCGCGCCGAAGGGCACGTCGTGGCGGAGAACGTGGAGCTGGGTGCGATGATCGAAGTGCCTGCGGCTGCACTGGCACTGGCTTCGATTGTCGATACCGTGGATTTCGTCTCCATCGGCACCAACGATCTGATCCAGTACCTGCTCGCCGCCGACCGTGGCAACGATGCCGTCGGCGACCTGCTCTCGCCGCTGCATCCAGCCGTGCTGCGCGTGCTGCACGACATTCTCGCCGTGGGCCGCGCGCATCGAAAATCCGTCTCGATCTGCGGCGAACTGGCGGGGCAGGTGCGCTACACCAAGCTGCTGCTGGCGCTGGGCCTCACCGAGTTCAGCATGAGCCCGGCCAGCCTGCTGGAAGCACGCAGCGTCATCCGCGAAAGCCAGCACCGCGGCCTTCGCCGCCGCGTCGGCAACCTGTTGAAACTGCGGGATCGGGCGTCGCTGGAGAAGGCGGTGGCGCGGCTCTGACGCCGTGCGCAACGCATCGTCGGCAACCATTTCCGCCAACGAAAAAGCCCCGCCGAAGCGGGGCTTTTTCGTGTTGTGTCTGGTGCCCAAGGGGGGACTCGAACCCCCACGGAGTTACCCGCTAGTACCTGAAACTAGTGCGTCTACCAATTCCGCCACCTGGGCTGGTGTCGCGCGGCGCGAGGCCGAGCGAGCCGTGCAATTTACGGATCGCCCGCGATTTTGTCAATGTGTCGCCTTGCCGATACTTGAACCTGAGGCGGTGAGCCGAGCATGGATATCATCCAGCGCAGCGAAGGCGGTTTTCAGCATCGGTTGATAGCGATTCTGCCAGGCGGGCAGTGCGATGAAAGCATCGAAGTGTTGGGCGTTCGGGAGTTCCAGGTAATCCAACTCGCGGCCATGCGCCTTGGCCCATTGCGCGTAGGCTCGACCGGAGAACGCAACTGGAATCAGGCCATCATCGTGGCCGTGGATCAGCGTCAGCGGAACGCCCTTGCGCGGCAGTTTGGCGCGCGTGGCTTCCACGCTGGCGTGCAGGGTACGGGAGGCATCGTTGTCGCCTTCCCACAACGCACGCAGGCAAGTGAGGCCCGGCCACGCCGGATCGGAAGGATTGCTCGCCGCCTGCGCATCGGTGATGGCCACGCCCGCACCGGGTGGAATGCCGGAGGCATCGCTCCACCATGCCACGCGTTCGGCTGGCGTGGTGGCACGAGGTGTACCTTGCGGATCAAGTGCGGCGAAACCGTAGCCGCAGGGCATCGGGTCGGTGCCGGTACGGCTGTAAGCAGCGGCATAGGTGACGAGGAACGAGCGCCACAGATCGAAAGCGATGTTCAAGGCGCCAGCCTCGATGGCGGCACCCTCCCATCCACGCGCGTGCAGATGTGCGAGTGCCTCGCGCGCCTGTGCCGGAGTGTCTTCGGATTCGATCATCCCCGCAGCTTTCAGGCTGGCGCAACGTGCCACCAATGCAGGAGGCGCAACACCACCAGGACGCACCAACGGGAGCGAATCGAAGCGCGCATCGAGCAGTGCGCATGGCATCCACAACGCCGCCTCGCTGCCGTAATCGAACAACGGCCTGCCGCCTTCGCCGGGAAACACGTTCGGCTCGAGCGCAAGTGCGGCATCCAGCCATTCGCCATCCTCCGCCTGGCCTTCCTCGATCGCGCGCAACACTGCACCGCCACCATTGGAAAGCCCCATGGCGATGATGCGGGTATTGGCGAAAGTGAAAGGCGCTTGCGCAGGAAGCGCTGCATCGAGCGCACTCAAGCCGAATTGTGCGGCCTGCTTCAGATGGCGACCCCAATCGGCTTCAGGGTTGTCGCCGGAGTTGGCGTGCTTGGTAAGGATGCGATTCAGGCCGAAGCCATCCTTTGCAGTGAATGCCGCCTGTGCTTCGGTAACTGTACTGCGCTTGCCATCGAGCGTGACTCGTTCCTGCGGTGCATCGGCATCCAGATAATCGGTACCTGCGGCCTTGTCGGTATGCACCACCGCGCAGCCGCGCGGCAAGCCCCAGGCCGAGGCCAGCGCCACCGCGCCATACACACCGCGCGAACCGGAGGCCACGGCCACCACGAGGCAACGCGCATTCGCATCAAAGGCATCGGGAATCTGGGCCAGCACGCGATGTGGTTGAGTCGCACCGGGCAGCGTCAGCAACACCGAGGCTTCCCTTCCCGGCACCGGCGAAAGATCGGCGTAGTGCGAGCCGTAGCCACCCTCCGGGCGCAGATCGGCGATGCCACGGAAATTGCTCCACAGCGCGCGGCGGCGCAGTTCGGCAGCGGTAGGTGCTTGGGCCTGTTCGAATGGCGGCGGCGTGGTCGAACGCAGGCCATCCAGACCCAGCCCGCCGGTGAGCAGATCGTTTGCGCCACGATATTCGGTGAATGCGATGACGGGCATGGAAGCACTTTTGACGGCAGGTGGCGTGGAAGGAGCATTCACGCAACCAGCCAAGGCCGTGGCGAACATCGCGAGAATGAGGGTCGGAATTCTGTTCATGCTGCAACCGTAGGAAGAACACTGCAACCGAACCATCGTACCTTCGTCCGAACGCGATGCACGGCGGGCGGTGTTAGCCTTGCCGGATCATATCCATCCCTTCACCACCGGGTTTTCGGAGCAATCTCCATGAGCAAGCGCAACATTCTCGTCACAGGCGCAGGCAGCGGCATCGGCGCGGGCATCGCGCATGGGCTGGCCGTCGAGGGCCACCACCTCATCGTCACCGATCTTTCCGCCGATGCAGCGGCGAAGGTAGCCGCGGAAATCACCGCCGCTGGCGGTTCGGCGGAGGCGCATGGGCTGGACGTGACGTCCGATGCTTCCGTTGCAGCACTGTTGGCGGCGATTTCGCGGCCCGTGGAGGTGTTGGTGAACAACGCCGGCATCCAGCACGTTTCGCCGCTGGAGGAGTTCCCCATCGACAAGTGGAACTTCCTGATCCAGGTGATGCTCACCGGCGTTGCGCGCATCACGCAGGCGGTGCTGCCTTCGATGCGCGAACGCGGCTTCGGGCGCATCGTGAACATCGGCTCGATCCATTCGCTGGTGGCCAGCCGCTACAAGAGCGCCTACGTCGCCGCCAAGCATGGCCTGCTCGGGTTCTCCAAGGTGCTGGCCCTGGAAACTTCGGATACGGATATCACCATCAACACCATCTGCCCGACCTACGTGAAGACGCCGCTGGTGGACAAGCAGATCGCCGATCAGGCCCGCGCCAACGGCATCTCCGAAGATCAGGTGGTGTCGCAGATCATGTTGAAGCCCATGCCCAAGGGCGTGTTCATCAGTCTGGAAGAGCTGGCGGGCATCACTGCCTTCCTGATCGGGCCCGCCGCGCGCAACATCACCGGGCAAACCATCGTGGTGGATGGCGGCTGGACGGTGCAGTAACCGCACGCAGGGGATAATCGTCCGATGCCTGCCCTTCTGATCGCCGACGACCATCCGCTGTTCCGCGCTGCGCTCACCCAGGCGGCGCGTCTGGCCGCGCCGGAACATCGCATCCTTGAAGCGGAAACTCTGGATCAGGCGGTAGCCGCGCTCGAAAGCGGAGAAGAAGTCGAACTCGTATTGCTCGATCTGCACATGCCCGGCAATCACGGCTTGGCCGGGTTGGCGGCGCTCCGCGCGCAGTTTCCCGATGTTGCGGTGGCCGTGTGTTCGGGTCACGACGAGGCGCGCATCGTGCGGCGAGCATTGGCGCATGGGGCTTCGGGCTTCATTCCCAAACGCTCGGGCATGGACGATATCCGCCGCGCCATCACCGCGCTGTTGGGATGCGAAACCTGGCTGCCCGAAGACCTGAAGCAGACTCTGGCTCGCACCGCCGAAGATCCGGAAGACAGTGCGCTGGCGAAGCGGCTTTCCAGCCTCACCGCACAACAGTTCCGCGTGCTGGATCTGCTGGCGCAAGGCTTGCTCAACAAGCAGATCGCCGACCGCATCGGTGTGCAGGAACGCACCGTGAAGGCGCACGTCACCGCGATTTTCGAGAAGCTCAATGTGCGCAACCGCACGCAGGCGAGTCTGGTGCTGCGGGAGTTGGCCTTGAGCGAACCGGCGCTGGAATCACCGATGGGAAACTAGGCCTCAGGCGGCCTGCTCCAGTACCTGCACGATCAGCGATTCGATCCGGTTGAGATCCGGAATGAAAGCGTGCTCATCACGCAACGTCACACTCATCAATGCGCCTTCGGGCAGAGCGGTTTCTTCGTCTGTTTCCAGCAGGTTGTCCGACACCGTGACCAGGCGCGGAAAGCCCTGCGTCAAGATGGCAAAGTAGGAATGGCGCTGGTTGCCGCCCAAGGCTTTCAACACCACGACCTTCGCACCGAGTTCGCCCTCGGTTTCGGCCAACCCTGCCATGCGGGCGTAGGAAATCAGCGGCACGCGCCAGCCGCGCCAGCGGATGCGGCCGATGAGCCAGTTCGGCGCGTCGGGCACCTGTTCGGGCAGCGCGAAGGTGATCACTTCGGCCACGGTAGCGTTGGGCAGCAGCAGTCGCCCGCCGGTGACGCCGATCATCACGCCTCGGATGTCGTTGCTTGTGCTCATGTCGTCCCCAAGATCTTCTGCTTCATATCCTTCCGTAGCGGATCAACAGTTTGTCCGCCAGTTCACGCGGAGAGCCGGTGAACTCCACCACCCCGCGCGCCGTGGCACCATCGACCATCGAGCTGACCACGCAGGAGGAGGGATCCTGCACCCACACTTCGCCGCCTGCTGTGGTTATCCGCGTCGCACCCTCGATGGCATCGCCGGCCATTCCACTGAAAATGATGGCCGTGACACGCGCACCGAAGCGTTCTGCCACTTCGACGAACAGATTGTCGATGCTGGGCGTGTAGTGCGGTGGCACCTCGTGCGCGTGGGCACTGACGGAGCCGTCCTGGGAAATGGAGAATCGCGCATTGGCGGGCACGACATAGACATGCCCTTCCTGCACTTTCGCTTCGCCCAGTACGCTGACCGGCATTTTCACGGATTTCTGCAACTGCTGGGCGAGGCGCTCGAAATAGCCGTTCTCCAGATGCTGCACCAGCAGGAACACCGCCGGGAAGTTTTCCGGAAGGGCCCCGAGAAAATTGCGCACGGCATCCGGGCCGCCGATGGATGCGCCGAGTGCTACCACACGACTCAATGCGGGCGGTGTATCGGCGGAAGGCTCAGGAAGCGCGGGCGGCGCTTCGACCAACCCCATTGCCACCATCAACGGATCGACCTCATTGCCGCCTTCCCCCTCGACCGGCTCAAGGCTCAGGCCGCTGCCAAGATTCATGCCGAAGGCGCTGGCCTTGGGTGCTGCGACGGGCTGGGCGGCGGGGGCATCGTCGTCCAGACTGGCGAGGGAAAGACTGCCGAAGTTGCCGGTATCGAAGGTGCGTGCCGCAGGTTTTTCGGCCAGCGGTTCCGATGTTGCCGGAACATCGTCATCCAGACTCGCAAGCGAAAGGCTGCCGAAGCTGCTTTCCGCAGGTTCGCGCACCGCTGCGACAGGTACGGCAACCCCGGATTCATCATCGTCGGTATCAACCAAAGACAGCGAAAAATCCTCGACCTCCGGAGCCTCCGGCAAAGTTTTTTCCAGCGCATCGAGCGAAGCAGCAAGCGCGGCCACATCGTCGTCGAGCAGATTGCCTTCGTCCAGATCGCTGCCGTCGGAGGAGAAATTGATACTCACCGAGGGCACCTGCGCAG
Organism: Lysobacteraceae bacterium; assembly: GCA_041395225.1. Taxonomy (GTDB): domain Bacteria; phylum Pseudomonadota; class Gammaproteobacteria; order Xanthomonadales; family Xanthomonadaceae; genus Denitratimonas. The sequence goes on from JAWLAV010000006.1 coordinate 118,477, forward strand.
ACGTGCGCGTGGCGTCTTCCTCGAAATTGATCGACTCCACGGCAAGATCGCCGAGATCGAAGGAGAAATCCGCATCGGCTTCTTCAGCGGCGAGCGTTTCAGCCGGAGCTTCGGAAAGGGCGACGCTCTCGTCCAGGAGGTCGAGCGAATCGGCATCGATGTCCGGCAACTCGATGAAATCGTCCTCTGCCACTTCCATCTCGATGACAGGTTCAGAGACAGGCTCCATCTCGACTTGAGCCAGTTCGGCTTGAGTCTGTTCTGTTTGTTCTGGATTGGTTTTGCGCTGTACGGGCAGTTCCGGTTCGGGAGCAAGACCGAAATCAGCGAAATTCAGGCCACTTTCCGCCGTTTCCGGCACGGATTCAGTCACGGAATCCGTCGCAGGTGCAACACGGTCGGCCTGCAGGGCGTTGTCCAGCGAGGCCAGGTCGAACTCGAAACTGAAATCCGCTTCTGGTTCGATAACGGCAGGCTCGGCAACGGGAGGTGCAGCATTACCAAGCGACAGGCGGTTTTGCGGCACGTCGTCCACGAGGAATTCGGCTTCGGCGACGAATTCCTCGATGGGGCGCGAGGTGGTCTGTTGTTCCGGCGTCAACGGAGCACCTGGGCGCAATTCGGCGCTCATGTCCGGGGTCAACGGAACGGCTCCGGCGGGTGGCGGCGGCAAGGTATTGTCGTGGCCGAGCACCTTCGCGGCCAGATGCCGCGCCCAGCGCGCCAGATCCCAGCCCTCGAGCGCGCCGGAGACTTCAGCCTCGTTGAAGACGACGTTCACCTGCGGGCTGTCGAACAACTCCTGCAAGTGCTCCAGATCCTCATCCACGCCGGAAGCCAGATTCACGACCACGGTGGTGGTTCCGGCTTCGAGCACTTGCGCTGCGCGTGCGGCGGCAGGCTCGGCCTCGACCACGACCTGTGCGCCGAATTCGATCAGCGCACCGCGCAACTGCGCACGCGCGCCGTCGTCCCGGCCCAACAGGGCGACGAGGGGAGGCGAAGCCGGGTTAGTCACGGCCCACCTTCAGGATTTCTTCCACGTTCCGCATCAAATCCGCCTCCTGATACGGCTTGCCGAGGTAGCGATCGACGCCGATTTCGAATGCGCGCTGGCGATGTTTGTCGCCGGTACGCGAGGTGATCATGATGATCGGGATGCCGCGCAGGCGGACATCGTTGCGGATGTGGGTGGCCAGTTCGTAACCGTCCATGCGCGGCATTTCGATATCCAGCAGCATCACGTCCGGCACGCGATCCACAAGTTTTTCGACCGCATCCACGCCATCCTTGGCCGTCATCACCTCGTAGCCGTGGCGTTCCAGCACGCGGCCGGTGACCTTGCGCATCGTGATGGAATCGTCCACCACCATGACCAGCGGAATCTTGTGGATTTCCGGAACCGGCGCGTCCTCCACCGGGCCGGGGCCGAGCAGCTCGCGTTGTTCCACGAAGCGGCGCACCAGCGGCACCACGTCCAGGATCACGATGACGCGGCCATCGCCCATGATGGTGGCGCCGAAGATGCCGGGAATGGAGCTGACCTGCGCACCGACCGGTTTGACCACGATTTCGCGGCTGCCGATGACGTGGTCCACCGTGATCGCGGCGCGATGGTCGCCGGAACGGGCCAGCAGCAGCGGCACTTGCAGGCTGCCTTCGGCCTTGGTGGAGGATGCGCCGAGCAGACGGCCCAGATCGTGGATTTCGTAATCCTCGCCGGCATAGCGGAACGTGGCGCCGCCGTTGGCAAGCTGCTGATCCAGTTCAGCGCGATCAATGCGCGCCACGCCCTGTACCGATGCGATGGGCACCGCGAAGGTGGTTTCGCCCTGACGCAGGAAGACGGCCTGTGTCACCGCGAGGGTGAACGGCAGGCGGATCGTGAACACCGTGCCCTTGTCGGCTTCCGAATCGATCTGGAGCAGGCCGCCGAGCTGGCGGATTTCGCTGTGCACCACATCCATGCCGACACCGCGACCGGCGATCTTGCTCACCGATTCGGCGGTGGAGAAACCCGGGTGCAGGATGTAGGCGTACATTTCGCGGTCGCCGATCTGCGCCGCAGGGTCGAGCAGGCCGCGCTCGATCGCCTTGCGGCGGATCGCTTCGCGGTTGAGACCGCGACCATCATCGGACACCTTGATGACGACTTCCGAACCTTCACGCAGCAACTGGATGCGAACCGTGCCTTCTTCCGGCTTGCCTGCGAGCAGACGTTCGGCAGGATCTTCGAAGCCGTGCGCGATGGAGTTGCGCAGCATGTGTTCGAGCGGCGCGGTCATGCGGTCAAGCACGTTGCGATCCATTTCGCCCTGCGCACCTTCGACCCTCAGTGCCGCCTTCTTGCCCAGTTCCGCACTGGTCTGACGGATGATGCGCCGCAGGCGCGGGACGATGGAATCGAACGGCACCATGCGGGTGCGCATCAGACCTTCCTGCAAGTCCGAACTGACGCGCGACTGTTGCAACAGCAGCGTTTCGTACTGACGCGTGTGGTCTTCGAGCGAACCCTTCAGGCTCGACAAGTCCGCCGCGGATTCGGACAGCGCGCGGGTGAGCTGTTGCAGCGTGGAGAAGCGATCCAGTTCCAGCGGATCGAACACCTCCGCACCACCGGCCTCGGCTTCGCGCTGGTAGCGGCTGGCGATCTGCGCCTCGGTTTCGATTTCCAGCTTGCGCAACTGCCCGCGGAGGCGTTCCGTGGTCTGTTCCAGTTCGGCCAGGTTGCCGCGGAACAGGCCAAGTTGCTGTTCCAGTCGGGCGCGGTAGATGGCGACTTCACCGGCGTAGTTGACCAGGCGATCCAGCAGATCGGCGCGAATGCGGATCTGCTCTTGCGGGGCACGCACGACGATGTCGTCGTCGTCGTCCGCCAGTATCGGGCGCGGTTCCTGCGATGCGGCACGCGCGGCCTCCGGCGCGGCCACTTCCGCAGCGGCGGCAATGGCGGCAGCCACCGGTGAAGGCTCCGCAACGCCTTCCAATGTTGTTTCCTCGGGCAGCACGACCTGCGGCAGTTCGCCGCGCGCCAGCATTTCGATGCGTTCCATCAGGAGCGCAGGCACCGCGATGGATTGGCGTTCGCCGACGCGCTTGACCATGCGGTTCAGGCGGTCGAAGGCGTAATCGAGCAGATCGATGCCGTGCGCCGGAAGCGTCTGTTCCCCGTTGGCGACGGATTCCAGCAGGCTTTCCATGATGTGACCAAGATCGCCGATGGGCACCAGGCCGGACATGCGCGCACCGCCCTTGAGCGTGTGCAGGTCGCGTTGCAGGCCGACCACGGTATCCAGATCCGCCCGGTCTTCGCGCAGGCGCGCCATCAGGCCATCGGAGTGATCCAGGATGTCGGTGCCTTCCTCCAGGAAGATGTCCAGCAATTCCTCGTCCATGTCGGGCACCTGAAGCGGGCCGTCCGGATCGGAGTCGGCGGTATCCAGGCCCGCGACAAAGGCATCAGCCAGCAGGCGCGTGGCAGCAGCCTGTGCGGCAGCGGCAGCGCGTTCGGCTTCGGATTCTTCTGCCGCGAGGGCAGCTTCTGCAGCAGCGGCTCCGAGCGCGACGAAGTCCGATTCCTCCGGTTCTTCGAAGATGAGGGCTTCTTCGGCTTCGGAGGCTTCGATTTCGTCGTCTGCTTCAGCTTCAACTTCTGCTTCAGCTTCAATTTCTGCTTCAGCTTCAACTTCTGCTTCGCTTTCCGTCTCGCCTTCGGCTTGGGCAGCTTCGTCGATTTGCGCAACGGCAACGTCTTCGACCCACGGCGCTTGAACCGCAGGCTCGGCTTCGACTTCGACAGACCAAGCCTCCACCGTGGATGCGGCTTCGGCATCCTGCGTCAGCTCAGCGATCTCGACGAGGGTTTCCTCGGCGGCCTGGAAATCTTCTCCGGTTTCGAGGGCGACCAGCGGTTCCTCGAGCGCCGCAGCTTCTTCGATGAAGGCTTCTGCTCCCGCGACTTCGGCATCGGCGGTTTCGGCGCTGGCAACTTCCGCCAAGACAGTGGCATCCAGCTCCCGGATTTCCAGCGAGGTTTCTTCCGTCGGCGCATTCTCGAATTCGGCGATCAGGCGCTGAACCTCGGCATCGCCCGCATCCATCGCGGCCCCGGCTTCGCTCAACAGAGCCTCATCCAGCACCGAAGCGTCGATATCGCCTATTGCGACTTCGGCGGGCGCAGCTTCTTCGTCTTCGCGTTCGCGGATTTCCAACCCTTCCAGCGGCGCGGCATTTTCCGTGCCCGCCGTTTCCAGTTCCGCAGCGAAGGCTTCGATGTCGATGTCACCAAGATTCAGATCGGCGAAATCCACTTCTTCCATCGACGGAGTTCTGGGCTCGTGCGCTGGCGCGAATGCGGTGGCTTCCGCCTCGGCGAAGATTTCGCCTTCGAATGCGGCAAGGTCGATCGCATCCATTTCCGCTGCAATATCGACGGCAGAGGACAGCTCGCTGCTGATGTCCGAAACGGCTTCCTCAAGCGGCACCGACTCGGGAAGCTCGATTGCGGGCAGATCGAACCCCTCCGGCGATTGGGCATCGGCTTCGGAAAGCTCCGGCAGTGCGATTTCCTCGGCAAAGGAATCCTCGGCAGGCACATCCAGTTCGATGGAACCGGACTCGACGATGCCAGACTCGATGAATCCGGATTCGACGAACCCGGACTCGACGAAATCGGCAGCATCGGCGACGGGTTCGGCCGGTTCGACCGAGAATGCGGCCACCAGATCGTCCAAAGCAGCCACGGCTTCTTCGGCAGCGGCGATGGGCTCGGCAGGCAATTCGGATTCGACAGGGACTTCCGGCGATGCAGCATCGGATGCAGCTTCTGCGGCGTGCAGCTCTCCCGGCAAGTGCACCGGCACGGTGGGCGCACCGGATTCGGGCAATGCGTCGCGCTCGGCAATGATGCGCAAAGCCAGTTCGTGCGTGTCGTGCAGGCGCGGATCGGGTTTTTCCAGTTCGAACAGCACCGTGCGCACCGCCGCAACGGCCTCGCCGATGGCGGCGAAACCTTCCGCCGAGGGCGAAGCGCCGCTGTGTCGCAGGCGCTTGAAATAGCCTTCCAGCGGCGCAAGCACGTCGGTGACGACCGGAACGTCCGTCATCGCGAACGCGCCATTCATCGTGTGTACGGCGCGCAGCACGTTTTCGTCGATGGATACCGGGCCGCAAGCCAGGTACGCATCCACCGTTTCCAGATGACCGTTGACCTCGCCCTTGAGGATGTCGAACAGCACCGGATCGATGACCGGTACCGGGACGCGGGAGGATTCCGGCTCCTCGGCGAATGCTTCCCCAGCAGTTTCGGATGCGCCGGTCTCAGGCTCTGCATCGGCGGTTTCCGGTGCCTCATCGTCTGCCGATGCCAACTCGGCTTCGACAGCGAATGCTTCGGTAGCGGCCTCTTCGACGGCTTCGGTTTCCACTGCGACTTCGAGGATTTCCGGCTCGGCGGCACGCGGCACGTAATGCGCCTGTTCGCCGGCAGCAACGCGATCCGCAACGTCCTTGATGGCTTCCAGATCCGCCGTGATGCCGCGCTCGCCGCGCAGTGCGCCGAGCAGTTCCGGCAGGGCGCGATGGGCGTGTTCGATCATTTCCACCACCGCCGACGTGGGCTGGATGGTGTGATCGAGCACGCGATTGAGCATGTTCTCGATCTTCCAACTGAACTCGCCCAGTGTCAGCGCGCCGACCAGGCGGCCGCTGCCCTTGAGGGTGTGGAACACGCGGCGGATGGATTTCAACTGATCCAGGTTCTGAGGTGCGGCGGCCCAGGCGGGCAGCAGTTCGTCGAGGTTGGCTATTTCTTCGGCCACTTCCTCCACGAACACTTCGCGGATTTCCTCGTCGATTTCCTCCGAAGCAGCCTCGAAGCCACCGGAAACCGGACCCGCGATTGCAGCATGAGGGGCAACATGATCCACTTGAGCCGGGTGTGCAGGCTCGACGGGCGATGCCGCATCCACGGGAATTTCGGGCGATGCGAAAGTCGCGATCGGTTCCACCGGCATCGGGGTTTCCGGAAGTTCCTCCGGCATGTCCTTCACGGCGGAGATTTCGGATGAGTATTCCGATTGCACCGGCTGGATGTCCGACATCGCGGTTACCGGTTCGGCAGGCGGAGTTCCGACCTGCACTGCAGGAGCTTCGGACTCCGACGGCACCGGCCAGTAACCCAGCTTTTCCAAGCTGGTGCGCGCCGTGGCCAGCACGCGTTCGCCACCGGGGCGGCGCTCGTACAGGGCTTCGAGGAAATACTCGATGCTCGCCAGCGCATCGGCGAGGGTTTCCATCTGTGTGACGTTGGGTACGCGGCGCGCGCCCAGCAGTTCGCGTCGGGTGAAGTGCGCGATGGCATCCAGATAATCGGCAGCCTCGGTACGCTCGATGATGCGCAGGGCACCTGCAACCTGCGTCAGTCGGCTCGGCGCAGGTTCAAGCTGGGCGTGGTTCCAACCAGCTTCGATGAAAGCGACGAAACACTGCTTGGCTTCGCCGAAGCTGGTCTGCGCTTCCTTGACGAGTGCTTCCATCACGCGCTGCTGTTCAACCGCAGGCAGCGGCGAGGCGGCATCTTCGGTGCGGCCGGGCGCACCACCCAGATGCTGCACCTGATCGTCCAGCGAGGCTTCGACGTAGAGCAAGGCTCCGGCGATATCGAGCAGGCTGCTTTCGTCGGCGGCACGACTGCCAGCAACGACGTTGCGAACCGCATCGCGCTGTTCCTGCACCACGCGGCGCGCCACGCCCAGACCGAGCATGCCGAGCGTATCGGAGACGCGATCCAGTACGTCGGCCTGGGCGGAAAGGCCGGATGGATCGGCACTGCCCGAACGCAGGAACAGATCCAGCGCATCCTTGACGCGCAGGATGTCTTCCTTGATCGCCGCCGAGACGGTGCCAAGCAGCGAACGAGTGTGACCGGAAAGGCTGCCGCGCGCGTGTTCGATTTCCTCCTGGCTCGGAAGCAGGGCTTGCAGATCGAACAGTTCGCGCATCTGCGCGATGCGGCCGTGTTCGGTGGGTGCGTGCGCGACGAAATACAGCAGGTTGTGTGTGAGTTCGCGCGGCGGATCGGTCTTGAAGGCTGCTTCGCCGCCATCGGCCAAACGCTTGATCTCGCGCTCCACCTTGCCGATGGTCTGCTTGAGTTGCTGGCTCGGCTCGAACGCCCTGGCGCGCAAGGCTTCCAATACGCCGGCGGTCACCCAGAACAGGGTGCGGGCATCCTGCTGCCAGACGATGCGGGCCAGCTCATCGCCGGTTTCGGTGAGCGCGGCCAGATTGACATCGATGTTCTCGCCCTTGAACCACTTGAGCAGGGCGATCTGGAATTTGCCGCGCAGCATTCCGGCCCGCGTGCGCAGTTCCGCATCGGCCATCGGCTGCGCCGGGCCGCTGATAGCGCCATCCGCACCGCGCGCCAGGTTCGGGGTGAACAGCGAAACTTCGGTGAGACCCTTCTCGCCACGCACTTCGCGCAGTTCGTTGAGCAGCGGCAAAAGGACGATGGGGATGTCCTTGTGCCCGGCCTGCAAACGCTCCAGGTAATCGGGCAACTGCATGATGCCGCGCATCAGCACGCCGTAGGCGTCGTCGCGGTTGGGCACGGTGCCGTCCAGCAGTGCACCGGCGAGGCGTTCCATTTCCTCGGTGACCATCGCCGCGCCGTACAGCTCGACCATGCGCAGCGTGCCCTGCACCTGGTGCAGATACGTTGCGCAGAAGCGCATCTGGCTGGCGTCGGAGGGATCCTCGACGAACGCTTCCAGCGCATTGCGCGCCTGCTTCAAGGTTTCGTCCAGCTCGCCCTTGACCCAGGTCAGCGTGGTGAAGTCGATGTCGTTTTGCGGCCTCATGCCGGGCCCTCGTTCGGGTTGCGCACGAATGCCAAGGTCTGGCGATTGCCGACCCTGGACATCCGCGGATGGTTCCAGCCTGTGACTTCACCCGGCCCCAGCACCAGCAGGCCGCCTGGATGCAGCAGCCCGGCAAGGCCGTCCAGCAGTTCGCTGCGCCGATCCCGGGCGAAGTAGATGAGTACGTTCTGACAGAAGATCAGGTCGAGCTTGCGCAACGGCGCACGTGTGGCGTGCAACAAATTCACGCAGGCGAAACCGATGCGCTTGCGAAGGCGTTCAGCGATGCGGAACAGTTCGCCACCGGGGACTTCCTCGGTGGCGCGACTGCGGTAATTGGCCGGAATTTCCGCCAGGCGCCGCAGTGGGTATTCGCCCGTTTTGGCGATGGAAAGCGCGCCCTGACTCACATCCGTGGCGGTGATCCCGAAACGGCGATCCGCCGACAATGTCTGATCGAACAGCATCGCCAAGGTGTATGCCTCCTCGCCGGTGGAGCAACCTACCGAGAGCGCGTGCAACGCTTCATCGGCAGGGATTTGCGCCAGACGCTGCGGCAACCATTCCTCGCGGATCAAGTCCAGCGAAGGCCGATGCCGGAAGAAGTGGGATTCGTGCACGGTGAGCAGATCGACCAGGCTGGTCCATTCCACCGCACCGCGCGCACCATCGAGCAGATCGGTGTAGTAGCTGCCGAACTGCGAGTGACCGGTTTCGCGCATCCGGCGGCGCAGGCCGCTTTCCAGGAACGGCTTGCGTTCCACCGGCACGATCACGCCGGTACGCGATTCCACAAGCCGCACCCAGCGCTCGAACTCGACGTCGTCGAGCCCGAGTTGGGGCGCACCCCCGCTTCCCATCGATGTGGCTGCGATGGCCATTGCGCGATTCCGTCCCCTGTCCAGTCGCGCTTAACCCGGCAGCTTGAAGTCCGCGACCGAACGGCGCAGGTCGGCGGCAAGCTGTGCAAGGTTTCCGATGGATTCGGCCGTCTGGCTTGCACCCACCGAGGTCTGCGTGGTGATTTCCTGAATCACGTTCATCGTCGCGGAGATGTTGGTCGCCGCAGCGGACTGCTGGCGTGCCGCTTCGGAGATGTTCTGAATCAGGTCCGCCAAGTCGTTGGACACCGTTTCGATTTCGCCCAGTGCCAAGCCTGCGTCCTCGGCCAGTCGCGCACCGGCGACCACTTCCGCGGTGGTCTGCTCCATCGAAGACACGGCTTCATTCGTATCGGCCTGAATCGTCTGCACCAGCGTTTCGATTCGCTTCGTCGCCGATGCCGAGCGTTCTGCAAGGCGCTGCACTTCGTCGGCCACAACCGCGAACCCGCGGCCTGCTTCACCGGCGGATGCGGCCTGAATGGCGGCGTTCAGTGCCAGAATGTTCGTCTGCTCGGCAATGTCGTTGATCAGTTCCACGATCGAACCGATTTCCTGCGAGCTTTCACCCAGTCGCTTGATTCGCTTCGAGGTTTCCTGAATCTGGTCGCGAATGGAATCCATGCCCTGAATCGTCTGGCGCACCACTTCGGCGCCCTTGGCGGCGATCTGCACGCTTCGTTGCGCCACATCGGCGGATTCGGCCGAGTTCTTGGACACTTCGTCGATGGATACTGCGATTTCGTTGATCGCAGCGGAAGCCGAGGTGATCTGCTGCGCCTGATGCTCCGCAGCTTCTGCCAGATGCATGGCGGTAGCCTGCGTTTCCTGTGCGGCGGCGGCCACCTGCACGGCGGTTTCGTTGATCGTGGTAACGAGGGATCGCAGTGCTTCGACCGCGAAGTTGATCGAATCCGCGATTGCGCCGGTGATGTCTTCGGTAACCGTTGCGCGGACAGTGAGGTCGCCTTCTGCCAGCGAACCCATTTCGTCCAGCAACCGCAGAATGGCCTCCTGGTTGCGCTGGTTCAATTCCTGGGTGACGCGGAAGCGCTTGCTCTGGTCTTTGTACAAGGTGTACAGCAGGCCGATGATGGCGATGATGGCCAGTACACCGGCACCGATACCGGCATAGACGCTCGGGAACATGCGCCCTTCGGGCAATTTGATGAACGCCTGGTTGAGGTTTTCAGCGCCTTGCAGCAGGTCGGCGGAGGCCAGCGAAATCTGGTTTGCGGATTCCTTCACGTCGATCAGGTCGTTCGATGCGTTGAGGATGGCTTCAACGTCCGGCTGGACTTCACTGTAAATCTGCGACACGCGGGCCAGCGACTGGCGTGCGGCGGGGCTGTCGATGCGGCGGATGTTCTGCTCCGGCAAGCCTTCCTGAAGACCGGAAAGCACCTGACTGAACAGCATCGCATCTCGCGAGAGGCGGTCGCCGGCGGAACCTGCGGCGGCACCGCCCTGAAGGATTTGTGCCACGTGGCGCAACATGCGGTCGGCGAGCACGACCTGGCGGTACGCAGTGGAAAGCTGGGAGAACGTGGCATTGCCCGATTCGCCCATCGCGCGTACCACTTCGTCCATTTCCGCCTGAATCAAGGGCACGCTTTCGGTGAACTTCTGCGCCGTCTCGGTAAGGCCGAGCACCATTTCCTTGTTGTCCAGGATGCGGCCTGCGGCAGCGTCCATCGGTGCCCAAGCTTCACCCAAGCGTGCCAGCGGCACGGTGATGCCGGGGGCACCTCGATATGCCGATATGTTTTCGGCGGAGCTGCCGTTGTTCAGCGTCTCCAGATTCTTCCGGATTCGGGCGCGGGCGCTGCCCAGTTCGTCGAATGCATCCACACCGCCGGAAGCCGCGTCCTGTCCGGCCTTGGCGATCTGCTGCGACAGCACGCGCACGTCGGCGACGATGTTTCGCGCATTCGCCTCCTTGTCCGCAAAGTCAGTGGAGAGCCATGCGTTGACCACCAGCACGGCGAACGCAACCACCAGCATCACGATCCACACGTAGATCGCGTTGCTGCGCTCTTTTCCGGAACCTGCCCCCAGAGTACTCATGCTCGAAACCTCGCAGAAAAAACTTGATATGTGCTGCCGTGCTGCCGTTCTTTGGAACCTGTAGCAATCTTCATGCCGTGGCCTGGCGGAATTCGGACGTCCGGGTCAACCGGGCCATGTCGAATACGCCCCAGAGCGCATCACCCAGCCGGTACGCGCGCTGCACGAACTGGCTGTACTTGCCTTCCTCGAATCCATCGGCCTGAGCCGATTGGGCTTCGACGAAATTGCGTTGCCCGTAGAGCTCATCAATCAGCACCGCGACGTTGCCGCCGCTCTGCCGGATCACCAGCGCACGAGTGGAACCCAGCTGCACGGTGCGCTCGCCCACGAGGAATTGTTTGAGATCCACCACCGGCAGCAGGTTGCTGCGCAGGTTGGCGATGCCCAGCAGCCAGTGTTCGGCACCGGGAACCGGGGTGAGCGGCGGCAGCGAGATGATTTCCATTACTTCGGAAAATGCTGCGACCAGCCGCAGATCACCAAGTCGGAAACCGATGCCGCGCCACAGGCCCGGCGCATCGAGTTGTTCCGGCACGCCGGGCGCATGGGAAAAGCTGCGCCGCTCGTAATCGGAAAGGATGCGGAACGCGGCATTGGAATCGACGGTCGCCATGGCTGCGGCGTCAGCTCCTGACATGGCGGCGAATCGCGGAGAGCAGTTCTTCGCGCGTGAAGGGTTTGGTCAGGTATTGCTCGGAGCCGACGATGCGGCCCTTGGCCTTGTCGAACAGGCCATCCTTGGAGGAAAGCATGATGACCGGCGTGCCACGGAAAAGCTGGTTGTTCTTGATCAGCGCGCAGGTCTGATAACCATCCAGCCGGGGCATCATGATGTCCACGAAGATGATCTGCGGCTGGTGGTCGGCGATCTTGGCCAGCGCCTCGAAGCCATCGTCGGCAGTGACGACGTCGCAACCTTCCTTTTTCAACAGTGTCTCGGCGGTGCGCCTGATGGTCTTGGAGTCGTCGATGACCATGACCTTCAAGCCACTGAGATTGACCGCGCTATCGTTCCCATCCATCCAGTTGATCCTCAGACCTGCTATTGCCAACGGTCGCTGCACAGCTATATCGCAATGGAGGCAACCCCATGTCAAGCCTCGCTGCACCCGCCGGAGCCCGGATCCGTCCGGGCCATCCCCCAACCTGCCGCAGAGTGTCACGTAAGTGACGCAGGTCCGCGATAGGCAAGCCATTCTTGGCTAGTATAGTCACAAAAGTCCGCAGCTTTGCGGGGATTCTTTCGGCAGGAGGCCGCGTGGCGCTCGACGTTCTCGTGATCATGGATCCGATCGGCAGGATCAAGCCTGCCAAGGACACCAGTTTCGCCCTGCTGCTGGAAGCCCAGCGCCGCGGCCATCGCATCTTTGTGGCGGAGACTTGCGATCTTTCCCTGGCGCAAGGCCACGCTTTCGTGCGTGCTGCCGAGGTTTCCGTGCGTGACGACCCGAAGGATTGGTACACCGCGCAGGCGCCGCGAAACCGGCCACTGGCTTCGTTTTCCGTGGCCTTGATGCGCACCGATCCACCCGTGGATGCCGCCTACCTGCACGCCACGCACCTCTTGAGCCATGCCCAGCGCGAAGGCTTGTTCGTGGTGAACGATCCACAAGGCCTGCGCGATCTCAACGAAAAACTCGGCGCGTTGCTGTTCCCCGAATGCTGCCCGCCGACCTTGGTTTCCTGCCACGCATCGGAATTGAAAACTTTTCTTTCCGAACACGAAGATTGCGTGTTGAAGCCCCTGGATGGCATGGGCGGGCGCTCGATTTTCCGGCTTTCGCGCGGAGAACCGAACGTCAACGTGGTGCTGGAGACCCTCACCGATGGTGGCAAGCAAATGGCATTGGCTCAGCGTTACCTGCCGGAAATCGTCGAAGGCGACAAGCGCATCCTGCTGATCGATGGTGAGCCGGTGCCGTACTGTCTGGCGCGGATTCCGCAGGGCGACGAATTCCGTGGCAACCTCGCTGCTGGCGGGCGCGGTGAAGGCCGACCGCTTTCCGAACGCGATCGCTGGATCGCAGCGCAGGTCGGGCCGGAACTGGCCAGACGCGGCATGTTGTTCGTCGGGCTGGACGTGATCGGGGATTACCTCACCGAAGTGAACGTCACCAGCCCCACCTGCGCACGTGAACTGGACGCCCAGTTCGGCCTCAACATCGCAGGATTGCTGTTCGACCGGATCGAAATGCGAGTACGCGGAGCCACTTCGCAGTGAGCCGCGCCGCGCCTGCCATTTCCTCCGGCGACCGCCTGGCCGCCACGCTGATCTTCTCCATGCTCACGCATGGCGTGGTGCTGTTGGGCGTTGGATTCTCCATCGATGACCCAGCGCCAGTACTGCCGACGCTGGACGTGATCCTGGTACAGACCCACAGCAACGAGCCACCGGAGAAAGCGGATTTCCTTGCCAACGCCAGCCAGCAAGGCGGTGGTGATTCGGAAAAGGCCGAGCGGCCTTCCGACACCCAGCCCGCACCCGCACCAAACCCGACGCCGGGGCTTGCGCCTGTTCCGATGGAAGAAGGTGCCCCCAAGCCGCAGAACGCCAGCAGCCAGGCCGTGGTGGCCAGCGTTGCGCAGGCGCAGTTCGTGGCACCCACCACGCAGGCCACGCCGACACCCACTGCACCTTTGCCGACCAACCGCGAGCTGATCGAACGCAATCTGGAAATGGCGCGGCTGGCAGCCTCCGTGGCCGAACGCGAACGTAACTACGCCAAGCGTCCGAAAAAGAAATTCATCTCGGCCAACACGCAGGAATACGAATTCGCCAGTTACCTCAAGGCCTGGCAGGCGCGCGTGGAGCGCATCGGCAATCTCAACTACCCGGACGAAGCCCGCCGTCGCGACTTGCAAGGCCATCTGGTACTTACTGTCGGCGTGCGGAAAAACGGCACGGTGGAGGAAATCACCGTAGTGCAATCCTCCGGCTTCCCGGTGCTGGACGATGCATCCATCCGCACCGTGCGCATGTCCGAACCCTTTGCGCCGTTGCCCCGCGACAAGGACAACACCGAAATCCTCTACATCACGCGTACGTGGCACTATCTGCCGGGGAATGTGATGGAAAGCCGCTGACCTGCATCCACGCTTGCCGACACCACGCGGTGCAGGTCGCGCAGGTTAAAATAAGCACATGAGTGCCGATCCCCACTACCTGCAGAACCACTTCCTGATCGCACTGCCCGGCTCGGAAGATCCGAACTTCGCCGGTGGCGTCACCCTGCTCTGCCACCACGCGGCGGAAGGGGCCATGGGGTTGCTGCTCAATCGCGCATCCCCGCTCACCTTGGGCGATGTGTTCGAACAGATGGGCATCGAGATTCTGGATATCGAACTGGCACAAAAGCCAGTGCTGCTCGGCGGCCCGGTGCAATCCGATCGCGGCTTCGTGCTGCACAGCCCCGACGGTGGGGAATGGGAATCCACCTTTCCTGTCTCCGAAAATCTTCGCCTCACCACCTCACGCGACGTGCTGGAAGCCATCGCACGCGGTGGCGGCCCGCGCCACAGCCTCGTCGCATTGGGTTATGCCGGTTGGGGTGAACACCAACTGGAAGAAGAAATCCAGGGCAACACCTGGCTCACGGTCGAAGCCGATCCCTCGGTGATCTTCGATACGCCACTGGAACAACGCTGGGATGCCGCCACGCGCCTGATCGGCATCGATCCGCACCTGCTCGCCGGCTACGGCGGGCACGCATGACAATCTGCGTGCTCGGGTTCGATGTCGGCAGCCGCCGCATCGGCGTCGCCGTCGGCAACACGCTGTCGCAAACCGCACGAGCCATCGCGATGGTTGCAGCCACGGACGATGGCCCGGACTGGAAACAGGTGGAAGCGCTGGTGCGCGAATGGCGGCCGGATCGCATCCTCGTCGGCGAACCGCTGACGCTGGATGGCCAAACTCAACTCGCCACGCACATGGCGCGGCGCTTCGCGCAGGAAGCGGCAACACGCTACGGCGTGCCGGTGGACATGATCGACGAACGCTCCACTTCACGCGAAGCCGACCGCCTGTTCGCCGAGCGCCGCAGAAGCGGGCAGGCCCGCCGCCGCGATGCCGCCATGCAGGATGCACTGGCCGCGCAGATCATCGTCGAACGCTGGCTGCGCGATGGCATCGGCTTGCCCGCCATGCCGCTTGCAAACACTGCGGATTGAACAACGCCATGCGCCACCTGCTCACCCTCGAAGGAATGCCGCGTGCCACGCTCGAAGGCCTGCTCGACGCCGCACAAGCCTTGCGCCCGAATGCATTGCGCGGCAACGATCGCCAGCCACTGCGTGGCATTACCTGCGCCAACCTGTTCTTCGAACCTTCCACGCGCACTCGCAGCTCGTTCCAGCTCGCTGCCCAGCGCTTGGGCGCGGATGTGTTGAACTTCGATGCGGATCGTTCCTCCACGCGCAAGGGTGAAACCCTGGTCGACACCCTGCGCAACCTCGAAGCAATGGGGGCCAGCCTGTTCGTCGTGCGTCACGCCGAAGATGGCGCAGTGCAAGCACTGGCACAGGCTGCCGCACCGGGAACATCCATCGTCAACGCAGGCGATGGGCGCAACGCGCATCCCACGCAGGGACTGCTGGACATGCTCACCATCCGCCAGCACAAGGGTGCGGATTTCTCGACGTTGAAAATCGTGATCGCAGGCGATATTCGCCACTCGCGCGTCGCCCGTTCGGACATCCACGCATTGCGCATTCTGGGCGCAACCGACATCCGCCTCGCCGCGCCATCCACCTTGCTGCCCGACGAGGAACCCACCTTCGCCCACCTTGCGCGCTTTTCCGATTTCGACGCCGCGCTGGAAGGTTGCGACGTGGTGATGATGCTGCGCCTGCAACGCGAGCGCATGGACGAAGGCCTGGTGGAGTCGCTGGAAAGCTATTACCGCGATTGGGGCCTTTCCCCGCAACGCCTGAGGCACGCTGCGCCCGATGCCATCGTGCTGCATCCCGGCCCGATGAACCGGGGCGTTGAAATCGCCGACGCCGTGGCCGATGGGCCGCAATCGGCGATCCTGGAACAGGTAAGCAACGGCGTTGCGGTGCGGATGGCGGTGTTGGAGATGCTCGGGATTGGTGATTGATGATTCGGTAAAAGCAGGGATGTTTGCGTCTACGTGACGCTGCTTTTACGAATCATCAATCACCAATCCCGAGCGCTCTACAACAGCCGAAGGCTGGTCATCCCGGCATTACCTCGATTCAAGCAGCTCCACGCCATCCAACCCCTGCGACAACGTATGCGCATCGCCGCCTTGGGCGAGCTTGATGCGCAGGCGGACTTCGTTCTGGGAGTCGGCGTAGCGCAGGGCGTCTTCGTAGGTGATTTCCCCGGCCTGGTACAGCTCGAACAAGGCTTGATCGAAGGTCTTCATCCCGAGGTTCGTGGATTCCTTCATGATTTCCTTGAGCTTGTGGACTTCGCCATCGCGGATGTAATCCTGCACCAGCGGCGTGCCGAGCAGGATTTCCATCGCCACGCGACGGCCCTTGCCATCCGGCGTGGGAATGAGCTGCTGCGCGACCACGCCTTTCAGGTTCAGGGACAAATCCATCAGCAACTGGCTGCGGCGGTCTTCCGGGAAGAAGTTGATGATGCGGTCCATCGCCTGGTTGGCGTTGTTCGCGTGCAGCGTACACAGGCACAGATGCCCGGTTTCGGCGAAGGCGATGGCGTGATCCATGCCTTCGCGGGTGCGCACTTCGCCGATCATGATGACGTCCGGGGCCTGACGCAGCGTGTTCTTCAACGCGTTTTCCCAGCTATCCGTATCGATGCCAACTTCGCGCTGGGTAACGATGCAGCCCTCGTGCTTGTGCACGAATTCGATCGGGTCTTCGATGGTGATGATGTGGCCGGTGGAATTGAGGTTGCGGTAGCCGATCATTGCCGCCAGCGAAGTCGATTTACCCGTGCCCGTCGCACCGACGAAGATGATGATGCCGCGCTTGGTCATCGCCAGCGTCTTGATGACCGGCGGCAAGGAGAGTTCTTCCACCGTGGGAATCTTGGTCTCGATCCGGCGCAGCACCATGCCGACCTGATTGCGCTGGTAGAAGCAGGAAACACGGAAGCGGCCCACGCCGGAAACACCGATGGCGAAGTTGCATTCGTGCGTCTTTTCGAACTCCTCGCGCTGGCTCGGCGTCATCACCGAAAGCACCAGATCGCGGCTTTGCTGCGGCGACAGCGGAGCTTGCGTGATCGGCGTCAGCTTGCCGTGCACCTTCATCGAGGGCGGCGCACCGGCCGTGATGAACATGTCCGACGCCTTCTTGTGCGCCATCAGTTTGAGGAAACTGGTGAAATCTATGCCGCCGGTGGTGCTCATGTGTGTGGCTCCTTTGGAGCCGGGATTGGAGATTCGGGATTCGGGATTGGCAAAAGCAGTGGAACGCCCTGACTTCTACGAATCCCGAATCTCCAATCCCGAATCCCGACCAAATCACTCAAACAACTTCTTGTCCTTCGCGTATTCCTTGGCCGCACCGCGCGTGATGAGGCCGCGCTTGACCAGATCCAGCAGGCACTGATCCAGGGTCTGCATACCCGCGTTCTGGCCGGTCTGGATGGCCGAATACATCTGCGCCACCTTGTCCTCGCGGATCAGGTTCCGGATCGCGGGCACGGCGACCATGATTTCGTGGGCCGCCACGCGCCCTCCACCGACCTTCTTCAGCAGCGACTGGCTCACCACCGCACGCAGGGATTCGGACAGCATCGAGCGCACCATCGGCTTTTCGCCGGCCGGGAACACGTCGATCACGCGGTCGATGGTCTTGGCGGCGGAGCTGGTGTGCAGCGTGCCGAACACCAGATGCCCGGTTTCCGCGGCGGTCAGCGCCAGGCGAATGGTTTCCAGATCGCGCAACTCGCCGACGAGGATGTAATCCGGGTCTTCGCGCAGCGCGGAACGCAAGGCTTCGTTGAAGCCGTGGGTATCGCGATGCACTTCGCGCTGGTTGATGAGGCACTTGTTGGAGGTGTGGACGAACTCGATCGGATCCTCGACCGTGAGGATGTGTCCGTATTCGTTCTTGTTGATGTGGTCGATCATCGCCGCCAGCGTGGTGGACTTGCCCGAACCCGTCGGGCCGGTCACCAGGATCAGGCCCTGCGGCTGCTGGATCAGCTCCTTGAACACCTTGGGCGCGGCGAGGTCTTCCAGCGTGAGCACCTCGGAGGGAATGGTACGGAACACCGCACCGGCACCGCGATTCTGGTTGAAGGCGTTGACGCGGAAACGCGCGAGGCCGGGAATCTCGAAGGAGAAATCCACTTCCCAGAATTCTTCGTAATCGCGCCGCGCCTTGTCCGACATGATGTCGTACACCAGCGAGTGCACCTGCTTGTGATCCAGCGCCGGGATGTTGATGCGGCGCACGTCGCCATCGACGCGGATCATCGGCGGCAGGCCTGCGGAAAGATGCAGGTCCGATGCCTTGTTCTTCACGGAAAACGCAAGCAGTTCGGCGATATCCACGTGCCCATCCCCCAAGGTTGATTACACTTCAAACCCTTGCCTGCGAAGTGTTCGCAGACACATTCCGTTGCAGTATAGCGCCGTTTCCGACATGCACCAGACGCCATGAATCCGCCACCGGACACCACCGCCAGGGCCAGGCTCGACGCCGTACTGGCGCGCGTGGAACGCGCCGCACGGCAGGCCGCAAGGCCGGTGCGGCTGCTGGCCGTTTCCAAGTTCCAGAGCGCGCAGGCGGTGGCATCGCTCACTGCCTGCGGGCAGATCGCGTTCGGCGAGAACTACGTGCAGGAAGGCATCGCCAAGCAGCGCGAACTGGAGGCAACCGATGCGACCGGGCTGGAATGGCACCTGATCGGCCCGCTGCAATCCAACAAGGCGGAACTGGCGGCGCGGCATTTCGATTGGGTGCAGAGCGTGGATCGCGCCAAACTGGTGCCGCTGCTGGCGCGTGGGCGTTCGGCGGAAGCTGCGCCGCTGAATCTGCTGATTCAGGTGAACGTCGATGATGAAGCCAGCAAGTCAGGCTGCGCGCCGGATGAAGTTTCCGCGATGGCCGAACTGATCGCATCGCACCCGACACTCACGCTGCGCGGCCTGATGGCCATTCCCGCACCTTATCCCGACATCTCGCGCCGCCGTGCAGCGTTCGCGCGGATGCGCGAACTGTTCGACGCCCTGTGCGCCACACACCCTTCCGCGGACACGCTCTCGATGGGCATGTCGGATGATTTCGAGATGGCGATTGAAGAAGGGGCGACGATGGTGCGCGTGGGCACCGCTCTGTTCGGGCCGAGAGAAACGTAGCTCAAGCGCCACAAGCGTGGAACCGACATGAGTTTTGCGAATGCGATGCAGGCTCCAGCGCTTCGCGCCTTGGCTTACAACATTTGCGTTGAGATCGGCATGGCATTTTGGCACGGGAGGCGCCCGCGCCAGGCACATGCAGCGCCGCCGGTGCGCCGCGACCCTGCTCCCGTTGCTATCCTCGCAACCCGTTCTTCTTCGCCGCCTGCGCCCATGCCGAGTTCCGAATCCCGAGTCACGAGCCCCACTACAACCATCGCCTTCATCGGCGGCGGCAACATGGCACGCAGCCTGATCGGTGGATTGATTGCGCGCGGCACATTGCCTGCGTCGCTCCGTGTGTCCGAGCCTTCCGAAGCGGTGCGCGCAGGGCTGACGGCGGATTTCGGCGTCGCGGTGTTCACGGACAATGCGGAGGCGGTGCGCGGGACGGAGCTGGCGGTGTTCGCGGTGAAGCCGCAGGTGATGAAGCCGGTGTGTGAAGCACTGGTAACAACGTTCCCGGGAAACGCGGTGGCGCTTTCCATCGCGGCGGGCATCACCAGTGCGCAGATCGACCAATGGCTCGGCGGCGGGCGCGCCGTCGTGCGGACGATGCCGAACACGCCAGCACTGCTCGGCGCAGGCGCAACCGGATTGTTCGCCAATGCGCGCACCGATGCGGGCCAGCGCGCGCTGGCGCAGGCCACGATGGATGCGGTCGGCGTCACCGCGTGGATCGACGATGAAACACTGATGGATACCGTCACCGCTGTTTCCGGCAGCGGCCCGGCGTATTTCTTCCTGTTGGCCGAAGCCTTGCAGGCGGCTGCGATTGCGCAAGGTTTGCCGCCGGACGCGGCGCGTGCGCTGGTGGTGCAAACCTGCGCCGGTGCGGGGCGGATGCTGGCCGAATCAGGCGAGGACGCGGCCACATTGCGCCAGCGCGTCACCTCCCCCGGCGGCACCACGCAGGCAGCGCTGGAGTCCTTCGCTGCATCGGATTTCGCAGGCATTGTGGCCAACGCCGTGGCCGCCGCCACGCAGCGCGGTGCGGAACTTGCTGCGAAAGCGGGGGGTTGAGCAATGCCTTATCTCGCCAATGCAGGCACGATCCTCGTGCACGTGCTGTTCGGGCTGGCGGCGTGGGTGTTCACGCTGCGCGTGCTGCTGCAATGGGCCGGGGCGAACTTCAACAATCCCATTTGCCAGGCGCTTTACCGGCTCACCAATCCGGTGCTGATGCCATTGCGCCGCGTGCTCAAGCCTTGGCGGCGCCTCGATCTGGCAGGTGCGCTGGTTGTTTTCATCATCCAGTTGCTCAAGGTGTGGTTGCTGCTGGCGCTCGGCGGTGTGATGGCGGGCATCGGCGCGATCCTCGTGCTGGGTGTGGCGGAAACGCTCTCGATGCTGCTGGTGATGTATCTGGTCTTCATCCTGATCCGCTCGATCCTGAGTTGGGTCGGCCCCAGCCCGCAGCACCCGGTGATTCCGTTGCTGATCCAGCTCACCGAGCCGGTGTTGCGTCCATTTCGCCGCCTGTTGCCTGCGATGGGCGGCTTCGATCTTTCGCCGTTGCTGGCGCTGCTCGTGATCCTGCTGGCGCGGGCGTTGATCGTCGCCCCGCTACTGGATTGGGGCGCAGCACTGATGCAACCCTGATCTTCCATTCAACACACCGGGGAACTCCCATGCTCAATCGCATCGAACACGACGGCGGCATTCTGGAACTCAATCTGGCGCGCGCGCCGGTGAACGCACTGAATCTGGAACTGCTCGCAGCACTCAAGGAGGCCATCGAAAGCGCACCCGTGCAGGGTGCAAAAGCGTTGGTACTTTCCGGCTCGCCGGGCATCTTTTCCGCCGGATTGGATCTGATCTGGTTGTTGCAACAGGACGATGCCACGCTGGAAGCCACCTGGCGCGCGTTCTTCGGCTGCTGCCAGGCATTTGCGACTTCACCGTTGCTGTCGGTATCGGCCATCACCGGCCACGCACCCGCGGGCGGCGCGGTGATTGCGATCCACTGCGATTACCGCGTGATGGCGAACGGCCCGTTCCGGCTTGGATTGAACGAGGTACAAGTCGGGCTGGTGGTGCCCGAAGCGATCCTGCACACGCTGCGTCGTCTTGTTGGCACGCGCCATGCCGAACGATTGGCGATCGCAGGCAAGATGGTCGAATCCGAAGAAGCCGCCACGATTGGATTGGTGGATGAACTGGCCGAACCGGATCAGGTGCTGGCGCGTTCATTGCAATGGTTGCGCGAACACCTCGCCTTGCCCGGCTATGCGATGCGCGAAACCCGTCGTCTGGCGCGGGCCGATCTGGTCGAGGTCGTGCGTGATTCTCGCAAGATGGATATTTCCGCCTTCATCGCGGCATGGAAGCGCGAGGATACTCAGGCCGCACTGCGTGCGGCGGTGGCCCGATTCAAGAAGCAGTGAGCCGCGCCTTCAGCGCTGTGAGGAAGTCAGCAGAGCGCAACGATTGCTTCCGCCGACTTCTTGCCTTCCCCACAGGCGCGCAACGCGCGCCGACTCACTGACGATTCACGCCGAAAGCTGCGCCAGGCGCCGCAACGCAACGGAAACCGTGGCGTAGTCCATTTCCCGCAGGTTGTGCATTTCCGCGAACATGCTTTGTGCAAAACGCAGGCCCGCATCATCGCGTGCGATCCAGTTGGCCACGCGCTGATCGACATTGCCGTCAGCGGAACGCAGCACCTGCGCCACCAGCGTGCTGCTCTGGGACTGCAATTCGTCCTTGAGCGAGCCGCGCGCCAGGGCGTGCCAGCGGCCTTCAACGGGCAGCGCGTCGATTTTCTGCGACAGCCAGGCCAGGCTCAGCGCATCGCCCAAACCGAACCACGCACGTGCCACGTCGAGCACTCCGAAGCCGTGATCGAGCGCCACCTGCACGATGTCCATCGCACCTTCCAGGAACGGCAATGCCGCCAGTTGCGCGGCCACGTCCTGCGGGAAGCCTTCGTCCATCCAGCGTGCGCGCGCATCGGCATATGCAATGCGGCCAGCTTCGTCCAGCACCTGACCGATGCCGTTGCTCAGCTCGATGTATCCGGTGCTGTAGCGCTCCACTGAAGCTGCGATGTCCAGGCGATTGCCGGGCAGATTCAGCAGCCAGCGCGTCATGCCACGCAACTGGTTCCACAACAGGCTCAACGCGTCCAGTTGCACGCTTTCCGGCACGGAAAGGCCGAGCGCATCAAGCGCGCTCCACAGATCGCGTGCCTGCGCCACGACACGGGCGATGGTGTACGCCTTGGCAACCTGCGCCGCTTCCTCGCCGGTATCTTCGGCCATGCGCAGCGCAAAAGTCGCGCCCATGCGGTTGATCATCGAATTGGTCACCGCCGTGGCGATGATCTGGCGCTTCAGCGGGTGCCGCTCCATGTTCGCGGCGAAGCGCTGCTGCAAGGCTTCGGGGAAGTAGCGTTGCAGTTCGGCGGAGAGGAAGGGATCTTCCGGCACATCGGATTCGAGCAACTGGTTGAACACGACGATCTTGCTGTACGACAGCAGCACCGAAAGTTCCGGCCGCGTCAGCCCCAGCCCGCGCGCCTTGCGCTCGGCCAGTTCCGCATCGCTGGGCAGGTATTCGATGGCTCGATCCAGCAAGCCCTGGGATTCCAGCGTGCGGATGAAGTGCTGCTTTGATCCCAATCGCGCCACGCTCATGCGTTCCATCACGGAAAGCGCCTGGTTCTGGCGGATGTTGTCCCACAGCACCAGCCGCGCCACTTCGTCCGTCATGCTGGCCAGCAGCGTGTTGCGACCCGGAATGTCCAGTTCGCCGCGCGCCACCGCATCGCCCAGCAGAATCTTGATGTTCACCTCGTGGTCGGAGGTATCAACGCCTGCGGAGTTGTCGATGAAGTCCGTATTGAGCAGTACGCCGACCTGCGCGGCTTCGATGCGGCCACGCTGGGTGAAGCCGAGGTTGCCGCCTTCACCGACGATGCGGCAGCGCAACTGCCTGCCATCCACGCGCAGCGCATTGTTGGCGCGATCGCCCACGTCCGCATGGGTTTCGCTCGATGCCTTCACATAGGTGCCGATGCCGCCGTTCCACAACAGATCGACCGGCGCTTTGAGGATCGCGCTCATCAGATCGTTCGGCGAAAGCTGTTCCACATCTGCCGCGATGCCCAATGCCGCTCGCACCTGCGGGCTGATGCGGATCGCCTTCAGGCTGCGCGGGAACACGCCGCCGCCTTCTGAAATGAGGTTGGCGTCGTAATCGGCCCACGAGGAACGCGGCAGCTTGAACAGGCGCTGGCGCTCGACGAAGGAACGGGCCGCATCCGGCGTCGGGTCGAGGAAGATGTGGCGATGGTCGAACGCGGCCACGAGCTTGATGTGTTCGGAAAGCAACATGCCGTTGCCGAACACGTCGCCGCTCATGTCGCCAACACCGACACACGTGAAATCCTCGCTCTGGCTGTCGCGGCCCAGCGAACGGAAATGGCGCTTCACCGATTCCCACGCACCGCGTGCGGTGATGCCCATGCCCTTGTGGTCGTAACCCACCGAACCGCCGGACGCGAAGGCATCGCCCATCCAGAAACCGTGTTCCAGCGAGATGGCGTTGGCGATATCGGAGAACGTGGCCGTGCCCTTGTCGGCGGCCACCACCAGATACGGATCATCGCCATCGTGGCGAACCACATCGCACGGCGGCACCACCTTGCCATCGACGAGGTTGTCCGTGATGTCCAGCAGCGCATTGATGAACAGGCGATAGCAGGCGATGCCTTCGGCCAATACCGCATCGCGATCCGTCGCTGCAGGCGGGCGCTTCACGAAGAAACCGCCCTTCGCACCAACCGGCACGATCACGGTGTTCTTCACCATCTGCGCCTTCACCAGGCCCAATACTTCGGTGCGGAAATCCTCACGGCGATCGCTCCAGCGCAGGCCGCCACGCGCCACCGGGCCAAAGCGCAGGTGCACGCCTTCCACGCGCGGGCCATAGACGAAGATTTCGCGGTACGGGCGCGGCTTGGGAAGATCGGGCAGCAGCGACGAATCGAACTTGAAGGCCACCACTTCACGCGCAGCGCCGTCGTCCGGGCGCTGATAGAAGCTGGTGCGCAAGGTCGCAAGGATCGCCGTCTTGAAGCTGCGCAGGATGCGGTCTTCGTCGATGGATTCGACCCGATCCAGCAGGTTCAGCAACGTCTTTTCGGCGGCGATCATCTGCGCGGCACGGTCTTCCAGGCGCGCGGCGATCACGTATTCCAGCGCCTTGGCAGCGGCTTCATCCTCGCCCGCGAGCGCGCGCAGTTCGCACGCAAACCCGGCCTGGCCCTCGGCCTTGGCCTGACTGTTCTCTTCCGGATGGAAGCGCGCTTCGAACAGTTCCACCAACAAGCGCGCGAGGATCGGGTAACGCGCCAGCGTGGCTTCCATGTACGTCTGGCTGAAAGGCACGCCGGTCTGCAGCAGATACTTCGCATAACCGCGCAGCATCGCGACCTGACGCCACGCAAGACCCGCACCGAGCACGAGGCGATTGAAACCATCGCTCTCGGCCTGGCCACGCCACACCGCTTCGAAGGCTTGTTCGAACTTGGCGCGTACCGCCTCCACATCGACCGTGCCGGACGCCGGTTCGACTTCGAAATCCTGGATATGGATGCGGCTGTCGCCGACCTGGATTTCGTAGGGATGTTCGGTGCGAATGCGCAGGCCAAGATGCTCCATCAGCGGCAGCGCTTCGAACAAGGAAATGTCGCGACCGACACGGAACAGCTTGAAGCGCAATTGCGCTGCATCGTCGCTGCGACGGTAGAGGTTCATGCGCAGATCGTCGGCACCTGCCAACGATGCGACTTGTTCCACATCCGCTGCCGCGATTTCCGGACTCACTTCCTCGATGTAGCCGTTGGGCAATGCGCGGCCATAACGCGCCGCCAGCTTCAGGCCGCGCGCTTCGCCGTTGCGCTGCACCAGCAGCTCGCGCAATGCGTCGTGCCAGTTGCGCACGATGTCCGAAAGGCGCGCTTCCAGCGCGGCGACATCGATCTTTTCCGACGCACCGCCCGCCTTGGGCCGCACGATGGCGTGGAGTTGCGCCAGCGGTGCGCTGCCGATCTGGCTGGTGGTGTCGATGTGCTGACCGTGGAGGGCTTCCATCAGCATCGCCTCGATGCGATGGCGCGCTTCGGTGCTGTAACGGTCACGCGGGATGTAGGCCAGCACCGAGTAGAAGCGACCAAAGCGGTCGCGGCGCAGGAACAGTCTCGGGCGCACGCGCTCTTGCAGCGTGAGGATGCCCATCGCGGTGTCGTACAGCTCTTCCTCGCTGGACTGAAACAGCTCGTCGCGCGGCAAGGTCTCCAGAATGTGGCGCAGCGCCTTGCCGCTGTGGCTGTCCTGAGCCAGTTGCGAGCGCGCCATCACGTAGTCGTGGCGCTGGCGCACCACCGGAATGTCCCAAGGACGGCGGTTGTATGCGCCGGAGGTGTAAAGGCCGATGAAACGCTTTTCGCCGGATGGGCGGCCTTGCGCATCGAAGCTCAACACGCCGACATAATCCATGTAACCGGCGCGATGCACGGTGGAGCGCGCATTGGTCTTGGTCAGGATCAGCGGATCGGCACTTTCCCCTGCCGCCATCGATTGCACCAGCGCCTTCACCGAACGCGGCTTGCCCGCACGCGCATCCGAGCGCAGCAGGCCCAGGCCGGTATCCGGCAGCGGCTTCAGCATCGCTTCTCCGTCAAGATCTTCCACCGCGTATTCGCGATAGCCGATCAGGATGAAGTGATCGTCCGCTGCCCATTCCAGGAAATCGCGCGATTCGGCAATGCGTTCTTGTGCCATCTTGCCGGTGACGGTGGCAAGTTCCGCAGCGGTAGCCCGCAGCTTTTCGTGCATCGGCTTCCAATCCGCGACCACGCAGCGCACGTCGTCCAGTGCATCGCGCAGGGATTCGGCGATGCGCACCATGTCCGAGGATTCGGCCAGGCGATCCACTTCGATGTGCATCAACGATTCACGCGAACCCTCGCCGAAGGCCAATACGTTGCCGCCCGGATCGCGCCGCACCGCCAGCACCGGATGGCCGAGCACGTGAATGCCCAGTTCGTACTGCGCCAGCACCATGCCGACCGAATCCACGAGGAAGGGCATGTCGTCATTGGCGATCTGGATCACCGTGTGCGGGGATTCCCAGCCGTGTTCTTCGCGGTTCGGATTGAACACGCGGATCGCCGGTTGGCCCGGCTTGCGGGAACGCGCGAATTGCAGGAAGCCGCGCGCCAGCGCTGCCCAATCCGCCGCATCGCGCAGCGCGTATTCCTCCGGCGTGAGGCGCGCATAGAACGCCTCGGCAAACAACGCGGCCTCGTTGTAGCGCGGCGCGGGAACGCTGGTCTTCAGCGCGGAAAGAACGGGATCGAGCACGATGTGGTTGGTCGAAGCGGCCGGAGCAATTTGGGCGTTCATCGCAGGATTGGGCGAATCGGAAGTTGGTGAGCCGCCCATTCTGCCATCTGCCACATTTCAGTTCGATGTGCGGTGCAGCATAAGATTCTGATTTTTCTGGATTTTTGCTTATTTTCGGGTTAGCGCTTGTTCAGTTTGGAACGGCATGACTCAAAACGCTGGCCAGCCCTACGCCTTGGCGATCGGCGCGAAGCGTGCGCCAAGCAGCGTGACCAGGTCGGCGGGTGCCAGCACGATGTCCATGCCTCGCCGCCCGCCGCTGACGGCGATCTCCTCGAACCGTAGTGCGCTTTCATCGATCAAGGTCGGCAACGCCCGCTTTTGTCCGACCGGGCTGATCGCACCCAGCCGATACCCACTGCTGCGCTCAGCCTGTGCGGCAGGTGCCATGTCCAGATGCTTGACGCCAAGTTCCAATGCCAGCTTCTTCAAATCCAGATGCAGCAGCGCTGGCACCAATGCGACACGCAACGCCTTGTCCGGGCCGACCACGATCAAGGTCTTGAACACGCACGCCGGATCAAGCCCAAGCTTGCGCGCCGCCTCACGCCCGTAGGCTTCCTCGCCCGGCACGTGCTCGTAGCCCATCGTGCGATAGGCGATGCCGGCAGCATCCAGAGCGCGGGTTGCGGGCGTCATGCATCGGTTTCGCCGAAGAACGCCCAGAACGGAA
Organism: Lysobacteraceae bacterium; assembly: GCA_041395225.1. Taxonomy (GTDB): domain Bacteria; phylum Pseudomonadota; class Gammaproteobacteria; order Xanthomonadales; family Xanthomonadaceae; genus Denitratimonas. The sequence goes on from JAWLAV010000006.1 coordinate 145,720, forward strand.
TGTCCACCTCGCGCCAGCGTTCGGCGGCTTCGTTGAGGAGTTCGATCAATTCGTCGTAGTCGTAGCTGGAGGCGATGCGCAGGTCCTCACCGTGATCGAACACGAGCACGTAGCCTGCCGCTTCACCGAGCCATTCAAGATCGTTGAGGGAATCGGCCAGCGCATCCCAGTTGCCGCCGAACCAGCCGGGAATGGCAAGCGCCTGCGCGATGCGGTGGATCAGTTCATCCTTGCCGCGGCATTGGCTCAGGCCGATGTTGACGGCGAGGAAATCCAGATCGCGCGCGGCATCGAGCAAGGCATCGATGTGTTCGGCGGGCAGGTGGTAGGCACCGGCTTCACTCGCCAACGGCAGCAGATCCAGCAGTGGCGGGGAATCTTCCTCGCCTTCGAAATCCTCGTCTTCGTGCGAATGGAAACCTGTGTTCTCGATGTCGTCTTCGTCCGGCGTCATGGCGCAACCTCGAAGCGGCGGAAGGTTTGGTAGTGGTCTGCGGTGTACCAGAACTCGCGCGGCGGATCACCGCCCGTGACGATGCGGCGCGCGCCACGGTCGCGCTCACCTGGCGTGCGCACGGTGTATTCGCGGTAATGGCCGCGCGGTTGCGATGGCAGGCGTTTTTCGCGGTTGCCGAACACTGCACCATCCTGCCGATGCGGGAATGGGCCGCCGCGCAGGATCAGATCAAGCGTGTGATGCGCTTCGCGTGGCAGGAAATCCGGCGACGGTCGTGAAGAGGATGTCGGCCGTGCTGTGGTTTGCGCCGCTTTTCCGTAGTACCGAGCTTGCCCGTCACCATGCGAAGCAAGCTCCGCATCTACCGTCGTATCCGGCGAATCGTGAACCTGCTGCGCGCCATCCAGCCACCACCACAACGCGAGGATCGCGAGCAGAACGAGTACCGGCTGCCAGCGTTTCATGGCGGGAATCCTTACGCCGCCAGATACCGCCCGTAACCGCGCAGGCGCTCATAGCGCTGTTGCAGCAACGTGGCCGAATCGATGCGCTCGAGGATGTCGAGCTGGCCGAGCAAGGTTGCCTTCAGGCGCTGCGCCATGTCCTGCGGATCACGGTGTGCGCCGCCGAGCGGCTCCTTCACGATCTGATCGACCAATCCAAGTTCCAGCAGGCGCGGCGCAGTGATGCCAAGCGCTTCGGCCGCATCCTTGGCACGTTCGGCGGTCTTCCAGAGAATCGATGCGCAGCCTTCGGGCGAGATCACCGAATAGGTGCCGTATTCCAGCATCAAGGTGCGATCACCCACGCCAATCGCCAGCGCACCGCCGGAACCGCCTTCGCCGATCACGGTGCAGACGATGGGCACTCGCAGCCGCGCCATTTCCAGCAGGTTGCGCGCAATGGCTTCGGATTGCCCGCGCTCTTCCGCGCCGATGCCCGGATACGCGCCGGGCGTATCGATGAAGGTGAGGATGGGCAGGCGGAAGCGTTCGGCCATCTGCATCAGGCGCAATGCCTTGCGATAGCCCTCCGGGCGTGGCATTCCGAAGTTGCGCTTGATCTTGCTCTTGGTATCGCGGCCCTTCTGGTGGCCGATCACCATCACCGAACGGCCTTCGATGCGTCCGATGCCGCCGACAATGGCCGCATCGTCGGCATAGGCGCGGTCGCCCGCCAGTTCGTGGAAATCATCGAAGGCGTGTTCGATGTAATCCAGCGTGTAGGGGCGCTGCGGATGGCGCGCCAGTTGCGACACCTGCCAGGGCGTGAGGTTCTTGAAGATTTCCGCGGTGCGGGCGCGCAGCTTGTCCTGCAATTTGCCCACTTCTTCCTCGATGTTGAACGCGCTGCCCTGGCTGGCATGGCGCAATTCCTGGATCTTGGCTTCCAGCTCGGCGATGGGTTGTTCGAAGTCGAGGAAGTTCGGGTTCATGGCGAATGACGATACAGCGGATCAAACAGTATAGTCGGGGTTTCGCCATTGGCCCCGTACATGTCCGTATCGTCGCCCGCCGTTGCCAACCCCGCCCTGATCCAGAACGACATCGTCCTGTTCGGCCTCATCGCCGCCACGCTCGGCCTGATCTTCTGGGCCGCAAGCGGCCCGACGCCCTGGCTGAAGAAGTTCTTTTCCGTCGTGCCAGCGCTGCTGCTGTGCTACTTCATCCCGGCGATCTACAACACCACCGGCCTGATCGACGGCGTTGGAACCAAGCTCTACAACCCCATCGCACGCGACGTGTTGCTGCCCGGTGCGCTGGTGTTGCTCACGCTTTCGGTGGATTTGCCTTCGATCCTGAAACTGGGCTGGAAACTGTTGATCGTGTTCTGTGCAGGCACCTTCGGCATCATGGCCGGTGCGATAGTTTCCTTCTTGCTGTTCGCCTGGCTGCATCCTTCCACCGTGGCTGGCGATACGTGGGCCGGCATGGCTGCGCTGGCGGGAAGCTGGATCGGTGGCGGCGCGAACATGGTCGCGATCCGCGAGGTGTTCAACGTGGATGCCACCACCTTCGGCCAGCTCGCCGTGGTGGACGTGGCCGTGGCGAACATCTGGATGGCGGTTCTGCTGTTCCTCGCCGCACGCGCCGATGCCTTCGATCACAAGCGCAACGTGGACACCCGCGCGCTGGATGAACTGAAAGCCCGCATCGCCGAATTCCACGCCAAACATTCCCGCAACCCAACCCTCACCGATCTGATGGTGATCGTGGGTCTGGGGTTCGGCCTCGTCGGTCTGGCGCACGCCATCGCCACGCCCGTGGCCGCATGGTTCGGCGAAAACGTGTCCTGGGCCAGCCGCTTCAGCCTCACCTCGGCCTTCGTCTGGGTGGTGGTGCTTTCCACCGCCTTCGGCCTCATCGCCAGCTTCACCCGCGCCCGGAATCTGGAAGGCGCAGGCGCATCGCGGATCGGCACGCTGCTGCTGTATTTTCTCATCGCCTGCATCGGGATGCAGATGGATCTGCTCTCCCTGCTGGATCGCCCGTGGCTGTTCGCGCTCGGCGCGGTGTGGATGAGCGTGCACGTGCTGTGCCTGTGGATCGCGATGAAGCTCACCCGTGCGCCATTGTTCTATTTCGCCATCGGCTCCCAGGGCAACATCGGCGCCGCTGCTTCCGCGCCGGTGGTGGCTGCGGCCTTCCATCCTTCGCTTGCGCCCGTGGGCGTGTTGCTGGGGACGGTTGGGTATGCGACGGGGACATACCTGGCTTACGTGGTGGGATTGATCCTGAAAGCCATGGCCACTTGAGCACGCTCAACCGCGCAGCACCACACCACTACGTCCATCACGAATCGTGCTTGGGCTATCCAGGCCGCCCGTTTCGCCCGCAAGCACACCGTCCACTTCCGCCAACAGTGCAAGATCAAGCTCGGCAAAGCACCTCGCCGGTGGTTCGCTGGCGCGGTTGGCGCTGGTGGATACCAATGGCCCGCCGAAAGCGCGGCACAGGGCTGCGGCGGGCTCATGGGCAGTGACGCGCGCCGCAAGGGTGTCGTGTTCACCGCGCAACCAATCGGGCACGTCAGGCGTACAGGGCACCAACCACGTATTGGGGCCTGGCCAGCTTGCGTGGATCTGTTCCTTCCGGGAAAGCGCCAACTCATCCCATCGCAGCCACGGCGAAAGCTGCGCGGCATCGGCGGCGATGACGATCATGCCTTTTGCCGCAGGGCGGCGCTTGATTTCCAGCACGCGGCGCACGGCGGATTCATTGAAGGGATCGCAGCCCAAACCCCATACGCCTTCGGTCGGATAGGCCAGCACGCCGCCGCGTTTCAGCACGGCAGCGGCGTGTTCAGGCGTCAATGGCGTGAAGGTCATGACTGGAGAAGCTTTGACAACGCACGAGGCCCGCGAAGACTTACTTCACCGTTTTCTTCGCTGCAATTTTTTTCGCAGCAACCTTCTTGGCCGTCGCCTTCTTCGCAACCGCCTTCTTGGCTGGAGCCTTCTTCGCAGTCACCTTTTTCGCAGCCGCCTTTTTCGGTGCAGCTTCCTTGGCCACGGCTTTTTTCGCGGGTGCTTTCTTTGCGGCGGCCTTGCGTCCGAAGCCCTTGCGTGCGGGTTTGCCGGTTTCTTCCATCAGTTGCTGCACTTGCGCCAGCGTGAGCGAAGCCGGGTCGCGATCCTTGGGAATCTTGCCGTTCAATTCGCCATCGGAAAGGTACGGCCCGAAGCGACCATTGAGCACCTGGATCTTCGATCCGTCGAAACTCTTGATGATGCGGTTGGCGGCGATTTCTTCCTTCTCGCGGATCAGGAACAGCGCGCGGGGAAGATCAATCGTGTAAGGATCGTCTTCCTTCTTCAAGGAAGCATAAGTCGCACCACGCTTGGCGAACGGGCCGAAACGGCCCACGGCCACGGTCACATCTTCCTCGCCATCCTGGCCGAGCGTGCGCGGCAGCTTGAACAGTTCCAGCGCCTGTTCCAGCGTGATGGTGTGGATGCTCTGGCCGGGGCGCAGGCTGGCGAACTTCGGTTTGTCCTCGTCTTCCTTCACGCCGATCTGCGCGAATGGCCCGAAGCGGCCAAGGCGCACGCTCACGGGTTTTCCGCTGGCGGGATCATCGCCCAGCACACGCGCACCGGTGGCTTCGGAACGATCAACCGATTCGCTCTTTTCCTCCACCAGCGCCTTGAACGGTTTCCAGAAGCGCGACATCAACGGCACCCAGTCTTCCTCGCCACGACTCACCGCATCCAGTTCGTCTTCGAGCTTGGCAGTGAAGTCGTAATCCACGTAGCGGGTGAAGTGGCCGGAGAGGAATTTCGCCACCGCGCGGCCCACGTCGGTGGGGCGGAAGCGGCGCGAATCCAGATAGACGTATTCGCGGAACATCAAGGTCTGGATGATGCTGGCATAGGTGGAAGGGCGGCCGATGCCGTATTCCTCCAGCGCCTTCACCAGACTGGCTTCGGAATAGCGCGGCGGCGGCTCGGTGAAATGCTGGTCGGCGAGGATGGACGAAAGCGGTACGGTTTCGCCCTTGCGCAACGCGGGCAGCTTGCGACCTTCATCATCGTCTTCCGCTGCCTTGGTGTCGCGGCCTTCTTCATAGACGGCGAGGAAGCCAGGATCGATCACCGTGGTGCCGCTGGCGCGGAAGCCATGCTTCTCGCCCGCAGCAAGATCAACGCTGACGGTGTTCAAGGTGGCGTGGATCATCTGGCAGGCGATGGCGCGCTTCCAGATGAGTTCGTACAGCCGTGCCGCATCGGCATCCAGGAACGCCGCAACGGATTTGGGCGAACGCAGCGCGAACGTGGGGCGGATCGCCTCGTGCGCTTCCTGCGCGTTCTTGGATTTGGTCTTGTATTCATTGGCGACCGGCGGCAGCGCGTGCGTGCCGAAATCCCGCGCGATGGCTTGGCGCAGTTCGACCACGGCTTCCTGAGAAAGATGCGTGGAGTCGGTACGCATGTAGGAAATCAGGCCCACCGTGCCTTCATCGCCCAAGCCGACGCCTTCATACAACTTCTGCGCCACGCGCATGGTGCGGCTGGTGGAGAAACCGAGCTTGCGCGCAGCTTCCTGTTGCAGGGTGGATGTGGTGAACGGCGGCGCGGGGCGGCGCTTGCGTTCCTTGCTCTGCACGTCGCTGACGGTGAGATTGCCGCCAGCGGCGGCGAGCAAGCGGCTGCGTGCAGCTTCGGCATCGGCTTCGTTGGTGAGGTCGAACTGCTCGAACTTCTTGCCATCCAGTTTCGCCAGACGCGCAGCGAAAGGCTGTATCGGATGGGCGAGTTGCGCTTCGATCGTCCAGTATTCGCGCGCGATGAAGGCTTCGATTTCTTCTTCGCGCTCCACGATCATGCGAAGCGCAGGGCTTTGCACGCGGCCCGCGGAAAGGCCACGCTGCACCTTGCGCCACAACACCGGGGAAAGGTTGAAGCCGACCAGATAATCCAGCGCGCGGCGCGCCTGCTGCGCGTTCACCAGATCGGCGGACACTTCACGCGGGGAGGCCATGGCTTCCTTGATGGCGCGCGGGGTGATCTCGGTGAACACGACGCGATGCAGCGTCTTGTCGCGCAGCAGGCCGCGTTCCTTCAGGATTTCCGCGATGTGCCAGGAAATGGCCTCGCCTTCGCGATCCGGGTCGGTCGCCAGATAGAGTGCCTCGGCACCCTTGGCGGCTTTCGCAATGGCATCTACGTGGCGCTCGTTCTTGTCGATCACGTCGTAGCGCATGGCGAAATCGTTGTCCGGATCCACCGCGCCTTCCTTGGGCACCAGATCGCGTACATGGCCGTAGGACGCCAGGACGGTGAAATCCTTGCCGAGGTATTTGTTGATCGTCTTGGCCTTGGCGGGCGATTCGACGATGAGCAGGTTCTTGGGCATTGCGCCTTCTGTGGATGTTGGAGGAGCGACGAATCGCCCGTGGCAGCGCGCGCGGCGGGCTGCTTCTTCTTATTTAGTGGAAACACGCGCCGCGCCGGGCTGTCAAGCTCGACGTGGCCCGGTGAGGGGTTTGCGGGCTATTTGCACCAGCCCGGCTTGAATTGTTCCGACAAGGTAGTGGTGCAATACCACGCCTGCTCTTCCGGGTCGTGTTCGAGCAGGATCTGCTGTTCGACATTGCCCAGCGAAGGCGGTACCCAGATCGAGATTCCGCACAGGCCCGGATTGAATTCGCCGAACACCACGCGATTGATGCCTTGCGCGGCGTAGGACTCGGGCGTTCCAAAACCGGTATCGCCGTTTTTCGGGCAAGGGGCTTCGCCGCCGGATTCGACGCCACCTTGCAGCGCGGTTTCCACTTCCGATTTCCAGGCATTGGCCGAGGCTTCCACCTGCACGAAGCCAGCTCTTGTCGCGTATTGCTGATATGCGGGAATCGCGATGGCAGCCAGGATGCCCAGAACCATCAGGATCATGAACGCTGCAATGGCGGCAAACACGGCGATCAAGCAACCGGAAGGCTTGCGCTGTTGCAATTCGGGGCGATCGGTATAGGCAAACTTGTCCACCACGCAGGTGCCTGCAACGTAGTCGTGCAGCGCGCGTTTTTCCTGCGTGAAGGCGGCCATCAGGAAGCCGATGTAGAAGGTGAGGTAGGAAAGGCTGGTGGCGAACCAGCGCCCCAGTGCATGGGCGAAGGAAAGGCGTGCACCGTTGCGATCCACCACCTTGATGGATAGCGCCATCTTGCCCAGCGTGGCCTGCGAGGAGGAGCTTTCCATCAACGAGAAGTACAGCCCGGCGGCCACGTAATACAGCAGTCCCATGCCCAGATAGGCACCTACCACCCATGGCGGCGGGTTGTCCGGATCCATGTTTTCCATCTGCCCCATGCCGCCCGCCACACCGACGACGATGAACACCGCGAAGATGACGGCGTAGAAGGCGACCGACAGCAGCATCTGATCGAGAAAAAGCGCAGCCCAGCGGCGCAGGAATCCGGCCTGAACCACATCATGGACAGAGATTGAGTTCATCTTGAATCGTTTCCTTCGCAGCGCCCGCCGCTGCTTCATGCGCGGCGGAGGCGATAAATCAATGAACCGCTTCGTCCTGATCCTGGAACATGTGGTTCTCCATCCAGGCGAACGCGGCTTCCTGGCCGGGCTGGTTGAACAACACCATCAGCACGACCCATTTCAGATCGTCCACGTCGATCTCGTCCTGATCCAGCGCCATTGCCCGATCCACGACCAGCTCGTGCTGCGCCAGATCGAGGATGCCACTGCCCAGCAGGAACATCAGGAAGCCCCGGCATTCCTCATCCAGCCGCTCCATCTCCTGTTCCGCATACACCCGGATCGGGCCGATGATCGGTTCGAATTCGGGCGCGGCCTGCGGCCTGCGCTCGTCCAGCGCATCGAGCCAGTCGAACGCCTTGGCCACTTCGGCAGGGGAGAAACCGGCGGAAATCACACCGGCCTGAAGGGAAGCGCGGTCGCGAACCGCGTCGGGATCGTCGTAGAAATAGGTCTCGAACAGATACAGCAGTACGTCCAGCAAGGTCTCTTTCATCCATCCTCTGCCTGCGCGTTACCACTTGCGCGTTGTGGGACGTTTTCGGGCTGGAGCCGGGAATATCGGCCGTTTTCCGCCACCACCCGGCCATCCAGCTCCATGAGCAACAGCATGGAGGAGAGGCTTGGCACCGTCAACCCGGTGCGCTGGGCCAGCACGTCGATGGGCACCGGGTCGTGGCCGAGTGCGGCGAGCAGTTTGCGGTAGTCCGCATCGCCGGAATCAAGCTCACCGGAATCAGGTTCTTCGGTGCGTGTTGCGACGGGGCTGGAAGGTTTTCCGGATTCGGGCATCAGACGACCACGCAGCGCATCGGCCAGGAGTGCGGCGGCAGGCGCCAATGCGTCGATAACTTCCTGCGCGGCTTCGACCAGTTGCGCTCCATCGCGGATCAACTTGTGCGGGCCACGCGCCATCGGGTTGTGGATGGAACCGGGCAGCGCAAACACTTCGCGCGAGGCTTCCGCCGCTTGCCGCGCGGTGATCAATGCGCCGCTGCGCAAGGCCGCTTCTACGACCAAGGTTCCAAGCGACAGCCCGGCGATGATGCGATTGCGGGCTGGAAAATGCTCGCGCCTGGCATCGGTGCCGGGCGGGAACTCGGTGACGATGGCCCCGCATGCTGCGATGGCATCGGCCAGTTCGCGGTGCTTGGCGGGATAGACCCGATCCGGGCCGGTGGCGACCACGGCGATGGTGGGCCGCCCGGCATCGAGTGCGGCACGGTGCGCGGCGGCATCAATGCCTTCGGCCAGACCGCTGGTGACGATGAAACCGGCGCAAGCCATCTCACGGGAAAAATCCCGTGCATTGGCGCGCCCGCCTTCGGTGGGATTGCGGCTGCCGACCACGGCCACCTGCGCGAACCACAACCAGTTCGGATCGCCATCGACGAACAGAGCGGCAGGCGGATGCGGCGAACGGCGCAGCATGACCGGGTAATCGGGATCGTCGATGCCGATGAGGTGGTGCATCGGTGCGGCCAGCCATTCCAGATCAGCCTCGATGCGGGCGGCATCCGGTTTGGCCAACCACGCCATTGCCGCTTCCGGCACACCGCAGGCGCGCAGTTGCGAAGGCGTTGCCGCAGCGGCGGTACGTGCGTTGCCACAGGCATCGAGCAAGGCACGAATCCGCGCCGGGCCAAGCCCCGGCGCGCGCAGCAAGGCGCACCACGCGGCGGCGTTTTCGCGGTTTTGTGCCATGGAGCAACTCCCTGAAAAAGCGACGGCTGGTTCCATCCTGCGACGGAACCAGCCGTGGGTACAACGCCATCGGCGCGAGCGTTCGCCGATGGCTCGATCAGGTCACGCCCGATCAAATCCGATCGGGAGCCTTCAGCTTGTCGCCGACCTTGACCGGGCGAATGCCGTTCATCACCAAGCCGTAGCTGACCTTCTCGAACGTGCGGAAGATCATCACATGTCCGGCGAATTCATCAGGCAATTGCACCTTGTTGCGTTTCAGATTGGCCGACAACGGCTGCCTGTGCTTGATGGTGTCGGCAACCTGTTCCCCCGGATTCCACACCGAGAACACCTGCCCGTTGGCAATGCCATCGGCAGCACCGGCGGAAATGGCGACCACGTCGTAAGCGCCGCCATAGATGTGGCGATCCGTAACGGCCATCAGGCGCGCATGTTCGGGAACGCTGCCGGGCGCCTGCGGGAAGAAGGCCAGATCGTAGGGGAAGGGATCGTAGGGCAACAGCAGATCGCCCTTGTGCACTTCACGCCCGTCGTCGGCCAGCAGCACCGTGGCAACGTCGTCATCAACCTTGGTGACACGGCCATAGCCGGATTTCAGCACTTCCCAGCCAAGCAGGTCGTAATGCGACTTGCCGGTCATCCGGTAGGCCCAGGGGAACATCAAGTTATTCGGCGAAGCGCCGCGTTCGGCTGTCCAGTCGTCGCGAAAAACCTTCTGGCCCTTCTTGGAGGTATAGGCCGAATAGCGCTGGGTCGGACGGAAGAACGACACCAACTGGCCGGGCGAGTATTCGCCGCCGCGCACATAGACAACCTGATCACGCGCACCAAGCAGACGGCCTTCTTCGACCCCCAACACGTAGGGCGCGGATTTGTAGGTGTCCTCGTCGATCACGGTGACATCGCGCAGGAAGGATTCCACTTCCGCCAGCGGCACCGCCGGGATCGGCAGCGCCTCGCGTCGAATCTCGGGGCCACGCTTGAGATCGAGCGCCGTGCGGTTCTGCCCATTGCCCAGATACACCAAGCTGAGCACATCGCCCGGGTAGATCAGGTGCGGATTCTCCACCTGCGGGTTGGCCTGCCAGATTTCCGGCCACAACCACGGCGATTTGAGGAACCGCCCGGCGATGTCCCAGAGCGTATCGCCCTTCTTCACCACGTAGGTGTCCGGGTGGGACGGGTTGAGCTCCACCGCCGCGACATAGCTGGCGAAGGTGAGCAGCGCGAGCGCACAAACTGCAAGAAGTTTTTTAAGCATGGCTTCCATCTGCCTGATTCCCCAATGCTTGTTCCCCCTGAACGGTGCCGCGAATATAGCCGAATTCGGGCCGAATGCGAACTTTCGGGAGCGAACCATCATCACATTCGTGATGAACGGCGGCGTGCCGCGATACAATTTCCGCCCTGTTGCACCTTGTATCCCGCCTTTTCCGCCCCACCCTGCCGTCATGTCCAAGCTCGCCATCCTCGAATTCCCCGACCCGCGCCTGCGCACCAAGGCACGCGAGCTTGCGCCTGCCGAACTGGACGAAGCCTTCCGGATCCACATCGGAAACATGTTCGAGACGATGTACGACGCGCCTGGCATCGGCTTGGCTGCCAGCCAGGTGGACGACCACCGCCGCTACATGGTGATCGACGTTTCCGAGGAGAAGGATGCGCGCCGTGTGTTCGTGAACCCGGTGATCGTGGCCAGCGAAGGCACACAAGTGTGTCAGGAAGGCTGCCTCTCCGTGCCGACCATCCATGCGGACGTGACCCGCGCCGAGAAGATCACGGTACGTGCGCTGGATGAATTCGGCCAACCGTTCGAACTGACCACCGATGGATTGCTTGCGGTGTGCATCCAGCACGAGATGGATCATTTGGACGGCAAGCTGTTCATCGATTACCTCTCCCCGCTCAAACGCGACATGGTGAAGCGCAAGCTGGCCAAGTTGAACCGCAGCAACGCGGCTTGAGCGCATTCAATTATCCGGCTCCGGGCCGGCCGGAGCTTCCATGACGCTGAAACTGGTCTTTGCCGGAACCCCCGAATTCGCCGTTCCCTCACTGCGTGCCGCGCTCGCAGGCAGCGAAGTGCTGGCGGTATTCACTCAACCTGATCGCCCCGCCGGGCGCGGGCGCCAGCCAACACCCAGCCCGGTGAAGCAGGCCGCACTCGAAGCGAATGTGCGAGTGCTTCAACCTGAAACCCTGCGCACGCCGGAAGCACAGGCAGTGCTGGCGCAATTGCAACCTGATCTTTTGATCGTGGTGGCCTACGGCCTGATTCTGCCGCAAGCGGTGCTCGACATTCCGCGCTTCGGTGCATGGAACGTCCATGCCTCACTGCTGCCGCGCTGGCGCGGCGCAGCACCGATACAGCGCGCCATCGAAGCGGGAGATGCGGAAACCGGTGTGTGCCTCATGCAAATGCGCAAAGGCCTGGATACCGGCCCGGTGCTGCTGCGCCGTGAAACTTCCATCGGTGCAGAAGAAACCGCCGGGCAACTGCATGACCGGCTCTCGATCCTTGGCGCGCAAGTACTTGCCGAAGGCCTCCACCTGCTCTCCGAAAACCGCCTGCCGCAGGCGGAGGAACAGGATGACGCGCAGGCCGTCTATGCGCACAAGCTGGACAAAGCCGAAGCCAAGCTGGGCTGGAATACCCCCGCCATCGAACTGGCCCGCCGCGTGCGCGCCTTCAGCCCGTGGCCCATCGCCGAAGCTGTGCTCTCCGGGGAACGCCTGCGCATCCACACCGCGATGGCCATCGAAGGAACCGGCACACCCGGCAACATCATCGCCGCGAGCAAACATGGCATCGACGTGGCCTGTGGCCAAGGCGCGCTGCGACTCCTGACCGTACAACGTGATGGCGGCAAGGCGCTCGCCGCCGCCGACTACCTCAACGCCCACCCGGCGCTGCGCCGATGAACACGGACGCGCCTGTCGGCGTGCAGGTTCGCATCGAAGCCGCGCGCACCATTGCAGCGGTGCGTTTTTCCGGCCGCTCGCTGAAAGCCGCGCTGCCCTTCGCACGCGATGCCCTGTCCGACCCGCGCGACCGTGCACTGTGCGAGGCCATCGTGCTCGCCGCGTTGCGCTTCCTGCCGCGCTACGAGTTCTGGCTGAAAAAGCTGCTGCAAAAACCGTTGAACAAATCCGCGCAGCCAGTACATGCGCTGCTGCTCGCAGGTTTTGCGCAGTTGCACGCACTCGCGTTGGTCGATTACGCCGCGATCCACGCCAGCGTGGAGGCCGCAAGGAAGATGAACCAGCCACAACTGGCCGGGCTGGTGAACGCAGTGCTGCGCCGCTTCCTGCGCGAGCGCGATGCACTTGAAACCGCCGCCGCGAAAGATCCACAGGCTGCCAGCGCGCATCCACCGTGGTTGCTTGAAACCCTGCGCCGGGATTGGCCCATGGACGCCGAAGCCATCTGCGCCCAGAACAACCGCGAAGCCCCACTCTGGCTGCGCGTGAACCTGCGCAGGATTTCGCGCGAAGACTATGCGCAACAGCTCGCGCAGCTCGGCATCGAAACAATCCCATCCATCCTTTCACCCGGCGCGTTGCGAATCGTGGAGCCGATGTCACCCTTGTTGCTGCCCGGCTGGCACGACGGCCTCATCAGCGTGCAGGACGTGGCCGCGCAACTGGCCGTACCCCTGCTGGAGGCGCAATCGGGCGAGCGTGTGCTGGACATCGGCGCAGCACCCGGAGGCAAGACCGCGCATCTGCTGGAATCGGTGCCGCAACTTGCGGAACTGGTCGCACTGGATATCGACCCGACCCGCCAAACCCGCACCGCGCAAACCCTGCAACGCCTGAGCCTTTCCGCCACGCTGTGCGAAGGCGATGCGACCACGCCCGAACACTGGTGGGACGGCAAACCCTTCGAACGCATCCTGCTCGATGCGCCCTGCTCGGCCACCGGCGTGATCCGACGCCAGCCGGACATCAAACTGCACCGTCGCCCCGGCGACATCGATACGTTGATCGCCACCCAATCAAAGCTGCTGGATGCCGCATGGCCTTTGCTGCGTGCAGGCGGGCGTCTAGTCTATGCAACCTGTTCCGTGCTTCGTGGCGAAAACGAACGCCAGCTCGATGCCTTCCTTGCGCGCACCTCCAACGCCCGCGCCCTGCCCTTGCCTGCCGCCATCGGGCGGCCTTGCCGTGTCGGTGCGCAACGCTTTCCGGGTGACGACGATGGCGATGGCTTCTACTACGCGGCGCTGGAAAAAACTCGCGGTTGAGCTTTTCCGAGCCCCGAGTCCGAAGTCCCGAGTCCCGACCCTGCTTTTCCTCCTGGCACTCACCGCCTGCAACACCAGCACGCCGCAACGCGCTCAACTGCTGCGCGCGGATGTGTTCCCGAACAACGATGGCCTGCAACTGGAACTGACCCAGGAACTGCGCCTCACCGAACGCATGAAGCAAGCACTGGCGCACGGCATCCCGCTGCGTCTGCGTTACCGCATTTCCGCGTGCGGTGCGCAGATCGAACATGCACTTTGGCTGCGCTACGCACCGCTGGATGCGCGCTACGAACTGCAACGCGAAGGCGATGCGGAAGTACGCGGCTTCGCGCGGCTGGCCGGTTTGGTCGCAGCACTGGATCGCGTGCGCCTGCCGCTTGATCTGCCGCCGCAGGCGCGCTGCGGCGGCTATGTGCGCCTGGATCTGGATCAAGCCGCACTGCCCACGCCGCTGCGTCTGCCCGCGCTGATGAAGCCGGAAGACTGGCGCCTGCAATCTCCGGTGCGGGTCTGGGCACCGCCATGATGGGCACCACCTTGATCGCCTCCGCCTGGCGCTGGCTCAAGCGCGCCGCGTTGCCCATGATCGTGATTGCGCTGCTGCTCGCGGCGCTGTTCATCGTGGCCGATGCGCAAGGCCTTGGGCCGCGTTACCAGCGCTGGTATCCGATGGTGTTCCTGGTCACTGCCGTTGCGCTCGGCATCCTGATCCTGAGCATCGCACAGCGGCTGTGGCGGCTGATCCGGCAACTGCAACGCGGCGAACCGGGCGCGCGGCTTACCTTGCGCCTGTTGCTCGTGCTGTTGCTGCTTGCATTGCCACCGCTGCTGCTGGTGTACGGCTTCGGCCTGCGCTTCATCTACGCCTCGGTGGATTCCTGGTTCACCGCGAACAGCACTGCCGCGCTGGAAGATGCGCTCGCACTCGGTCGCAAGCATCTGGATGAGCGCACCAACGAGGCCCGCAGTGCCAGCCTTGCCATCGCGGATGAACTTTCCCTGCTGGGCGAATCCGGCCTGGACGAAGCATTGGAAAATGCGCTGGATCGCAGCCACGCCAGCCAACTTTCGATCTACGGAGCCGATGGCCGCCTGCGCGCCGTGGCCGCCGCCGATCCTTCGCTGCTGCTGCCCACGCCGCCCCTGGACGAAGCGCGTCTGGCATTGCGCGCACGC
>JAWLAV010000007.1:0-156070 GCA_041395225.1 Lysobacteraceae bacterium
CACGCGGGCTGGATCCGTCGCTTCATCCTCGCCAGTGGCAAACGCCATCCGCGCGAGATGGGTGGCCGTGAGGTGGGGGCATTCCTCACGTCGCTGGCAAACAGCAAAAGCGTGGCTCACACAGCCACCGGATCACGACAAGAATGATGGCATCCATTCGCGCTCCGCACCGACACGGCACGCGCCTTCATTGCGATCCTGTACGCCCCCTCATTGCATGGCGCGCACAACGGTAGAATTCCGCCCTCAAAACACCCCCGCACAGCAACGATGGAACCATCATGAACACTTCAATCAATCAATGGTTCGCGGCCCTGCTGGATTCCACACCCATTCAATTCTGGCAAGTGATGGGCGGGGTGCTGGTGTTGCTGGTGGTGGCAAGCACGATCGCTGCGGTGCTGAAACGCCGCAAGCCCGGCGCGACGGTGGATAACCTGGTGGCGCGGATCAATGCGTGGTGGGCGATGGTGGCGGTGCTGGGGGCGTGTTTCCTGCTCGGGAAGATCGCCACGCTGGTGCTGTTCGGCATTGCTTCGTTTCTGGCGCTGCGCGAGTTCGTCACGCTTACGCCGACGCGGCGCGGGGATCACCTGGTGTTGTGCCTGTGTTTTTACGTGGCGATTCCGTTGCAGTATTTCCTCATCGGGATCGATTGGTACGGCCTTTTCGTGATGTGCATTCCGGTGTATGGCTTCCTGCTGCTGCCAGCGGTGTCGGCATTGGCGGGGGATACGGAAGATTTCCTCGCACGCAACACGAAGATCCAGTGGGGGTTGATGCTGACGGTTTACTGCATCAGCTACGCACCTGCGCTGTTGCTGTTGCGCATTCCCCACTACGAGAACGGCAATCTGTTGCTGCTGCTTTACCTGTTGCTGGTGGTGCAGTTGTCCGATGTGTTGCAGTACGTGTTCGGCAAGCTGTTCGGCAAGCACAAGCTCGCGCCCAGCGTAAGCCCTTCGAAAACCGTGGAAGGTTTGGTGGGTGGCGGTTTGTCGGCGGCGGGCGTGGGTGCGGCGCTGTGGTGGATCACGCCGTTCACGCCGCTGCAATCCGGGTTGATGTCCCTGTTGATCGTGCTGTGCGGTTTCCTCGGCGGGCTGGCATTGTCTGCGGTAAAGCGCAGCCTGGGCGCGAAGGATTGGGGCCAGATGATCGAAGGCCACGGCGGGATGCTGGATCGGCTGGATTCGGTGACGTTCGCCGCGCCGATCTTCTTCCATGTGGTGCGCTATGCCTTTGCATGAGGCACATTCGATGAAACTCGCCGTGCGTTCGTGCTCGATGCTGCTGGCCGCGTGCATGGCCACCTGCGCCTTCGCCAACGCGCGCGATGATGCCGAACTGGCAACGCTGATCCAGCAGTTCACCGATCGCTCCCAGTCGCGCACGCGGGCATCACATCTTCCCGATGGAACGGTAAGGCTCGATCTGGGCGGCGGGTTCCAGCACGTTTTCCTGGGGCAAATGGGCGGGAACGGGGAATTGCAGACGGCCTGTTCATCCAGCGTGGAGGAAGCCAGCGCATTCTTCCGTCGCGATTTGTGGACGGGAACACCGCTTCCACAACGCGCCGCCGCGCCAGTGGTCGATCACGACATGACCGGCCTGGCAGGCATGACGCCGGAGGAATATGCGCTCTACTGGGCCATGATCGAGGCGCACGATGCTTCGCCCAACGTGGCCAGAAGCAGCAGCATCACCATCGTCAACGGTGATGGCGCTGGCGAAGGTTTCAACGACACCACGTCGGCCTCGCCGGAAGGCGGCAACACCGGCACCACCCGTGGTGCGCAGCGCCTGAATCTGTTCAACCATGCCGCCAGCATTTGGGCAGGATTTCTGGATAGCGAGGTACCCATCAGGATCAATGCGAAGTTCGATCCGCTTGCGCCGTGCTCATCCAATGGTGGCGTGCTGGGAGCGGCGGGGCCGTACAACGCCTACAGGTTGACCGGCTCCGGCCTGCCTTTCAACAACACGTTCTACGTCGCAGCCCTGGCCAACAAGTTCCTGGGCTCCGATGCGGACGCGGCCAATGAGGACATCGTCGCAACCTTCAACAGCAGCGTGGATACCGGCTGCCTTGGTGCGGGCTCCCGTTTCTATTACGGCCTGGACAACACCACGCCCGCGCAACGGATCAATCTGCTCATCGTGGTGCTGCACGAAATCGGCCACGGGCTGGGATTCCTGTCACTGGTCGATGGCACCACTGGTGCGCTGCCGAACGGCGATCCGGATATCTGGTCGCACTTCATGTACGACAAATCCAGCGGGAAAACCTGGAGCCAGATGACCAATGCACAGCGCGTCGCTTCGGCTACCAATACCGATAACCTGTTGTGGGATGGCCCCAACGTCCGCATCGCTTCGCACTTCCTGACAGCAGGCCGCGAAACCTCCACCGGGCGGGTGGAGCTTTACACGCCCTCACCTTACGAGGATGGCTCCTCGGTTTCGCACTGGAACACGCGAGCGGCACCGAACCTGTTGATGGAGCCTGCCATCAACATCGGCCTGCCGCTCACGCTGGATCTGACGCGGCAAGTGATGCGCGACATCGGCTGGTTCCGCGATGCCAACAACAACGGCGCACCGGATGCCATCGGCAACGTGCAGCCCGCCAGCGGCTCGCTCACGCCGGGCAACACCGCGACAATCAGCTGGAACAATCCCTCCGGTTTCTCGCGCAATGTCACCATCGAACTTTCCACCGATGGCGGCAGCACCTTCCCGACCTCCATCGCCAGCAACATCGTCAACACCGGCAGCCATGCGTGGACGGTGCCCAGCATCAGCACGACACAGGCGCGCATCCGCGTGCGCGAACACGATTTCGTGACGCCTGCCGGTGTGTCGTCGGGCAACTTCAGCATCGCGCCCAACACGGCACCCAACTTCAATTCAGGTTCGCCCTTGAACCGCCAGCGCGGCAGTGCAGCGGGCAACCCGGTGACGGTGGGCACGGTAAACGATGCGCAGACACCCGCCGGCAATCTGACGGTGACGCAAATTCCCGGCGGCTCGGCCACCGGCATCAGCGTGACCGGATTGAGCAACAACAACGGCACGATCACGGCGCTGATGGCGGCCAGTTGCACGGCCAGTTCCGGCACGGTGCGCTTCCAGGTATCCGATGGCTCACTCACCGACACCGGCAACCTGCTGGTGAACGTGGCCGCGAATACCGATCCGACGCTTTCCTACGCCAATGCCAGCGTGGTCGGGGGTGCGGGCGCCAGCATCACCCCCAGCAACGGGCCAGGCGACAACGGCTCGGTGACGAACATCGTGGTGCTCTCGTCCGGCACTTACACCGGCAACGTCAGCGTCAATCCGGGTACCGGCGTGGTGACGCTCGCCAACGCCGCGCCGGTGGGCACGCACACGCTGGTGCTGCGCGCCACGGACAACTGTGGTGCCACGCGCAATGCGAACTTGCAGGTGACGGTGAACAACACCGCGCCGGTATTCACGCCGGAAGCGGGAATCGATGTGCAACAAGGCAGCCCGGCGGGCATGGCGATGATCGCAGGATCGGTGCAGGACGCGCAGACGCCAGCGGGCAGCCTGGTGGTGACGCAGATCGGCGGCGGTACGGCCAACGGCATCACGGCGAGCGGCCTGGGCAACAGCGACGGCATGATCACCGCGCACTTCGCCGCCAGTTGCACCGCCACGTCCGGCACGCTGCGTTTCCAGGTATCCGATGGTTCGTTGAACGGCACCGGCGATCTGCAAGTGAATGTCACCGCCAACAGCCCACCGACGCTTGCCTACGCCGATGCCAGCGTCGGTGCGGGTGCGGACATCGCGATCAACCCCATCAGCGGCCCGCACGACAACGGCTCGGTATCAGGCATCACGCTGCACTCCGCTGGCACCTACACCGGCAACATCAGCGTCAATGCCGCCACCGGCGTGGTGATGCTCGGCAATGCCGCACCATCGGGAATGCACACCATCACCCTGCGCGCCACCGACAACTGCGGTGCCACACGCGATGCCGCATTCCAACTCGACGTGGATGACCTTCGCGTATTCGGCAATGGCTTCGAGTAGGCAATGGATGGCCACCCTGTGCGAGAAGCGGTTTTGCCATCCTGCGCGAAGCCGCTGCCGCGCAATGGTCAGGCCGAACGCTGCCGCACCAGGGCCGCAATGAGCGCACGCAGCACCGCAGGGCGCACCGGCTTGGGCAGCAAGGGATAGCCAGCAGCGCGGGCGCGATGGGTGAGCTGGTCGCTGCTGTCGGCCGTGACCAACGCACCCAATGGCGCATCCGGGCCGCCGAGTTCGCGGCGCAACACATCGAGCACGGAAAGGCCATCCAGTTCTTCGGTCAGGTGGTAATCCACCAGCAACAGATCGGGCCGGTGCTTGTGCACGGCGATCAATGCCGCTTCCAGCCCCGACGCGGTATCCACGATCATGCCCCAGCGCGACAGCAACGCGACCATGCCTTCGAGGATGGCCGGATCGTTGTCAACGCACAGCAGACGCAGGCCCGCCACATCCCGCGCAGGGGGTGTCGGTGGCGCATCGCTCGAATGATGCGGAGCATCGGCGAACGGCACACCGAGACGAAACATGCTGCCCGAACCCAGGCGCGATTCCACACCGATGGAATGCCCCAGCATCCGCGCGATGCGCTCGCAGATGGAAAGACCCAGCCCCAATCCCTTTTCGCCCCACGGCGAGGGTTGATCCAGACGCTGGAACTCATCGAACACGGATTTCACATGCTCCGGTGCAATGCCCGGGCCGGTATCCCACACCTGCCACTCCGCCATGCCGTTGCGACGGCGCAGCGCCAGCAGCACGCCGCCGTGGCGGGTGTAGCGCAATGCGTTGGCGAGGAAGTTCTGGAGGATGCGGCGCAGCAGGCGGCGGTCGCTGCACAGCCACAGGTCAGGCACATGCACGCGCAAATCCAGCCCGCGCGAAGCGGCCAGCGGGGCGAACTGTTCGTACAGGGATTCGGCCAGCCGTGCCGAGGACAAAGCCGAAAGTTCCGGCAGCAACACGCCGCTGTCCAGGCGTGAGGTATCCAGCAGCCCTTCCAGCAATTCCTCGGCGTTCTTGAGCGCACGGTCGATGCGCTCCACCAGTTGCCGGGTTTCCGCATCGCCGTGGGCCTGGGCCGAGAGTGCCGAACTGAAAAGCCGCGCGGCGTTCAATGGTTGCAGCAGATCGTGGCTGGCACCGGCCAGGAAGCGCGTCTTGGAAAGGTTCGCAGCTTCAGCTTCCTGCTTGGCGCGGCGCTGGGCTTCCAGCGCTTCGGAAAGTTCGTTGGTGCGCTGTTCCACGCGGTGTTCGAGCGTCTCGTTCACTTCGATCAACGCGTGCTCCACGCGCTTGTATTCGGTTACGTCCGAATAGGTGGTCACGTAGCCGCCGCGCGGCATCGGGCGGCCGCGCATCTCGAACACGCTGCCGTCGGCACGCACGCGCTCGAACACGTAAGGCGAACCCTGGCGCATGTAGGCGATGCGCTTGGCGACCTGTTCCTCCACTTCGCCCGGCCCGACCTGCCCGTGTTCGGCATTCCAGCGAATCAGATCGGCCACCGGCCTTCCCACGTACACCATGCCTTCGGGGTAATCGAACATTTCCAGATAACGCCGATTCCACGCCACCAGTCGCATGTCCGCATCCACCACGCTGATGCCCTGGGTGATGTGTTCCAGCGTCGAAGACAAAAGCTCGCGGTTGAAGCGCAGTTCCTGCGAGGCTTCATCCAGCAGCGAGACCACCTCGCCCAGATCCATGCCGGTGCCGCGCAACGCTGTGGTCAACATGCGCCGTGCCGATGCGCCACCGATGGCTGCCGCGAGAAGGCGTTCGGTGTATTGCAGCAGGCCACGGTCGGCGGCATCGCCGGGGTTGAGTTCGCGCCTGCTCTGCTCGTGGTAATCGTCGAAGGCGCGCTGCGCGGCGCGCACGCCGACGATGCGTTCGGCGATCGTGCGCAGTTCACCCACTGCGATGCGTCCGCGCCATTCGCTGCCCGCAGCCGTCGGGCGCTGCATCCAGGGGTCGAGAAACGGCAAGGCGCGCAGGCGTTCGTCCACACCGGGCCGGTAGCGCAGGCTCAGGAACAGGAAAGTGCCGGTGTTGAACAACAGCGACCAGAACACGCCGTGGGTCAGGGCATTCCAACCTTCCAACCCGAACAACGCCTGCGGCCGCAGCCACCTCAAGCCGAACAGCCCGTCATCGACCCAGCCATGGGAAATCCATCCGGCACTGGCCGCACTCGGCAGCAGCAGCGTGTAGAAGCACACCGCGAACCCGACGGACAACCCGCCGATCGCGCCGATGCGCCCGGCGCCGCGCCAGTACAAGCCGCCGATGATCGCCGGTGCGAATTGCGCCACCGCCGCAAATGCCAACAGCCCGATGGAGGCCAGATTCTGCTGGCTTTCCAACGCACGGTAATAGCCATAAGCGGCCATCGCCAAGGCCACGATGGTGGCGCGACGAATACCCAGCACCAGCCGCGAAAGATCGCCATCGACATGCAAACCCACCGCGCGCCAGCGCAGCAGCATCGGCATCACCAGATCGTTGCTCACCATCGTCGCCAACGCCACGGTCGCCACGATCACCATGCCGGTGGCGGCGGAGAATCCACCCAGATAAGCGATCAACGTGAGCCACGTACTGCCCTGCGCACGCGGCAGCATCAGCATGTAGGTATCCGGATTTACGGCACTGCCTGCAAACTGCGCGATGCCCGCCAACGCAATCGGCACCACCAGCACGGTAATGATGAGCAGGTACAGCGGGAACATCCAGCGCGCGCGATGCAGGTCTTCGGGGTTTTCGCACTCCACCACGCCCACCTGGAACTGGCGCGGCAGGCAGAACATCGCCAGGAAGGCGAGCAGCAACTGCGAAAAGAAATCCGGCGGGAACGCGCCCTCGCGCGCGAACGGGGACGTGGCCAGCCGCGCCATGAAACCTTCGGACACCTGAGAAAGCGCCAGCACGCCTATTGCCACGAAGGCCACCAGCTTCACCAGCGATTCCAGCGCCACCGCCAGCATCAAGCCGTGGTGGTGTTCGGTCGCATCCACCTGGCGCGTACCGAACAAGATCGAGAATGCCGCCAGCAGCACCGCAAGCCAGAACGCCGCATCGCCCAGCGGCCCCGTACCCGGCTCCGCCAGCACACCACTCACGATCTGGATACCGCTGGCCCCGGCCTTGAACTGCAAGGCCAGATAAGGCACCGCCGCCACCACCGCGATCACCGTCACCAGCGCCGCCAGCCCCTGCGATTTGCCATAGCGGCTGCCGATGAAATCCGCGATGGAGGTGAGGTTCTGCTCGTTCGTCACCTGCACCAGCCGTTGCAGGATGCCGAACCCGAACACGAACAGGATGATCGGCCCCAGATAGATCGGCAGGTAACTCCACCCTGAGGAAACCGCCGTGCCCACCGCGCCGTAGAACGTCCACGAGGAGCAATACACCGCCAGCGCCAGGCTATAGACGATGGGCCGCAGGAACGGCCGCTCCGGATATAACGGTCTGCGGTCACCGTAATAGGCCACCGCGAACAGCAACGCGACGTACAACAGCGAGACGCCCAGCAGCACCCAGCCCGCGACCATGCCTTTCACTCCCTTCCCTGATCCGGATGGTAACGCGGAAGGTTTCGTGTTGAGCCAGGCGGCGGCCTATCTGCGCAGCGAGAGGCCCGTGCGATTGCCCGCACACCCAGATGACGGGGCAGGCATGGCGCACATGCCTTGGCGTGGCGGAGTGGGCCTGCACTCATCAATACAGACTCCGGCCTTGCCGCAACGCTTCAAGATCCGGATTGAATCAAGAATCCGTCAATCAGGCTTGCTGTTTCAGGGTCGTACGAATACTGCGTTATCGAGCCATCCTTGATGCGCTCCACCACTTCGTCTATCACCGACAACGGCACGACGAACCACTCGCGCGGCTTTCCTTGTGGCCGAAGACGGCGAGGAATTGGACGGGTATTGCGCTCGGTCAAACGGCGCAAGCGCGAGGTCGGAGACGGCTTGTTCGATCTCTACGGCATTCATGCGCAGGATTGTCCCATAGACCAGCACAGCGCTTGGCCAGCAAGCAGAAGGGCGGATTCGTGCTGCGAATCCGCCCTCCTTTTTCACACACCAAGCCGTTTTTGCAGGCCAGCTCAGTCGTGATCCGTGCCTTCGGCCGCGGCGGGGCGCTGCGCATCGCGTGCGGCGCGGAATTCGCTGCCTTCGTACCAGTTCGGCCAGGCATCGCCATCGGCCATCACGCGGCCCACTTGATAAAGGGCTTCAAGATCCTGCACCACGCCGCGCAGATCCCAGGAAGGATCCACCACGTCGGCGGGCTTGTGATAGCGGTTGGTGCCGTAGTCCTCGGCGATCTTGCGGCCGTATTCGATGCCCTTTTCGACGTGATCCAGCCCGCCTTCGGCGTACAGCGCGGGCACGCCGGCCTTGGCGAAGTTGAAGTGGTCCGAGCGGAAGAAGTAGCCCTTTTCGGTATCGGCTTCGGCGTGCAGGGTGCGGCCCTGCGCATCGGCGGTGGTCTTGAGGATGTCTTCAAGTTCCGAGGAACCGTAGCCCTTCACTTCCCAATCGCGCGCCGGGCCGACGACGGAAAGCGCATCGAGATTGACCACGGCCACCGTATTCTTCAACGGGAACACGGGATGGGCGACGTAGTACTTGGAGCCGAGCAGGCCGGATTCTTCCAGCGTCACCGCGGCGATCAGCACCGAACGCTTGGGCGGAGCCTTGGTGAACTTCTCGCCGATTTCCAGAATGGCGGAAATGCCGGTGGCGTTGTCGATGGCACCGTGGAAGATCTGCTGGCTGCCGTCGGCAGCGGTCTGCGTGCCAAGATGATCCCAGTGGCCCATGTAGATGACCACTTCATCGGGCCGCTCGGTGCCGCGGATGAGGCCAAGCACGTTGTCCGATTGCGAGGCTTTCACCGTGCTTTGCAGCGCCACGCTGAGCGAGGCTTTCAACGGCACGGGCTTGAAGCCTGGTTTGTTGGCCCGGGCGCGCACGTCTTCGAGCGACAGGCCCGATGCGGTGAACAGTTCGCTGGCGACATCGCCATTGATCCAACCCTGCAACGGCAGGCGCGGTTCGGGATCCTCGCTGGCGGGCAGGTCGAACTGCGCGCCCGTCCAGCCATCTTGCACCACACTCCACGGGTAACCTGCACCCGCGGTGTCGTGGATGATGATCGCCCCCGCCGCACCCTGGCGCGCGGCTTCCTCGAACTTGTACGTCCAGCGGCCGTAATAGGTCATGCGCTTGCCGCCGAACAGGGTTTCATCGCCGACGTGAAAGCCCGGATCGTTGACCAGCATCACCACGGTTTTGCCTGCGACATCCAGCCCGGCGTAATCGTTCCAGCCTGCTTCCGGCGCATTCACGCCATACCCGACGAATACCAGCGGGCTTTCGGAAAGCTCCACGGTTGGCTTGCCGCTGCGCGTGCCGACGACCCATTGCGTGCCGAAGGCCCATTCGACCGGCGTGCCGTTGAGATTCACCTTCGCCGCCACCGGCTTAGCTTCGGTTTCGACCATCGGCACGGTCTGGGTGTAGCTGCCGCCATTGCCCGGCGCAATGCCCATGCGCTGGAACTGCGCGGTGAGGTATTCGACGGTTTTCGTCTCGCCCACGGTGCCCGGTGCACGGCCTGCGAATTCGTCGGAAGAAAGCACCTTGACGTGCTCCAGGAAATCCTCGGCGGTGATGGCTTCGGCGAAGGCATGTGCGGCAGGCGCGGGTGCGGAAGCCGGAACCTGCGCAACAGGTGGTTCGGCAGGCTGGCAGGCCACCAGCAAGGCGGTGGCCAATACGGAAACGGCGGGGAAAACAACGTGGCGCATCGCGCATCCTCGAATCGGAACAGGAATCCCGATTGTAGGGCCGCGCGCTGCGCCATGCCGAAAGGCAGGAGGAGGCTTCCCGATCAGCGCTCCACGTTCAGCACCTGGCCCACCTTGGCATCCGGATCGAGTTGCAGTTCCACCTCGCGGCGCAGGTCGAGCTTGCCTTCGATGGTGGCACCGGCCTCGATGGTGACCTTCGGCTTGCGCTTGTTGCCGATGGAAATGCCCTTGGGTTCGTGCACGATGAGGTCGCCGCGCACGATGGAACCCGTGCCGATGACGATATCCCCGTTCACGGTTTCCACGTTGCGGCCCACGGTCGTGGAGCGCAGTTCGATGGTGCCGTTCACGGTTTCGATGTGCCTGCCGATGTGGCTGCCCGCACCGATGGACACCGCGCCGTTGACGGTTTCGATGGTGTTGGTGATTTCCACGTTCGCACCGAGTTCGACTTCGCCGTTGACCACCTCCACCGAAGCCGCCTTGGCACCGTCGCCCAGACGCACACTGCCATTGACGGTTTCCACTTCGTCCGCGGCCACGCCGGCATCGACGACGATGGCGCCGTTGACGGTTTCAAGATCGCCGTAGGCCTGCCCGGCCTGGGCATGGATATCGCCGTTGACGCGGCTGATGCCCCGGCCATCGGCCAGCACTGCGGTACTGGCGGCGAGGATGGCAATGAAAAGGATTCTGCGCATGGTGTTCTCTCCTTGAGGGATTCGTCGATGCCGCGCCACGCGGGCGGGCGATGGTCACGATGCGCGCCAGGCGCGGAACGTGACATTCGCAGCATCCGCTATGATCCGGGCGCTTTTCACTGCCGGAAGTCACGACGCTTGCGAGCACGCCGCGCCACCGTTCAGCCGCGATTGCGCCCTGCCGCATCGTATCGCCTGCGCATCGCGCTGGCTGTGCTGTTGAGCGTTTTCGCTTGTGCATCGCTGGCGCAGGCGGATCAATCCGCCCAGCAAAAGCAGACTCAGGAAAAACTCGAAAAAGTGCGGCGCGAACTGGCGCTGCTGGCCCAGGCACGGCAACTGCTGGCAGGCGAACGCAACGACGCCAGCCAGGCGCTGCGCGAGGCGGATGTGCTGGTGAACGAGCAGACCCGCGCGCTGGATGCGATCGAGGTGGATATCGCCAGACAGACCGCCGAACTGGCGCGGCTGGATGCACGCCGCACACAACTGGAAAAACAGCTTTCCGGCCAGCGGCAGGCATTGGCGGAATTGGTGCGCTCGGCCTACGCCTTGGGCAGGCACGAACAGTTGAAACTGCTGCTGGCACAGGATCGAATCGAATCCCTCGCACGGGTGATGGCCTATCACCGCTATTTCCAGCAAGGCCGCATCACGAAGATTCAAACGCTGATGCAGCAGATGCAGGAGCTCTCCGCGGTGGCGGCCCAGATCACCACACAGCAGGAAAAGCTCGCGCAAAGCCACGCGGCACAGCAGGAAAAACTGGCGCAACTGGAAAGCCAGCGCGGGCAGCGTCGGGAACTGTTGCGGGAACTGGAAGGCCGTTTCCGCGATACCCAAAGCCGCATCGAGGCATTGGGGCGCGATGAGAAAGCATTGGCGCAATTGCTTGACCAATTGCAGGACATCTTCGCGGACATTCCCGATGCCGTGGATGCCGCCATGCCCTTCGCCAAGCGACGCGGCAAGTTGCCCGCGCCGCTGCCGGGCAAGGTGGAAGTGCGCTACGGCGGAACACTTCCCGATGGCAGGCAAAGCCAGGGCTGGCTGCTGGCGGCGAAAGCGGGCGATCCGGTACGCGCCGTCGCGCACGGGCGCGTGGCCTTTTCCGATTGGCTGAAGGGCTTCGGCCTCATCGTCATCGTCGATCACGGCGATGGCTACATGAGCCTGTACGCGCAGAACGACAGCCTGCGCAGCGAAGCCGGGGATTGGGTGAAACCGGGCGATGTGCTGGCGCTGGCCGGCTCTTCCGGCGGGCAAGGCGCACCGGCGCTGTATTTCGAATTGCGCCGCAACAGCGAACCCATCGACCCCAAACCCTGGTTTCCACCGCGTTGAATCGCTCGAAAATCGAGCGCGCAAGCGCTTGATTTTTGGAGAACGTGGGCAAGCTTTGCTTGTACCGTTCGATTGGGAAATGCACAGGATGTGCATTTCTCGACAACCTGCTATTCCCGAGGCGGCACCCGGCGCGGGCGTGCCGCACGCCGCGAAACCGCCATGCAATAATTTCCGCATGAAAAACCCGTCCAGTTTCCGCCTTTCCATCCTGCTGCCTGCGCTGTTCTTCGGTGTTGCCGGTTCCGCTGCGTTCGCACAGGAAGCACCGCAGACGGCCGAGCCGCCCGCCGAAACATCCACCACGCCTCCTGCCAAATCGGAACCTGCACAGCGCCAGGTGAGCCTGGACGAAGTACGCCGCTTCGTGGCCGTGTTCCAGGCCGTGAAGCAGGCCTACGTGGACAAGGTGGACGACGACACCCTGATGCATGCGGCGATCCGTGGCTTGCTGACGGATCTGGATCCGCACAGCGCCTATCTGGATGCCGAGGAATCCCGCGCGCTCAATGAACAGGCCACCGGCGCTTATGAAGGCCTGGGGCTGGAAGTGATCCAGCAGCCCGATCGCACCCTGCTGGTGATCGCGCCCATCGACGATACGCCTGCAGCGCGCGCGGGCCTGCGTTCGGGCGATGTCATCACCGCCATCGACGGCGAACCCATCGTGGCGGACAACGTGGATCAAGCCTTGAACTCGATGCGCGGCGCGGCAGGCAGCCAGACCAGGCTCACCGTGATGCGAGAATCCTCCGCCGAGCCGTTGAACTTCACGCTCACGCGCGAAACCATCCGCGTTTCCAGCATCAAGGTGCGGACGCTGGAGCCGGACTATTACTACCTGCGCATTTCCACCTTCCAGGCCGATACCGGACTGGAACTTTCACGCAAGCTGGGTGAGGCGATGAAGGCTTCCGACGGTAATGCAAAAGGGCTGGTGCTGGATCTGCGCAGCAATCCCGGTGGCCTGTTGAATGCGGCCATCGAAGCGGCGGATGCCTTTCTGGACGATGGCCTGATCGTTTCCACGCGCGGGCGTTCGGCCTATTCCAGCAGTGAGTTCAAGGCGACGAAGGGCGATCTGCTGAAAGGCGCGCCCATCGTGATCCTCGTGGATGGCGGCACCGCCAGCGCCGCCGAAGTGCTGGCCGGTGCCTTGCGCGACCATCGCCGCGCACTGGTCGCAGGTACCACCACCTTCGGCAAGGGTTCGGTGCAAACCGTGCTGCCGCTGGACAACGGCGACGCCATCAAAGTGACAACGGCGCGCTACTACACGCCCAACGGCACCTCGATCCAGGCCAGCGGCATCGTGCCGGACGTGGCGTTTTCCGGTGGCCGCGCCGCCAGCGTGGACACCCTGCCCACGGTTCGCGAACGCGACTTGCCCAAGCATCTGCGCGGCGACAACGAAACCGCGCTCGCCAACAACGGCACCGCCATCAAGATCGAACCGATTCCGCCTGCGCAGGAACTGGAAGATGGCGAAGTGCGCGAAGCGTTGAACCTGCTCAAGGGTCTCTCGGTGTTTCAGCGGAAATAGCCGGGATTGGGGATTGGCCGGGATTCGGGATTCGGGATTGGGATTCGTTAGAGCGAAAAGCTCGCAGCCCTACGCTTTTGCGAATCCCGAATCCCGAATCCCGGGCTTCACCGCCTCAACCTTTTCGCCACCGCAGGCCGCCACAGCAGCGCCATCACCACGCCCAGCACGAACCCGGCCAGATGCGCCCACCACGCCACCGCGCCGAAGGCGGGGCCGATCCAGGTGAAGGCGAATTGCAGCAGCGCCCAGATGGCAATCAGAAGCGAGGCCGGGGCGCGCACGAACTCCAGAAACACGCCCAGCGGCAACACGATGCCCAAGTGCGCCTGCGGGAACAACGCAAGATATGCACCGATCACGCCGGAGATCGCACCGCTCGCGCCCACGATCACGGCGGTGTGGCTGTCGTGAAGTGAAATCGCGGCGGCCAAGTTCGCCAGCCCGCCGCAGACGAGGAACAACAGCAGCAACCGCCACGGCCCGAGCGCACGCTCGGCGGGGACGCCGAAGATCATCAGGAACAGCAGGTTGCCCGCCAGATGCAACCAATCCGCATGGACAAAGATGGCGGTGAGCAAGGTCAGCGTCCGCCCGCCGCGCAGCATTTCGATGAAATTGCTGGCCGGAATCAGCGTTTCCGGCACCGTGCCCCAGCGCAGCAGGAAGCGGCTGCGCTCGGCGCCATCGCCTACTGCCAGCCACACGAACACCGCCATGCACGCCACCACCAGCAACGGCGTCGCCCATGAAGGCGACGGTCTGCGGCGTGAGGGGACGTGGACGAACATGCGTCGGACTTATCTGCCTGGCCTACTTGCCAAACCGGAAAGCCAGGTTCAGCGAATACATGCCGATGTCGAACCGGCCATTGGTGTCGGCTTGAAGACCGAAACGCTTGCCCACGCCTTGATAACGGTCGTAATCCAGCCGCAGGTCGAGCGCTTGCGTGATGCGCCAGTTCAAGCCGAGGCCGAAGCCCGGAACGGTGCCGTCGCTGTCGTTGGCGAATTCATATGAATAGGTCGAGAGGCTTTCTTCCGAATAATCCAGGCTGGCATTGAACGCACCGGCCCGCAGCATCGCGGAAACCTTCGGGCTGAACTCCCACTCGTAGAACGCGGAAATGCCATAGGCCTGTGCCTGGTAGCGGCCATCCATCAGATAGTCGGGCAAGGGGTACAGTGGCGAGGCCCGGAGCGTGTGGTACAGGCTCGCGACCTGGCCCAGATCGGCCCACGAGGCTTCCAGCCCGAAGCCGTTGCCGAAGCGATAACCCGCCATCAACTTCCATGCATCGTCCGAATCGTCCACCAGCTCCGCCGAGGTCAGCGTGTAGGTGTTGCTCGCGGCGTAGGCCTCCTCGATCTGGCCGACCAGACCGCCGGAGTATTTCGACTGGCCGAAGCCGCCGCCAAGATAAAACCCCGGTTCGGCCGCGAACGCGGATGAGGAAGCCGCAAGGGCCAGCATCAGGATCATCGGTTTCATGTTCATGTGATCGCTGCCTTGTGTGGATGTGCGTGGATTCTGCGCCGCTGTCGGCTTCCGGCCAACCCATCCGGCCATCGGAAGGTCAGGGGCGAGACAGCAGGAAGCGTTGGCCGCTGCGTTCGATCACCACGCCATCGCGGCGGATTTCCGCCACCATCAAACCCTGGGCGATGCTCTGGCCTTCGGTATAGCGCTGCCCGTCGATGATGACGAAGCGGCCGGCAGGCGTGGTGTTGAAAACATGCATGGAAAGACGCAGCGGCGGCAACGCTTCACGCTCGCTGGTGGAAAGGTGCCTCAGGTTTGGCACGAAGGGCTCGGCGGGAGCCTCCGCCACGGGCGCAGACGCAGGTTCAGCGGAGGGTGTTTGCGTGCGAAGGGGTGGCGCGCGTTCCGGAACCTGTGCGGGCGCAGATGGCATCGGTGGCGGTTCGGAATTCGATGCAGGCATGGCGCGCGATTCGCGCTCCTGCGCGTTCGCGGCGAACGTGGGGTCAACCCGTGGCGGAGCGGCTTCGCGGCGTGGTTCCGGTGGCGGATTGCGCACGGGTTGCGGTGCAGGCTCCGGCAGTTTCACCACGGGCGATGCAGCAGGCGCAGGTGCGGGTACACGTTCGACGATCTGCACGGGTTCCGCGGGGGCTTGCACCACGGCCTGTGCATCGCGCCGCACCAGCCACCACGTTGCCGCAGCCACCACCACGGCAATCGCCACCATTGCCAGCACAAGGCCAACCCGATGGTGTTCGCGCACCGGCTCCAGCGCGGGCGTCATCAAGCCCGGCGCACGGCCAAGGCGGCGCTCGGCTTCGGATTTCTTCAAGGCTTCAAGAATCAGCGACATCGCGGCTGGCTCACTTCAAGGTGCGCATCAGGCGCGGCCCGCCATCGGCACGACTGGCGGCGGTGAACAGGGTTTCCGGGCCGGCAATGCCGTCGGGCGAAAGGCCGAACTCGCGTTGCAGCGTGCGCACCGCATTTTCCAGCTCGGCATCGAACACGGAAGGGCCGATGGCTTCCGGTGGCAAGCGCCCATCCTGAATCAACACCTGACGCAGCCATTCCACGCCCGGCCCGCTGTCACCACGCCGCAGCACGGAGGGAACGAACTCCGGCGTCGTCCACAATGCGTGGAACTCGCCCATCCACAGCCGTTCCAGTTCGGCCCGGGAAACATCGACGGTTTCCCCGCCCAGCCCAAGCCGGGCGCGTTGATCGTTGAGGCCCAGCAGCACGGCGTGAATGTCCCGGCCTTCTGCCGAAAGATGCAGCACGGCAGGACGACGCAGTGCCGAGAGTTTCGCCAGCGTGCCGCCGCCGCGCAGGCAGAACACGCCGGGCGATATCACCATCGGGCAACGCTGCGCACTGGCCACATCCGCACGTTCGGCGCGCAGCTTCCAGCGGCCCAGCAGGCGCGTCCACGCGGCGCTGGCGCTGGCGTTTCCGGCATCGGCCAGTTGCGCCAATGCCACGGCATCCTGCAACGGCGGTGCATCGTTCGATGCGTTCTCCGCGATGGCCGCCGTGGCAGTCTCCTCGGTCAGTGGTTTTGCAGGCCTGGGCAACCGCCACAAGGCCACGATCAAGGCGAGAGTGAGCACGATCATCGCCGCCAACGCGAGCCACGGGCGCTTCTTCCAGCGCGCCAGCGGCGAAGCCAGCACTTCGGCGGCGGCCTTGTCCACGAGGCGTTCGCCGACGTATGCCTCCTCGCGCGCGTAGCCTGCCATCAGCGCACGATCGGCAATGGTGTTGATAAGGCGCGGGATGCCGCTCGAATGCTGGTGCAGCCGCCGCACGGCGAGCCGGGTGAACGGGAAACGGCTGGCCCCGGCCACGGCCAGACGATGGCGCAGGTAGCTTTCGGTTTCCGCCGAATCCAATGGCGTGAGGTGATAACGCGCGGTGATGCGCTGCGCGAGCTGGCGAAGTTCCGGCTGCGCCACCACATCGCGCAGTTCCGGCTGGCCCAGCAGCACGATCTGGAGCAACTTCTGCGTCGCGGTTTCCAGATTGGTGAGCAGGCGAATCTGTTCGAGCGCTTCGGTCGAAAGGTTCTGCGCCTCATCCACGATCAGCACCACGCGCAAGCCCCTGGCGTAGGCATCGAGCAGGAAGGCATTGAGCACATCCACCAGCGCCTTCACCGAACCGCGCTTGCCGTCGATGTCGATCTTCAATTCTTCGGCGATGCTTTCCAGCAATTCCACCGGCGAGAGTTTCGGATTCAACACCAATGCCACGCGCGCGTTTTCCGGCAACTGCTCCAGCAGCAAGCGGCACAGCGTCGTCTTGCCCGTGCCCACCTCGCCGGTCAACTGCACGAATCCGCCGCCACCGCCCTGCCCCACGCCGTACAGCAGATGCGCAAGCGCATCGCGATGGCGTTCGGAAAGGAACACGAAACGCGGATCGGGCGTGATCGAAAACGGCGTTTCGCGCAGTCCGTAGTAATCGAGGTACATGCGTTCCCTGAAAGACGGAAACGCCAGCGCGGAACGGCTGGCGGAATAGGACGACTGTAGCCCTGCAACACAGCAGGCCGCGTTAGGAATCGGTTAAACGCCGCATCCGGAATTTTGCGAACAAGGACTGTTCGCATATACCGCTCCCGCCTGCCGCGCGCCCACGCCGCACCCCGCATTCCCTTGCACACGCCAGCGCCCGCTGCGCATTCGCACCGGGTACATCGAAGAAGAGCATGCTCGCGCCGCCTTCAGGCAATGCCCGTTTCACGCTCAATGCGGTGCGTCAATGCTGCCGCGCAGCGCAAATGACGAATTGATTTTCGTCACATGACGTGCAAGCCGAACGGTGCTTTACTTCGCGCCTTGAACAACAACGGTCACGAAGGCCGACGAGGGAGGAAGGCTATGCGCGTTGGATGCCCCGGGGAAATCAAGAATCACGAGTACCGCGTCGGTTTGACGCCCGGTTCCGTGCGCGAATACGTGGCGCATGGCCACGAGGTGACGGTGCAGACAGGTGCCGGTGCGGGCATCGGTGCCGACGATAACGCCTACCGTGCTGCTGGCGCGAAGATCGCCGCAACGGCGCAGGAGGTGTTCGCCACCTCGGACATGATCGTGAAGGTGAAGGAACCGCAGCCGGACGAATGGGTGCAGTTGC
This sequence comes from Lysobacteraceae bacterium, assembly GCA_041395225.1. Lineage (GTDB taxonomy): Bacteria > Pseudomonadota > Gammaproteobacteria > Xanthomonadales > Xanthomonadaceae > Denitratimonas. The sequence continues at coordinate 18,113 of JAWLAV010000007.1, forward strand.
GCGCGGGCCAGATTCTGTACACCTACCTGCATCTGGCCCCCGATCCGGAACAGACGAAAGGGTTGCTTGCTTCCGGCGTTACCGCCGTCGCCTATGAAACCGTCACCGATGATCGCGGCGGCTTGCCGCTGCTCGCGCCGATGTCGGAGGTTGCAGGCCGTCTCGCCATCCAGGCGGGTGCGACCGCGCTGCAAAAGGCCAATGGCGGCCGTGGCGTGCTGCTGGGTGGCGTGCCCGGTGTGTTGCCCGGCAAGGTAGCCGTGCTCGGCGGTGGCGTGGTCGGCTTGCAGGCGGCGAAGATGGCGGCTGGCCTGGGTGCCGATGTCACCATCCTCGATCGCTCGATTCCGCGTTTGCGCCAGCTCGATGATCTCTTCAGTGGCCGCGTCCGCACGCGCTATTCGACGGTGGATGCGGTCGAGGAGGAATGCTTCTCCGCCGATATCGTCGTGGGTGCAGTGCTGATTCCCGGCGCGGCGGCACCCAAGCTCGTCACGCGGCAGATGTTGTCCGGCATGAAGAAGGGATCCGTGCTGGTGGACGTGGCGATCGACCAGGGCGGGTGCTTCGAGACCTCCCGTGCCACCACCCATGCGGAGCCGACCTACGTGGTGGATGGCGTGATCCACTATTGCGTCGCCAACATGCCAGGCGCGGTGCCGGTGACCTCCACCCATGCGCTGAACAACGCGACCTTGCACTGCGGGTTGCAATTGGCGGACAAGGGTCTTGAGGCAATCATGAGCGACCGCCACCTGCGCAACGGCCTCAACGTGCATCGCGGCCGCATCACCAATGCCGCCGTCGCCGAGGCCTTGGGGTACGAACTGGTCGAACCGTTGGCGGCGTTGCAGTAACTCCCGCGCGCGCATTTGCGTTCATTCGCGGATCCCGAGGGATGAGACTCACTGAAGTCGCGATCTGAACGAAATGCGCCCTTCATTCGGCGCAAGCGCCTCCTTCTCCCCGTCATCGCGGGGAGAAGGATAGCCTCCAACATCCAGGTTCAATCGCGGACAACCGCTTGTCCGAGTCCCGTCAACTTCACTCCAACGGCAACTGCGGCTGCTGCAATTCCAGCACGCCATCGCCCTGCATGATCTTCTTGAACTCCGGGCGGCTGACGGAGACGTAGCGCTCGTTGCCGCCGATCTGCACCTGCGGGCCATCGGTGACGGCGCGGCCATGTTCATCCACGCGCACCACCATCGTGGCTTTGCGGCCGGTGTGGCAGATGGTCTTGATCTCGGTCAGCGTATCGGCCCACGCCAGAAGGTACTGGCTGCCTTCGAACAGTTCGCCACGGAAATCCGTGCGCAGGCCGTAGGCCAGCACCGGCACATCGAGTTTGTCCACGATCTCGGTGAGTTGCCACACCTGCCGCTTGTCGAGGAATTGCGATTCATCCACCAGCACGCAGTGCAACGGGCCGTTGGTTTCGATGTCGGCCCGAGCCATCGCGAACAGATCTTCTTCGCGCTCGAACACCATGCCCGGTGCGGAAAGGCCGATGCGCGAGGCCACCTTGCCTTCGCCATAACGGTTGTCCAGTTTTGGCGTGAGGATCAGCGTGCGCATCCCGCGCTCGCGGTAGTTGTGTGCGCTTTGCAGCAGCGTGGTGGTCTTCCCGGCGTTCATGGCCGAGTAGTAGAAATAAAGTTTCGCCATCGGGAAGGTTCAGCGCACGGGGCGTGGGTTGTGGACTGGATGCGCAGCGACCATCGTCTGGCCGTGCGCTTCGTGTTCAATGTGGCCGAAGCGTTCGAAGTCGAGATTGCGCTCCACCTGCACATCGGCATCGCCGCTGCACATTGCCAGCGAGAGGATCAGCAGCACGGGAATGACCACCGCAAGAATCTTCCACACGCTCCAGGGACGCTCACCTGCAATCGCGCCGGTGTGGCCGTTGGCGACGATCTGGAAACTCTTGCTGCCGTAGGTGTAGCTCACCAGCCACACCGGCACCAGCACGTGCTTGAAGGTGCGCCCGCGATAACGGCTTTGCACTTGCAGGTTGCGCTGCGTATCGCCGGGCACCTGCCGCGAACACATGCCGCGCACCTTGGCTTCCATGTCCTGCATGTTGAGATCCGACGCCTTGCGCAGATCCACCTGATAGCGCTCCACCGTCCAGCCACGCACGAACTCCGGCGCGTAGGCTTTCAGATCCGTGGTGGTGGGGAAGGGCTCGATCTTGCGCAGCAGGGCGTTGTGCACCCCCGCTGTGCCGGGGATCAATTCGTCATCGAAGAAATGTGCCAGTTGTCCGGCGGCCGGCTCCCAGCGTACGTGCCGTACCTGGCGGGTGCGGCGCTGGCCGTTCTGCATGTAGGTTTCGGTGGTGTAGTAGTAGTGGCCCGCATCCGCCGTCCAGCGCGCATCCACGTGCGCATCGAAGGTCCAGTACGGCAGGTAGATGCCGTGCAGGGTATCCGTGAGCGCGGCGTGCTTGAGCTTGTTCGGCGCGAACCAGCGCGTGCCGTACCACTTGCGGATGAGATCGCGCACTTGCCCATCGCTGATCTTGAACGGCAGCAGGCTTTGCGGCGTGATCGCATCCCCCTGTTCCTCATGCGGCACGATGGAAGGCGAGCCGCAGAAATCGCAGCGTTGGGCCACGCGTGTGGCGACGAACACGCTGATGGCATGGCAGCTCTGGCATTTCACCTCGCGCCGCTCAGTGCCCCAGCCGCGCCCGCTGGCCGGGTTTTCCAGCGCTTGCGACAAATCCTGTTCGACGATCTCCGATCCCGCATCGGCGGTTTGTGCGGGCGACCATGGCGCGATGGTGCCGCAGTACGGGCAGACGAGCGCCTGCTTGGCGGCGTTCCATTCAAGATCGCCGGCGCATTCAGGGCAAGGGTGCTTGCCGATGGCGACACCGGCAGCGGGTGCGTTTTCGCTCATGGACGGAAAAAGATGGCTGTGCGTAGAGCCGGGCTTGCCCGGCTCCGGGCTGGATCGAAGGCAGCGGGGCAAGCCCCGCTCTACGGCGGCTTCCTCACCCTCCGCGCAGGAACTCCTCCAGCGCAGCTTTGGAAATGCGTGTGGCATTGCCGATCTTGCGTGCCTTCAAGTCGCCGGATTCGATGGAGGCATTCACGTCTTCCACCGAAACACCCAACACCTGTGCCGCCTGTTCGGGCGTGAGCACTTCAAACCCACCAACCGGCCCGCCAACCGGCGCGCCCGCCGGAGCTGCGGCAGGCGCCGCACCGCCCTGCACGCCACCCATCGACTTCATCATTTCCTGCGCGATGCCGAAGCCCACGGCCATTTGCGCCGGTACAGCCGCGGCACCACCGCCTTCGCCCTGGCCCATCGTCGCGCCCATCTGGTACTTCACGTAATCGTTGAGGTTGCCGATGGCGCCCATCGAGGAACGCGCGTCGATGGCCTTTTCCACTTCCGGCGGCACCGAGACGTTTTCCAGGATGAAGCTGGTGACCTCGATGCCGTACTTTTCCGTCATCGCCGGGTTGATGATCGGAAGCAAGGCCTCGCCCAGTTCCGAATAGCGCTGAGCCACGTCCAGCGCGGGCACGTTGGCCTTCGCCAGCGCCTCGGTGAACACGCTGACGACGCGCGAACGCATCGTGTCCGCGAACTCGTCCAGGCGGAAGTTCTGGTCGGTGCCCGCCACTTCCTTGAGGAACTTCGGCGGATCGACGATGCGGAAATCGTAGGTGCCGAACGCGCGCAGACGCACGATGCCGAAATCCGCATCGCGCATCATCACCGGGTTGGACGTGCCCCATTTGTTGCCGGTGAACAGGCGCGTGTTGAGGTAATAGACATCGCACTTGAACGGCGACTCGAAGCCGTACTTCCAGCCGTAGATGCGCGAGAGGATCGGGATGTTCTGGGTGGAAAGCGTGTGCTTGCCCGGCCCGAACAAATCCGCGTACTGGCCGGTGGCCACGAACTGCACCACCTGCGATTCGCGCACGATGAGCTGCGCGCCATTCTTGATGTTCTTGTCGTCGTCGGGCCAGCGATAGGAAAGCGTGTCCCGCGAATCATCGGTCCACTCGATGATCTCGATCAGTTCGCCTTTGATGAAATCGAAAATGCCCATGTGCGGTTCCTGCGGCTGACGGGAGGGAGCGCCGATAGTACCCGCGATGGGTCTTGCGCAATAGGCGCGGCGCAGCGCGGGCAGTTTCACCAAACTGACACAAATCTGTCGTTTACTGCGCAGCAACCTGACTCCGGCACGCCATTAATCCCATGCAGAAACGTATCCTGATCGTCGATGATGAACCTGCGATCCGCGAGATGATCGCGTTCGCCCTGCGCAAGGCCGAGTACGAGCCGGTACATGCGGGCGATGTGAACGAGGCCAATGCGGCGCTGGGCCAGCGATTGCCCGATCTGATCCTGCTGGATTGGATGCTGCCGGGCACCTCCGGGCTGGAACTGGCGCGGCGCTGGCGGCGCGAGGATGGAACGCGCGAGATTCCGATCATCATGCTCACCGCGCGCGGGGAGGAAAACGACCGCGTTTCCGGGCTGGATGCGGGCGTGGATGATTACGTGGTGAAGCCGTTTTCCGCACGCGAACTGCTGGCGCGGATCAAGGCGGTGCTGCGTCGTTCGGCCAGTGGCGACGAGGAAGGCAGCCTGGCACTGGGCGCGCTGCGCATCGATGGCGCGGCGCATCGGGTGTTCGCCAACGACACCCCCGTTCCGATTGGCCCGACCGAATACCGCCTGCTGCATTTCTTCATGAGCCACGCCGACCGCGTGTACAGCCGCTCGCAACTGCTGGATCGGGTCTGGGGCGGCAGCGTTTATGTGGAAGAACGCACCGTGGATGTTCATATCCGTCGGCTGCGCAAAACGCTGGAACCATTCGGGATGGACAACCTGATCCAGACCGTGCGCGGTGCGGGGTATCGCTTTTCGCTGAGCGTGTAACAGGCGTGTTGGCCTCTGAATCCGCGACGCTGCACGATTCCACGAGCTTTGTCATGTTTCTGCAACATTTCCATCATTTCATGTCGGCTTTGCTGGCCGTTGCCAGCCCTGCCCTGCGGAGCTTCCGATGAACAGGTTTTTCGCCCACCTCCTCGCGTTGGCGTTGTTGCCCTTGCTGTTGGCCGGATGCCAGCCCTCCGGTGAACCCAAGGCGCAGAACACCGCGCGCAAGACCAATGGATTGACCGGCGCGGGGGCATCTTTCGTGTATCCGGTGATGGCCAAATGGTCTGCGGATTACCGGGCCACGCGTGGCATGGAAGTGAACTACCAGTCCATCGGCTCGGGCGGCGGCATAGCGCAGATCAAGGCAGGCACCGTGGATTTCGGTTCCTCCGATGCGCCGCTGTCACCACAGGAATTGGCGCAGGCCAATCTGGTGCAGTTTCCTTCGGTGATCGGCGGCGTGGTGCCGGTGGTGAACCTGCCGGGCATCGCGCCAGGTGCACTGAAACTGGATGGGCCAACGCTGGCGGCGATCTTCCTTGGCAAGATCGCGCGCTGGAACGATGCGGCGATTGCGGCACTGAATCCGGAACTGGCCTTGCCGGATGAACGCATCACCGTGGTGCGCCGTTCCGATGCCTCGGGCACCACGTTCAACTTCGTCGATTACCTGGCCAAGGCCAGCCCCGAATGGAAGGCCGGGCCGGGTGTCGGGGCCAGCGTGAAATGGCCGGGCGGCGTGGGCGGCAAAGGTAACGAAGGCGTGGCGGCCTACGTGAAGCAGGTCAAGGGCGGCATCGGTTACGTGGAGTTTTCCTACGCCCTGCAAAATGCCATGTCGCACGTCGCATTGCGCAACGCGGCGGGGGCATACGTGCAGCCGGATGCGGAAAGTTTCGCAGCGGCGGCACGCAGCGCGGCCTGGGATGAGGTGGAAGATTTCTGTCTCGTCATCACCGATGCACCGGGCGAAGCGGCGTGGCCGATCGCGGCGACCAATTTCATCCTGATCCGCAAGGACGCCACGCCCGAACGCATCTCAGCGATGCGCGAGTTCTTCGGCTGGGTGTATGCCAATGGCGCAGCGCAGGCCAGTGCATTGCATTACGTGCCGCTGCCCGAGGCACTGGTGCAGCGCATTGATGCTTACTGGAACGCGGAACTGGGAAGCTGATGCTTTTCCCTTCTTCCCGCAACAGCGGGGAGAGGAACCCGTCACACGACAATTCACTTTGCAAATGCCACTCACCATTCCCATGCAAACCAGCGCCAATGCGCGCGATCTGCGCGATGCCCGCATCGACCGCGTGTTCCGGCTGGGATTGGCGGCGTGCGGCCTGCTGGTGTTGTTGGCGCTGGGTGGTGCAGCGTTGTCGATGGCCTGGGGCGGCAAGGATGCGCTGCTCACGTTCGGGCCTTCGTTCTTCATCACCGAAAACTGGGACGTGGGCGCACGCCAGTTCGGTGCGCTGGCACCGATTTACGGCACGCTCGTTACAGCGGGAATTGCCATGATGATCGCGGTGCCGGTGAGCCTTGGCATCGCGGTGTTCCTCACCGAACTGGCACCGGCATGGCTGCGCGGGCCAGTGGGCACGGCGATTGAGCTGCTGGCCGGGATTCCCTCGATCATCTACGGCATGTGGGGCCTGTTCGTGCTCGCACCGGTGTTGGCAGAACACGTTTACCCTTGGCTCAACGATGTGGCGGGGCAAACGCCGCTGATCGGCCGCCTGTTCCAGGGGCCACCGCTGGGCATCGGCCTGTTCACCGCCGGGCTGGTGCTGGCGATCATGGTGATCCCGTTCATTTCCTCGGTGATGCGCGAGGTGTTCCTCACCGTGCCCGCACGCTTGAAGGAATCAGCCTACGCGCTGGGTTCCACCACGTGGGAAGTGGTGTGGCACATCGTGCTGCCTTACACGCGCAGCGCCGTGGTCGGCGGTGTGTTCCTCGGGCTGGGCCGCGCGCTGGGCGAAACCATGGCGGTGACGTTCGTCATCGGCAATGCGTACTCGCTTTCCGTCGCGCTGCTGGAACCGGGCACGTCGATTGCCGCCACCATCGCCAACGAGTTCGGCGAAGCGGTCGATCCGTTGCACAAATCTTCGTTGCTGGCGCTGGCCTTCGTGCTGTTCCTGCTCACCATCCTCGTGCTTGCCGCAGCGCGCCTGATGCTGGCGCGGCTCAAGCGACGGGAGGGCGTGTGATGGCTGCGTTTCCCGTCGATCCGCGCCGCATCAACCTCCGTCGCACCGTGAGTGCGGCGATGCTGGGGCTTTCGGTGCTGGCCACCTTGTTCGGCGTGTTCTTCCTCGCGTGGATCGTGATCGTGACGGTGACGCGGGGCATGGCCGCACTGGGGCCGGATCTGTTCACCAAAATGACGCCACCACCGAACGAAACCGGCGGCCTGCTCAATGCGTTTGCGGGCAGCATCGGCATCAGCGCGTTGGCGCTCTTGATCGGTACGCCCATCGGCATTGCCTGCGGCATTTATCTGGCCGAATTCGCGCGCCATTCTCGGCTGGGCGCGGTGATCCGCTTCGTCAACGACATCCTGCTTTCCGCGCCTTCCATCGTGCTGGGCCTGTTCGTTTACAGCCTCGTGGTGCTGCGCATGGGCCACTTCTCGGCACTGGCCGGCGGCATCGCGCTGGCCTTGATCGCCTTGCCGGTGATCGTCCGCACCACGGATGAAATGCTGAATCTCGTTCCGGGCCAGATGCGCGAGGCCGCGTTGAGCCTGGGCGTGCCGCAGTGGAAGGTGACGATGCAAGTGCTGTTCCGCGCCGCAAGGCCGGGTATCGTCACCGGCGTGCTGCTGGCGCTTGCGCGCATCAGCGGGGAAACCGCGCCTCTGTTGTTCACCGCCTACAGCAACCAGTTCTGGAGCACCGATCTGTTCCAGCCGATGGCGAACGTGCCGATGGTGATCTACCAGTACGCGATGAGTCCCTACGATTCGTGGAATGCGCTGGCCTGGGCCGGGGCGCTGATGGTGATGTTGTTCGTGCTGGTGCTGAGCCTCATTGCCCGCGCCATCCTGCTGCGCAACCGGATGCCCAACCATGACTGATCCGATTCCTGCACCCAAGCTCGCCGCACGCGGCCTGGATTTCTACTACGGCCAGGCAAAGGCGCTGAAGAACATCACGCTGGACGTCCCCGAGCACCGCGTCACCGCGCTGATCGGCCCTTCCGGCTGCGGCAAATCCACGTTGCTGCGCTGCTTCAACCGCATCTATTCGATCTATCCGGGCCAGCGCGCAGAGGGCCAGGTGTTGCTGGATGGGGAAAACGTGCTGGCTCCCGGCTACCCGCTGAACCAGTTGCGCAGCCGCGTGGGCATGGTGTTCCAGAAGCCGGTTCCCTTCCCGATGTCGATCCACGACAACATCGCCTACGGCATCGGCCATTACCGCAAACTGCCGAAATCGGAAATGGATGGGCGCGTGGAAGCGGCACTGCGCCGTGCCGCCCTTTGGGAAGAAGTGAAAGACAAGCTGAAGGCTTCCGCACAAGGTCTTTCCGGCGGCCAGCAGCAACGTCTGTGCATCGCACGCGCCATCGCCATCGAGCCTTCGGTGATGCTGTTCGACGAACCCACCTCCGCACTTGACCCCATTGCCACCGCGCGCATCGAACAACTGATCGAAGAACTGAAATCCCAGTTCACCATCCTCATCGTCACCCACAATATGCAGCAAGCCGCGCGCTGCTCGGATTACACCGCCTTCATGTATCTGGGCGAACTGATCGAGCGCGGCCGCACCGATCAAATCTTCACGCGCCCGGCGCAGCAACGCACCGAGGACTACATCACCGGGAGGTTCGGATGAGCACCCACATCGTCAAAAGTTACGACGAGGAACTGGCCCGCCTTACCGGCGAACTCGTCCGCATGGGGGAACTGGCGGCCTATCAATTGCACGCCGCCATCGACGTGCTGGAACGCCGCGACAGCCGCGCAGCGGAGCGCGTGATCGCCAACGACGACGCCATCGACACACTGTTGGAGGAAATCAGCCATGACGTGCTGCAACTGCTCGCCCGCCGCCAGCCGATGGCACGCGACCTGCGTGAAGTGATGGCAGCGCTGCGCATCGCCGCCGCGATCGAACGCATCGGCGATTACGCCGCAAACCTGGCCAAGCGCAGCACCGCGCTGAACCAGCACGCCCCGGTGCCTGCCGCGCGCGATCTGCGCAAGCTGGCTGATCTTGCTTCCGAACTGTTGCTGGCGGTACTCGCCGCCTACCGCGACCGCGACGCGGACGCCGCCGAGAAAATCCGCCGCCGCGATGCGGAACTGGACGAACTGCACACCCGCGCCTTCCGCGAACTGCTGGACGTGATGGCACGCGAGCCTGCCGCCATTCCCTCCTGTGCCCATTTGCTGTTCATCGCCAAGAACATCGAACGCATCGGCGACCACGCCACCACGATTGCCGAGAACGTCTGGTTCCTCGTGCATGGCGAGGAACAGATGGAGGCCCGGCCCAAGCGGGATGACAGCAGCCACATGGCTTGAGCTACGGGATTGGGGATTGGGGATTCGTAAAAGCGGGTTCTTGCACGCTTTTTGCTCCTGCCAATCCCGGACGCTCTACAACAGCCGAAGGCTGGTCATCCCGATTCCCCAATCCCCAATCCCCAATCCCGATGCCCAACTACTTCTGGCCCACGCTCTGCCTGCTGCTCGTCGTTGCATTGATCGTGCAATGGCGGCGTGGACGTACTCGTGCGGCGGTGCAGGCACCCGCACCGCCATCGGCAAATCCGCGCGCGCTCAAGGCATTGGCCGCATTCCGCAAAGTCGCCAATGCGATGCCGGAAGGTTTGGCGATGCTGGAGGGCGAAGGACACACGCTTGGATGGTTCAACGTTTCGGCAGCGAAATTGCTGGCGTTGCGCTGGCCGGACGATCTGCACACCAAGCTCGCCCAGCTCGAAGCATTGCCGGAAGCGGCAACGTGGTTCGCATCAGGCGCAAACGAACCACTGGAACTTTCTTCCCCACCGTTCCAGCCGGGCCGATTCCTCAACCTGCGTCTGGTGCAGGTGGAAGCAGACCGCGCATTGCTGGTGGTGCAGGATGTCACCAAGCTCGCCCGGCTGGAACAGGTGCGGCGCGATTTCGTGGCTAACGTGAGCCACGAACTTCGCACGCCGCTGACCGTGATCCACGGCTACCTCGATCTGCTTTCACCGGAAGATTCCCCGGTACTGGCGCCGGTATTGCAGGAAATGCGCACCCAGAGCCAGCGCATGAGCCAGATCGTGGAAGACCTCCTGACCATCTCGCGACTGGAAGCACAGGAAAGCGCCGAACGCGAGCGCGTGGCGATGGCCCCGCTGATGGCCACACTGCAACAGGAAGCCCATGCGCTGAGCCGCGGCCAGCACACGATCGAATGCGAGGACACCGCCGGTTGCGACCTGTGGGGCTCGATGAAGGATCTGCACAGCGCGTTCTCCAACCTCGTTTCCAACGCGGTGCGCTACACGCCTGCCGGCGGGCACATCACGATCCGCTTCGAGCGTTTCGGCGAGGGCGTGCGGCTGCGCGTTTCCGATACGGGCCACGGCATTCCCGAACAGCACATCCCGCGCCTTTCCGAGCGCTTCTACCGCGTTTCCACCAGCCGTTCTCGCGAGCGCGGCGGTACGGGCTTGGGCCTTGCCATCGTCAAGCACGTGCTGCACCTGCACGGTGCCCGGCTCACCATCGAAAGCCAGGTCGGGCGCGGCAGCAGTTTTTCCTGCGTGTTCGTCGCTTCCAGCGTGCTGGAACGCGAGGTGGCTACTCGGCAGGGCGATTGACTATGCTTGACGCCCTTCGCCCGAATCGCCGACCGCGACCCCCGCGCCACATGAACCCACCCGAGCCAACGCACGACCTGCGAGACCATTCGCTTTACCTCAACCGCGAACTGTCGCAACTGGAATTCAATTTCCGTGTGCTTGCGCAAGCGATGGATGAGCGCGTGCCGCTGCTGGAACGGCTGCGCTACCTGTGCATTTCCTGCACCAATCTCGATGAGTTCTTCGAGATTCGCGTCGCCGGCGTGCACCACATGCAGGAGTTTTCCACGCCGCTGCCACCGGACGGAATCCCGCCTTCGCAGGTGCTGGCCCTGATCCACGAGCGCGCCGGACAATTGGTGGAAGCCCAATACAGCCACTGGCGGCAAGTGCTGCGTCCGCAATTGGCGCAGGCGGGCATCCGCATCCTGTCGCAGGAAAACTGGACGGCCAGCCAGCGCCGCTGGCTGCGGCAGTACTTCATCAACGACATCATGCCGGTGCTTTCGCCGTTGGGCCTTGATCCTGCGCATCCGTTCCCGCGCATCCTCAACAAGAGCCTCAACGTGGTGGTGGTGCTGCAAGGCAAGGATGCCTTCGGCCGCGCGGGCAAGATGGCCATCGTGCGCGCACCGCGCTCGCTGCCGCGCATCATCCAGATTCCGGCAGGCTCCTCCGGCGGGCCGAACGATTTCGTGCTGCTCTCCGCCGTGCTGTCGGCTTTCGTGGATGAAATGTTCCCCGGAATGCAGGTGAAGGCCGCCTACCAGTTCCGCGTGACGCGCGATTCGGAACTGTTCGTGGACGAGGATGAAGTGCGCGACATCGCACATGCGCTGAAGGACGAACTGCGCGATCGCGGCTTTGCCCGTGCGATGCGGCTGGAGATCGCCGACACTTGCCCCAAGCACATCGTCAAGAGCCTGCTGGAAAACTTCGATCTGCCGCAGAACGCGGTGTATCGCATTGGCGGCCCGGTGAACCTCAACCGCGTGATCGCCATCTACGATCTGGTGGATCGGCCCGATCTCAAGTTCCCGGCGTTCAAGCCGCGCATCCATCCGGACGTGGATGAAGACCAGTGGTTCGACACGATCCGCGAACGCGACGTGCTGCTGCACCATCCCTTCGATTCCTTCAACGCGGTCACGGCGCTCATCAAGGCCGCCAGCCGCGATCCGGACGTGCTGGCGATCAAGCAGACCCTCTACCGCGCCGGCAAGGATTCGGTGCTGGTGGAACACTTGGTGGAAGCGGCGCGCAACGGCAAGGATGTAACCGTGGTGATCGAACTGCGCGCACGCTTCGACGAGGAAGCCAACCTGCGCCTGGCAGATCGCCTGCAACAGGCCGGCGTGCAGGTGGTCTATGGCGTGGTCGGGTTCAAGACGCACGCCAAGATGCTGCTGATCGTGCGGCGCGAAGGCCGCAAGTTGCAGCGCTACACTCACCTTTCCACCGGCAACTACCACACCGGCACGGCGCGGGTTTACACGGATATTGGCCTGATGACCGCCAACCCGGAAATCGGCGAGGACGTGCACGCGCTGTTTCAACAGATGTCCGGCCTGGTGCCTGCGTTCAAACTGCATCGTCTGCTGCAAGCCCCGTTCACGCTGCACACCGCGCTGCTGGAAAAAATCGACCGCGAGGCCGCGCACGCACGCACGGGAAAACCGGCGCGGATCATCGCCAAGATGAATGCCCTGAACGAGCCGAAGGTAATGGAAGCGCTCTATCGCGCCTCCATCGCGGGGGTTTCCATCGACCTCATCGTGCGCGGTTCCTGCTGCCTGCGGCCAGGCGTGCCGGGGATTTCCCACAACATCCGCGTGCGTTCGCTGATCGGGCGCTTCCTCGAACACAGCCGCGTCTATTGGTTCGGCAACGATGGCGAGCCGGAACTGTTCTGCTCCAGTGCGGACTGGATGGAGCGCAACCTGCTGCGCCGGATCGAAACCTGCTTCCCGATCCTCGATCCGCAACTGGCCCAGCGCGTGTTCGACGAAACCCTGCGCAACTACCTGGACGACAACCTCAATGCCTGGCAACTGCGGCCCGATGGCAGCTACGAACGCCTGGCCCCGCAGGGCGATGACATGCCGTACTCGGCGCAGGACACCCTGGTGGCTTCCCTATGCCATTGACCGACACCGCCCTGCCCGACGGTTCGCTGCTGGCCGCCATAGACATCGGCTCCAACAGCTTCCACATGGTGGTGGCGCGCACCGTGCTGGGGCACTTGCGCGTGGTGGATCGGCTGCGTGAAACCGTGCGGATGGCCTGGGGCTTGAGGCCGGATGGCAGCCTCGACCCTGCCGCTGTAAGCCGCGCGCTGGAATGTCTTTCGCGCTTTGGCGAACGCATCGGCGATCTGCCCGCGCAGAACGTGCGGGCGATCGCCACCAACACGGTGCGGCAATTGCGCGATCCGCAAACCTTCCTCGTTCCCGCCGAAACCGCGCTGGGGCATCCCATCGAAATCGTGTCCGGGCGCGAGGAAGCACGATTGATCTATCTGGGCGTGGCGCACGGTTTGCCGCCGAAGAACACGCGGCGGCTGGTGATCGACATCGGCGGCGGCTCCACCGAGTTCATCATCGGCCAGGGCTTCACGCCGCTGGAACGCGAAAGCCTCCAGATGGGCTGCGTGGCCAGCACGCGCCGCTTCTTCCCGGACGAGCGCATCACCGAAAAACGCTGGAACGAGGCACGCACGGAACTGGCGCAACAGTTCCAGCAGTTTTCCGCCGCGTATCGCGAACTGGGCTGGAAGGAGGCAATCGGTTCCTCCGGCACCGCCAAGGCCATCGCCGAAATGCTCGCGGGCACGGAGGCTGGCGCAGGCACGATCACGCGCAAGGGCGTGGACAAACTGGCGCAGCGGATGATCGATTTCAAAAGCATCTCGAACATCGACCTTCCCGGCGTTTCCGCCGATCGCCGCCCGGTGATTGCCGGTGGCCTGTTGGTGATGCAGACCAGCCTGCACGAGCTTGGCATCGAGAAGATGCAGGCCTGCGATACGGCGATGCGCGAAGGCGTGCTGCACGATCTTCTGGGCCGCGCCAGCCAGCGCGATCCGCGTGAAACCACCATTGCCGCCTACGCCGTGCGCTACGGTGTCGATACCGCCCACGCCGCGCGCGTGGAAGCCACAGCACTGGCTTTGTTCGATCAGGTGGCGCAAGCATGGGAACTGGACGCGGACGACCGCCACATGCTGGCCTGGGCCGCACGCATCCACGAACTTGGCTTGGCGATTTCGCACAGCCAGCACCAAAAGCACGCGGCTTACATCATCGCCAACTCCGACATGGACGGCTTCTCGCGGCAGGAACAACATCTGCTTGCCACGCTGGTGCGCTGCCAGCGCCGCGGCATCAGCCGTTCCATGCTGGGCCAGCTTCCCGCGCGGCAGGCCCAGTCGCTATTGCGCCTGATCGTGCTGCTGCGCCTTTCCATCCTGCTGCACCGCAGCCACACCCGCGAAACCCTGCCGCCGCTGGCGCTTTCCGTCAGCGGCAATGACATTCGCCTGAGCCTGCCCAAGATCTGGCTCGATGCCCACGCCCTCACCCGCGCCGACCTTGCGACCGAGCGCAAGGAACTGGACGAAATGGGGTTGCGCCTTGGCGTGGAGACCGTGGCGTAACGCAACCGTCACGCAGTGGAAACCATGCTGTCGCATCGGCGATCCAGCATGAGGTTCCCTTCGCAACGATGGTGCTTGCCCCATGTCCTTTCCATTCCGCAAAACCCTGCTCGCCACGGCGCTGGCCGTGGCTTCCTCCGGCGCGGTCGCCGGCGCCTTGCTCAACGATGGCCTCGATGGCGCGTGGGGCGTGCCCGGCGATCCCGGTGCCTCGAACCGTGGCGCGATGTTCGATGTGCTGGCGCGCGAAGATGGTTCTGCCGACGTATTCGGCTCCCTTTACACCTACGATGCCAATGGTGCGCCGCTGTGGCTCAACTTCGCCGCCAATTTCCTGCCTGGTGAAAGTGCCAAGGATGGCATCGAGGTGTACCGGTACCACGGTGGCTCCTTCGGCTATCCGGCCATGCCCGCCACGGAAGAGGTGATTGGTACCGCTTCGATTTCCCTGAATGGCCCGGATTCGATCTCGCTTTCGCTCACCATGACAGGCTTGCCGAATGTGGTGCTGGACATGGCTCCCGCACACCGCCTGTTCCCCGGTTACATCGCCTCCGCCTCCACCGCAGCAGCCTCGCTTTCCGCCTGCCCGGCGGGCACCACCGCGCAAGGCAACGATTGCCTGCTGCCGAACAGCATCGCCAGCGATCTGATCCTGCCTGCCGGCAAGACCTATCTGATCCGCGGTGAAGTCTCCGTCAATGCAGGTGGCACGCTCACGATCGAACCGGGCGTTACCGTCAAGGGCCATGCCGATACCAGCACGCTGAACTATCTGGTGGTGCGCAAGGGCGGCCGCATCTACGCCGAAGGCACGGCCACCCGGCCCATCGTGTTCACCGGCCCGGAACCGGTGATCGGTTCGTGGGGTGGCGTGTCCATCGCAGGCAATTCCACCTGCAACCGCGATCCAGCCGACTGCAAATTCGAGGCGAATCCGGAAATCACCTACGGCGGCAACGATCTGCACGACAACTCCGGCATCCTGCGCTACGTGCGCATCGAATACGCCGGCATCGCCATCAGCCAGGACAGCGAGTTCAACTCGCTCACCCTGCTGGGCGTAGGCGATGGCACCATCATCGACCACGTGCAGGTGGACAGTGGCAAGGACGATGGCTTCGAGTGGTTCGGCGGCAGCGTCAACGGCACGCACCTGGTGTGCTCGAACATGGGCGACGATTGCTTCGACATGGATCAAGGGTTCAGCGGCAAGCTGCAATTCCTGCTCGGCTGGCAGGGCGACAACACGGACATCGGCAGCGATTCCAACGGCATCGAATCGGACAACTGGAAGGAAGCCCCGGACACCCTGCCGCGCACTCAACCGCAGATCTCCAACATCACGCTGGTGGGCGCCGAAGGTGGTCGTGACGGCATCCGCATCCGCCGTGGTTCGGGCGGCAACTACGCCAATCTGGTCGTGACCGGCTATCAGAGCTACAGCATCGGTCTGGACGACGACGCCACCTTCGCGCTGCCCACACAGACGCTTTCCTTCGCTCACTCGTTCTTCGGTGCCAGCGGCTCGGGCATCGCTCGCAGCAATACGGAAAGCTGGTTCACGGCACTGGGCGTTGAAACCGGCGACCCGAAGCTGGATGGCTTCCTGCCGCAATCCGATTCCCCGATATTGAACGGCGGCAAGTCGCTGTCCAATCCGTTCTTCCGCCCGACCACCTATCGCGGTGCGTTTGCGGGCAAGCACGACGATTGGACGGCGGGCTGGACGGTGCGTCTGCCGCGTTGATCCTGCAATTCCTCGTGTAGCCATTGATGAGCCGCATCTTCGGGTGCGGCTCTTTTTTTGCCGCCCTCCATGGCGGCAACCCTCCGGGCCATCGCTGCGCGATGTCAAAAACTTGCTCCCGGCTTTTTTTCCCGACTGTTCGATGAACTTGCGTCGTCGTCGGTTCAATGACCTTGCGTCGTGTCATCGGCCTGTCATGCCAGCTTCATATCGTGCGCGCCAATTCCGCCGCACATCACACACTTCCCATGAAACGTTCCCCGATTGCCTACGCGATCCTGCTTGCCCTGCCGCTCGTTATCGCCGCCCCTGCCCTTGCGCAGGAAGAACCCTTGCCACCTGACCCATTGCCGCAAAACGAACCTGCCACCGAACTGGAAGGCGTGGAAGTGGAAGGCACTTTCCAGGCCGAGGAAGGCGGCCAGTTCGAAGCGTTGGAAGTGCGGCGCGATTCGGCACAGGTGCTGGACGTACTCTCGCTCGAACAGATCTCGCGCGCGGGCGATTCGGATGCGGCCTCGGCGTTGAAGCGCGTCACCGGCCTCACCCTGGTGGACGACAAGTTCATCTACGTGCGCGGCCTGGGCGAGCGCTATTCGTCCGTTTCATTGAACGGTGCGCAGATTCCCAGCCCCGATCCCACGCGCAAGGTGATTCCGCTGGATCTGTTCCCGGTGGATGTGCTTTCCGGCGTGGAAGTGGCCAAATCCTGGCACGCAGCACTGCCGGGTGAATTCGGCGGTGGCGCGCTGCAACTTGGCACGCGCGGCGTGCCGGATGGCCTGCTGTTGCGCGCCTCGGCGACACTGGGTTATTCCGACGGCACCACCGGCGAATCGGCTTGGCGCTCGCAGGGCGGTGGCCGCGATTGGCTGGGCCGCGACGATGGTTTTCGCGTCGGTTCCTCCGATCTGTTCGTGCGCCCACTACCCGCACGCAACACGCCGGAACTGGCCGCACTGGGCCGTGAAGTGATGGGCAAAGGCTTCGCCGTGGACAAACGTTCCATCGGCCCGGACAGCGCGGCAGCGTTTTCCGCAGGACAGGCGTTCGATCTGGGTGAAGGCGTGCGCTGGGGTTTCATCGGTTCAGCGCGCTGGTCGCAAAACTGGGATTGGCGTCAGGAACAACGCACCGAGTATTCCATTCTCGGCAACGGCGATCTGGTGAGCAGCGAGGACTACTCCCGCGAACGCACCGAACGCAGCATCGACAGCAGCCTGTTCTTCTCCACCGGCGTGAACCTGGGCGATGCGCACCGGATCGACGCCACCGTGCTGCGGCTGGCACAGACCCTGGGCCTTGATCGCATCGACGAGGGCCTGCGCAGTTCCGGCAACGTGGATCGCACCACCGTCATCGAATGGACGGAGAACGTACTCACCTCGCGCCAGCTCGACGGCAGGCATGGCTTCGGCGATCTCGGTTTGCACTGGCAGTTCACCGACTCCACCGCCACGCGCGACATGCCCGATGCGCGCAGTTATCTTCATTCCTTCAATGGCAACGAATACGTCTATACCTCCAGCTACCCGGCGCAAATGCGCTGGGAGGCGCTGGAAGACAACGTCACCGAAGGCCGGTTGAACTTGAGCTATCCCATCCATTTCGGCGAAAGCGATGCCCTCACGCTTTCCGCCGGGGCCAGCACGCTGGATCGCGACCGCTCCTCGGAAATCTGGCGCTACAGCGTGCGCCATCTGGTGCGCCCGCCGCTCACCACCACGCCGATCGAGGACATCCTGAATCCGGATGCCGTCGATGCGGGCCTGATCGAACTTGTCTCCGCCAGCCGCGCCACCGATTTCTACGATGCGAAGCAATCGCTGGATGGCTGGTTCCTGCGCGGCGATCTGAAACTCGGCGCATGGCGTGCCGACCTTGGCGTGCGGCGCGAAAGCAACGACCAGAACGTGGCCACGCTTGATCCCTTCCTGCCCAATGCCACGCCGATCCTGGCGCAGATCAGGAAGGACGACACGCTGCCCTCGGCTGCATTCACCTGGCGCTATTCGGACAACACGCAGGTACGACTGGCGTGGAACAAGACGCTGATTCGCCCGGACTTCCGGGAACTCTCGCCTGCGCCCTACACCGACCCCACGCTGGACATCACCGTGATCGGCAACCCGAACCTCACGCAGACCGACATCGACAGCCTCGATCTGCGCTGGGAAATGTACTTCGGCGGCACCGACAGCCTCACCGTGGCCGTGTTCGACAAGGATTTCACCCACCCGATCGAACTGGTGCGCTCACCTGCCTCCGGCGATCTTCTGGAACTGCGCAACGCCGAAGGCGGCCATGCGCGCGGCGTGGAAATCGAACTCAACTCCAGCCTCGGCATCATCGGCGATGCGCAATGGTTGCCTGGCTTCCTGCGCAACGGCATCCCGTGGCTCGACCTGATGTTCTCGATCAACCGAAGCTGGATCGATTCGGAAGTGCAACTGGGTGCCGCCACCGGCATCCAGACTTCATCCCATCGTCCCCTGCAAGGCCAATCGCCCTACGTCACCAATCTGGCGCTGACGTGGTTCGACCCGAACGGCATCCACGAAGCCACACTGCTCTACAACCGCGCCGGCGAACGCATCAGTCGCGTAGGCCTTGCCGGCGTGCCGGACGAGGTCGAACAACCCTTCGATCAACTCGACCTCACCTACGCCCGCACCTTGGGCGAGGAAAGCAACTGGAAACTCAAACTGCGCCTGCGCAACCTGCTGGATCCGGAAGTTGCGTTCACCCAGGGTGGGGCAACCTCCCGTGGCTACCGCAAGGGCCGCGAAGCGGCGATGACGTTGGAGTGGAAGTATTGAGCACGATGCGCTGGTCATCGCGGCCAAGGGTGTTTTCCTGACATCGTCGTCATGCCGCGCATGGCGACCTGTCACGCTCATGACGTGAACAGCGCCGAGAGATCGACATTGCCGCCGGTCAGCACGATGCCCACGCGCTTGCCTGCGAAGCGTTCGCGGTGCCTGAGCACGGCAGCCATCGCCATCGCACCGGAAGGTTCGATCACCTGTTTCATGCGGCTGAACAGCCAGTGCATCGCCTCGCGCACGTCATCATCGTTCGCCAGAAGAATGCCATCGGTGTGAGCGCGGATCAGGGCGAAAGTGCGTTCGGAAAGCTGGCCGCGCAGGCCATCGCAGATGGTGTCCGGCGTGCGGCCAACGATGCGGTGACCTTTGATCAGGGAATCGTGCGCATCGGCCGCGCCGGAAGGTTCCGCGCCGAGGATTTCGATGGAAGGCGCCAATGCCCGGGCCGCGATGGCGATGCCGGAAAGCAGACCGCCGCCGGAAACCGGCGCGAGGATCGCATCCAGTTGCGGCACCTGATGCAGCAGTTCCAGCGCCACCGTGCCCTGGCCTGCGATCACGCGCGGATCGTCGAAGGGATGGATCACTTCCGCACCGCTTTGCGCCAGCAGTTTCGCGGTGACTTCATCGCGGCTTTGCATTGTGGGTTCGCAAGGCTCGATGTGCGCACCGTAGCTTTGGATCGCGGCCAATTTCACGGCGGGCGCGGTGTTGGGTACGACCACCGTGGCCGAGATGCCACGCAATCGACAAGCCAATGCGATGGCCGCGCCGTGATTGCCGGAAGATTGCGTCAACACGCCGCGCGCGGCGGTGGCTTCATCCAGCGAAAACACCGCATTGGCCGCGCCACGAAACTTGAACGCACCCACGCGCTGGGTGTGTTCGGCCTTGAAGTGCAGTTCGCAACCGGCCAGCGCATCCAGCGAGCGCGAACGCAGCACCGGCGTCACGTGCGCGTGGGGCGCGATGCGCGCGGCGGCGTCGCGGATGTGTTCGAGGGTGATTTCTTCGGAGGGATTCACTCAAGGCTCCTCAACGCTGGCAACGCGGACAATACACCGTGGCGCGCTGGCCCCAATCGGCGGCACGCAAGGTACTTCCACAGGCTTTGCACGGCTCCCCGGCGCGGCCATAGACGAACAGTTCCTGCTCGAAATAGCCAGGCTCGCCGTCGGGATTGAGGAAATCGCGCAGCGTGGTGCCGCCGCGCAGAATGGCGTGCGAGAGAATGGCCGTCACCGCATCGGCCAGGCGTTCGTACCGCGCCCGTGAAATCTTCCCGGCCTCGCGCGCCGGATGGATGCCCGCGCGGAACAGGGCTTCGGCGGCATAGATGTTGCCCACGCCCACGACGATGCGCTGATCCATCAGAAAATGCTTCACCGGTGCGCTGCGGCCTTGTGCGCGCTGCCACAGGAAGTGGCCATCGAACCCATCGCCCAACGGTTCCGGGCCGAGGTTGGCCAGCAGTTCATGCGTCGCCCCATGCGGCTGCCACAGCAATGCACCGAAACGGCGTGGATCGTTGAGGCGCAGCAACAGGTCGCCTTCCAGTGCGATGTCGGCATGGTCGTGCGGGCGAACCGGCGTGCCCTGCGGTAGCACGCGCAGGTTGCCGGACATGCCCAGATGCAGGATCGCACTGCCCGTCTGCGCATCGAGCAGCAGGTACTTGGCACGACGACGCACGGCCTCGATCTTCTGGCCGGGAAGCTGGGTGGTGATTTCCCGTGGAATCGGCCAGCGCAGATCGTTCCTGCGCAACGCCACGCCGATGACGCGACGGCCCTCCACATGCGGAGCGATGCCGCGCCGTGTGGTTTCTACTTCGGGCAGTTCGGGCATCTTCGGCTCCTGTGGCTTGCTTTCCCTTCTCCCCGCACGCGGGGAGAAGGGAAAGTGGTTTATTTCTCCACGAAGGCACGCTCGAACACGTATTCCCCCGGCGTGCCGATGCGCGGTGCCGCGGTGAAGCCGCGCTTGTCCAGAATGGCACGGAAATCAGCCAGCATCTGCGGGCTGCCGCAGATCATGGCGCGGTCGTGTTTGGCATCGAGTTCGGGCAAGCCGAGGTCTGCGGCGATGCGGCCTGAATCCAGCAGATCGGTGACGCGGCCCTGATGCACGAACGGTTCGCGCGAAACCGCCGGGTAGTACAGCAGCTGGCGCGAAATCATCTCGCCAAGGTATTCGTGCCTGGGCCACTCGCTTTCGATCTGCTGGCGGTAGGCCAGATCCTTCGTCTCACGCACGCCATGCACGATGATCACTTTCTCGAAGCGCCCGTATGTTTCCGGATCGCGCGCCACGGAAAGGAAGGGGGCAAGGCCGGTTCCGGTGGAAAGCAGATACAGGTTGCGGCCCGGATGCAGATCGGAAATCAAAAGCGTGCCGGTGGGCTTTCTGCCGAGCAGGATTTCATCGCCGGGTTTCAAGTGTTGCAGGCGCGAGGTGAGCGGGCCATTGGGCACCTTGATGCTGAAAAACTCCATCTCCTCGTCCCAGTTCGGGCTGGCGACGGAATAGGCGCGCATCAGCGGCTTGCCGTCCACCGGCAGGCCGATCATCACGAACTGGCCGTTCTCGAAGCGCAGCCCCGCCCCGCGGGTGGTGCGGAAGCTGAAATAACTCGTCGTCCAGTGGTGGACGGAGAGGACTTTTTCAACATCGAAGGCGGACATCGGCAATCATGCAAAGTGGAAACCGCACATTCTACCGCCGCGTCTTCGCCCGATCCGCGAAGTTCGGATCAGCCAAAGATCCGGCGCGGCGATGAGGCCGCGCCGGTTCCTGTGCTTCATTCGTAGGCCGATTCCCCATGCGAGGTGATATCAAGGCCCTCACGTTCGGCATCCTCGGAAACACGCAGCCCAACGACCAGCTTGACGATGGACAGCGCCGCCGCCGACACCACACCGATCCACACCAGCGTGAACAGCACACTGAGCGCCTGCACGCCAACCTGCGCACCGATGTTGTAATCCTCGCCACCGGTGCCACCGAACGAGGGCGCGGCGAACACGCCGGTGAGGATGGCCCCGACGATGCCGCCGATGCCATGCACACCAAACACATCCAGTGAATCATCCGCACCGAGCAGCTTCTTCAGGCCGGTAACGCCCCACACGCAGATCGCACCGGCGGCAAGGCCAATCGCGATCGCGCCGAACGGGCCTGCGAAACCCGCCGCCGGGGTGATGCCGACGAGGCCCGCGACTGCGCCGGAGGCAGCGCCGATGGCGGAAGGCTTGCCCCTGGCGATGGCCTCCACCAGCGACCACGCCAGCACCGCAGCGGCAGTGGCCAGCAGCGTGTTGATGAAGGCCAGCGCTGCGGTGCCGTTGGCGGAGAGCGCGGAGCCTGCGTTGAAGCCGAACCAGCCCACCCACAGCAGCGACGCGCCGATCAGCGTGAACGGCACGTTGTGCGGCTTGAGTGACTCCTTGCCATAGCCGATGCGCTTGCCGACGAAATACGCCGCCACCAGCCCTGCGACACCGGCGTTGATGTGCACCACGGTGCCACCGGCGAAATCCAGCGCGCCCTTGTCGAACAGGAAAGCACCTGCGCCACCCCAGACGATGTGCGCCATCGGCAGATAGCCGAAGGTGAACCACAGCACCGAGAACAGCAGCGCGGCGCTGAACTTGAAGCGTTCGGCGTGGGCGCCCACGATCAGCGCGCCGGTGATGCCCGCGAAGGTGGATTGGAACGCCACGAACAGGTATTCGGGCAAGGTGCCGCTCAAGCTGTCCACGGTGATGCCTTTCAGGAACAGCTTGTCCAGATTGCCGATGAACGCACCGCTGCCGGAGAACGCCAGGCTGTAGCCGAACACAACCCACAGCACTACCAGCAACGAGAACACCACCAACACTTGCAGGAACACGGAAAGCACGTTCTTGGAACGCACCATGCCGCCGTAGAACAGCGCCAGGCCCGGCACCGTCATCAACAGCACCAGCAGCGTGGAGGTGAGCATCCAGGCCACGTCGCCGTTGTTGAGAACGGGCGCGGACTCCTCCTGCGCGAACGCGGGAGTCATGCCAAGCAAGCCGGTGAGAAGCAGCATCGAAAGCGCGGCCAAAGCGCGCGATGGAACGAGTTTGCGGATCATGTGGGCATCTCCCGAATCAAAGCGCGTCGTCGCCGATCTCGCTGGTGCGGATACGCACCACCTGATCGAGTGGGGAAACGAAAATCTTGCCGTCGCCGACCTTGCCGGTGCGTGCCGCCTGCACCAGCGCTTCGATGACGGTTTCCACCTGCGCATCGGGCACGGCGGCCTCGATCTTGATCTTCGGCAGGAAATCCACGACGTATTCCGCGCCGCGGTACAGCTCGGTGTGGCCCTTCTGTCGTCCGAAGCCTTTCACTTCGGTGACGGTGATGCCCGAAACGCCGACTTCCGTCAGCGCCTGGCGCACCTCGTCCAGCTTGAACGACCGGATGATGGCGGTGATCAGTTTCATGTACATGCCTCCAGTGGCGGGTAGAGCCTTCAGAACGATTTGGTGAGCGCGGCGAACACGGTGCTGTCCGCACCATCCACATCGGTATCGACGTATTTCAGGTCGATGGAAAAATCACCCGGCAGCGATTTGGAAAGGCCCACCGACCAATCGATGTAGTCCTCGCCGTATTCGCCGGAAATGAACTGCTTGCCGACGTGCGCGCCCACCGACCAGGTTTCGGCGAAGCCGTAGTCGATGCCTGCTTCCAGATAGGAGCTGCCATCGGAATCCTCGATGCCGAACAGATCGGTGACGGCGTAGGAGTACTTGACGCTGAAAAGCCCGGCGCTGATGCCTGCATACACTTCGGTGGTGTTGGCTTCGTTGAAGCCTTTGGGGAACGTGCCCGGATACCAGTAGTGGAGCACGCCGACATCCCAGGAAACGCTGTCGGAGAACGAACCGCGATAACCCGCATAGCCATCCAGTTCGAGCTGGCTGGAAATGTCGGCATCGGCATCGGACAGCCAACTGATGCTGCTGCCCCAGGTGCCGACATAGAAGCCGCTTTCCGATTCCCATTCCAACCCGCCCTGCAACGCAGGTTTCTCGTCGGTCTGGGTGAAGCCACGGAACAGATAGTCGGAAGCAAGCGTCAGCGAGCCGCTGACGCCGGCGTTGGCCACGCTGGCAAGTCCCAGCGAAAGCGCAACGAACAACGCGCGTGAAGCATGTGTGGTGGACATGGCGATTTCCCCGATCGAAACGAAGGTGTGTGTGGGTACGTTCGCGGTCGATGACGGCTGTGATGTGAGGGATGGCTTCGACCGCGATGCCGCGCCATCGTGTTGTGATGGATCGGCCCTCCGTGGCGAACGCAAGCCCATATGCGCGGCTTGCGGCAGGTTCCTGCGAAGCGGCAATGTTTCATTGCCTGCTGCGCGATCCGGCCATCCGGGCCGGATGCTGGAACCTTCTCCGCTGCAAGCTGCGCCTCCCCGCGCCGGTTGCAGACGGCAAAACGGAAGCGGGGCCGGAGGTTTCCCTCCGGCCCCGCTTCGTTGTCACAGTGCGTAGTAGAGCGAGTATTCCAGTGGATGCGTGGCGGCGCGGAACTTCGTGACCTCCTGCGACTTCAGCGCGATGTAGCCGTCGATGAAGTCGTCGCTGAACACCCCGCCCGCCTTGAGGAAGTCGCGGTCCTTGTCGAGCGCTTCCAGTGCCTGATCCAGCGAGTGGCAAACCGTGGGGATCAGCTTTTCTTCTTCCGGTGGCAGGTCGTACAGATCCTTGTCCGAAGGTGCGCCCGGATCAATCTGGTTCTTGATGCCATCAAGGCCCGCCATCAGCAGTGCCGTGAAGGCGAGGTAGCCGGAGTTCATCGGATCCGGGAAACGGATCTCGATGCGGCGCGCCTTCTGGCTGGCGACCCACGGAATGCGGCAGGAAGCGGAACGGTTGCGAGCCGAATAGGCCAGCATCACCGGCGCTTCGAAACCGGGCACCAACCGCTTGTAGCTGTTGGTGGTGGAGTTGGTGAAGGCGTTGATGGCGCGGGCGTGCTTGAAGATGCCGCCGATGTACCACAGCGCCAGTTGCGACAGCCCGCCGTAGCCTTCGCCGCCGAACAGGTTGTGCCCGCCCTTGGCCAGCGACTGATGCACGTGCATGCCCGAACCGTTGTCGCCCACCAGCGGCTTGGGCATGAAGGTCGCGGTCTTGCCGTTGCGGTGCGCGACGTTCTTGACGATGTACTTCAGCGCCATCAGTTCATCGGCCTTCTTCACCAGCGAATTGAACCTGGTGCCGATCTCGCACTGGCCCGCATTGGCCACCTCGTGATGATGCACTTCCACTTCGATGCCGATGGCTTCCAGGGTCTTCACCATTTCCGAGCGGATGTCGTGCAGGGAATCCACCGGTGCCACCGGGAAGTAGCCCCCCTTCACGCCCGGGCGATAGCCGCTGTTGCCGCCTTCGTATTCCTTCGCCGAATTCCAGTGCGCTTCTTCCGAATCCACGCTGAAGAAGGTGTGGCCCATCTCGTTGGCCCAGCGCACCGAATCGAAGATGAAGAATTCCGGCTCCGGGCCGAAGAACGCCGCATCGGCGATGCCGCTGGATTTCACGTAGGCCTCCGCGCGCTTGGCGACCGAACGCGGGCAGCGCGAATACGCCTGCATCGTGGCCGGCTCCAGCACGTCGCACACCAGCACCAGCGTGGGATCGGCAGTGAACGGATCAATGTACGCGGTGGAAGGATCCGGCATCAGCACCATGTCCGATTCGTTGATGCCCTTCCAGCCGGAAATCGAGGAGCCATCGAACATCTTGCCTTCCTCGAACAGCGTCGGCTCCACCACGCGGATCGGGAACGTGACGTGGTGATGGACGCCTGCCATGTCGGCGAAACGCAGATCCACGAATTCGACGTGGTTGTCCTTGATGAGTTTTTCGACCTGTTCGTAAGACATGACGCAGCGGCTCCGGGTTGATGGATGGAATGAACCTTGGGTTCATCCATGCAGCAAGAGCCGTGCCACTTTTCAAGTGATTGATTTCATTGGGCCACGATTAAATGCAGTCCACACATCGCACCATATTGGTGCACGTCTTGTGTTGCGGCGCACCAAGGTGGAGCGCACCCTGAAACAGTGGTTGTTGGCGCAAGCGGCACTGGACAGCTTCACTCGACTCGACAGAGCCTGCACCGGAACCGCTTCAGGGGATCACTCCACCATCACGATGCCCAACGCATCGATGCGGTATTCCTGTTCGGGAACCGGGTTCTCTTCGCCCGGATGTTCCTTCGCATACTTGGCGGAGGCTTCGGAGAGATCCTTGGAAAGCAGCACGCCGTACACGCGGGCTTCGCCGCGCAGGTCGCGGGGCACCATGAAGCCGTGTTCGCGCGGCATCACGCGGGCGGCGTGGCCGTCCAGCTCCAGCATGGCCCAGCAGCCGCGCATTTCGCATACGTCCACGATGCGGCCTTGATAGACGCGCGGTTCGGCGTTGGCGGGGTCGAAGGCTGCCAGTGCGGCATCCAGTGCCAGCGCTTCACTGGCAGGAACGGGTTCGCCCCAGGCTTCCGGCGCATCGCCCACGTCATCGGCATGGGCCAGCGGAATCAGGCACAACAACAGCGACAGAGCGAAAAGGCGCATGGGAGGCTCCGGAAAGAGGGTTCATGGGGTGCCATAGCGTACACCGGGCCGGTTTCTCCGATGCCTTCAAGCTGCCAACTGGCCTGCAACTGCCCAACGTGGGATACTTCCGCTTCTTTGCCCCGCCACAACCAGACACGGAGTCAACGATGGCCGACGAAACCACCAATGGCGCAGCCGCCCCGCAGGGCCAGGCCGCACCGCAGTTCAACATGCAGCGCATCTATATCAAAGACGCCAGCTTCGAGGCACCGAACGTTCCGCAAATCTTTCAGGAACAGGGCCAGCCGGCGCTGCAACTGAACCTTGGCCAGAAGGTTTCGCACTTGGCCGATGGCGTGTTCGAGGTGGTGCTCACCGTCTCGCTCACCTGCACCGTGAACGAGAAGAACGCCTATCTGGCCGAAGTGCAGCAGGCGGGCATCTTCGGCGTTTCCGGCTTCGATGCCGCCAACACCGATGGCCTGCTCGGCACCTTCGCGCCGAACGCGCTGTTCCCGTATGCGCGCCAGGCGATTTCGGACATGGTGCAGGCTGGCGGTTTCCCGCCGTACCTGCTGCAGCCGATCAACTTCGATCAGATCTACGCCGAAGCCCTTCGTCGTCGCCAGCAGGAAGGCGCTGGCAATCAGGATCAGATCACACCGCCCGCAGGCAACGCCTGATCCGGCGATGACGGATAGCCGCCCAACGCGGCTTGCGGTACTGGGCGCCGGCTCCTGGGGCACGGCGCTCGCGGTGCAGGCCGCGCGCAATGGCCTGCATACCGCTCTCTGGGGCCGCGACGCGGCGGCCCTCGCGGCGATGCGGCAAACCCGCCGCAACGCCACCTATCTGCCGGATCTCGAACTGCCGCAGGCGCTGGCGTATGAATCCGATCTCGCCGCTGCCGTTGCGCAGGCGGATCTGATCCTGATCGTCGTTCCCAGCCACGCCTTCACCCACATCGTCCGCGACATCGCGCCGCTGAAGCGTCCCGATGCCGGTATCGCATGGGCCACCAAGGGATTCGAGCCAGGTTCCGGGCGCTTCCTGCACGAAGTGGCGCGCGAAGTGTTCGGCGATGCGCTGCCGCTGGCGCTGGTCACCGGCCCTTCCTTCGCGAAGGAAGTGGCGCAAGGGTTGCCCACCGCTGTCACCGTGCAATCGGATGATGCCGAATTCGCCACGCAAGTAGCGCA
Organism: Lysobacteraceae bacterium; assembly: GCA_041395225.1. GTDB lineage: Bacteria > Pseudomonadota > Gammaproteobacteria > Xanthomonadales > Xanthomonadaceae > Denitratimonas. The sequence goes on from JAWLAV010000007.1 coordinate 45,885, forward strand.
AGCGCTGCACAGCCCCACCTTCCGCGCTTACACGGGCAACGACATGCTCGGTGCGGAACTGGGCGGAGCGATGAAGAACGTGCTTGCCGTGGCTACTGGAGTTGCCGATGGCATGGCGCTGGGCCTCAACGCCCGCGCCGGCCTCATCACGCGCGGCCTGGCCGAAATGATGCGCCTCAACGCCGCCATCGGTGGCCATCCGGAAACCCTGATGGGTTTGGCGGGTTTGGGTGACTTGGTGCTCACTTGTACCGGCGACCTTTCCCGCAACCGTCGCCTCGGTCTTGCGTTGGGTCACGGCGAAAGCATTGCCGATGCAGTGAAACGGATCGGCCAGGTGGTCGAATCCATCCAGACCTGCGATGAAGTGATGCGCCTGGCGCAGCGCCACGGCGTGGAACTGCCCATCTCCGCCTTGGTGCAGCGCGTGCTGCACGGGGAAATCACGCCCGCCGAAGGCTTGCGGTTGCTGCTTTCGCGGGAGCAGAAGCCGGAGTTTGATTGAGTCGCCATCGTCGCGTCACGCCATCAACTCCACCAGATGGCTGCGATTAGCTGGCGGCGGATAAGGCTCCGGCCAGTATTCCCGCAGGTGCACGATCCTGCCGTCTTCAACGGTGAAGAAGGAGATCGGTTCGGCGTGCTGTTCACCATCACTGACGCTGACCTGAGTGACGACGGCATTGCCTTGGGCGATGAGGTGGTTGATGGTAAACGTCCAGCGGTTTTTGCTTGGGTACTCGGCATTCATCCGGGCAAAGTTGTCCGCGCCGCGGATGCGCTCACAAGATTGCGGCCACTCCATCACGAACCGTGGCGACAGCACCATTTTCACCAAGTGAAAATCATTGGTGGCCATCAACCGCCAGAACTCGCGAACGATGGATTCCGGATTCGACTCCATGCCAGTTCCCCTGTATCCGATTCCATGCGACGTGGGCGCAAACCCTCCCGAATGGATGGTTACTTCGCCGAAAATGTTTTCAGCGTCAGGATAGCGGAACCGCAATGGCGCCACTGCGGCTTTCCCTCAACGAAGGTGAGCAACAACCGATGCATCAAAGCACCCCCAAACTGCGCTTCAAGGCACCACTGCTTCGGCCAGCCAAGGCGAGCACGGGCGAGGACTGGGCATTCGTGGTGTTGCCGAAAGCCATCAGCGCGCAGCTTTCAAGGCGAGGCAGAACAAGCGTGGAAGGCCGCATCAACGGACAACCGTTTCGCGCCATGCTGGAACCGGATGGGCAACTGAGCCATTGGCTGAAAGTGAGCGGTGCTTTGCGTGAAACCTGCGGGGCGCAGATGGGCGATGTGGTGGTGCTGGAAATCGCGCCGGTTGCCCAGGAACCGGAACCTGAGTTGCCCCCGGATTTCCGCAAGGCGCTGGCGGCATCGGCGGAGGCTCGTGCGGTGTGGGATGCCACCACCACGCTGGCGCGGATCGACTGGATTCACTGGATTGAATCGGCAAAGCAAGCCAAGACTCGCAAGAGCCGCGTCGAAAACGCCTGCCAGATGTTGGCGTCGGGCAAGAAGCGGGTGTGCTGTTTCGATCCTTCCGGGTTCTACAGCAAGGCGTTGGCTGCACCGCTGGCTTCCGAATAATTCCATTTCCCGGTCAGAACGGCATCCGCGGCGGTGGTTTTCGTGGCGCGCAGTCGGGATCATCCGGCATTGCCTGCCCCCTCGAACCCCATCTGCCGCCACGCCTCGAACACGGCCACGGCGATGGCGTTGGAGAGGTTGAGGCTGCGGTTACCCGGCCGCATCGGCAGGCACAGGCGCTGCTGTTCGGGAATCGCCTCAAGCACGTCCGCTGGCAAGCCGCGGGTTTCAGGGCCGAACAGCAATGCATCGTCCGGGCCGTAGGCCACTTTGCTGTAGCAGTTGCTGGCGCGCGTGGTGAACGCGAGCAGGCGCGCGGGTTTCGCGCTGGCAAGGAAGGCATCGAGGCTGGCGTGGACTTCCAGCCGGGTGAACTCGTGGTAATCCAGCCCGGCACGGCGCAGCTTGGCGTCGTCGAGCGCGAAGCCGAGCGGCTCGATCAGGTGCAGCCGCGCCCCGGCGTTGGCGCACAGGCGGATCGCATTGCCGGTGTTGGGTGGAATCTCCGGCTGGTACAACACGACATGCAACATCCCCGAAATCGCCTCCGCTTCGCCCGGTTTTCATTCAGCGCCAAGTTTATAGTTGGCGCAGGAAGGATGACCGAAGGTTGCACGAACCCATGCCCCACGAACGCGCATGCAATGGTGTCTGCACATGAGCTGGGCTTGGCTTACACCGCTGGGCAATGCCGTGTTACTGGCACCGTTGATGGCGGCAGTGGTGCTGGTGCTGCTGTGGCGCGCGCGCGGTCAGCGGAAAGACGTGTTGCGTTGGCCGCTGGCGTTGTTGGCAGCCGTGGCCGTGGTGGCGGCGAGCAAGATCGCCTTCTATGGCTTCGGCTTCGGCGTGAAATCCTGGAACCTCACCGGCTACTCCGGCCATGCTGCGGTGGCGTTGGCGTTCTGGCCGGTGTTCCTGATGTTGCTTGTGCCGGTACGCTTCATCACGCTGCGGCCGCTGCTGGTGGTGGCGGGCGTGGTGCTGGGCTTGATGGTGGGTTATTCGCGCATCGTGCTGGGCGCGCATCCGCCATCGGAAGTGCTGGTTGGCGTGATCCTTGGCGGGCTGGTGGCCGCCGTGGGGGTTGGACATTTGTTGCGGTTGGAGCTGGGCATGCCGGTGGTCGTGCTGTTGCTGGCGGCGATGATCGCCTTGCCGTTGTGGAAACCGGAATGGACAAACATGCACCTGCCGTCCGAACGCTGGTTCGCGCGCATCGGCACGGAGCTTTCCGGTCGGGACAAGCCCCATCGCCGCGCAACGTGGCTGCGTGAAGGCCGTCCCGCTGCGCCGAATACGGCTCAGCCGCGCCCGTAAACATCCTCGAAGCGCACGATGTCGTCTTCGCCCAGATAACTGCCGGACTGCACTTCGATCAGTTCCAGTGACACGCGGCCCGGATTTTCCAGCCGGTGCTTCACGCCAAGCGGAATGTAGGTGCTCTGGTTCTCGCCCAGCAAAATGGTTTCGTCTCCCCGCGTGATGCGTCCGGTGCCGCTGACCACGATCCAGTGTTCGGCGCGATGATGGTGCATTTGCAGGCTCAATGCCGCACCGGGTTTCACCGTGATGCGCTTCACCTGGAAGCGTTCGCCCATGTCGATGGAATCGTAGCTGCCCCAGGGTCGATAGACCTTGCGGTGCCACGTCGGCTCGCTGCGGCCCTGCTGCTTCAGCGCGGCGACGATGTGCTTCACATCCTGCACCTTGTCCTTGTGTGCCACCAGCACGGCATCGTCGGTATCCACCACCACCACGTTGTCGAGGCCGAGCAAGGCGACGAGGCGGTGATCGGCCCAGGCCAGCGTGTTGCGACAATCGCGCGCCAGCACATCGCCATGGTGCGCGTTGCCGTCGCCATCCTGCTGCGCCACTTCCCACAATGCCGACCAGCTTCCCACATCGTTCCAGCCCACGGACATCGGCAGCACCGCTGCGGCAGCGGTGTTTTCCATCACGGCATAGTCGATGGAATCCGATGGGCACGCAGCGAAGGCGGCCTTGTCCAGCCGCACGAAATCCGCATCGACCTTCGCCTTCGTCAACGCTTCGCGGCTGGAAGCAAAGATGGCGGGGCAATGGGTTTCAAGCTCGGCCAGATACACACTGGCGCGGAACAGGAACATGCCGCTGTTCCAGAAATACCCGCCTCTGACGAGATACTTTTCCGCCGTTGCGGCATCGGGTTTTTCGACGAACTGCGCGACCTTGCGCACGCCTTCACCGCCATCTTCGGCGCGGATGTAGCCGTAGCCGGTTTCAGGTGCAGTCGGCACGATGCCGAAGGTGACCAGTGCGCCAGCTTCGGCGGCTTTCACGGCACTGTTCACCGCCTCACGAAATGCGGCGGCATCGGCGATGACGTGATCCGATGGCAGCACCAGCAGCAAGGGGTCTTCACCGTGTTCCATCGCCTTCAACGCGGCCACCGCAATGGCCGGTGCGGTGTTGCGGCCCACCGGCTCCAGCAGGATCGCCGATGGCGTGCAGCCGATTTCGCGCAACTGCTGCGCCACCATGAAGCGGTGTTCCTCGTTCGCCACCACCAGCGGCGCGGCAGAGGCCAGCGGTGCAACGCGCTTGAAGGTGGCCTGCAACATCGAATCGTCACCGGTGAGCGCGAGGAACTGCTTGGGATAAGCCTCGCGCGAGAGCGGCCACAGCCGCGTGCCGGAACCGCCGGAGAGAATCACGGGAATCATCGAAACATCATCCTTGCTGCGATACGGATAAACACTTGTCAGTGTGGCCGATTCGGTGCATTTCCACCATCGGCCTAAGCCTTGTCCTCACCTTCTTTGCGCGGTGGAATCACCAGGCTCAACACCATCGAACCGCCAATTGCCAGCGCCACCACGCCCAGCGCCGCACCGATCGGAACGTGCCACAGATCGGCCACCAGCATCTTGCCGCCGATGAAGATCAGCACAATCGCAAGGCCATAGGCCAGCAGGTGGAACTTGTCGGCCATGCCGGCCAGCAGGAAGAACAGCGCGCGCAGGCCGAGCACGGCGAACACGTTGGAGGTGAGCACGATGAAGGGATCGTCCGTGATCGCGAAGATCGCGGGAATGGAATCCACCGCGAAGATCACGTCCGTGATGCCGATCATGATGACTACCACGAACAGCGGCGTGTACCAGCGCACGCCCGCTTCCTTCACCACGAACGCGGTGCCGTGGTATTCGGAAGTGATCGGGAATCGCTTGCGGATCCAGCCCAATAGCGGGTTCTGGCCGATCTCCGGTTCCTCGCCTGCGCCCCACAGCATCTTCACGCCGGTGAACACCAGGAACGCGCCGAACACGTAAAGGATCCAATGGAACTGCTGGATCAGCGCCGCGCCGATGAAGATCAGGATGGCGCGCAGCGCAATCGCCCCGATGATGCCGTAGATCAGCGCACGCTGCTGCTGTACCGGCGGCACCGCGAAATAGGCAAACAGCATCAGGAACACGAAGATGTTGTCCACCGCCAGCGCCTTCTCCACCAGATAGCCGGTGAAGAACTCCAGCGCCACCTGCTTGGCCTCGACGTCGCCGATTTTGTCTCGCAAGTACCACCACAGCGCTGCGTTGAAGACCATCGCCAACGCCACCCAGCCCGCGCTCCACATCAAGGCTTCGCCGGTGCCGACCTTGTGCGGCCCCTTGCTGCGCATCATCAGGAGATCGACCGCGAGCGCAGCCGCCACCACGACGATGAACACACCCCACATCAACGGGGTACCGATGCTATGCATGACGCTCTCCGAATAATCGAAATCCACTCACCCGGCGTGGTGGACTGTCCCGATCTTCGGACGCACCTCCGCCGTATCCCGGCGAAGGTCTTGCTCGCAGGCCGATTCGTTTCGACCTGCCCGACGCACCGGGGTTCGCAGAACCCGTACTGACGATGCGGCGGCGGAGAGCTACTCCCCTTCTCACCATTGCAGCGGGAAACCCCGCCGCGCAGCGTTACTTTTGGCATAGGGAAAGGCAGGCGTCAAGTTGAAAATCGTGACGTAGTGCGAGGGCGCATGTCACATCGCTGCGGTTACCATCGAACCGAGGGAAAAACGGCAGGAACCGCAGGACAGCCAGCGCGGCTCCGCCACCACGGCATGGGCCCTGACGCAGCGGCCCGTTTTGCCCCGCACGCCGTAGATCCGGAGGTTGCACGTGACACCGCTTCATCGTTTCAAACAGTGCTTGCTCACAGCCCTGATGCCGCTCGCATTGGCCTTGCCCGCTGCTGCGCAGCAGACCGACACCGCCGCATTGCACCGAGCCGAAATGGAAGGTTTCAGGCTGTGGCAACTGGACACGGCGATCCAGGCAGCGCGCCGTTCTGCCGAAGGCCGGCGCGATTTCCGCAAGGACGAACGGATGCAGGGCTGGATTCACGAAACCACCGACGAAGGCATCATCGTTACCTTCATCCGCGACCGGAAAGGCGAACTTGTGCCGCGTTATCGCACCATCGTCGCACCCGACGGCACAGCCAGTTCCACCGAGGAACTGGACGATGAGCCGACGCTGCAAGGCGCGCAGGCTCGCCAGTTCGCAGCACGCCTCACGGCGCAACAGGTGCCGGTGATGACCTGCTCCAAGGTGGTAGAAGACATCGTGATGCCAGTGGAGGGCAGCCAGCGCGTTTACCGCGTGCAGCGCGCCACCTTCGATGATGTGTTGCTGGCCGGTGGCAGCCAGCGCATCGAGATTTCCGCAGACGGCACGCGCCTGCTCGGGCAGCGCGACCTCACCGGCGACTGCACCACACTGAAACGGGATGCGAACACATCATCCGTCGGCATCATCGAACCGATCGACACACAACCCAACGAGTTTCACGTCTATCTGGCCCGTGCCGTTGGCAAGCAGTTGTTCGTCACCACGCAGGTCAACGGCTTGCTGTGGCTGATCCGCGACGGGCGGATCGAGGCGATGGGGTCGGCGGGGTAAGCCAGGCCTTCGAGCAGCGAAAATGCGAGCCTGCGAATGCCTGCGCACATGCAACTGCGCAAGCCGGGACAGAAAGGCTTTTCGCGAAAATCCCTCTCCCGTTGCGGGAGAGGGAGAAGCAATCGATTTCGCGCTTACAGCATCGGCACGATCAACAGCGCAACGATGTTGATGATCTTGATGAGCGGATTGATCGCCGGGCCTGCGGTGTCCTTGTACGGATCGCCCACGGTGTCGCCCGTGACGGCGGCCTTGTGGGCTTCGGAACCTTTCTTGTGCAGCTTGCCGTCCTTGTCGGTGAAGCCTTCCTCGATCAGCTTCTTGGCGTTGTCCCACGCGCCGCCGCCGGTGCACATGCTGATGCCCACGAAAATGCCGGTGACGATGGTTCCCATGAGCAAGCCACCGAGCGCATCCGCGCCGAGGAACAGGCCAACCAGGATGGGGATGATGAGCGGCAACAGCGAGGGCAGGATCATTTCGCGGATGGCGGCCTTGGTCAGAAGATCAACCGCTTTGTCGTACTGCGGCTTGCCGGTGCCTTCCATGATGCCCTTGATGTCGCGGAACTGGCGGCGAACTTCTTCCACCACCGAGCCTGCGGCGCGTTGCACCGCCTGCATGGCGTAGGCACCGAACAGGTACGGGATCATGCCGCCGATGAGCAGGCCAATGACCACTTGCGGGTTGTCGATGGAGAAGTTCACCTGCTTGCCGGATTCCACCAGCTTGTGGGCATAGTCGGCGAACAGCACCAGCGCGGCCAGGCCCGCCGAACCGATGGCATAGCCTTTCGTCACGGCCTTGGTGGTATTGCCCACGGCATCCAGTGCATCGGTGATCTTGCGGATGTCAGGGCCAAGCTCGCTCATTTCCGCAATGCCGCCTGCGTTGTCGGTGATCGGGCCGTAGGCATCCAGTGCCACGATCATGCCGGCCATCGAGAGCATCGATACCGCCGCCGCCGCCACACCAAACAGGCCCGCAATGGCGTAGCAACCCCAGATAGCGGCAGCCACGGCCAGTACCGGCAGCGCGGTGGATTTCATCGACACTGCCAAACCTGCGATGACGTTGGTACCGTGGCCGGTGACGGAGGCCTGCCCCACTTCACGCACAGGGGCGTATTCGGTGGCGGTGTAGTACTCGGTGATGACCACCATCGCGGCCGTGAGTGCCAGGCCGATCATGGCGCACCAGAACACCGGCATCGCATTCGCGCCCAACAGGGATTTCGTCACGAAGTAGAACGCGATGGCCGCGAGCAGGCCGGAGACGGAGAGGCCGCGATACAGCGCATTCATGATCTTGCCGCCGTCGCGCACCTTCACGAAGAACGTGCCGACGATGGACGCCACGATCGACACCGCACCCAGCACCAGCGGATACAGCACGCCATTCCAGCCGTAGGTGGCGTAGGAAATGCTGGCGATCAACATCGCCGCGATCACGGTGACGGCGTAGGTTTCGAACAGGTCGGCGGCCATGCCCGCGCAATCGCCCACGTTGTCGCCCACGTTGTCCGCGATCACCGCCGGGTTGCGCGGATCATCCTCCGGGATGCCCGCTTCCACCTTGCCCACCAGATCCGCACCCACGTCCGCACCTTTGGTGAAGATGCCGCCGCCCAAGCGCGCGAAGATGGAAATCAGCGAGGAGCCGAATGCCAGGCCGACCATCGGATGCAGCGCCGCCTTGAGCGTCTGAGCCGAAGCGGCCTGCCCACGGGTCACGTACCAGAAATACCCGGCCACGCCCAACAGGCCCAGGCCCACCACCAGCATCCCGGTGATCGCCCCGCCCTTGAAGCTGACGTTGAGCGCGGGATTGAGGCCCAGCGTGGCGGCCTGCGCGGTACGCACGTTGGCGCGCACCGAAACGAACATGCCGATGAACCCGGCCAGACCCGAGAGCACCGCGCCGATCAGGAAGCCAATCGCCGTCGGCCAGCTTTTCAGCCCGAAGCCGATGGCAAAGAACAGCACCACACCCACGACGGCAATCGTCATGTACTGCCGCCGCAGATACGCCCCCGCGCCTTCCTGCACCGCTGCGGCAATCTTCTGCATCCGCTCGTTGCCTGCCGGCTGCGCCAGTACCCAGCGCGCCGTCAGCAGCCCATAGACGATCGCCAGCACTGCCGCGCCGAGCGCCAACCACACTCCATTCTGTTCCAACATCTCCACATCCCCGATGATCGTGAAATTAAGGAACCTGCGCCGGAACACCGTGCAGGGCCGCCCATTATCGCGGGGTTGCTGCACTGCAACCAAGGCGCAGTGCAGCAACCGGGGCGGACAGGCGCGATGACACGTCGCTACTGCCGCTGCCAACGCAACGCCAGCGTCGCGGTGAAGCCGGGCGTGGTGTAGGCATCGACGAGGCGGTATTCGCGGTCCAGCAGGTTTTCAAGCCTTGCATCGAGCCGGAAGCCCGCGCCCAGCGGCCAGTTTCCGCGCAGTGCGATCAGGCCGTAGCCGGGCAGTTCGACGCCGAAATCCGGGCGCGCGGCGGCGGTGTAGCCTTCGATGCCGATGCGCGCGCCACCATCGAACTCCCGTTCCACGACCAGGCTCGCCTTGCGCGGGGCGCGACGCAGCAGTTTTTCGCCGGTGGCGCGATTGCGTGCGTCCTGCCAGCTTGCACTGGCGTCGATGTTCCATGCGCCCACGCGCCTTTGCCATTCCAGTTCCACACCTTCCACGCGGGCTTGCTGGATATTGATGGCGTACATCGTGTCGCCACCGGAAAAATCGATCAGGCCATCGACATCGTTGCGGAAGGCGCGCAGCGTGATGTCGCCGGAGCCATCCGTGGCCACGCGCAACGACAGTTCAAGATTCTCGGCGGTTTCCGGATCGAGGTCCGGATTGCCGGCGTACCAGCCACCGAAACCCGGCGAGTACAACTCGTTCATCGTCGGTGCGCGGAAGCCTTCGCCCCACGCGGCGGAAAGGCGCAGCGCATCGGTAAGGCTCCAGCCCCACGCTGCCGCAAAACTCTCGTGGCCGCCGTAGGTGCTGCTGTCATCAAAACGTCCGGAAAGCTCGAAGGCGTGCGCGCCCGCGCGGTGATGCCATGCCGCGAACATCGCTTCGTTGTGGCGGCTGCGGCCGTAGATGGGCGTGTTGGAAGAGGTATCCAGGTTCTCGGCGCGTTCGTGCAACCAGGAAAGCCCGACGCTGAGGCCAAGGTTTTCCAGCGTGTGCTGCCAGTCGGCCTGTTCGCGGCGGCTGTCGTAGCGCGTGTACGAGGAAGGCGTATCGAGCCGGTCGCGGTTGCCGCCAAGGTTCAGGCGATGGCCCCAGCCCGCGCCAAGTTCGCCTTCCAGCGCCACGCCGAACACCTCCTGTTTCGTGGCCGATTCGCCGATGTCGAAGGCCACGTCGTTGTCGTTGTGCAGGAGGTTCGCACTCAGGTTGTGGTTGCCCAACGGCAGTTGCGCGAAGGCGGAAATATTGCGGCGCGTGGTGCCGTCGCGGTCCTGATCGAAGCTCCAGTTGGAAGGCGTGGTCGCGTTCGTGCCGCGCGTATCGAACCAGCCCGCACGCAGGCCGAAACGGCCGCGTTCGCCTTCGTGGCCGAAGCCGGCATCCACGCCATAACTGACGTGGTTCCCCACGGTGAGCGCCGCATCGGCCCCGGCATCGCGGCGCGTGAAGATGTGAATCACGCCGGAAAGTGCATCCGCGCCCCACAGCGCCGCGCGCGGGCCGCGCACGATCTCGATGCGTTCGATCTGCGCCAGCGGCAACTGCTCCCACGCATACGCCCCGCTGCCCAGCGCCGAGGTGCGCACGCCGTCGATCAGCACGAGTGCGTGATTGGAATTGCCGCCGCGCAGGAACAGGCTGGTCTGCTGCCCGATACCGCCGCTGCGGGCAATGTCCAGATTCGGCACGCGCCGCAGCAGATCGAACAGGTCGCCCGTGGCGGCGGCCTCGATCGCCTCGCGGTCGATCACGGTGACGGCGGCGAGGGTTTCAGATAGCGCTTGGACATTGCGCGAAGCGGTCACGACCACAGGTTCGGTGGTTTGCTGGGCCGAAGCGGCACAGGGCACGGCCAGCGCGATGGCCAGCGCTGCGGAAAGCGGTGAAAGGCGGGGTGGTTTCATGGGAAGGAGGTTCTCAGTGCGGCTCACAGGCGGACGCCACGAAAAACGCACGGAAGAACGCGCACGCAAGACAAAGCCTTCGCGTTGCACGTTCGCCCGCGTCGCCCACCGCAACGCCCAGGTCACCGGCGCAAACAACGCGCCGATGCCTCAGGCCGGTCTCCGGGCTGGCAGGCTGGAACACAAGGATTCCGGGGCCGTCCGCCTTCCCGATTCCTTCACCGGAACCAGTGGCCGCTTGCCAGAACGCATGGAGACGTTCCGCAAACCATGGACAAACCCGCCTGCTTACCGTTGCGGGGGCAGCGCCGGATTCGCACCGGCTTCCCGAGCACCTGAAGCGGGCGAAGTGTAACCGTCATGAAGCCACGATGTGCTTGCAGGCTTGGCGGGACGGGCATTCAATGGCGGGAACGAAAGGAGTTCCCCATGCCGCTTGCCGAGCGCTTCCTCACTCACGCCGTCGAAAATCAATCCGTGCCACTGGCCGATTACGACGCCTACGCCACCGATCCCGCCCTGCGCGATGCCTTGCATCGGGAAGGCGGCGGCTGGGCCGAGGATCATGTGGCCGCGTTCGGGAAGGTGGTGGGCGGCGAACTGCTGCGGCTGGGCTTTTCCGCGAATGAGTACAAGCCGAAGTTCAAGCCCTTCGACCGCTACGGCCACCGCATCGACGAAGTCGAGTTCCATCCCAGCTATCACCGCATCATGGAGCTGGGCATCGCGCACGGGGTACCGAACTTCGGCTGGCGCCATGCGGATACACCCGGCGCGAATGTGGCGCGGGCGGCGCTGGCGTATCTGCACATGCAGCCCGAACAGGGCAACAACTGTCCATTGACGATGACCTACGCCTGCGTGCCTGCATTGCGGCACCAACCGAACCTTGCGCGCGACTGGCTGCCGCGCATTCTCTCGGCCGAATACGACAGCCGCTTCATTCCCGCCTGGCAAAAGCGCGGCAACACCATCGGCATGGGCATGACGGAGAAGCAGGGCGGTTCGGACGTGCGCGCCAACACCACGCGCGCCACGCCGATGGCCTCGCCTGGCCCCGGCGAACTGTACGAACTGGTCGGCCACAAGTTTTTCTTCTCCGCCCCGATGTGCGATGCCTTCCTGGTGCTGGCGCAGGCGGAATCTGGTGTCTCCTGTTTTCTCGTGCCGCGCCACGCGCCCGATGGTGTGTTGAACGCGATCCGCATCCAGCGCCTGAAGGACAAGCTCGGCGATTGGAGCAACGCCAGTTCCGAAGTGGAGTTCGCCGGTGCCGTGGGCTGGTTGATCGGCGCGGAAGGACGCGGCGTTGCGACCATCCTGGAAATGGTCGCGCTCACGCGACAGGACTGTCTGCTCGGCTCCGCCGGCATCATGCGCATGGCCCTCGTCCATGCGATCCATCACACCCGTGGCCGCCACGCCTTCGGCAAACGCCTCGTCGATCAGCCGCTGATGCGCAACGTGCTGGCGGATCTTTCGCTGGAATCGGAAGCGGCAATGCGGCTTTGCCTGCGCGTGGCGCGCTCCATCGACGCCGCTGGCCGTGATCCGCAGGAAGCGGCGTTTGCGCGCATCGCCACGGCGATCGGCAAATACCACGTCTGCAAGCGCTGCCCGCCCTTCGTCAACGAAGCGCAGGAGTGTCTGGGCGGTGCGGGCTACGTGGAGGAATCCATCCTGCCGCGCCTGTACCGGCAGGCGCCGCTGAACTCCATCTGGGAAGGCAGCGGCAATATCCAGTGTCTGGATGTGCTGCGCGCGCTGCGGCGCGAACCGGAAACCCGCGATGCGCTGTTCGCCGAGCTTTCCGGCACCCGGGGCGAACACGCCGCATTGGATACCCAAGTGGCATGGCTGGCGCGCGAACTGGATGATGCCGATGCCATCGAAGTACGCTCGCGCCACATCGTCGAACGTCTGGCACTCGCCTTGCAAGCTGGGCTGCTGATCCGCGCCGGGCATCCGGCGGCGGGCGTGTTCTGCGATTCGCGGCTGACCGGCGCGCATGGGCAGCACTTCGGCACGCTGCCCGCGTCCGCGCCGTTCAAGGCGCTGATCGAACGGGCTTTCCCTTCCAACTCCGCGTGATGGCGGGAAATCGCAAGATGCCGAAGATCAGCTCCCGCGAAAGCGTCTGTCGTTCGGAATCCGCGCCAGCTTGCTGGCCGGCTCACGGCCCAGTTCCCCGTTGATCCAGCGCGCGGTATCGCACAGCGCATCCAGATCGACGCCGGTATCCATGCCCAGCCCGTGCAGTTGATAGGCCAGATCCTCGCTCGCCAGGTTGCCACTGGCACCCTGCGCGTAGGGGCAGCCCCCCAGACCGGCGACCGCGGCATCGACACTGCGCACGCCCGCTTCCAGACAGGCGAACACGTTGGCCAGCGCCTGGCCGTAGGTATCGTGGAAATGCACGGCCAGCTGCGGCATCGGAATCTCGCTGGCGCAGGCTTCCAGCATCGCACGCGCCTTTTTCGCGGTGCCCACGCCGATGGTGTCGCCGAGGGAAATCTCGGCGCAGCCCATCGCGTGCAGCGCCAAGGCCACGCGCACCACGTCGGCCACCGGCACGGTGCCCTGGTAGGGGCAGCCGAGCACGGTGGAAACATAGCCACGCACCCACATTCCGGCAGCAAGGGCGCGTTCGACCACCGGGCCGATGCGACGCAGTGATTCGTCGATGTCGCAGTTGATGTTCCTGCGGTTGAAGGCGTCCGAGGCCGCAGTGAACACCGCGATCTCGCGCACGCCTGCGGCCAGCGCACCTTCCAATCCCTTTTCGTTGGGAACCAGCACCGGGTAGTGCACGCCCGGCCTGCGCGCGATCCGTGCCAGCACGTTCGCCGCATCGGCCAGTTGCGGAATCCATTTCGGGCTGACGAAGCTGGTGGCCTCGACCACCGGAAAGCCGCAGGCGGATAGCCGATCGATCAATTCCACCTTCGTGGCCGTGGGTACCTGCATGGCTTCGTTCTGCAGGCCATCGCGCGGGCCGACTTCGACCACACGCACGAAATCCCGGCCGCTCATGGCGTGGTCTCCTCGAACTCGACCAGCGCCGCGCCTTCGGCAACCTGTTCGCCCGCGGCGACCAGAAAACCGCGCAGGGTGCCATCGGCGGGCGCGGCGATGGTGTGTTCCATCTTCATCGCTTCCATCACCAGCAGCGGCGCGCCCTTGGCGACCACGCCGGGCGCGGCAAGCAGCGCGACGATGCGGCCCGGCATCGGCGCGGAAAGCCCGCCGCCCTGTGCGCCGTGGGCTTCGGCGAAGGCAATGGGATCGTCGAAGTGCAACACGCGCATGTCGCCTTCGTCGAACAGGAACATTGCGCCGCGATGCGCGAAGGCGGCGGCTTCGATGGTCGAACCATTCAGGCGTGCGTGCAGCAGATGCGCGTGTCGCGTGCCATCGGCCATGAAGCTTTCGCCATCAACCTCGATGCGCCAACCACTGACTTCGCGCAGCACGGAAGCGGCGCGCAGGGTTTCGCCTTCGCGCCAGCGCATCGTGCGCGGGGAGGCACCGAAGCTGCGCCAGCCATCGTTCGCCATCCACGGGGAATGTGGATCGGCGGCATCACTGCGCGCGGTTTCATCGAGCAATGCAGCGAGCGTTGCGAGTGCGATCCGGCGTGGCGAAGCGAGCGTGGCCGGCGGGAACAGTGCATCATGTTCGCGTTCGATCAGGCCGGTATCCAGTTCTGCCCGAGCGAACGAAGAACCTTCGGCCACGAGGCGTTGCAGGAACCCCGCATTGCAGGTGACGCCAACCACGCGCGTGGCGGCCAATGCCTGACGCAACTTCGCCAATGCCGCATGGCGTGTATCGCCGTGGACGATGAGCTTGGCGATCATCGGGTCGTAGAACGATGTCACCGCATCGCCGGTTTCGATGCCGCTGTCCACGCGGATGCCTTCGCCATGAGGTGGATCGAACAGCGCGAGCGTGCCTATCGACGGCAGGAATCGGTGATCGGCATCTTCCGCATACAACCGTGCTTCGATGGCATGGCCACGCAGCGGAATCTGCTGTTGCGACAGCGGCAAGGCTTCGCCTGCGGCCACGCGCAACTGCCATTCGACCAGATCAATGCCAGTGATGGCTTCGGTGACGGGATGCTCCACCTGCAAGCGCGTGTTCATTTCCATGAAATAGAACGTGCCGTCCTGCGAGGCGATGAATTCCACCGTGCCTGCGCCCACGTAGCCCACGGCTTTCGCCGCCTCCACGGCAGCCTTGCCCATTGCGGCGCGACGTTCGGGCGTCATGCCCGGCGCAGGCGCTTCTTCCAGCACTTTCTGGTGACGCCGCTGCACCGAACAATCGCGCTCGTTGAGGTGAACTACGTGGCCGTGCGTATCGCCGAACACCTGGATTTCGATATGACGCGGACGCAGCACGTAGCGTTCGATCAGCACGCGCGTATCGCCGAAACTGGAAGCGGCCTCGCGCTGGCACGAAGCCAATGCAGCGATGAAGTCTTCCGATTGATCCACGCGCCGCATTCCCTTGCCGCCACCGCCTGCGCTGGCCTTGATGAGTACGGGATAGCCGATGGCATCGGCCTGTGCGTGCAGGAAATCCGCTTCCTGCACGTCGCCGTGATAGCCGGGCGTCAACGGCACGCCTGCGGCCTGCATCAACGCCTTCGCGGCGCTCTTGCTGCCCATCGCTTCGATGGCCGCGACCGGCGGGCCGATGAAGACGATGCCCGCATCCGCGCAGGCTTGGGCGAATGCGGCGTTCTCGGAAAGGAAGCCGTAGCCAGGATGGATCGCCTGCGCGCCGGATTGCTTCGCCGCGCCGATGATCTTCTCGATCACCAGATAGCTTTCGCGCGCCGACGCCGGGCCGATGGGCAAGGCCACATCGGCCAGCCGCACATGCCGCGCGTTGGCGTCGGCCTCCGAATACACGGCGACACTGCGGATGCCGAGCTTGCGGCAAGTGGCGATCACGCGGCAGGCGATCTCGCCGCGATTGGCGATGAGGATGGTGTGGAAGGGGCGTGTGTTCATCGTTTTTCCCTCACATCCGGAACACGCCGAAATCGGTTGCTTCAATCGGCGCATTAAACGAGGCCGACAAAGCCAGTGCCAGCACGCGGCGGGTTTGCGCGGGGTCGATGATGCCGTCGTCCCATAGCCGGGCACTGGCGTAGAACGGATGGCCCTGATGCTCGAACTGCTCGCGGATCGGCGCCTTGAAGGCATCTTCCTCCTCCTGTGGCCAGTTCCCGCCCTTGACTTCGATGCCGTCGCGCTTCACGCGCGCCAGCACGCTGGCGGCCTGTTCGCCGCCCATCACGGAAATGCGCGCATTCGGCCACATCCACAGGAAGCGCGGCGAGTATGCGCGGCCACACATGCCGTAATTGCCTGCGCCGAAGCTGCCTCCGATGACGACGGTGAACTTGGGCACCTTGGCGCAGGCCACGGCCATCACCATCTTCGCGCCGTCGCGCGCGATGCCGCCGTTCTCGTATTTGCGGCCCACCATGAAGCCGGTGATGTTCTGCAAAAACACCAGCGGAATGCCGCGTTTGGCGCACAGTTCTATGAAGTGCGCACCCTTCAATGCGCTTTCGGAAAAGAGAATCCCGTTGTTGGCGACGATGCCGACCGGATAGCCGTGCAGATGCGCGAAACCCGTCACCAGCGTAGTGCCGTAGCGCGCCTTGAACTCGTCGAAGCGGCTGCCATCGACGAGGCGGGCGATCACCTCGCGCACATCGAACGGTTTGCGCGTATCGGAAGGAATCACGCCGTAGAGCTCTTCCGCCGGATACAAAGGTTCTTCCGGTTCGCGCAACGTGAGCCTGCCGCGTTTTTCCCAGTTGAGGTTGGCAACGATGCGCCGCACCTGCGCCAACGCATGATGATCGTCCAGCGCGAAGTGATCCGCGACGCCGGAGATACGCGTGTGAACGTCCGCGCCGCCCAGATCTTCCGCACTCACGTCCTCGCCGGTGGCGGCCTTCACCAGTGGCGGGCCACCGAGGAAGATCGTGCCCTGCTCCTTCACGATCACGGTTTCATCGCTCATCGCCGGAACGTAGGCACCGCCAGCAGTGCACGAACCCATCACGCAGGCGATCTGCGGGATGCCCTGTGCGGAAAGATTGGCCTGGTTGAAGAAAATGCGGCCGAAGTGATCACGATCCGGGAACACTTCATCCTGCATCGGAAGGTACGCACCGCCCGAATCCACCAGATACACGCACGGCAGCCGGTTCTGTTCGGCGATTTCCTGTGCGCGCAAGTGCTTCTTCACGGTGATGGGGTAGTAGGTACCGCCCTTCACCGTCGCATCGTTGGCGACGATCACGCATTCCACACCTTCGATGCGACCGATACCTGCGACCATGCCCGCACAGGGCACATCATCGCCATACATGCCATTGGCGGCGAGCGGGGCGATTTCCAGAAATGGGGAGCCGGCATCGAGCAAGGCGTCGATGCGCTCGCGCGCCAGCAATTTTCCGCGTGCAATGTGCTTGGCCCGTGCCGCCTCGCTGCCACCCTGCGCGATGCGCGCCGAAAGGCACTTCAATTCCTCCACTTGTGCGGCCATCGCCTGCGCATTGGTGCGGAAGGCTTCGCTGCCACTGGATAGTTGCGACTTCAGAATCGTCATGTGAAATCCATTACCTCGTAGAGCGGAGCTTGCTCCGCTTGCTTTTCCGGAAGCAGAGCAAGCTCCGCCCTGCGGGAAGCATTACCCGCCTTCCTGAAACAGTTCGCGCCCGATCAACATGCGGCGGATTTCGCTGGTGCCCGCACCGATTTCGTAGAGCTTGGCATCTCGCCACAAGCGGCCCGTGGGGTAATCGTTGATGTAGCCGTTGCCGCCCAGAATCTGGATCGCCTGCCCTGCCATCCACGTTGCCTTTTCGGCGGCATAGAGGATCGCTCCGGCTGCATCCTTGCGCGTGGTCTGGCCGCGATCGCACGCTTTGGCCACCGCGTACACATAGGCGCGGCAGGCGTTGTAGCCCACGTACATGTCGGCCAGTTTTCCCTGGATCAACTGGAACTCCGCGATGCTGCGGCCGAACTGTTTGCGTTCGCGCGAATACGGCAATGCCGCATCCAGACATGCGCCCATGATGCCCAGCGGGCCGCCGGAGAGCACGAGGCGTTCGTAATCAAGGCCGGACATCAGAACGCGCACGCCCTTGTCCACTTCGCCCAGCACATTTGCGGCGGGCACTTCGCAATCCTGAAAAACGAGTTCACAGGTGTTGGAGCCGCGCATTCCGAGCTTGTCGAGCTTTTGTGCGGTGGAAAAACCGGTGAAGCCCTTTTCCACGATGAAGGCGGTGATGCCCTTGGAACCTGCGGCCACATCCGTCTTGGCATACACCACCAACACATCCGCATCCGGGCCGTTGGTGATCCACATCTTGTTGCCGTTGAGCACGAACACATCGCCGCGCCGTTCCGCACGCAGGCGCATGGAAACCACGTCCGAACCCGCGCCCGGCTCGCTCATCGCCAGTGCGCCGATGTGTTCGCCGCTCACGAGTCTGGGCAGGTATTTCGCCTTCTGCTCCGCCGTGCCGTTCTTGCGGATCTGGTTGACGCACAGGTTGGAGTGCGCGCCGTAGGAAAGACCAATCGAAGCCGAAGCGCGGGAGATTTCCTCCATCGCCACCACGTGCGCCAGATAGCCCATGTCAGTGCCGCCGAACTCCTCCTCCACGGTGAGGCCGAGCAGGCCCATGTCGCCTAGCTCTGACCACAGCGGCAGCGGAAAGGCGTTGTCGCGGTCCGTCTGTTCGGCCAAGGGGGCGATGCGCGCCTGTGCAAACTGGCGCACGGCGTCGCGCAATGCGTCGATGGTTTCGCCCAGATCGAAATCGAATTCCTGCATCGGCGTGGCCCTCCCAGACCTGGCGGATGGTTGCGCCGATGATTTTTCGGCGTCGAAACGGCGATCCTAGTGCATTTTCCGATAAATTGAATCCGGATTCATTGCTTCACGAAAGGACACCGCGATGGCCTATCGCCGAACTGAACGCATGAGCGAACGCCTCGCGGGCAACCGCGAGCGCATCCTGCTGGCCACGCGCAAGCTGGTGGCGCAGGATGGATTCCGTCATGCGCAGATTGCGGCGGTGGCGGCAGAAGCGGGCGTCTCCACCGGCATGATCTACCGCTATTTCCCCTCCAAGGCCGAATTGTTCGTCGAAGTGCTCACCGCGGCCGTGGATCACGAAATCACGATCCTCGAACACGTCATCGCCCAGCACGAAGGCGCGCGCGAACAATTGGATGCTGCCATCGCTTCCTTCGTGCGCCGCGCCTTCAGCGGGCCGAATCTGGCCTATGCCTTCATCGCCGAGCCGGTGGATCCGGAAGTGGACGCAGAGCGCATTCGTGGCCGCAAACGCTTCGGCCAGATATTCAAGACCATCCTGAAGCGCGGCGTTGCGCGCGGGGAATGGCCGAAGCAGAACCTGGATGCTGGTGCGGCCTGCATCGTGGGCGCCTTCACCGAAGCCCTGGTCGGCCCGCTTGGCCGCAGCCGCAAGAGCGTGCGCGACAAGGAGCGATGGGTTTCGGCAATCTGTGCGTTCTGCAGCCGCGCCGTGGGGACGATGGATTGATGCGGCAGCCGCAGCCACGCGGACAAGGCACTCCAATGTGCATGATACGCACCAGGCTGAATCGGCATTCAGCCTAGAGGATGTACCGCGACAAATCCCGGTCGTGGGACAGCTCGCCCAGTGTGGCATCCACGAAGGCGGCGTCGATCAGGACGGAATCTCCCTCTCGATCCGGTGCTTCGTAGGAAAGCGCATCCAGCAGCCGTTCCAGCACCGTTGAAAGCCTGCGCGCGCCGATGTTTTCGGTGGTTTCGTTCACGGTGTAGGCAATGTCGGCCAAACGGTCGATGGCCTCGGAGGTGAACTCGATCTTCACGCCTTCGGTGCCGAGCAGGGCCTGGTACTGCTTGGTCATGGCGCTGTGCGGTTCGGTCAGGATGCGGCGGAAGTCATCGCGGGAAAGCGAGGAAAGTTCCACGCGGATCGGGAAGCGGCCCTGCAATTCGGGAATCAGGTCGGATGGCTTGGCCAGATGAAACGCCCCGGAAGCGATGAACAGGATGTGGTCGGTGCGCACCACGCCGTATTTGGTGCTCACGGTGGAGCCTTCCACCAACGGCAGCAGATCGCGCTGCACGCCTTCGCGGCTCACATCCGCACCGTAACCTTCCGAACGCTTGGCGACCTTGTCGATTTCATCGATGAAGACGATGCCGTTCTGCTCGGCGAGGTCGATGGCTTGCTGGCGGATGTCCTCGTCGTTGACGAGCTTCCCGGCTTCCTCCTCGATCAGCAACGGGCGCGCGGCCTTGATCGCCAAGGTGCGCTTCTGGGTTTTCGCACCGGCGATCTGGGAAAACATCTGGCGCAGTTGCTGGCCCATTTCCTCCATGCCCGGCGGGGCCATGATGTCCACGCCTACGTTGATCGCGGTTTCAAGTTCGATCTCGCGCTCGTCCAGTTTTCCTTCGCGCAACTGGCGGCGGAACTTGGTGCGGGTATCGTTTTCCGAAGGCTCCTCCGTCGGCCAGCCCGCATCGTCGTGGCGGCGTGGCAGCAGCGCATCGAGGATGCGTTCCTCGGCACGTTCCTCGGCCTGGCTGCGCACGCGCGCCTTGGCTTGTTCGCGCTGCATCTTCACGGCGGCATCGGCCAGATCGCGGACGATCTGTTCAACATCCTTGCCCACGTAGCCCACTTCGGTGAAGCGCGTGGCCTCCACTTTCACGAAGGGCGCGTTGGCGAGCGTGGCAAGGCGACGTGCGATCTCGGTCTTGCCCACGCCGGTAGGGCCGATCATCAGGATGTTCTTGGGCGTGATTTCCCGGCGCAGTTCGGCGGGAAGCTGCATCCGCCGCCAGCGGTTGCGCAGTGCGATGGCGACCGCGCGCTTGGCGGCGTTCTGGCCGACGATCCAGCGGTCGAGTTCGTTGACGATTTCGCGCGGGGTCATGGATTTGGCACCGAGCATGGAGGTGGCGTGTTCGGTGCTCATCACAGTTCCTCGATGGTGGTGCTGTGGTTGGTGTAGATGCAGATATCGCCGGCAATCTTCAGCGCCTTCTCGACGATGGCGCGGGCGGGAAGATCGCTGTGTTCCAGCAATGCCTTCGCGGCGGCTTGCGCGTAGGGGCCGCCGGAACCGATGGCGATGAGGCCATTTTCCGGTTCCAGCACATCGCCGTTGCCGGAGATCAACAGCGAGGCATCCTTGTCCGCAACGGCCAGCATGGCTTCAAGGCGACCCAGGCGGCGATCCGTGCGCCAATCCTTGGCCATCTCCACCGCCGCGCGCACCAGTTGGCCTCCGTGTTTTTCGAGCTTGGCCTCGAACAGTTCGAACAGGGTGAAGGCATCCGCCGTGGCACCGGCAAACCCGGCCAGCACTCCGCCATTGGCAAGACGGCGGATCTTGCGCGCATTGGATTTGACGATGGTGCTGCCAAGCGTGACCTGACCATCGCCGCCAATGACGACGTGGCCATCGCGCCGCACGCTGACGATGGTGGTGGCGTGGAAGGATTCGGACATGGGAAGGTTCCGTGGGGTCGGCTTGGAAAGTTTGGGGCGGGTGGGTCTGCATTCAAGGTACGCAGCGTCGCATCACTTGGAGGCAGGAGGGCGCATTGCAGGTGCGTGGTTTCCTGTTTCAGAATCGCTGGCTGACCGGAGCACAGCATGAACACAACCCGCGATACTGCCCACATCAATGACGCCATGCAGCAGGGTCGTTTCGACGAATCCTTGCGCCTGATCGACGAATCGATCGCGGCACAACCGGATTCCGCGGATTTGCATTGGCAACGCGCGAACTGCCTGGAGCAGCTTGGTCGGCTCGACGAGATTCGCGCCGAACTGGATATCGTGCTCTCGCTCAAGCCCGACCACGCCGCCGCCATCGTCAAGCGCGTGCAGTTCAACGATGCCGATTTCAGCGATGACGACGACGAAGACGACGAAGAGAAACTCTCCGAAAAGGAGATTGAGCGGCGCAAGGCGATGCGTGCGGCCAAGGCATTGCAAGTGTCGCAGCAACAGGAGGCTGAACTGCGCCGTGCGCTGGAGATCGACCCCATGCTGGCGGAAGGCTGGAGTGCGCTGTCGCAGGTGATGCGCCATCGCGACGATGGGGTGGATCGGGAGGCCGAGGCAGTCGCCTTGCTGGATCGCGCCATCGAATTGGAGCCGGATAACACGGCCTTTCTCGAAACCCGCGCCAGCCAGCGCCAAACTTCCGCGCACCGCTGGGATGACGGCGAAGACGATGCAAACACGATTCGCACATGGACGGGCATGCGTTTTTGGCGCATCCGGCTGGAGGATGCCCTGGCCGATTACGAGCGCGTTTTCGCACTGAGCGGAGAGATTCGCCCGGGCCTGCGCAGTGCTTCCCTGCTGCACGAACTTGGCCGATTCGGCGAAGCGCTGGCGCGATACGACGAAGTGCTGGCGAAGCTGTCGCCGGACGACCCCAAGCGCGAGTACATCGTGGAACAGCGCGCGCGATCGGAGAACGATGGTGCGGGCGAACGCGAACAGATGGCGAAACTGATCGAAAGCGGCCTGCTCGGCGACGGCAAGGATCGCAGCCTGGCCGACGACATGGGCGCGCAGATGCTGAGGGCGATGAGCCACGCGATGCGCTCGGGCAAAACCGTGGAGCAGGCGCTGGAGGCGCACGTCAGCGAAGATCCGGACACGATGATGGCGAACAACATCGCGATGCAGATATTCAACGTCGCGCACGAGCCACCGCCGCAATTGGAGGCGGTGAACGCGGCCGAGTATCCGGCTTACCAGCGCCGTCATGTCGATGGCATCGGCAGGCAGGCGCAGGCGCTCAAGCTTCGGCACGTCGCCGATGCCGAAGCCCGGGGGTTGTTCATGACGATGGGCCAGCACGTATTGCTGCGCTTCTTCGCCTGCGATGGCGGCAAGACCGGCGTGGCGACGTTCGCACTCAAGCCCAAGTGGCCGGGTTGGCTCGGGTTCCTGGTGCTGTTCCTGACCGGCAAATGGAAGGTCACGGGCATGGTCGAATGTGTCACCCAGTTCGACGACGGCACGCATTTTTCGACGCTGCACGAAAGCCCGTCGCCATTCGAATACGCCGATCCGATCCGGGCCGAGCAGATGCCGAAGAACACGCCGCTGGCAAAGCTGCTGGAGCGGCACCGCGCGCGTGTTGCCGCCTACCGCAAGGAAAATCCGCGTGCGGTGGCGACCACCGCGAACGATCTTTCCGGCATGGAGGCACGCTGGATCGAAGGCCAGCGCGTCAAGCGCGACTACCGTGCATCGATCGGTTACGCCACCGATGCGGAACTCAAGCGGATGCTCGGCACACACCACGGCCGCTTCGCGGAGAAGGTGAAGGCGCAGTTGGCGATACTGGCATCGGAAGCAGGCGTTGCCTTCTGACGCCATTCACTCTGATGGCGCGTGTCAGCGCCGCGACTGGATCAATTGCATGAACTCTGCGCGAGTGCGGGCGTCGTCGCGGAAGCTGCCGAGCATCTGGCTCGTCACCATGCCCACGCCCGTCTTGTGGACGCCGCGCGTGGTCATGCACTGGTGCGCGGCCTCGATCACCACGCCGACGCCGCGCGGCTTGAGCACGTCCTCGATGCAGTGCGCGATCTGCGCGGTGAGCTTTTCCTGCACCTGGAAGCGCCGCGCGAAGGCTTCCACCACGCGCGCCAGTTTGCTGATGCCAACCACCTTGGAATCTGGCAGATAACCGACATGGGCACGCCCGATGATCGGTGCCATGTGGTGTTCGCAGTGGCTTTCGAACTCGATGTCGCGCAAGACGATCATCTCGTCGTAACCGGCCACTTCCTCGAAGGTGCGCGCCAGATATTGCGAAGGATCTTCGGTATAGCCTGAAAACCAATCGTGGTAGGCATCCACCACGCGGCGCGGAGTGTCGATGAGGCCCTCGCGCGAAGGGTCTTCGCCAGCCCAGCGCAGCAGTGTGCGCACGGCGTCCAGCGCCTGATCGCGGGTGACGCCGTTGTGGACGGTGGGTTCGCTCATGGTTGGCCTCCTCGTGGAACGGATCCGCAGCCTCAGGGAAGGCGGTCGAAATCCGGGATTTCGTAATCGTAGTCCGGCAGCAGGTAGTCGGGCATTTCCTCGCTGCAATCCACTATCTGGCAATGGCGACGCTGGAGATAAGCATCGCGGATCAACAAATACGGATCGACTGCACCTTCGAGGAAGGATTCCATCGGCAATGCATTGGCGCGTGCATCCACGCCGTACAGCACGCTCACGCCCGCGCCTTCGCGCTGCGCCAGCCAGCTCACCGGGCTGATCGTGGTGGAGACGCCGCTGCCGATGCCGTCGCGCACCGTGGCGGGGCCGAAGATCGGCAGCACCAGATAGCGCGAATCATCCCAGCCCCATTGCGCCAGGGTCTGGCCGAAATCGCGCTCGCGGTAGGGGATTTCGGCGGCCGTGGCCGGATCGAACAGGCCGCCGATACCGAATACCGCGTTGAAGGCGAAGCGCCCGGTGGCGTTGAACGCCTGAACCGGATGGCCTTGCAGCAGCAGGTTCACTGCCGTCACCGGTTGGCGCAGGTTGCGGAAGAAATTGCTCACGCCGGTGCGCATGAACTTCGGCGTCACCTTCACGTAACCCTTGGCGGTG
Organism: Lysobacteraceae bacterium; assembly: GCA_041395225.1. Taxonomy (GTDB): domain Bacteria; phylum Pseudomonadota; class Gammaproteobacteria; order Xanthomonadales; family Xanthomonadaceae; genus Denitratimonas. The sequence continues at coordinate 70,270 of JAWLAV010000007.1, forward strand.
GGCTTGAGGATGGCGCGGTCGAGGAAATGGTTGAAAGAGAACATCCGGCGGTTGAAGCCTTCCCACGGATCCTTGTCCGCGGTGCTGGAAACCAGCGCTTCTTCCTCAGTCGTTTCTGCAACAGGCGCGCCATTCGCATCAGCATCGGCATTGGTGCCGGTGCGCACATTCTGGCTGGCACAAGCACCGAGCATAATTGCCAGCATCAGCACGGCGAATCGAGAAAGATTCATGCGGCCAACCCGCCATCGGCAATGCGATGCGCACGGCACAAGGCGGCGAAGCGGCCTGCATCGCCAGTCACGAGCGCAGCGGGTGCGCCACGACGGTGCTGTTCGCTGCGTAGCGCCTGGATCAACGCCACGCCGGCACTATCCCATTCACGCACGGCGGAAACGTCGAACGCGGCAATCAATGCCGCGTTCGGTGCGTGTTCGCGGTGCAGGGCCGCAACAGTGGCGAGCGTCAACCGTTCGGGCAGGCACAGCGTTTCAGTCGGCATTCTTCACCTCGATCTGGCCGCTCTTGAGCTTGGCGATCACCTCGTCCAGGCTCTGCTTGCGCAGCAGTTCGTCGAACTGGGTGCGATAGGTCTGCACGTAGGAAATGCCTTCGACGATCACGTCGAACACCATCCATTGACCATCGCGCTGGCGGAACAGGTAATCCACCGCCACCGGCTCGCCACCCTTGCGAAGGATGTGCGTGGCCACGCGCATCAGTTCGCCATTGCGCAGCGGAGTGCTGGAAAGGATCTTCGTCTCGGTCTGCGGGTCGAGTTCGATGATCGCATCCGCATAACGGTTGAGCAGGCTGTTGGTCAGCGCTTCGGCAAAGGCCAGCACTTGCTCGCGGCTGGCGGTGCGGGCATGGCGCGCCAGCACGAGCTGTGCCGAATAGACGCGATCCATCACGTCGTCCAGTTGGCTCTTGACGTAAGTGCGCAGCTTGATCGGGTCGGCCCTGAAGGCCTCGCGCTGCGTGGAGAGGGTATCGAGCACGGCGCGGGTGCGCTCGGTGATGATCTGCGCAGGTTCAGCAGGTTGTGCAACGGCGGTGACCGTCGTCGCACCGGAAAGGATCAGGGCGAAAACGAACAGGGCGCGCAGCATGGGGGAACTCCTTTTTTCTTGGTTTTCGGGGGAGGGCATCACTGGCCAGTCATCACGGGTTGGAGCCGTCGGAGGCCGGTGGTTGCGGTGCAGCATCCTTGTCCTTTTCGGAACCGGCGTTGAACAGGAACTTGCCGATGAGCTGCTCCAGCACCACGGCAGGCTGGGTGAGCATCAGTTCGTCGCCGTCCTTGAGGATGTCCGGATCGCCGCCCGGATCCAGGCCGACGTAGCGTTCGCCCAGCAAGCCGCTGGTGAAGATCGACGCGCCGGTATCCATCGGCAATTCCACCGATTTTGCCAACCGCAGCGTTGCCACCGCATCGAACGAGGCCGGATCGAGCACGATGGATTCGATCTCGCCCACTTTCACGCCTGCGATCTTCACTGGCGCGCGGGCCTTGAGATCACCTGCGTTGGTGAAGCGTGCGGTGACGCGGTAGCTGTCCCCGCCCATGCGTTCGCCGGAATTCGTCGAGGCGAATGCCAGCGCCAGCGCGCAGGCGAAGCCCATCAGGATGAAGGCGCCCACGCTCCATTCGGTTTTCGGACTGGCCATCTTCGATCTCTCCCAATCAATAGAGCGCAGCGCTCAACAGGAAATCCAGAAACAACGTCGCCAGCGAGCCGTACACCACGGCCTGCGTGGTCGCCACCGAGGTGCCCTCGATGGTTGGCTCGGCGTGGTAGCCCACGTGCGTTGCGATCCACGAACAGGCCACGCCGAACGCACCCGCCTTCACGAAGGTTTGCCCGTAGTCTTCGGAAAGATCCACGCTGTTTTGCAGCGAGGCCCAGAAGTAACCGGAATCCACGCCGAGCACGACGCTGGCCTCGAACCAGCCGGCGAGGATGGCAAACGCGCAGAACACCGCGGCCAGCAACGGCACGCTGATGATCCCGGCGATGAAGCGCGGCGTGGCGACTTTTCCCACCGGATCGATCGCCATCATGGACAACGACATGATCTGATCGGTCGCCTTCATCAAGCCCAGTTCCGCTGCCATCGCCGAGCCTGCGCGACCGCAGAACAGGATAGCAGTGAGCACCGGCCCCAGTTCGCGGAACACGGAAAGCGACAGCACCGTGCCCAGCGCGTTGCCCGCGCCGAAGGTGGACAGCGTGCGGTAGCCCTGCAACGTCATCACCAGGCCGACGAAGGCCCCGCCGACCGCGATGATCGGCAGCGAGCGCGCGCCAATCACGTAAATTTGCCGCACCGTATCGCGGAACTGCGGCGCGGACAGCCGGATCGCGCCGAGCATCCGGAACCCGAACAGGCCGAAGCGCCCCAAGGCTGCGAGTTTCTCAAGCATGGGAACGCTCCGCCGCGCCGCGCCCGACGCTTGCGTCGGCAGCGGAGTGATAGTCGAAGCGGATCGGCCCATCCGGCGCGCCATCGAGGAACTGGCGCACCAGCGGATCGGTGCTGGTTTCAAGTTCTGCGGGCGTGCCATCGAACACGATGCCGCGATTGGCCACGATCAGCACACGGTCGGCAATCGGCAACGCTTCGGCCACGTCGTGCGTGATGACCAGGCTGGTCATGCCCAGCGCATCGTTGAGGCGGCGGATCAAGTTCACGATGACGCCACAGGCAATGGGATCAAGCCCGGTGAGCGGTTCGTCGTAGAACATCAGCGGCGGATCCATCACCACCGCGCGGGCCAGTGCGACACGGCGCGCCATGCCGCCGGACAACTGGCGCGGATCAAGCTCCGCCGCTTCCGCCAGGCCCACGGCGGCCAGCTTCATCGACACCAGTTCGCGGATCACCGCTTCCGGTAGATCGGTATGCGTGCGCAGCGGCAACGCGACATTCTCGAACACGGAAAGATCGGTGAGCAGGCCATTTCCTTGCAACATCACGCCCATCTTGCGGCGCAGCGCGAACAGGCTGCGCACGTTTGGGCGCGGCAGGGATTCGCCCAGCACCGTGATCGACCCTGCGGACTGTGGCAGCTCGCCCACCGCCCCGTTCAACAACGTGGATTTGCCCGCGCCGCTGGGCCCGAACACCACGGTCACGCTGCCGCGCGCCAGCGAAAAACTCACGTCTTCCAGCACGGTACGCGCGCCACGGCGCAGCGTGACGTGATCGAAACGGATCGCGGGGGCAGAATCGGTGGGCATCCGGGAGGGCGCGGAAAAGGAAGGAACTCCGTCGTGTTGCGGCGCAAGATGTGACGGAATCGTTAATTATCGCCCCGATGGTGGGCCATGCACCAGCCCGGAACAGGTCTTTTCGGTGTCACTGTGGTTTCATTCCGCCCTCGTTTCCGCAGGAATCCCTTCATGAACACCCATGTCCCCGCGTTCGATGGCCTGGAAATCCAGACCGGCCCGGAACCTTCCTGGACCGTGATCTGGCTGCACGGGCTGGGTGCGGATGGTCACGATTTCGAGCCAATCGTGCCGGAACTGGTGCGTCCGGGTTGGCCTGCGCTCCGTTTCGTGTTCCCGCACGCACCCGTGCGGCCGGTGACGATCAACGGCGGCGCGCCGATGCGGGCATGGTACGACATTCGTTCCTTCGAACTTTCCCAGCGTGCCGATGAAGCGGGCGTGCGTGAATCCATCGCCACGGTGGAAGCGCTAATCGCCCGCGAGAACGCGCGCGGCGTGCCGGATGATCGCATCGTGCTGGCCGGGTTCTCGCAGGGCGGGGCGATCGTTCTCTCCGCTGCCGTTCGCCATTCGAAAAAACTCGCGGGCGTGGTGGCGCTTTCCACCTATTTGCCGATGGCCGAAAACACTACAGCCGAAGCCAGCGAGGCCAACCGCGCGCTGCCAGTGTTCCAGGGCCACGGCACTGCCGACCCCATCGTGCCGATGTCGCTCGGCTCGCAGAGCCGGGACGTGCTGGTGCAGCTTGGCCATCCGGTGGAATGGCATACCTACCCGATGCCGCATTCGGTCTGCATGGAGGAAATCCGCGATCTTGCAGCGTGGTTCCAGGCCCGTTTCGCGGCAGCGCAACCGGCAAACTGAACCGCCGTGGCGGCCTTGATTCGGCATTCGCGCGCTTTCGTGTAGAATCGTGCGGCTCGATTGGCGCGTTTTGCGTTCCGGCAGGTCTTCCTGCCCGCACATCGCCCGGTCGGCCCCAGGACGCGGGCGTCGCCGCATGGCTCTCCATTTCGGGCTTCCATGCATTCGGCGCGAACGTCCGCCCAACCTCCGGATCCCGCGCCCTCGATTCGATGCAGCGCATCGCAAGTGAGGGCGTCCGGCTTTTCCGCTCAAACGAAACAGAGATTTCCAATGGCCAGGCAGAAACCGCTCGAGCTGTACCGCAACATCGGCATCATCGCCCACATCGACGCCGGCAAGACCACCACCACCGAGCGCATCCTCTACTACACCGGCAAGAAGCACCAGATCGTTGACGTGCACGACACGAAGGACGGCAAGGGCTCCACCACGACGGATTACATGGAGCAGGAGCGCAAGCGCGGCATCACGATCCAGTCGGCGGCGGTTTCGGCGGAGTGGAAGGGCCACCAGGTCAACGTCATCGACACCCCGGGGCACGTGGACTTCACCATCGAAGTGAACCGCTCCTTGCGCGTGCTCGACGGCGCGGTCGTGGTGTTCGACGGCGTGGCCGGCGTTGAGCCGCAGACGGAAACCAACTGGCGCCTGGCCGACCAGTACAACGTGCCGCGCATGTGCTACGTCAACAAGATGGATCGCATCGGCGCGAACTTCAAGAATGCCGTGAACGGCATCAAGAACCGCCTCGGCGCGAACGCGATCCTCTGCCAGGTGCCACTGGGCAGCCACGACGATTTCATCGGCATGGCCGATCTCATCGCGGGCGTGGGCTACATCTGGCTGGGCGACGACAAGGACAGCAAGTGGGAATCCGTCCCGCTGGATCAGGTTGCCAACCACCCGAAGGTGCAGAAGTTCACCACCACCGCCGACAAGGAATGGGTGGAGCAGTTGGCGAGCCTGCGCGAGGCCAGCGTCGAACTGGCCGTGGAAATGGATGACGCGGCGATGGAAGCCTACCTGGGCGGTGAAATGCCTTCGGTGGAAACGCTGAAGAAGTGCATCCGCAAGGGTTGTGTCGCGGGCAATCTGGTGCCGGTGTTCTGCGGCTCCTCGTACCGCAACAAGGGCGTGCAGCAGTTGCTCGACGGCGTGGTCGATTACATGCCGTATCCGGGCGAGAACGGCGGCATCCAGACCGTGGACGAGGATGGCAACATCACCGGCACGCAGGAAGTCACGGATGACGCCCCGGCGCGTGCGCTGGCGTTCAAGGTCATCAACGACCAGTTCGGCACACTCACCTTCACCCGCATCTACTCGGGCGTGATCAAGAAGGGTGACACGCTGCAGAACGTGACGCGCGGCAAAAAGGAGCGCATCGGCCGCATCGTGGAAGTGCAGGCCAACTCCACCAAGGAAATCGAGGAAGTGCGCGCTGGCGACATCTGCGCCTTCGTCTCGCTGAAGGAAACGGAGACGGGCGATTCGCTGTGCGATCCCAACAACCCGGTGCTGCTGGAGCGCATGCGCTTCCCCGATCCGGTCATCAGCGTCTCGGTCGAACCCAAGAGCCGCAACGATGTGGACAAGATGTCCACCGCGCTCTACAAGATGGTCAAGGCCGATCCTTCGCTGAAGCTCGAAGTGGACAAGGAAACCGGGCAGACCGTGCTCAAGGGCATGGGCGAACTGCACTTGGAAATCACCATCGACCGCATGCGCACCGAGCTCGGCGTGGAAGCCAACATGGGCAAGCCCAAGGTCAGCTTCCGCGAAGCCTTCGGCGGCCAGGTGGAACACACCTACACCCACAAGAAGCAGTCCGGCGGTTCGGGCCAGTTCGCCGAAGTGAAGATGATCTTCGAGCCGGGCGAGCCGGGTTCGGGCGTGGTGTTCGTCGATGAAGTGGTCGGTGGCCGCGTGCCGCGCGAGTACATCCCGGCGGTGGAGCACGCGATCGAAACCGAAAGCCGCGAAGGCCAGATCGCCGGTTACGAAGTCGTGGACTTCCGCGCCCGCCTGATCGACGGCAAGTACCACGACGTGGACTCCTCCGCGCTCGCCTTCGAAATCGCCGGTCGCGCCTGCTTCCGCGAAGCGCAGAAAATGTCCCGTCCGAAGCTGCTGGAGCCGATCATGGCGCTGGAAGTGGTGACCGAAGCCGAATACCTGGGCGATGTCATCGGCGACATCAACCGCCGTCGCGGTTCGGTCAGCGATCAGGGCCAGCGCGGCACCAGCTCCTACGTGCAGGGCTTCGTGCCGCTGGCGGAAATGTTCGGCTACATCAACTTCCTGCGTTCGGCCACCTCCGGCCGCGGCAACTTCACGATGAGCTTCGACCATTACGAAGAAGTGCCGACCAACCTGGTCGAAAAGCTGATGGAAAAGGAAGCCAAGTAAGGCTTCCAGCCCACAAGGATGGTGGCAAAGGGCGGGCCGCGAGGCTCGCCCTTTTGCTTTTTCGGATCGGCGCGCAACGAACGGGAGCCGATCGTTTTTGGTGAAAGTCCTTGCAGTTTCGTCATGCCCGCGAAGGCGGGCATCCCGCGACTTTGCCCTCATTCTTTTCAGATCAAAGGCAAAGCCGCCGGGAACCCGCCTTCGCAGGTGCGGCGGCAGCGATCCCCGTCGAATTCGCCGCCTGAACAGCTATTGCCCTTCCGCTTCATCAATCTGCTTGCGCAAATCCTCCGCGCCTTTTTGCACGGTAGCCTCCACCGCCCTGGCCTTGTCGAGTGGCTCGTCGATGGTGCGCTTGAGGGCTTGATTCGATTCCTCCTGCGTTGCGCCACCACACGCGGAAAGGTTGGCCATCGCAGCCAGCGCAAAGCACAGGAAAAACAAAAAACGGGTTTTCATCGCCAACTCCTTCGGATGGGGAAATCGCTGCGGGTATCCTAGAGCGTGTTATGCATTTTGGAGTGCCTTGACCGCGTGGCTGTACCGTTACGAGGCAAGGTGCGCAATGCTGCATCGCGGCGGCACAGACGGGCGGGAAGCTGCTCGAAAGTGCATGACCCGCTCTAAGCCCACATCCGCATCGAGGTCGTGACCCATGTCCGATTCATCAAGCGCAGATTCCCGCTGGCGCCTGGATGGCAAGATGGCGCTCATCACCGGAGCCAGTGCAGGCATTGGCCTGGCCATCGCGCGTGAACTGCTGCACTTCGGTGCGGATGTGCTGCTGGTGGCGCGCACGTCCGAACCTCTGAATGCTGCCGTCGAAGAACTTTCCGAGGAGTTTCCGCAGGCGCAGGCGCGCGGTTTCGCTGCCGATGTTTCGCTGCCCGAAGGCCGCGATGCGCTGTTTGATTTCATCGAAGATGCCGGGCTGCCGCTGCACGTTCTGGTCAACAACGCAGGCAAGAACGTTTCACGTGCTGCGATGGATTACGCCGAGGACGAATGGCGCGCGATCTTCGAGACCAACGTATTCGCAGCCTTCGAGGTGTGCCGTGCTGCGTTCCCGCAGCTCGCGCAGCATCCGGGCAGTGCCATCGTCAACGTCGGTTCCGTTTCCGGCCTCATGCACGTTCGCACCGGAGCCCCCTACGGTGCGAGCAAGGCGGCGTTGCATCAACTCACGAAGAACCTGGCCTGCGAATGGGCGGGCGAAGGCGTGCGCGTGAATGCGGTGGCACCGTGGTACATCCGCACCCGCCGCACCGCTGGCGCGCTGCATGATGCCGACTATCTGGACGAAGTGCTCGACCGCACACCGATGCGCCGCATCGGCGAACCTGCGGAAGTGGCCGCTGCCGTGGCTTTCCTGTGCCTGCCTGCGGCCAGTTACATCACCGGGGAGTGCATCGCGGTGGATGGCGGTTTCCTGCGTTACGGGTTCTGAAAATCCGTCGTCGCCCTGCGTCTTTACATGAGGTTCGGGAAAAACATGCACACTTCGCTCATTCCTTTCATGCAGGAACGATGCCATGAATCCTTTTTCCTTCAGTCTGCGCGCGGCGACCTGCTTGTTCGGTTTGCTGGCTGCATCCACGGCGTTCGCCAAGGACGCAGGCCGCATCGAGGCATCCACGCTTTCGGCGATGATGGCCTTGCCGGAAAATGCTCATGCTGCGGTGGATCTGCAACTGCCGGGCGAAGCCAGTGCCCGCACCGTGGCGCTGGAGCGCGTGCAGGTATACGCGCCCGATGCACATGTGTGGGTGGCGCAGGCAGAGGGTTTGCGCGAGATTCCGCGCAGCGATCTGCACCACTTCATCGCCCGTGACGGCAAGCGTCGGCTCGTGCTTTCGCTGCACGCCGATGGGCGCGGCGGCGATGGCGTGCTGGTGGATGAGCAAGGCGGCATCTGGCGGCTTGATGCACAAATGGATGGTTCGGCATTGCGGCTTGCCGCCACCGACGCGAATGCGCCGCTGGCCGATGGCTCCATTCCCGAAGGCGATTGCCTGGGCGGGCTGGATGGGCCGGAGCCAGTGCGCGCTGCACTTCCCGATGCGAGGCTGGTTCCACCCTCGCCGGATACCGCTACCCGCCAGGCGCGCGTGGCGGTGGATACGGACAACGAGTTCATGTCGCTGAAGTTCAGCAACAACACCACCAATGCGAACAACTACATCGCCTCCCTGATGGCTGCGATGAGCGTGTTCTACGAACGCGATGCGGGACAAGGCGGCGGCAGCGTGCAACTCCAGCTTGGCGATGTGGTGCTGCGGCCTTCCAATGTACCCGATCCGTATCCATCCACCACGGCAACACCGCAACTGACGCAGCTCAGCGAATTTTCCGGGGAATGGATGAACAACCAAAGCGGCATCCAGCGGGCTTTCGCGATGCTGCTGTCGGGTAAATCCGCCAGTGCCAACAGCGCCTCCGGCATCGCCTGGATCGTCACCAACGGCAGCTACTGTGCCGCCACGGGCCAAGTGCAGGGCGCCAACGTGTACGGGCATTACAGTGCCAGTCGCGTGTTCCGGCATGTATCCAACACCGTGCCCAACGATGCGCCGCTGGTGGCGCACGAACTGGGCCACAACTTCGGTTTGTCGCATACCCATTGCACCAACGGCAGCGGTGCATTCCCCAGCTCCTCCGGCACGCTGGATCAGTGCTATTCCGGCGAAACCTCCTCGCAAGGCAGTTGCTATTCCGGTGCCGTGTCCTGCCCGGCGGGCGGGCAAGGCACCTTGATGAGCTACTGCCACGTCAGCGGCTGCAACACAACCAACCTCACCACCATCCATCCGGTGCAGGTGACAACGCTCAACAACCGTCTCGCCTCGCAGCCTTCCACGTGCATCGTGCCGCTGGGGCAGCCGAACCAGTCGCCGACCATCAGCTTCCCTCAGGGCAACATCGACGTCACCGAGGATGTGCCCAGCACGATCACCGGCATTTCCTTCATCGATCCGGACGCGGGTGCAGGCAGTCTCACTGCCACCTTCTCGGTGCCTTCGGGCAGCCTTTCCGCCAGCACGGGTGGCGGTGTGACGGTAAGCGGAAGCGGCACGTCACGCGTGTTGAACGGCACACTCACCGCGCTCAACAGCTTCATCAGCGGCGGCAACCTGACGTTCACCACCGCATCCAACGCCACCGCCAACGTCACCCTCACCGTCGCCATCAACGACAACGGCAATACCGGCACCGGCGGCGCGCAGAGCGACAGCGGCACCAAGACCCTGGCCGTGACGGCAGTGAACGATGCTCCCACGCTCACCGCGCCGGGGATGCTGCGGGTGAACATGGGAGCCACGGCAGTGAGCGAGGTTTCGTTCGCCGACGTGGATGCGGGCAGCGGCAATCTGGTCGTGACGCTGGCCAGCGCGCAGGTGAACAGCGGCGGTACTTCATCCGGCGGTGTGACCGTCGGCGGCACCGCAGCCAGCCGTACCTACACCGGCACATTGGCCAACCTGAACGCCTACTTCGCCGCGAACAAGGCCACGGTTACGCCTGCCGGGGCGTTTTCCAGCGGCACGCTGTCCATCACGATCAATGATCAGGGCAATACCGGCAGTGGCGGTGCGAAAAGCGCCAGCGCCAACGTGAACCTGGAGGCAGTGCTGTTTGCCGACGGTTTCGAGTGATGGGTGAAGTGTGACGAGAGTTGCCTGTCACCCTGCGCGAAGTTGCAGGGTTGCTCTTGCTGTTGCCTGAGAGTGATGTCGCGGCTTTGCTGTGCCGCGTGCAGCATGGCCGTCATTCCTGCGAACGTTTCACCATTTCCTTCGCATTCGAGGCGAGATCGGCAATGCGCCACAGCGCCATCGCCGCGTAGCTGCGAAACGGCGCCCATGCCTCGCCGCGCGCCGCCAGCACTTTCGGCGTGGGGATGTCGATGGCTTTGTCCACCAATGCCGCACCTTTGCGCACGCCAAGATCGTCGATGGGCAGCACATCCGGACGGCCCAAGCGGAAGATCAGCATCATCTCCACCGTCCATCGCCCGATGCCGCGAATGGAGGTGAGCGCAGCGATGATTTCCTCATTGGAAAGTTGGCGCATCGCCGCAACGTCCGGAATCTCGCCCCGGCTCTCGCGCAGGGAAAGATCGCGCAGCGCGAGCATCTTGTTGCCGGAAACCCCGCAGCCGCGCAATGCCGCATCGTCGATGCGGGAAAGCGTATCGGCGTGCAATCGGTTGGAACCAATCGCCGCTTCCACACGCCCCACGATGGTGGAGGCGGCCTTGCCGGAAAGCTGCTGAAAGAGGATGGCGCGCGCCAGCGCATCCACCGGATCGAACGGCTTTCGCCAGCGCGGATCGGCTTGGATGGGTTCGATCTTTTTCAGCCAGGTGGCGAACTTGCGGTCGCGTTTGCTGATATGGGTGTGCGCCGCATCCACGTCGAAGCCGCGTGTAAAGCCGTTCCTCGTCATCGCACTGGCTCCGCCTCGGAAGGAAGTTGCACGCTAACCCAACGGGCAAGCATCACGGAAGGCCTGCGTGGCCCGAAAACGAAACGGGCCACCCGAAGGTGGCCCGTCGCGGGTTCAACGGAACAACGGACTCACTTCGGCACGAATTCGATCCGCGCCACTTCGGTCGCCTGTGATACCGCCGGGTCGATCACCAGCGGCTTGTAGGCGTTCACCAGCCAACGCGGCAACTGGCTGATATAGCCCATGCCGCCGGGCTTGCCGTCCTGGCCGCCGGGGGCTATCTGCAACAGCGTTGGCGTATCGGTCATTTCGCCGATGAAGCGGCGCACCGGGCCGCTGCCGAAGGTGAAGCCGTTGACGCTGTTGGCGCGCGCGTTGTGGCCGGAGGCATCCACCACTTCATAACCACCCTGACGGGCAATGCCCGGCAGGGCTTCGGCCAGATCGGTGAACGGATAGCCGGCGGTGCCCGGAATGCTCAGCACGCTGCCGAGCGTGTGCTTGAAGGTGATGCGATGCAGCTTGCCCCAGCGGTAATCGTTGAGATTCGTGGAGCCGCCAAAGGCAGGTGCGAAGGATTCGCTGGCAAGCAGGTTCAGGCCATCGCGCACGCTGAAAAGCAACACGCAATCGCGGCGGATGGCAGGTTCCATCGCCACCAGGCTGGGCGGCACCTTCTGGAAGAAATCCAGCCCCGAAGCGCTCTTGCCGCCGAGTGCGGTGAAGGCATCGAGCTGGAACTTCAGGCCGTTGTAGGCCTCATTCCCGCCGGGCAGGTAGTTGGCCAAGCCAACGCTGGAAAGCGTGAAATCGACGGTGTTGCGGATCATCTGGCCGCGCGTCACGGCCCAGAGGGTAGCCGCCACCGAGTTGGCGATTTCCTGATTCGAAGGCGGTGCCATCGCGGCGGGGTTGTCGCCCGCGTCGAAACCGGCCTGGATGCCGGTGGGCGCGGAGTAATCCCACGCCGCCAGCCGATCCAGCGCTTCGTTCACGGCGGCATCGTCGGAGAAGCCGCAGACATCGGCGTGGGCACGCGCATTCAGCACATGCGGCAGCACCAGTTCCGCATCCAGATGCTGGGTGTTGGCTTGCAGCTTGGCCATGTCCGCCACGGTGACGTTGCCGCGTTCCACCAGTTTCTGCACTTCACGATCGATGCGGCCCATGCGGTAGGACGAATGGCCCGGCGCGTAGTACAGGATGCCGCCATCGGCGCGGGCCTGATTGAGCGGATCGTTGTCCAGCGTGGTGCCGACCGGATCGTTGTTGGCGTTGGCGATGTAGCCGCGTTCGGGGTTGATGGTGTACGGCATTTCCTCCGGCGAAAGCACCTCGTACGGGAGATGCTGGCCCTGGTAGTGATGCTGCGCGGGCATCCATTCGTTGCCGCCGGTGCCGTTGCGCAGCAGGTACGGCGGCGCGCCGTTCACGGTGCCGGCCTGCAAATCTTCGCGGATCGGGATCTCGGCGCTGACGAAATAGGCGTAATTGCCTTGCTTGTCCACGTAGGCGAAGTTCTGCGAACCCACGTCGAAATCCAGCACGGCGGTACGGAATTCATCCAGTCCCGAGGCGCGGTTGATCTTGCGGAAGGCTTCCAGTTCATGCGTGGAGCCCCAGCCCGAATACTGGATGGAAAGCCCGGTGCTGCCGGAAATCTGCACCACCGGCCCGTTGTTGCGGCGAGGCACGATGATGGTGACTCCTCCGTTGGTGTAGCCGATGGAGTTGTCGCGCGCCACATTGTCCGCCACGCCGTCGAGCTTGTTCACGAAGTAGCTCTGCAACACCCAAAGCACCGGCTCGCGCACGCCATTGTGGATGGTGTGCGTGGGCAGGCCGAAGGTGTTGAGGACGAACTGCTCCTGATAGGTATCGGTCACGTCCAGCGAGTTGGTGGTCAGGCCCCAGCAGAACTCCGTGGCACAGCCCAGGATCGGCCACGGCGTGCCGGGTGCAATCGAACCGACCGAATTCATCGGGCGCGGATAGCGCGGATCATTCGAGATGACGTGGCCTTCCTGAAACAGCATGGGTGTGGAAAGCGACAGGTGCGGATCGTTCGCCAGGATCGGGCGACCGGAGGCCGTGTGCTCACCGCCGATGATCCACCAGTTGCTGCCGGCGCGTTCCTCGCGGCGCTTGAGGTGCGGGGCGATGATCGGGTTGTCCGCGATGGCATCGCGATAACCCTTCGCCAGATCCATCAGTGCCGGATCCAGCATCGGAACCGATGGCGTGGCAACGCTCGGCTTGGGGGTGGATACGCCTGCGGCCTGCGTTTGGGGCGGTGGGGCGAAGGAGAGGAAATCGGGAATCGAAATGCGGCCATCGGGCGGGGCGGAGCGGTGCGTATCTGCGAAGTACAGCGCGTTGCCATTGAAGCCCGCTGCCTGTCCGGCCTGCTGGTATGCACCCAGGCGGATCGTGTAGTCGATTTCAAGATCGAACGAAAGCTGATAGGCGAGCAGCTTGCCGATCACCATCGAATCCACCGGCGTCCACGGTGCGGCGCGGGTCAGTTCCAGCGCGCCGTATTCCATCGGAAGCGGGTTGCTGGCCAACCATGCGTTCACGCCGTTGGCGTAGGCGACCAATTGCGCCTTCAGTTGTGGCGTGGTGTGCGTCCAGCTTTCCCACGCAGCCCGGCGCAGGCCAAGCGTGCGCACCTGGATGTCCTGCGCCAACCCCGCCGGGCCAACCAGTTCGGCCACCGTGCCACTGGCACCGCGGCGCAATGTGTCCATCTGGAAGAAGCGGTCGCGGGCATGGGCATAGCCCATCAGCCACGCGGCATCTTCATCGGTCGCACCGATCACGGTGGGCACCCCTTCGTGATCGTAGGAAATGCTGCCCGGATGCTTCAGACCTGGCCCATTGATGGCAGCGGCGTGCGCGGCGGACTGACCCAGCGCGAACATGATCGAGAACGCCAGCACGGCGCGCAGCGGGGCACATCTTGCGACTTGTTTCATTGCGGATTCCTCCTCGGTGGTTCGCCGATTATGCGTACTGTGGCGTATCGAAGGGAAGTGACCTTTTGTCTTGATTTTCCAAAGGTTGCGCGCTGCACCGCAGCAAAATCAGGGTTCATTCGCGCAACATCGCAATCACCAGCAGCAGCCAACCGAGCATGAAAGCCATCCCGCCGAATGGCGCGGCCATCGGGGATGCCTGCCACAGTGCCGCCGCAACGAGACTGCCGCAGAACGCGACGCAGCCGACCAGCCAGCAGGAAAACGCCGAAGCGAACAGCGCGCCACGATGTCGCAACGCAAAAACCGCCAGTGCCAAACCGTGCAGGAACAGATACAACGATGCAGTTTGCAATCGCGATTGCGCCAAGCCTTCCACGCCATGCGCCGCATAAGCACCAAGGCCAACGGCCATCGCGCAGAACAGCGCACCGATGGCGGCGGCAAGGCGGTAGGGAAGCGGTGTGGTCATGGATTCCATTTTCACCTTTTCACCGTTGTTGCGGGGAGAAGGCCGAGCCTCTCAACTTCCCAAATCAGGCCCGCGTGCCAATGCGCGGCGGATTTCCTCCAGTGCATTCGGATCGTCCAGGGTGGAGAGATCGCCCGGATCACGCTGCTCGGCCAGCGCCTGCAAGGAACGTCGCAGCAGCTTGCCCGAACGTGTCTTGGGCAAGGCGCCGACGATGTAGATGCGTGCAGGTTTGGCGATGCCGCCCAACTGATCGAGGATGCTCTGCTGCATCTGTTTTGCCGATTCGGCAGGCAAGGCTCCGGCCTGTTTCAGCGTGGCGAATACAACAGGCACTTGCCCCTTGAGTTCATCATGCACGCCCACCACGGCGGCTTCGGCAACGACAGGCGTGGACGATACGGATTCCTCGATCTCGCGCGTGCCCAGTCGGTGCCCTGCGACGTTGATCACGTCATCCGTGCGACCGAGGATGAAGGTGTAGCCCTCCTCATCGCGCACCGCCCAATCCAGCGAGCTGTACACCAGTTCCTTGAAGTGGGAGAAATAGCTGGCGAGGAAGCGTTCGTCGTTGCCCCACACCGTGGTCAGGCAGCCCGGCGGCAAGGGTGGTTCGATCACCAGCACGCCCTTCTCGTTCGGCCTGGCATCCAGCCCGGTGGTTTCATCGATCACGCGCAGCTTGAAACCCAGGCTCGGAAAGCCGGGCGAACCCAGCTTCACGGGTTTCAGGTCGAGGCCCGGCATCAGCGTCAGCACCGGCCAGCCGGTTTCGGTTTGCCAGTAGTTGTCGATGACCGGCTTGCCGAGTTCCTGCTTGATCCATGCGGCGGTGGGTTCGTCCAGCGGTTCGCCAGCGAGGAACAGCCACTTCAATGCGGAAAGGTCGTACTTCTTCAACCACACCGCATCCTGCTTCTTCAGCACGCGGATTGCGGTGGGCGAGGAGAACACGGTGCGCACGCCGTAATCGGCGCAGATCTTCCACCAGACACCGGGGTCGGGCGTGGTCGGCAAGCCTTCGTAGAAGATGGAGGTGGCTCCGGCGATCAGTGGCCCATAGACGTTATAGGAATGGCCCACGACCCAGCCGATGTCCGAAGTGGAGAACATCACCTGCCCCGGCCCCACGTCGTAGATGGTCTTCATCGACAGCGCCATCGCCACCGCGTAACCGCCCACGTCGCGCTGCACGCCCTTGGGTTTTCCGGTGGTGCCCGAGGTGTAGAGGATGTAGCTGGGCGCGTTGGATTCCAGCCACGTCACGGGAACGTCCGTGCCTTCGCATTCGGATTTCAGCGCGGCGTAATCCATGTCGCGCCCTTCCGTTTTCGGCATGTCCGGATCGAGCTTGCGGTCGATCACCAGCACCTTCGGTGGCGGGAACTGCGATTGCCGCAGGGCTTCATCCACCAGCGGCTTGTACGGAATCACCTTGCCGCCGCGCATTCCCGCATCCGCGCACACCAGCACGGCAGGCTTGGCGTCGTCGATGCGCAGCGCCAGATTGTGCGAGGCAAAGCCGCCGAACACCACCGAATGCACCGCGCCGATGCGCGCGCAGGCCAGGATCGCGATCGCCGCTTCCGGTGTGTGTGGCATGTAGATCACCACGCGATCGCCGGTGTTGACGCCGAGTTTCTGCAACGCGGCAGCAAAGGTGTTCACCTCCCGATGCAACTCGCCGAACGTGATCTCCCGCGTCTGCCCGGTTTCGGTGGAAATGCCGACGATGGCCAGTTGATCACCGCGCTCGGCCAGATGCCGATCCACCGCGTTGTAGCAAAGATTGGTCTGCCCTCCGACGAACCAGCGCCGGAACGGCGGCTTGACGTATTCCAGTATCTGCTGCGGTTCGACGTGCCAATGGATCAGTTTGGCCTGCTCGGCCCAGAAGGATTCGGGTTCCTCGATGGAACGGCGGTATTCGGTTTCATAACTGGACATGGCTTCCTCTTCCCGGATCGCTGGTGTGGCTTGTCGGAAAGGGTAGCGGTTGGGTGAGCTGGGTGAATCCAGACCTTGGTAGAAACCCGCGCGGGCGAAGCGGCCCCGGCTTTGCGGGCAAAAAAAAGCCGCCGGCTTGCACCGGCGGCTTTGAAGTTGCGGATCCCTGTGGGAAGCGCGTATCAGAACTTGTAGCGCGCCACGACCTGAGCCGAACGCGGAGTCTGGTAGTTGCTGTCGTTCAGGAAGTTCGGATCCGTCACCGGAGCACCCGCGCCACCGTACTGAGAAAATTCGTAGTACTCGGTGACCTTCTGGCTGTTGAAGACGTTGAATACCTTCAGCTCCAGCGACAGGTTCTGGTTGGCCCAGTTCGGGGTGTACTGGAACGCAAGATCCATGCTGTAGGTCCACGGCGTGCGGCCACGGTTGCCGCGATGGCCAAGCTCCTGCTCGCCATTTGCGTTGGCGCAGTAGAAGCTGCTGCCCGACCAGTTCGCAGCGACGTAATAGTCATAGACCGGGGTGTTGAGGCCGTCGTCGGACAGGGATTCGTCGTCCAGCGGGATATAGCCGTAGCAGCTGACCGGGCGACCGGACTGCAGTACGAAATTGGCGCCGACCTGGAACTCCTCGCTGATCTCGTAAGCGCCGAACAGCTTGAAGGTGTGGCGGCGGTCGTTCGGCAGGTAGCCGTAGGAACCGTCGGTGAAGGGTTTGTAGTCCCAGTCCTGGGTGATGCCGGCGTCGGTCTGTTCCAGGGTCGAGTTCACGTAGCCTTCGGCGGTGCCCTTGGACCAGGACATGGTGTAGGAGCCCTGCAGGTACCAGTTCTCCGTGCGGTAGCGCTCGAAGAAGACTTCCAGCGCGTTGTACTTGCGCTCGTACTTGGGAATGCCGAAGTAAGAGGCCGGGATGTTGGCTTCCACCACCTCCGAGCCATCACCATACAGATCGATCATCAGCGAGACATCGTTGCCGGGATTGATCATGTAGCAGGTGGGCGAAGGACCGCCGATGTAGTTGGCACCAAGCCATACATCGTCGTAACCCTGCTCCTCGGCCCAGCGCTGCAGCGGCTTGTGGGCGCAGAAGTCGTCCATGCCGTCGCCGACTTCGCGGTGAATGGCGCGGAAGCCGAGCATCCAGTCCATGTTCAATTCGAACTGGGCGCCCAGGATGAATTCGTCCTGGTACATCGGCTTGAGGTTGGTCGCCGCCACCGTGGCCGGGTTCGGCGTGATGACGTGCGGCTCGTTGAACTCCGCATTGATGCGCGCGCCAAGGCCATTGGCCGGCAGGCCGGTGGCGGTGTCGAGCTGGCCATCCCAGTAGTAGTAGTTGGTGGCGTAGCCGGATTCACCGCCGGCCATGCGCACGCTGGTGTTGCCTGCGATCGGGATGAAGTAGCGGCCCGCGTTGCCGAACACCTTGATGGTGGAGTCGCCCTTCACGTCGTAGGAGAAGCCCAGGCGCGGTGCCCACAGCGTGTCGGATTCGGCAAAGGTGATGCCGACGCCGTTGAGGTTCTCGAAGTTCTCCGCGCGCAAGCCCAGATAGGCGAGGAAATTGTCCGTGATCTGCCAGCTATCCTCGATGTAGGCCGCCTGGTTCTTGATCTCGAAGCCGCCGCTTTCGGTACGGTAATCCCAGGTGCGGACGTAGGGCGTGCCGGCCGGGATGAACGCGCCAACGGCGGTGTCGGTGAAATCGGTTGGGCGGTTGTAGTAGCGGTAGTACAGGCCGTCGCCGGAATACTGCTGGCCTGCACGTTGCGAAAGGAATTCTTCCGAATCCACGCCGAAACGGAGGGTGTGGTCGCCCATGTGCCACTCGCCATCGATGCGCCACGCCTTGCGCTCGTCGGCATCCGCCGGAGCGCTTTGGTCGCGCACGAACGGATCACCTTCGTTGTAACAGCCAACATAAATGGTGGCAGCCGGATTGCTGCGGCTGTCATAGGCGCGCGAGCAGTTGTCCGAGCCCAGCAGCGCCGGATCCCGGTCGCCATCGAGCGCCTTCAGGTAACCGTATTGCGCCGACAAGGTGAAATTGTCGGTGAGGTAGCCGGTGTACTTGCCGATGTAGATCTCGCCGCCGCGCTCCATGGAGTACTGGCTGTCGAGCAGGCCGTGCTGGCCGGTGTACAGCACCGGGGAACCGTTGACCACCGGATTGCGGTAATCGGTGTAGTCCGTCTCGGTGCGATTGGTGATCGCGGTCAATTCCAACCGGTGGTCGTTGGTGATGTTCCAGTCCAGCTTGACGAGGCCGGTCGGGCGATCGCTCTTGCGATGCTGGCTGTGGTCGTCGTAATAGATGTCGTCTTTGTCGTTGCGACCTTCGATCAAGCCGAAAATGAACAGGCGATCCTTGACCAGCGGGCCGCCGGCATAGACGTTGTAGCTGAAGTCGCTGGATTCATCGTCGCTGCGATAGGCGAAATACTTGTATCCATCGGCCAGCAGCTCCGGATCCTTCTGGGCGACATTGTTGCCATGCGCACGCAGCGAAGAAGGGCTCCAATAGACCGCTGCGCCACCCTTCCACTCGTTGCTGCCGCTCTTGGTCACCAGGTTGATGACGCCACCCAGCGATCGGCCGTACTCCGCACCATAGCCGCCGGTTTTGACCTGCTGTTCGGCAATGGCGTCGAACGGCAAATTGCCATAGGACAGGAAGTTGAAGATGTTGGTGACGTCGAAACCGTTGATGTAGTAGCCGTTTTCCGCCACCGATGCGCCACCGAACGAGGCCAGGTTGCCGAAGCCGGTATCACCCTTGACGGTGCCCGGTGCGAGCAGCGCGACGTTGGTGATGTCCCGCCCGACGGGCAAGGCCTGGATCTGTTCCTGCGTGAACACGGTGGTGGATTCCACCGACGACACGTCGATCGTGTTGATGCTGGAGCCGGCGCGCACCGTCACCGTTTCAAGCTCGGAGAGGCCAAGGTTCACGTGCGTACCCGTGCCCACCCTGACCTGAACCTCGCGAACGACATTGCCGGAGGTGACGCGATAGCGCCCCGGGGCCAGTTGCGGGAAGGTGAAGTTGCCATCTGCGCTGGAGGTGATCGAGCGCGTGGTGCCGGTATCCAGATTCTCGATGGTGACCTGGGCACTGTTACCGGTTTCGCCGAAGATCGAGCCTACCGAGCTTTGCGCCTGAACGCCGCCGACAAAACACATCCCCAGTGCGATGCAAAGCGCACTTCGCTTGAAGCGCCTGGAAAAACGCCTTGATCCTTGCTGTGAAGCCATGATTGCTCTCCAAATTCCTTGAGCTTGAAAGGGCGCAACCGCTGGAGCTGGATCATGTGTCCATTCCGGCCCGGCCACGCACGATGAAGGGCCGTTAAACCAATGGCCCGGAGTGTTAAAATAACGCAAAATCTATGCCGATGCGAGCAAATCCGGCGGCACTTGCGGGTACAGGGTCAACACCGGCCCCAACGCATCGGCCAGTGGTTCGAGCCATGGTTCGAACCGTTGCCAGAGATCCAACCCTTCCCGGTAGATCGGCCGACGCACCTGCTCGGAACTGGCGGTACGAACCGCCCGATCGTTCTCGAAGAATCGCAGGCAGCGCTCATCGAACGGCAGGCCGCAATAGTCGAGCAGGCTGCGCACCTGTGCCTCCGTATCGGCGACCACTTCCTCATAGATCACGCGATGGATGCGCCCCGGCAATACACGGTCGTAGTGCGCCATCAGCGAGACATAGTCGCGGTAGTAGTGGCCCATGTCGGCCAGGTCGTAGCTGAATTCCTGGCCGCGCGTGAAGTTCTGCTTGAAATTGGAAAAACAGCACGCCATCGGATGGCGGCGCGTATCGACGATCTTCGCATTCGGCAGGATCAGGTGGATGAGGCCGACATGGGCGAAGTTGTTGGGCATCTTGTCGATGAAGAAGGGCGCATCGGTGCGGCGTTGGCTGCGGGTGCGCTCAAGGTAGCGCTCGCCCAGCGCACGCAATTGCGCCCCTTCCAGCGATGTCAACGCGTCCTGATAGGCGGCCACGCCCGGTTGTGCGGCGCGCTGACCAAGCTCGTGCGCGATGGCGACGACCGCCGTCAATTCCGCCGTACCCTCCACGGCAGGATGGCTGGACAGGATTTGCTCGATCAAGGTGGAACCTGAGCGCGGCATGCCCAGCACGAAGATGGGATCGCGCGCATCGCAGCCTGCGCCTTGCCGGGCAGCGAAGAACTCGCGGGTATGGATGGCGCAGGCACGGCGCATGTTGGCGCGGTTCACTGTGGCATCGTAAGGGGCTTGCCTGCGCCGCAGCGCGTTGCCCTGGGCGTAGTGCGAGAACGCTTCCTCATCCTGCCTGGCGTCTTCCAACGCCTTGCCCAGCGAGAACTCGAAGTTTGCCCGCGTGGTTTCATCCAGATCGTTGCGCCGCAACTGGCCACGCATGGCGGCGATGTCGGAGGCATCGAAGCGCACGGTCTTGAGGTTGGCAAGGCTCCACCACGCGCCGCCGGAGCCAGGTTGCAGTTCGAGTGCCCGACGATAGGCGGAAACCGCATCCTTGGTTCGGCCGGAGGTTTTCAGAGCATTGCCGTAACCGATCCAGATGTTGGGGTGCCCTTCCTTGCGCTGGAGCAAGCGCTCGTAGGTGGCGATGGCGTCCTCGACGTCGCCCAGCCGCCCCAGAATCACCGCCTTCATGTCGTGCAGGATCTGATCGTCCGGGCGCATCTCCAGCAAGGTGTCCAGCTCCGCCAGCGCTTCCGCGTGACGCCCGCTCCGGTTCAACGCCACGGCGTAGTTCTGGCGTGCGGCGTCGAACCCCGGGGCGCGCCGCAAGGCCTCTTCCAGCAAGCAGATGGCTTCGTCGTTGCGGCGTGTGCGCATGCAAAGTTCCGCCTGAAGACGCATTGCCGCCACGTCTGTCGGCCAGCGGCGCAGACGCAGGCGCAGCATTCTTTCCGCATCGGGAAGCTGGTTTCGCGCCAGTACGGTAGTCGCCGCCATCAGCTCGCGATCGTTCGATGTATGGCGCAGGTAGTCGAGATAGGACGCATCCGCTCCGTTCGCATCGCCGTCGGCATAACGCAAGTTCGCCAGCGCCAGATGCGCCAACGACCAATCTGGCTTCAGCGCGAGAAGGTGCTTCAAGGTGGCGGCAGCATCGTCGAAACGGCGCAGGCCCATCTGCGCGCGCGCCAACTCCAGCAAGGGGGCGTGTGCGTGCGAATGCATTCGAACCAGTTCCTGGAGAACTGCGGATGCTTGCGCGAAGTCGCCGCCGACATTGCAGGCCATGCCCAACAGCAAGGAGACATCCGGGTTCCCGGGAGCCTGCGAGAGCAGCTCCCGGGCGCACTGTGCGGCCGCTGCCGGGTCGTCATCCAGCAGGCGCACGGCGCTGGAGAGCGCCGAATCGAGGCTGGCGCGGGAGATGCTGTTCATCGCGCCGGGGTTTCATCTGCGCACATGGCAACGAATTCCGGAAGTTCTGTCTTCATTGGTGTTCCTTGTCGGCGCGATCTTCCGATTATCCACGATCCACATGTCGCACAGGCCTCGTGCCATTCGGCGCCGGATGTATCTGCCCGCACACTCGCCAAGTCGCATCCTTGGCATCGTGCATAAAAAAACGGCCACCCGAAGGTGGCCGTTTTGCAAGTGGAACAGTACCGCTTGTTAGAACGAGTAACGCACGCCGAGGTAGGCACGGCGGGGGGCAACCCAGGAGGTCGCTTCGCCGAACGAATACACACCATTGCCGGCTTCCAGCGCCATCGCGGTGATCGGCTTCTGCTTGTCCAGAATGTTGAACACGTCCACGAAGAACTCCAGCTCGCCCACCGGCAGCTCCCACACGTACTTGGCGCGCATGTCGAAGGTGTAGTAGGACGGGCCGGTGTTGGCGCCGACGGTGTTCGGCAGCACCCAGGTATCCCACACGCCGCCATGCTCGTAGCCGTCATGATCCATGATCGGCAGGTAGCGAGCAGAGATCAGCTGCGAAGTGGTGTACAGCATGCCGCTGTTCCAGTTGAAGATACCCGACAGCTCCAGGCCGAAGTCGAACTCATACGAGCCGAAGGCCTTGAACTGGTGCTTGATGTTGCCGGCCTGCGGGCCATAGACGTTCGGTGCACGTGGGTCGAGCGCGAGCCAGTCGCCCTGGAAGTCCGCGTTGGAGTCCGAGTTGGTGTTGCCCTTGGCGGAGTTGTAGGTGTACGACAGCATGCCCTGCCAGTTCTCGGTCTTGAACTTCTGCAAGGTGACTTCGTAGCCGAGGTAGTCGCGCTTGCCGCCGGCCAGCGTACCGATCACGTAGTTCGAGTTCGGCTTTTCGCTGTAGCCGAAGTACGAGTACGGCAGGTAGTACAGCGAACCTGGGCCGGCATAGCCGAACCAGTCAGGATCGCCCGCCACGACTTCCGGATCGGAGTACAGCCCCAGATCGTAGTCTTCCAGGATGTCGCGGGTCTGGCGCTGCGTCACCGTGAAGGACAGGCTGATGTCGTCGCGGAAGGTGGTGGAGTAACCAACCAGGAACTCATCCGTATAAGGCGTCTTGGTGGACGGCGCGAACAGGGCGTCCGGGGTCTTCGGGCCGCCGCGGCTGCGGAAGGTCAGCCAGCGGTCGCCGAGGAAGATCTGCTCGTGCAGTTCCGGGCCGGTCAGGTTGCCGGCGAAGTCCGCCATGTTGGTGCGGATCGGATCGTAGTAGCGGCCCGCGAAGGCCCAGACCTTGCTGCGACCATCACCGAACAGGTCATACACCACGGACAGGCGCGGTGCCAGATCCCAGTCGAACTTGGCCGATTCGTCACCCCTGGAATCGAAGTGCGTCCATTCTTCGGCGCGGATACCGGCATTGACCGTCCACTGATTCAGCGTCCAGGTGTCCTGCAGGTAGATCGCCTTGCCCTTGGTCTGGACGGTGTACGGAGCCGCGCTCACCTCGGTGATGCGGTAGTTGTTCACCTGGCCCGTCGGGTTGCCGGCGGTGCTGTTGAACTGGTAGGCGTTGACTTCCGCGTTGGAGATGGTGCCGTCGTGATCCGTGTCCAGCAGGCCCATGAAGTAAGCCTGATCCGCCGCGCTGGCGTTGGCGATACCGAAGCCGCCGGTGGCACCGAGGATGCGGGGGATGTCGGCGGCCACGATGGAGCGCGTGCCCGACCAGCCCGTACCAACGAATTCCGCGAAGCTGACACCGGCGTTATCCAGGCCGATGGAGCTGTAGCGCGCGCCGTCGCCGGTGATGCGCGAGTCTTCGAAGTACTCGTTTTCCGTATAGGTGAAGCCGGCCTTGATGGTGTGCGTGCCGTGCGAGGTATCCAGGAAGTATTCCAGGCTCAGGCCGGCTTCATCGCGGTTGCGCTCGGTGGTGAGCATGGTGCCACCGCCGCCCTGGCTGCGCTCTGCTATCGTCGCAGGACGGCGGAACGCAACGTTGTTGAGGGAGACATCGGTGACCGCCGGAATGTTGGACACCTCACCCTCATGGCGGAAGGCATAGGCGTTCAGCAGCAGGTTGTCCCAGTTGTGGCTGTATTCCAGCTTGTAGTTGTCGCCGCCCTGATCGCGTGCCAGATCCCGGTTGTTGAGCGTGGTCGAGGCGGTGCTGCCGTCGCGATTGTAGGGATCATTGAAGAACGTGGCGGTCAAACGATCGTTGTCGGTGAGCTGCCAGGTTGCCTTCAGGAAGGCCAGATCCTGATCGGTTTCCACCGTGCGCAACAGCTCGCCGGTGGAGGCGTTCAGCACGTCGTCTTCACGGAACTTCTTCTGGTACGAGGCGAAGAACCACAGCTTTTCCTTGATGATCGGGCCACCCAGGGTGACGGCCGTGTCGTAGGTGGAGAAGCCGCCCGAGGTGCTGTGCTCGTCGTCGGAAACCAGTGAATCGTTCTGCAGGTAGTAGTTGACCGAGCCGTGCCATTCGTCGCCACCGGACTTGGTGACCACCTTGGAAATCAGGCCCGAACCGCCAGCGTATTCCGCCGGCACGCCGCCGGTGATGACCTGCTGTTCCTGGATGATTTCCGAGTTGAAGTTGGCACCGAAGGTGCCGGTGTCCGGATCGGTGACGTCAACGCCGTCGATGACGTAGATGTTGTCGGAGGACGTACCTGCCGCACCGCCGATGTCGGCGTAGTTGACGCCGGATTTGGAGGACGGGTTGCCACCGGCGCTGGGCTTCACGCCCGGAACCAGCTGCAGGTAGCTCTGGTAGCTGCGGCCGGTGGGCAGCGATTCCACCATGCTCAGGGTCAGCGTGGTGCCCACGGTGGCCGAGGTGGTGTCCACGGCGGCCAGCGAGCCGCCGGTCACGACCACGGTATCCAGGCTCTCGATGCCGAGCACGTAACCCAGGCTGAGGTTCTTGCCGCTGACCACGGCGACGTTGCTGGCGCTGAAGTCGTTGTAGCCGGAGGCCACCACTTCCACGGTGTAGTTCGTCGCCGGATCGAGACCTTGGAGACGAACACTGCCGTCTTCAGCCGTCACGCCGGTTCTTGTGACCAGGCTGGAGGGCGAGCTCACCTTCACCGTGGCGCCCGCAACCGGCGTGCCAGAGGAGCTGGTGATGGAGATGCGCAGGCCGCCGGTGTCGGCCAAAGCTGCGCCGGCGAAGCACATGCTGAGCGCAACCGCCAGCATGTTCCGTCGCATACTTTTTACAAAGTTCTTCGAAGCCATTGTGTAATCCTCAATGTGTAACCCAGATCAATGGGAAATATAGGGTCAGAGTCGGCGAACCGATCCGACCTTAAGATCATCGCGCATTAACAATTCCTTAGCAACTGTGCCGGAGTTGCGCCAATCTGTGATGCCCTTGTCATAAACCCCCGATCCGGACGAGAGATCCCATGCCCCGCATCTGCCTCAACATGATCGTCAGGAACGAAGCGCACGTGATCGAGCGCTGCCTGGCCTCGGTGCGGCCTTTCGTGGACGCCTGGGCGATCGTGGACACCGGCTCCACCGACGGTACGCAGGCGTTGATCCGCGGGGCGCTGGCGGATCTGCCGGGGGAACTGCACGAGCGGCCATGGAAGGATTTCGGCCACAACCGCACCGAGGCCATCCAGTTGGCGATGCCGCTGGGCGATTACGTCTTCACCATCGACGCCGACGACACGCTGTGCCTGCCCGAAGGCTACGTGCGCCCGCCGCTGACCGCCGATGCCTATGCTCTCTATCTGGATCATGCCGGCCTGCGCTACACCCGGCTTTGCCTGGTCTCCTCGCGCAGGCCGTGGCGCTGGGTCGGGGTGCTGCACGAGTACCTGGATTGCGGGGAACCGATGCCCGGCGTGTTGCTGCGCGGGCCAACGCTGGCCTTCGGCGGTGATGGTGCGCGCAGTCAACAGGACATGAGGGCCAAATACGCCGCGGATGCGATGCTGCTGGAAGCGGCACTGAGGCAGGAGCCGGACAACGCCCGCTACGTGTTCTACCTGGCCCAGAGCTACCGCGACGCCAACCAGCCGGGAGCGGCGCTGGCGCACTACGAGCGGCGTGCTGGCATGGGCGGCTGGGATGAGGAAGTGTTCCAGTCGCTGTACCAGGCCGCGCTGCTGGCCGAGCGGCTGGAGGAGCCGTTCGGCAGCGTGATGGATCGCTACCTGCGGGCCTTCGAGTTCCGTCCGTGCCGCGGTGGGGAGGCGCTCGGGCAACTGGCGCGCCTGTGCCGGGAGCGCCAGCGGCACGTTGCCGCCCGGCTGTTCGCGGCACAGGCCATGACCATCCCGATGCCGAACGATTCGTTGTTCGTGGATCCTTCCTGGTACCGCTGGCGCTGTCGCGACGAGTTCGCCGTGGCCGGCTACTGGACGGGCGACATGGAATCCTGCCGCCGCATCAGCGAGCAGTTGCTGGCCGAAGGTGTGCTGCCCGAGGTCGAGCGCGAGCGCATTCTGGCGAACGTGCGGCTGGCGGCGGAAAAGCTGGCGCAGCGCAAGGGGTAACTCAGATCGCCTTGGAGAACCGCGCCTTCAGCGTCTTTTCCCCATCGTGCAGGTAGGCGTCGAAGCACATCGCCAGGTGTCGCAGCAGCAGCCTGCCGCGCCCGGTGGCGCGGATGGCGTCGAAGTCGATGCGCACCAGATCGTCCGCCATGAGTGGCATCAGCCGGGCCAGGGCGTCGGCGAAGTAGGTGTCGAAGACGATGCCGTGGTCGGCTTCGATCTCCCGGATGTCCACTTCGCCGGTGCACATCAGTTGTTCGATCACGTCGCTGCGCACCAGATCGTCCGTGTCCAGTTCGTGGCCGCGCCAGATTGGCAGGGCACTGGAGGTTTGCAGTGCGATTTCCCAAGCGGGCAAGTCGCGCGGGTTCTGGCTGAAGCTGCCGCCGATGTGGCTGATGGCCGAAACGCCCAGCCCCACCAAATCCGTCTGGGCGTGGGTGGTGTAGCCCATGAAGTTGCGGCGCAGGCTGCCGTTGGCCAGGGCGCGGGCGAGTTCGTCCTCGGGCAGGGCGAAGTGATCCATGCCGATGTGGACGTAACCTGCGGCGGTGAGCTTTTCAATCGCAAGGCGCAGCAGTGCGATGCGAAGTGAGGCATCGGGCAGATCCGCAGCGTCGATCTGGGTTTGCGCGCGGAACACGTCGGGCAGGTGGGCGTAGCCATAGATGGCAAAGCGGTCGGGCCGCGCGGTGAGCGTGATGTCCAGCGTGCGGGAGAAGCCTTCCAGGGTTTGCTTGGGCAGGCCATAAATGAGATCCACGTTCACGGATTTCATGCCGTGTCCGCGGCAGGCGCGCAGCACGGCAAGCGTGTCCTCCGGGGATTGTTCGCGGTTCACCGCTTTTTGCACCGCCGGGTCGAAATCCTGGATGCCGAGACTGGCGCGGTTGAAGCCCAGGCGCGCAAGTTCAGCGATGTCGTCGGGCGTGACGTGGCGCGGATCCAGTTCGATGGAGATGTCGCGGTCTTCGGCCTTGCTGAAGTTGAAACGGCGGCGCAGGTGATCCAGCAGCCCGCCAATCTGTTCGGGCGTGAGGAAGTTCGGCGTGCCGCCACCGAAATGCAGTTGCACCACGTGCCGATCCGCATCGAACAAGGGCGCGATGCGCTCGATCTCCTTGTCCAGCATTTCCAGATAGTGCGCGCCACGGCGCTTGTCGCGGGTGATGATGCGGTTGCAACCGCAGTAAAAGCAGGGGTTTTCGCAGAACGGCACGTGTACGTAGAGCGAAAGGTCGCGCGGCATCGGGTCTTCATTGCTGCAGGCAATCACGCGGCGCAGTTGCGCTTCGCCGAAGCCTTCGTGGAAGCGCGGCGCAGCCGGGTAAGAGGTATAGCGCGGGCCAGGGCGGTCGTAGCGCTGCAACAGATCGTCGTCGAGGTGGGGCAAAGGTTTCATGCGAATCATTTTGCGCCGCCGCCGCCCGGATTCATTTGACACGGATCAAAGGCATGGCGGTTTTCCGACGATCGGCGACAATGAGCGGGTTTCCCCAGCCCTCCCGGAGCCTTCCATCCATGACCATCCTCCGCATGACCGATCTTTCCCTCGCAGGCCAGCGCGTGCTGATCCGCGAAGACTTGAACGTGCCGGTGAAGGACGGCCAGGTAACCTCCGAGCAACGCATCACTGCTGCCTTGCCGACGATCCGGGCGGCGCTGGAGCAAGGTGCGGCGGTGATGGTCACCTCGCATCTGGGTCGCCCGAAGGAAGGTGTGTTCTCTGAAGCCGATTCACTTGCGCCGGTGGCAAAACGGCTTTCCGAATGGCTGGGCCGCGACGTTCCGCTGAAGCGGGATTGGGTGGATGGCGTGGAGGTTGCGCCGGGCGAAGTGGTGCTGCTGGAAAACTGCCGCATGAACGTGGGCGAAGGTGCGGATGATGAAACCCTTTCCCGCAAATACGCCGCGCTGTGCGATGTGTATGTGATGGATGCCTTCGGCACTGCGCACCGCGCCCAAGCCTCCACCCACGGCGCGCTGCGGTTCGCGAAGGTCGCCTGCGG
Source organism: Lysobacteraceae bacterium (assembly GCA_041395225.1). Classification (GTDB taxonomy): domain Bacteria; phylum Pseudomonadota; class Gammaproteobacteria; order Xanthomonadales; family Xanthomonadaceae; genus Denitratimonas. The sequence goes on from JAWLAV010000007.1 coordinate 98,583, forward strand.
CGGCCCGCTGCTGATGGCCGAACTGGACGCGCTGGCCCGCGCGTTGCACGCACCGAAGCGGCCACTGTTGGCGATCGTGGCCGGTTCCAAGGTTTCGACCAAGCTGGAATTGCTCGGCAGCCTGTTGCAGAAGGTGGATCGGCTGATCGTCGGCGGCGGCATTGCCAACACTTTCCTTGCCGCACGCGGTTTTCCTGTAGGCAAGTCGCTGGTCGAGGCCGATCTGATCGAAACCGCACGAAACATCCTCGATGCTGCGGAAAAGCGCGGCACGCGGATTCCGTTGCCGAGTGATGTCGTGGTCGCACCCACCTTCGCCGCCGATGCACCGGCTACGGTGAAATCCGCAAGCGAGGTGGGCGCGGACGACATGATCCTGGACATCGGCCCGGACACCGCGCGCGCCTATGCCGAGCAGATCAGGGAGGCAGGCACGGTGTTGTGGAACGGCCCGGTTGGCGTGTTCGAGTTCGATGCCTTCGGCGCGGGCACGAAGGCCGTGGCCGAAGCCATTGCGGCTTCCGATGCGTTCTCCATTGCAGGCGGTGGCGATACGCTCGCGGCGATCGACAAATACGGCGTGGAGGCGGGCATCTCCTACATCTCCACCGGCGGCGGCGCATTCCTTGAGTTCTGCGAAGGCAAGGTGTTGCCTGCCGTGGCAGCGCTCCAGGCGCGCGGCGCGTGAGTCACGGGGGCTTCGACCACTGGTTCTTCGATCTCGACGGAACCTTGATCGATTCCTCCGCAGGCATCCTCGCCTGTTTGCGTTTTGCGCTCACCACACTCGGACGGAAAATCCCGGACGAAGCGCACCTGCGCGGCTGGATCGGCCCGCCATTGCGAACGAGCCTTGCACCATCACTGGATCACGACGCCGCACTCATCGAGCAAGCCGTGCAGCTCTACCTGCACCACATGGATGAAGCCGGTTGGCGCAATTACCGCATCTTCGATGGCATTGAAGATGCGTTGCGCGAACTTCACGCGAACGGCGCACGGCTGTGCCTGGTCACCGCCAAGGTGGAAACCTATGCTCGACGCATCCTGGCCGATACGCCGTTCGGCACCCTGTTTTCGGAAATCGTCGGCGCCACTGCCGATGGCACGCGCAGCCTGAAAGCCGATCTGATTGCCGAAGCCTTGCATCGCACCGGAGCCGATCCTGCCGCCACGGTGATGGCGGGCGATCATCCCCTGGACATGCGTGGCGCCAACCACCACGGCGTGGCTGCCATCGGCGTGTTGTGGGGCTACAGCAGCGAAGCCCAATTGCGTGAAGCGGGAGCACAACGGCTCATCGCTTCGCCTGCAGGACTTCTGGCCTGATCGAACCGCCCGCGCGGAACTTCCGTCACACGCCGCGGCTTTCCACATCTTCGCAATGCACCGCCGCTGCACTGTCCGCGAACGGACGGGAAACCATGCAGACGGACACGCGGACGGGCCTCCTTTGTTTCAATTCATTGAAATCAAAGGAGTTTCATGTTGGCACGCAGCTTGCAACAACAGCGTGACATCATTCGAACGCCAAGGAAAACCGCCATGCGCCACCTCGCCCCTCGCCTCCTGATTCCCACCGTTGCGGTCGCCGCCCTGTTTGCACTGGGCGAACCACTGCCGCCGCCGTGCGATGCACCGCTGGCGCAACTGGTGGAAGAAGCCGCCACCGCTGGCCGACAGAGCTTGATCGTGCTGGAAGGTGACCTGCGCCAAGCCAAGGCTTCGCGGATGCGGTTGGTACTGACGCTGCCTGCGGTTGGGCGTTGAGCGCAATGGTCTGTGACGAGCTCTGCTGTTGGTTTACCCTTTCACGGCGACGGAATGCTTCGACCTTCATCAAGGCCGCCAGCGATACCCCGCACCGTGCACGGTGTCGATTTCATCGAACGCAGGATCAATCGCGACGAATTTGCGGCGCATCCGCTTGATGTGCGAGGTGACGGTGGCGTCGTCAACGACGATCTGCGCCTCGCGCATGAGTTGTTCGCGGGATTTCACGTGGCCGGGCCGGTGCGCGAGGGCATGGGCCATCCAGAACTCGGTGACGGTGAGCGGCACTTCTTCGCCGCTCCACGTGACGCGCATCCGTTCCAGTTCCAGCTTGAGGCCGCGCAGTGAAATCACGGTGTCGCGGTGCTGCGGGGCACGCAGCGCGTCGGTGCGGCGGAACAATGCCTGCACGCGGGCGGTGAGTTGCGGCAGGGAAATATCCTTGGTGAGGTAATCGTCCGCGCCCAGCCGCAGGCCGGAAATCACGTCGAAATCCGAATCGCGCGCGGTGAGGAACAGGATCGGCAAGGTTGCCGAACGGGCGCGCAGTTCGCGGCACAAGTCGAAACCGCCTTCCGGTTCGTCGCCCAAACCCACGTCGATGATGACCAGATCCGGCATTCGCAACGCGAACGCCTGCTGCGCACTGGGGCGATCGGGATAGGCGCTCACCTGATGGCCGTAGCGCGTGAGCGCATCGACGTAGTTGGCGCGGATCGAAGGCTCGTCTTCGACGATGGCGATGTGGCGTGACATGAAGTTCCGGTTCGGAAAGTGCGTGCGGCCAGTATGAAAGCCCTGCAAAGCCTGCGGCAACGCCCTGCCCGCGTTTTGCCATGTTTCGCCCCTCGCATGGCATGGATGCGACGGCAGCAGGGCATCGCCCCGCGCGGAAATGGCGGCGTCGAATCAACGACGCACGAGGCCATCGCCATGCAAGACACCGCCCGCATCACCGCCAAGCCCCGCCTGTTCGGGCGCGGCGACCCTTCCCGCCGCAGCCAGGCGTTTGCGCTGTTCCTGTGCACCTTCGCGGCAAGGCTTTGCGCGCAGGAGGCCTTGCCCGAAGGTTTGCAGTGGCAATCCGAAAACGGCCATTGGGAAACCGCCGTCGCACTGGAAACCGATGTTTCCTTCCGCATCGACGGGCTGATCGCGAAAGTCGTCGTGATGCAGGATTACATCAACGACAGCACGCAATGGATGGAAGGCCGTTACCTGCTGCCCTTGCCGGACGAAGCCGCCGTGGGCGCGCTGCACGTCATCGTGGGCGAGCGGGAAATCGTCGGCGAAGTACGCGAGAAACAGGAGGCACAAGCGATCTACCGCGCCGCCGCCGCGCAAGGACAGACCGCAGGATTGGTGGAACAGGCGCGCCCCAATCTGTTCCGCACGCAAGTCGCCAACATCGGGCCGGGCGAGCGCGTGAAGGTGCGCATCGAGTACTGGCAGAACGTGCGTTTCGCCGATGGCGCGTTCTCCATCACGCTGCCGTTGACCCTGGTACCGCGCTACAGCGCGTCTTTTGTGGAGGCAACGCACGCGGAAGAAGCCCCGCAAGCACCGCGCGCCACGCAGGCGGCCATGTCGGATCGGCAGGCATTGCCGCCGATTGTCGGGCTGTCCGTCGATCTGAATCCCGGCCTTCCCATCGCGCAGGTGGAAAGCCCCACGCATCGCATCGACGTGAACCGGCAAGGTGAGCGCTTCAAGGTGCAACTGGCCGATCTGGCGGTGCTGGCGGATCGCGATTTCACGCTGCGCTGGACGCCCGTGCCGCAGATCGAACCGGCCAGCGCGGTGTTCACCGAGCAGGTGAACGGGGAAACCTACGCCTATGCCATGCTGATGCCGCCCACACAAGCCATCCAGACTTTGCCGCGCGAACTGATCCTGGTAATCGATACCTCAGGTTCAATGCACGGCACCGCCATCGAACAGGCGCGCGCGGCGCTGGTGGAAGCGTTGGCGCACCTGCGCCCGACCGATCGCTTCAACCTGATCCAGTTCAATTCCACCGCCAGCCAGCTGTTCGACAACGCCATGCCCGCCAACGAGGAAACCCTCGCGCAGGCCGCACGCTGGATCTCGCAACTGCGCGCTGATGGCGGCACCGAAATGTCGCCCGCATTGACGATGGCCTTGCAGGGCGAACCTGCACCGGGCTACGTGCGGCAGGTGGTGTTTGCCACCGATGCCGGCGTCTCCAACGAGAACGCATTGATCGCGCAGATCGAACGCGAATTGGGGCAGGCCCGACTGTTCCCGGTGGGCATCGGCAGCGCACCGAACGGCTGGTTCCTGCGCCGTGCCGCGCAGGTCGGGCGCGGTGCGCAATTGACCATTCGCAACATCGGCGAAGTACAGGCGCAGATGCGCGCCTTGTTCGCGAAACTGGATCGCCCGGCGTTGGGCAACCTTTCGCTGAACTGGCCAGCGGGCGCGGAAATCCATCCGCAAACCCTGCCCGATCTTTACGCCGGCGAACCGCTGCTGGCCGTCGCACGCCTGCCGCAATCTTCCGGAATGGTACGCGCCAGCGGCTGGAACACGCAGGGCGATTGGAACGCCGCGCTGGAACTTTCCCGCAGTGTGCGTGCGGAAGGTGTGGCTCGACTGTTTGCCAAATACAAAGTCGAAGCCCTGGAAGATGCCATGCGGCAGGGCGCGGCGGATGAAGCCACGATCCGCCCGCAAATCGTGGAACTTGGCATCACGCATGCCATCGTCACGCGCTACACCAGCCTCATCGCCGTGGAAAAGCAACCCAGCCGCCCGAAGGGTGCCGCACTGCAATCCGTGCAGTTCGCCAACGCCAATCCGGACGAAGCCCTCGCCTTCGCCCAGGGCGGCACCACGTCCCGCTTGATGTTGCTGATCGCACTGGCACTGACATTGGCCGCATGGCTGGCGGCTCCCGGCAAGCGTGGAGGTGCGTGATGGAAACGGCTTTCGTGTGTGGGTTGCGGAACTGGAACGCAGCGAAATCCTTGCCGCAGCAACGCACCGATGCTGCGACTTCTCACGCCATGGAAACTTCTCGTATGCAGCGCATTGCAAAATCTACCGGACGCCGAAAAGCCATCGCTGCCGCATCCCTCGTTCTCGCAGCATTCTGCGCCCTGGATGCCGGCTACATCCACGCCAAGGCCGCACTGGCGCAAGCGCTGCTGCACCGCGCCTTCGACCATCAAGCGCAAACCGGCGAAGCGATGAAACCGTGGCCGTGGGCCGATACCGTTCCCGTCGCGCGGCTCACCGTTCCCGGCCACGCGATTGAACGCATCGTGCTGGAAGGGGACAGCGGCAGAATCCTCGCCTTCGGCCCCGGCTGGTCGCCCGCCAGCGCCACGCCTGGCCGCCACGGCACCACCATCCTCAGCGGCCACCGCGACACGCATTTCTCCTTCCTGCAAACACTGGCCGATGGCGATGAAGTGCAGTTGCAAACCCCCGACGGCACCCTCGCCCGCTACCGCATCGCCGAACGCTTCATCGCCGATTCGCGCACCCAGCGCATCGCACCCGCTGCGGATGCGGATGAGCTGTGGCTTGTCACCTGCTGGCCCTTCGATGCCGTAGTGCCCGGCGGGCCATTGCGATTTGTGGCGCGGGCAGTGGCGACGAAATCCTGAAATCGGTGGCGACAAATTGCATCGGCCATGCGCCAGCCCTCGGCGGAGGAATCTGATATCCGTGCCGATGGCACGCAGGCTGTGCGCAGCATGACGGTGGGCGGCCACGCTGCTTTCCCGGTTTCGCCCAGTGGCTTATTTGATCGATGCGAGCTTGTTTTCCAGCCGCTGCGCGTTGGGCTGTCCAAGTTCGATGCGCATGGCGATGTCGTGTGCCTGTTGCCAGTGTTCGCGCGCGGTGTCGGCGGCACCGTGGGCGTTGGCGAGGTCGCCGAGTTTTTCGTGGCAACTGATGCGCATGGATTCGGTGACCATCGTGACGGGCAACGTGGAAACATCGCGCAACAGGGTTTCCAGCAACGTTCGGCCCAGGTCTTCCTTGCCCAGTTTCAGCACGACTTCGATCAGGGTGAAGCGTGCACTCTGCACGGCATCGTTCGTCGCGCCCATCGCTTCGCTGAGTGCAGCGATGATGTCTTCCAGTTCTTCCTGTGCGGCTTCGTCCACCAGGCCCAGACGCAGTTTCGCCTTGATGAGCACCATGCGTTCGGACAGCATCGGCAGCCCTTGCGATTGGCCAAGCCCGACCCGGCGCGCGAACAGATCGACCACTTCATCCCAGGCCTTGGCAGCATCCGGCCGCGAAGATGCGCTCACCGCCAGCGCGGCGGCGAGGTAGCCCATCGCGCGCATGGATTCCTGATGTTTCGGGCCGTAGGCCTGCTGCATGATCGAAAGCGCACGTCGCCCATTCGCCACGGCCTCTTCGGCACGCCCGAGGTGCGAATGGATCGCCCCGCGCACCAGCGTGGCGCGGGCGGTTTCCGGGTGATCTTCGCCCAACGCTGCGGAAAGGATGTCCACGCTGCGCTGCACGAATTCCTGAGCGATGTCCGCCTGCCCGTTCCAGAAATGCGAGTTGCCCAGTACCGCCCAGGCCTTGCCGGTTTCCGGGTGTTCTTCGCCCAGCATCTGGCGGCGGCGCTCCAGCAGCGCGGTGCCAAGTTCCACCGCACGCGCGTGCTGGCCTTGCTGGTTGAGCGTGTGAATCAGATCGACCGTGGCTTCATCGGCGATGATCGGTGCGTGCTGCCGGGTGAGCGCGATGGCACGCTCGAAATCCACCTTTGCCGCTTCGTGGTCCGAGAACAGCCGCAACCATTGGCCTTCCTGGATCAGCAAGGCCGCCAGCGGGCGGGGATCGTGTGCGGCGAAGTCTTCAGCGTGCGCCAGCGCCTGTTGCAACGTTGCCCGGCCTTCGTCGATCTGCGCCATGCCCCATTGTGCGCGTGCCAGTTCCACTTCCAGCGTCAGATGCGCCAGGTCGCGCTCGGTGGCGGGTACGGCGTCGATGTGGGCCAGCCCCTCGCGAACCGCATCGCGTGCTTGCGGATGGCGCGATTGAATATTCAGCAGGTGCGCCATCGCGGCCTGGATCGGCGCGCGTCGATCCTCGCGTGCGGCGCTTTGGGTTTGCGTTTCCTCCAGCAGTTCCATTGCGTGGCGATAGTCGCCCAGCGTGGTGTAGCTGCGCGCCAGCGCCATCAGCACCAGGCTGGTCACATCCGCATCCACGCGGCCTGCGGCAGCATCGCCGCGCAGGTTGGCTTCGGCATCGCGCAGCATCGCCACGGACATCAACGGGGATTGCCCCAGCCCGCCGGTGGTGAGCGCATCGAAGGAACTGTCGAACAGACGGCGCATCGCCTGCGCGGCCTGGGCCTGTTCGCTCGCCTGCCCGTGCAGGCGAATACCGGTGGCCAGACCAACGCCGCCGCCGATAAGCACCAGCGCCGCAACGGCAGCACCGATGCGATGGCGCCGCAGGAACAGGCGCAAGCGATAGCCTGCTTCCTGTTGGCGTTCGGTAATCGGCCTCATGTCCAGCCACGCGCGCAGATCAGCCTGCAACTGCGCGACCGATGCGGGGCGCTGTGCGGGATCACGCGCAACGCAGGCCGCGACGATGCGATCCAGATCGCCGCCCAGTACGCGGGAAAGCGCAGCCGTGCTTTTCATGCCGCGTGCCTGCGCGACCTGAAGCGATGCTCCGCGCGCATGGTGGCCGGGAAGCGGCAATGACGGTGCAACATCAGGAAGCGTCGAATCGGGAACCTGCGGCTGTGCGCCACAGAGCAGGCCACACAGCATCACGCCCAATGCATAAATGTCCGAGGCCACGCTGTAGCCTTCGGCGGCCACTTCCGGTGCGGTGTAGCCGAAGCTCATCGCCACGCGCCGCTGCGTACCGCCGTGGCTGCGCGCGGTGAGTGAGGAAAGGCCGAAATCCAGCAGCACCGGGCGGCCCGCTTCGTCCACCAGCACGTTGGAAGGCTTCAAATCCGAATGCAGTGCCCCCTTGCCGTGCGCATAGCGCAAGCCCTCGCAAAGCTGCACGAACAGGGCGACGCGGGCGCGAATGTCCAGACGATGATGGTCGCACCACAGGTCGATGGCTTCGCCCTGCACCAGTTGCATCGCAAACCACGGGCAGCCCGTCGCATCCACGCCGCCATCCAGCAGCGTGGCGATGTTGGGATGTTCAAGCAGGGCCAGCACGTCGCGTTCGTTGCGGATCACTTCCGCCAGCACTGGCGATGTCGCCTTAACGCTCACGCACTTGAGTGCGACCACCTGCGCATACTGCCCGTCGGCGCGGCTGGCCCGGTACACGCGGCCCATGCCGCCGGAACCGATCACCCCTTCGATGCGCCATGCACCGAGCGTCGATCCGATCCTCGGGTCGTCGGCTTCATCGTGCTCGGAAGTTGCTCCACAGACGGACAGGATTTTCTGCGGGGATTGCAGCAACGCACCCTGCAAGGCATCGGCCTTGAACAGGCGTGCGACTTCCGCGTGGAGTTCCGGATCGGTTTGATGCAAAGCGCACAGATGTTCCGCACGCGCCTGCGGTGCCATGTCCGCATGGTGGTCGAACCAGTCCAACGCCCGTGCTTCAAGATTCGCCACGGCGGCATCCCCCTCCCCCTCGTCCGAAGCGTGCGATGGTAACGCGCCCGACCCCGGCGTACCGGAGTCGGGCGGCGCTGTTTACTGCACCCAGACGCCCTGTTGCGGCGTCCAGTAGAAGGTGCCTTTCTCGAACACTTGCTTGCGGCCATTGCTGCCGTGGGCTTCTTCCTCGCCCTTCGGATAGCCGTACTTGGTTTCCCGGCCCGTGTTCTCGAAGTGCGTCAGGATCGCGCCGTACACCGCGTGTGCGCCGGTGGCCGGTGTCCACAGGAACAGGCCGTTCTTGAAGTACTGGTAGCGGCCTTGCTGGTTCGTCGTCGGCGATTTGGCCGCATCCAGTTCATCCATCAACGCAAAGCCCCAGCGGGTTTCACTGCCCGTCGCCCAGAAATGTTGCAGGAAGGCACCACGGATGGCGAAGGCCCCGGTGCTCGCGTGCCAGAGGATGATGCCGTTGTTGAACTCCTGGAAACGCCCGCCTTGCTGCGCTGCCATTTCCGCCAGCTTCGGCACGCCCAGCACGCTGCGCACGCCGCCCATCGCGTAGTACTTTTCGCCGATCTTGCCGTAGGGCAGCACTTCGCAGCGCGGCAGGTCATAGCCATCGTTGTCGCGCGCTTCGTCGTTGCCCCAGCGGCTCAGGTAGTACGCCGAGACATACTGGTTGGCCGGGCCCACATCCAGATCGGTCTTCAGCCACCAGCGGTTGAACGAGGAACCGTTGCGGATCTCGCGACCTGCGGTCTTGCAATAGACGTAGCTGGTGCCCTGGTACAGCGTGCCGGTTTGCGAGGTGCTGGTCGGCGAGGCGTAGCCGGGCGCGTTGGCATAGGTATCCACCCAGTAGCGCACGTTCGTCGTCGGATCTGGAGCGGGAGGTGGTGCACCGTTGTTGATGAGCGAATAGAAGTTCGCCCACGGGAAGTACTGGCCTGGGTCGTAGCGATTCTGGTTGTTGGTCAACATGCCATGGCCCTTGATGCGCACGCTGTCGGGTACGAGGTGCCATGTGTTGTAGCCCGGCCCCTTCCACGCCGAGGCGCAGTTCACCCCGCGCCGCACGCAGATGCTGCGCACCAGTCGTGCGGAGGCATTGACCATCGCGCTGGACCAATTGCCCGGATCGCTGGCGTAGCCGTCGTGTTCCAGGCCAATGGTGTAGTTGTTGTGGTAGGCCGCGTGCCAGGCCTGGTGGTATTCACGCACCATCTGCGTGATCTGCCCATCGGACTTGCGCAGGCAGTAATGCGCGGAAACCTGCGCGGAAGGGTTCTTGAACCAGGAAATCGCCCCGGCGTAGGAACCTTCCATCGTGTGCATGATCACCGCCGAAGCACTGTTGCTGTAGGTGCTGTAGTTGGAAGGGCTGGCGGGGTTCCAGATCGCCTCGCCGAAATCCACGGCAGTGGCAGGCTGCGGGCTGGTACCGCCGCCTTTGTCAGCCTGTGAGGGCGATGCCTCCGAACCATCTTCGAGTTCGATCGTATCCCGGTCGTAGTACATGGTCAGCGCCGGAGCCTGCAACAGGCGCAAGCGCTCCGGGGCGAAGGCCTTGCCCATGTCCAGCGCGTGACGGGAAATCTTCACGCCGTTGTCCTGCACGCCCTGGGTGAGGCTGGCCAATACGGAATAGGCGAAGCTTTCCCGCGCATAGGACTGGATGTTGCCGTCGCCTTCGCCGAACCCGGCATAACGTTGCAGTGCATCAGCCAGCGCAGCCTCATCGCTGCGGTTCGCCTTGCCATTGGCTTGGCGGCTTTGCGCGATGGCCCGATCCAGCAGCGCTGCGGCGGCCAGGATGTTGGCTTCCGGGTCGCTCTCCACAAACGTCTTGGGAAGGCCGATCAGGCGCGCGCCTTCGGCAACCTGATCGTCGAACCCGCCGCCCTGATACAGACCCATGACGCCATAGGCCAGCGGCATGTGGCGATGGCCTGGGTCTTCCAGCGCCGGTTTCACGTTGCGCCAGCCGGTCTGGGAATAAGCGATGGATTCCAGCGAACCGGCGGGCACGGCCGGGTACCGCGCATAAGCGCGCTGGAACATTTCCGGGTATTGCTGACGCTGGGCAATCAGCGGCTCCATCGCCTTGGCACGGGCCGTTTCCAGCGCCTCCGGCGAAGCATCCCGAATCTGTGCACTGGCCGTGCCGTGAGCGGCCGCCACCCCCAACAACGCCAGACACAACAGGTATTTCGACTTGAACATGTGGCTCTCCCTGGAACTGCGACATGAATCCGTCGTCGCAGGCCGCACAGGCACCGTCCTTGTCCGTTGTGGGCCTCCCCTCAGACGCCCGGAAATCCGCTGGATGGATACTGATAAGCTTGCTGGCAACGGCTTTTGGCCGCTCCATCGAGGTGATGGAGCGGAACGAAACGAAGGCCACGGGAACCCCGGCTTGGCAAGGCCGCAGCTCCCCCTGCGCTTCTGATTCCTGTATTCGAGATTGAACGGCAAATCCAGACATGGCCCGAACCATGAGTGCCGAAGCCCCGTCTTCCGACCACATTCCGGTGCTTGGGGAAAGCCTGGTGGGTGAGGATCTGGGCACCGAGGAATTCGCACAGCTGCTGGCGGAAGCCGATGCCGGGCAGCCTGCGGCATGGGGCCGCATCTATGCGCTGCTCTACGATGATCTGCACCGCATTGCGCATTCGCAGATTCGTCGCCAAGTCGGCCCGCGCCTGTCCCCGACCTCGCTCATCAGCGAAACCTGGCTCAAGCTCGCCGGTGCGCGCTTCAACGTCGCCAGCCGCCGTCACCTCACCTCGTTGATTTCACGCGCCATGCGCTTCGTGCTGATCGACGAAACCCGCCGGGCGTTGACGGAAGCCCATTCGGATAATGATCACGTCTCGCTGGATGAAGATCTGCACGACGCCCGCTCGGAAACGCGACTGGAACAACTGCTTTCCCTGAACCAGGCGCTCAACGGCCTGGCCGACATCGACCCACGATTGGCGAAAGTGGTGGAACTGCGCTATTTCGGCGGCCTGAGCGAACGCGAAGCCGCCGACGTGCTGGGCGTGACCGAACGCACCGTCACCCGCGACTGGCGCCGCGCCCGCGCGTACCTGCTCACCCGCCTGGGTGGGGATGAGGGTGGGATCGAGATTTAGCGAACGCAGGGCGGATCAACCGCCCAACCGTGCCTGCTGTTCTTTCAACCCGGCCAGTTGCGTTGTCCAGTCGGCCAGACGTTGGCGTTCGGTTTCCACCACAGCGGCGGGTACCTTGTCGGTGAAGTTCGCAAGTTTGGTTTCGCTCTTCGCTTGTTCAGCTTCCACGCGGGCGATCTCCCTGGAGAGGCGTGCTCGTTCAGCGTCGAGGTCGATCAGCCCGGCAAGCGGAATCAGCAGTTTCATCTGGCCAATCACGGCGGAAGCCGACGCCGGAGCCGCACCTTGCAACCGCTCGATGGATTCCAGCTTCACAAGGAACCGCAGGGCTTCATCGAAGAGTGCGATGCGGGCAGCATCAGCGGCATCGCCGCCTTCCACCAGCAAGCGAACCTGCCTGCTCGGCGAAATGCCCAGCTGGCTGCGCACCGAACGCAATTTCAGGATCGTCTCTTTCAGCCACTGAATACTGGCGAGATCGCCCGTGGCTTCCGGCAGGCCGAACGGCGCAGGCCACGATTGGCACATCAGGGTTTCCCCGCCCACATCAAGACGCGGGGCGATGTGTTGCCACAGTTCTTCGGTGACGAAAGGAATCAGCGGATGCAGCAGGCGCAAGGTGGCTTCAAGCACGGCCAGCAGGGTGTAGCGCACCGATTCGCTTGCGCCGCTCTCGTTGCCCGCGGCCAGACGCGCCATCACCTCGGCATTGAGGTAGGGCTTGGCGAATTCGATGGACCAGTCGCAGAACTCGTTCCAGACGAATTCGTACAGCGCCTGGGAAACGAGATCGAAGCGATAGGCGGCGAACTGTTCCTGCACTTCGTTCGTCAGTGCATCAAAACGCGCCAGCAGCGCGCGCTCGAAGGCGGTAGCAGGCCATGCGGCGGGCTTTGCAATCACCGCGCCTTCCGGCAACGCGCCCAGCACGAAGCGCGCCGCGTTCCAGAGCTTGTTGCAGAAGTTCTTGTAACCCTCGCAGCGGTTCGTATCGAACTTGATGTCGCGCCCGTGCGTGGCAAGCGAGGCGAAAGTGAAGCGCAGTGCATCCGCGCCGTAGGCGGCGATGCCTTCGGGGAATTCCTTGCGCGTGGCCTTTTCGATCTTCTCGGCCATCTTCGGCTGCATCAGGCCGGCGGTGCGTTTCTCCAGCAACGCCTCGAGCGATATGCCGTCGATGAGGTCGATCGGATCGAGCACATTGCCCTTGGATTTGGACATCTTCTGCCCGTCCTTGTCGCGCACCAGGCCGGTGATATAGACATCGCGGAACGGCGGCAAGCCGGTGAAGTGGTCGGTCATCATCACCATGCGCGCGACCCAGAAGAAGATGATGTCAAAGCCCGTGACGAGCACGCTGCCCGGAAGGTAGCGATCGAATCCGCGTTCTTTCCGTGCCGCTTCGTCCGGCCAGCCGAGCGTGGAGAACGGCCACAGCGCGGAGGAGAACCAGGTCTCCAGAACGTCGCTGTCCTGCATGAGCTTCACCTGATCGGCAAGCCCGTGTCTGGCGCGGACTTCGGCTTCATCATGGCCGACATACGCCGTGCCCGATTCGTCATACCACGCCGGAATCCGATGGCCCCACCAGAGCTGGCGGCTGATGCACCAATCCTGCAGGTTCTCCATCCAGTGCCGATAGGTGTTGATCCAGTTCGGCGGGACGAATTTCACCTCTCCTTTCTCGACCAGCTCAAGGCCACGCTGGCCGAGAATTTCCATCTTCACGAACCACTGATCCGTGAGGTAAGGCTCGATCACCTGGCCGGTGCGGTCGCCGCGCGGCACTTGCAGTTTGTGTGGCTTGGTTTCGACCAGCAAGCCTTGCGCTTCCAGATCGGCGAGCACGATCTTGCGTGCCTCGTACCGATCCAGACCGCGATATTTTTCCGGCGCGTTGTCGTTGACCTGTGCAATCGGCGTGAAGATGTTGATGAGCGGCAAACCATGCCGTTGTCCGACCGCGTAGTCGTTGAAATCGTGTGCGGGCGTCACCTTCACCACGCCGGTGCCGAACTCCCGATCCACGTATGCATCGGCGATCACCGGAATCTCCCGATCTGTCAGCGGCAGCCTCACCTTTTTGCCGATCAAATGTGCGTAGCGTTCGTCTTCCGGGTGCACCATCACGGCCACGTCGCCGAGCAGCGTTTCCGGACGCGTGGTCGCCACCGTGAGCGCACCGGAACCATCGGTCAGCGGATAGGAAATCGACCACAGGAAGCCGTCTTCTTCTTCGCTCACCACTTCCAGATCGGAAATGGCGGTCTTCAGTACCGGATCCCAGTTCACCAGCCGCTGGCCGCGATAAATCAACCCTTCTTCGTGCAGCCTCACGAAGGCTTCGATCACCGCTTTCGATGGCATTTCGTCCATCGTGAACACGCTGCGGCTCCAATCCCCGGAGGCGCCCATGCGGCGCATTTGGCGCTCGATGGTGTCGCCGGATTCCTGCTTCCACTCCCATACTTTTTCGATGAAGCCATCGCGGCCCAGCGAATCGCGCGTTTCGCCCTTGCCCGCGCGTTGCAGGTTGCGCGAGACGACCATTTCCGTGGCAATGCCCGCGTGATCCGTGCCGACCTGCCAGAGCGTGTCGCAGCCACGCATCCGGTGATAACGCACCAGCGCATCCATCAGCGTGTGCTGGAAGGCGTGGCCCATGTGCAGCGTGCCGGTCACGTTCGGCGGCGGCAAAAGGATGGTGTACGGCTCGCCCGTGCCGCTGGGGGCGAAAGCGCCGCTGCGCTCCCAGAAGTCGTACCAGCGGGTTTCGAAACTGCCGGGCTCGAAGCTCGGATCCAGGGGCTTGTTCATGCGGATATGACCCGTGCGAGGGCGGGTTTTCGTGGGAGAAAAGGGTTGCGATTGTAGGCCACGGCCACCCATGGCCCAAGCGAGGAAGCGATTCTTGGCCGCATTACAATGCGCAAATGCCTCATGACTTGAATTCACCGCACACCTCCGCGCTTGGCCAAGCTACCGAGTACGGCACCCACTACGACGCTTCGCGCCTGTTCCCGATTGCGCGCGCGCAGGGCCGGGCGGCATTGGGCATCACAGACGCGTTGCCGTTCTTCGGTGTGGACCTGTGGAACGGCTACGAGCTTTCGTGGCTTGATCCGCGCGGCAAGCCATGCATCGCCATTGCGAAGTTCGCGATTCCTGCGGATTCGGAAAACCTGATCGAATCCAAGAGTTTCAAGTTGTACTTGAACGGCTTTGCCGGGACGCGATTCGCCGATGCGGATGAGGTGAAGGCGACGCTGGCGCACGATCTTTCGCAGGCCACGGTTTCCACGGTGGGTGTGAGGCTGGTCGAGCCGCGCGATTTCGCCAGCGAGTGCATCGAACCACTGCACGGAGAACGCATCGACGATCTTCCCGTGGATATCGAAAACTACGGCCCGCCGGATGCGTCTTTCCTGCAAGGCGATGCCAGCGCCATCGTCGAGGAAACCCTGGTTTCGCATCTGCTCAAATCCAATTGCCCGGTCACCGGCCAGCCGGATTGGGCCAGCGTGCAGATCGTCTGGCGCGGGCCGCGCCTTTCGCGTGAAGGGTTGTTGCGGTATCTGGTGTCGTTCCGCGAACACAGCGATTTCCACGAACATTGCGTGGAACGCATCTACTGCGATCTCACTGCGCGCTGTGCGCCGGAAAAGCTTTCGGTTTTTGCGCGCTACACGCGGCGCGGCGGGCTGGACATCAATCCGTTCCGCAGCAGCGAGAGCCTCACGCCACCCAATCCGCGCACGGCGCGGCAATGAACCACACACGGAACCGTTCCATGACCTATACCCCCATCGTCGGCACGCTTGGCTACATCCTTTCGCGCGACCGCTCGCAGGTGTTGCTCGTGCACCGCAATGCGCGCGCCGATGATCAGCACCTGGGCAAGTACAACGGCTTGGGCGGCAAGCTCGAAGCCGACGAGGATGTGGCCGCCGGGATGCGGCGGGAAATCTTCGAGGAAGCGGGCATCCTCTGCGAGGCGATGGAACTGCGCGGCACGATCTCCTGGCCGGGCTTCGGCAAGCAGGGCGAGGATTGGCTCGGCTTCGTCTTCCTCATCACGCAGTTTTCCGGCGAACCTTTGACGGAAAATGCCGAAGGCACGCTGCAATGGATGCCAGTGGAGGGGATCATGGAATTGCCGATGTGGGAAGGCGACCGCCACTTCCTGCCGCTGGTGTTCGACGGCGACCCGCGCCAGTTCCACGGCATCATGCCGTACAAGGACGGGCGCATGGTGTCGTGGAATCATTCGCGTATTTAGCTCTTCCTTCTCCCGCTGTACGGGAAGAAGGAACAGCATTGCCCTTCGAGGAACACGATGACCACCAAGCTCGAACGCATCCAGACCGCACTCGATGCACTGCAACCGCGGCACCTTTCCGTTCAGGACGAAAGCCACCAGCACCATCGCGGGCTGGAAACGCACTACAAGGCCGTGATCGTGAGCGAAGGCTTCGCGGGTTTGTCCCCGGTGCGCCGTCATCAAACCGTGTACGCCACGCTTGGCGGTTTGATGAGTGAAGTTCACGCCCTGGCGCTGCACACCTACACGCCGGAGGAATGGCGGGCACACCAAGCCGCACCGGATTCGCCGGTGTGCCGTGGTGGCGGCAGGATCAAGTAAACGCACGTCGCCGGGGATGTCTGCCTTCACGCCCTGGGCAAGATCGAGGAGGCCGTGCCCCTGCTCGAATGCCCTGCGCGAAACCTTCGGCGACGAACACCGTCGCACGAAAGATGCGCTGGCACGCTGGAAGGCGCTGAATCCCTGATCCCTGTCTGGGCACAGCGTTGCCTCCACATGCCCCTCGCCCCGACCGGCACGATTTCGCCAAACCGTGAGGCATTGCATGGTTTTCCGCGAGAGTTGGCCCGGTTCCTGCATTGATGGGGTATCCGATGCAAGGAAACACCCTCATGTTCTTCAACGCCCTGATCCACGCCGTGCTGCTGCCGCTGGCCGACTGGTTTGCCGCTGCCGTCGATACGCTGGCCGTGGTGCTGGAAGGCACGCCGACCGGGGCGATTTCCGGTGATGCAGCCAGCTGGGATTGATCCTGCCACACCACAACTGACGCGCCGCGTCACCTCTTGCGTCACACTGGGCACCCTTTCCGGGTCGCCCCCCATTCCATGACCATTCCATCCCATGCCGCCTCAATGGCGGCTTCGTCATTTCAGGCATCCCACCCGCGCCGGGGCATCGCGCTGGTCGGTTTCGACGCCGACGATACGCTCTGGCACAGCGAAGGCTACTACCACGCCGCCCATGCGGAGTTCGAACGCATCCTTTCGCGTTATCTCGATCTGGCCGATGCCGCGCTGCACCAACGCCTGCTGGATACCGAACGCCGCAACCTTGCACTGTTCGGCTACGGCGCCAAGGGCATGACACTTTCGATGATCGAAACCGCGATCTCGATGACCCAGGCGCGCATCGAAAGTACGGACATCGGCAAGCTGGTGGAACTGGGCAAAGGCGTGCTCACCCATCCGGTGGAACTGCTGCCGGATGTGCGCACGGCGGTGGAAGCCGTCGCCGCCAGCCATCGCATCGTGCTCATCACCAAGGGCGATCTGTTCCATCAGGAAGCCAAGATCGCCGCCTCCGGCCTGGCCGACCTGTTCGCCCGCATCGAGATCGTTTCCGACAAAACCCCGGCGGCCTACGCACGCGTCATCGCCGAATGCGGGGAAACCCCGGAACGCTTCGCAATGATCGGCAACTCGCTGCGTTCGGATATCGAGCCAGTGCTGGCACTGCGCGGGTGGGGCGTGCATCTGCCATATCCGCTGCTGTGGGCGCTGGAAGCCGAACACGGCGTCGCCGACGACCATGAGCGCGTGCTGCGGATCGAAAGCGCGGCGCAGATTCCGCAGGCATTGGCGCATCTGGATGCGTTGGCGAACGCAACACCAATCCTTTCCTGATTTGCGTGCCATCATTTGAGCGCCGGGTGCGACATCGTGTCGCATCCCCGAACGGGATCGTGCCCACTACCGTGGGTGGCCCCGTTTGCCGGAGCCTGAAACGTGTCCGCACGCCCATTTCGTCATTCTGCATGGTGGCTGGCGCTGTGCCTTCCGCTGCATGTCACCCAAACCCACGCCGAAGATGCCGCAGCCCAGCGCGAGCGGCTGGATGCCATCGTCGTCACTGCGCAAGCACCGGGCACGGGCGTGACCACGGAACTGGATCCGAAACTGCCGCGTCAGCCGGTGCCGGCCAGCGATGGCGCGGACTACCTGAAGACCATTCCCGGCTTCACCGCGCTGCGCAACGGCGGCACCAATGGTGATCCGGTGCTGCGCGGGATGTACGGTTCGCGCTTGAATCTGGTGTCCAACGACGGTGCGATGCCAGGTGCGTGCCCGGCACGGATGGACAATCCGCTGTCCTACATTGCGCCGGAAACCTTCGACAAGCTCATCGTCGTGAAAGGCCCGCAGACCGTGCTGTGGGGGCCGGGCGCTTCCGCCGGTACGGTGCGGTTCGATCGCGATGCGCCGCAATTCGACAAGCCGGGCATGGAAGCCAGCGGCAGTGTGCTGGGCGGTTCGCACGGACGCCGCGATGCTGTCATCGATGCCAGCGCGGGTGCGACGTTCGGCTATGCGCGCCTCACTGCGAATCAATCCGAGGCGGACGATTACGAATCCGGCGACGGCCAGCGCGTGCCCTCGTTCTGGGACAAGTGGAACGCGGATTTCGCGCTCGGCATCACGCCGGATGAAAACACGGTGCTGGAAGTTGGCATCGGGCGCGGCGACGGTCAGGCGCGCTATGCCGGGCGCGGCATGGACGGCGCGCAGTTCCTGCGCGATTCGCAAACGCTCAAGTTCGAGAAGACCGGGCTTTCCGGTGCGCTGGAAAGCATCGAGGCCAGTGCCTGGCGCAATCTTGTCGATCACGTGATGGACAACTACACGCTGCGCGAGCCGAATCCGGACAGCATGATGGCAATGCCGATGGCGGCGGATGTGGAACGCCGCACCGTCGGCGGGCGCGTCGCGCTGCATTGGATGTGGGCGCAGTTCGATCTCACCGCAGGCGCGGATGCGCAGAACAGCCGCCACCGCCAGCGCAGTGCGATGGGCCGCAACACCTATTCCGCCGTGCCCTGGAGCACCGATGCGGTGCTGCGCCATCGTGGCGTATTCGCCGAAGCGGGTTTCGGGCAGTCGCGCGACGGGCGCTGGATCGCCGGGTTGCGCGCCGACCGCGCCAGCGCCAACGACCGCCGCGTGGACGATGGCATGGGCATGGGCGGCGGCATGGGCATGGGCGATATGCCCGGCTCGACCTCCGGCCAGACCCGCGAACGCACGCTCGGCAGCGGTTTCCTGCGATACGAATCCCAATCCGCCGATGGCTTCGGCTGGTTCGCGGGGCTGGGCCACGTGCGCCGCTTCCCGGACTACTGGGAACTGTTCTCGCCCGACGCCGGCCCGATGGGCGCGATCAACGCTTTCGATGGCGTGCAGCCGGAACGCACCACGCAACTGGATGTGGGCACGAGCTATCGCAACCGGCGGGTGGATGCGTGGATCACTGCGTATGCCGGGCGCATCGACGACTACATCCTGTTTGCCTACCACGCAGGCGGCATGATGGGCATGAGCAGTTCCGCCGCAAACGTCGATGCCCGCATCCACGGCGCGGAAGCGGGCGTGGAGTTCCGTCCGCTGGATGCAGTGAAGCTTGGTTCGACGCTGGCCTGGGCCTGGGGCGAGAACGCCGATGCCAACACGCCGCTGCCGCAGATGCCGCCGCTGGAACTGCGCCTTTCCGCCGCATATCAGGCGCAGCGATGGAACCTGGGTCTTTTGTGGCGCGCCGTCGCGGCGCAGGATCGTGTCGCCATCGACCAGGGCAACGTGGTCGGGCGCGATCTATCGCCCAGCCCCGGCTTTGCGACACTGGCGATCAACGGCAGCATGAAGCTTGGCGAACGCTTCCGCTTTTCCGCAGGCATCGACAATCTGCTCGATCGCGCCTACAGCGAACACCTGAACCTCGCCGGTTCCGCCGATTTCGGCTATCCGGCCGAACCCGTGCGCATCCTCGAACCGGGCCGCACCGCCTGGGTGAAGCTGGATTTCGCCTATTGATCGCCGCCATGCTGCACAAATGACCGTCGTACCCGCCTCCTTCCTCGCCATGCTCGCCACACTGCGTTGGTGCGCGGTGGCGGGGCAAACACTGACCTTGGTGGCAGTCGTCGCAGGCTTGCACGCGGCACTGCCGCTGCCGAGGATGTTCGTGGCCATCGCTCTTCTGGCCGTTTTCAATCTCTACGCGATGCACCGCGCCCGCCGTGTACCGGAAGCCACGCCCGCCGAAGCTTTCGTGCACATCGCGGTGGATGTAGCGGTACTGGCCTGGTTGATCGGTTGCAGCGGCGGTTCGGCCAATCCGTTCACCTCGCTGTTCCTGCTGCCCATCGCCTTCGCCGCGTTGGCACTGCCGCAACGCTGGATCTATGCCACCGCCATACTCTGCGCCGCCGGTTATGCGCTTGCCGCCGCATTCGCGCAGCCCTTGCCGCACATCCACGGCTTCGCTGCCGATGGTTTCGACCTGCATCTCATCGGCATGGCGGTGAACTTCGCCATTTCCGCCGTCGTGTTCGTGTATTTCCTCGCGCGGCTGGCGGCGCAGCGGCGCGAGCGCGATGCCGAACTTGCCAACCTGCGCGAACGCTTCGCACGCGACGAAGGCATCCTCGCACTCGCCACGCACGCCGCTTCCGTGGCGCACGAACTGAACACGCCACTGGCAACGATGCTGCTGACGCTGGAAGAACTGGAAGAACGCGACGACGTGCCCGGAACGCTGGATGAGGACGTGGCGCTGCTGCATTCGCTCGCCGATACCTGCCGCCAGCGTGTGCGCGAACTGGCGCGTGCAGGCACGGAAACGGAAGGCGTCGATCCCGGACAGATGATCGAACGCTGGCACCTGCTGCGACCGACCGTGGTGCTTTTGCGCAGCGGCACCCTGGCGCCTGGCACGCGCATCGATGCGGCAGCAGGACATTTGATCCAGGCGTTGCTCGACAACGCCGCCGACGCCAGCCTCGCCGCAGGCAACACTCGCGTCGAATTGCATCTGGAAGCCGATGCCAACGGTGTGCGCGGGGAAATCCGCGATCACGGCAAAGGCTTCGATCCACAGCGCAGCTTCCTGCCGGGCCGCCTGTTCGACAGCGGAAAACCCGGCGGCCTCGGCCTCGGCCTGGCGCTTTCGCACGCCACGGTCGAACGCCTCGGTGGCGAATTGAACCTGCACGCGGTTGAAAGCGGCGGCGCGCGAGTGAGCTTCCGGCTGCCACCGCGCATTCCGGTACGGCCTTGATGCGCGGCCTGGTACTCGACGACGACGATCCGTACCGCACCACGCTGGCGCGTGTGCTGCAACGGCGCGGCATCGAGGTATTCACCGCCGCCACCGCGAATGAAGCGCTGGAACTGGCGCAACGACACCAGCCGGATTTCGCGCTGATCGACCTGAAGCTGGCCGAAAGCAGCGGCCTTGCCCTGATCGCCCCGCTGCGCGAAACCCGCGCGGACATGAAGATCATCCTCGTCACCGGCTACGCCAGCGTCGCCACCGCCGTGGAAGCCATCAAGCGCGGCGCAGACGATTACCTGCCCAAGCCCGCTTCGCTGACCGCCATCTTGCGCGCCATCGAAGGAAAGGCAGAAGAAACCCTCGAACCGGAAGCCATGACGCCGCTTTCAAGGATCGAATGGGAACACATACAGCAGGCACTGGCCGAAACTTCCGGCAATATCTCCGCCACCGCGCGCCTGCTCGGAATGCACCGCCGTTCGCTGCAAAGGAAGCTCGCCAAGCGCCCTCCCGGGAATTGCCCTTAAGTGCCAATGACCCGCACAGCCTCTGGACGTAAGATGTGCAACTTCGTTCCAGTGACACAAGGAAGTTCCCACCCATGTCCAATGCCTCCCGAAAACTCTATGCAGACGCCGCCAGCGCGCTGTCCGGGCTGGTCGCCGATGGCCAGACACTGGCGGTTGGCGGTTTCGGCCTGTGCGGCATCCCCGAAGCGCTGATTGCGGCTCTGCGCGATACCGGCGTGAAGGGTCTCACCGTGATCTCCAACAACGCCGGCGTGGATGGCTTCGGCCTTGGGCAACTGCTTGCCACGCGGCAGATAAGGAAAATGATCTCGTCCTACGTGGGCGAGAACAAGGAGTTCGAGCGGCAATACCTTTCCGGCGAACTGGAACTGGAGTTCAATCCGCAAGGCACGTTGGCCGAACGCTTGCGCGCAGGCGGCGCGGGCATTCCGGCCTTCTTCACCGCCACCGGCTACGGCACCGTGGTGGCTGATGGCAAGGAAACCCGGCAGATCGGCGATCGCCATTACGTGCTGGAAACCGCACTGGTGGCCGATGTTTCGCTGGTGAAGGCGTGGAAGGCGGACAAGGCGGGCAACCTGCAGTTCCGCAAGACCGCGCGCAACTTCAACCCGGCGGTGGCGATGGCTGGCAAAACCACCGTGGTGGAAGTGGAAGAATTGCTGGAAACCGGGCAGATCGATCCGGATCAGGTTCACCTGCCCGGCATCTACGTGGATCGCATCGTGGTGAATGCGACGCCTGAAAAACGGATCGAACAGCGCACCGTGCGCGCGGGAGGTGTGTGATGGCCTGGAATCGCGATGAAATGGCGCGGCTGGCCGCGCGTGAACTTTCCGATGGCGACTACGTGAACCTCGGGATCGGCCTGCCGACACTCGTGGCCAACCACATTCCCGAAGGCGTGGACGTGTGGCTGCAATCGGAAAACGGCCTGCTCGGCATCGGCCCCTTCCCCACGGAAGAAGAAATCGACGCCGACCTCATCAACGCAGGCAAGCAAACCGTCACCGCAGCCCAAGGCGCAAGTTACTTCGGCAGCCACGATTCCTTCGCCATGATCCGCGGCGGCCACATCGATCTGGCCATCCTCGGCGCGATGCAAGTCACGGACAAAGGCGATCTGGCGAACTGGATGGTGCCCGGCAAGATGGTGAAAGGCATGGGCGGCGCGATGGATCTGGTGGCGGGCGTGAAGCGCGTGGTGGTGCTGATGGAACACACCGCCAAAGACGGCGAACACAAGCTCCTGCCCGAATGCACCTTGCCGCTTACCGGTGTGGGTGTGGTGAACCGCATCATCACCAATCTCGCCATCTTCGACGTAACGCCCGATGGCCTGAAACTCATCGAAACCGCACCGGACGTGACGCAGGAGGAATTGCGCAAGCAGACGGGCGTGCCGTTTGCAGCGTAGGCGATTTCGCTGGAAGGGGATCGCCGTGCTTCGGCGATCCCTGACGCCTTGAAGGCGCACCATGCTGCGTGAAATCTTTCCGCTGTCACCCTGTGCGCAGCATGACAATGCGGAGTTCACCGGCCCGGAGTGAGGGCACCATGACTGCCACGAAACCGTGCATTTCCGAATGGTTCGATCAGGGAGTGAAGCAGGGCGCAACGCACCTGCTCATCGTCTGCGACACCTTCGACCACGACGACTACCCCGTGTTTGCGAACGGCGACGAAGACGCGCTGGCACAGCACGACGCCCACGACGGAAAGAACATGCAGCGCGTTGTGGAGGTTTACGACCTGCGCGAAGACAAGGATGCGCAACTGCATCTTCATCGGGTGATGCGCCTGCCGCGGCGGCCCAATCCCTGACACCCAAGGCAGTTCTGGTACACGTCCTTGCGGTTTCGTCATGCCCGCCTTCGCGAGCATGACGGCTTTGTGCAGCGGCTTCCCCATCACCGCACGCTGTGCGCTCGCCAAACAACGCCTCAACCACCACAGCGCCGATAGTCGAACGGAATCTTCAGTTCCTTGCCGTCCTGCCCCGGCCCTGCGATGAACGCACGCAATTGATCCCCCTCACGGCGATATTCGATGACGTGGGGGAAATCGTTTTCGGGGTTCTCGAAGCGCACCCAACCTTCGCCTTGCTCGGCGATGGCGAACGTCGTTGGCGGCGCACCGTTGGGCTGCACATGCAAACCGCGTTTGTCGCCATTGCGCACGATGTGCATGTACTCGAACGATTCCAGCTTGCCATTGCGCAAGGTGCGCGAAAGGCCGAACAGGCTGCCACCGGCTTCCGGCAACCACACTTCCTCGATGCTGCGCCCTTCCCCGCCGCCGCACCATTGGCCTGCGAACCAATCCATCGTGGTTTCAGTCGCTGCAGCCTGTGCCGCAAACAGTGTGAAGCCAGCGGCCAGTGTCGTCATTGCGTATCGCATGGTGATTCCTTGTTGATGAGAGCGGGCGCAGGCTAACCCGTGCGCTTGGCGTCTTCTTGTAAAAACGCGCAAAGCCGTGTTCGATGCGCGGCATGGACTATACCGAGCACCCGGTTCCCGACGACCTGCGCCGCCATGTGCAATGCCTGTGGGTGTTGCGCGACGCCGCGCCCGATGCAGCCATCCAGACGATCTATCCCGATGGCCGTTGCGAACTTCTGGCCGAATTCGGCGTGCCGCTGCGATTCCACGGCACCGATGGCGAGGTTCGATCCGACCAACCCTTCTGCTTCGCCGCCCAGCAACTTCGCCCGATCCGGCTGCAGGCCGTGGGCGAAGTGCATTGCATCGGCCTGCGTCTCACCCCTGCGTGCAGCGGCCTGATCGCTGGCGCACGCCTGCCGGAACTGCGCGATCACGCACCGGATCTGTTCGCCCTCGATTCCGCCTTCGCCGAAGCCTTCAGCCATGCCGCACGCGCCAGTGCGCAAACGGAACTACCGGAACCGCTGTGGAACCTGATGCGAACCCGCTGCGCCGCGTTCGTGCCTGATGTACTGGCCGAACGTGCCATCGAAGCGCTGGATCGCGCCGATGGCGACATGCGCGTGGTCGATCTGGCGCAACAACTCGGCGTTGGAATGCGCACCTTGCAAACCCGCTTCCTCGATGCCGTCGGCATCACCCCCAAGGAATACGCCCGCGTGCGCCGACTCCAGGCGCTGCTGCGCACGCTGGACGCCGAACGTGAAGCCCTTGCGGATGCCGCCGCACGCCACGGCTACAGCGACCAGGCCCACGCCACCCGCGACCTGTTCCGCTTTACCGGCACCACGCCTGCGCGTCTGGTGCGTGCGTTGCGTGGCGATCCGGAAGGTGAGGATGCGCTACGGTTGGCGGCGGCGTTTGTGCGCGGGAGGTCGGCTCGGTAGCGCTTGTTCAACACGAAGACTGGCTTGCGCGTCTTCCTTGCCCCGAGCACGCGCAGATGTGTGGTTTACGATTTTTACATCGATTGATTTTCTGACATACGATCAATTCTTCGATCAAGCCGCCAAGGCCCGCATGTCCGCCGTCACGTTGTCGCCCAAGTTCCAGGTCGTCATCCCGCAGGCAGTGCGCGAGGCCATGAAGCTCGCGCCCGGCACGCGCTTGCAGGTGGTGCAGTACGGGGATCGCATCGAGATGATCCCGGTGCGTTCGAGCAAATCGTTGCGTGGTTCGCTGCGCGGCATCGATACCACGGTGCCACGTGAGCGTGATCGCGCATGAACGTGGTCGATTCCTCGGCGTGGCTGGAGTATTTCGCCGATGGACGCAACGCAGGGCATTTCGCTGCGGTGATCGAAGCTCCCGAAACATTGCTGGCTCCGTCGATCACGTTGCTGGAAGTGTTCAAGCGCATCAGCCAGCAACGCGACGATGGCACGGCATTGCAGTGCGTGGCCGTGATGCAGCAGAGCGTCGTGGTGGAACTGGGTGCAGCACTCGCACTGCGTGCGGCGATGCTTGGACGGCAGTACAAACTGCCACTGGCCGATAGCGTGGTCTATGCCACGGCACAAGCAGGCGATGCGCTGGTGTGGACGCAGGATGCCGCTTTCGAAGGTTTGCCAGGCGTGAAGTTCTGGCGCAAAGGGTGAGTGGGGACGAGGGCGTTCAGCCCTCAACCACCCACATCACCCCACCGGCATCACCCACAACGAAACCGCGACCAATCCGCCGCCAATGCCGCCAGCAGCAACGACGTCGCTGGGGTAGTGCATTCCCAGCACCACGCGCGAGATGGCGACGCT
The DNA here is from genome assembly GCA_041395225.1 of Lysobacteraceae bacterium. Taxonomy (GTDB): domain Bacteria; phylum Pseudomonadota; class Gammaproteobacteria; order Xanthomonadales; family Xanthomonadaceae; genus Denitratimonas. Next base: position 124,187 of record JAWLAV010000007.1, read on the forward strand.
GGCACAGAAGGGCAGCAGCACCCAGCCCAGTGCCGGGTAATGCGCGAGGGCGACGCCGGTGAACGACACGGCGTGCAGGGTGTGACCCGAGGGAAAACTGAATTCGTCCAGTGGTCGCACCAGGGCGCGGATGCCGAGGTTGGAAGCGCAAGGGCGCGGGCGGCGGGTGGCGTGTTTCAGGCATTTGTAGAGCAGCAGTGCCGCAGCGCCGGTGATGGCGAGGTGGGCGCTGGCGCGCAGGCCGTCCATGCCGCAGAAAACGATCAGTGCGGCCATCAGCGCGTACCAGAACATGCCATCGCCAAGCCGACTGACAGCAGCGAACACATTGCGCACCACGCGGCGCGTGCCCCAGCGGTTGCAGGCCACGCACCAGCGCGCTTCGCGCCGGGCCAGCGGGCCGAACACACGCACGTTCATGCCGCGCTCCGCACGGGCGCGGCCTGCGCCAGTTCCTGCAACATCTGCGCGAAGACGCGACACACCGATTCGGGCGACATTGCGGCAACCGCTTCGCGTGCGGCAATGCCCATGCGATGGCGCAGGGCGGCATCGGAAACCAGTTGCACAGCGGCGCCGATGAAGCCGGCTTCATCGTTTCGGGCCAGCGTGCAGCCATGTTCGCCATCGCGCAGGTGTTCGTGCGCTGCGCCGTAGTCGTAGGCCACGGTCGGGATGCCGCTGGCCATCGCTTCCAGCGTCACGTTGCCGAAAGTTTCCGAAAGGCTGGGGAACAGGAACAGATCGGCACTGGCGAAATGCGCGGCCAGATCGTTTCCACGCTGCATTCCGGTAAAGATGAAATCCGGATTGGCCGCCGCCAGGCGTTCTCGCTCCGGGCCGTCGCCGACCAACACGAAGCGCGCATTTGGTTGGTGTTGCTGGATCGCACGGAAGGCACGCACGGCCAGTTCGAGGTTCTTTTCCGCTGCGATCCGGCCTACGTGCACGGCGATGAAACCCGCTTCATCCACGCCCCATTCGCGCCGCAGTTCCGCACTGCGGAAGTTCGGATGGAACGCCTGGGCATCCACCGCACGCGGAAGCCATCGAACCTGCGTGAATCCGCGTGCGGTGAGCATTTCCTGCAACTGCCGCGTGGGCACGAGGGTGGCATCGCCGTGGTTGTGGAAACGTCGCAGCCACGCGAATGCCACCGGTGCAAGCCAGCCTGCGCCGTAGCGGGCCATGTAATCGTCGAAGCGGGTATGAAAGCCCGTGGAAACCGGCAGGCCCAGCGCCTTGGCTGCGTGCAGTGCAGACCAGCCCAGCGGGCCTTCGGTGGCGATGTACACCGCATCTGGCCGATTCGTGCTGCGCCAGTGTTGACGCAACTTTTGTCCGGCAGGCCAGCCAAAGCGCAGGCCCGGATAACGCGGCAATGCGGCACCAGGAAGCCGCAGTTCACCAGGAACGTGCCCGGCGCGTTCGCCCGCGCACGTTGGGCGCACGATTTCAACCCGATGCCCCAGCTTCAAAAGGCCGGTCTGAAAGCCTTGCACGGTGAGGGCAACGCCGTTGATCTGCGGTGTAAAGGTTTCGGTGACGAGCGCGATCTGCATAGCGTTCTCCGCAGGCTGCGTCGATGGTGAAGATGCGCGGCGACAGCGGCGTGACCGCCGCGTGACGGCAGCATGACGGCGACCACGCGTGAACCCGGTGCGAATCAGCGAGAATCCACGGAAACTCCCCGACAGGAAGCTCCGATGTCCACGCCATCGCCCGGCGCCGCTCCGGCTGAAACGCAAGCACCAGTGCCCACCTGCGGCAATTGCGGGGTGATGTTGCAAGGGGATTTCTGTCATCTCTGCGGCCAGCCGGTGCGCGGGCTGGTGCGGCATTTTTCCTCGATCATCGGGGATTTTTTCGACACGGTGTTCGATCTGGATTCGCGCATGGCGCGCACCGTGGGGCCGCTGCTGTTCCGCCCCGGCTGGCTGACGTTGCGCTATTTCGAAGGCCAGCGAATGCGCTATGTCAGCCCCGTGCGGCTGTTCTTCTTCTGCTGCGTGCTGGCGTTCCTGATGCTGCGTTTCGTCATGGACATGGATGGCGCGATCAACATCAATGCGGACAGCGCGAAAACAGCGGCGGAAGCCTCGGTGCCCGCAACGCAAGATGCACCGCGCGAACCGCTTCGCATGATTGCGTTTGGTGGCGAGTATTGGGATGAGCAAACCAATCCGGTGCACATTGGCTGGTTGCCGCAGGTAGCCAACGATGCATTGAACCGTTTGATCGGGCGCGCCATGCACAACCTGGAACAGGTACGCGACGATCCGCGACGATTGTCCGAGGCCTTCCTGCAAAACCTGCCGCAAGCATTGTTCCTGCTGCTTCCGCTGTTCGCGCTGCTGCTCAAGTTGTTCTACCTGTTCGCGCGAAGGCTCTACATGGAGCACTTGATCGTGGCGCTGCACAGCCACGCCTTCCTGTGCGCGGCACTGCTGTTGCTGGCCATGCTGGGCATGATGGGAAGCTGGATGGATACATGGCTGGGTGGTGCAGTCGGAACCGGGCTTTCATGGTTGAAGGCGGCCGTGTTGATCTGGATGCCGCTGTACCTGCTGCTGATGCAGAAGCGTGTCTATGGGCAGGGTTGGCCGTTGACGCTGGTGAAGTACATGGCGCTTGGCACCATCTATTGGGTACTCATCAGTGTGGTGACGGTCGCCGCATTGGCGTTCTCGCTGGTGGCGATGTGAACTTGACGTTGCTCATCCGCATCGGGCGTTAAGTTGCCTTGCCTCCCGCATGGCGGGCACTTTGGTTTCTGGATCCATCCAGTGGAGAAACATCATGCGCAACATCCTGTTCATGGGCTTGCTGGCCGCTTCCGTACCGCTCGGCGCGAGACGCACAGCGTGACGGCCGCAGGTGGCGTGATTCCAGGAAAATCTCTTCGCAGGTTCCACATGCCCGCGCAGGCGGGTACCCGGTGATGATCAACCAGGTTGCCGGGCACCTGCCTGCGTGAGGGCGATGAAATGCGGGTCTCTACTGCCCCACCTTCGGGAACTTCGCTGGCGCGGGTGGTGCCACGATGGGCTGTGGTGGATTGGCAGAAAGTTCCGCCAGCAGTTCCTGCACCGCGCGTTCGATGCTCGGATCACGACCAGCAGCGATGAGCTCGGGGCGGTCGATGACTTCGATGTCCGGCACCACGCCTTCATCTTCCACCGCCCATTGGCCGTTGGTATCCATGAAGCTGAAAGTGGGAACCAGGATCGCGCCGTTGTCGGCCAGATGCGGGTTGCCGGAGAGGCCAATCAAACCGCCCCAGGTGCGCGTGCCGATCAACTTGCCAAGGCCGAGTTTCCGGAAGTAGTACGGCAGCGCGTCACCGCCGGAACTGGATAGCCCGTTGATGAGCATCGCCTTCGGGCCGCGATGGTGCAGGAAGGGCGTGGCATTGGGTTCAAGGCCGCGCTGCTTCCAGTAATTCAGCGGTTGCCGCGCAAGCAGTTCCACCAGGCGATCGGGAATGAACCCGCCGCCGTTGTAGCGATCGTCGATGATGAGTGCATCCTTGTCGTGATAAGCGACGAGGCCCTTGAACAGTTCGCGGCTGCCTTCCACCGCCGTGTTCGGCACGTGGATGTAACCGATGCGGCCATCGGAAAGTTGCTCCACGAGACGGCGACGGCTTTGCACCCAATCCAGATAGCGCAAGCCCTGTTCGCTGGCGATGGTTTTCACCGTCACCTCGCGCGAACCGGCTTCCTGCGGCTGGCGATTCACGCGCAGCGTCACCAGGCGATCCGCCTTGTTTTCCAACAGGCGATACACGTTGTCCGTGCCGCGCGTCGATACGTTGTCGATGGCGAGGATGTACTCGCCTTCGCGCACGTCCACACCGGCCTGCGTCAACGGGGAGCGCGTGCTCTCGTTCCAGTTCTCGCCGGGGAAGATGCGTGCGATGCGCACGTAGCCGCTGGCATCGGTCACCAATTCTGCGCCGAGCAGGCCACCGGGCTTGCGCGGTGCGCGGGTGTTGTCACCGGATTGCACGTACACATGTCCGGAGTTGGCTTCACCGACCAGTTCCTGAAGGATGTAATCCAGATCGGCGCGGGTTTTGGCGTGGGCAACCAGAGGTTCGTACTGCGCGCGGATCGCACTCCAATCCTGCCCGTGCATTCCCGGGTCGTAGAACCAGTCGCGCAGGATGCGCCAGGCATCCACGAACATCTGCTGCCATTCGCGCGGCGGCTCGATGCGCAGCTCCATGCCGTCCAGCTTCATCGCGCCCTTGTCGAAATCCGCATCGGGCTTGGCATCGACGAGTGCGAAGCGGCTGCCGCGCCTGAGGATCAAGTGATCGCCATCGGCGGAAAGTTCGTAATCCTGCACGGAAGCCACGCGCTCGGGCTTGGAATCGTTTTCAAGGCCGATGAAGCGAAGCTCATTGCCCTTTTCATTGGCAGCGAGATAGAACACGCCTTTGTCGTTCGCAGCCAGCTTGCGGTAATCGCCAGCGGGCGCATTCAGCACCACCACGCGGGCCTCGAAGCCGGGGAAGTCAACGTTGACGCGCGGGGCCGTGTTGCTGCCGGATTTTCCCTTGTCGTCACCATCAGGCTGACCCACCTCATCGATCTTCGGGCGAAACAATGCCGGGCCGCTGGCGGAAAGCGTGGCCGCATAGATGCGCGTGGCATCGCGATACAGCCAATTGAATTCGTAAGCGGAGAACGCGAGGTTGTAATCACGGTTGGAGAGGAAATAGAGATAACGCCCCATGGGATCGAAGGTGGGCGAAAAGGCTGCGCTTTCCGCGCCAGTAAGTTGGCGCGTGACTTTCGCGGCCACCGAATACAGCCAGATCGAAGCATTGCCATTCGGGTTGTCTTTCGCATAAGCCAGCCACAGGCCATCAGGCGAGAAGCGGTAATCGGTGATGTCCGCATGGACGCCGGCATCCACTTCCGCGATCGCGCCGCCTTCCACGTCCACGATGCGCAGGCGCTGTTTCTTGTCGCCGAAGGCAAGGCGTCTGGAATCGGCCGACCACACCGGCGCAAAGCGCCAGATGTCGCCATCGTTGGTGATGCGGCGCGGCACGCCCTTGCCATCCTGCGGGCGCACGTAGAGTTCGTATTCGCCACTTTCATCGGAAAGATACGCGATGGATCGGCCATCGGGCGACCAACTCACCGAATGCTCGCGCGCATCCGGCGTGAGCGTGATGTTGCGTGGCTCGCCTTCGTTGGCAGGCGCGGTGAAGATTTCCCCGCGTGCACCGAACAAGGCGCGCTCGCCGCCCGGCGACAGCCCGAAAGATTCGATGAATTCCGCTGCCTTCACGAAACGTGGTAAGGCATCCGGTGCATCGGCGGCGACGCGGATCGGCACTTCCACCGCCTGACCTGCGGCCGGGTCGTAGCGCCAGATGGCGCCACCTTTCTCGAACACGATGCTGCCATCTCCGGCGCTTGGCCAGAGCACATCGAAATCCGTGAAGTGCGTGAGCTTGGAAGGTACGCCACCCTGCGGGGAAATGGCGTAGAGGTTGAGCTTGGTGTCGTCGCGGTCGGAGACGAAAAAGACCGAATCGCCGATCCACATCGGCTGGTGATTGGTGGCACGATCCTTGGTCAATTGCAGCGAGGTGTTGTTGGCCAGGTCATACATCCACACATCCTGCGCACGGCCGCCGCGATAGCGTTTCCAACTACGGAAATCGCGGTCGATGGGTGTATGGACGAATTTGGTTCCATCCGGGCTCAACATGCCTCCGCCGCTTTCTGGAATTGCCATCGGCGTTTCCATGCCGCCTTCCACCGGCACCAGATATGGCCTGCCGCCGCGTTCGTCGTAGGGCAGGCGGTTCATCCGCACCACGATGTGCTTTCCGTCCGGCGTCCAATCCAGCACGCGGTTGTCGGTGCCTCCGCGCGGTGGCATCGAACCGACGTCGTTGTACCAGGTGAGTTGGCGCGGTTCGCCACCTGATGCAGGCATCACGTACACCTGCCGGGTGCCGTTGTATTCGGCGGAAAACGCGATCTGGCGGCCATCAGGCGAGAACTTGGGATACAGCTCATCGCCTTGGTGCGAGGTCAGCCGGAACGCGGTGCCACCGTTGGCATCCACGATGTACAGATCTCCCGAACGCACGAATACGATGCGGCCTTGGGCGATATCGGGAAAACGCAGCAATTTGCTGGGGCTTTGCGCGAAGGCGGGAACGGAGAACGCTATGCCGCAGGCGAGCGCGACCAGGAATCGGAGTTTCATCGACGGAAAGGCATGATGGAGAAGCTCGCGAGTATGCCGCAAGCATGCTGTTGCACCAGTGCGGTTCGTCAGGCCGAAGTTGCGGCGTACCGAACCAGGTGTTACTTCTACTGCCATTCGCGCGCGGGCCATCGAGGGAACACGGGGGCGATATGAGTGCTGGCCGCATCGTATTGGCGGTGTTGATTCTTCTTGGCGCAGCCTGGGCGGCAGAGCGTTGGCTCATCGTGCCGGAAACGGAATTGATGGCCGCCCCGTCGCGTCACGGCCAAATGGCATTGCCGCCGCCAAGCGAGGCCTACATCGGCGTTCCCGTTGTCATCGACGCCGCCAGCCTTTCCCGTTTCGCCAGCAATCAGGCACCACGCCGCGCCGGGATTCCCGGCCAGCGCATCTGGCAGGAACCATCGAAGGACATCATCAATCGTGCCACGGGCCGACGCCATACGGTTCCGGGCGCGGCGATGTATGGCAATGGCGAGATCGTGCGCATTGCGCCCGTCGCAGTGCGTACCGAAGGCCGCAGCCTCGTGGCCAATGCCACTCTGGATGTCAGGTACGCGGCCAGCATGAATCGGTTGCGCGGCAGCGCGCGAGCATCGCTGGAAGTCTCTGCGCTGATCGACTACGGCATCGGGCCGGACTGGCGACCCACGTTTTCGGTGCAACCTGACTACCGATGGTTGAATCCGCCCAGCAGCCGGTTCTTCGGCACGGCGAATGTTTCCTACGAAGCGCAGGCGCGTTCCATCGTGGAAGCACGCATCCGCGATCTTGAACACGCCCTGCCCGCGCGCACCGCCAGCGCCTTGCCGGTTGAAACACTGGTGCGCGCCTTGTGGGAAATCGGCTCGTTGCCGGTGCCGCTGTCGCCAAACACGCCGCTGCGCCTTTCGATTCAACCCAAACGCGCATATTTCCTTGCGCCCAGAGCGCACGACGGTGGCGTGTTGCTGGACATCGGCATTGCAGGTGAAACGATGTTGGTGGACGCCACCGCACCATCCACCATCGCCGATTCGCTGCCACCACCCGATACGCAGCCGCCAGAACAGCGCAAGCTGCAGTTTCCCATGCCGGTGCGGCTGGATTACGACACGCTGGCCGCACAACTGCACGCCGCCTTCACCGCCACGCCGATTCGCCTTGGCAATGGTGGTTCGATGACGGTGCGCGAAGTGAAACTCTATCCCGCTGCACCGGACGTGGTACTGGCATTGCGCGTGGAAACCGATCTGCCGGGCCGCTGGCTCTGGTTCAACCCGCGTGGCTGGATTTACTTCACTGCCCAACCGAACTACGACGGGAACCTGCGCAACCTGACCTTGCAGGATTTCCGATTCGAACCGGCAACAGACATGGACACTGCATTGGCCCAGGCACTCGCCGGAACGGGACTGGACGATCTTGCCATGCGTGCGAAGATTCCCTTGTCCGAGACCATCAGCCAATCGCTGCGCGATACCGAGCGCTGGCTCGACATCGGTGTGGAAGGTGCGCTGCTGGGAACGTTGCAAGCACGCCATCCCGCCATGCGCGGCACGATTTCCCGCCTCGACGTGCAAGGCGATCTCAAATTGGCACGTAAAGCAGTCACGCTTGGCGCAGCAGACGATGCGCTATGGCTGTTCCACCCGGTTTCAGGTGATGCGGCCATTGCGGTTTCGCTTGGGCCGCCGTGAATCAGGGCTTTGAGCGTTTCGTGCGAAGCCCTCAGGCTGTAGTGGTCGATGCCAACAACCTTCATCCGTGCATTTCCTGCAACCGCTTCACCCACCCGAATCATCCCGCAACAGCAGCACCGCTCCGGCATCCGTGCCGCGTTCGGTCTGTTTCTGCATCAGTTCCGGTACGGCACGGGAAAGAGTTTCCAGAGCCGGGCGCGAAGGTGGTTGCAGCCGCCAATAGCGGAAGATCGACCAGCGCTGTTCGAACTTCACCACGGCCACGGTGCCTTGCCAGACGGATGTGCCGGAACCTTGCAGGCGCAGCGGCGCGGGCCACAAGTGCAGCATCAGGCGGGTGTCTTCGTCCGGGCCTGCAACCGTCATGCGCAAGGCATCGCCCAGACCGTTGTGCGAGGCTGGCAGCACTGGCAAGGTTTTGGGTGTCGAGGTCTTGTCCAGGCTGCGCAGCAAAAGCGGCAGGCCGGATTCGGATTCATTGCTCCAGCCCGCGTTCTCCAACGCCCTGCGCAGGGTATCCAGCGAGCCTGCGTACTGCACGTTCAACGGCCACGCGCGTTCGCTCAGGAATTCGTTGCGGCGTTTGGGCAAGGTTTCCCAGCCCAGGTTCCACCAGTGCGCGGCGTCGATGTCCGCCTGCACCTGTGGCGGCGCGAAGCGTTCCAGCGTGACCTTCACATCGTGCTGGCCGTGCCATATCGCGAACCCGGTCACCGTGCCGTAGAACAGCAGTGCCAGGGGCCGCATCCAGAACGAGCGCGTCGCGCGCCGCCGATAGGCAAGGCCCAGTGCGGCGATGAAGGCCATGCCGAGGAACACGCCCGCCAGCACGTCGGAAAGCCAGTGCGCGCCCAGATACAAGCGCCCGAACGCCACCAGCGTCACCAGCACTGCCGCGATTCCATACGGCCACGCGCGAGCGCGGCCCGGCAGTTCGCGCGCGATCAGCACCGCGAAGAAGCCATACACCATCACCGCCATCGTCACCTGCGCGGCGGGGAAATCGAAGCCCGCCACGTCCATCGCTGCGGGCGGGCGCGGCACGTGCACCAGTGCATCCAGCGCCCACACCAGCGCGAGGCCGAAGCCATATGCGCCGGCAAGATGCGCGGCGGCGATGAAGCGGCGGCGCCACAACAGCCATCCTGCTGCGATCAACGTGGCCGGCAGCAGCACTTCCCAATCCCCAAGGCTGGCGAGGAAGGCCATCGACGCATCCGCCAACGGCGTGCGCAGGCCGAACATGGCGTGATGCACGGCCAGATCGAGCGAAGTCGGATCGCCATTGCCAGCCAACATCAGCAACAGCGTAAAGAAGGCCCAGCCGCCGCCGATCAAGAGGATCGCCAGCAGCAGCAGCGAAGGCGATTCGCGCCGACGTGGATCGATCAACGCTTCGGACATGCGCCCCAGCACCGGATGCCTGTGCGACCACACCAGTACACGGGAAAGCATCAAAGAGGTGCGCGGCGCGAAGAAGCGATACGCCTGATCCACGGTGAAATAGATCAGCGCCAGCAAGGCCAGCAACGCGGCCACCACGATGGCCAGCGGCCCGGCTACGGCGGCGAGCAGTTCAACCGATTTGCCGAAGATCCAGCCGGGCACGAGGCAGGTCGCCGACCACAACACGCTGGCCACCAGGCTGGGCAGCGCATAACGCCGCACCGGCATGGCCAACATGCCCGCAATCGCCGGAACCAAGGGCCGTACCGCACCCACGAAACGCGCGATGACAATGCTCTTGACGCCATGCCGTCGGAACATGGCCTCGCCCTGCGGCAGCCACTGTGGGTAACGCGAAAACGGCCACACTGTTCGCAAGCGATCGCCGTAACGGCGACCCACCACATAGGAAAGCCCATCGCCGCAGAACGCGCCCAGCGCAGCGCAGACGATGGCGTAAGGGCCATCCAGCGTGCCCAGCCCGATGAACGCGCCGATGGCGAACAGCAGTGGAATCGCCGGTACCAGAAAGCCCAGGATCACCAGCGCATCGCAGAACGCAATGAGGAAGATCACCACGCCTGCGGAGATGGGGTGTTGGCCCACCCAGGCGATCAGTGCTTCCAGCGTCTGCGAGTTCATTCGCGAATTATAGAAGTGCCTCGTCGTCTTTCCGACGCTTTCGGCTGCACCGCAACCGAAAGCGCCCGGAGGCACAATCGCATCACTGCGTGCGCAACGCCGTGGTCACCGGCAACCGCGCCGCGCGGATCGCGGGCAGCAATCCGCCGATGGCACCGATGACGACCGCGATGATGAGGCCGGTGACGACCAGCCCGAAGCTCACCTTGAACGCGAACACCACCTGCGTGAAGCTCTGGCCGAGCGTGGAAACGGTGAGGTTGTCGAACAGCAGCCAGGCAATCGCCGCACCCAATACGCCACCGAAGAAGGCGAGTGTGACGGCCTCGATCATCACCGACACCAGCACCGGAAACCCGGAGAAACCAATCGCACGCAGCGTGGCGATTTCGCGGGTGCGGGCGGCGACGGCAGCGTACATCGTGTTCAACGCAGCAAAGATCGCACCCAGGCCCATGATGAGCGTCACCGCGCCGGCCAATGCGCCGATGGTGGCGCGGAACTGCCTGGTCTGGTTGCTGTAGTGCGCCTGTTCGCTGTTCACATCCACTTTGAGGCGCGGATCGGCGCTCAACCCGGTTTTCAGGGTTTCCAGTGAATCGGCGTTTTCCAGCCCGGCCAGCACCACGCTGGCACCATTGCGACCGAAGGTGGTCTGCGCCACTTCCAGCCCTGTCCACAGTTCGCTGTCGTGCGCGTTGCCTGCCTCGAATACCCCCACCACGTTCCATTCCGAACCGCGCATCCGCAGCATGCTGCCCACTTCCACACCGTCGAACTGGCGCGCTACGCCGCGCCCGACGATGAGCTCGCGCAGGCCCGGCGTGAAGCGGCGGCCTTCGACGATTTCAAGATTCGGGCGCAACGCGAACGAGGCATCTTCCACACCTCGGATGGTGACGTTGACCGCGCTGTCCGGCTGGCCACGGCGCGGCAGTTCAGTGATGACGAGCAGTTCACCCGCAGCCAGCGGTTGCCCGTCCTCGCCCTTGCGAATGCCTGGGCCGAGCTTGATGAGCGTGACTTCATCGCGGCCAAAACCGGAATTGAGTTCCGCCCCGTTGCTGCCACCGCGCAGCATGATGGCCGAATCCGCGCGGCCGGTGGATTGCAGCGTGGCCGAGAAGCCCTGTGCCATCGCCAGCAATGCAGTGAACACCGCCACCACGCCCGCCAACCCGACGATGACGACCAGCGAAGGCGCAAAGCGCTGCGGGATGCTTTTGAGGTTCAACAGCGAGATCGAGAAGATTTGCTTCAACATGGGAATGCTCCTCAACGTCCGGCCAGTGCATCGACGATCTTCAACCGCTGCGCACGCAACGCGGGCAACAGGCCGACGAAAATGCTCAGCAGGATGATCGCTGCGATGCCGAGCGCCCACACGCCGCCATCCACCGAAATCGGCATCATGCCGCCCGCGCCTTTCTGGATGAGGTAACCGAGCACGGTTGCAAGGCCGAGGCCGACTACGCCGCCGATGGCGCACAGGATCATGGTTTCGGCCAGCACGAAGCCGAGCACGCTGCCGTCGGAGAAGCCCAGCGTTTTGAGCACTGCCAGTTCCGGCACGCGCTCACGCACGCTTTGCGCCATCGTGTTGCCGACCACCAGCAGCAGGGTGAAGAACACCGCGAACAGGATCCAGCGCACGATGAGGCCAATGTCGCCAAGCTGTTTCACGAAGCCTGCGTTCCAATCCTTTTCGGTCTGGGTCTTGGTTTCATCCGGCGAGTTCTCCGTCATCTTGTCGATCTGCGCAGCAACCTGCTGCGCCATGTCCGGATCGTCCAGCTTGAGCACGTACATGCCCCCAAGACCGGTTCCGAACGCCGTGGCTTCATCGAAGTATTCGCGGCTGATGAGCACCATGTTGGTGTTGCGCTGCCATTCCTCATCCTTGCCGTCGTAGATGCCGACCAGTTCGAAAGCCCAGTTCTTGGAGCCATCGGACTTGAGCGGAAAGATGTCGGATTTCAGCGGCACGGTCTGGCCCACCTGCCAGCCGTACTTATCGGCCAGCACGCGCCCGGCGATCATGCTGGCGCGGGTGTTGGCGAAGGCTTGCCACTGTTCTTCCGGCAGTACCCATTCCGGATACACCGCGTGGTAGCGCAATGGATCCACGGCAAAGGTGAACACCTGCGTGTTTTCCTGCCATACGCCGCCGAACCATTGCTGCGGCGTCACTGCCGAGACGCCTGGAATGGCATCCAGTTGCGGCAGCAGCTTGATCGGAAGCGATTGAGTGAAGGAGACACGCGATTGCGTGACCAGGCGCGTGGCCCCGACGAAATCCGCGCCGGAGGAAAACATCGCGTTGATGGATTGCAGAAGGCCGAACAGCAGGAAGGCCATCACGATGGAGAGCAGCGTGAGCGTGGTGCGCGTTTTCCTGCGGAACAGGTTGGCGAGAATGAAGCCTGTCTTCGTCATGGCGGCAGTCTCAATGCGCCGCCAGTGCATCGACGAGCTGGCCCTTGTCCAGATGCACGGTGCGGGCAGCGTATTCGGCCGCCTTCGGATCATGCGTCACCATCACGATGGTTTTGCCGTGCTCTCGGTTGAGGGTTTGCAGCAGGGTGAGGATTTCATCCGCCGTCTTGCGATCCAGATCCCCCGTGGGTTCGTCGCATACCAGCAATGTTGGGTCGGTGACGATGGCGCGCGCGATCGCCACGCGCTGTTCCTGCCCGCCGGAAAGTTCCTTCGGCTTGTGGTCGGCGCGGTCGGCCAAGCCCACCAGCGTGAGCGCGATCTTCGCGCGCTTGGCGCGTTCGGCCGCACCCATCCTGGTCAACAGCAGCGGCAGTTCCACGTTGGCCTGCGCGGTGAGTACCGGCAGCAGGTTGTAGAACTGGAACACGAAACCCACATGCTGTGCGCGCCATTTGGCCAGTTGCCCGGCGCTGTACTGATCGATGCGCTGCCCGCCCACGGCCACACTGCCGCCGCTGGGAGTATCCAGGCCGCCGATCAGGTTCAGCAATGTGGTTTTACCCGAACCCGAAGGCCCCATCAGCGCGACGAAATCGCCCTTGGGGATGGAAAGATCAACGCCGTGCAGCACTTCCACGGATTGCTTGCCGCGCTGGTAACTCTTGGTAACACCTGCAATTTTGACGAGGGCTTCGGACATGGCGAGGGCCTTGGGTGGGATGAAAAAGCGGGTGAGTCATCGGGATTGCACCGCATCGCCATCGGAAAGCTCCGGCGGCGGCGCGATGATGACGGTTTCACCGGGCACGAGGCCCTTGGTGATGCGCCGGACGCCGTTGCGTGCGGCATCGGCTGAAACTTCGCGCAGCTTCGCGCGGCCCTCGCGCACAACGAAGGCCACATTTTTTCCTTCGCGTACGACGATGGCGTCCGCCGGTGCCGCGACGCCGGTTTCACGCACGGTGGGCGAGGCAGGTTCGGCATCGGCGAGGAAGGACACGCGCACACCCATGTCCGGCACGATGCGGGCATCCTTTTCGAGGAAGCCGATGCGCACTTTCACCGTCGCCTTGCTGCGATCCGCAGTGGGAATGATGGCGATGACCTCGGCGGGAATTTTCCAGTCCGGATAAGCGTTCAACACCGCTTCGACCTTCTGTTGGCCTTTCACCCGGCCGATGTAGGCCTCATTGATGTCCACCTGGATTTCCAGTGATTCCATGTCCACCACCGTGCCGATGCCGGTGCGGGTGAAGCCGCCACCGGCGGACATCGGCGAAACGATTTCGCCCGGCTGCGCCGCCTTTACGGTGATGACGCCTGCGAACGGTGCACGGACGATGGTGTTGTCCACGCCGATGTCGGCCAGGCTCAAGGACGCCTGCGCCACTTCGACGCTGCGCCGTGCGTGGGCAAGCTGTGCGGTGTTCGCATCGAATTCGGCCTGGGCCTGATCGAGCGCGGCTTGCGGGGCAAGTTTGCGTACCAGCAGTTCGCGCTGGCGCTGCAAGGTGGTGCGGGAAAGCACCAGTTGTGCCTGAGCCTGGGTCACCTGCGTTTGCGCGGCAGCGTATTGGGCTTGGGCCAAGGCGCGCTGGGCGTTCGCATCGGTAGCTTCAAGCCGCGCGAGGATTTCGCCTTCTTCAACGCGCTGACCTTCCTCGATGTAAACATCCGCCACCTTGCCCGTGATCTTGGCCGATACCGTGGCCAGCCTGCGCGCGGTGACGTAGCCGGTGGCATCCAGCACCGAAGAAGCTGAAGCCGCCGCTTCACCGATGATGGCCGAAACCTGCGCGGTGCGCACCGCCAGTGGCGAAGGCTTCAACGCCAGCCACGCGATCGCAACGATGGCGAGCAACGCCAGCACGGCCACGATCCACGGCCAGCGCCGGGCAGGTGCGGGTGGCGGTGCATGGCGTTCGATCCGCAGTTCCTTCAGGAGTTCGCTGGCATCGCTCATCGTGGGTCACAGGTGTGGATCGGGCCGTGCATCATCGCAACCTTGCAGGCGGCTGTCAGGTGCCGCGTACGAATGAAGATGCATTGCCGCCGCCGATGTGACATTCGGGAGATCGAAAACGAACGACCCCGGCATGGCCGGGGTCGCAGGCTGCAGATTTGCTGCAATGAAAAGCGGGAACTATCCGCGCTTCCTGTAGGACGCCAGCTCCGCCACCAGCCCATCCACCCGCCCGTTGACGGCATCCTCAGCCTGGGTATCGGCATTGAGGCTGGTGAACTGCACTTTCTGGCGGAACCCCGAACCGATCGGGCTGCGGTCGGAGGTGCGGTAGGCGCGCACGGTGAGGTTGGCGCTGTACAGCTCCGAGGTGCGACCGTAGTAGCTCAGTTGTTCGCTGCCGATGGGTTCGGCCTTGATCACCACGGCCACGATCGCGGCACGGGCCACGGCGCGCAAGGCACCATCCACGCTGCCGCCTGCGCCCAGCGCATCGGCATCGGCCAGATCGAAACCGGCACGGGAGAGCTCTTCCTCCACACGCTGTCGGGCTGGGCCGACGAGGGCTGAATCGCCGATGGCGATCACCGCCACGCGCTGCGGTACCGGTGCCACAGGCTTGGGCTTCGGCTTTTCCGCCACGGCCACTTGCGTGGGTGTCGGCGTGGGAACGGGCGTTGCGACGGGCGCGTTCTGCGTCACGGATTCCACCGGCTGCGATGTGGGCGTGTAGCTGCTGTTGGGCGAAGGCGTTGTTTCGTGGCTCGACGGCGGCGGCGTGTTGGAAGCCACCGAATAGTCGTAGCCGGATTGCGGCGCAGGATCGGAGACCGGCTCAATGGCGCTTGGCACCTGTGCGGCGCTTTCCGAATATTCGATGGGCGATTGCGTGCCGGTTTCCGAGGCGTTGCCGTGCTGCTGCGTGGCTTGACTGGTATCGCCAGCAAGCGTGGCCGCCGTGGAAGTGCCAATCGGATTGGAAGCCTGCCCGACGACGCGACCCTGCTCGTAGGCGCGATCGTTGTTGCCCGCGAAACCATCGGAAACCCCGCTCACCCAGCTCATGATCGTGCCGCGCAGGGCGAACGCACCTCCGGCCACGGCCAGCAGCAGCACGGCGGCAATCGCCAGCGGCAACACGGGGCTGGATTTCTTCTGCGCACCGCGCTCCAGCACCGAAGGCCGCACCGGCGGAATCACCGGTGCCTTCGTGCCGCGCAGGGTGGGAGCATCGTCGCCAGCGGCCAGCGTTTCGTTGGCGCGCACCAGCGGCGGCGGCGTCACCTTGCGCGGTGCGGCGGCGGGCGTGGGTACGCCCACCATCGTTGCGCCATCGGCCGGTACGGGTGTGGGTGCAGCCAGTTTCACCGCACCGCCCTTGGCCACCAGCGGATGCGCCTGCAACGCGGCGGCCAGATCATGGCAACTGGCAAAACGGTCTGCCGGTTCCTTGGCCACCATGTGCGCCAGGATCGCGGCGGTCTGCTGGTCGGCCTCGCCGTTCAACTGGCGGATGTCCGGGATTTCCGCCTTCACCACTTCCAGCATCAGGCCCAGCGGGCTTTCGTCGGAAAAGGGACTTTTGCCGGTGAGCATCTCGAACATCACGATACCCAGCGAGAAGATGTCCGAACGCTGGTCGATGTTGCGCGCCAGGCACACCTCCGGGGAGAGATAGCCGGGTGTGCCGACGAACTCGCCGGTGGAAGTGAGCTTGCGGGAGATATCGCGCGTGGCCAGTGCGATGCCGAAATCGGCGATCTTCAGTTGTCCGCGGCGGGTCAACATCAGGTTGCCGGGCTTGATGTCGCGGTGAATCACACCTTGGTCATGCGCGGTGGAAAGACCCTGCGCGGCCTGGTGCATGATCTTGAGCGTGTCTTCCACGCTGAACTTGCCAAAGCGCTTGAGCAACGCCGAAAGCGAATCGCCCTCGACGAACTCCATCGCGAAGAACGGCTGGCGCGTGGTTTCATCGGTGCCGATGAAATGGATCTGGATGATGTGCGGATCGGACAACTGCGCCATCGAACGGGCTTCGCGCAGGAAGCGTTCCACCAGATCCGGATCGTGCGCCAGCGAGGGCGACAGCTCCTTGATCGCCACGTAGCGGTTCAGGGCCGGCTCGAACGCCTTGTAAACCACGCCCATGCCGCCGCGCCCGAGTTCGCCCACGATCTCGTAGTGCCCAAGATGCGTTTTCATTTGCGTGCCGCCTTGCGGATTGGTGCCAGCCATGATGCTACTCCAGCGAAATGTAAATGGCGCGCAGAAGGTTGCGCACATGGGAGTAGTACGAGGCAGGGCACTCAAACCTGACATCGCGGCGCGATCGAGTTCAGGCAGGATTTGGCTTCGGCCCGAAAACCGGACGATTCGTCACTTCTTTGCCGGTTTCGTGGCCCGCCGCAGCCACGCCAGCAGCGGTTCCCAGTCGGCTTGATGCTGGCGCACGTTCTCC
Organism: Lysobacteraceae bacterium; assembly: GCA_041395225.1. Classification (GTDB taxonomy): domain Bacteria; phylum Pseudomonadota; class Gammaproteobacteria; order Xanthomonadales; family Xanthomonadaceae; genus Denitratimonas. The sequence continues at coordinate 141,063 of JAWLAV010000007.1, forward strand.
GATTGGTAATCGAACAGGCACTTGCCCAGCCCTGCCAGCAGCACGTAAGCCTGCGTATCGCGCAGTTGCGCCACCAGCTTGCAGGGCCAGTTCGACAATTGTTCCACCACCTGCTGCGAAGCCTGCGTCCGCGGTTTCAGGCGATTGGCCACCAGCCCCACGCCCAATTTGCCCTGCGCGATGCGGGGTTGCCCGGCCAGGGAATTGAGGAAGCGCACCGTGGCTTCCAGATCCAGTACCGAGGGCAACACCGGCACCACCACGGCATCGGCGCTTTCCAGGTACGGGGCAAGATCGTGGCCCATCGCCCCTGCGGGTGCATCAATAACGACGACCTGCGTGTCTTCGGGAATGCGCTTTTCCCACTTCTTGCGGGTGCCATCGACAGGCAGCACGGCGCTGTCCGGCAGCGCGATGGCGCGTTTTTCGCACCAGATGCCGGAAGACCCCTGCGGATCGGCGTCCACCAGCACCGTGCGATTGCCGGAAATCGCGCTGTAGCCTGCCAGCGTGGTGGAAACCGTGGTCTTGCCCACGCCACCCTTGGAGCTTGCGACGAGGATGCGAAGCATGTGGTGTCCTTCTTCCCGTGCCGAGGCCGAACTTTAACGCGGCCTGCCGGGAAATGGATGGCACACCCTAAACTTCGCCGATGACTGCCGCCATTTACTGCAACATCGCCGCCGCGCTGCCACGCATGGCCGCCGAACGGCCCGACGCCATCGCCATCCGCTGCCCCAGCGGTGCAACGTCCGAAGGCGAAGTCGAATACGGCATTGCGCTCACCTATCAGGAACTGGAGGAGCGCTCCAGCGCGATTGCTGCGGCGCTGGCAAGCGTGGGCATCGTGCGTGGCACGCGCACCGCGCTGATGGTGCGGCCTTCCCCGGAACTGTTTCTTGTGATGTTCGCGTTGTTCAAGGCAGGCGCGGTGCCGGTGCTGATCGATCCGGGGATTTCCAAACGTGCGTTGAAACAGTGCCTGGATGAAGCTGCGCCGGAAGCCTTCATCGGCATCCCGCTGGCACATGCAGCCCGCGTGTTGCTGGGTTGGGCGCGAAAAAGCTGCAAGGTGGCCGTGACGGTTGGCGCACGCCGGTTTCCGCATGGCCTCTTGTGGCGTGGGCCGACGCTGGATGAATTGCTGCAACGCCACGGCCACGCAGCGTTCTCGCCTGCTGCCACAAAACCGGATGATGTGGCCGCGATCCTGTTCACCTCCGGCTCCACCGGCGTACCCAAGGGCGTGGTATATCGGCACCGGCATTTCGTCGCCCAGGTGGAGATGCTCGGTGCGGCCTTCGGTATCGAAGCGGGCGGCGTGAACCTGCCTACGTTTCCGCCGTTCGCCCTGTTCGATCCCGCGCTGGGCCTTACCAGCGTGATTCCGGACATGGATCCCACGCGCCCTGCGCAGGCTGATCCACGCAAGCTGATTTCCGCCATCAGGCAATTCGGCATCACGCAGATGTTCGGCTCTCCTGCCTTGCTCGATACCTTGAGTCGCTACGGCACCCAACACGACATCCGTTTGCCCGGCCTCAAGCGCGTGCTTTCCGCCGGTGCGCCGGTGCCTGCACACGTGGTGGAACGCATGGCCGCGATGCTGGATGAGGATGCCTGCATCCACACGCCCTACGGCGCCACCGAATGCCTGCCAGTGGCGATCATCGAAGGCCGCGAACTGCGCCACACCCACGGTGATACCGCCAATGGCGCGGGTACGTGCGTCGGCATTCCGGTGCCACCCAATGAAATTCGCCTGATCCACATTGTCGATGCACCCATCGCGCAATGGAGCGATGCCCTGCAAGTTGAGCCGGGCCAGATCGGGGAAATCGTCGTCGCCGGCCCCAGCGTCACGGACAGCTACCACGCCCGCCCGCAAGCCACTGCACTTGCGAAGATTCACGAGGCGTTGCCCGATGGTGGCACACGCATCCTGCACCGCATGGGCGATGTGGGCTGGTTGGATGCCGAAGGCCGCCTGTGGTTCTGCGGCCGCAAAAGCCAGCGCGTGGAAACCGCGCAAGGCCCGCTCTACACCGAACAGGTGGAACCTGTATTCCGCACTCATCTGCAAGTGCGCCGCACCGCATTGGTGGGCGTGGGCGCGTTCGGCTCGCAAGTGCCCGTGCTGTGCGTGGAACTGGAATCCACCACGCCAAAACGCGACTGGCCGCGCATCCGGGCCGAACTTGCAACCATCGGCGCAGCACATCCGCACACCGCCCGCATCCAAACCTTCCTGCTGCACCCGAAATTCCCCGTCGATATCCGCCACAACGCCAAGATCGGGCGCGAGGTGTTGGGGAAGTGGGCGGCGAAGCGGGTGCGTTCGGCGTAGGGCGGAGCACAGAGAGCCGGGCAAGCCCGGCTCTCCGGAAGCATTGCAATGCCTCAGAAGCGGTAATTCAACGCCAGCCCATACACCAGCGGATCAACCGTCACCTTGCCCACTTCGCCGCCATCGACCTTCACCTTGGCGTCGATGTCGATCCAGCGCACATCGGCGGCGATATCGAATTGCTCGTTGATCCGGAACAGCAAACCGGCCTGCGCGGCCAGGCCCCAGGAGTTTTCGATGCCGATGCGTGCGCCATCGACCGGGCCCTTGCTCTTTTCGTCATAGGTCCAGGTGTAGTTCACGCCGCCGCCGACGAACGGGTTCACGCGCGCGTTCGGGGCGAAGTAGTACTGCACGCTGAAGGTGGGCGGCAGGTGCTTGAAATCCACCGCGTCTGCACCGTTGAGTTGCACGGTGTGCTGGAACGGCAGTGCCGCGAGCAGTTCGAGCGCGACGTGATCATTGAGGAAGTAACCCAATGCCAGCGTCGGACGCCAGTCCGAATCGATGTCGGCCTTGAGCGCGCCGCCAGCCAGAGAGCCGCTGTCGGATTTCGGATCGACCACATGCGCGCCAACGCGCATGAAGAAGTCGTCCGCGTGGGCCAGGCCGGGAACGGCGAATACGGCTGCCAGCGCGGCAGCGATGAGGTGCTTGTTCGACATGGAATGCTCCTTTTGTGTGTGAGGTGTCGGGGCAGGATGAATTCTTCTCTCGTGCCGGAGGCTTCGCCTTGACCACGATCAAACCCGCCGCTTGCCGTGTGCCGACATTCAGCTTCAACACTCATGCGCCATTTGCGACTTGGGTTGCACGCGTCGCGGCCCGATAATGCGGGAATGATCAAGCCCACCGATTTGCACAGCGACAACCCCGACCACGGCTTCCAGTTTCCCGGCGTGTTTGAACTCTCTGCCATGGGAACGGCTGGTTCGGGCCTGGAACGCGAACTGCCCGCGCTGCTGGAAGCTGCAGGCGTAACCGTGGTTCACGAACGCACCCAGACCCGCGCATCCAGCGGTGGCAAATACGTTTCCGTGCGATTGGCCTTTCGCGCCGAAACCCGCGAACAGTACGAAGCCGCGCACTCGGCATTGCGTGCACATCCGGAAGTGAAGTGGACGGTCTGAACCCATTCGACGGCGAACCCATTGCTTCACCCTGGCCGGTGCAGCGGCCCTGGCTGGTGCGCGAACTGGGCCGACGCGATTACGCCAGCGTGTGGCACGCGATGCAGGCCTTCACCGATGCGCGCGATGACGCCACCGAAGACGAACTGTGGCTGGTGGAACACGATCCCGTATTCACGCAAGGCCAGGCGGGCAAGGCCGAACACATCCTTGCCGCAGGCGACATTCCCGTGGTGCAGGTGGATCGCGGCGGGCAGGTGACTTATCACGGGCCGGGCCAGATCGTGGCCTATCCCATGATCGACCTGCGCCGCGCAAAACTTGGCGTGCGCGAATTGGTGCATCGCATCGAGCAGGCGGGCATCGACACCTTGGCCGAATGGGGCATCGTGGCTGCGCGCATCGAAGGCGCCCCCGGCCTCTACGTGGAAGGTGGCGCGAAGATCATGGCGCTGGGCCTGCGCGTGCGACGCGGTTGTTCCTTCCACGGGCTGGCGCTCAACGTGGCGATGGATCTTTCGCCGTACCAGCGCATCAATCCCTGCGGCTATCAAGGGTTGGCCGTGACCTCGGTGGTAGAATGCGGCGGCCCCGGATTGCCGATGCTGGTGGCTCCCGTGCTGGTACGCGAGCTGTCGCGGCAAATGGGGTTCGTGCCGATTCCCGCATCCGTGTCAGCCTTGTTCACTCCGGCCTGATTGCGCCCTCACTCCTTCCCACAGAACGCCCATGTCGTCGCTCGCTCCATCCGGCAAGACCATTCCGCTGCTCGTCACTGAAGCCATGACGGGTGAACTTGTTCCGGGCCAGAAGCAACTGGGCGAGAACAAGATCGCGCGCAGCCCGGTGCGGTTCGATGCCGATGCCCCGGCGCTGCGCAAGCCTTCGTGGATCCGCGTGCGGATTCCCTCCGGCAACTCGGTGCAACTGCTGAAGGCCAAACTGCGCGAAAACTCGCTGGTGACGGTGTGCGAAGAAGCCTCGTGCCCCAACATCCACGAATGCTTCAGCCACGGCACGGCGACTTTCATGATCCTCGGCGAAGTCTGCACCCGGCGCTGCTCCTTCTGTGACGTGGCGCATGGCCGCCCGAAGCCGCCCGATCCGCTGGAACCGATCAAGCTGGCCCGCACCATCGCGGACATGAAACTGCGCTACGTGGTCATCACCTCGGTGGATCGCGACGACCTGCGCGACGGCGGCGCAGCGCACTTCGTCGAGTGCATCCGGCAGGCGCGCGCGCTCAGCCCCAGCCTCAAGATCGAAATCCTCACGCCGGATTTCCGCGGCAAGGGCCGCATGGAACGCGCGCTGGACATCCTCTCCGAAGCCCCGCCGGACGTGTTCAACCACAACCTGGAAACCGTGCCCGGTCGCTACCGTGATGTGCGCCCAGGCGCGGATTACGACTGGTCACTGCGCCTGCTCCAGAACTTCAAGGCACGCCATCCGGATGTTCCCACCAAATCCGGCATCATGCTGGGCCTGGGCGAAACCCATGAAGAAGTGGTCGCCACCCTGCACGACCTGCGCGCCCACGATGTGGACATGGTCACCATCGGCCAATACCTGCAACCCACCATGCATCATCATCCGGTGCTGAAATACTGGACGCCGGAGGAATACGCACGATTCGGGCGAATCGGCATGGAGATGGGCTTCACCCATGTGGCTTCCGGCCCGATGGTTCGCAGTTCTTACCATGCGGATCGAATGGCGAAGGATGCGGGGTTTGTCGAGGCGGTGTAGAACGAAGCTTGCTCCAAGCACGCGTCATTGACGGAACCATCTACTCCACCACGGGCGCAACGGGCCCCGGAATCACCGGAGCGTTCCGGAATGCGACAACCCTCCAGACTTCCGTCTGCTTCCCGAGCATTGTGCTGCTGCGCGAATGCGGCAGACCATGCAGCGCCGCTCTTGAGGTTCCAGCCCTCCTGCAAGCCCTGCAACAGCGCTGTGATCGCCGCTTCATCGGTGGCGGAAGGCCCAGGTTCGGGCGGATTGGCCGCAACGGCGAAGGAAAGAAACAAGACGACGCAGGCTCCTTGGTAACACTCTTTCACAAGCATGACAGCACCATGACCTGCAACGCGGTATGCTGCGCGTCCCGCAGATCCCGGCGTTGCCGCTCCACGCATCAGATTCGACATGGCCGCTTCGATATTCCTGCATCCTGACGCGCTGGCTGTACCGCATTCCCCCGAACCTACCCGCTCCGACGGCCACGCCCGTCTGGTGCGGCTGTTTGCGGCGGATGCACCGGCCTTGCTGGCGCGCATCGAACTGGCGCACGAGCGCCGCGATCTGGCGCAAGTGCAGCAGGCTGCCTACCAATTGCGCACCCATGCGCTGGCACTGCACGCCAATGAATTGGCTGATGCGGCATTCCGTCTGGAACACCTGGAAGGCTCGCAATGCGGCTGTGGTGCAGCGGAGTTGAAACTGGCGCAATTGCGCGTGACCTTGCGTGATGCGTTGCTGATGCTGCTGGAACCATCGACGGAAGAAGAATCCTAACGCTCTGCTGCTTTTCCTGGCCCGCGTAAAACGAAACGGCCCGGTTGAACCGGGCCGTTTGCGTTTGGAACCTGGTCGAAAACGATCAGGCGGCGAACAGCGCCTTCATCTTCTTCATCGCCGCGGCTTCGATCTGGCGGATGCGTTCGGCGGAGACGCCGTACTCATCGGCCAGTTCCTGCAAGGTGATCTTGCTGTCCTCATCCAGCCAGCGACGGCGGATGATGTCGCGCGAGCGCGGGTCGAGTTTCGCCAGGCCTTCGCGCAGCAGTTCAAGTTGGCTGGTTTCCTCGTCCTCACCGGCATACAGCGTGGCCGGATCGGCGTTGGAGGCCATCAGGTAAGCCGTGGGTGCGGACGGTGCATCGTCGTCCTCGTCCACCGGCGCATCGAACCCGATATCGCGGCCGGACAAGCGCGCTTCCATTTCCAGCACTTCGGATTCGGGCACGTTGAGGTCGCGCGCCACGGCCTGCACCTCGGCGTGGTTCATCCAGCCCAGGCGCTGCTTGCTCTTGCGCAGGTTGAAGAACAGCTTGCGCTGCGCCTTGGTGGTGGCGACCTTGACGATGCGCCAGTTCTTGAGGATGAACTCGTGCATCTCCGCACGAATCCAGTGCACCGCAAAGCTGACCAGACGCACGCCCTGGGTCGGATCGAAGCGCTTCACCGCCTTCATCAGGCCGATGTTGCCTTCCTGGATGAGATCGGCCATCTGCAAACCGTAGCCGCTGTAGCCACGGGCCACGTGCACCACGAAGCGCAGGTGCGAGAGCACCAGCGAGCGGGCGGCCGTGAGGTCCTGTTCGTCGGTGTAGCGGTGCGCCAGTGCCTGCTCTTCCTCGACGGTGAGCACCGGAATCTGGTTGACCGCGCCGATGTAGGCATCCAGCGAGCCGAGCGCACTGGGGATCGGAAGATTGTTGGTGACCAAGGCTGCGTTCATTACCTGTCTCCTTGATGCGTGGGGCGGATGCCCAAGTTTAGCAGTCTGGCCATTGGAGTGCTAAGACGCCCCCAAGTTCCCCCCGCGGAATGGTTTCAGGTGGCTGTTTTTGCTGGGAAACCAAGGTTGTTGGGTAAAATTGTTCAGGTTTTGGACAGCTCGACTTTTGCGTAGGGTGGCCACGCAGTGCTCACCCTTCCCGCCGAAGCCCTTGGTGGGCACTGCGTGCCCACCGCTACGTCGGCATTTGTTCTACCTCCACGCGCGGCGGCAGGCTGAAATCGACTGCACCCAGCCCGTTCCGCACCAGATATTCATTCGCCGCCGAAAAATGCCCGCAGCCGAGGAAGCCGCGGTGCGCGGAGAGCGGTGAGGGATGCGGGGCTTTCAGCACGCGGTGGCGGCGGGTATCGATGAACTGGCCCTTTTTCTGCGCGTAGCTGCCCCAGAGCAGGAAGACGAGGTGTTCGCGTTCTTCGGCGAGGAGGCGGATGGCGGCATCGGTGAAGTCCTCCCAACCTTTGCCCTGATGCGCACCGGCGTTGCCGCGTTCCACGGTGAGTACGGCGTTGAGCAGCAACACGCCGCGCTTTGCCCACGGCAACAGGCAACCGTGATCCGGACGGGCGATGCGCAGATCGCGTTCGATTTCCTTGAAGATGTTTTCCAGCGACGGCGGCACCGGCACGCCGGGCAGCACGGAGAAGCACAGGCCATGCGCCTGTCCGGGGCCGTGGTATGGGTCTTGCCCCAGAATCACCACGCGCACATCGTTAAATGGCGTGGCGTCGAAGGCGGCAAAGATTTGTTTGCCCGGCGGGTAGATCGCCTTGCCACGGCGCTTTTCTTCGATCAGGAATTGCCGCAGCGCCTGCATCTTCGGGGCGGCGAAGGCGTCTGCGAGGCGGGATTTCCAGGATTCATGCAGGCGGATGCGATCTTCGCCCGGCACCGCCATGCTCATGCCGGGGTGGCTGCGACTTTCTCGCGCAGCATCCGGCCCACGCGCAACTGGAACACCAGCTTGGTGATCAGCAGGCGTTCCTCGATGGGTTTCTGCACCAGATCGTTCGCGCCTTCGCGCAGCAGTGCGCTCTGGTTGGCCGGGTTGTCGTCGCCGGTCATCACCAGGATGGGCAACTGGCCCTTGGCGTAGCCGTATTCGGCGCCGCGCACCTTTTCCAGAAGGTCTTTGCCGGTCATGCCGCCTTTCAGGTACACGTCCGTGAGGATCACGTCCGGGCCGGGAATCCTGCCCTGTGCGCGGGCCGTATCCAGATGCGCCAGCGCATCCTCCACGCTGATGACGTGGGTGACCTTCAAACCGTTCTTTTCCAGCATCCGGCGCGTGGCCATCGCCACCACCTTGCTGTCTTCCACGTACAGCACTTCGCCGCCGATTTCGGTTTCCGGCCGCACGTAGCCGCGAATGAAGGCGGACAGCGCCGAGAAGCCCAGGCCCTTGTCGAAGTAATCGGTCACGTGGTCGCCGAAGCTGCGATCCACCAGCCGCTCCTGTGCATCGCCGGACACGACGATGATGGGGATGTACGCCTGCGGGGCGTGTTCGCGGATGAAGTGCGCCAGTTCCAGCCCGTCGATATCCGGCAGGCGCAGCGCGGTGGTGACCAGATCGATCACGCCATCCTGCAGGGCAGCACGGGCTTCCGCGCCGGTTTCGCAGGAAATCACGCTGACGCCGGGAACATCCTTCACCAGCACCTGTTCGATCAGTTTGCGCGCCACCTTGGAACCATCCACGACCATGACGCGCGGCGTTTCGCTGGTGATGTGCCGGGTGATGTTGGTGGTGCTCATGCTCCCTGACCCCTTTTATTCTCGATCCGGCAGGGTGCGGCGCAGATGATGGCTGGCGGCCATGTGTGCGCCCAGCCAGCCGAGCGCCACGGAACCTGCCAGCGCGCCCAGCGACCACGTCCACGGCAGCCCCTGCAAATGGAACCTGCTGCCGTAGCTTTCCACCAGTGCCGCCACGGGCGTTGCCAGCGCGGAACGCGCCACCGAGGCGATGCCCAGCGCCAGCAGGCCGGCGAACAGCCCATACCACGTGCCAAGATACAGGAACGGACGCCTTACGAAACCATCCGTGGCCCCCAGAAGCTGCATAGTGGAAATTTCTTCGGCGCGGCTGGCGATATCCAGCCGCACGGTGTTGCCCACCACCAGCAGCACGCCCAGGCCCAGCAAGGCGGCGATGGTGAGCGCCAGCCCGCGCCCGAATTCCAGCCACGCCGAAAGCCGAGCCCGCCACGCCGCATCGTGCTGCACGTAGTCCACGTCCTGCGCGTTGCGCTGGAAATACTGGGCCAGTTCCAGCGGAGATTGCCCATCGTTCGGCATCACCACCAGCACCGCCGGCAGCGGGTTGTCGTTGAGCAGGGCGAGCGCGCCTGCGAAATCAGCCATCTGGCGAAACTCCGCCAGGCCCTGTTCAGGTGTGCGGATTTCAACCGCGGCCACGCGCGGATCGGATTGCACTTGCGCAGCGATCTTCTTCACTTCCGCAGCAGCAAGTTCCGGTTTCAGGAAAAGCGAAATCTCGCGCGATTCGCGGAAGCTGCCGGAAAGCTGTTCCACGTTCACCAGCAGTACCGAAAAACACAGCGGCAAAGCGAGCGCGATGGCGATCACGCCCACCGTCATCGCGGTGGAAAAAGGCCGCTGCGCGATGCGCCCGAAGCTGGAAACGAAGCTGAAAAGGTGCAAATCCCGCCATGCCACCAACCGTTCCAGCAGGCTGGGGCCGCGCCGCTTGGCAGTGTTCTTCGCAGCTTCCGGTTTTGGCTTGCGCATCACGTTCATGACGTGGACGCATCCGGGCGGAAATCGTCGATCAGCTTGCCGTGATCCAGCACCAGCACGCGCTTTCGCATCCGCTTCACTTGATGCAAATCATGGCTGGCCACGATCACCGCCGTGCCCTGCGCGGGCAATGCGGCGAACAAATCCATGATTTCCTCGGAAAGCGTGGGGTCGAGGTTGCCCGTGGGTTCGTCCGCCACCAGCAACGCCGGTTGCGCCACCACGGCACGCGCGATGCCCACGCGCTGCTGTTCGCCGGAAGACAATTGGATCGGCAATGCACGTTCGCGCCCGCCCAGCCCAACCTTGTCCAGAATCACCCGCACGCGCCGGGAAATCTCCGCGCGCGGCACGCCCTGGATGATGAGCGGCAGGGCCACGTTGTCGAACAGGCTGCGATCCATCAGCAGGCGATGATCCTGAAACACCACGCCCACGCGTCGGCGATGCCTGGGCAGGCCCCAACGCCCGACCCGTGCCAGATTCAACCCATCGAACAACACCGCACCCCGGCTGGCGCGCTCGGAAAGATGGATCAGCCGCAACAACGTGCTCTTGCCCGCGCCCGAGTGCCCGGTGACGAACAGCATCTCGCCCGAATCCACCTCGAAACTGACCTCGGCCAGCGCCTCATGCCCACCGGCATAGCGCTTGCTGACGCGATCGAACTTGAGCAGGGCCATGCGTGAAAAGGGCGTGGGACGGGACAGGGAAACTTAGCATGGCGCGCGGGAATTGGATCGAGTGGTGCCCGCCCTCATCGCCTGACCAACGAACCCGCCGAAGCCATCCGCGTGTGCAGGTTGAACGTGGCCCCGCGCACCAGAATGTGTACCTTCAGCCCGATCAGGCACACCGGCTCGTTCTCCTGCACCTGCGCCATCGAGGAGAACTCCGCGCCGTCGGCATCGACCACGGTGACCGCGCCCGTGCCTTCCACTTCCAGCGTGTTGTCCGGGCCGATGAAGGCGGCGGTGTCTTCGTCCAGGCCGATACCGACGGAAAACGGGTTGTAGGCCAGCGCCGTGACCAGGCGGCCCAAGCGGTCGCGCTGGCGGAAGTGCTGGTCGATGATGAAACGGTTGGTGAGGCCAAGGCCGGGCGCGAGCCGCACGCTGTCCGCACGCGGGGAACCGCCTTCACTGCCGAAAGCGATCATGTGCTCGGACAGGATGCTGGCCCCGGCGCTGGTGCCGCCAACGGTGACCCCGGCCGCGTTCGCCTGCCGGATCAGCTTGGCGGCGCGCGTGCCGCCCAGAATGGTGGACAGGCGCAACTGATCGCCGCCAGTGAAGAACACGCCGCTGGCCCGGGTGAGGCGTTCAAGCCAATCCTCGCGGTTGCCATCGGCGCGCTCGGTGAAGTTCAGCGCCGTGACGCGCGCGGCACCCAGTTCGCCGAAGATGCGTTCGTAGCGGCTGCCGGTGTCTTCCATGCGGCTGGCGGTGGGAATCACCACGATATCGGCATCTTCGCCGCCGCACAGGCGCACAAAGCGCTTCAGGATGCGCGGGTCATGATCCTTTTCCTCGGCACCGCCGATGGGAATGATGAAACCGCGTTCGTCGCCGTCGGCGACCTTGCTGGGACACATGCCTCGAAATTCCTTGCAACGCTGCGATCAGAGCAGCCGCGCATTCTTGCCGCGAACGGCACGCTTGCCAAGCCGTTCGGCCATAATGACCAGCCTTCGATTCCCCGGAAGCGTCGCCGCGCATGAGCGATACCACCATCAGGAAACTTGCATTGGGTTCGGGCGGCATCCGTTTTCCGGGCTGGATCCACGTGGACATCGATCCACAATGGCAACCGGAAGTGGTCGCAGACATGCGCCAGCCCTTGCCCTTTCCCGACGCCTACGCCGATTTCATCCATTCCGAGGACATGGTCGAGCAGCTCACCCTGCCTGAAGCCGAAGCCTTCTTCCGCGAATGCCACCGTGTGTTGAAACCAGGTGGCGTGTTCCGGCTGCTCACCATCGATCTTCACCGGCTGATGTCCATGTACGTGCAGGGCGATCTGCGCCTGCGCGAACTGTGGGAACGCGAGGTGCCGGAAATCCCGCTGCGGCAGCGCACGCTGGGGGAAGTCGTGAATCTGGCGATGCTGTTCTCCAACCATCACTTCGTTTACGACGAACAAAGCCTGCGCGCGGCGATGGAACCGGCAGGCTTCCGTTTGCAGCGCGTGGATTACCGCGAAAGCCAATGGCCGGAACTGCGCGGCCTGGACGTGCGTTCGCCGCAGAACGCCGTGAGCATGTACTTCGACTGCGAGAAGCTCTGACATGCGGCAGGCGTGGACGCTGCACGGCTGGCTGCGGCGCGGGCGCGAGTTCGTGGAGCTGTTCGCCCTGCCGATGGTTTGCTCACTGCTGCCGTGGAAGATGACGCTGCGGCTGATGCGATTCCTTTCGCGCTATCCGTGGTGGTTCCGTGCCGAAATCGGTCTTTCCACACGCCATGCGCACCGTGCCGGTTTCGCGCCGGATCAGGCCGCGTTCGCACGGCGAATGCGCTGGCGAATGCTGATCGACGGCATGGATTGCTACCTCGTGCCGCTGCGCGGGCGCAGCTATTTGCGCCGCTACGTGCGGCAGGAAGGCGATGCCTTGCCCGAACGCGGCCCGGTGATGTTCATCGGCAGCCATCACGGCTGCGGCTACTGGTTCCTGCCGCACGTGCGCGATGCCGGATTTCCGCCCAGCATCGTCGCCCCGCAGCTTGGGCCGCACCTGAAAAACTCCTCCTTGCAGGAAAATCTCTACGTGCGGCTGCGCCACAAGTTGCTGGCGATTGCCGCAGGCACACCCTTGGTCTATCGCGGCCAAGGCCAGGCCAGCACCGTGCTGGGCGAGCTGCTGGATGCCGGGCGCAGTGGTTTCGGCCTTTGCGACATGCCCACCCAGCGCGCGGATGCAGTGGAGGTAACGTTGTGCGGCCGCCGCACGAAGCTGGCGCAGAACATGTTCGAACTGGCCCGAGCGCATCGGGCCGCCATCGTGATCTTCAGTTCCGATACGGATCTTTCCAGTGGCGAACGGCGCATCTTGTTCAAACGGTTGCCCGATGACATGTCGCCCGAAGATTGCACCCGCGCCTTTGCCGTGATGCTGGATGCGTGCATCGCACGCGATCCGGCTGGTTGGCGGTTCTGGGAGATCGCACCTGCTTTCTTTCCGGAACTGGCGCACGAGGTAACGTGATGGCAAAACTGATCCTCACCTACCACGCCTCGCGGCTGGAATCGCTGGATCGGCACGGTGCGGATGTCCATGCACTCGCCGCGGATCTGGCATGGCTCACCGAACACCGCGTGCCGGTGATGGGCCTTTCGGCGCTGCTCGACCCGGCAGTGGAACACGGCGTTGCGATCACCTTCGACGATGGCATCCGGCTGGATGGCGAACGCTACGTGCATCCGCGCTTCGGAGAATTGCCGTCGATGCTGGACGTGCTGCGCGTCTTCAAGCCGATCCAGCCGAAACTGGTGGCCACCAGTTTCGTGATCGCCTCGCCCGATGCACGCAACGCGCTCGCCGCAGGCTTGGCCGCCGACTACGGCGAAGACCTGATGCACGCGCGCTGGTGGCGACCTGCGCAGCAAAGTGGCCTGATCAAACTGGGCAACCATTCCCTCGACCACAACCACCCGCTGGTGCCGCGTACCGCGCAGCGCGACAACGAGCGCGGCCATTTCCTCAACATCACCACCGAAGCCGAAGCCGAGGCGGAGATCGCCCAGGCCAGCGACGTGATCGAAGCCGAAAGTGGCGTGCGCCCGTGCCATTTCGCCTATCCCTATGGAGATGTGAGCCCCTTCCTGCGCGACGATTGGCTGCCGCGCCGCGGCCCCGCCATCGGTCTGAGCGCAGCCTTTACCACCGAACCACGCCCGCTTTCGCCCGACGATGACCGCTGGGCGCTGCCGCGCTTCGTCAGCGGGCGGGATTGGAATGATTCGGAAGGATTGGCCGTGCTGGTAAAAGGCGAGTAAGTCGCTCGCTGCACGAGCTGTGAGTCGCGCCTTCGGCGCTGAGAGGAGTGAGCAAAAGCAGGGGGTCGCTTTCACTGACCTTCCTTGCTTCTTGCGGGCGGCACCGCCGCCGACTGACCGCCTATCTGTAATTGGCGATCGAAAGCTCGAGCTGGATACGCAACTGTTCGCGCAAACTGGCCGGTTCGATGATGGTGGCATCGTGGCCGTAGCGCAGCACATCCATCAGCAATTCGCGCGGGTTGCTGTAGGGCAGGCGCAGTTCGTAGCGGCCATCGGATAGAGTCTGGCCTTGCTGGCGCGAGTGCCAGCGTTCCTCCGCAGCCCAGCGTGCGGCGTGGGCGGAGAAGACGATGGTGGCCCAGTTTTTCGGCGCCCCGGAGAAGATGCCGTAGCTGGACGCCAGGTGCTGATCGAGCTCGGTATCGGGCAGATCCCTGGCGGCTTCTTCCTGCACCACGGGGGCGGCAATGCGATCCAGCGAGAAGCTGCGCAGGGCGTCGCGGTCGTGATCGAAGGCGTCCAGATACCAGTTGTTGCGATAGTGCGTGAGGCGTTGCGGGGACACCTTGCGGCGGGTATTGGCGTCGGTGGAGCGGGCGCGGTAATCGAAGTGCAGCCTGCGCCGTTCCAGCACGCTGCTGGCCACCAGCCGAAACGCGGCCTCGTTGAGGCTGCGCGTGCCGCTGGCGATGACGCGGATGCGTTCGACCGGAAAGCGTTTGCCGCCCGCCTGTTCGGCCAGCAGTGCGTCGATGCGGGCGCGGATCGGTTCCAGCGCTTCGTCCAGCACGCCCGGCCCGGTGCGCGCGAGCAGTTGGTGTGCGGCCAGCAATGCGTGCAGTTCTTCGGAATTGAGCCACAGGCCCGGCAGTTCGAACTGATCACCTTCGTCTTTCGCGTAGCGGAAGCCCGGTGGCTCCTCCGTGATGTCCAGCGGTGCACCCAGTGCATCGCGCAGGAAGGCCACGTCGCGGTACACCGTGGCGCGCGAGCAGTGCAGCGCATCCATCAGCTTCTGCAAAGGCACCGGATAACGCGCCGTGCGCAGCAGCCGGTGCAGGGTGTTGATGCGTTCGTAGCGATCCATCAGCCTTCTTCTTCCACCGTGCGGCGCGTGCGCCCGGCCAGCCCGCGTGCGGCGATGATGCCAAGTTCGTACAGCAGGCACATCGGAATGGCCAGCATCAGCTGCGAGATCACGTCAGGCGGGGTGATGACGGCAGCCACGATGAATGCACCGACG
>JAWLAV010000008.1:0-103919 GCA_041395225.1 Lysobacteraceae bacterium
CATCCGGCGGAACGGCGCATACCGATGAACGTGAAATCGCTCGTCGCGGGCAATTGGGAAGTGATGAGCAACCCACGCTTCGCCATGCTGGCAGCGGCCACCAGCTTCGGCTTCGGCAGTCTGTTCCTTTACGTATCTTCCGCGCCGGTGCTCGTGCTGGACATCCTGCATCTTAACCAACGTCAGTTCGCATGGTTCTTCGTGCCGATGATCGGCGGTTTCATGATCGGCGCCTTCATTTCCGGGCGCATCGCAGGCCGCGTGCCGGTGCTGCGCGGTGCGGCAATCGGTTTTGCACTGAGCGGCATCGCGCTGGTGTTGAACCTCGTTTACAACCTCGCCGTGGATCAGGCGCAGGTGCCGTGGGCGGTGCTTCCCATGATGCTGAACACCATCGGCATCGGCATCGCAATGCCCGCAATGACGCTGGCGGCGTTGGACATGTACCCGCACCGACGCGGCGCCGCCGCTTCGATGCACGCCTTCGCCATGCTGGCCTGCAACGCCTTTCTGGCTGGCGTACTCTCGCCGCTGGTTTCACACCATCGCACGGTGATGGCGGGCACGGCGCTGGCGATGTGGATACTGGGCTTTGCGTTGTTCGTGATCTGGCGGCGCGGCGGCAAGGCGCGGCTTGCACCTGAAATTATGGCGGAGCAGCCCATCGTGGTTGCACAAACGGTACCCGAAGCATGATCCAGACCCGTTCCCTTGGCGTGAAGTTGGGCGAGGAGGATTGCCTCTGGATCGATCTGTGTCGGCCCGATGCAAAGGAATTGGCGTTGGCCTCCGAACAGGCCGGTTTTCGCGTTCCCGATCGCGGCAACATCGGCGAGATCGAGTTCACCAGCCGTGTGCGCAATCTTGGCGAAGTGCTTTTCCTCAACGTGCCGCGTTTTCAGGAAGGCGAAGCGCGTGGCGCACCGCTCGGTTTCGCGATCTCCCGGCGTGCCTTGGTGACGCAGCGCGAACAGCCCATCGAAGCACTGGTGACGATCGAACGCAGCCTCGGCGAACGGCGTTGTGAAGGGCCGGTGGATTTGTTCCTGCGAATCCTCGAACACCTCGTGGATCGGCTCGCGGACAATCTGGAAACGGTCGAGTCCGAACTTTCCGAACTGAATCGCCAAGTGTTCGATACCGCCGACCACGTACAGCACGAATTGCGGAAAACCCTGCTGCGCGTTGGCGGTTTGGGGCGCAGGCTGGGGCGGATGCACAACACCTCGATGGGCTTGTTGCGCATCGCGGCCTATCTTCAGGAATCCGCACCGCCGTGGTTCGATCCGGACAGCCCGCCACGGATCAAGCTGATCGCCAAGGATCTGATATCGCTCAACGAGTTCGAGGATCAGCTTGGCGAGCGCGTGGAATTCCTGCTCGATGGCGTGCTCGGCCTCATCAGCATCAACCAGAACGAAGTGATGCGCGTGATGGCGGTGGCCTCGGTCGTTGGCGTGCCGCCGACCGTGCTGGTCGGCGTCTGGGGCATGAACTTCGCGCACATGCCGGAACTGGCATGGCGGCCCGGCTACTTCGTCGCGCTCGGCGTGATTGCAGCAAGCATTGCGTTGCCGCTGTGGTGGTTCCGGCGGCGCGGTTGGCTGTAGAGCGTGTTTTGCACGTTGGAGTGTCTTGTCCGTGTGGCTGTGCCGTTGCGAGGCAAGGTGAGCCACGCTGCATCGCAGCGGCGCAGACGGGCGGGCAGGTGCTCCAAAGCGCATAACACGCTCTAATCGGCACGAAAGGACTTGGTGCGGTGCATCAAGCTGTGCTACACATGCCGCCCATGAACTCCGCGATCTTCCATTCCTGGCGCTTTTATTACGGCACGCAGCCGATGCTGGCGTCATTGGGAGTTCGTTCGGTCTAGCGCCGAAACACCGCGAAAAGCCCCGAAAGCCGCCAGATGACACTGGCGGCTTTTTGTTTGTCCGCCGCCCACACTCAAGCCACGCACACCAAGGAAGCACGCCATGAACCGCACCACCGACGATCTGCGCATCCGTGCCATCAAGGCCATTCCCACGCCCGGCGAAGTGATTGGGGAGATTGCCGCCACGTCAGCCATCACCGACACCGTTTCCGCGTCACGGCAGGCGCTGCACGGCATCCTGCATGGCGGCGATGACCGTCTGGCCGTGGTGATCGGGCCGTGTTCGATCCACGATCCGGTTGCGGCGATGGACTACGCGAAACGATTGGCCGAGCAGCGCGTGCGTTTCGCGGGCGAGCTTGAGATCGTGATGCGGGTGTATTTCGAGAAACCGCGCACTACGGTGGGCTGGAAGGGCCTCATCAATGATCCGAACCTGGATGGCAGCTTCCGCATCGACGATGGCCTGCGCTTGGCGCGCCGCTTGCTGCGCGACATCAACGCACTCGGCCTGCCGGCCGGATGCGAATTCCTGGACATGATTACACCGCAGTATTTCGCCGACCTGGTGGCCTGGGGCGCAATCGGCGCACGCACCACGGAAAGCCAGGTGCATCGGGAGCTGGCCTCGGGCCTTTCCTGTCCCGTGGGCTTCAAGAACGGCACCGATGGCAACGTGAAGATCGCCGTGGATGCGGTGCAAGCCGCAGCGCATCCTCATCATTTCCTTGCCGTCACCAAGGATGGCCGCACCGCCATCGCCGCCACGGCGGGCAACCGCGATTGCCACGTCATCCTGCGCGGCGGCAAACAGCCCAACTACGACGCGGTTTCCGTGAACGAGGCCGCTTCGGTGCTGGAAAAGGCCGGGCTTGCGCCGAACCTGATGATCGACGGCAGCCACGCCAACAGTTTGAAGAAGCCGGAGAACCAGCCGAAGGTGATCGACGACATCGCCGGGCAACTGGAAAACGGCGAATGCCGCATCGTCGGCGTGATGGTGGAAAGCCATCTGGTCGCAGGCCGTCAGGATCTGATCGCAGGCCGCGCGCTGGCGTATGGCCAGAGCATCACCGATGGTTGCATCGGCTGGGAAGACTCGGTTGCCGTGCTCGAACGGCTTGCGGCGGCGGTGAGGACGCGGCGTGCGTTGCCACGAGAAGAAGTGGCGGCTTGAAGTTCCGGACGGAACGAGTGAGCTTGGCTATAGTCGGCCATCCTGCATGGAGGCCGACTTCGATGAGTCGTATCCCGAATCAATCCACTCTCGCATTGGCATTGGCGCTCGCCGCCTGTGCTCCGTCCGCCGAACCGCAGACGGGCCCCGTTGTTGCATCGAGTGAACCAGCATCGATTGCGCCTGTTGCGGTATCCGGCGTTTCCGCACCGCACGGCGCGCCCGCGCCTGCGGTAGCGTCGAAAGTCGAAGTCACGAAAATCGCCAAAGGCCTGGCTTTTCCCTGGGCGTTGGCCTTCCTGCCCGATGGCCGGATGCTGGTGACGGAACGGCCCGGCACGATGCGATTCATTGCTCCCGATGGCGCAGTTTCCGCACCGTTGGCCGGTGTGCCGGAGGTTTATGCAAACGGACAGGGCGGGCTGCTCGACGTCGCGTTGGCCCCTTCGTTCGCACAGGATTCGACGATCTTTTTCAGCTACGCCGAAGCGGGCGAGGGCGGCCTGGCAGGCACGGCATTGGCGAAGGCCAGGCTCTCCGATGCAGGTCTTGAAGAGGTTGAAGTGATCTTCCGGCAGGCACCGAAACTCTCACAGGGAGGACACTTCGGTTCGCGCATCGTGTTCGATGGACAGAATCACGTGTTCCTGACGCTTGGCGAGAACCAGCAGCGCCCCACCTCGCAGAAGCTCGATCATCTGCAAGGCAAGGTGGTACGGCTGAACCTGGATGGCTCGATTCCCGCCGACAATCCCTTCGTCGGCCGCGATGACGCACGCGCGGAAATCTGGAGCTATGGCCATCGCAATTCACAAGGCGCGGCGTTGCACCCGGCCACGGGCCAATTGTGGATGAGCGAACACGGCCCGCGCGGCGGCGATGAAATCAATCTGCCGAAGCCCGGCGCCAATCATGGCTGGCCATTCGCCACCTTCGGCATCAACTATTCCGGCGATCCGATCCCCGAATCGGTCGGCACGCAGGTGCAGGGCGCGGAACTGCCGCTGTACTACTTCGAGCGCTCGCCTGCGCTTTCCGGCATGGCTTTTTATTCCGATGTGCGCTTCCCGCAATGGCAGAACAGCTTGTTCCTCGGCGGGCTGGCTTCGCGCGATCTGATTCGGTTGCAACTGGATGGACGCAAGGTGATCGCTGAAGAGCGTCTGCTCGGCAACCTCGGCGCACGCATCCGCGACGTGCGCACCGGGCCGGATGGATTCCTTTACGTGTTGACCGACGAGGCGGATGGGAAGCTGCTGCGGATTGGCCTTGTGCCGTAGCGGCCCGCGTCATGCGGCGAACGCCGCATACGCTGGAAGGATGTTCAATGCGCTGAGCGGCGCGACGGGAACGTGGTATGGCCCGGCCGGTTCGACCCACGCCAGCTCTTCGATTTCCGCCTGCGCTTGCGGAATGCCGTGGATCGAGCAGGCATAGGCCTGCGCCCGAACCATGCGTCCGGGTTCGTTGACGGCGAGAGCTTCGAACTCGCCCAGATGGACGGCGACGGAAACCTCCAGCCGCACGCCCAATTCTTCGTCCAGTTCACGCACCAGCGCCAGCAATGGGTCTTCGCCCGGCTCGATCTTGCCACCGGGCTGGATGAAGATGGACGAGGCGCGCTTGCGGACGAGCAATACCTGCCCTTGCTCGTTGGCGATGACGGCGGCGACGGTCAGGATCGGGGGCATCGCTTACGGTTTCACGTTCACGGGCCAGCGATAACGCACCGTGTAGTGCACCGTGGTTTCTTCTTCGGCGGGCACGTTCACATCGAAGCGGATGCGCTGGGCATCTTCCTTTTCCCACTTGCCGGTGGTTTCCACGATCTCCCAATCCTGCCAGCGCGGCAGGGCTTCATGCAGGCGCACGGCCACGGCTTCGCGCTTGGCATTCTTGAGTTTGAACTCGACGGTTTCGGTGAGGCTCAAGCGATCGTCGGCCAGACGGAAATCGCGTGCAGTCCGCGTGGCGGAAAGGTCGAAGGCTTCGCCCAGTTCCAGCCGCACGTCCTGATTGGCTGCCGTGTGCGAAAGCCGCGCCTCGCCGAGCAGTGAACGGCCCGCGGCATCGTGCTGGAACACGCGCACGCGGCCAGCGGGCAGCGGCACACCCAACCCCTGCGCCTTGCTGTTGGCGAATGCGAGCGTGGTGTTTACCGGCAAGGTGGATTCGCCATCGTTCGGATGCACCTGCGGCCTGGCGGGGCGATACCCGGCGTAACCGGATTGCACCTCGTAGCGGCGCGTGCAGGAAGCGTTGTCCAGCGGGGCGATCAGCGGCACGCGCTGCACGCTGCCGTCGGGCAGTTCGACCATGCCTTTGAGCGGATAGGCGTGATATTCGCCCGAATCCACCGGCTCGGGTGCGGAATCCATCATCGGTGCGGCTGCCACTCGCGCCATCATCATCTTGGCTTCCGGTGCGGCCTGCCGAACCTGATTCGGATTTCCCGCCACCAGCGTCAACGCCGCTGCCGGGAAACCGATGCCCGAACGATTCACCACCTGCGCCGCACCTTCCAGCGCCATGCGGCAGTTTTGCTTCGCATCGGCCAACACCACGGTGTATTCGGCATTCCACGCCAGCCCGCCGGTGGCGTAGTCGAGTTGGAAACGTTCCTTGCCTGCGCTTGGCGCTTCCACCTGCCAACGCAATGTCGGGCGCGTGGCCAAACCATCGGGCAGGGCGGGAAGTTCAAAGCCTGCATAGTTCGCCAACACGCGGATGCGGCCATCGTCCTGTTTCAGCGTCAGGCCGTTGCCGGCGGAAAGCAGCACGCCCTCGATACGCCGCAACGTGCTGCCATCGCCCTGTTCCACCACCACGCGCTGGCCAATGGCGCGGCGCAGCAGTTCATCCTGCCCGGAAAGGGCAAAGTCGTAACGCTGCGCGCCAACCTTCGCCTTCCCGCTCGTGGAGGAAAACTGCACCGTGCCGGTATCCAGCGCCAGCGGCAGGCGGTCGAAATCCAGCGTATTGCCGCCTTGCTTCACGGTGAAATCCAGCGCTTGCGACACCAGCGCCAACCCCGGCATTCCCGGCCCGGCATAGGCCTGGGAAACCGAATCGAAATCACCGGAATACAACGTGATGCGGGTGTCGTCTGCGGTTGCGGACATGCTCGTGACTGCCAGTGCCAGGGCGGCGGAAAGAAGGGAAGGGCGCATGGGGAAACTCCTCGCGGTGGGGACGTATGATAGGGCGCATGAACGCGATCATTCGGACATTGGGGTTGGGGCTGGCACTGCTGGCGTCGGGCTGGGTTCAGGCGGAGGAATCGGCTGACGCGCCGCCGGTTCGCGCCGAGCATGGCTGGATACGTTCCGCGCCACCGGATTCGCCGGTGCGTGCCGGTTATCTGGAACTGGTGAACGATGGCAAGCACGCCATCACCTTCGACACCGTGGCCTCACCCGCATTTGGCGCAGCAGAAGTCCATGAAATGCGGGAGGTGGATGGCGTGGCACGGATGCGTCGGCTGTCCCGGCTTGATCTTCCGCCGGGCGAACGGGTATCGCTGAAACCTGGCGGCATCCATCTGATGCTGTTCCGCCCGGTTCAACCCTTGCAGGATGGCGCGCAGGTGCTGGTGGAGCTTTCCGGCCCGGATGGCGCAAGGATTTCCGCCACGCTCACAGTTGGCGATCCATGAATCAATACGACAGCGCGGTTTTTTGCGGGGTCACTGTCTTGATTGGAAAGGGATATGCAGGAACAGGCTTTTGTGGGAGCAAGTTTGCCGGCGACAGGTCTTCCGATGGCTTCGATGTTCATCGCAGTTGAAGCCATTCCCGCAGCAACATTGCCGCTTTGCCAACTACACGCATTTTCTCGAAAATACCACGCCGAATCCCGGCAACCGCAGATGGCCAGCCACAAGGCTTCCGGCCATCAACCCGTGCCCATCCAGCACTTGAAGTGAAGCGGCATCGGCCACCTCCAGTTCCAGCGCCTGCGAGGTGGTGTTGAACCACGCACGGATGGTTTCGCCATCCAGCGTGCGTTCAATGCCGAGCACCGGCGCATCCGGATCCATCAAGCGAATGTCCCCGCGCATCAAGGCTGGATACCGTTTGCGCCAGGCCAGGAACTGGCGCACGCGGCGCAGGGTGGAATCGGGCGTGGCCAACTGATGCGCCACGTTCAATGCGCGATGTTCTTCAGGCACCGGCAACCACGGCGTGACGTTGCTGAAACCGCCATGGGGCTCTTCGTTCCACGGCATTGGCGTGCGACAGCCGTCACGGCCCTTGAAATCCGGCCAGAAGGTGATGCCGTAGGGGTCGCGCAACTGATCGAAACCGATGTCCGCTTCGGTCAGACCCAATTCTTCGCCTTGGTAGATGCACATCGAGCCGCGCAGCGTGCAGGCCAGCGCGGTCAACATGCTGGCCGTGTGCGCGGGGGTTTCGCCCTGCACCCAACGGCTGGCCACGCGCGCCACGTCGTGGTTGGAGATAGCCCAACAGGGCCAGCCGTCGGTCATGCGCGCTTCCAGCGCTTCCACCGTGCGGCGGATGTGCCCGACGGAAAAATCGTCGGTCAAAAGTTCGAAGCTGTACCCCATGTGCAGGCGGCCCGGGCCGGTGTATTCGGCCAGCGTCGCCAGCGAATCTTCGGAGGAAATCTCGCCCAGTGCGGTCACGCCGGGATAGCGATCCATCAACGCGCGCAGTTCGTGCAGGAATTCCACGTTCTCAGGCTGGGTGTTGTTGTACCAGTGGTACTGGTAGGCATAAGGGTTGTCCGGGCTGAATCCTCGCCCGGTACGCAGATGCACGGGCTTGGGCGGGTTGTCGCGCAGTTGCGCATCGTGGAAGCAGAAGTTGATCGCATCCAGCCGGAAACCATCCACACCGCGATCCAGCCAGAAGCGCACATTGTCCAGCGTGGCCTGCCGCACCTGCGGGTTGTGGAAGTTGAGGTCGGGTTGGGAGGCAAGAAAGTTGTGCAGGAAGTATTGCTGCCGACGCGGTTCCCACTGCCAGGCGCAACCGCCGAACAGCGACAGCCAATTGTTCGGTGGCGTGCCGTCTTCGCGCGGGTCGGCCCAGACGTACCAATCCGCCTTCGGGTTGGTTCGGTTCGAGCGGCTTTCGCGGAACCAGGCGTGTTCATCCGAAGTGTGGCTCAACACTTGGTCGATGATGACCTTGATGCCCAGTTCATGCGCCCTGGCGATGATTGCATCGAAATCGGCGAGCGTGCCGAACAGGGGATCCACATCGCGGTAATCGGCGATGTCGTAACCGAAATCGGCCATCGGCGAACGGAAGAACGGGGAGATCCACACGGCATCCGCGCCCAGTTCGGTCACGTACTCCAGCCGCGCCAGAATGCCGGGCAGATCGCCCACGCCATCGCCGTTCGTATCCTGAAAGCTGCGCGGGTAGATCTGGTAGATGATGGCGCCGCGCCACCAGGGGTCGTTGCTCATGACATGCGGATGAAAGGTGGGTGCGGGGCAGCTTAACGGCAACATTCGGGGCTGAATGCCGACCTGCACCAGCCGCATACGTATTCATCCGGGTGCGCGATTTCGCCTCCGCCCGATGCGATTACCGTGGCCATCAATCGCATCGAGAAGGAACCTGCCACATGAAGCGCCTGCTGCCGTTCGCCATTTCGATCTTTCCTGCCTTGTGTTGTGCGGAAGCCATCACTGTCGCCAGCGTGGCTTCGCCGGAAAAGGTGTTGAACGCGAGCCTTGAGATCGACGATGGCCGCCTGTCCTGGCGTGTGGATCGCCTCGGCACACCCGTGATTTCTGCTTCGAGGCTGGGCTTTGCGATCCGCGAAGGCGGGCGGCTGGAACGCGATCTGGTGTTCACCGGCGAAAGCCACCGCAGCGTGGACGAAACCTGGGAGCAACCATGGGGCGAGACACGGATGGTGCGCGATCACTTCAACGAACTGCGCGCCAGCTTCCGCGAGAACAACCGCCATGCTCGGCGCTTCGACGTGGTGCTGCGCGTGTTCGACGATGGCGTGGGATTGCGTTACGAATTTCCGCAGCAGGAGGCGCTTCCGGTTGCCACCATCGACGATGAACTGACCGAATTCGTCGTTGCCGATCCGGCTGCCGCATGGTGGATTCCCGCAGGAGAAGGTAACCGCTACGAATACCTCTACCAGCGCACGCCGTTGCGCGAAGTGGGGCAGGCGCATACACCGATGACCTTGCGCACGGATGACGGCCTGCATCTTTCCTTTCACGAAGCGGCGCTGGTGGATTATTCAAGCATGTGGCTGCGCCGGGTCGAAGGCCAGCGCTTGCGCGCCCAGCTATCCCCGGCCGCGGAAGGTTGGAAGGTACGGCGTGAAACCCCATTCCACACGCCATGGCGCACGGTGCAGATTTCCGACCGTGCCGGTGGGCTGGTGGAATCCAACCTCATCCTGAGCCTCAACGAACCCAACGCGCTGGGCAACGTGGATTGGGTGAAGCCGGGCAAGTACGTGGGCGTGTGGTGGTCGCTGCATCTTGAAAACGAAAGCTGGAGCAGTGGCAAGAAGCACGGCGCAACCACCAAGAATGTTCGACGTTACGTGGATTTCGCTGCCGACAATGGCTTTCAAGGCGTGCTGGTGGAAGGCTGGAATCCGGGTTGGGATGGCACCTGGTTCAGCAACGGCTGGAACTTCGATTTCACCCGCGCCACGGATGATTTCGACATCGAATCCGTCGCTGCATACGCGGTTCGTCGTGGCGTGCGCTTGATCGGCCATCATGAAACCGCCTGTGCGGTGAGTCATTACGAACGCCAACTTGATGCGGCGTTCTCGCTGTTCCAGCGCCTTGGCGTGGATCAGGTCAAGACAGGTTACGTATGCGATGCCGGGCAGATCGAGCGGCAGGACGAACCCGATGGCCCGATCCTGCGCGAATGGCACGATGGCCAATGGATGAGCCGCCATCACCTGCACGTGGTGCAGGAAGCCGCGAAACATCACATCGGAATCAACGCGCACGAACCGATCAAGGACACCGGCCTGCGCCGCACCTATCCCAACTGGATCAGCCGCGAAGGCGCACGCGGCATGGAATACAACGCCTGGGCGGTTCCGAAGAATCCACCGGAGCATGAAGTGAATCTGGTGTTCACGCGGATGCTGGCCGGGCCGATGGATTACACGCCCGGCATCCTCAGCCTGCGTGGGCGCGGCGACACGCCGATCCCAAGCACGCTGGCACGACAACTGGCCTTGTACGTGGCCTTGTATGCGCCGGTACAGATGGCCGCCGACCTGCCGGAGAACTACGCGAAATACCCGCAGGCATTCCAGTTCATCAAGGATGTAGCGGTGGATTGGGAGCAGACCCGCGTGCTGGCGGGCGAAGTGGGCGATTTCGCCGTCATCGCCCGCAAGGATCGCCACAGTGAGGATTGGTATCTGGGCGCGATCACCGACGAACATGGACGAAAGCTGCGCGTACCGCTGGATTTCCTCGGCGGTGGCATGGCATGGCGTGCGGAAATCCACCGCGATGGCGATGCCGCCCACTTCGAACGCAACCCGCACGATTTCGTGCGCGAAACCCGTGAAGTGAAAGCGGGCGAACCCATGGAACTGCGCCTGGCTGCGGGCGGTGGTGTGGCGATCCGCTTTACGCCGATTGCCCGTACCACGGCCTTGTAGAGCGCAGCTTGCCGCGCTGCATCGATACGCTCAGCGCAACAAGCTCTACGGCGCGGTGCCGTAATCGGCATAGGATTTTTCCTCGACGTAGGCCGAACCCAGTGCCAGATTGATCTCGCGCTTGATGCGGGCGCGTTCGTCGTTCTGAAAATAGACCGAACGCGCCAATTCGATGAAGCGTGCATCGAACGACTGTGCACGCTCCTTGTCGCGGATATCGTCCTCGATCACCCACAGCCGCTCGTTCACCGCCTTCAGCCGTGCGCGGGCATCTTCAATGTCGATCTTCGACGCCGGATGCGCCGCCCACGTGGCATCGAGCGCATCCAGCTCCTTCACCACATTGGCCCGCTTGGCCGCATCGCCAATGCGCTCGACCTTGATTTGCAGGATCGCGATCTTGTCGAGCAGCTCACCGAACGACACCGGCACAAGGATTTCGGACATCACACACTCCGCAGGATTGCAAGGAAAGCGGCCATTCTAGCGGGCCGGTGCTGACAAGTCGGGGCAGGGCTGGGAGAATGCACGGCTGTTCCTTCTCCCCGCAAGCAGGGAGAAGGGAACATCGGAAGTGTGGCCGAGCGGTTTAAGGCACCGGTCTTGACTGCACAGCCCGCAGGGCGGAGCGAACATCGCCGCAGGCGATGGTCAAACCGGCGAAGTGGTGAACAATCGACAACAGGAAGTGTGGCCGAGTGGTTTAAGGCACCGGTCTTGAAAACCGGCGAAGGGAAACCTTCCGTGGGTTCGAATCCCACCGCTTCCGCCAAATCCCGCGCCAGGCAATGCATCCCGCATTGCCCGGCACGGATTTTCCGCACTTACACCGCTTCGAAAATCCCGGCTGCGCCCATGCCGGTGCCGATGCACATGGTCACCATGCCGTACTTCTTGTTGTGGCGCTTCATGCCGTGGGTGATGGTCGCGGTGCGTACTGCGCCGGTGGCACCGAGCGGGTGGCCGAGCGCGATGGCACCGCCCAGCGGGTTCACCTTGGAAGGATCAAGGCCGCAATCGCGGATCACGGCCAGCGCCTGGGCGGCGAAGGCTTCGTTGAGTTCGATCCAGTCCAGCTGATCCTTCGTCAATCCGGCCTGTTTCAGCGCCTTGGGAATGGCCGCGATCGGGCCGATGCCCATCACTTCCGGGCGTACACCGGCGACGGAGAAGCTGACGAAACGCGCCAGTGGCGTGAGGCCGTAATCCTTGATCGCCTGTTCGGAAGCCAGCAGCACCGCACCTGCGCCATCGCTCATCTGCGAACTGTTGCCCGCGGTGACGCTGCCGCCGTTGCGGAACACGGTGCGCAGCTTGCCCAGGCCTTCCAGCGTGGTGTCCGCACGCGGGCCTTCGTCGTTTTCCACGAGGATGCGCTTCTCACGCACCGCGCCACTGGCAAGGTTCGGCTGGTGCGAAACCACTTCGAGCGGTGAAATCTCGGCCTTGAACTCACCGGCAGCCTGCGCAGCCAGCGCCTTCTGGTGCGAGGCCAAGGCGAAGGCGTCTTGATCGGCGCGGCTGATGTTCCATTCCTCGGAAACCTTCTCCGCCGTGATGCCCATGCCATAGGCGATCGCCACGTTCTCGTTGTTGGCGAACACATTGGGCGAGAGGCTGGGATGGTGACCCATCATCGGCACCATGCTCATGGATTCGGTACCGCCGGCGAGGATCAAATCGGCATTGCCAAGGCGAACCTGATCCGCCGCCAGCGCCACGGCCTGCAAGCCGGAGGAACAGAAACGGTTGATGGTCTGCGCGGCAACGGTGTTGGGAAGCCCGGCCAGCAGCACGCCGATGCGCGCCACGTTCATGCCTTGCTCCCCTTCGGGCATCGCGCAGCCGATGATGGCGTCGTCGATGCGGGAAAGGTCGATGCCCGGGGCCTGCGCCACGACGCTGCGCAGCACGTGTGCCAGCAGTTCGTCCGGTCGGGTATTGCGGAACACGCCGCGCGGCGCCTTGCCAACCGGCGTGCGGGTGGCGGCGACGATGTAGGCGTCCTGGATTTGTTTGGTCATGGTGGAACCTCGATTTGTAGAGCCGGGCTTGCCCGGCTTGATGCGATGGCTTGATGCGAAAGGCAAGCGGAGCAAGCTCCGCTCTACACGGGGATCAATTACGCAGTGGTTTGCCGGTCTTGAGCATGTACGCGATGCGCTCCTGCGTCTTTGGCATCTGCGCCAGTGCGACGAAGTTTTCGCGTTCGAGCTTCAGGAACCAGGCCTCATCGACCAGCGAACCGCGGTCGATCTCGCCGCCGCACAGCACGGTGGCGATGCGCTTGGAGACTTCGTAGTCGTGCTCGGAAATCATCCGGCCTTCGATCATGTTCTCCAGCATCATGCGGAACGTGGCGATGCCCACGTCGCCCGCGACGGGAACGCCCTTCACCGGCAGCGGTGGGCGATAGCCGGATTCGGCCAGCGCCTTGGCCTGCGCCTTGGCGACGTGCAGCAGTTCGAACGGGTTGAACACCACCACATCGGCGGGGCGAACCAGGCCAAGTTCTTTCGCTTCAAGCGCGGAACCGGATACCTTGCCCATCGCCACGGCTTCGAAGGCGGGCTTGAGTGCGGTGAAGATGTCACCTGAGCCAACCGCAAGCCCGGTACGCACTGCCAGTTCCTTCAAACCACCGCCCGCAGGCAACAGGCCCACGCCTGCTTCCACCAGGCCGATGTAGCTTTCCAGCGCCAACACGGTGCGCGTGGTGTGCATCTGGAACTCGCAACCGCCACCCAGCGCCATGCCGCGCACGGCGGCGACGGTTGGGACGAGGGAATATTTCAGGCGCTGGCTGACATTCTGGAAGGTGGCCACCATCGCATTGAAGTCCTCGATGCGGCCTTCGGTCAGCGAGGCCAGCGCACCGGCGAGATCGGCACCGGCGCAGAAGGGTTCGCCGGTCTGCCAGATCACCAGACCCTTGAAATCCTTTTCGGCGATATCGATGGCACGCATCATGCCATTGAGCACGCCGTCCGAAACGGTGTTCATCTTGGTCTTGAAGCTTGCCACTGCGATGCCATCGCCGTCGTGCCACAGGCGCAGCGCATCGGTTTCGAACACGGTTTCGCCCGGCAGGAAGGTTTCGCCGATCAAGGCATCGGGGAAACGCTGGCGTGCGTACACCGGCAGCTTGGAGCGTGGCGACAGTGCGTTCTTCGCAGCGCTGTAGCTGCCTTCGGAAGCGTGCACGGCGCTGCGGCCATCCGTCACCCACGCGGGCAGCGGCGTCGAACTCATCGCCTTGCCTGCGGCGATATCCTCGGCGATCCACTCGGCCACCTGCTTCCAGCCAGCGGATTGCCAGAGCTCGAACGGGCCTTGCTTCCAGCCGTAGCCCCAGCGGATGGCGAAGTCGATTTCACGCGTGGATTCGGCGATATCGGCCAGATGCACGGCGCAATAGTGGAACAGATCGCGGAAGATCGCCCAGAGAAATTGGGCCTGCTTGTGTTCGCTGGCGCGCAGTTTGGCGAACTTCTCCACCGGGTTCTTCGTCTTGAGGATCTCCACCACTTCCGGCGCGGCGACGCCGGTGGACGGACGGTAATCCTGTGCAGCGAGATCGAGTACGAGTATGTCCTTGCCGACCTTGCGGAAGATGCCCGCGCCGGTTTTCTGGCCGAGTGCGCCCTTGGCGATCAGCGCGGTGAGCCAATCCGGCGTGGCGTAGTACTTCGCCCATGGATCATCCGGCAGGCCGTCGGTCATGGTTTTGACGACGTGGTTCATCGTATCCAGCCCCACTACGTCCGCCGTGCGGTAGGTGGCCGATTTCGGGCGGCCAATCAGCGGGCCGGTCAGCGCATCCACTTCATCGAAGCCCAAGCCGAATTGCGCGGTGTGGTGGAAGGTGGAAAGGATCGAAAAGACACCGATACGGTTGCCGACGAAGTTCGGCGTGTCCTTGGCATACACCACGCCTTTCCCCAACGTTGTTGTGAGGAAAGTTTCAAGCCCTTCAAGCACTTGTGGCAAAGTCTTCACGCAAGGGATCAACTCGGCCAGATGCATGTAACGCGGCGGGTTGAAGAAGTGTACGCCGCAGAAACGCTCGTGCAGCGAGGCGGGCAGGGCTTGCGCCAGTGCGTTGATCGAGAGGCCCGACGTGTTGCTGGCGATGATCGCGTGCGGGGCAACATGGTTCTCGATCTTGTCGTAGAGATCCTTCTTCCAGTCCATGCGCTCGGCAATGGCTTCGATCACCAGATCGCACCCTGCCAGCAGGTGCAAGTGTTCCTCGTAGTTGGCTGGCGTGATGGCGGAGGCCAGTGCCTTGCTGGCCAACGGCGCAGGCGAAAGCTTGGCCAGGTTGGCGATGGCCTTGTCCACGATGCCGTTCTTCGCGCCTTCCTTGGCAGGAAGGTCGAACAGCACGGTATCGACACCGGCATTGACCAGATGGGCGGCGATCTGCGCGCCCATGACGCCCGCCCCGAGCACGGCGGCCTTGCGGATTCTCAGTTGCGACATTGGTGCTTCCTCTCTTTCGTAACGGTGAGGTGGGAATTGATTGATAGTGATGGATCAGGTCGAAACAGCCGCACGGAATCCGGCGGCGGAAAAGGCGATCAGTTCATCCGCCACGCGCTGGTAGCGGGCGCGTTCGGCAGGTGGAATACGGCCCGAATGGCGCGGAAGGCCGAGATCGGACATGGCGTAGGTGAGCGCACCGGCGAGGAAATCCAGCCGCCAGTGCAGGGTGTCCTTGTCCATGCCGGGCAGGCACAGCGCCAGCGCGCGGGCGAACTCGCGCAGTACGTGGCCATAGCGTTCGGAAAGGAAGCGCCACAAGGGTTCGCTGGTTTCGGCATAGGCGTGCGCCATCACGCGCAGGAAGGCGCTGCCGCCGTTCTGGATCAAGCCCAGCGCCGGTTCCACGAAAGCGCGCATCACATCTTCCAGTTGTGGCGGATCGTTTGCCAATGCCTGCGAAAGTGCGGCCATGCGGGTTTGGCTCATGCTGTCCAGACGGCGCTGGAACACTTCGGCGATGAGCTTGTCCTTGGAGCCGAAGTGGTAATTCACCGCCGCCAGATTCACGCCCGCCGCCGTGGTGAGCTGACGCATCGAAGTCCCGGCAAAACCATGCAGCGCGAACAGTTCCTCGGCAGCGTCGAGGATGCGATCGCGGGTGGAAAGAGTGGTGGAGGCGGGAAGTGTCATGGCGTCAAACATACGTTTGAACCAGAGTAACCATGCCCGCCCGTCGGGTCAAATGCGCCGCACGCGGAGCAGGAAAGGCGGTGCGCCTTTCCGTGCCAGATTGTGACAATTCGCACGGGTTACATTGCAAAAATCTCGTAAGCTCCCGTTTGTGCGGTGGTTTGAGGTGCTACAATCTGCGTCCTTTTTGAGCAGCGTCCATCGGGGGATTGGGCGCTTTCGTTCAGGTTCACCCATTTTGTCCGCTGCACCTTCTGGAGAACACCATCATGGCGCTGGAGCGCACCCTTTCCATCATCAAGCCCGACGCGGTAGCCAAGAACGCCATCGGCGCGATCCTCTCCCGTTTCGAGAACGCTGGCCTGAAGGTCATCGGCCTGAAGCTCAAGCAGCTTTCCCGTGCCGAGGCCGAAGGGTTCTACGCCGTGCATAGGCAGCGCCCGTTCTTCGGCGCGCTGGTGGATTTCATGATTTCCGGCCCCGTGTCGATCCAGGTACTGGAAGGCGAGGGTGCCATCCTCAAGAACCGCGACCTGATGGGCGCGACCGATCCGAAGAAGGCCGAAAAGGGCACCATCCGCGCCGATTTTGCCGATTCCATCGACGCCAACGCGGTGCATGGTTCGGACAGCGCCGAGAACGCGGCCATCGAGATCGCCTACTTCTTCTCCACCACGGAACTGCATCCGCATTGACTGCGGAAATCGATGATGGACGCGACAACCGCCAAGACCAATCTGTTCGGACTGGATCGCGCCGGTTTGGAACGCTTCTTCGCCGATGACCTCGGCGAAAAGCGCTTCCGCGCCCATCAGGTGATGAAGTGGATCTATCACCGCCACGCCACCACGTTCGATGAAATGACGGACGTGGGCAAGGCGCTTCGCGCCAAGCTTGATGCACACGCCGTCATTTCCCCGCCGAACGTCGTGTTCGAGAAGCCTTCTACCGACGGCACGCACAAGTGGCTGCTCGGCATGGACGGCAGCAACGCGATCGAAACCGTGTTCATCCCGGACAAGGGACGCGGCACGTTGTGCGTCTCCTCGCAGGTGGGTTGCGGCCTCAATTGCCAGTTCTGTTCCACCGCCACGCAAGGCTTCAACCGCAACCTCACCACGGCGGAAATCATCGGCCAGGTGTGGATTGCGGCACGCCATCTGGGCAACGTGCCGCACAAGGATCGCAAGCTCACCAACGTCGTGATGATGGGCATGGGCGAGCCGCTCTTGAACTTCGACAATGTGGTCGGGGCGATGAGCATCATGCGCGACGACCTGGGCTTCGGTCTGGCCAACAAACGCGTCACGCTTTCCACGGCGGGCCTGGTTCCGGGTATCGACCAGTTGAGCGAGGCAAGCGATGTATCGCTCGCCGTCTCGCTGCATGCACCGAACGATGAACTGCGCACGCAACTGGTACCGCTCAACAGGAAATACCCGATCAACGAACTGATGGATGCCTGCGTGCGCTATGCGCTGCGCAAGAAGCGCGAATCCGTCACCTTCGAATACACCATGATGGCGGGGGTCAATGATCGCCCCGAACACGCCCGCCAGCTGGTTCGCCTGATGCGCGGTTTTGCCAACCGTGTTCAGTACGCCGATGCGGCCAAGGTGAACCTGATTCCGTTCAATCCATTCCCCGGCACGCAGTTCTCGCGCAGCAGCGAGCAGGACATTCGCGCTTTCCAGCGCATCCTGCTGGATGGCCAGGTGCTGACGATGGTGCGTCGCACGCGTGGAGACGACATCGATGCGGCTTGCGGCCAGTTGAAAGGCCAGGTGGCCGATCGCACACGCCGCCAAGCGCAGTTCAACGTGCGTTTGAACCAGATTGCGAAGGAACCGCAACATGCGCTTGCGTGATGCCACTGTTCTGCTGATGGCGCTTTCCCTGTCGGCCTGTGCCGGTAGTGGCGGCACGAAATCCTCCGCACTGGAGGAGCCATCCAGCAGACAGAAGGCCGCCGAGTTGCAGGTGCAACTGGGGCAGGGCTATCTGCAACAGGGCAAGCTGGACATCGCACGCGACAAACTGCAAAAGGCGTTGCAACTGGATCCGGAAAGCGTCCACGCCAACACCATGCTTGGCGTGTTGAACGAACGCATCGCCCGCCCGGAACTGGCCGAGAAGTTCTATCGCCGCGCGGTGGAGCTCGCTCCGGAAGATGGCGAGGTCAACAACAATCTCGGTGCCTTCCTCTGCGGTGCCGGGCGGCCCGCCGAAGCCGATGCCTGGTTCGGCAAGGCCTTGAATGATCCGTACTACAAGTCGCCCACCGTGGCTCTGGCCAATGCCGGGGTCTGTGCACAGAAGGTCGGTAATGGCGCGCGTGCGCAGGATTATTTCCGCCGCGTGCTGGAATTGCAGCCGGGGAACGAAGTGGCGCTGTACGAACTCGCACGGCTCAATCTGGAAGCCGGCGATTACCTGCGTGCCAGTGCCTTCCAGCAGCGCCTGGAAAGCGCCGTCAGCAATGCTCCGGAAGTGCTGGAGCTTGGCGCGACGATCGAAGCCAAACTCGGCAATGCCAAGGTCGCTGCCGATTACCGCGAGCGCCTCAAGCGCGATTTCCCGGATTACGAATCTTCCTACAACGAAGCGGCCTCCAGGGCCGACACAGGACAGCAACAACAATGAGTGAGCAAGGATTGTTCGCGGATTCGACCGGAGCTGCGGTGGGCGGAGAAGAGTCGCTGGGCCTGCGGTTGAAGCGCGCCCGTGAAATGCGAGGCTGGAGTGCGACGGATGTCGCCGCCAAGCTGCGCCTGAAACACGGCATCGTCGAAGCGCTGGAAGCGCAACGTCTGGGCGAACTGGGCGCACCGATTTTCGTGCGCGGCTACTACGGAAGCTACACGCGCCTGCTTGGTATTTCCGGCGATTCCATCGATACCCTGATCGGGCGCGAAGCCGTACCCGAGCCGGTGCTTTCGTCCAATGCCCACGTTTCGCAGGGCCGTCACCTGTTTGATCGTTACAAGCACCGCGCCGTGTATCTGGTCGTTACCGTCTCCATTGTAGTGCCGCTGATTCTGCTGGCCACGCGCGATCACCTGCCGGAAAACAACGCATTGCTGGCGCCGCTGGATGCACCGGCCACCGAGGCTACCCGCACGGTGGTTGTCGATATGGCTCATCCCGACGGCAGCGCTCAGCCGACAGAGTCTTCCAATACCTTGCGCCCGGCAACATCGACCACGATGACCGAGCAGCCGGTGATGGCCTCGCTGACGCCGTTCTACACCCCGCCGCGTGCGGTCACGCCGGTGCAGCAGAACGCCGCCGACGAAGCGGAAAGTGCCACAGGCCTGGTACTTCGATTCAGCAGCGACAGTTGGGTCGAAGTCACCGGCAAGGATGGCAAGCGTCTGGAGCACAACCTGCTGCGCGCCGGGGAAACCCGTCGCTTCGACAGCGATGCCGTGGGCAACGTATTGCTCGGCAACGCCAGCGGCGTGGAAGTGCTGCTGGATGGCGAGCGCGTGAACATCGAGCCATACCGCAGGGCCAACGTGGCCCGCTTTGAGGTATCCTCCGACGGCTCGCTGACGCCCTCGGGCGGTTGACATGGCGACGCAGGGCCATCCGGCCCTGCCAGCGCAATCGACGGCGAACGCAAACTCCGGCCGGCGCACATTCGCCGGCCCTTTCACGTTTGGAGCGGAAAACCATCATGGATATGGACGAACACGAACAGGGTGAACTGGTACGCACCTGGCTGCGCCAGAACGGCGGTGCGATCATCACCGGCATTGCCGTGGGGCTTGCGGGCATCTTCGGCTACCAGTGGTGGCAGCAGAGCCAGACCAACAAGCGTCTGGATGCGGCAGCGAATTATCAGACGCTGGTGGATGCCGTCGAACGCGACGACGTTGAAGCCGCCGGTCAGATTGCCAACGGCATCGCAGAGCGCGTGGGCAATGCGCCTTACGCCGGGTTGGCTGCGCTGCGCGTCGCCGGCGAACGTGCGGGCAAGAATGAAGCTGCCGCTCTGGCCGATCTTTCCAAGGCCGCAACGATGAAGGATGCGCCCGCCATCGTCGCTTTGGCGAAGCTGCGGCAGGCGCGCCTGGAACTTTCCGCCGGGAAGCCCGATGCCGCATTGGCACTGCTCGCTGCCATTCCCGCAGATCACTACGGCGGCCTCGTCGCCGAAGTGCGCGGCGATGCGTTGCTGGCACAGGGCAAGACCGCCGAAGCCGGCGAAGCCTATCGCGATGCACTCACCGAACTTGCAACAGGTGCGCCGAACCGCTTCCTGGTTGAAATGAAGCTGGCCGATCTGGGCATCGTTACCGACGAGGCCGGAGTTTGATCATGCGTCGTTTGCCTCTCCTGTTCGTCGCCGTACTGGCGCTGGCCGCCTGCAATGCCAACAAGAAGGAAAACCTCGAAGCGCCGGCGGAATTGCTGGAATTCACGCCGACGGTGCAGGTATCCAGACTGTGGGAACGCGACCTGGGCAAGGGCGAACGCAGCTTGGGTCTGCGTCTGTCGCCTGCCGTGGCCGATGGTCACGTCTTCGCGCTCGATCCCAAGGGTCGGCTCCATGCTTTCGATGCCACCAGCGGTTCGCAGGCGTGGGAGATCAAGGAAGACCTGCGCTTCTCCGGCGGCCCCGGCGTGGGCGAAGGCACACTCGTGGTCGGCACGCTTGATGGCGATGTGATCGCCTACAGCCCGGATTCGGGCACCGAGCGCTGGCGTGCCCGCGTTTCATCGGAAGTCATCGCGGCACCCGTCGTCTCGCGTGGCATCGTCGTGGTGCGCTCCATCGACGGCCGTGCTTTCGGTTTCAACCTCACCGATGGCGAGCGGCGCTGGGTCTATGATCGCGGCATTCCTGCACTCACCTTGCGCGGCAACTCCGCACCGGCGGTCGGCAATGGCTTGGCCGTGCTCGGCTACGATTCGGGCGTGATCGTTGCGTTGCGCATCGAAGACGGCACCCCCGCATGGGAACGTCAGGTCGCCGTCGGCGAAGGCCGCACCGAACTGGATCGCATGGTCGATATCGACGGCACGATGGTCATCGACGGCGACAGCCTGTTCGCGGCCACCTACAACGGCGAAGCTGTGGCACTTTCGCTCAACGGTGGCCAGTCGATCTGGAATCGCGAACTTTCCAGCTACGCCGGCGTGGCGCTTGCGGGCGAGCGCGTCGTGGTCGGCGACCGCGACGGCACGCTATGGATGCTGGATCGCAGCACCGGTGCGGCGCTGTGGAAGCAGGAAGCGCTTGCGTACCGCTGGCTCACCACGCCCGCGATTCAGGGCGATTACGCCGTCGTGGGCGATCTGGAAGGCTACCTTCACTGGTTTGCGCTGGAAGAAGGCAAACCAGCCGCGCGTATGCGCCTTTCCCGCCAGGCGCTGCTGGGCGAGCCGAAAGTGGTCGATGGCGTGCTTTTCGTGCAGTCGAGCAAAGGCAAGCTTGCTGCGTATCGCATCAACTGACAATCAAGACTCTCTCTCCCCGCAAGCGGGGAGGGGGTTGGGGTGAGGGGCGAATCCGGCGATTCGCCGATAATCGCCCCTCATCCGGCCGTATGGCCACCTTCTCCCCGCAGGCGGAGAGAAGGAAAGCACTAATCGCGAGGTCGCCGTGCTGCCCCAAGTCGCGCTCGTAGGCCGTCCCAATGTCGGCAAATCCACGCTGTTCAACGCGCTCACGCTCAGTCGCGACGCGCTGGTTCACGATGCCCCGGGCGTCACCCGCGATCGCCATTACGGCATCTGCCGCCGCATCGAGGACAAACCGTTCGTCTTGATCGATACCGGTGGGCTTTCCGGCGAAGACGAAGGCCTGCAAGGCCTCACCGCGAAACAATCGCTGGCGGCCATCGAAGAATCCGATGTCGTGGTGTTCGTCGTCGATGCCAAGGACGGCGCGTTGCCGCTGGACGAAGACATCCTTGCCCACCTGCGCCGCAGCGGCAAACCGCTGTTACTGGCCGTCAACAAGACCGATGCCGCCGATGCCCAAGCCACTCGCGCCGAATTCGCACGTTTCGGTTTCGCCGATTACATCCCGCTCTCTGCCGCGCATCGTCGTGGCCTGGAAGCGCTGCTGGAAGCCATCGATGAAGCCTTGCCGGAAGCAGGCGAGGGCGAGGAACCGCAGGAAGATCCGGATCGCCTGAAACTGGCCATCGTGGGCCGCCCGAACGTGGGCAAATCCACGCTGGTGAATCGCCTGCTCGGTGAGGAGCGCGTGATCGCCTCCGAAGTGCCCGGCACCACGCGCGATGCGATTTCCGTCGATATGGAACGCGACGGGAAGAAATACCGGCTGATCGACACCGCCGGCATCCGCCGCAAATCCAAGGTCGAGGAAGCGGTGGAAAAGTTCAGCGTGGTCAAGACGCTGCAAGCCATCGAGCAGGCGCAGGTCGTGTTGCTGCTGCTGGACGCCAGCGAAGGCGTTACCGAACAGGATGCCACCGTGCTCGGCCTGGTGCTCGATGCTGGCCGCGCGCTGGTAATCGGCGTGAACAAATGGGATGGCCTGACGGATTACCAACGCGACCAATGCCGCAACGCGATGGATCGCAAGCTGGATTTCGTCACTTGGGCGCAAGCCGTGCCGATCTCGGCCAAGCACGGCTCCGGCCTGCGTGAGCTGCTGCACGCGATACACCGTGCGCAGCAATCCGCCGCGTTTCAGTTCACCACGTCCGATCTCACCCGCGTAGTGGAAATGGCGGTTGCCTCCCATGCGCCGCCGCCGGTGCGCGGCCACGCCGCCAAATTGCGCTTCGCCCATCCCGGTGGCACGCACCCACCCACCGCCGTGATCCACGGCACCCGCCTCAAGCAACTGCCGGACAGCTACAAGCGCTATCTGGAAAATACACTGCGCAAACACTACAAGCTCGTTGGCACGCCGCTGCGGATCGAGTTCCGCCAAGGCGAAAACCCATACGCGGACAAGAAGAACACCCTCACCGAGAAGCAACAGCGCCAACGGCGGCGGATGTTGCGGCATGTGAAAAAGTGAAGCCGGGATTCGTGATTGGTGATTCGCAGAAGCCAGAGCAAAGCAGCCTCGCCATCACAACCCCCAATCACGGCTCAAGCCATGAACGCCATCGAACACCTCCCCCCCATCCTCGCGCTCTCGCGCCAGATGAACGGCGCGGTGCTGATCGACGTGCGCGAGGAGGCCGAATGTGCGCATGGCATGGCACAAGGAGCGCTCAACGTGCCGTTGGCGCAATTGCTGGAAGCACCACACGCGCATCTTGATCCGAAAACGCCCGCCATCCTGATCTGCGCGAAAGGGATGCGTTCGGCCAACGCCGTACAGGCGTTGCAGGCACAAGGCTACGAACGCTTGGCCTCGGTCGAAGGTGGCACGGATCGCTGGCGTGCCGAAGGCCTGCCGATGAGTGCGCCGCTCGCGGATGTGGATTTCCTCGAACGCTATTCGCGCCAGATGCGCCTGCCCGGCGTGGGCGTGGCGGGGCAGAAGAAGCTGGAGGCCTCGCGCGTGCTTGTCGTCGGCGCGGGCGGGCTGGGGTCGCCTGCCGCCTTTTATCTCGCTGCCGCCGGGGTAGGGCATCTGCGACTGGTGGATGACGATGTAGTGGATCGCAGCAATCTGCAGCGCCAGATCCTGCACACCGACGCAGGCATTGGCACGGCGAAGGTGGACTCCGCACGCGCCACGCTCACCGCACTGAACCCACGCACCAAAGTGGAAACCTTCAACGAGCGCCTGCATTCGCGCAACGTGGAGGCCTTGATCCGCGATTGCGATGTCGTGTTCGACGGCTCGGACAACTTCGCCACGCGCTACCTGCTCAACGATGCCTGCGTGAAGCTGGAAAAGCCTCTGGTGTACGGCGCAGTACAGCGCTTCGCAGGCCAGGTCGGTGTGTTCGACGCAGGTCGCCATCGTGGCCAATGCCCGTGCTACCGCTGCCTGTTCCCCGAACCGCCCAGCCCGCAGGATGCACCCAACTGTGCAGAAGCGGGCGTGCTCGGCGTGCTGCCCGGCATCGTTGGCATCTTGCAGACCACTGAAACCCTGAAATTGCTGCTGGGCATCGGTGAATCACTCGCAGGCCGCCTGCTGAGCTACGACGCACTCGCAGGAACCTTCCACGAAACTCGCCTGCTGCCCGACCCGGCATGCCCGCTGTGCGCACCCGGCAAGCGCTTTCCCGGTTACATCGATTACGCCAGGTTCTGCGCAGGAACCTGATGGGAGATGCATGTCACCCTGCACACAAAAAGAAACCGGCCATCGAGGCCGGTTTCTTTTGTCAGGTTTGTCGCGGGAAAATCGTGTTTCACACCTTCACGGGCTTCGGTTCCAGCGGCGGAATGCGCAGCACCTGGCCCGGATAGATCTTGTCCGGGTGCGAAAGCATCGGGCGGTTTGCTTCGAAGATGATGTTGTACTTGTTCGGCGTGCCGTAGTACTGCTTGCTGACCTTGGAAAGGTTGTCGCCTTTCTTCACGGTGTAGAACTGCGGTTCCGGCGCGGGAGCCTGGGCGATGACCAGATCCTGTGGGCTGGGTGGCATCGGAACGGGGCCGTCCACGGAGGGATCGATGAAGATGATGTCTTCCACCTGTTCCACGCCCTCCACGTTGCCGAGTGCGAGCAGGATCTTTTCCTTCTCTTCCTGCGTCCGGGCGGTGCCGCTCACCTTCACCTTGCCGGCGTCGGATTCGATCTTCAGATCCTTGCCGAGCTCGTACTTCTTCACGTGATCGGTGAGCGCCTCGTTATTGTCCTTGCCGAAGCCGAACAGCTTTTCGCCGGCACTCTTGACGAAATCGAACACACCCATTGCTGAATCCTCCTGAAGACGGGCCGGCCGGCCCTGCGGGTTTCGAGTATAGGGGCGGATTTCGCGGCAGTGGAATACGGGAGCAGGAAAAGAATCGTGCGGTTGGCTATTGGAACAGGTTGATGGAACAGGTTGATGGAACGGGCTGGTAGTACAGGCTGATAGAATCAGGCGATTCCGGAACCCTGTCGCTCATGCCTTTTCGCCACCTGATCCGATTCGCCCCCGATGGCAGCACGCAATGGCTTGCGCAAGATCGCACCCGCCGTGTGCTGGCGGGGCCCTTGTCGGGCCTGCCGGACGAGCAAGCCGAAGAAGTGGTGGTGCTGCTGCCTTCCGAAACCGTCACCTTGTTGCCCGCGCCGCGTGTGGCGAAACAACGGCGGCAATTGGAACAGGCGGTGCCGTTCGCCATTGAAGAAAACCTCGCAACGCCGGTGGAACAGTGCCGCATTGCCATTGCCGATGGTGGCTCGCCGGATCAAGTGATCGCCGCCGTCATCGGCAATGCGCGGCTGGCAGGCTTCATCGAAACCTTGAAGGCAGCGGGCATTGCGGCGGATCGCGTGTTGCCTGAATCGTGGCTGCTGCCGGATTCTGAAACCGAAGCGACCTTGCTGCTTGATGGCCGTCGTGCCGTGCTGCGCCATGCGCAAGCCGGCGCGCTGGCAGGCGATGCAACGGGCGAATTGCCGCAATGGCTGGCATGGCTTGCGCCGCAATGGCCGACGAGCAAACAACTGGTTTGCGTCGGCGAAACAGCGGCCTTGTCCAATCCGTTGCTGGAAAACAGCCCCATCGCCTTGCGCCGCGAAGCCGTGGAGACGCCGCTGGCGTATCTGGCGCAACGGCTGGATCAGGCACCCGAACTGAACCTGCTCGGCGGCACCTTCGCCCCGCGCAAGGCAGGCCGTGGCAGCGCCTTGTGGCGCATCGCGGCCATGGTCGCGGGTATTGCTTCCTTGCTGCTGCTGGGCCAAACGGCGCTGGAAACCATGCAACTCAAACACCGCCACGCAGCGCAGCGGCTGGAGATGGAATCCGTGCTTCGGCAAGCACTGCCGGGTGTGACGAGAATCGTTGATCCGAAAGCACAACTGCTCGGCGAACTTTCGCGTCGCCAAGGTGCAGGCGGCGGCGAAGGCGTGCTGACGATGCTCGGTGCGATCGCGCCGGTGATGTCCGGCAGCGGCCGCTACACGCTGGATGGCATGGATTATCGCGGTGGCACGCTGGATATCACGTTGCGCACCGATGCCGTGGCAACGCTGGATTCATTGCGCGAAACCCTCGCGGCCTTGCCTGGATTCACGGTGGAACTGGTCGCCGTGACGCCAGGCGGCGGTGGCGTGGAAGGCAAACTTCGGCTGCGCAGGGGTGGCGCATGAACGCACTGCGCCAGTGGTGGAATGGCCTGGGTGCGAGCGAGCGCCGCACACTCACACTCGGCGGTATGGCATTGGCCGCGATGCTGCTGTGGTTCGGCGTGGCGGAGCCGTTGCTTGCCTCGCGCGATACGTGGCGGCAGCGCGTGGCGCAAGGCGAGGCTGATCTTGCATTGATGCGCCGCATCGCGCCGGAACTTCGTGCCAATGCCGGCAGTGCCACGGTGGCACCGGATGGCCGCTCGCTGCTCGCACGCACGGATGCCACCGCACGCGAAGCGGGCATCGGCGATGCACTGCTGCGGGTGGAACCTTCCGCCGGCGGCCAGGTGCGCGTGTGGTTCGAAGGCGTCGGTTTCGACGCATTGATGCAATGGCTGGAAACCTCGGCGCAACGCTTCGGCATGCGCATCGACGAGCTTTCCATCGAAAAGAGCGGCGGCGCAGGCCAGGTGAATGCACGGCTCACGGTTTCGGAGAACAAGTGATGAAAAAACGACAGGACAGACGTTTTTCACGGCGGAGCCGCCCGCAGGGTGACGCACAGGGATGTGCGTCATGAAAAAACTCGTGTGGCTGCTGTTTGCGCTGTTGGTGTTCTGCGTGTTGTTGCTCGCCTTCATCCCGGCACGCTTCGCACTGGAACACGTCGTGGATCCGGCGCTCGGCCTCACGTTCTCCGGTGTTTCCGGCACGGTCTGGAACGGCCATGCAGGCGAGGTGATGCTGCATGGCAAACCGATGGGGCAGGTGGATTGGAACCTTTCCCCGACGGCATTGCTGAAAGGCCGCAAGCACGCGAACCTGCGCATGTTCGGCGGGGAATATCGCGGCACCGCCACGGTGGAAACCGGCGGTGGCGCAATCCGCGTCACCAATGCCGACGTGTTCTTTCCGGTATCGATACTCTCCGGGATGCTGGATGTGCCAAGGCTGCAATTCCTCGGCGATGTGAACCTCAAGCTGGATCACCTCACCCTGGTGGACAACGTGCCGACGGAATTGCTGGGCGAGGCGGTCTGGAACGATGCCGCCGTCGCAGGTGCGGCGCAGGCCACACTGGGCACACTCAAGGCACGGTTCATGCGCGAAGGGGCCGGCATTGCCGGCACGCTGTCCGATGTCGGCAACGGCCCGCTGCAACTCACCGGCGATTTCAAGGCCACGCCGTTGAGCTATCGCGGGCAAGCCGTGCTGCGCGCGCGCAACGACAATCCACAGGTACGCGAAGCGCTGAACCACATCGGCCAACCCGCAGGCGATGGCAGCGTGATCTATCGCGTACAGGGCGGAATGCTCGGAGCGAGCCAGTGAGCGATTTGCTGGATCACGCCCTGCGCACCGCGCGGCATGCCGCGAGCGCCGCTGCGGCCATCATCGACGGTTATTACAAAGGCAACTATCGCGCCGAGATCAAGCCCGATTCCACGCCGGTGACGCAAGCCGATATCGAAGCTGAGGACGTGATCCGCACCATCCTGCAAAAGGAGTTCCCGGATCATGCGATCTATGGCGAGGAGCACGGCTGGAAAAGGCAAGACAGCGAGTTCCTGTGGCTGGTCGATCCACTCGACGGCACCAAGAGCTTCGTGCGCCGCAACCCGGTGTTCTCCACGCAGATCGCATTGATGCATCGCGGCGAACTGGTGCTGGGCGTTTCCAGTGCCAGCCAGTTCGGCCAAACCGCGTGGGCGCGGCGCGGCAAGGGCGCGTTCCTTGCGCGCGGCAACGGCGAAGGCGAAGCCTTGTGCGTGGCTGCCACGGCGCAGCTTTCCGATGCGGCAATTTCCACCGGCAACATCAAGTCTCTTGCACGCGGCCCGCGCTGGAATGCATTCGGAGAACTGCTGACCCACGCCAATCGCGCGCGCGGCTATGGCGATTTCCTGCATTACCACCTGCTGGCGCAAGGCAGCCTGGATGTGGTGATCGAATCGGACGTCAACATTCTGGACATCGCCGCACTCGCGGTGATCGTGCGCGAAGCGGGCGGCATTTTCACCGATCTTTCCGGCGTGGAATTGAGCCTTGCCACCACCAGCGTTTTGGCCACCGCTCCG
Source organism: Lysobacteraceae bacterium (assembly GCA_041395225.1). Classification (GTDB taxonomy): domain Bacteria; phylum Pseudomonadota; class Gammaproteobacteria; order Xanthomonadales; family Xanthomonadaceae; genus Denitratimonas. Next base: position 28,131 of record JAWLAV010000008.1, read on the forward strand.
GCATTGCATGGGGCAGTGAAAGCGCAGCTCGAAGGCTGGAACCATGCGTGAGCTACCGGAAATCCTCGAACGCATCGACGCAGGCGGTGATCGTTTCGGCCTTGAACGGCTGCGCCTGCGCTTTTCCAACGGCGTGGAACGCACCTACGAACGCATGGCCCCGCGCGTGCGCGGCGCGGTCGTGGTGGCGGCAATGCGCGATGCGGAAACCGTGCTGCTGATCCGCGAGTATGCCTGCGGCCCTCACCGCTATGAATTGGGTTTGGTCAAAGGCCGCATCGACGCCGGCGAAACCCCCGAACAGGCCGCGAACCGTGAACTGAAGGAAGAGGCCGGCTTCGGTGCAAAAACCCTCACCGTGTTGCGCGCGATGACGCTCGCCCCTTCCTACATGGCGCACCAGACCTGGCTCGTGCTGGCCGAAGACCTGTATCCCGAACGGCTGCCCGGTGATGAACCCGAACCGCTGGACGTGGTGCCGTGGAATCTGGCCGAACTGGATCAATTGATGTTGCGCGAGGATTGCTCCGAAGGCCGCTCGCTCGCCGCCATGTTCATCGTGCGCGAAGTGCTCGCCGCGCGGGCGCAAGGCCGCACGCTGCCCGGCCTTGCACAATGACCAGCGCTGCAATGATCGAGACGGTCATCGCCATCGCGCAGCAGGCAGGTCGCGCCATCCTCGCCGTGTATGCGCGCGATTTCGAGGTGGAAACCAAGGCCGATGCCTCACCGCTGACCGAAGCCGACATGGCCTCGCACCGCATCATCGCCGAAGGCCTGGGGCAACTTGCGCCGCACGTACCCTTGCTTTCCGAAGAAGGCGCGCAGATTCCGTGGGAAACGCGACGGCAATGGACGCGCTGGTGGCTGGTCGATCCGCTCGACGGCACGCGCGAGTTCGTCAAGCGCAACGGCGAGTTCACCGTGAACATCGCCCTGATCGAAAACGGCGCGCCGGTGCTCGGCGTAGTGCACGCGCCGGTCGGCGATTATCTGGTTCATGCGCAACGCGGGGTCGGTGCCTTCCTGCGCGATCCGGCCACGGGCAAGGACATTGCGATCAACAGCCAGAACCCCGCACCCAGCCCGCTGCGCGTGACCGCCAGCCGTTCGCATCTGGACGAACGCACCGCGCGCGTGCTGGAACGCATCGGCGACCACGAGCGTGAAGGCGTCGGATCCTCGCTCAAGTTCTGCCGCATCGCCGAAGGCCGCGCCGACGTGTATCCACGCTTCGGCCCGACCTCCGAATGGGACACCGCCGCCGGCCAATGCGTGCTGGAAGCCGCTGGCGGCTGCGTGCTTGGTCTGGATGGCGAGCCCTTCCGCTACAACCGCGGCGAATCCCTGCTGAACCCGGATTTTTTCGCCTTGGGAGACCCTTCACTGCCGTGGCGGGATTGGGTGGCATGAGCGCATCGCGCATCGAAGAACTGCTTTCGATCATGGTGCGGCTGCGCGATCCGCAAGGTGGCTGTCCGTGGGATCTGGAACAGAATTTCTCCACCATCGCCCCGTACACCATCGAGGAAGCTTACGAAGTCGCCGATGCCATCACACGCGGCGACATGGCCGATCTGCGCGATGAGTTGGGCGATTTGTTGTTCCAGGTCGTGTTCCACAGCCAGATGGCGCACGAAGCGGGCGCGTTCGGTTTCGATGGCGTGGTCGATGCCATCTGCGACAAGTTGATCCGCCGTCACCCGCACGTCTTCGGCGAGGTGCAGGCGAAGGATTCACAGGCCGTGCTGGCCAACTGGGAAGCCATCAAACGCAGCGAACGCGCCGAAAAAATCGAGGATCGCAGCGCACTGGCCGGCATCGGTGCAGGGCTGCCTGAATGGCAACGCGCGGCCAAACTGCAAAAACGCGCCATCCGCACCGGCTTCGACTGGGCCAACATCACAGAGGTGATCGCCAAACTGCGCGAAGAAATCCGCGAAGTGGAAACCGAACTGGCTCAGGGCGGCGCACCCGAACGGCTGGAAGATGAAATCGGCGATGTGCTGTTCGTGGCGCTGCGGTTGGCCGGTTACGCGAAAGTCGATGCAGGCGCGGCGCTGCGCCGCGCCAACGCCAAGTTCGAGCGGCGTTTTCGTGCGATGGAAACCTTTGCTGCTGCCGATGGATGCGAGTTTTCTTCGCTGTCGCTGGCGCAGATGGAAGCGTATTGGCGCAGGGCCAAAGAAGCGGAGTAGCAAGCTGTTGAGAAACAGCCTGATAACGCGGGCCACGGATGGCCCGCTCGAAAATCGAGCGCGCAAGCGCTTGATTTTTGGAGAACGTGGGCAAGCTTTGCTTGTACCGTTCGATTGAGAAATGCACAGGATGTGCATTTCTCGACAACCTGGTAGGGCGCTTCTGGCAACTCGCGAGCGGGGGTAATGCTTGAATATTGGAAGCCCCAGAGCGCCACACCAGTACAATCACGAGCCTTTCCAATACCCGTCTCCTTTTCGTGCCCATCCACCTGCTCCCCGACACCCTGATCGACCAGATCGCCGCAGGTGAAGTGGTCGAACGGCCTGCATCGGCAGTGAAGGAACTGGTGGAAAACGCGCTGGATGCCGGTGCGGCGCGGATCGATGTGGAACTGGAAGAGGGCGGCATTCGCCTGATCCGCATCCGCGACGATGGCGCTGGCATTCCGGCAGGCGAATTGCCGTTGGCGTTGTCGCGCCACGCGACCAGCAAGATCGCTTCGCTGGATGATCTGGAAGCCGTGCAGTCGATGGGTTTCCGGGGCGAGGCGCTGCCTTCCATTGCATCGGTTTCGCACTTCACGCTGACTTCGCGCATGGCCGATGCCCCCCACGCAATGCGAATCGAATCCGTGGGCGGGAAGCTGGGCGAGCCGGAACCTGCGCAGCATCCGAAAGGCACCAGCGTGGAAGTGCGCGACCTGTTCTTCAACGTGCCGGCGCGCCGCCGCTTCCTGCGCGCGGAGCGCACCGAATTCGGGCATGTGGAGGAGCTGTTGCGCGGGCTGTCGCTGGCGCGCATGGATATCGATTTCCGCCTCATCCACAACGGCAGGCAGATACGCCATTACCGTGCCTCCAACAGCGCGGCGGAACGGTTGAAGCGGCTGGCCGAAGCGCTTGGCCCTGATTTTCCGGACAACAGTCTGGAGGTGGCGTTCGAGGCCGCCGGTTTCCGCCTGAGCGGTTGGGTGGGATTGCCCACTGCCAGCCGTTCGCAGGCCGATCAGCAGTATTTCTTCGTGAACCGTCGCCTGGTGCGGGATCGCGTGGTGACGCACGCGGTGCGGCAGGCGTATGCGGATGTGCTCTATCACGGCCGGCATCCGGTCTATGTGCTGTTCCTCGATCTGGATCCGCGCCGCGTCGATGTGAACGTGCATCCGGCCAAGACCGAGGTGCGATTCCGCGACTCGCGCCTCATGCACGATTTCCTGTTCCGCAGCCTGCATCAGGCCTTGGCGCAAACCCGCGCCGGTGCGGCATCGGCGAATGTGGCAGGCATCGGGACAGGCGAAGGCGTTTCAGCAAATCAGGCGATGCCGGACGTTGGCAGCGCCGAACCAAGCCGCATCGCGCCATTTGCTTATCCGCCGCCCGCGCAGCCACCATTGCGGTTGCATGTGCGCGAGCAGATCGGCGTCTATCAATCCTTGTACGGCGCAGGCCGTGCTGCCACCGCACCGATGCTGGTTTCGGAAGCTGCGAGCGAAACACAAGCGCAATCCGATGATGTGCCGCCATTGGGTTACGCACTGGCGCAGTTGCACGGCATTTTCATTCTGGCCGAGAACACGCAAGGCTTGATCGTGGTGGACATGCACGCCGCGCACGAACGCATCAGTTACGAACGCCTGAAATCCGCACAGGATGGCGAAGGCATCCGCGCCTTGCCGTTGTTGGTGCCGATTCCGCTGGCGGTGAGTGCACGCGAGGCGGCCTGTGCGGAGGAACGCAGCGAGGAATTGAATGCGCTGGGTTTCTCCATCGACCGCAGCGGCCCGCAAAGCCTCACGATCCGTGCCATTCCCGTTTTGCTGGATGGCGTTGATCCGCGCCAGCTCGCGCTGGACGTGATTGCCGATCTCATCGAACACGGCAGCACGCGGCGCGTGGAGGAACAGCGCAACGAACTGCTCGGCACGATGGCCTGTCACGCTTCGGTGCGCGCCAATCGCCGCCTGACGATTGCGGAAATGAATGCGCTGCTGCGCGACATGGAAGCCACCGAACGTTCCGGCCAATGCAACCATGGCCGCCCGACGTGGGTGCAACTGACCAGACCAGAACTTGACCGATTGTTCCTGCGAGGGCGCTGAGATGAAAACATTATCGACGGTGTTGCTGCTCGGCCTGGCGGCATTGCGCCCGGCCTGTTCGGATGCCAGCGATGCGATCCTCGCGCACGAGGAAAATGCCGTCTATGTGGCGCAGATCGAACAACACCGGGCCGAGCGTGTGGAAGGTTTGAAGAAGCCGCTGGGCTGGTTGTCACTGGTTGGCCTGCACTGGATCGAACCGGGCGAACACCGCCTCGGCAGCGCGCCGGACAACGATATCGTGCTCGCTGTCGGGCCTGCGCATCTGGGCGTCATCACCTTGGGCAACGATGGCATCGTGCTGGTTCCCACCCCGGAAGCCGCTGGCAGCATCCGCTGCGTCAAGGCGCCTTGCCCGGGATCGTCGCCTGCGTTCACCGTGGATGGCGTGACGCCGGAAGGAAAAATCCATTTGCGCGCAGACAGCAGCGGCAAACCCAGCCAGATCGCGTTCGAGCCGGATGTTTCCGGTTTCAGCGTGATCGAGCGCGTCGGCAAATTTGCCTTGCGCGTGCGCGATGCCAACGCGAAGGCAAGAACCGGGTTCACCGGCATTCCGTTCCATGACATCGATGCGGATTGGAAAATCCAGACACGTTTCGAGCCGCACGAAGAAGGGCACACCATCGATATCGCCAACGTCATCGGCCAATTGCAGGCCATGCCGAATCCTGGCGCGCTGGTGTTCGAAAAAGACGGGAAGGTGCACCGCATCGAAGCCATTGGCAATGACGATGGCAGCCTGTTCCTGATCTTCGCCGACCGCACCAGCGGCAAGGAAACCTACGGTGCAGGCCGATTCCTCGACGTGGCCGGGCCCGAAGATGGAAAGGTAGTTGTGGATTTCAACCTCGCCTACAACCCGCCGTGTGCTTTCAACGAATACTCCACCTGCCCATTGCCACCGCCGGAAAACCGATTGAATCTTGCGGTGACGGCAGGCGAAAAGAAACCATCGGTGCATTGAGTGACGGACGTGTTTCCTCGCGGCGAGGACATCACGCTGCGCGAAGGCCGCCACGTTCGCTGCCATTTGGCAGGCGATGAGCACGCGGAAACAGCCATTTACCTGTGCCACGGCCTGGGTGGTCGCGCCGAGCAGTGGCGTTCGTTGTGGCCGGGATTGGTCGCATCGGGTGCAAGGCTCATCGCGTGGGACATGCCAGGGCATGGCCATAGCCCATCGCCCCGCGCTGCCGTCAGGTATGCAGGCACGGAAATGGCAGCGGATTTCATTGCGTTGATCGAACGCTACGGCGCACGGCGCAACTTTGTCGTGGCGCATTCCTACGGCGCAAAGCTCACGCTGTTCGTGCTGCAAAGCCTGCACGAGACGGGCAGGGAAGGGGTGATCGAACGTGTCGCATTGCTCGGCGCGCCACATCCGGGCATTTCCCCGGCCAGCCACTTGTTGCGCTTTCCGGCGTGGGTATTGGCTCTGATGCGCGGCAAGCTCGAACGCGCTTTCCGTGCGGCGGCGTGGGATGCCAGTGCAGATATTGCCCTGATCGACTACGAAGAACGCTGCGCCCGACGCAATTCACTCGCGGTGTTCAAGGCCGTTGCCCTGCAAGCTCCGGTGCTCGACCCGGCCACCTTGCCGCAGCTTGATCTGCCTGTGCTGGTGCTGTGCGGCGATGCCGATCACGTCACTCCCATCGAAGCCTCCCGCGCCAATGCGAATGCCTTGCCCAATGCGGAATTGCGCGTGCTGGAGCGTTGTGGCCATCAGATCATGCTGGAGCGCCCGGCGGAAACCCTGGCGGCGCTGGAGACATTCTTCGGCGCGGCACGCGCCTGAACCGGCTCCGACCCTTGCCATCCATCGCGTGCCAAAACACCTGAAAACCGCTATGATGCGCGGCTCCCATCCGTTCGGAGGGGAGCAACCTTGCCTCACTGCATCGCTCAAGCGATAGGTTCAGGAGGCTTTCGGCGGCGGCAACGTCGCGATATCCACAAGGAAAACACCATGCGTCACTATGAAATCGTGTTCCTGGTCCATCCGGATCAGAGCGAGCAGGTGCCCGCGATGATCGAGCGCTACAAGGGCTTGATCGAGGGCGACAACGGCAAGATCCATCGTCTCGAAGACTGGGGTCGCCGCCAGTTGGCCTACCCGATTGAGAATCTGGTCAAGGCCCATTACGTGATGATCAACGTGGAAACCTCCGAAGCCGTGCTGGAAGAGCTCGTCTCCGGTTTCCGCTTCAACGATGCCGTGCTGCGCCACCTCGTGATCCGCCGCGATGGCCCGATCACCGAGCAATCCTTCATCCTCAAGACCAAGGATGAGAAGCCCGAGCGCCGCCGCCGCGACGACGATGCCATCGCTTCCGACGATTCCGTCGAAGCCGAAGGTGATGTCGAAGGCGAAGAAGCCGCCGTCTGATCGCACGCCATCAAGGAACCGACCCCATGTCCAAATTTTTCCGCCGCCGCAAGTTCTGCAAGTTCACCGCCGAAGGCGTGACCGAGATCGACTACAAGGATCTGGCCACCCTGCGCCAGTACATCACCGAAACCGGCAAGATCGTTCCGGCTCGCATCACCGGCACCAAGTCGCGCTACCAGCGCCAGTTGGCCGCCGCCGTGAAGCGCGCACGCTACCTCGCGCTGCTGCCGTACAGCGACAGCCACTTCTGAGCCGTTGCACAAGGTTTCCTCCCTTCTTCCCGTGTGCGGGGAGAAGGGGCAGATAATCCCCGTCCGTTCGGACAGCACCAGTTGCGGTGAAACCTTCGCCGCTAACGAACCAGGAGCAACATCGTGGAACTCATTCTTCTCCAGAAAGTCACCAACCTCGGCGGCCTCGGCGACAAGGTCAACGTGAAGCCCGGCTACGGTCGCAACTTCCTCGTGCCGCAGGGCAAGGCCGTGCCGGCCACTGCCGCCAACGTCGCCTCGTTCGAAGCCCGTCGCGCCGAGTACGAAGCCAAGGCTGCCGCACTGCTCTCCGATGCTTCCTCGCGCAGCGCCCGCTTCGAGAGCGGCAGCGTCACCATCCGCGTGAACGCTTCCACCGAAGGCAAGCTGTACGGCTCCGTCGGCCCGCGCGACATCGCCGAAGCCTTCACCGCTGCCGGTCTGCCGCTGAACAAGTCCGAAGTGATCCTGGGCGAAGGCCCGCTGCGCCGCACCGGCGAACACGAAGTCGTGCTGCACCTGCACGCCGATGTCAGCGTTCCGGTGAAGGTGATCGTCGAAGCCGAAGCGTAAGTTTCACCGCTTCGCACAAGCTACGTCACGACGGGCGCTTCGGCGCCCGTCGTCGTTTCCGGTATCGTGACGCTTTGCCCTGCGGAGCTTCCACATGCCCATTTCGCCGCGCCTTGCCGGCCTTGCCTTTGCATTCACAGCAGCGTTTGCGCCTTCCGCCGATGCCGCCGATCTGTTCGTGAAGAACGTCAACGGCTACACCCTCGATGGCGAAGGTGTGTTGCACAAGTTCGATGCGATGCTGGTCGAAAATGGCCGCGTGCTGGCCACCGGCAGTGCAACCGAACTGGCGGAACGCGCAGGTGATGCAAAAGTTCAGGACGGGCAAGGCAAGACCTTGCTGCCGGGCCTGATCGACGCCCACGGCCACATCATGGGTCTGGGAGCGATGCAGCGTCGCATCGACCTTTCCGATACGAAAACCCTGGATGCAGCCCTCGCGCGTATCGCTGCGTTCGCGGAGCAGCATCCCGATGCTTCATGGTTGCTCGGCGGCGGCTGGAATCAGGTGATCTGGAAGCTGGGCCGCTTCCCGACGGCTTCCGAACTGGATGGCGCGGTAGCCGCACGCCCGGTGTGGCTGGAACGTGTGGATGGACACGCGGGCTGGGCCAATGCGGAAGCGATGCGGTTGGCGGGCATCACTGCCGCCACACTCGATCCGGATGGTGGCCGCATCGAACGCGATGAACGCGGCAACCCGAACGGCATCTTCGTCGATGCCGCGATGAACTTGATTACACGCCACATTCCGGCGCCCGATGCCACCGAAGCCACTGCGATGCTGGATGCCGCACTCGCCGAAATGGCACGCGTGGGCCTCACTTCGGTTCACGATGCGGGCGTTTCTGCTGCCGAACTGGCGCTGTTCCGCCAGTACGCCGATGCGGGCAAACTCACCACGCGCATCTACGCGATGGTGGCGGGCACCGGGGAGGACTTCGATCTGGTCAGCCGCGATGGCCCGCTTATCGACCACGCACAGGATCGGCTCACCGTGCGCAGCGTGAAACTGATGATCGATGGCGCACTCGGCAGCCGTGGTGCGGCGCTGCTGGAACCGTATTCGGACGATCCGCATCACAGCGGCCTGATGATGGTTTCCTCCACCGACGAATTGGCTGCGTCCATTGCCAAGGCACTGGCCAAGGGCTGGCAGGTGAACATCCATGCCATCGGCGATCGCGGCAATCGCACCGTGCTGGATGCCTTCGCGCTGGCCTTTGCCAAGGCGGGTGGGCGCGATCTGCGCAATCGCATCGAACATGCGCAGGTCGTGGCGAAGGACGATATCCCGCGTTTCGTGCCGTTGAAACTGATTGCCTCCATGCAACCCACGCACGCGACTTCGGACATGAACATGGCCGAAGATCGCCTCGGCCCCGAACGCATCCTCGGCGCATACGCCTGGCAGACGTTCCTCAAGCAAGGCACGGTATTGGCCGCAGGTTCGGATTTTCCGGTGGAATCGCCCAATCCCTTCTACGGCCTGCACGCTGCCGTGACGCGGCAGGATCACCAAAGCCAACCCCCCGGTGGTTGGTATCCCGCGCAAGACCTGAGCCTGACGCAAGCACTGCGCGCCTTCACTCTGGATGCCGCCTATGCCGCGCATCAGGAAAAGCAGCTCGGCACGCTTGAGCCGGGAAAATGGGCGGATTTCATCCTTGTGGATCGGGATATCTTCGTCGTGGAACCGGCCACGCTGTGGCAAACCCGCGTGCTGGAAACCTGGGTGGCGGGGGCACGGGTGTATCAAATGGATTGAGGGCGATGGCACACAGCGCCTTTTGCTCGTCATGCCCGCGAAGGCGGACATCCAGCAACTTCGATCTTTTGAAACACACGATGCCGGGCTCCCGCCTTCATGGGAGCGACGGGTTGGAGTCGGATGGCCTTGATGCGATTTTCCGGCCTCCGCGCCACTAGAATCGGCCTCGGTTCGCCCAACAGGGGCTGACGTATTGCAGCCGTGCGGTTTTTCCAGGTCATCGAGGATTTTTCACATGTCGAAATTGATGAGAGCCGCCCTGTGGGTGGCTTGTGCGAGCGGTTTGGGTGTTGCGTCCGGTGCGTTCGCGGCCAAGCCCGTGGTGCCGGAATACGGCTTGATGCGCGGCGTTTCCCAGGCCCCGGCGCTGGTGACGCGCGCCGATGGCCAATACGCCGCAGATGGGCGCGTGGTGGCGCTGTTCCAGCCGGAGTTCCGGGCACACAAGGCCGATGCGGAAACCATGGCGCGGGAATTCCTTGCCGCCCGCCACGCGCAACTTGGCTTGGCGGCGGATGAACTTTCACAACTTCAGGTGCGCCACCAACGCAACGGCCAGAGCTTCTCCGTGGTGCGCTTCGCGCAGATGCGCCAGGGCATACCGGTGTACGGCAGCGACATCGCCGTGAGCGTGGCCCGCGATGGCCGCGTCATCTACGTTTCAAACGATGCAGTGATGAATGTCGGCCAGCCCGATCTCGCGCGCGCCTCGCGTTCGAGGATCGAGGCCTTTGGCCTGGTTCGCCAGCACCTTCGCACCAAGCACCTCAGCCATCAGGATGCGGCCAAGGTGGTTTATGCCGATGGTGCGCAGACGCGACTTGCCTGGCGCGTGATCGCACAAAGCGATGATCTGGTCGGCGCAGAGTGGGAAGTGCTGATCGATGCCGCCACGGGCGAGGTACTGCGCGCCGAGGACAAGGCGCTGTATGCGGAATCGCGGCCGCGAGGCGGTGCGATCACCGGCACCATCTGGACACCTGATCCGCTTTCCTCCGCGCTGGCGACGTATGGCGACCCGGGCTTCACGGACGGCGGCAACGCCGATACGCCGCAACTTACCGGCCAGCTCAAGACCGTCGAGCTTGAGGATCTCACGTTCTCCGGCGGGGTTTACAGCCTCGCAAGCCAGTGGGTACGGTGCGACGATGCGCTGGAAGGCCCCACCAACTCCGGCGCTTGCCCGACGTCGGCCACTGGCGCGGAGTTCCACCTGACGCGCTCGCAGGCTGGTTTTGATGGCGTCATGACGTATTACCACCTCAACCGAATGATGAAATACGTCAACGAAACGCTCGGCGTTACGGCCGTGCCGATCAACGGCGTCCAGGTGCTGAAGTTCGATCCGCATGGTCTGAACGGCAGCGACAATTCCCATTTCATGGGCGGCACGCAGATCCTGGCCTTCGGCGAAGGTGGCGTGGACGATGCGCAGGATGCAGACGTGATCGTGCATGAGCTTGGCCATGCACTGCACTATTTCGTCACCGGCGGCAGCCTCTCGCAGGTTCAGGGGCTTTCCGAAGGCGTGGGCGACTACGTGGCTTCCGGGTACAGCCGCGACTATACGACCCAGTGGACGGAAGCCCAGGCACCGTACTTTTGGACCTTCAGTTGGGATGGCCACAATCAATTCTGGAATGGTCGAGTGGTCAACTGGCAGCTCAATCACGAGTACCCGAGCAATCTGGGCTCGCCCGCACCGCATACACCGGGCCAGTACTGGGCCTCGTGCAATGTCCGCGCCCGTGATCTGATCGGTGGCGAAGCGATGGATCGCGCTTTCTGGGAAGGTCTCTCGATGACCGGCGGCAGCACCAATCAGCAGGCCGCCGCACAGGCGATCATCAATGCCGCTGCCGCATTGGGCTACCCGCAAAACCAGATCGACACCATCGGCACCGTTTACAACTCCGGTACGCCGGGTGATCTCAACTGCACTTACAACGTCACCGTTCCGCAGGCCGCCGCACCGGTTATCGATGTCGGCTCAGTCCAGATCGACGATGACGTGTACGAAGGCGAACTGGTCGTCGTGCCGCTTTCCATTTCCAATACCGGCGGCGGCGTTCTCGAATGGAACATCGATACCTCCGACGATGCCGACTGCGCCACGCCTTCAACGGTGGGCTGGATCTCGTTCTCGCCCGACAGCGGCAGCACGAGCGGCGGTACCAGCACTGCGGTTTCCGTGACGCTGGATTCAGATGGTCTGGCAGCCGGGGAATACACCACGTACCTCTGCATCCACAGCAATGGTTCCCAACCCGCGCCTGGGGAGTCGGTGGTTGCGCTGCCCGTGGTATTCAACGTGATTGAAGACAACAGAATCTTCTGGAACGGCTTCGAATGACGGCAAGGCCGGGGCGCCGGAAGCGGCGTCCCGGTTGCCCCGGAAGCGGGCCTCGGCCTGCTTTTTTGTTGCCGCCGTCCACGGCGACAACCCTTCGGGCTATCGCTACGCGATGTCAAAAACTTGCTCCGGGCAGTTTCTTGTTTCAGTGGGCAACCCGGCACCGGTTTGGGGCAAGATCAAACCTCAACACTCGATCACGTTCACCGCCAACCCGCCGCGGCTGGTTTCCTTGTACTTTTCCTGCATGTCACGGCCCGTGTCGCGCATGGTCTTGATGACCTTGTCCAGCGAAACCTTGTGGCTGCCATCGCCGCGCAGGGCCATGCGGCTGGCGTTGATGGCTTTCACCGCACCCATGGCATTGCGTTCGATGCAGGGAATCTGCACGAGGCCGCCAATGGGATCGCAGGTGAGGCCGAGGTTGTGTTCCATGCCGATTTCCGCGGCGTTCTCGATCTGTTCAGCGCTGCCGCGCAAGGCGGCGGTCAACCCCGGCAGCAGCCATCGAGCAGCCCACGCCCCCTCGCCCAGCAGCCGACTTCCGCGCCGGAAATGCTGGCGTTTTCCTTGTAGAGAAGTCCTATCGCCGCCGCGGTGAGCAGGAAATCGAACACGCCTGCTTCATTCGCGCCGGGGCAGAAGGTCGTAGTAGTGCAGCACGGCGGGGAATGATGCGGCCGCACCGTTGGTGGGCGCGGTGACGACACGCCCGCCGGCGGCGTTTTCCTCGTTCACGGCCAAGGCGTAGAGATTCACCCAATCCAGCACGGTGAGTGGATCACGCATCGCAGCTTCCGGCCTAGAAGCCAATTCCTGATGCAGGGCAGGCGCACGGCGCGGCACGCGCAGGCCGCCTGGCAAGGTGCCCTCCTGCCGGATACCGCGCATCACGCAGGATTGCATCGCCTGCCACAGTTCCCGCAATCCGGCGTGGATTTCCTGCTGGGTTCGCCACGCCTTTTCGTTCTCGAACATCAGTTGCGGAATGGAAAGGCCGGAGGCTTTGATCTGCTCCAGCAGTTGCACACCGCTCTTGAACGGGTAGGGCAGTGGCGTGGCATCGGGCACGATGCGATCCGCTGCAGCTTCGTCCTGATTCACCACGAAGCCGCCGCCGACGGAGTAGTAATCGCGCGTGGCCAGCACTTCGCCTGCGGCATCGAACGCGGTGAAGCGCATCCCGTTGGTGTGGAAGGGCAGTTTCTGGCGCTTGTTCATCGCCAGATCGTGCTTTTCGTCGAAGGCGATGCGTTGCGTGCCGCCGAGCATCAACGCGCGTTCGGAACGGATGCGCTCCAGTGCTGCTGGAATCGCATCAGGATCGACCAGATTCGGCTCGTTGCCTTCCAGCCCAAGCAGCAGCGCGGTATCCGTGCCGTGGCCGCGCCCGGTGAGTGCGAGCGAGCCGAACACCTCGGCCCTCATCCGCGCAACCTGTGACAACAAACCCGGCTCGGCCAGGCGATTGGAAACGAAGCGCGCCGCCGCCCGCATCGGGCCCACGGTGTGCGAGCTGGAAGGGCCGATACCGATCTTGAAGAGGTCGAAAGTGCTGACGGACATGTGCAAGGGTTCCTGGAATCTCCGCTATTCTGCCGCACCGTGCCTCGTGTGGCTTGCTGCAACTGCATGAAACTCGTCTTGTACCAGCGCGACGACTGCCACCTGTGCGACATGGCGCTGGAAGCGCTTGCCTTTGCAGGCGTGCCGGAGTTCGAATCGGTGTTCATCGATGGCGATGCCGCACTGGAAGCAGGCTATGGCGTGCGCGTGCCAGTGTTGCGCGAAGCGGACAGCGGCGCGGAACTGGCATGGCCCTTCGATGCCGATGGCGTGGGGAAGTGGCTGGCCGCGCTATAATTTCCGGCTTCATGCCGTGGTTTTGAGATGCGGCAGACTCCCAGCAACGCCAAGCCCTTTCCGTGACCCGAACCCAATCGCCCATCCTGTTCCGCGATACCGACGGCGCAGCGCTGTTCCAGCGTGGCAGCGTGGTGTGCATCGGTGCGTTCGATGGGCTGCATTTGGGCCATCAAGCCTTGATCGAAGCAGCGCGCACGTCCGCCACGGCACAAGGTTTGCCATTGGTGGCGTTGAGCTTTGAACCCTTGCCGCGCGAGTTCTTCGCCCGCGAGGTGAAGCCGCCGCGCCTCACCTTGCCGCGCGCCAAGATCGACGGCTTCACGGCACTGGGTTGCGATGCCATTGGCCTGTTGCGCTTCAACGCTGCGATGGCGGCGATGACCCCCGATGATTTCGTGCAGCACTTGCTGGTGAAACGGCTGGCTGCACGTGAAGTCTGGGTTGGGCGCGATTTCCGTTATGGCCACAAACGCGCAGGCGATGTGGCGACATTGTCCGCATCAGGTTCACAAGCAGGTTTCGCGGTGCGCAGCATCGAGGATGTGGAAGTGGATGGCGAACGGGTGTCCAGTTCGCGTATCCGCACCGCCTTGCTCGATGGCGACCTGGCCACCGTTTCGCATCTGCTTGGCAAGCCTTACGCCATCGGCGGCAAGGTCGTCCACGGCCAGCAGCTTGGCCGCAAGCTTGGCTATCCCACCGCGAACCTGCGGCTGGCGCACAAGGCACCGGCGCTTTCCGGAATTTTCGCCACGCGCGTGCACGGCGTGGGCACAAGGCCGTGGCCGAGTGTCTCAAGCCTCGGCACGCGGCCCACGGTGGACGGGCGCGAACCCTTGCTGGAAGCACATTTGTTCGATTTCGATGGCGATCTGTATGGCCGCCGCATCGATGTGGAGTTCGTTGCCAAGCTGCGCGATGAATTGAAGTTCGACAACCTCGACCTCATGGTCGAACAAATCCACCGCGACGCGGAAAACGCGCGCGCCATCCTTCAAGCCACCATCGGAGCCGCCGCGTGAGCCGCGACTACAAAGCCACCATCCATCTGCCGACCACCGATTTCCCGATGAGGGGCGATCTGCCCAAGCGCGAGCCGTCCATACTGGAAAATTGGCAGCGCATCGGCATCGACGCGCGTTTGCGCAGCGAGCGCAAAGGGCAGAAAACCTTCGTGCTGCACGACGGCCCGCCGTATGCCAACGGCGCCATCCATCTGGGCCACGCGGTCAACAAGATCCTCAAGGACATCATCGTCAAATCCCGCACGATGGAAGGCTTCGATGCGCCTTACGTACCAGGCTGGGATTGCCACGGCCTGCCAATCGAAGTGGCGGTGGAGAAGAAGCACGGCAAGGTCGGCGCAAAGCTCGATGCCGTCCAGTTCCGCCAGAAGTGCCGCGAATACGCGCTGGAACAGATCGACCTGCAACGCCGCGATTTCATCCGGCTGGGCGTGATCGGTGATTGGGAACACCCATACCGCACGCTGGATCGCAGCTTCGAAGCGGCTGAACTGCGTGCGTTGGCCAAAGTGGTTTCCAACGGCCATCTGTTACGCGGCGCCAAGCCGGTGCATTGGTGTTTCGATTGCGGCTCGGCGCTGGCCGAGGCGGAGATCGAATACGCGGACAAGACGTCTTCCGCCGTCGATGTGGCTTATGACGCCGTGGATGCGCGGGCGCTGGCCGCGAAGTTCGGCGTCACGAACCTGCCGGATGGCACGACGGTTGCCGTGCCGATCTGGACGACGACGCCATGGACGCTGCCCGCCTCGCTGGCGGTTTCGCTCGGCCCGGATATCGGCTATTCGCTGGTGCGTGGTGCCAAGCGCGGTGAAAAAGACGTGTTGCTCGTTCTGGCCGATGCGCTGATCGAAAGCGCGACGGCGCGCTACGGTATCGAAACGCCGCAAGTGCTCGGCCACGCCAAGGGCACAGCACTGGAAAACCTGCTGCTGCAACACCCGTTCTACGCCGAACGACAGGTGCCGATTCTCGTCGGCGATCACGTCAGCGATACCGATGGCACCGGTGCCGTCCACACCGCGCCCGGCCACGGCCAGGAAGATTTCGCGGTCGCGCAGAAATACGGCATCGTCGAAAAATACACCGCCGCGCAGTTGAACCCGGTCGGCGGCAACGGCGTCTATCTGCCCGGCACGCCGATCTTCGCAGGCCAGTTCATCTGGAAGGCGAACGATGCCGTTGTGGATTTGCTGCGCGAGAATGGCCATCTGCTCGCGTTCGCGAGGATTCAGCACAGCTATCCGCACTGCTGGCGGCACAAATCGCCGGTGGCGTTCCGCGCCACACCGCAGTGGTTCATCTCGATGGATCGCGCCAATCTGCGCAGCGAAGCGCTCGATGCGATCGCGAAAATCGGTGCCGAACACGGCTGGTTCCCGGAATGGGGCGAGGCGCGCATCCGTTCGATGATTGATGGTCGCCCGGATTGGTGCATCAGTCGCCAGCGCACTTGGGGCGTTCCCATCGCACTGTTCGCCCACAAGCTCACCGGCGAACCGCATCCGCAAACCGTGGAACTGATGCGGCGCGCCGCCGATCTGGTGGAGGCCGAAGGCATTGATGCGTGGTATGCACTCGAACCGGCAGCCTGGCTCGGCGATGAAGCCGACGATTACGAAAAGGTCACGGACATTCTGGACGTGTGGTTCGATTCGGGCGTCACGCATGAAGGCGTGTTGGCTGCGCGCGGTTTCGGAAAACCGGCGGACTTGTATCTGGAAGGTTCGGATCAGCATCGCGGCTGGTTCCAGAGCTCGCTGCTTACCGGCATCGCCATGGATCACGCAGCGCCGTACAAACAGGTGCTGACGCACGGTTTCACCGTCGATGAGCACGGGCGCAAGATGTCCAAATCGCTCGGCAACGGCATCGAACCGCAGGAAATCATCCGCGATCTGGGCGCGGACATCCTGCGTCTTTGGGTGGCTTCCGCCGATTATCGCAACGAGATGTCACTCTCCAAGGAAATCCTGAAGCGCACGACGGATGCGTATCGCCGTATCCGCAATACCGCACGCTTCCTGCTCGGCAACCTCGATGGTTTCGATGCTGCGCAGCACCTGTTGCCGAATGCGGATTTGCTGCTGCTCGATCAATGGGCCGTGCAACGCGCTGCCGAAATCCAGGCGGAAATCCGCGCGGCCTACACGCGCTACGATTTCCCGGCCATCGTGCAGGTGCTCAACAACTTCTGCACCGTTGACTTGGGCTCGATCTATCTGGACGTGACCAAGGATCGCCTCTACACGATGCCGGAGGATTCGCGCGGCAGGCGTTCGGCACAGAGCGCGATGTTCCGCATCGTGGATGCGATGGCGCGCTGGATCGCGCCGATCCTGAGCTTCACGGCGGAGGAAATCTGGGGCTACCTGCCCAAGCCAAGGGAAGAAAGCGTGCTGCTGGCGACCTTCGCCGAAGATCCGGGTCGTCTGCCGGACGATGCCAAACTTTCGCGCGCGGATTTCGGGCGCTTGCTGGCGCTGCGCGAGGCAGTCTCCAAGGTGCTGGAACCGATGCGTGCCGGTGGTGTCATCGGCGCATCGCTGGAGGTGGACGTTGCGCTGTATCTGGATGATGAACTGATGACGCTGCTGAATCCCGTGGCGGATGAACTGCGCTTCTTCTTCATCGTCTCCGGCCTGGAACTCATGCCCGCCGCGCAGCGCCCGGCGCAAGCCATCGCTGCCGAAGGGCAGGGCGCATGGATTCTCGCCAAGCCTTCGGATGCGGCCAAATGCGTGCGTTGTTGGCACCTTCGCCCGGATGTGGGCTCGCACGCCGAGCATCCGGAACTGTGCGGCCGCTGCATCGAAAATGTCGATGGCGCGGGCGAAACGCGGCTGTTCTTCTGATGGTGCGCGAAGCTTCCAGCGTGCCGGCGAAAAACGGCCTGACATGGTTGTGGCTGTCGCTCGCCGTGCTGGCGTTCGACCTCATCACCAAGGAACTGGTGATCGACCGCTTCGCGCTGGGCGAATCCATCCGGATCATCCCGAATCTGCTGGATTTCACCCGCGTCCACAACCTGGGCGCGGCTTTCAGCTTCCTCAGCGACGCTTCGGGCTGGCAACGCTGGTTCTTCAGCGCGCTGGCGCTGGTGGTGAGCGCGATGCTGGCCTGGTGGCTGTACAAGACCCCGCGCGGTGACTGGAAACAGTGCGCGCCGTTCGCACTCATCATCGGCGGTGCCATCGGCAATCTCATGGACCGCCTGCGTCACGGCTACGTCGTGGATTTCATCGACGCCTACATCGGCCAGTACCATTGGCCCGCGTTCAACATCGCCGATTCGGCCATCGTGGTGGGCGTGGTTTTCATGCTCGTCACCGGTCTGCTGGATTCTCGACGGAAGTAGGGCAGCCGTCTTTGGCATAAGTGCACAGCCCACTTCCCGCGATGCGCAGGTTGCCGTGCAGGTATGCGCGCAGGCGTTGGCCTGGCGGCTCTGGTACCAGCCCGCCCAGATGGCGTTGCAACATCGTTTCCATCGCGAACAGGTAGGCTTCGCGTGGAATCGGATCCACCGGCGAATGTCCGCCGTCCGGCTCCACCAGCAAGCTCACCGGGCGCCCCAGCGCTTTCAGCGTCGCGGTGTAGTTGACGACTTCCCGGATTGCCACGGTGCGGTCGGCGGCACCGGCAATGATCAGCACCGGACGCTGCATCATCGAAGCGTTCACCAGCGGAGATTGCGCATGCAGGCGCGCATGGGTCGCAGGATCGCTGGAATCCAGCGACAAGGCGGCCAGCGTGTGCCTGAGCGAGCGATCTGGCAGATCGCCTTGTTCTCCGGACTCGACCAGCCAGCGCATCGACCAGCCAAGATCCGCCGGCGGCGAACCGGCCACGCCGACCTTGAACAGTTCCGGCTGGAAGGTCAGGCCCAACAGCGTGGAGTAGCCTCCGAAGGAATGGCCGACGATGCCGACGCGATCCTTGTCGCCAATGCCCTGTGTCAGCAGCCAGCGCACGCCTTCGACGATATCCTGTTGCACGCGGCCGTTGCCGTAGTCGCCATTCGGCGCAAAGGTGTAGGCGCGGCCGTGGCCGGTGGAGCCGCGGAAGTTCGACTGGAACACCACGTAACCACGATTGGCCAGGAACTGGGCGACACCATCGTAGCCCGCGCGGAAGTGGTTGATCGGGCCGCCGTGCACCTGCGCGATGAGCGGTGCTCTTGAGGCATCCACGCCCGGCGGCAACAGCACGAAGCCATGCACGCGCATGCCATCGGCGGCGAGGTAATCAATGGCGAGTTTGCGCGCCAATGCGGTTTCGCTCGGCGCACCGACCATGATGCCGGGATCGTCGAGGATACGGCGCAGACTGTCGGTGCGCGGGTCGTACAGCCACCAGGACGGGTCGCGCAGGGTCGAAGCGCGCTCGGTTACGAGCCAGTACGCGGATGGGCCGCTGCCCACCTGCACCCCAACATCGCGGCCAGGGAATTTCCCGGCGATGGCGGCCACGGCGGCCTGCGCTTCGCCGATGCCGTATGTGGCGGCGACGGTGCTTCGATAGCTTGCGACCAGCGGCTGTTGCGTGCGCGGATCGAGTTCGACTTCATCCAGATCGGCCTCAAAGCGCGGGTCTTCATGCAGAGTCTGTAGCGTGTCGTCCGGCGTCAGCCGCAGCACACGACGGAAGTTTCCGTGGGCTGTCTTGCTGTCCGGATTACCCTCCATCAGCACGCTGCCGTCGGGCATCGCGGCGAGCAGGGCTACCCGCTCCATCGGCCCGAGGCGCAGCACTTCGCGCAGCGAGCCGTCCGCGCGCACACGATGCAGGGCGTCGTGGTCGCCCTCGAAGCGGGCCAGCGCGACGATGCGGCCTTGTGCATCGAGCGCGATGTCGTGGATCCAGCGCGTCTCCTCTCGCAGTACGGTGCGCTGGCCGCTCGCGTCCATGCGCACGATCCGCCAACGCTCGCCCTTGCCCGCTGCGACGCGTTCGCGCAGCAGCACGGCAGCAGGTTGTGATGGGTCGAGCTTCATCACCCGGCGTTGTTCGGTGCCGCCCAGCGGTACACGCACTCCGGTGCGGCCATCGATGCCGACCATGGTCAGCGCGCGCGGCGCACGCAGGAACAGCCAGCGGCCATCGCGCGACCACAGCAGTTGGTCGGCCTGGGTGCTGCCCACCAGCAGGCGCGCGCTACCGTCATTCGTGGGCAACAGCCACAGCGCGCGTGAATCTTTCTGCTCGCGCAGGTAGGCCACGTAATCGCCGCCCGGCGACAGTTGCGCGGCCACCAGGGTACGGTTTTCGAGGAAGGCGGTGCGCGGCAGCACCGGCGCGCGCGGCAGTGTGCGCTGCGCGGCTTCCGCGACGCGCAGTTCAACCCCGCTCGCATCAGCGCTTGCCGGGAATGCGGCGCCCAAGGATCCGCCGCAAACAATCGCAGTCAGGACACGCAGGAGTTTCATCGGGAGCAATCTCCACGCCTTCGCGGGAATGGCGAAAATGTTCAGACAGCGACCAGCTACGTGGCCGATGCGACCGCAGGCAAGGTTTCGCGACGCGGGTACATCAGCCACAGACTGGCCAGCGCCGGCAGGCCGATCACCCCGCACAGCAGCACCCAAGCCCAGCGACCGCTCGGCGAGTGTGCCTGCTTGCCGCTCAGCCACGCCGCGCCGAGCAGCGACAGCAGACAGCACGCGCCGGCCAGCCACAGGATCGACGCCGGCATCGGTTCCGGCTTCGCGCGCAGCGGATCTTTCGCGGCGAACAGGTCTTGCGCCCCCAGGCAGAGTGCGCGCAGCACCGGCGACAGCCAGGTGTTGCGGTTGGTGTAAACGGACGGCAGGTCGATCGACAGCGCACGGCGCGCGACCTCCCGCGCCTGGCCCTGGCCGTCCACGCGCAGCACCTGCTGGAATGGATGCTGCAGCTCGCCGCTCCACACGCCCCAGGTGTAAGTCCAGGCGATCAGATAGCCATCCAGCAGTTCGACCACGTCCATCCGGCTGAGGTTGCCGACATGGCCCGGCATCGCCACCCGCATCAACGGCTGCAGCAGGTCGAGCCCGTTGATCGCCTCGCGGCCGGGATAGAAATAGGCGGCACGGTCGCTGAGCACCAGGATGTTGTCGCCAGCCGGCTGCGGCGGGCTGGCCATCGCTTCGCCCTGCGGCAAGCGGACGCGTTCGAAAATGCGCTGCTGTTCGCCGTCGAACTGGTAGGCGGCGTTGACGTTGAACAGGTAGCCGCCGGCATATTCCATGGTTGGCGCCGGGAATGTCGCCTGCCTTTCGCCCACGCCGAGCTCGCCGCGCGCACGCTTGTCCAGCGTGCCGTAACCCTGGTAGCGCATGCGGTCGTGGCTGAATACCCAGCGCACGTTGTGCTCGCCATCCTCCAGTTCCAGCGGCGACAGGTTGGTGAGGGTGTTGCGTACCGGCAGATTGCGCAGCGGATAGGTGGTATAGACATCGGACAGCGCGATCTGTTCGCGCCACAGCGCGGTGTCGGGATCGCGGCTGTTTTCGATGCCGAGCAGCAGCATGTCCCTGCCTTCGGCGCGATCGGCTTCGATGTACCCGCCCTTCGGCGGCACCGGCATGTTGAGCGGGTGAGTACCGCTCACCGTCCAGAACAGTTCGACGCCGAAGCCCAGCATCCAGATCAGGAAGTAAGCGCCCAGTTGCACCGGCAGCGCGACCGCCAGCACCGCCGCCGGATTGTGCGGCTGCGCCGCCGGATCCGACTTGAATGCGATCGCCAGCAGCACCGCGAGGAAGGCGATCACCACACACTGCACGCCCAGCATTGCCACGCCGGAGGCCTGCGCATACATGAACAGGTTCGGCAGCAAAAAGGCGGCGAACGAATAGCGGCGATTGCCGACCATCGCATAGGCGCCGGCGAGATAACCGGACACAGCGATCAGCCATGCCGCCAACGGCAACAACCAGTGGCGCGCATCGACCACACGCGTGGTCATCGTGCTTTGGTAGATCGCGACCAGCGCGATGGGAATGGCCACCGCCAGCAGCAACAGCAAGGCTCCCGCGCCGGTCAGCGCGCCGGCGATGCGCAGGCGGTGCAGCGGGCGATGCAGCAGGTTGAGCCACTGGTTCGGCTTGCGGTAGCTGCCCATCTGGTACAGGCCCAACAGGATGCCGAGCACGGCATACACCGCGCCAAACACCTGGTAAACGATGACGGGTTGCTGGGCCATGTCCACCAAGCGGCTGAGGAAGCCCAGCACGGCGACGTTGATGATGGCGGCGGCAGCCGCCCACAGGCGGAAGCGCAGCAGCTCGCCCTTGAAGAGATCGATCATTTCGGTGTCCTCGTGTCGCGCGCTCAGGCGGCCATCGGCGTGGCGTGGTTCTTGGCAAGGAAGGCATTGACGGCACGGTCCAGGCTCACCGGCATCGACTGCACGTTGCGGGCGCCGGCGTTGCGCAGGAAGCGCTCGAAATCCGCGTCCTGATCCAGCACCAGATAGTGGTGCAGCCCATCCAGGCGCTGCATTTCCAGAAGCCCCGGCACCGTTTTCGGATCCGGCCCCTTGAACGGTACGTCCGCCACCCAATGCGTGACGCGGGCGCAGAACTCGTCGGGCGCGGACATGTTCTTCAACTGGCCGCGCTCGAGGATGATGAGGTTGTCGGCGACGCGTTCGATCTCCTCCATCTGGTGCGAGCAATAGATCACCGTGCAATCATCGGCGACGTTGCTGTACATCAGCGATTCCAGAAACGCGCGCTTGGCCACCACGTCCAGGCCGAGCGTGGGTTCGTCCAGCACCAGCAGCTCCGGCCTCTGCGCCAGCGCCAATGCCAGGTTGAACCCGGCGCGCTCGCCGCGCGAAAGCTGCGCGACCTTTTGTTCCGGCAGCACGTGGTAATGGCCGATCACCTCGTCGAATGCGGCCTGATTCCAGCGCCGGTACTGGCGGCACTGCATCGCCGTCACCTGTGCCACGCGCATCCAGCCGGGCAGGGTGTGTTCCTCGTTGACGAAACCGATGCGGCTGCGGTCGTCCGGTGTCAGGCGCTGGCTGTCGCGACCGAGGATGCGGGCCTGCCCGGAACTGGGCGCAAGGAAGCCGAGGAGGATGCGGAACAACGTGGATTTGCCCGCACCATTGGCTCCGACGATGGCATGGATGCGGCCTCGCGGGATCGTGAGGTTCAGGTGATCCAGCGCCAGCTTGTGACCATAGCGTTTGGTCAGTGCGCGGGTTTCGATGATGGGTTCGTCGTACATGGGACTCACGCTCGGATGATGTTTTCTTTTCGTAGAGCGGAGCTTGCTCCGCTGCTTTTCGCGATATCGAGGAATGAGCCAGGCAAGCCCGGCTCAACGGGGTTGGGTCAGGCGATCTTGCGCGGTGTCAGCCTCTGGAATTCGTGCGCGATGCGGGCCTGTACATCGTCCGCCGGGAAGTTCAGCGGCACCACGTCGTTGATGAAGCGGTCCACGGCCTCGTCCAGCCGCCGCTCGCGTTCGGCGTCGGAAAGCCGCTGGCGCGGCACGGCCACGTACAGGCCCAGACCCTGGCGCGATTCCAGCCAGCCTTCGGTGGTCAGTTCCCCATATGCCTTGGCGACGGTGTTGGGATTGATCGTCAACTGCTGCGCCAGCCCACGCACACTCGGTAACTGATCGCCTGGCTCAAGCTCGTGCGTGGCGATCTTCATGCGCACCGCATCGACGATCTGCTTGCCGATGGAGCGCGGATCGCCAGTGGCGATCTGGATCATCAAGGGTCGGGTTCTGGTCATGGGCTGCTTCGCACCAACTGTACTATGTAAACCAGTACAGTACGAACAGGCTGACTTGTCAAGTCCAGGATGAAGGGTTTGGCTTCCGGTTCGAACGTGCGGCAGGTGAGGGCGGTTCAAACCGAGGCAGCTCCCGTACCGGGCCTACAATGAGCTGGTGAGCGAGCACCTGCGCAAGATCATCCACGTCGATATGGACGCGTTCTATGCGTCGGTGGAACAGCGCGACGATCCCAGGTTGCGCGGGAAACCCGTGGTGGTGGCGTGGCGCGGGGCGCGTTCGGTGGTGTGTGCGGCGTCTTATGAGGCAAGGAAGTTCGGCGTGCGCTCGGCCATGCCCGCTGTACGCGCTGAACGGCTGTGCCCGCAAGCGGTGTTCGTTCCGCCGGATTTCTCGCGTTACAAGGCCGCATCCCAGCAGGTACGCAAGATTTTTCTCGGCTACACGGATCTGGTGGAACCGCTGTCGCTGGATGAGGCATACCTCGATGTCACCGAGCCGAAGATCGCAGCGGAAAGCGCCACGGCCATCGCCCGGGAAATCCGCGCCCGCATCCGCGAAACCACGCAGCTCACCGCTTCCGCCGGCGTGGCACCCAACAAGTTCATCGCCAAGATCGCCTCGGATTGGAACAAGCCCGATGGTCTGTTCGTGGTGAAGCCCGCGCAGGTGGAAGCCTTTCTCACGCCGCTGCCAGTCGGCAAGATTCCCGGCGTGGGCAAAGTGATGCAGGGCAAGCTGGAAGATATCGGCATCGCCACCGTTGGCCAGTTGCGCGAAGTTCCGCTGGAAGAACTGCAAGCCCGCTACGGCAGCTTCGGCGCCGCGTTGTACCGCCGCGCCCGCGGCATCGACGAACGACCCGTACAACCGAACCAGCCGGTACGACAGATCTCCGCCGAAGACACCTTCGAGCGCGATCTGGCACTGGGCGAATTCGATGATGTCATCGTCCGCATGGCGGAAAGCGCATGGAACGCCACAAAAAAGACCAACCGCATCGCCCGCACCGTCGTGCTCAAGCTCAAGACTGCGCAGTTCCGCATCCTGACCCGCAGCCACACATCGGATACGCCACCGGCTTCACTGGAAGAACTCGTCGCCGTCGCCCTGTCACTGCGCGGGCGTGTCGATCTGCCCCCATTCACACGCTACCGGCTCGTCGGCGTCGGCCTTGCAGGTTTTCGCGAACGCGATGAGGATGTGGGGCAGGTGGCTTTGTTTCCGGAGTGAGTCTTTTCGCCATCCATCCACGACCGTCAGCGTCGGGATTGGCAGCATCTGCACTTCTTCCAGTACCAGGCGTACCTGCACGCCGACATCCCGCGTGTGCGCTGCGGGGTCTGTGGCGAACGCGGCGACAGCGAGGTTCGTCAGGTGGCGGTGCCGTGGTCGCGCGAGCGCAGCGGCTTCACGCTGCTGTTCGAGGCGATGGTGGTGACCTTGGCACGGATGAGCCAACAGCGGCGACAGCCGCGCTTACCTATTGCGCCACGACGGCAAGATCGAACATCTCAGCCGTGACCACACCATCAAGAGCCGGCAGCCGGATTCGGGCGAAACGCAGCAAGGCGTGGAATACGCCAACATGTACAACGCCCTGAGCGATCGGCACCGAACACAATGCGCATACCCTGGTGATGTCTCAGTCTGAAAAGCCCAACCGCGTCATTCCGGCTTTCGCCTGAGTGACGCCAGTTTTTCGAGGTGCCCGGCGTTATTCACTGGTCGCGACGAAGCGCCGCGCTGCATAGAAGTAAGGCGCGTGCGTGGGGCGCGGCACGTAGCGGCCGTGGCCGCGCACTGCACGCAGATCGCCATCGACCCACGCCAGCAGGCCGCGCGTGAAGGTGTGGGTGGCCACGCCCGTCACGGTGCGGCCTTCGAAGATGTTGAAGTCCACGTTCTGGTGATGGGTTTTCGCCGAGATCGTGCGACTGGCGTTCGGATCCCAGATCACCAGATCCGCATCCGCGCCGACGCGCACTGCGCCTTTCTTCGGATAGAGATTGAAAATCTGCGCGGCGTTGGTGGAGGTGATCTTCACGAACTCGCTCGGCGTCAACCGACCACTGGCGACGCCGTAATGCCACAGCACGCTCATGCGGTCTTCGACACCTGCGCAGCCGTTCGGAATCTTCGTGAAATCGTCCTTGCCGGCGGCTTTCTGCGGCGCGCAGAAAGCGCAGTGATCGGTCGCGGTGGTGTGCAGGTGACCGGCCTGCAGGCCACGCCAAAGGGCTTCCTGATGCGCTTTCGGGCGGAACGGCGGGCTCATCACGTGGCCTGCGGCAAATTCGAAATTCGGGTTCTTGTAAACCGAATCGTCAATCAGCAGATGCCCTGGAAGCACTTCGCCGAACACGCGCTGGCCTTCGCTCCGGGCGCGTGCGATGGCTTCGGCGGCTTGATGGGCGGAAACGTGGACGACGTACAGCGGCGTGCCCAGCACCTCGGCAATGCGGATTGCGCGGTTCGCCGCCTCGCCTTCGACGGGCGCGGGCCGTGATAGCGGATGGCCTTCCGGCCCGGTGATGCCGCGCGCGATCAGTTGCTTTTGCAGTCGATACACCAGTTCCCCGTTCTCCGCGTGCACCGTCGGCAACGCGCCCAGTTCCACGCAGCGCGTGAAGCTGTTCACCAGCGCCTCGTCGTCGCACATGATGGCGTTCTTGTAGGCCATGAAGTGCTTGAAGCTCTGTACGCCGTGCTCGTTCGCCAGCGTGCCCATGTCCGCGTGGACGCTTTCGTCCCACCAGGTGATGGCGACGTGGAAGGCGTAATCGCTCGCCGCCTTTTCCGCCCAGCCGCGCCAGGCCTTGAAGGCTTCCATCAGGGATTGCTTCGGATCGGGAATCACGAAGTCGATGATGCTGGTGGTGCCACCCGCCAACCCCGCCGCCGTGCCGGTGTAGAAATCGTCGCTCGCCACCGTGCCCATGAAAGGCAATTGCATGTGCGTGTGCGGGTCGATACCGCCGGGCATCACCAGCCGATCGCCTGCTTCGATGACGGTCGCGCCCGTGGGTGCTTCGAGATTCGGGCCGATGGCGGCAATGGTGTCGCCATCGATCAGGACATCGGCGCGATGGGAAAGCTCGGAATCGACGACAGTGCCGCCGCGGATCAGGGTGGTGCTCATGTGCGCTCCGGTTCGGTTGCGGTGAGTTGCGGCAGGCTGCCGACGGAAGCCGCTACCGTGCAACGAATGGGCGAAGAACGCAAACGCACGATGGATGGCCTGTATTTTTGGTTCGTATCACAGACTCAAGCTGTGCCGCGTCGAATCTTCATCAACAACCAGTAGGCCACCCCCGCCAGTGCCAACCCAACGAACCAAGCGTAGGTGTACAGCGTGTTGAAGAACGCAGGCACGTTGGCGAATGCAGATGGAAACGCGGTGTGCAGGAAACCGGGAAGATTCGGCAGCACCCCCGCCGCCAGCGCGATGATGGCGATGCCGTTCCAGCCGTTGCCGTAACTGTATTCACCGTTGTCGTCGTAGAGCGCGGCGGTTTCCAGTTTCGCGCTGCGCAGCAGAAAGTAATCCACCAGCATGATGCCCGCCACTGGGCCGAGCAGGGCGGAATAGCCGACCAGCCAGGTGAAGATGTAACCCTGCGTGCTTTCCAGAATCTTCCACGGCATCACCAGCAGCGCGATGCCTGCGGTGATGAGGCCGCCAGTCTTGTACGAAATGCGCTTGGGGTTGAGGCTGGCGAAATCGTAGGCCGGGCCGACGAGGTTGGCGGCGAGGTTGCAGCACATCGTATCCAGCGTCAGCACGATCAGCGCGATGCCTACGCCGATGCCGGTGAAGCGGCTGGTGAGATCGACCGGATCCCAGATGGCTTGCCCATAGATCACCACGGTGGCCGATGTGACTACCACGCTCATCAGCGCCAACAAGCCCATCGGCAATGGCAAACCGATGCTCTGGCCGACGATCTGATCCTTCTGGCTGCGCGCGAATCGAGTGAAATCGGGAATGTTCAAGGCCAGCGTTGCCCAGAAGCCCACCATCGCGGTGAGCGATGGCCAGAACACGACCCAGAACAAACCTTCCTTCGCACCACCTTCGACGAATTGCGAAGGCCGCGACATCATTTCCCCAAGCCCGCCCGCGTTGGAAAGCGCCCACCACACCAGCGCCAGACACATCAGGATTTTGACCGGCGCGGAAATGCTCTCCAGCCAGCGGATGGATTCGGTGCCGTGCAGCACGAAATACAGTTGCAGCGCCCAGAACGCGAGGAAGCAGGCGAGCTTGCCTGCATCGATGCCGAGCAATGGCAATTCCGAACCTTGCAGCATGTTGCCGGTGAGGATGTTGCCCAGCGTGTACATCGCCAACCCGCCGAACCAGGTCTGGATGCCGTACCAGCCGCAGGCCACCACCGCGCGCAGCAGTGCGGGAAGTTTTGCGCCACGGGTGCCGAAGGAAGTACGCACCAGCACCGCATAAGGGATGCCGTACTTTGCCCCGGCATGGCCGATCAACAGCATCGGCGCGAGCACGATGGCATTGCCCAGCAGCACTGTGGATACCGCCTGCCACGGCGACATGCCTTGCTCGATCAAGCCGGATGCCAGCATGTAGGAGGGAATGCACATCACCATGCCCACCCACAGCGCCGCGTAGTGGTACCACGTCCAGGTGCGTTGCTCCGGTGTGGTGGGCAGCAGATCGGCGTTGGAAAGCGCGTTGGCGTTGGTGGCGTGGTTCATTGGCGAGTTGCTCATCCGTCATTCCCCTTGCGTGATGCGGCGGTGCAGATGTAGCAGATTTCCGGGTGCATGCGGCGATGTCAGCTCGTTTTGCCTTTCCATCGGGGTGCCGGTGTCTGCTTTCAGGATCAAGGTGTGGACGGATTTCCTGTACGCTCCCCGCTCGCAAAAACCGGGCTTGTCTGCTATTTGCATGGTCTGTTCCGTCTGCTCCAGCGCGTTGACAAAGATGCCGGATCAATTGAACCGATGAGCCAGTTGCACGCCAAATTCCCTCAGGGCGTGCCATTCGCGTTGTGCCTGCTGCTCGTGGCGCTTGCAATCGTTCCGCTGCTCTGGCCGGAAGTACCGCCGCTGACCGATCTGCCCGGCCACATGGCGCGCTTCATGATCCAGTTGGATGCTGGCCGCAGTGCTGATCTTGCGCGGTGGTACAGCTTCGAATGGAACCTTTTGCCGAATCTTGGGACCGATCTCATTGTCCAGACGATCGGGCCGTTGATCGGATTGGCTCCGGCGATGAAACTGGTTGTGATCCTGATCGTGGGGCTGCAAGTGGCGGGTTATCTGCTGCTGTCGCGCACGGCGCATGGCCGGGCAGGGGCGATGGCAGTTTTCGCGATTCCGCTGGCATTGGGCAATCCGTTCCAGTTCGGCTTCCTCAATTTCACCTTGGGCACGGCGCTGGCGACGCTGGCGCTGGCGGCATGGATGACACCGGCGCTGGCCACTGCACCGCGCAGACGCTGGTGGTTGTTCTGCCTCATCGCCGCGATCATCTGGATTTGTCACCTTGCCGCGTGGGCCGTGTTGTGCGTGCTGGTGGGTTGTTGCGAGCTGGCGGCCCGGTACGAACGATCAAGGCGTTTCTGGCGATCGCTGGCAGGCGGATTCCTCGCCAGTTCCTGCCTGCTGGTGCCGCAACTCATCAGTCTGGCCTGGCCGCATCCGAGCGGGCACATGCCCACGGGCATCTGGTTCGAAATGGGGGTCAAGCTCTACCACTTTGCCAATGTTCTGGCGGATCGCTGGGCAATGTGGGACATCGCCTGCGCGGCCGTGCTGGTTGGAGTGGTCGCCTGGTGCTGGCGTTCGTCGGCATTCGTCATCCACAAGGGTCTTGCGCTTGGTGCGAGCGTGTTGATGGGGCTGTTCCTGGTGATGCCGGACACGATTTACGGCTCCTCCGGTGCCGACATGCGCCTGATGCCGATGATTTACGCGCTGGCGCTGATCGCCGCGTGCCCTTCGCCGATGCTGCGCGCAAGCCATCAGCGATGGCTGCTGTGTGCGGCACTGGCCTTCGCGCTGCTGCGGCTGGCGGGGAACACCGTCTCCATGGCTGCGTGGGACAATCGGATTCGCGCGGAACAGGCGGTACTGGACAATGTTCCGCAGGGCAGCCAGTTACTCACCTTCGCGGCATTGCCCTGTCGCCCGATCATGTCCTACAGCCGGTTGCGCAACACCCATGTCGGCAGCTATGCCCTGATCCGTCGGCGAGCATTCGCCAACGACCAATGGGCGATGCAGGGTGGACAGCTGTTGAGCATCCACAACCCGGCGGTTGGCCCGTTCACCACGGCAGATACCTCCACGGTGTTCGTCGAACCGTGCCATGGCGTGAAGCCGTTCCTTTCCGTACTGCAAGACGTGCCCGCCACCGTGCCGATGGTGTGGGTGATCTGGCACGCGCCAGAGCTGCCATTGCCCGGCTGGAGCGTCGCCCGGCGTTCGGGTTCTTCGGTGCTCTACCGGCGAGGGGTTTTGCAAGAGGCGAACTGATCGGGCGAGAAGCCCGCTGGTTACCAATCGGTACGGCCCGGAATCAATCCGCGCAATTCCACATCGGTGAGGTTGCGCCACTGGCCGGGTTTCAGCTTGCCGAGCTTCACGTTGTCGATACGCACCCGCACCAGTTGCTTGATGCGGTAATCGAACTGCGCTGCCATCAGGCGGATCTGCCGGTTCAGCCCTTGGGTGAGCACGATGCGGAAGCCGAACTTGCCCAGCCTGCTGGTGCGGCAGGGCAAGGTCGGTTGGCCGTGGATCCACAGGCCGCCGCGCGCCATTTTGCGAAGGAAGTCATCCGTCACCGCGTGGTTCACCGCGCACAGGTATTCCTTCTCGTGCCGGTTCTCCGCGCGCAGGATTTCATTCACGATGTCGCCGTTGCTGGTGAGCAGGATCAGGCCTTCCGAATCCTTGTCCAGTCGGCCGATGGGGAAGATGCGTTGTTCGTGGCCGATGAAATCCACGATGTTGCCTTTCACGTCGCTCTCGGTGGTGCAGGTGATGCCGACCGGCTTGTTCAACGCGATATAGACGTGCTGGCGGCCATTGCGCTTTTTGCGTGGGCGCACGGGATCGCCGTCGATGCAGACCTCATCGCCTTCAACGATGGTCTGGCCGATGACGGCGACGATGCCGTTCACCGTGACGCGCGCAGCTTCGATCAGGTCATCGGCATCGCGGCGCGAGCCTGCACCGGTATCGGCGATGAAGCGGTTGAGGCGGATGGAACCGGGGTCGCGCGAAGCTTCCGTGCGCGGTTTTTCCTTCGGCGGTTTGGTTTCCCGTGGCATCAGGCGATCTCGGTGTTGTCGTGTGGCGGATTGTCGATCATGGCCGGGTTCCCAGCACAGCATCGCATTGCCGGAAGTAGTCCAGGGCCTTCGCGCCATTGGCGATGAAGGCCTCGATGTTTTCCGCACTGTTCGCCTGCGCCAGTTGCCGCAGCAGTTCGCGGCCGGAACGCTGCGATTCGCTGCCATGCAGCGCCTGCATCAGCAGGAAACCAAGCGCGTCGATGGCCTTGAAGCGCACGGCATCGTTGCGATCGCGCAGT
Organism: Lysobacteraceae bacterium; assembly: GCA_041395225.1. GTDB lineage: Bacteria > Pseudomonadota > Gammaproteobacteria > Xanthomonadales > Xanthomonadaceae > Denitratimonas. The sequence goes on from JAWLAV010000008.1 coordinate 58,983, forward strand.
ACCAGCAGGAAGGTGGGGTGTTCAGGTGGCGACGCAGGTTGGAAATCGGCGCGCAACTGCTGCACCGGCCACACGTAGGCCAGCGGCCAGGCCAGCGGCGAAGGCACGGGAATGCCATCAAGCAGATTGCCATCCGGAACTGCGTGAATGTTGGCAAGGTCGTTTTCGTCCAATGCCAACGCCAGTTCCACCCATTCGTAATGCGCCAGTTCAGGCAGGAAAGGCGGATCGCCTTGCCCACGTTCCGCACGGGTTTGCAGATAACGCAGGAACTCGCGGCCGATTTCCGGGAACAGTGGCGTGTGGCTTTGGTGTTCACGGTAGAAATCCCGCGCCAGTTGTTTCCAGCGTTCGACACCGAGCAGCTCGCGGATCACCGGAAAATTGCCTGCCAGCAGGCCTTCCACGTTGTTGAAGAACAGTTCGCGATAGACGCCCATCCGGCGATCTTCGATGCCTTCCGGTGCGGGCGCGTGCGCGGGATCGCGCAGGTGCGCGGCGAAGGCGATCTGCTGCATTCCAAGGCGCACGGGTGTTTCAGGCAACGGCGGCACGGGGAGCGGATTCGCGGGCGATATCGGTCTGAATCGTGCGGATGTGCGCCACTTCGCCCAGCAGATCGGCCAATGGCGGGAAATTGAAATCGCGTTCGAGCAGGGTCGGGCGGATGCCAACGTGGCGATACGCTTCGGCGAGCAGGCTCCACACCGGGTCGATCACCGCCGCGCCATGCGTATCCACGATCAAATCCGGTGCCTCAACGTAGTGGCCTGCGATGTGGAGGTAGGCCACGCGCCGCGCGGGCAGGGCACGCAGGAAGGTGGGCGCATCGTAACCGTGGTTCACGCTGTTGACGTGGATGTTGTTCACGTCCAGCAGCAGGTCGCAATCGGCTTCGGCGAGCACCGCGTTGATGAAGTCGATTTCGGAAAGCTCCTGATATGGCGCGGCGTAGTAGGAGACGTTTTCCACCGCAATGCGACGGCCAAGGATGTCCTGCGTGCGGCGGATGCGGCCTGCAACGTGGCGCACGGCCTCCTCGGTGAAAGGAATCGGCATCAAGTCGTAGAGATGGCCGCCATCGGTGCAACAGGAAAGGTGTTCGCTGTAGAGCGGCACGCGGTGCGCATCGAGGAAGCGTCGCACGCGATGCAGGAAGGCTTCGTCCAGCGCATCCGGCCCGCCGAGCGACAGCGAAAGGCCGTGGCATACCAGCGGATAGCGCTCGGAGAGTTGAGCCAGCGCGCGGCCATAACGCCCACCGACGCCGATCCAGTTTTCCGGTGCGGCTTCGAGGAAATCGAAGCTGCCCGGTGGGTTTTGCAGCAGCGAATCGAGCAGGGCGCGGCGCAGACCAAGGCCTGCGCCATGCAGCGAATTCGCGGATGCGTGCGGGTTGGATGCAGAAGTCACTTGCGTGCTTTTTTATCGCGTCTGTGGCAACGCACTGCTATCCGGGGAAGTTCCGTCGCTCCCGCGAGGGCGGAAGCGAAGCGACGCGAGAACCTTCGGATGCTGCAGTCGCCAGGCACTCGCCTTCGCGGGTGCGACGATCGAATTTCCTTGTTTCACTTCTTGTCGCTACCGCATTTCCCCTCACCGCATTTGCCTTCATGCTTGGCCTTGTCGGTATCCGAACCGCACTTGCCTTCACCGCATTTGCCTTCGCCGCACTTGCCCTCGTGCTTGGCCTTGTCGGTATCCGAACCGCACTTGCCTTCACCGCATTTGCCTTCGCCGCACTTGCCCTCGTGCTTGGCTTTGTCGGTATCCGAACCGCACTTGCCTTCCCCGCATTTGCCTTCGCCGCATTTGCCTTCATGCTCGGTCTTCTTGTGCTCCGCGCCGCATTTGCCTTCACCGCACTTGCCTTCTTCTTTGGCCTTGTCTTCGGTTGCAGTGGCCGGGTCGCCGGCAAGCTGGTAGCCGCGGTCAAGGTCCGAAACGCTGAAATCGGCGGCGCGGGCGGCGTGGGAGATCGCCAGCGAGCCAACGAAAGCGGCACCGATGGCCAGCGACAGGGATTTCACGGTGTTGTTCGACATGGTCTTGCTCCTGGTGGTTGAAGAAACTGCGCTGCCGATCAGGCGGATTCCGTGCTGCGGCGCATGGGATTGTTCGGGTGCGTGGTCCAGTTGTGATATTCGGATTCGTCCACGCGCTCCATCGTAATGCAGCCATCGACGGGACACACGTGCATGCACAGGTTGCAGCCCACGCATTCGCTGTCCACCACCTCGAAATGCCGCTGGCCGTCCTTTTCGCGCAGGATGGCCTGGTGCGAGGTGTCCTCGCAGGCGATGTGGCACAGGCCGCACTTGATGCACGCATCCTGATCGATGCGGGCCTTGATGTCGTAGCCCATGTTGAGGAACTGCCAGTCGGTGACGTTCGGCACGGCCTGACCGACGAAATCTTCGAGCCGCGAATATCCTTTGGCTTCCATGAAATTGCGCAGGCCCGAGATCATGTCGTCCACGATGCGGAAGCCGTAGTGCATCGCGGCAGTGCAGACCTGCACGCTGCCCGCGCCTAGCGCGATGAACTCCGCCGCATCGCGCCAGGTGGCGATGCCGCCGATGCCGGAGATCGGCTTGCGCCAGGTTTCCTTGTCGCGCGCGATTTCCGACACCATGTTCAGCGCGATCGGCTTCACCGCCGGGCCGCAGTAACCACCGTGCGTACCCTTGCCATCGACGGTGGGCAAAGGTGCCATCAGATCCAGATCCACACCGACGATGGAGTTGATGGTGTTGATGAGGGAAACCGCATCCGCACCGCCACGGAACGCCGCACGCGCCGAGGTGCGGACATCGGTGATGTTGGGCGTGAGCTTCACGATGCAGGGCAGGCGCGAATGTTTTTTCACCCACGCCGCCACCATTTCCACGTATTCGGGCACCTGCCCAACCGCCGACCCCATGCCGCGCTCGCTCATGCCGTGCGGGCAGCCGAAATTCAGTTCCACCGCATCCGCGCCGGTGTCCTCCACCTGCGGAAGAATGGTTTTCCATGATTCCTCATCGCAGGGCACCATCAGCGAAACGATCATCGCCCGATCCGGCCAATCGCGTTTCACCTGCCGGATCTCGGCCAGATTCACCGCCAGCGGGCGATCGGTGATGAGTTCGATGTTGTTGAGGCCCGCAATGCGCTGGCCGTTGTAGTTCACCGCGCCGTAGCGCGAGGAGACATTCACCACGGGCGGATCAAGGCCGAGCGTTTTCCACACCACGCCGCCCCAGCCCGCTTCGAATGCGCGGTTCACGTTGTAGGCCTTGTCGGTGGGCGGTGCGGAGGCGAGCCAGAAGGGATTGGGCGAGGTGATGCCAGCGAAGCGGCAGGTGATGTCGGTCATGGCGTGGCTTCCTGGAATCAGTGTTTGCGCAGGGCGCGGTCGATGGCGGCGGCGGCGCGTTGGCCGTCGTCCACGGCCTGCACGGTGAGGTCGGTTTTGCCGCCGACGCAATCGCCACCGGCCCACACTCCGGAAAGGCTGGTGGCGAAGTGGTCATCGACCTTGATGCGACCCTTGGCAAGTTCCAGCAGATCGCGGCCATCGCTGCGCAACGGATCGGGAACGAAGGTTTGACCGATGGCTTTCAGCACGGTGTCGGCGGGCAGGGTGAAGGTTTCGCCGCTGTTGGCGAGTTTTCCGGCGGCATCTGATTGGGTGTATTCGAACTCGATGCCGGAAAGCACGCCATCGCGTTCGATCAGTCGCCTGGGCGCGGCCCAATGGATCACGTTCACGCCTTCGGTCTTGGCGAACTCCTGTTCGTGCCAAGTGGCGCTCATGGATTCGGAGCCACGGCGATATACCAGCGTTACCGATTCGGCACCCAGGCGCTTGCTTTGGATGGCGGCGTCGATGGCAGTGTTGCCGCCGCCGATGACGACGACGCGACGGCCAACTTCCAGTTGGGCGAGGTTTCCGCTCTGGCGAAGCTCGGCAATGAAATCAACGGCATTGCGTACGCCGGGCAAGTTTTCGGATTCGATGCCAAGAGCGTTGACGCCAGCCAAACCCACGCCGAGGAATACTGCGTCGTGGTCTTGGCGCAGTTGTGCCAACGTGATGTTTCCGCCAAGTGCGGCATCAGGTTCGATGCGGATGCCGCCGATGGAAAGCAGCCAGTCGATTTCCTTGTGTGCAAATCCATCTGGAAGTTTGTATGCAGCGATGCCGTATTCGTTGAGGCCGCCGGGTTTGGGTTTGGCGTCGAACACCGTTACCGCATGGCCCGCGCGCGCGAGGCGATGGGCGCATGCCAATCCGGCCGGGCCTGCGCCGACGACGGCGACCTTGAAGCCGGAATCGGCGGCACGCTGGAACAGTGGCGTGCCGGTTTCATAGACCCAATCGGTGGCGTGACGTTGCAGCGCGCCGATCTGGACGGGTGCCGATTCGGCGGTGTTCCGCACGCAGGCGCCTTCGCACAGGATTTCCGTGGGGCAGACCCGCGCGCAGGCACCGCCGAAGGTGTTGGCCGAAAGGATGGTGGTGGCTGCGCCCTTCAGATTGCCGGTGGCGATGCCGCGGATGAAGGTGGGAATGTCGATGCCGGTGGGGCAGGCGGTGATGCAGGGCGCATCAAAGCAGTAGTAGCAGCGGTTCGCGGCGATCAGCGCCTGACGCTCGTCGAGCGGTGGCGCGACATCGGCGAAGTTGCGCGCGAGGGTTTCCGGAGAGAGCCGGGCGGCGGCGATGTCGCCGGTGTCCTTTCGTGCCATGCGGGGTTCCTGGGTTTTGCCTGGGAGTGGTTTTCGTAGAGCCGGGCTTGCCCGGCTGCCTGGGTCTTGATGGTTTTTCAGCCGGGCAAGCCCGGCTCTACAAAAGCAGGAGGAACAGGGTCAACGCGAGGCGCGGCCAAGGATGGCGTGCAGCAGCACATTGGCTCCCGCTTCGATCCATTCGGGCGTGGCATCCTCCACTTCGTTGTGGCTGATGCCGTCGATGCAGGGCACGAACACCATCGCGGTGGGGGCGACCTGTGCGAGATAGCAGGCATCGTGGCCCGCGCCGGAAACGATGTCGCGGTGGCTGTAACCGAAGCGCTGCGCAGCGGCGCGTACTGAATCCACGCAGGCTTTGTCGAACGGCACCGGCGCGTAATAGAAAATCTGTTCCAGCTTCGTGGTTTCCAGCTTGGAATCCGCGGCAATCTTCGCCAGACCCTCGCGCAATTCCGCATCCATCTGTGCCAACACGGCGTCTTCGGGGTGGCGGATATCGACGGTGAAGAACACCTGGCCGGGAATCACGTTGCGCGAGTTCGGATGCACCTGAACCATGCCAACCGTGGCGCAGGCCAGCGGTGCGTGGGCGAGGCCGATGCGGTTTACCAGATCTATCGCACGTGCCGCACCCAGCAACGCATCCTTGCGGCGTGGCATGGGCGTTGGGCCAGCGTGGGATTCCTGCCCGGTGAAGATCACCTCGTACCAGCGCTGGCCCTGTGCATGCGTTACCACGCCAATCGTCTTGTTTTCGGTTTCCAGGATCGGGCCTTGCTCGATGTGCAACTCGAATGCGGCGTGGATCGGCTTGCCCATCGGCATATCGCCTGCATAGCCGATGCGCTGCAATTCCTCGCCCATCGTCTTGCCGTCGATGTCCGCGCGCGAAAGGCCGTATTCGAGCGTGAATACGCCGGCGAACACGCCGGAAGCCACCATCGCAGGCGCAAAGCGCGAGCCTTCCTCGTTCGTCCAGATCACCACTTCGATGGGGCGATCGGTTTCGATGCCGTGATCGTTGAGGCTGCGGATCACTTCCAGCCCGCCGAGCACGCCGTAGATGCCGTCGAACTTGCCGCCGGTGGGCTGGGAATCCGCGTGCGAGCCGGTGACGACAGGCGTGAGCGAATCATCGCGCCCGGCGCGGCGCGCGAAGACGTTGCCCATGCGATCCACCGTGATGCTGCATCCGGCTTCTTTCGCCCAGCGCACGAACAGATCGCGGCCCTGCTTGTCCAGATCGGTAAGTGCAAGGCGGCAAACGCCGCCCTTGGGCGTGGCACCGATCCTGGCCATTTCCATCAGACTGTCCCACAGGCGCTGGCCGTTGATGGCGATGGGTTGGTGGCTGGCTACAGGTTTCAACACGGCGTTCATGGCGAACCTCGTCGCTTGCGAAATCGGGAAATGATGTTGCGCTGCAACGCAATGGCGATGCGGCAGTCCAGCCGTTCTACGCGTGTTGGCGCGGGCTGACAAGCCCATCAAAGACGAGGGCGCGGATCGCTCCGCGCCCTCGTGCATGACAACTGCGAGAACGGATCAGCGCCGACGCATCACCACGAAGCCGACGAAGGCCAGCAGCAGCGTGAGCAATGCAAGCACGCTGTTGGAGGAGGCATCCACCAGTGCCACCACCAGCGCCATGCCTGCACCGCTCACGGCTACGGTGGCGTTGCCCGCATCGGAGGCGACGGTGAGCGTCTGCGCGAACGAGCCTTCGGTGGTGGGCGAGAAGGTAACGGCGACCGTGCAGCTTGCGCCCGGGGCCAGGGTGAACGCCGGGGAGCCACAGGTGCCGCCGGTGATCGCGAACGGCGTGGTGAGGCCGGTGAGGCCAGTGATCTCCAGCGGGCCGTTGCCGGTGTTCTGAAGCGTGATCGTCTGCTGCGTCGAATCGCCCAGCGTGACCGGCCCGAAGGCGAGCGTGGCCGTGCTCACGCTCAGCACGCCAACACCGCCCTGACCGGAAAGCGCAATGCTTCCATTGCCCGCAATGCCCGCGCCGACCGCCAATGTCTGGCTGGCTGGGCCAGCAGCGACAGGAGTGAATGTGTAGGTCAAGGTGCAGCTTGCGCCGGTGCCGATCAAGATCGGTACCGGGCTGCATGTGCCGCCTGTGCGGGCGAACGGGACAGTGGCGGCAGTCAGCGTAGCGACGGTGAGTGGGCTGCCGCCGCTATTGCCGAGCGTCACGGTCAGCGTCGCACTGGTATCGCCGACGGCGACAAGGCCGAAGTCGTGACTGGTGGGCACAATGGTCAGAACGCCCGGCGGGAGGACGGTGTCGGTGTCGGTGGCGGAATTGTTGGCCGGATTCGTATCGGTGACGCCACCGGGTGCGGCAACGGTGGCGGTGTTGACGAGCGAACCCGTGGCCGAGAGCGAAATGTTGCAGGCAGCGGTGTAGGTGACCGAACCGCCAGCGGGCAGATTGACCGTGCCATTGATGTTGCCGCTGCCCGCTGCCGTACAGGTACCTCCGCCAGCGCCCACGCACGTCCAGGTGCAGGTCAGCGAGGCCGGGAAGGTATCGGCCACGGTGGCACCCGGCGCATTGCTCGGCCCGGCATTGCTGGCGGTGATGGTGTAGGTGGTGCTACCGCCCGCGCTCACCGTGGTCACGCCATCGGTCTTGGTGATGGCAAGATCGGCCTGCGGCGTCAACGTATCGATATCGGTGGCCGAGTTGTTGCCGGGTGTGGGGTCGGTAATCGAACTGCTCACCGTGGCGGTGTTGCTCAGCGTGCCTGTGGCCGAGGCGGAAATGGCGCAAGATGCGGTGTAGGTAACCGAACCACCGTTGGGCAGATTCACCGTGTCGTTGATGTTGCCACTGCCCGCTGCGGTGCAGGAGCCGCCGCCAGCGCCCACGCACGTCCAGTTGCAGGTCAGCGAGGCGGGGAAGGTATCGGCCACGGTGGCACCTGTCACGCCATCGGGGCCGGTGTTGCTGGCGGTGATGGTGTAGGTGACGTTGCTGCCCGGCACTGCCGTGGCGACGCCGTCGGTCTTGGTGATGGCAAGGTCGGCTTCCAGCGCGCGGCAAGCGGTGACGGTGACATCGTCGATGGCCAGGCCGCCGAACTGGACGGAGCTGTCGCTATCCAGATGGAAACGCAGTTCGGTATTCAGGCCCGCCAGTGCGTCGATGCGGCGGGAAAGTACGCCCCAACCCGCGGCGCTGCCGATGTGGGCCTGCGGATTCCCGGTGCCCGCGCTGGCGCTGATGATCGTGGGATCCTGCCATTCGTAGAGACGGATGGGCGTGGCACCGCCGACCTGCTGTGCATCCACGAACATGTGGTCGAAGTTGGCGGTCTCGATCTGATGGCGCTGCGCCCAGGTCACGACCACCGGCGGAACGAGGCCGGCGAGGTTGATGGGCGGCGAGAGCCTGATTGCTCGATGCGTTGTAGGTGTTGTCCAGATCGGTCTTCCAACAGTTCACGCCGCTGTTGCAGGTATTGAAGGCAGCGACTGGATTTGCGGTCGTGGTCGCGACGGTCAGCGGGCAGGCCCAGCCCCATTCGTCCTGCGTGCCGCTATGGGTGAAGCCGCCACCGTCGCTTTCGAAATCCGTGCTGTACGCGGTGACCTGGGCATGGCCGGGCGGGCAGGCGGGCGGTGGCGGCACCTCGCAGATGCGCAGGCTCCAGCCGGTCAGCGTGCCGCCGTTGGCGCCGGCGGTATCGTCGCGCAGATCCAGCGTCCAAAGTGCCACCGGCATTGATGCCGTCGAACCACGACAGCCGGTAGGCTCCGGAGGTCGAGGCGGTGCCGGCGGTCGAGTTGTTCTCCGGCTTCAAGTGCATCCCTTGAGCACCGTGAAGCTGGAGGGATGGCGGCTTCGTCGTCGAACACCACGTCCATTCCTGCTGGCCGCCGGTAGCGGCGCGCCAGTGTCGGTGAACAGGCCGATGTCGTTGCCGGCGGGCGAACGCAGGTGCGCGTCGATGTCCTGCATCAGTGCGTGGTTGAGCTGGATGCTCACGTCCAGATCGGCGATGCGCGGGTTGCCCGGCACGGTGATGGTGGAGCTGAAAGGCCGATGCCCGGGCCGATGGTCACGGGTACGTTGGTGCTGGTGTAGGTGGTGCAGTTCACGCCCTCATCGGTGGCCGGATGCACGCTGACGGAAAGGTGGTAGGTCGCGGTGGGGCCGCCGACGGCGGAGCTGGCCGAATCCACGAAGGCGAAGTAAGTGCCTGCTTCCTTGACGGTGAAAAACATCGCCTCGGAGGGGATATTGGGGTTGGGCGATACGTCGCCGGTACCGGCGTCGTCCACTACGAGGATCTGGTTGCTCGCATCACCGAACAGCGCGAAGCCCAGGCGACCGTTCCAGGTCGTGCCATCGCGTTCGGGATCGAGATCGAGCGAGAGGAACACCGTGTCGCCGGCATTCAGGCTGAGGTGTACCAATCCTGCTCGGTCGCTGCCGCCGGTTGCGTGCACCGCTGACCCAGCCATTGGCGGGCAACAGGTTGGCGGTGGCGGGCGTGTCGTTCGGTTCCGCTTCCGGCGTGGGGCTACCACTTTGCAGGCGGAAATGCAGCTCGTAGGGTCGTTCGGACGTGGTGCCCGCGGTGAAATCGTTGACCCTCAGGTAATAGGTTCCGGTGGCCGGAATCGTGGCCCCGGCGATCGAGGACGACAGCGCGGCGAAGCTGCCGTTGTCGTCGTCGAACTCGATGACCGTGGTGCCATTGGAATCAAGCAGGGTCAACTGGCTGTCCGTGCTGTTGCCGGCGGAGCCGGAGGTCATCGTCGCGGCATAGACGCGATCCCCGGCGTTGGCGGTGAAGGAATAGAAATCGATGTCGCCATTGGGCCACAGCGGCGCGCGCACCACGAGATTGCTGCCCGACAGCGGTGAGGCGGTGGCGGCGGTGCCATTCGGCTCGGTTTCGTCCGAATAGCTCTGGCCGTTGAAGACAGGCACGGGAACCAGAGATTTGCCCGCCTCCAGTGCGGCCACGCCCTTGGTCTGCGGGGCGGCGACGATCTCCGAGAACTCCCATCCACCCGTTGTCGGCGATGCCACCGACGGTGTGGAAACCATGCCCACGAACATGCACGACACCGCGCTGACGGCGGCGACCAACCAACGAGCCTTCATATTCGACCCCCTCGAAAAAGTAAGTTGCCGTCTTCGTATCGGCGCGCCGGACGGCTGGAATGTCGCGCTGGCGGCGATACTACGCCTGTTTCGTTCGCACCGGCAGGGGCGTTTGATGGGTGTTTGATGGGCGTCTGATGTAGGTCGGCTCAAGTGCCGAAGGCGCGGAGCCGACGTTTCCTGCGAAGCCCCGTCGGCTCCGCCGCTTCGCGGCTTGAGCCGACCTGCGAAAAGTCGATCAGGCCACGGCGCGGATGCAGGTGCGCAGGGTTTCGATGAGCTTCTGGATTTCCGCTTCGGTGGAAATCACCGGCGGGGCCAAGGCAATGGTGTCACCGGTGAAACGCAGCAGCAGACCGCGCTTCAAGGCATCCTCGAACAGCCGGATCGCGCGCAGGCCGGGGGTGCCTGGCAAGGGTGCAAGTTCGAACGCGGCAGCGGCGCCGATGTTGCGGATGTCGATCACGTTCGGCTCGCCGCGCAGCGAATGCACGCCGTCTTCGAGCAGTTTCGCCATCGCCTTGACGCGCGCGGGGATGTCTTCGGAGGTGAGGATGTCCAGCGTCGCATTGGCGGCGGCGACGGCGAGCGGATGGCCGGAATAGGTGTAGCCGTGGAACAGTTCCACCGCGTATTCAGGGCCTTGCATGTAGGCATCGTAGATGCCCTGCCGCGCGATCACCCCGCCCATCGGCACGGTGCCGTTGTTGACGGCCTTGGCGAAGGTGATGAGGTCTGGCGTAACGCCGAAGGCCTGCGCACCGAACCATTCGCCCATGCGGCCAAAGCCGGTGATCACTTCATCGAAGATCAGCAGGATGCCGTATTTGGTGCAAATCTCGCGCAGCCGTTGCAGGTAACCCTGTGGCGGCACGACCACGCCGACGGAACCTTGCATCGGTTCGACGATGACGGCGGCAATCGTGGAGGCATCGTGCAGGGCGACCACGCGCTCCAGTTCATTGGCCAGATGCGCGCCCCACTCGGGTTGACCGCGTGAGAAGGCCATGTCCTTCAGGCTGTGCGTGTGCGGAAGATGATCCACGCCGGGAATCATCATCGGCGCGTACATCTTGCGGTTGGCAACCATGCCGCCCACCGAGATGCCGCCGATGCCCACGCCGTGATACGCCTTCTCGCGCCCGATGATGCGGGTGCGCGACGCCTCGCCACGCAGCCGGTGATAGCCGATGGCGATCTTCAGCGCCGTATCCACCGCTTCGGAGCCGGAGTTGGTGAAGAACACATAGTTGAGATCATCCGGCGCGAGTTGCGCGATGCGCCCGGCCAGACGGAAGTTTTCCGGGCTGGCGACCTGGAATGCGGGAATGAAATCGGCCTTGTCCACCTGCGCCTTCACCGCATCGGCGATGCGCGGATCGCCATGACCCAGCCCGGAGCACCACAGCCCGGAAAGGCTGTCGTAAAGCTGCTGGCCTTCGGACGTGGTGTAGTACGCGCCTTTCGCCGCCACCAGCAGGCGATCGGCCGGCTTGTTCTTCTTGAAATAGCGGTTGTGGGTGAAGGGCATCCAGAACGGATCGAGGTTCAGGTCGGCGGCGCTGGCGAGGTTGGTCATGGTGGGCCTTGCTGGGAATTGGGCGGTGAATCGAGCGCCCAAGGATGCGCCGGATGCAAAGCAGGTACAAGGCCCGCACAAAGACAGTTGCTCCCACGGAAAAGCGGCGCGCTTGTAAAGTTCGCCACACTTCTTCGATGTGCGAAACCAGACGATGGCCAAAGCCAAGACCGCCTATGTGTGTTCCGAGTGCGGCGCGACCGTGAGCAAGTGGCAGGGCCAATGCCCCGGCTGCGCGGCGTGGAACACGATGTCCGAATACGTCGTGGAAACCACGCCTGCGAATGCGAAGGGTGCGCGGGCAGGCTATGCGGGCGAAGGCGGTGCGGCGAAGGTGATGCGGCTGGCCGAGGTACGGATCGAATCCGAAGCGCGATGCGCCACCGGCATCGGGGAATTGGATCGCGTGCTCGGCGGCGGGTTGGTGGAAGGTTCGGTGGTGCTGATCGGCGGCGACCCGGGCATCGGCAAATCCACGCTGTTGTTGCAAACCCTGGCTTCGCTGGAATCGCGCCTGCCTGGCCTGTACGTCACCGGCGAGGAAAGTCTTTCGCAAGTGAGCGCGCGCGCCACGCGGCTGGGTTTGCAGTTGGGTGGTTTGCGCTGCCTTACCGAAACCTGCGTGGAGCGCATCGTGCCGCAGGTGCTGGCTGAAAAGCCGCGCCTGGTGGTGATCGATTCGATCCAGACCATGTATTCCGAGCAACTTGCCGCCGCGCCCGGTTCCGTGAGCCAGGTGCGCGAAAGCGCAGCGCGATTGGTGCGGTTGGCAAAGGAAACCGGCATTGCCGTGTTCCTCGTGGGCCACGTCACCAAGGAAGGCGGCATCGCAGGCCCGCGCGTGCTGGAGCACATGGTGGATGCGGTGCTGTATTTCGAGGGCGAGGGTGGCAGCCGCTTCCGCATCCTGCGCGCCTTCAAGAACCGCTTTGGTGCGGTGAACGAACTGGGCGTGTTCGCAATGAGCGAGAGCGGCTTGAAGGAAGTGCCGAATCCGTCGGCGATATTTCTTTCGGGCAGCCGCGAGCCACAACCTGGCAGTGCCGTGATGGTGACACGCGAAGGCACGCGGCCCTTGCTGGTGGAAGTGCAGGCCCTGGTGGATCACAGCCCACTGGCAAATCCGCGTCGCGTGGCGTTGGGGCTGGAACAGAATCGGCTGGCGATGCTGCTGGCCGTGATGCACCGGCATGGCGGAATCGCGGTGTATGACCAGGACGTGTTCGTGAACGTGGTCGGCGGCATCCGCATCCAGGAAACCGCTGCGGATTTGCCGGTGCTGCTGGCGATTCTTTCCAGTTTTCGCAGCCGACCGTTGAGTACGCCGACCGTGGCCTTCGGCGAGATCGGTCTTTCCGGTGAACTGCGGCCCGTGCCCAATGGCGAGGAACGTCTGCGCGAGGCGGCCACGCACGGCTTCCAGCGCGCCATCGTGCCGCGTGCCAATGCGCCGAAGAAGGGATTCAAGGGGCTGGAAATCGTTGCGGTGGAGCGGCTTCCGGAAGCCCTGGAAGCAGTGGATTGATCAGCGAATTAGCGCGAATGAAAAACCGAGGATTTCGTGCTTTATTCGCGTGCATTGGCGTTCACGCGCGGGCTGAGTGTTTACCAATGCGCTTCAATCAATCGCACTTCAACAATCCCGGCGGCAGCTTGCGGAACACTTCCGCCAGTTGTTTCAGGAAACCGCCCTGCGCCGAACTCTTGCGCCACATCATCGCCAGTTGCCGATGCGGTGGTACACCCTTGAATTGAATCAGCGCGATGTTTTCCGAGCGCGACACCGGTGGTTTCACCGCAAGCACAGGCAGCAACGTCACGCCGACATTGGCCGCCACCATCTGGCGCAGGGTTTCAAGGCTGGTGGCGCGGAAGCCGGATTTTTCTTCGGCACCGGCGAGATGGCACACATCCAGCGCCTGATCGCGCAGGCAATGGCCTTCGTCCAGCAGCAGCAGGCTTTCGCGGTTCAGATCGGCCAGCGTGATGTGTTTGCGCGATGCCAGCGTGTGGCCGGAAGGCACGGCCAGCACGAAAGGCTCCTCGAACAGGGGTTCGATGTGCAGGCGTTCGTCGTGTTGCGGCAGCGCCAGGATGCCGGCATCCAATCGGCCTTCGCGCAACAGGCGCAGTATGGTTTCGGTCTTTTCCTCCACCAGCAGCAGTTCCAGGTTCGGAAAGCGCTTGCGCAGTTGCGGAATCACGTGCGGCAGCAGGTATGGCCCCAACGTGGGGAAGATGCCCAACCGCACCGTACCTGCTTCCGGGTCGCGCGAGCGGCGCGCGGTTTCCTTGAGTTGATCCACGTCGGAAAGGATGCGGCGCGAACGTTCGGCGATGTCGTGACCCACCGGCGTGAGCATCACATGGCGCGGCGCACGCTCGATCAGCGAGACGCCAAGCTCGTCTTCCAGCTTGCGAATCTGCGTGGAAAGCGTCGGCTGGCTCACGAACGTGGCCGCAGCAGCACGGCCGAAATGCAGATGATCGGCCAGCGCCACGAGATAGCGAAGGTCGCGCAGGTTCATGCGGGAATCTTCAGGCGTTGAAAACCCAAGCATAGCCGTAGAGCGCGTTCCCTGAACCTGGCCCGTTGGCCTGAAGCCGAAACGCTGGCGCAAACGGGCTGCAGCGCGTACAGTGCGCCGCCCGATGCGTGTTGCGCGACTGCCACCGCATCGATACGAAGCCGTTGTCTGAAATGGCGCTAGCGCCGCTTCGCTTCGCAGATTCATCTTTTCCCGTGCGTTCGGAACAACACGCATGCGGCCCTCAGGAGTACTCCATGTCCTTTGATTCTCTCGGGCTTGCGCCCGAGTTGCTGCGCGCCTTGTCCGAACTGGGCTACGCGCAGCCCACACCCATCCAGCAGCAGGCCATTCCGATGGTGCTGGACGGTTGCGACCTCATGGCCGGTGCGCAAACCGGCACCGGCAAGACTGCCGCTTTCAGCCTGCCGCTGCTGCACCTGCTTTCGCGCGGAGCGCGCGTGCCCGGCCGCCGCGCGCCGCGTGCGCTCATCCTTGCGCCCACGCGCGAACTGGCGATGCAGGTTTCCGAAAACCTGCGTGAGTACGGCAAACATTCGCGCATCGCATCCACCACCATCTTCGGCGGTGTGAGCATGAACCCGCAGATCGAACACCTGCGCCGTGGCGTGGATGTGATCGTCGCAACGCCGGGTCGTTTGATCGACCACATGGGCCAGCGCACGGTGGATCTTTCGAAGATCGAGTTCCTGATCCTCGATGAAGCCGACCGGATGCTGGACATGGGCTTCCTGCCTTCCATCCGTCGCGTGCTGGCAGCGTTGCCGAAGCAGCGCCAGACGTTGCTGTTCTCGGCCACGTTCTCGTCCGATATCGAGGAGTTGGCGCGGCAGTTCATGCGCAATCCGCAGCGCGTGCAGACCACGCCGCAGAACAGCATCGTGGCGAGCATCGAGCATCGTGCGCATCCGGTGGATTCAAGCCGCAAGCGCGATCTGATGATGCATCTCATCGCAGCCGACAGCCGCAAGCAGATTCTCGTCTTCACCCGCACCAAGCACGGCGCGAACCGGCTGGCCGAACATCTGGAAAACTTCGGCGTGCGTGCGGCGGCGATTCATGGCAACAAGTCGCAGAATGCCCGCATCAAGGCGCTCAACGAATTCAAGAACGGCAAATGCACCGTGTTGGTCGCCACCGATATCGCCGCGCGCGGCATCGACATCGACGATCTGCCGCTGGTGATCAACTACGACCTGCCCACCGTCGCCGAGGATTACGTTCATCGCATCGGCCGCACGGGCCGCAACGGCAGGAGCGGCGAGGCGATCTCGCTGGTGTCGCCGGAAGAAGGCCCGTTGCTGCGCGATATCCAGCGCCTGTTGAAGCGCGATATTGCGCTTTCGGCGGTGGAAGGCTTCGATGCCTCCCGGCCCTTGCAGATGGATGGCTCGTTGAAGGCGGCACGCCGTCCCAACACGAACCGACCTGCCAACCCGGCTCCGCGTCATGCGCGACCACATTCGGCGGCGCCCAAGCACGCACCGCGTGGTGGTGCGCCGACACGAAACCCGCGTGAATCGGGGCGGTCTGCGCGACGCGCGGGTTGAGTTTCAGTGCTTGCATCCGGGGGATGCGACTTCAGCCGTGCTGGATGTTCAGGCAGGCCGGAGATTGATCGCGGGTGAACTTGCTCCCGCAAAAGCCCGCTCCCGCAAAAGCCCGCTCCATCAGGGCAGTTGCTCCCACGAAAGCCGTGCCTCTTTCGACTGCATTGCTTGCGACAATGGCTTCACGATGCTGCTTCAACCCGCATCGAAAAATCGATTGCGCGAACGTGCTTGGTCAGCGATCCGATGGAGATGCAATTCACGCCTGTCTGCGCGATCGCAGGCAGGCGTTCGCGCGTGACGCCACCTGAAACTTCCAATGGCACCTCGCCATTCGCCAGCACCACCGCACGACGCAGCGTGGCGTCGTCGAAATCGTCGAGCAGGATGCGGTCGGGGCGGGCGGCGAGGGCGGCTTTAAGTTCCTCGAAGTTTTCCACTTCACAGATCACCGGAAGCTGCGGGAAGCGTGACCGCGCAGCAGCCACCGCGTTGGCGATGGAACCGGCCGCGGTGAGGTGATTTTCCTTCAGCATCACCGCGTCGTACAGCCCGATGCGGTGGTTGTGCCCGCCGCCGCAGCGCACGGCGTATTTCTGCGCCAGCCGCAGGCCGGGCAGGGTTTTGCGCGTATCCAGGATGCGCGCGTTCGTGCCTGCAACCAGGGCGACGTAGCTTGCGACGGTGGTGGCGGTGCCGGACAAGGTTTGCAGGAAGTTGATTGCGCTGCGCTCGGCACTTACCAGCGCGCGGCTTTGGGCCTCGATGGTGCAGACGGCGGCGTCAGGTGCTGCGGTTTCGCCATCGCGCACATGCCATGTGATGCACGCGGCTGGATCGAGCAGCTTGAAACATGCTTCGACCCAAGGTGCGCCTGCAATTACCGCGCGTTCGCGACACAGGATGCGGGCACGGCGCAAGCCGGTTTCGGGAAGCAGCTGTGCGGTGGCATCGCCCAGGCCGATATCTTCTTCCAGCGCGCGGGCGACATCCAGGGCAATCAAATGCGCAGGCGGTGGCGAAAGCTCGCGGGCAGGATTCGTTGCCATGAACGGGGAGGTGGCTTCAGGCCACGTCCTGATCGGACTGCGGCGGCGCTTCGTCGCTGATCTGGCGAAGTTGTTCCACCAATCCTGAAAGCGCGCGTTCCAGCAGGCGCGTGCCGTCGATGACACGCGCCATGCCTTGGTCGATCTGGCGCGCGAGGTGTTCGACGTCCATCTCCATCACCTTCATGCCGGAGCGGTTTACCAGCAGGCTGCGGTTGCTGTACGGGCTGACCCAGGAGAGACGCGCACGCTCGGGTTCTCCATCGCGCTTGAACTCGAACCAGGAACCGGGCGGAAGTGCGCGCAGATGGGCCAGCATCCCGGCGTCCACATCCTGCGGCAGCGGCTGGTTTTCCAGCGGCGCATCGGCGAGTTGGCGCGAGAGATCGGCCAAGTCGAGGGTCGGATCGTTCTCATAAACGAAATCCGGTACCGGCACGCCGGCGACCACAGTGGAAAGGAAGGCGTCGAGCTGTTCGGCGAGGAGTTCCACTTCGCGGTCGTGGCTGGCGATGCGCGCCATGCCCTGGCGAAAGATGTTTGGCAGTTCGTTGCGCGCCGCGCGCAGGCGTTCGGGTTCTTCCTGGCGCACCTTGGGGCTATCGCACCACAGCAGTTCGTCGATGAAGCGCCGCGCATCGCGGTATTCCTGGCTGGCTTCGCCTTGGCGCAGCCACAGCAGCACCAGATAGTTCGCCCACGGGCCGCGCAGCACCTGGCGCACCCACGGCAATGGATCGGTATTGCGCAGGTGCATGTCCAGCAGCGAGGCCACGCGCAGCCGCGCCACGCGCAACCTTTCCTTGCCGAGCGCCGCTTCGATGCTGCGTTGCTCGGCGATTTCCGCGCGGCGGCGACCGTTGTCCAGGAAGGCGGAAAGTTTCTCGATGGCTTGGTCAAAGCGCACCGGGCCGTCGGTATGGTGCGAAGCCAGGCTTTCCACGATGAGCGCGATCTGGCGCAACAGGGCGCGATCCGGATCGGCACTGGCGCACCAGGACATCGCCAGCGCGCCCAGTTCGTCCAGCAGTTGCCGCGCCGGGTGGTGATCGCCTTCAAGCAGATTGGGATCAGTGAAGGCGGTCTTGAGGAACGGAATCTGGAGCCGTGCCAGCAGCGCGCGCAACGGCTCGGGCAGGTTGGGATCGTTCCTTACCGATTCGAACACCAACGCGATCATGTCGATGGTGTCTTCGTCTTCGGGTTGAAGCGCACCGGGTGCGTCCGGGGAATCCTTGCGCGCGGTTTCCACCAGCGTGGATTTCAGATCACGCGGCTGGCCTTCGTAGGTCCAGAGCTGATCCAGCGAATGTTGCAGCACGCCATGATCCAGCGTGTCTCCGACAGCTTCTGCATTGCCGAAGACAGGAGGTGCCACGGCGCTGCGCTGGCCTGCGGTGCTGAGCCGTTGCAACAGATGTTTCAGTTCGGTCAGGCGCACCTCGTGGCCGTCCACCCTGGGTTCGTAACCGGAAGCCGGTGCCTCCGGCGAAACCTCGGTTTTCCTTTCGCCGAAGGTTTCGGGCAGGCGGCGCGGGGGGGCATGTTTCGGTGGAGGAATCTGCGTGGAACGCACGACGTGCGGGGCATCGTCGTAGCGCAGTTCCGGCAATACGCCAGCTTCGGCGAGGCGATGGTTGAGCGTTGAATACAGCGGTTCCAGCGCGCCCAGTACATGCAAGCCGAACAGCGAGTGCGCGATCAGGCGCACTTCCACTTCCACATCCAGCAACTGCATGGCATGGCGAAAGGCCAACGCCAGGGATTCGGGCGAAAGTGCATTGGTTTCAGGCGAGATGGGCGCGCGTTGCAGCAGTTCCGCCAGGCGTTTTTCCAGCACCTGCAAGGGGCCGGTGAGGGCACGCGTCCGGCGTTCGGTCTGGGCCGAAAGCGCCAGGGTTTCCTCCAGTTCTTCGCGCGGCATCAGGCTGAGCGGTGCGCGGCCTGCGGGTTTGTCCGCGGTTGCAGGGACGATGCGGAAGGCATCGTCGATGGCGTGCAGGAAATCGGTTTCCAGTGCCACGCGCTGGCGGCGGCATTCGCGCAGGCCGTTGAAATAGGACTGCTGCTGCGCCATCACCCGGCTGCGCTCGGCCAGATCGAACAGACGCGAATCCAACTCGTCGAACAGGGCATGAAGCGCATGCGCCAGACGTTCCTGCGCGATATGGCGCAGGCTGGAAAGCAGTTCGGCGCGGGCGGCGGTATCCAGCATGGGGCCGGGTCAGGCTTCGAAGCCTGCGACGCTGCGCGGATCCACCGATTCGCTGGCCAGCAGTACCGGAATGCCATCGTCGATGCGGTACAGGTGCGCGCCGCCCTGGGCCAAGAGCGCCGCCGCGAACGGTTGTTGCACCGTGCGGCCTTCGTTGTTGCGCACCAATCCTGCGGAAACCGCATGGTTGAGCGCGCCGAGCTGGCCCGGCGTGAGGAGCCGCAGGGCCTGTCGCGTGGCCGGGCAGCAGAGGATTTCCAGCAGGCGTTTTTCCAGCGACATGGGATTCTTTCCCCTTTTTGCGACACCAGACTCGGATTGGATTCTGTCAGCAGCCTCAGTCCACATACAATAGCGCTTTGCGCGATCTGCGGAGGAACCGATGAATCAACCCAACAGTCCGCGCATCGGCGTGGTGATGGGATCGCGCTCGGATTGGGAAACCATGCAGCACGCGGTTTTCATGCTGGAAACCCTCGGCATCCCGCAGGAAGTGCGCATCGTTTCCGCCCATCGCACTCCGCAACTGATGTTCGATTACGCCAAAAGTGCACGCGAACGCGGCTTGAAGGCGATCATCGCCGGCGCTGGTGGTGCGGCCCATTTGCCGGGCATGATCGCCGCGATCACGCCGGTGCCGGTGCTGGGCGTACCGGTGCAATCCAAGGCGTTGAATGGTTTGGATTCGTTGCTTTCCATCGTGCAGATGCCTTCCGGCGTGCCGGTGGCGACGTTTGCCATCGGTTCGGCAGGCGCAACCAATGCGGCATTGTTCGCAGCCGCGCTGCTGGCAGGCGAGGACGAAACCGTGCGGCAGGCGTTGGATGCCTTCCGCGCCCGCCGCACTGCCGAAGTGCTGGAATGCCCGGATCCGCGTACCTGACATGACACGCACGAACGCGACGCTCGGCATCCTGGGTGGCGGGCAACTGGCGCGCATGATGATTCTGGCCGGTGCGCCACTGGGCCTGCGCTTCGTGGTGCTGGAGCCGGCGGAGGAATCCTGCGCCGCTCATCTGGCCCCGCGCATCCTCGGCGAATATGCCGATATGGCGGCGCTGGAAGAATTCGCTGCGAGTTGCGAGCTTGCCACCTTCGATTTCGAGAACGTGCCTGCGGCCAGTGTTCGGCGTCTGATGACGCGGTTGCCGGTGTTCCCGCCGGAACAGGCACTGGCCACCGCGCAGGATCGGCTCAACGAGAAAACCCGCTTCAACGCGCTGGGCATCGCCACACCCGGTTTTGCGGATGTTGACAGCCGGGAAGCGTTGGAAGCAGCGCTGGCTCGCATCGGTGCGCCTGCCATTCTCAAGACCCGTCGTCTGGGCTACGACGGCAAGGGCCAGTTCCGCCTGAAAACCGCCGCCGACGCCGATGCTGCATGGGCTGCACTCGGCGCACAGGCCCGGCGTGTGGGCTTGATCCTGGAAGCCTTTGTGCCATTCACGCGCGAACTTTCCGTGGTGGCGGTGCGTTCGCGCGAGGGCGAGTTCCGCGCTTGGCCGATCACCGAGAACTGGCATGTGGATGGCGTGCTCTGCGCCAGTCTGGCCCCGGCCAGCGTGCCCGAAACCCTCGCGGCGCAAGCTGTGGAACATGCACGCAAGTTGGCCGATGCGCTGGATTACGTGGGCGTGTTTGCGCTGGAATTGTTCGAGACGCCGGATGCCTTGCTGGCCAACGAAATGGCTCCGCGCGTGCACAACTCCGGGCATTGGACGATCGAAGGTGCGGAAACCTCGCAATTCGAGAACCATCTGCGGGCCGTGATTGGTGCGCCGCTGGGCAGCGTCGCGCCTCGCGGGCACTCGTGCATGTTGAACTTCATCGGCGAATTGCCTTCGCGCGAGGCGCTGCTGCACCTTCCCGGCGCGCATTGGCACGATTACGGCAAAACCCCGCGCCCGGGCCGCAAGACCGGCCATGCCACGCTGCGTGCGGATTCGCCGGAGGCATTGGCGACATTGCTGGAGCGGGCGGGGCAGGTGTTGGGACGGCAGGTGCAGGTGGCGCAGGTTTTGGAGCGGTTGCGCGCAGGGTGATGCCCGCCACGGCCACGCTGTGCGCAGCGAGGGGAAGTCGCAGCATCGCATTTCAAGAGCAAGCACCGCCCTGCGACATCGCGCAGGGTGGCAATGTCGGGAATCCGATGTTCCCTACTGAGCCAACACCGCCAACCCGAACGGTTTGGGCATTGCAGCTTCCAGCTCGATGATCGCCTGTGAGCGTTGCGCCGCACCTTCACTGCCGAGCAGATACGCACAGGCACCGGCATAGGCAGAAGCCTCCGGCACGGTTCCGGGATCTTCTGCGAACCACGCACGCCCCCGCAGTTGGGTGCGCATCGGGCCGGGGATCAGGCCGTGGATACGCACCGGCGAGCTTTCCAGTTCCGCATGAAGGAGTTCCACCAGCCCGACCAATCCGTGCTTGGCCACGCCATACGCGCCCCAGAATGGTTTGGCGGTGCGTTCGTGTGCATCCAGCAGAAACAACACGGCGGCATCCTCGCGTGAACGCAGCAAGGGCAACAGCGCGCGGGTGAGCAGCAGCGGCGCGGTGAGGTTCACATGCAGGCCGATGAGCCAATCCTGCGTGGCCATGTTTTCCACCGAGGCCAGTCCCTTGAACTCTGCGGCACAGTGCACCACGCCATCCAGCTTTCCGACCTCGCTCTCGATGGTGGACCGCAAGGTTTCGTAGTCGTCCGGTGTCGCACCGGAAAGATCCATCGGGTAGATCACAGGTTCGGCACCGGCAAGTTCCAGTGCCTCGCACAACGCCTTCAGCTTCGGAACGCGACGGCCAAGCAGGATCGGCACACCGCCACAGCCTGCAACCGCATGTGCCACGGCTTGCCCAAGACCACCGTGCGCACCGGTGATGAGAATCACGCGCCCAGCCAGCGCATCCTTGGCAGGTTTCAATGAAGTGGTGGCGAGCTTCATGCTGTGGCCGCGTCCGCAACCATCTGCTGCAATTGGTTCTGCTCGAACAGCTCCACCACGATGTCGCAACCGCCGATCAGTTCACCCTGGATGAACAACTGCGGGAAGGTGGGCCAGTTCGAATAACGCGGCAGGCTGGCGCGAATTTCAGGATCCGCCAGCACGTTCACGGCGTGGAACGGCGCATCGCATTGGCTCAGCACATCGGCTGCGCGCGCCGAATGGCCACACATCGGATACTGCGGCGTGCCTTTCATGAAAAGGACAACGGGACGGGATTCCACCGCTGCCCGGATTCGCGCCATCGCGGCCATAGGGTTCTCCGAAAGATCGTGTGAGCCGGGCCGGGACGGGCATCGGCATGAGCTAGAATTGTAGTGCTCGTGACCATTGCGTGCAGCGCATTTCAGCCAACCTCACACGAAGGAGAGCCACCATGGCGATCGAACTTCCCCCGCTTCCCTACGACCGCACTGCGCTAGAACCGCACATTTCCGCGGAAACCATAGACTTCCACTACAGCAAGCACCACCAGACCTATGTCACCAACCTGAACAACCTCGTCAAGGGTACGGAGTTCGAAAACGCCGACCTTGAAACCATCGTGCGCAAATCCAGCGGTGGCATGTTCAACAACGCTGCCCAAGTCTGGAATCACACCTTTTACTGGAATGGCCTCAAGCCCGGTGGCGGCGGCGAGCCTTCCGGCAGGCTCGCCGAGCTCATCAACAAGGCCTGGGGCAGCTTTGCCGCCTTCAAGGAAGAGTTCACCAAGACGGCGATCGGCACCTTCGGCTCCGGCTGGGCCTGGCTGGTGCAGCGCCCGGATGGCTCCCTTGGGCTGGTGTCCACCTCCAACGCCGCCACGCCGCTTGCCGGCGAGGACAATCCGCTGCTCACCATCGATGTGTGGGAACACGCCTACTACATCGACTACCGCAACGCCCGACCCAAGTACATCGAGGCGTTCTGGAATCTGGTGAACTGGGAGTTTGCGGCAGGGCGGTTGAAGTAATGCTTTTCCTTCTCCCTTGATGGGAGACAACACGGCAAGGATTGCCGTGTTGCACGGCGAAGCTGTCCGCTGGGCGAGCGCCACGGATGGCGCGAGTGAATGTGGCGCGAAGCGCCGGAAGAGCATGGAAAACTGCGATAGCGTTTCATGCAAGGCTTCAACTTCGCGCGCATCCTCTCCCCAACCCCTCTCCCGTCAAGGGAGAGGGGCTTGTTCGTATCCAACGACAAGTCTTTCCCATGACCACCCTTTCCGCCGCCATCCTGTTGTTCCTGATCCTGGATCCCCTCGGCAACGTGCCGGTGTTCCTGAGCCTGCTGCGCGAATTGCCGCCCAAACGGCAACGCATCGTGCTGGCACGGGAACTGTTGATCGCCTTGTTCGTGCTGATGCTGTTCCTGTTCGCGGGCAAGAGCATCCTCGCGGCCATGCACTTGCGCGAAGAATCGGTAGCCATCGCCGGGGGCATCATCCTGTTCATCATCGGCCTGAAAATGATCTTCCCCGGCAGGCACGGCATCGCTTCCGGCACGCCGGGCGGGGAGCCGTTCATCGTGCCGATGGCCGTGCCGTTGATTGCCGGCCCTTCCGGCATGGCGGCGGTGATCCTGATGGCCAGCAACGAACCGCACCGTCTGGCGGATTGGTCGCTGGCGCTGCTGCTGGCCTGGGCGGCCACGGCCATCATCCTGTTCAGTGCCACGGCACTGCACCGCATCCTGGGTGAACAGGTACTCACAGCAGTGGAGCGCTTGATGGGCATGTTGCTGGTGGCACTGTCCGTCCAGATGTTCATCGATGGTCTGGCGCGTGCCTTGCCTTGACCGAAAGCTGTCACCCTGTGCGAAGCCGCTAAATTGATTAAATAACAATAAATACAATAAGTTATTTCATGTATATGAGGTTTTGCATGAATATCAGATCGCAGTGTTCTCAACTTTCGACACTGCCCAAACCGTCAAGGTTGTGGCAACCTGCCAAGCACTGCGGGTCGTTCAAGGGGCGCAAGCCATCGCGACAGGGCAGATAACAATTGACGCAAAACCGTCATGAGGCGCTGCTAAACTGTTAAACTCAAGTTAACCCGTTCCAGCGTTGCGTTGGGATGGTTCAAAAACACCGGAACATCGTCACAGGCGCAAGCCCACGTCCACCGGTGAGGTCCCGCGTAACCCTCGTTCTTTCGTCAGGCAATCAGGGCATACCCAATGAAGAAACAACTTCGAGTCACTCGTCTGGCCGGCGCACTCGCCGTGCTCCTCATGACTTCCCCGCTTTACGCGCAGCAGACCTCCTCGGGTCTGTCCGGTCGCATCACGGATGCCGAAGGCGCACCGCTGGCCGGTGCCGAAGTCATCATCGTGCACGCGCCTTCCGGTACTACCAGCCGCGCTGTTACCGATGCCGAGGGCCGCTACATCGCCCGTGGCCTGCGCGTCGGCGGGCCTTATACCGTGACCATCACCCGCGATGGCTTCAAGGGTGAATCCTCCGAGAGCGTCTATCTGGCATTGGGCGGCGTTACTGCGTTCGACGCCGATCTGGATTCCGCAGCTTCGTCGCTGGAAGCGATTGAAGTGGTCGCCGTGGGCGGTACTTCGGTGTTTTCGTCGGAAAACAAGGGCGTCGGCACGTCCGTGGGCGGTCGCCAGATGCAGCTCACGCCCAGCGGCAGCCGCTCGCTCGACGACGTGGCGCGTCTTGATCCGCGCATCAGCGTGATCGATGCCGCGGGCGGTGCGATCTCCGTGGCCGGCGTCAACAACCGCTTCAACGAAATTTCCGTCGATGGTCTGTCGCAGGGCGACCCGTTCGGTCTGAATTCCAACGGCATGCCCTACGTGGGCAGCCCGATTTCGGTGGACACCATCGAAGCCTACGACATCAAGATCACCGACTTCGACGTATCCACCGACGTCGTCGGTGCCCGCATCAACGCCGTCACCAAATCCGGCGGCAACGAGTTCCACGGCTCGGTTTACTACGCGCTCAAGGATGCCGACTGGGTCGGCAAGCATCAGGCGACCGACGCAGAATACGCCGCGTTCGGCACCGACAAGACCTACGGCTTCACCGTCGGCGGCCCGATCCTCAAGGATCGTCTGTTCTTCTTCGCCAACTACGAACAGCAGACCATCACCGATTTCGGTGGTACCGGCACCGCCGATGGCGTGGATACTGGCCGTATCACGCTGGAAGAAGTCAACCGAGCCATTGCCATTGCACAGAGCCTGGGGATGCAGCCGGGTACCTACGGCGAGGCGTTCGCCAACGATCTGGAAACCAAGCGCTACCTGCTCAAGCTGGACTGGAACATCAACGATTACCATCGCGCCAGCCTGACTCACCAGCGCACCGAGGAGTTCCGCATCTCGCCTTACGATACGGGCACCAGTGCGGTCACCCTTTCGAGCCACTACTACAACATCGACAACATCACCAAGAACACCTCGCTGCAACTGTTCAGCGATTGGTCGGACAACTTCAACACCGAGTTCAAGGTCAGCAAGCAGACCTTTGATCAGATCAACGGCAACGATGTTGACAACACCGAAGTGATCATCACCCTGCCGAACAATGGCCGCATCTTCATCGGTGAAGACGACAACCGTCACGAAAATCAGATCAATACGGACAAGACCACGGCCTCCTTCATCGGCAACTACTATCTCGGCAATCACGAGATCAAGGGTGGCGTGGAGTACATCAAGAACGACGTGTTCAACCTGTACGGCAAGACCCTGCACGGCGAGTGGCAGTTCAACGGCCTGGACAACTTCGAGAACGGCGTCTTCGCCAACTACGTCATCCGTCGTCCGGCTGCGGGCTTCACCGAAGCCGATACGGCAGCGGCGCTGGTGTACAGCCAGATCAGCCCGTTCATTCAGGACACCTGGCAGGTCACGAACAACCTGTCGCTGACCTACGGTGTGCGCGTCAACGTGCCCAGTGCGAACAAGGCTCCTTTCCGCACGCCAGGCTTCGAGGAGTACTTCGGCTTCCCGAACGACTACAAGCTCGGTTCGAGCAACAAGGTCATCATGCCGCGCGTGGCGTTCAACTATCAGTTCGAGACCGAGCGTTTCTCGCAGTTGCGCGGCGGCGTGGGCGTGTTCCAGAGCATCCCTCCCTTCGTGTGGCTGGCCAACCCGTACCAGAACAACGGCGTGAATGCGTTGCGCTACACCACGCGCAACAACAGCGCGGTGGAATTCAGCTCCGATCCGTACAACCAGCCGCTGCCGGCGGGTGTGGGTACGGCGGCCACCATGCAGGTTGACGCCATCGATCCGGATTTCAAACTGCCTACGGTGTACAAGATCAGCCTGGGCTACGATGCGGAGCTGCCGTGGTGGGGCCTGATCGGTACGGTGGAATACCAGAACATCCAGAACAAGGATGGCATCTTCTACAAGGCGCTCAACATCGGTGAGGCGCAGGGTTCGATGTTCGATGGTCGTGCCAATTTCCGTTGCAGCTTCGGCAACGGCATTTTCGGCAACGTCTTCGCCCAGATGAACCACTCCAGCAACAACTGCGGCAATAACGACACGTTCGATCGCACCTCCACCATGCTGAGCAACACCAGCAAGGGTGCGTCGCAGGCCTTGACCTTCGCCCTGAACAAGCCGTTGTCCGACAACTGGTTCGCCAGCTTGAGCTACACCTTTACCCATGCGAAGGAAGTTGCATCGGATGGCAGCTCGCAGGCCTGGTCGAGCTACCAGTTCGTGTCCCGCATCAACCCGAATCAGGAATTCACCACGACGGCTGGCCGTCAGGTGCGCGATTCGATCAAGGCCACGATCGGTTGGGAAAAGGCCTTCTTCGGCGATTACAAGACCTCCATCGCGGCCTACTACAACGGCCATTCCGGCCTACCGTACACCTGGCTGATCGACGGCGATCTCAACGGCGATGGCGTCGATCAGGATCCGGCCTACGTCCCGCTGCGCGACGATCCGAACGTCAGCTACGGCAATGCCACGGCCGAGCAGATCGAAGCGTTCCACGCGTTCATCGACAGCAACCCCCACCTGAGCGCTTATCGCGGCCAGATCGTTGGGCGCAACGGTGATCGATATCCGTGGGTGAACCAGGTCGATCTGGGCATCCAGCAGGAGCTCCCCGGCTTCTTCAAGGGGCACAAGTCGGTTCTGCGTCTGGACATCTACAACGTCCTGAACATGATCGACAAATCGTGGGGCGAAACCTGGGGCGGCACTCGCTCCGACAACAGCCGCGATCTGGCCAACCTGGCCGGCATCCATGCGGACGGTACCTACCAGTACGACCTGGGCAACTTCAACAACGGATCCAACTCCAACACCGACCGGTTGTTCATCTACGATGCCAGCAACACCTTCCCGTCGCGTCCGGTCTCGCGCTGGTCGGTCATGGCGACCTTGCGTTACGAGTTCTGATCGCGCAAGCGATAGCTGTACCCGAACGGCCCGGATTCTTCCGGGCCGTTTTCTTTCCGGATTGCTAGAATCCGCAACTTTCGCGCCAAGGCCCGCCATGCTCCCCAGCCAGCCCAAAGTCGGTTTTGTTTCGCTCGGATGCCCGAAGGCATTGGTGGATTCCGAGCGCATCCTGTCGCAGTTGAAGGTGGAGGGCTACGAAATCGTCGGCAGCTACGATGCGGCGGATGTGGTGGTGGTGAACACCTGCGGCTTCATTGAATCCGCCGTGGCCGAATCGCTGGATGCCATCGGCGAGGCGCTCAACGAGAACGGCAAGGTCATCGTCACCGGCTGTCTTGGCAAGAAGCCGGAAAAAATCTTGCAGATGCATCCGGGCGTGCTGTCGATCAGCGGCCCGCAGGATTACGCCAGCGTGATGGGTGCCGTCCACACCGCGCTTCCGCCCAGGCACGACCCCTTCGTCGATCTGATCCCGGCGCGCCGGGCGGAGAACGACGACGTGGGCGTGAAGCTGACGCCCAAACACTATGCGTACCTGAAGATTTCCGAAGGCTGCAACCACCGTTGCAGCTTCTGCATCATTCCTTCCCTGCGCGGCGATCTGGCCAGCCGCCCGGTGGATGAGGTGCTGCGCGAAGCCGAAAAACTGGTGCGTGGCGGCGTGAAGGAATTGCTGGTGATCTCGCAGGATACCAGCGCCTATGGCGTTGATCTGCGCTATGCCGAACGGCAATGGCGCGGGAAATCAATTGCCACGCGAATGAAGGCGCTTTGCGAGGGGCTTTCCGAACTGGGCGTCTGGACGCGATTGCATTACGTCTATCCGTACCCGCACGTGGATGACGTCGTGCCGTTGATGAGCGAGGGCAAACTGCTGCCGTATCTGGACATCCCGTTCCAGCACGCCAGCCCGCGCATCCTGAAACTGATGAAGCGCCCCGGTGCGGTGGAAAAAACACTGGAGCGCGTGCGCAACTGGCGTTCCATCTGCCCGGAACTTGCGATCCGCAGTACCTTCATCGTCGGCTTTCCCGGTGAAACCGAGGAGGAGTTCGAGGAACTGCTGGGGTTCCTCGAAGAAGCACAACTGGATCGCGTGGGCGCCTTCGCCTATTCGCCGGTGGAAGGCGCAGCCGCCAACGCGCTGCCTGATCCCGTGCCGGAAGAGGTGAAACAGGAACGGTTGCAACGCTTCATGGAAACCCAGGCGCGGATCAGTGCCGAACGCCTGGAATCACGAGTAGGGCGCGTGGAAACCGTGCTGGTGGATGCGCTCGACGGCGAACTGGCGTTCGGCCGCACCCGCTTCGATGCACCGGAAATCGACGGCTGCGTGCAGATCCAGGACGGCGCGGAAGCGGGCCTCGTGCCCGGCCAGTTCGCGCAGGTGCATATCATGGGCAGCGATGAGCATGATCTTTACGGCTGTGTGAATCCGCCGGATGAGGATTAGCAGGCTGTCGAGAAACAGCCTGATAACGCGGGCCACGGATGGCCCGCTCGAAAATCGAGCGCGCAAGCGCTTGATTTTTGGAGAACGTGGGCAAGCTTTGCTTGTACCGTTCGATTGGGAAATGCACAGGATGTGCATTTCTCGACAACCTGTTAGGGCCGTTTTTGCGGGAGAAAAGAGGAGAGGGGCTTTTCGCCCTGAGCCGACTTCCGTAGAGCGGAGCTTGCTCCGCTGCTCTTGGCGTTGAAAGCAGCGGAGCAAGCTCCGCTCTACGAATCCTCGCGTCATGCCCGCGAAGGCGCTCACACCGTTAACCGCGCCGCTGCCAGATCCAGCTCGTGGTCGAGCCTTTGCAGCACGGTATCGTCGATGACGTCTTCGCGGCGCAGTTGGCGGTAGGCTCCGCGTTCGGCTTCCAGGCCAGCCAAACGCAGCTTGCGTTCGATTTCCCCGGTGCGCTTGGCATTGCGGGCATCGTGCTGGCCGCTGATGGAATGGGTGAGGTGGCGGCGGTATTCCTCCATCACGCGTGCGGCAACGTCGGCATAGAGCGCGGCATCGGTGCGGTCGTGTGCGAGTGCGTGGAGTTTTTCCTCGATGGCGTGGATCGCAGCGGTTGCGGCGGCGGCGCGGGCCGGGCCTTCATCGTGGGCATGTTCGTCCTCGGGCAGCTTCAGCCCGCGCAGCAGTCTCGGCAGTGCGAAGCTGGCTGCCAGCAACGACATCAGGATCACACCGGCGGCGAGGAAGATGGAAAGATCGCGTGCCGGGAAAGGCGTTCCGTCGTTCAATGCCAATGGGAGCGTGAGCACGCCGGCCAACGTCAACGCCCCGCGAACGCCTGCCAGCGACATTGCCGCCACCGCACGCCAATCGGTCGGTGGCCGTGGTTCGCCGCGCTTTCGGGCGTGATACACCGAGATCCGCATGGAAACCCACACCCACGTAAAGCGCAGCAGCGCGAGTGCGGCATTGATGACGAGCACGTACACCAGCAGCCACCACGGATTGCTGTGGCCGGTGTCCGCGACGGTCTGGATGGAACGATCCAGCAACGCGGGCAATTGTTCGCCCAGCAGCACGAAGATCGTGCCATTTAGGATGAACTGCACCGTATCCCAGAACGCACGGCGCTGGACGCGCGTGGCGGCCATCAGCGTGCCGGATTCGAAGAAGGTCATGCTGATGCCCGCCGCTACCGCTGCGAGGATGCCCGAAGCGTGAAAGTGTTCCGCCGCCAGGAATGAAGCGAACGGAATCAGCACGCTGATGAGGATGCTGGAGCCTGCATCTTCGCCGAAGCGGCGCATGATGAAGCCCTTGATCCGCGCCACGATCCACGTCACCGCAATGCCGATGCCCAAACCGCCGAGCGCCACCCACAGGAAATCAAGCGTGGCCTCGCCGAGTGAAAACACGCCGGTCAACGCTGCGGCCACGGCGAATTTCATGCAGACCAGGCCCGAAGCATCGTTCAACAGCGATTCGCCTTCGAGGATGTGCATCATGCGCTTGGGAATCGGTGCGCGCTGCGCAATCGCCGATACCGCGATGGGATCGGTGGGCGAGAGGATCGCCGCCAGCGCGAAGGCCACCGCATACGGCATCGCCGGGATCAGCCAGTGGATGAACAGGCCCACGCCCAGCACCGTGAAGATGACCAGCCCCAACGCCAGTTCCAACACCATGCCCCGGTCGCGGAACAGTTCGTCCTTGGGGATGCGCCAACCATCCAGAAACAGCAGCGGTGGCAGGAACAACAGGAAGAACACGTGCGGATCCAGCGGCACGCTGTCCCCGGTGAACTGCACCAGCGCGAAGCCGAGCGCGATCTGCACCAGAGGCAGCGGCAAGCGCGTAGCGCGCGCCAGAAGTCCGCTCACGGTGACGGCAAGCAGCATGATGAGGATGACGGTGATGGTGTGCATGGGCGGCTTTCGTGTCGGATGCGGAATGGGAGCGGCAGCGAGCCGACCGCAAGCGTAACCAAGACGGGTAACAATCCAGAACCGTTTTGGCCATGCGGGACGATGCAATAGTGTCCGCCTTCGCATCCCGTTAGCCTTGCTCGCATGTCTTCCCGCTTCCGCCCATCCACGCCGTTGCGGCGCGCCTTCTGGCTCGCGCTGCTGCTGTTCGGCGTGATCTGGCAACCGGCTCTGATGATGGCGAGCGAAGTACATGAAACCGCCCATCTGTTCGCCACCGGGCACGCGCATGATGCGCAACATCCGGAGGCGGGCGTTCCCGGCGATGAGGCCGTCGATGCCGGCGGCATGGGATGGGAACGGCTGATGCATGCAGGCCACTGCTGTGGTCATTCGAGTGCGATGCCGATTCCAATGCTGGCCATCGAAGTGCTCGCGCCGTTGCCACCGTTGCTGCCAGATCCGGAATACACGGTGCCGGACACCGCGCCTTCGCAATTGTTGCGCCCTCCGATATTCGGTTGAAGGTTCACCGGCGCTGCGCCGGATTTCTTTCCCCCGAAAGCCCATCGGAGTTTTCCATGTCCACGATCCATGCGGCGCTGGTCGCCGTGGCCGTGCTGCTTGGCGTTGCTGCGCCAGGCCGTGCGACCGAACCTGTTTCGCTCGACGACGCCTTTGCGCGCGTCCTCGCCGGGCATCCTGATCTTGAAGCCTTGCACTACGCCACAACCGGCCTTGAGGCTGAAGCCGAAAGTGCCGCGCAGAAACCTGCGTTCGCGCTCGTTGCCGATCTGGAAAACGCACCGGGAGGTGGCCAGGCGGCGGGTTTTGGTCGCGCCGAAGCGACCTTGTCACTGGCCTCCGTGCTCGAACGCGGCGGCAAGCGGCAGGCGCGCATGGCGCTGGCACTCACGCGCCTTGATGGCATCGAATTGCTGCGCGAAGGCAAGCGACTGGATCTGCTGGCCGAAGTCGCGCGGCGTTATCTGGATGCCGTTGCCGCGAAAGCCGAAACCGCGTTGGCACAAGAAGATGCCGTGCAGCGCCGCACCATTCTCGCAGCGGTGGAAAAGCGCGTGGCAGCGGGCGGTGTTCCGGTTTCACTGAACCTCGGTGCGGAAGCGGCGGCATTGCGTTCCGAAGCCGATGCGGCACGCGCGCAACGCCGGGTCATCGCTGCGTTGCGTCGTCTTGCGCTGCTGTGGGGCGGAAGCGGCGATATCGAACTTGCATCGTTCAACACCAGCATCTTGCCTGCTGTGCCGGAGTACGAGGAAGCAGTTACGCAGCTTGCGCAAAGCCCGGAGTTGCGCCGCTTCGCACACGAAGCGCGTCTGCGTGAAGCGCGGCTGCGGTTGGCACAGACGGCGAAAACGCCGGATGTGGCATGGCAGTTCGGCGTGCGCCGTTTGCAGGAAGAACGCGACTTCGGGCTGGTCGGCAGTGTTTCGATTCCACTAGGAAGCACCATCCGTGCCGCGCCGGAACTGCGCGCCGCGCAAGCGGAACTGGCCGCGCTCGATCTGCAACGCGAAGGCGAGCAGCGCGCACTGGAAGCCACGCTGGCGCAGGCGTGGAGCCAACTCGATCAATCCGTCGCCATCGCTCGCGAACTGGACGAAAAACTCCTGCCGCAACTGCAACGCGCCGAAGCTGCTGCAGGCCGCAGTTTCCGTGCGGGCGCTTCGGATTACCTCACCTGGGCACAGTTCCAGACCGATGTGCTCCAGGCACGCCGCGAACGCCTTGCCGCTGCACTCGATGCGCAACGTGCCCTGATCGAACTCCAACGCCTCACAGGCCGCGCCTTCTCGGCTGCCGCCGACATGCAGGAATCCACGCCATGACACTGAAACACCCCTTGCTGAAACACCCGTTCCCGCTGCTGCTGGCCTTCATTCTGGGCGCCTGCGGTGCAACCGCAAGCGAAGATCCCGCCCACGGCCATGAGGAACACGACGATCACGGCCAGAAGGCCACGACGATTCCCGCCGACGTGGCGCAAGCCAGCGGCATCAAAGTCGCTGCCGCAGCCGCAGGCACGATCCGCGACGAGCACGAAGTGCAAGGGTTGCTGACCACCATCGAAGGCCGCCACGCACACCTTTCCGCGCGCTTCCCGGGCTTGATTCGCAGCGTTTCCGTCAGCGTCGGCGATGCCGTGAAAGCAGGGCAGGCGTTGGCCACCATCGAAAGCAACGTCAGCCTTTCCACCTATGCCATCGTCTCGCCGCTGGATGGCGTGCTGCTTGCGCGCCGCGCAGCAATCGGTGAAATGGCGGGCGATGCGCCGCTGTTCGAGGTCGCCGATCTCTCGAAACTGTGGGTCGATCTGCATTTGTTCGGCGGCGATGCGCAACACATCGCGCCGGGGCATCGGGTTCGCATCAGCCGTCTTTCCGATGGCGCCAGCGCGGAAACCGTGCTGGAGCGCGTTCTGCCTGCGACTGCCACCGCCAGCCAAAGCACCGTGGCACGCGCCGTGATCGACAACGCCGATGGCCACTGGCGCACGGGCGCAGCGGTGCGAGCATGGATCACCGTTTCCATCGACGAAGTTGCGCTCGCATTGCCGCTTTCCGCCGTGCAGACGATGGATGGCGGCGATGCCGTGTTCGTGCAGAAAGGCGATGTTTACCAATTGCGCCCGGTGAAACTGGGGCGGCGCGATGGCACATCGGTGGAAGTGCTGGATGGCCTGGAAACAGACGAACTCGTGGTCGTGGTGCAGAGCTATCTCATCAAGGCGGACATCGAAAAATCCGCCGCTGGACACGAGCATTGAGACTGCCACCATGCTTGAACATCTGATCCGATTTTCCATCGGCCACCGCTGGCTGATGATGGCGCTCACGTTGGTGCTGGTCGCAACCGGGGCGTGGAGCTTCACGAAGCTGCCCATCGACGTGACGCCGGACATCACCAACGTGCAGGTTCAGATCAACACCGTCACGCCCGGATATTCGCCACTGGAATCCGAGCAACGCGTCACCGCCATCCTGGAAA
The DNA here is from genome assembly GCA_041395225.1 of Lysobacteraceae bacterium. Taxonomy (GTDB): domain Bacteria; phylum Pseudomonadota; class Gammaproteobacteria; order Xanthomonadales; family Xanthomonadaceae; genus Denitratimonas. Next base: position 92,567 of record JAWLAV010000008.1, read on the forward strand.
CTGCACTCGCCGGATTGCCTGCGCTGGACAGCACACGTTCCATCTCGCGCTACGGCCTTTCACAAGTGACGGTCGTGTTCAAGAACGGCACCGATCTCTATTTCGCCCGCCAGCAGGTGGCCGAACGCATTGCACAGGTGAAATCGCAGCTTCCGGATGATCTGGAACCGCAACTTGGCCCGATCACGACCGGCATGGGCGAAATCTTCATGTACACGGTCGAAGCCGTGCCCGATGCGACCAAGCCCGATGGCACGCCATGGACGGCGACCGACCTGCGTACCTTGCAGGATTGGGTGATCCGCCCGCAGTTGCGCAACGTGCCGGGCGTGACCGAAGTGAACACGATTGGAGGTTTCGCGCGGCAGATCCACATCACGCCCGATCCGGCGAGGATGATGGCGTTGGGCTTCACCTTCGACGATGTGGTGGCTGCCATTGCGGCGAACAATCGCAACGTCGGCGCGGGCTACATCGAACGCAATGGCCAGCAGTTTCTGGTGCGCGCACCAGGACAGGTGGCCGATCTGGATGACATCGGCGACATCGTGCTGGATCGCCGCGAAGGCGTGCCGATCCGCGTGCGCGACGTGGCGGCCGTGGGCGAGGGCGAGGAACTTCGCACCGGCGCGGCCACGCAGAACGGCGAGGAGGTAGTGCTCGGCACCGTGTTCATGCTGATCGGCGCGAACAGTCGCGATGTTTCGCAAGCCGCTGCGGCGCGCCTGATGGAAGCGGGCAAGAGCCTGCCGAAAGGCGTGATTGCCAAGCCCGTCTATGACCGCACCGCGCTGGTGGATCGCACCATCGCCACAGTGCGGAAAAATCTGGTCGAAGGTGCGTTGCTGGTGATCGTGGTGCTGTTCGCATTGCTGGGAAACGTTCGCGCCGCGCTCATCACCGCTGCCGTGATTCCGCTGGCGATGCTGTTCACGCTGGTCGGCATGGTGCGTGGTGGCGTTTCCGGCAATCTGATGAGTCTTGGCGCGCTGGATTTCGGCCTGATCGTGGATGGCGCGGTCATCATCATCGAGAACTGCCTGCGGCGTTTCGGCAACATGCAGCATTCACTGGGGCGCCTGCTCACACAGGACGAGCGCCTGGATGCCACCGCTTCGGCCACGGCGGAAGTGATCCGCCCGAGCCTGTTTGGCCTTGGCATCATCGCGGCGGTGTATCTGCCGATCTTCGCGCTCACCGGCGTGGAAGGAAAAATGTTCCACCCGATGGCGATCACCGTGGTGTTGGCGATCACTGGCGCGATGATCCTTTCCCTGACCTTCGTTCCCGCTGCCATCGCCTTGCTGCTGCGCGGCAAGGTGCTCGAATCCGAAACCCGCGTCATGCAATCCTTGCGGCGCATCTATGCGCCGATTCTGGCGTGGACGATGGCGCATCGCGTGCCGGTGATGGCCGGTGCGCTGGCGCTGGTTGCAGCGTGCGGATGGCTGGCAACACGGCTTGGCAGCGAGTTCGTGCCGAGCCTGGACGAAGGCGACATCGCCATGCACGCGATGCGGATTCCCGGTACCGGGCTGGCGCAATCGGTGGCGATGCAAGCGATGGTCGAAAAACGCATTGCGCAGTTCCCGGAAGTCGCCAACGTGTTCGGCAAGATCGGCACGCCGGAAGTGGCGAACGATCCGATGCCGCCGTCGCTTGCGGACACCTTCATCATGCTGAAACCGCGCGGGGAATGGCCCGACCCGCGCAAACCGAAGGCGCAATTGGTTGAAGAGATCGAAGCGGCAGCGATGCGCATCCCCGGCAACAACTACGAATTCACCCAGCCGATCCAGATGCGCATGAACGAGCTGATCTCCGGCACGCGCGCGGATGTGGCGATCAAACTCTACGGCGACGATCTGGAGGCGCTGGCGAGCGTTGGCCGGAAACTCGAAGTTGTGACAAGCAAGGTGCAAGGCGCGGCGGATGTGAGGCTGGAACTGGTTGCGGGCTTGCCCATGCTCTCCATCGTGCCGGATCGGCAGGCGCTGATCCGCTACGGCCTCAATCCCGGCGACGTGCAGGACACCGCGGCCACGGCGATAGGCGGGGAAACTGCCGGGCAATTGTTCGAGGGCGATCGTCGTTTCGATATCGTGGTGCGCCTGCCCGAACACCTGCGTCAGAACCCGGCAGCCTTGCAGGATCTGCCGATTCCCTTGCGTGGAAGCGGCAATGCCGACGAGGCGCAAAGCACGGCGACCTGGGGCATCGGCTTGCCGAAATCCGTGCCGTTGCGCGAAGTGGCGAAGATCGAAACCACCCTTGGCCCGAATCAGGTGAACCGCGAGAACGGCAAACGCCGCATCGTGGTCACGGCGAACGTGCGTGGCCGCGATCTGGGTGGGTTCGTGGCCGAACTGCGACGACGCATCGACCGTGATGTGGCGTTTCCGACCGGCTATTGGATCGGGATCGGCGGCATGTTCGAGCAACTGATTTCCGCCAGCCAAAGATTGATGATCGTCGTGCCTGCGACCTTGCTCATCATCTTTGCGTTGCTGTTCTGGGCCTTCGGATCGGCGAAGGACGCGGTGATCGTGTTCAGCGGTGTGCCACTGGCGTTGACCGGCGGCGTGGTGGCGCTGGCGATGCGCGGGATTCCTCTTTCCATCAGTGCGGGCGTGGGCTTCATTGCGCTCTCCGGCGTTGCCGTATTGAACGGCCTGGTGATGATCGCCTTCATCCGCAAGCTGCGCGAACGCGGCATCGGCCTGGACGAAGCCGTGCTCGATGGCGCGCTCGGGCGCCTGCGCCCGGTGTTGATGACCGCACTCGTGGCCTCGCTCGGCTTCCTGCCCATGGCATTGAACGTGAGCGCAGGTTCGGAAGTGCAAAGGCCGCTGGCGACGGTGGTGATCGGCGGCATCGTGTCTTCCACCTTGCTGACCTTGCTGGTGCTGCCGACGTTGTATCGCGCGTGGCATGGTGCGAAGCAGTCGATTCGCATTGCGTCGGCCGTGCGATCATGAAGTTCCGCATCAGCGATACCATCATGGACACCGGCCCCTTCCAACTCGATCCTCGCCTGGCCGCCGATGCCGTGCACGTCTGCGATGCGCCGCTGTCACGCGTGTTGCTGATGAACGACGCGAATTATCCATGGGTGGTTCTCGTGCCTCGCCGCGCGAATCTGCGAGAGCTGATCGATCTCCCGCATGCGGAACAAATCACGCTCTGGGCTGAGATCGCCGGGGTTTCCGGAGCCATGCGCGAATTGTTCGCGCCGGACAAACTCAACGTCGCCGCGCTCGGTAACGTCGTGGCGCAATTGCATGTGCATGTGATTGCCCGCACCACGAACGATCCGGCCTGGCCTGCGCCGGTGTGGGGCAAGGTGCCTTCGATGGCATATGTGGAAGCCGCACGCGAAGCGCGGCTGACGGCGCTGCGGCAGGCGCTGCGTGGGAGCGGCTTCAGCTGCGATGGGCGTTGAGGCAAACAGAAGGCTTATCGCGGATAAACCCGCTTCCCGCAAAAGCCTGCTCCCATGACGAAGAACGCCCTGCGACATCGCTGTCGCAGGGCGTTTCCGGTGTGGGCAGGGTGCCCGTCGGGTGAATCAGAAGCGATAGTTCACGCCCAGCAGCCAGGTGCGGCCCCATTCGATGTATTCGAGCGGGCGATCCTTGGTACCGGCGTAGGTCTGGTACGCCTCGTTGGTGAGGTTGGTGGCCTGGAGCAGGATCGACATGCCTTCCAGCGAACTGCCGGATTGGAAGGCGTAGCTGATCTGCGCGTCGGTGATGTTCTCGCCCACCACGTAACGCAGCGTGCGGTTGCCGTTGAAGTTGCCGATTTCGCCGATGAAATCCGAGCGGCGGCGCTGGCTCACGCGCGCCTCGAAGCCGTTGCGCTCGTAGTAGGCGGTGAGGTTGTAAACCCGATCGGACAAACCCGGCAGGCTGATATCGCCACCGCCGACACTGGATGTGCTTTCCGGATCCTTGATGGCGATGTTGCTGTCGTTGAAGCTGGCGCTGGCGATGATGCCGAAGCCGGAAAGCGCATCGCTGAACAGGTCGAATGGAATCGAGGCCGTCAGTTCCAGGCCGCGCAACGTGCCGCCTTCGCCGTTCAATGGCTGGGTGAAATCACCGATGCCCTGCGCCGGCTGCGTGCCCGGCGGTGGGACGTAATCGGCCACCAGATCGGAGAAGTCGTAGTCGTCGCGGGTCTGGGTGTAGATGTAGGTGCGCAGATCCTTGTAGAACACGGCGGCGGCGATGTACGCGCGGTGGCCGAAGTATTTTTCGTAAGACAAATCGAAGGCATAGGCACGCCAGGGATCCAGTTCCGGGTTGCCGCCCGCACCACCGGGACGACCCGTGGCGGTGTTGACCCCGAATTCCAGGGAGGAGCGCAACTGATCTACGCGCGGCCTTGCAACTTGCTCGGCCAGGCCCAGACGCAAGGTGCTGTCGTTGTCGAAGCCGAAGGCCAGGTTCATGCTCGGCAGCACGTCCGTATAGGTCTTGCCGGCCTTGAAGGGCTGCACGTTCTGGCCTTCGGGCAAGGTGCTGTCCCAATAGTTGGAGTTCGAGGATTGATCCACGCGTTGCACCTGCACGCCGAAATTGCCGCGCACGCTCACCGCGCCCCAAGTACTGTCGATGTTGGCACGGGCGAAACCAGTGGTGATGGTTTCATCCACGTTCCAGGCCTTGGGAATCAGGTAGTTCAGGTCTTCCACCGGATTGAAGCTCATGTACTGCGCCACCGCGCCCGGCACGTTCCAGGAAGGAATGAGGCCGATGCCGGCAAAGCCCAGATCGACCGGCCCGTACTGGAACTCCGAGCCGATGGGGGTATCGCCCTGCGCGCCGAGGTTGATGTTGCCTTCGGGCTGGCGCTTGCTCTTGCTGCGATCGGCGTAGTTCACGCCGAAATCGAAGTCGTACAGCCAGCCGATGGATTCCGGTGCAAGCACCGTGGCAACGAATTTCGCGCCGGTCAGCTCGTCCTTCACGCTCGGCGTCTTGCCGTAGCCGGAGCCGTAGATGGTGTTGGTGAGGTAGAGGTTGGCCGGATTGGAATAATCGTGGCCCGGCACGATCTGCGAGAAGCCGCCGCTCACGATGTCCAGTTGCACGGAATCCAGTTGCGGCGAGGGCAGGAGCTGGGTGTTGTTTTCTAGGTTGATCTCGGCGCGGGTGGCTTCCGAATAGCTCACGTCCAGCAGGAAGCGCGCGCGTTCGGTGGAAAATTCGTTGCTCCAGCCGAAGGCCTTGATCTCGTCCTCGCGGTGGTTGTACATGCCGCGCACCAGCGGATACACGTTGTTGGCGGTACCGCCGGTGAAGCTGTTGTTGCCGTTGACCTGAGCGCCGGTGACATCCAGGCGGTCATGGCCACCGTTGTAATCACCTATGTGTACTTCGAACTGGTTGGCAGTGTCTTCCTGCTCGGCTTCGGAATAGAACAGGTCCAGCGTGCTCACCCATGAATCGGAAGGGCTGAATTGCAAGGTCGCCATCACGCCGTCGCGCTGGATGTCGCCGGTGCGGCGCAACGCCTTGATGCCGTCCGAATAGAAGGTGCCGGGTTCAACGCCGGGCCGCCAGCCTTCGCCGATGGCCTGCCAGGGTTCGTACAGGCCGACCTGGTTTTCCTGGATCGGCATGTCCGAATGGGAATAGCCGATGGAGAAGCCGAAGCGCCTGTCGTCGCTGCGGGTGATGAAGCTGGCGTTGAGGCGGTTGCCGTGGCCATCGGAATTGGCGGCCGAACCCAGCGAGCTGTCCTGGAAGCGTGCGCCGAGCGTGATGGTGCGTTCGGCGAAATCCAGCGGGCGCACGGTTTTCATGTCCAGTGTGCCGGAAAGGCCCTGGCCCACCAGTCCGGCATCTGGCGTCTTGAACACCGTCACGCCGCCGATGAGTTCGGACGGATATTGATCGAACTCGACGCTGCGGTTGTCGCCGGTGCTCACCATTTCCCGCCCGTTGAGCAGGGTGGTGGCGAAATCCGGCGAAAGCCCGCGCACGCTGATGACCTGGGCGCGGCCTGCGACGCGCTGTGCGGCAAGGCCGGGCAGGCGGGCGATGGATTCGGCGATGGAAACGTCCGGCAACTTGCCGATGTCCTCGGCGGAGATCGCCTCGACGATGGAGGAGGCATCGCGCTTCACCGCGATCGCGCTTTCGATACCGGCGCGGATGCCGGTGACGACCACGGCATCCAGTTCCTGCGCTTCGTCCTTGGTGTCCTGTGCGGCGGCCTGGCTTGCGATCAGCGTCATGGCCGAGGCCAGCGCAATGAACAACGACGTGCGTTTGTGGTGTTGCATGTTCCCCTCTCCCTCGTAAGGCGGTGTTGGATCGACTGGCTTCCGGTTTCCGCCCGTGCTGCCGTGTTGCGGGCGGCGTGAAAGGCAGGTCGGTTGCGGGTTTTGCGCATGGTAGTCGCCGCCTGCGCCGCAGGAATTGGCTGCATACGTATTCACCTGATTCGGCGGTGATGCGCGAAAACGGCGCGAAATCCAGCGCTGCATCGCACAATGAAGTGGCCTCATTGTGCTGGCACGTCAATGGTGCGTTGCCGCATATCTGGTTAATGCAGCGTTATTGCGCCGGGATGAATACGTATGCACGTCCTGGGGCCATGCTTCCCGTGCGACTCCCCCGAGGGCGCGCGGAAATCGGCGTAAATCCAAGCCTTGCGCCGTGATTTTCGTCTTGGCGTGGCGGCTTCGAGGTGGTGTCGAACATGCTGCGCTGCGGCAAGGCAAATGCACCGGCCATTGTCGAGAATGACGGCCACGATTCCCAAGGGCAGGGCGCTTCATGGCTGCAAAACCAACGCTGTCGTTCTGGCAGATATGGAACATGTGTTTCGGCTTTCTGGGCATCCAGTTTGGCTTTGCACTGCAAAACGCGAATGTCAGCCGCATCTTCCAGACGCTCGGCGCGGATATGGACGAAGTGCCGGGGCTGTGGATCGCCGCACCTTTGACCGGCCTGCTGGTACAGCCGGTGATCGGCTACTTTTCAGACCGCACCTGGACGCGCCTGGGGCGCCGCCGCCCGTATTTCCTGTGGGGCGCGATCTTCTCCACGCTGGCGCTGTTCTTCATGCCGAACTCGCCGCAGTTGTGGATTGCTGCGGGAACGCTGTGGATTCTGGATGCGTCGTTGAATGTTTCGATGGAGCCGTTTCGCGCCTTCGTCGGCGACCAGCTTTCCCCGCGCCAACGCCCCACCGGCTATGCGATGCAGAGCTTCTTCATCGGCGCAGGCTCGGTGGTGGCCAGTCTGCTGCCCTGGCTACTGGCGAAGATGGGCGTGGCAAACACCGCTGCACCGGGTGTGGTGCCCGATACCGTGCGCTTCGCCTTCCATGCCGGTGGTGTAGTGCTGTTGTGCACCATCCTTTGGACGATATTCCGTACGCGCGAATATGAACCTGAAACGTTGCGTTCCTTCGACGATGCCGAACCTGAAAGCGCTGTTGCGCACGCAGGTGAAGTTCCTGCCGCCTCGGGCGGGTTGCCGTGGTTGATCGTCGGATTGATCGGCGTGGCGCTGGTGTGGCATTTCGGCGTGAAGCGCGAGCTGTACGTGCTGGCCGCGTTGCCCTTGGCTTATGGCCTGTTGCGGATTGTCGCAGCGAAGTCCGCATCCGGCTCGATGCTGGCCGTGCTTACCGCCGACCTGCACGCCATGCCCGCGGTGATGCGGCAATTGGCCGTGGTGCAGTTCTTTTCGTGGTTCGGCCTGTTCTGCATGTGGCTCTACACCACCGCCACGGTGGCCAGTGTGCATTTCGGCAGCAGCGATCCCACTTCCTCCGCGTACAACGAAGGGGCGAATTGGGTCGGCGTACTGTTCGCGGCATACAACGGATTTGCGGCACTGGCGGCGATCGGGATTCCATGGATGGCGCGGCGCTTTGGCTTGCGCGGGAGCCATTTGCTGAATCTTTCGCTGGGTGGCTTGGGCCTGCTTTCCATCGCCTGGATCGGCGATCCGAAGTGGCTGTTGCTGTCTATGGTGGGCATCGGCTTTGCCTGGGCATCGATCCTTTCGCTGCCTTACGCGAGATGCTCTCCGATAGCCTGCCTGCGGCGAAGATGGGCGTCTATATGGGCATCTTCAATTTCTTCATCGTGATCCCGCAGTTGGTGGCGGTGAGCGCGCTGGGCATGCTGCTTTCACGGGTTTTCGATGGACAACCGTTGCGCATCCTGATGCTTGGCGGCGTTTGCCTGTTGCTGGCCGGAATCTGCTCGTTGCGCGTGCGGTTGCCACAACATTCCATTGCGAAGGAACACTGAACCATGCGCCACACCCTGCTTTCCGTCCTGTGCGCGGCATTCGCGCTGAGCGCCTGCACGCCTGCCGAGATGCCATCAATTCATGCCCTGCCACCCGCAAAGGAGTACTACGGCACGCTGGAACCCTTCGCTGCCAATGCGGTGTACTTCGTGATGACGGATCGCTTCGTCAATGGCGATAAAGCCAACGATCACCGTGACCAGGGCACCTTCGACATTCCGCTGGAACCATGCAACGGCGTGGGTGGCAACATCGGTTACCTCGGTGGCGACTTCAAGGGCATTGCCCAACACCTGGATTACATAAAGGGCATGGGCTTTGATGCGGTGTGGATCACGCCCATCGTGGACAACCCGGACGAGCCGTTCACCGGCGGAACCGCGCCTGTTTGCGGCGGCAGCCTCGCCGACAAGGGCAAGACCGGTTACCACGGCTACTGGGGCGTGAACTTCCACGAACTGGACGAACATCTGCCCAGTGCCGACCTGGATTTTCGCGGGCTGGCCGATGCCATGCACGGCAAGGGCATGAAACTGGTGCTGGACATCGTCGGCAACCACGGCTCGCCAGCATGGGGGATGGAGCGCGACCAACCGAAGTTCGGCAAGATTCACGACAAGGATGGCGTGTTGCTCGCCGACCACCAGAACCTGCCGCCGCAACAGCTCGATCCGGTGAACAACCCGCTGCATCGCCTCTACAACAACGTCGGCCCGGTCGATGGCGACAGATACCTCGAAGGCAATCTTGCCCAACTTTCCGACTTTGACGAAAACAATCCGGAAGTGCTGGATTACCTCGTCGGAGCCTACGAACACTGGATCGGGCAGGGCGCGGATGCCCTCCGCATCGACACCATCGCGTGGATGCCCCCTGCGTTCTGGCAAAAATTCAGCGAGCGCATCCGTGCCGAACATCCGGGCTTCTTCATGTTTGGCGAGGCCTTCGACTACAACGCCAACACCATCGCAAGCCACACCTGGCCCGGGCATGGGGAAGTGAGCGTGCTGGATTTCCCGATGAAGCAGGCGATGGAGGAAGTCTTCGGCCGCACCGGTGCAGGATTCCAGCGGCTGACACAAGCGATGCACCTGGAAGATGGCCCCTATGCCAACCCTTACGAGCTTGCGACCTTCTACGACAACCACGACATGGCGCGCATGGATGCCAGCGACGAAGGCTTCATCGACGCGCACCACTGGCTGTTCACCGCGCGCGGCATTCCGGTGGTGTATTACGGCTCGGAAACCGGCTTCATGCGCGGACGTGCCGAACACGCGGGCAACCGCAACTACTACGGTGCCGAACGCATCGCCGCCGCGCCGCAAAGCCCCATTTTCGAAAAACTGCGCCGCATCGCGCAGGCGCGGCGCGAATCCCCGGCACTGCAACGCGGCCTGCAACTGATGCTGGAACTGGAGGGCGACCGCGCGGCGTTCTATCGCGTCCACCAGCACGGCGGCGAACATCAAACCGCCCTGGTGTTGCTCAACAAGGGCGATGCGTCCACGCGATTCGACCTGGGTGAACGCTTCCAGCCGGGCCGCTGGCGCAATGCCTTCGACGGTACCGTGCTTGAGGTACAGGAAGGCCATGCGCCGACACTCGACGTATCCGCCCACGATGCCACCGTGTGGCTGCTGGATGCGCCGATCACCCATCCGGCACTGCGCGAACGGCTGGATCAACTCATGGCGCGGCGGCTGCGCGCAGCGGGGCATTGATCCAGCCCCGAACCTGCCACCCGCCGGTGGCGGGTTCGCCGGGTGATCCCTGACGGCGGATTTTTACGTACTTACCCGACAACCCGTCCCGTTGCCGGAGTCCGCGCCATGAAATACGCCCGTTCCACTCGCATCCTTGCCGCCATGTTCGCTACATCCATGGGCCTTGCCCACGCCGGCGAACTGGTCGTGCCCCACAGTTTCAGCGCGAATACGCCAGCAGTCGCCGCCCAGGTGAACGCCAACTTCAGCGCCGTGCAAACGGCGGTGAATGACAACGATGCGCGCATCGCCACGCTGGAAGCCGCCTTGACCGCGATGCAGGGCATCATCGATGCCCAAGCCACAGCCATCGCTGCACTGCAGGGCAACAGCGTGCTGGATCTGGACGGCGTGCTGGAACTGGTGATCGACCCCGCCACCGGAAGGCCCACCGCGCGCTTTTCTCGGTCAACGTACAGGTGACCAATGGCGTGGGCACTACCGGAACCGGCAATGGGGTTGGCAACTTGATCGTGGGCTACAACGAACAATCGGGAACCACGGCGTTCTGTTCCAATGGCGAATACAACGTTGACCAGACGGAATGCGAAGCCCATGGCGGCATCTGGGCCGCCAATCAACGCAGCGGTTCGCACAACCTGGTGCTGGGCAACGGCAATGCCTATTCGAGTTACGGCGGCCTGCTCGCCGGTACGATCAATATCGCCAACAACAGGTACGTTTCGGTTGCGGTGGCTCCTCCAATACCGCCAGCGGCGATCACGCCTCGGTCAGCGGCGGCGCTTACAACATCGCCAGCGGCAGTGCGAGCGTGGTTGGCGGCGGCAGGGGAAACACCGCCAGCGGCATGCTTGCTTCGGTCAGCGGTGGCGGGAGGAATGTCGCCAATCAATCGTATTCCTCGATCACCGGCGGCGACCTCAATACGGCCAGCGGCAATTATGCCGCGGTTTGCGGTGGCAGGCAGAACACGGCAAGCGGGTCTTACGCATCGGTGAGCGGAGGGCTTGGCCGCATCGCTACCGGCCAGTACGACTGGCGCGCCGGCGCGCTGTTCGAGGAACAGTGATATGCGCGCGCTCATCGCATGGACGTTGTTCGTCGGTTGTTCCGTAGTTTCCGCCGCTACGGCTGCCGTCTCCAACGGAGAACTTCCTACGATCTTCGGCGACGGTTTCGAGGCCTGCTGCACGGTAGGCGGCACGGTTGCCGGGTTGGCCGGTTCCGGGCTGGTGCTGCGGTTGACTGCCGGCGCGGTGGTCGAGGATCGGGTCATCGTCGGCAACGGGCCCTGGCGCTTCGCCACGCCATTGGCCGAAGGTGCGGCTTACGCCGTCAGCGTCC
>JAWLAV010000009.1:0-100516 GCA_041395225.1 Lysobacteraceae bacterium
CTGTTGGCCGCCTGTGCTTCCGTGCCTCCCGATACTGCGCAGCAGGCAGCGCCGCCGCTGCGTCTGTTCACGCCATTGCCCGAAGTCTTCACCGCTGGCCAACCCGGGGCGGAAGATTGGCGCGGCATCGCTGCAAAGGGCGTCACCACCGTCATCAACCTGCGCCTGCCCGAGGAACTTGAAGGCCGTGATGAACGTTCCGAGGTGGCGAACGCCGGTATGGCTTATATCGAAGTTCCCGTTGCCGGGGCAAAAGGGTTGAGCATGGAAAAAGCGCAGGAACTGCGTGCGGCGATACACGCCAGTGATGGCCCGGTGCTGGTGCACTGTGCCGCTGGCAACCGTGCCGGTGCGCTGCTGGCGCTTTCGCTTGCGCAGGCTGGCATGACGGACGATGCCGCCATGGAAATCGGTCGTGCGGCAGGCATGACCGCAGCGGAGGAAACGGTCAGGGAAGTGCTGCGCACCGCACCCACGCGTGAACCTGAATCAGGCGACCGCGAGGCGCTCTGTGCCATGGTCGGGAAAGCGACCTGCGATTCGTGAGCACACTTGATCCGTGCGTGCCTGGAGAGGATGCCCAGGACACATCCATGACCATCGGCGGTTAGTGCAAGGCAGGCTCCCGGCTAGAATCCACGGTTCTCTTGCTTCCTGCGATGGAGTTCTCGATGCGTCTTTCCGCCCTTCGGCCCATGGCCGCCACGCTCGCGTTGGCCCTTGCAGCGCCCATCGGCGCCAGTGCCGCCGTTGACATCCCCTACGAGCAGTTCGAACTGCCCAACGGCCTGCGCGTGGTGGTGCATACGGATCGCAAGGCGCCCATCGTGGCGGTGAACGTGTGGTATCACGTCGGCTCCAAGAACGAACCGGCGGGGCGTTCGGGCTTTGCGCACTTGTTCGAACATTTGATGTTCCAGGGGTCAGAACACCACAAGGGCGAGTTCTTCGATCCGTTCGAAAAGGTGGGCGCAACCGGCCAGAACGGCACCACGAACACGGATCGCACCAACTATTTCGAGAACGTGCCCACCACCGCATTGGACATGGCACTGTGGATGGAATCCGACCGCATGGGCCATTTTCTCGGTGCGCTTGATCAGGCCGTGCTGGATGAGCAGCGTGGCGTGGTGCAGAACGAAAAACGGCAAGGCGAGAACCAGCCCTACGGCCTGGTCTGGGATGCGATCAACCGCGCCATGTACCCGGAAACCCATCCTTACCATCATTCGGTGATCGGTTCGATGGCCGATCTCAATGCCGCCTCGCTGGACGACGTGAAGGATTGGTTCAAATCCTGGTACGGCCCGAACAACGCCGTGCTGGTGCTGGCCGGAGACATCGACCTTGCCACCGCGAAGGAAAAGGCCACGCGCTACTTCGGCGACATCCCCGCCAGCATCACCGTGCCCAAACTGCCGGTGGATGTGGCCGCACATACCCGATCCACGCGCGAAACCATGACGGATCGCGTGGCGCAGGCACGCATCCACCGGGTCTGGAACGTGCCGCAGTTCGGCCACGCCGATCTGGACACCCTGCAACTGGCCGCGCAAGTGCTGGGCGGCAGCAAATCCTCGCGGCTGGGCAAGCGTCTGGTGCACGACACCCAGCTCGCCGACAGCGTGAGCGCGATGGCCTGGGGTTCGGAACTGAGCGCCAACTTCATCATCATCGCCAATGCGCGCGATCCGGCCAACGTGGAGAAGATCGAAAAGATCCTCGACGAGGAAGTGCGCAAGCTGATCGAGCAAGGCCCGGATGCGGAAGAAGTCGAACGCGCCCGTACCGTATTCCAGGCGGGCTTCGTGCGCGGCATCGAGCGCATCGGCGGTTTCGGCGGCAAGGCCGATGTGCTGGCCGAATGCGCCGTGTTCACGGGCGATCCCGGTTGCTTCCGCGACAGCCTCACGCGGCTGGAGTCGATTACGCCGAAGCAGATTCAGGACGTCGCCACGCGCTGGCTGGCGCAGGGCGATCACACCCTCGTGGTGCTGCCGGGCGATCGCGGGGCCGATCCGGCCGAAGCCGCCGATGCCGTCGCGCAGACCAGCGAGGAAAACAAGGCCAAGGAAAAGCTGCTGACGCCTGATCCGAAATACACCGTCGTGGTGAGCGATGTGGATCGTTCAAAAGGCGTGCCGGAAACCAAAAGCTTCCCGGATCTGGCCTTCCCGGCACTGCAGCGGGCCACGCTCAAGAACGGCATCAAGGTGATCCTGGCCGAGCGCCACGAGATTCCGGTGGTGCAGATCAGCATGGAGTTCGCCGGTGGCTACAGTGCGGATGCAGGCCGCACGCTGGGAACGGCCAGCTTCACGATGGCGATGCTGGACGAAGGCGCGAACGGCATGGATGCGATCGGCTTTGCCGACCGTGCGCAATCGCTCGGTGCGGACATCAGTGCCGGCGCATCGCTGGACAGTGCCAGCGCCTACCTCTCGGCCCTGAAGGAAAAGCTGGAACCCTCGCTCGATCTGTACGCCGACACGATCCTGCGGCCCGCCTTCCTGCCCAAGGAGATCGAGCGCGTGAAAAAGGCATGGCTGGCCGGCATCGCACAGGAGAAGACACGCCCGAACGGTGTCGCCAACCGGCTGTTGCCGCCGCTGCTGTACGGCGAAGGCCATCCGTATGCGATCCCGTTCAGCGGCACCGGCGATGAGGCGTCGATCACCTCGCTCACGCGCGAGGATCTGGTGAAGTTCCACCGCGATCTGATCCGTCCGGACAACGCCACGGTGATCGTGGTGGGCGACACCACGCTCAAGGACATCCTGCCGCTGCTGGAAAAGCGCTTCGGCAAATGGAAGGCACCGCGCCAGCCGCTGCCCGGCTTCACCATCAAGGAGGTACCGCTGCCGGCCGCGCCGCGCGTGTTCCTGGTGGATCAGCCCAATGCGTTGCAGGCCAACATCCTCGCAGGCCAGGTGGTCGGCTCGGCGCTGGACATGGAGAAATCCCTGCAATTCAACCTCGCCAACGGCGTGGTCGGTGGCAAGTTCACTTCGCGCCTGAACATGAAGCTGCGAGAGGAAAAGCATTGGGCCTACGGCGCGTACAGCTTCGCCGCCAACGCGCGCGGCCAGCGCCCGTGGATGGCTTACGCCGCAGTGCAGATCGACAAGACGGTGGAGTCCCTTGAGGAAATGCGCCGCGACATCGCCGCCTTCACCACCAACGAAAAACCCGCCACTGCCGAGGAAATCGCGCGGATCAAGACCGGCAACGTGCTGAGCCTTCCCGGTGCCTACGAAACCGCCAGCGCAGTGATGAACGCGATCGGCTCCGTGGTGCGCTATGGCTACCCGGATGATTCGATCGTGACGCTGAAGCAGCGTACCGAGGCGGTGACGGAGGAAGCCGTGCGTGCGGCAGCGGCGACGATCAAGCCTGCGGCCATCACCTGGGTGATCGTGGGCGATCTTTCCAAGATCGAGGAACCGATCCGCGCGCTTGGCATCGGCGAGGTAACGGTGCTCGATGCCGACGGCAAGAAGCTGCGGTGAGGCTGAACCTTCAGCAGCTCATTCCAACGGGCGGAGTGACATACTCCGCCCGAACCTTTCGCAGGGTTCGCACTTTGCCAATTGCACGAGGAATCCGCATGAGCATCACCCGCATCGCACTCACCGCCGCACTGGGTTCCGTCGCACTGGGCGGTTGCACCTGGGTCAAGATGGAACCTGCCGCCACGCGCGTTCGCGTGCTGGATGCCGCCGCCAACGCAGGTGCCTGCACCCAGGTTGGAGAGATCGGCGTCTCGGTGCAGCACAAGGTCGGTCTGTATCGGCGCGGTGAATTGAAGGTACGTGACGAACTGGAAACCCTGGCCCGCAACGAAGCCATCGGGCTGGATGCCGATGCCGTGCAGCCGATTGGCGAACCGGCCAATGGCGAACAGCGTTTCACCGCATTGCGCTGCGGCGTCGCCCGGCCTGCCGCTACGCCTGCCGCAAATCCTGCGGAACCGGCGAAGGCCACGCCGCTCATCATCGAAGAAGCGCAGACTTATCCGATCAAGCTCGACTGATTCGAACCCGATTGAATCAGGCCCGATTGAATCAGATCCGATTGAATCAGATCCGATTGAATCAGGCGTGGTCGAATCAGGTTCGACTGATCCTGCTGCCATCATCAAAGGAATGCCCCGATGCGCACCGCACTGTTTGCCATTGCCCTCGCCGCCATGACCGCGCTTCCCGCCACCGCCGCTCCTGAAAAACTCACGCTGGAAGCCATCACCGGCGATGCGCCATTGCTTGGCCCCTCATTGATGCAGCCGAAGATTTCCCCGGACGGCGCGCGCGTTTCCTTCCTGCGTGGCCGCGACGATGACGCTTATCGGCTCGATCTGTGGGAATACGACATCGCTTCGGGTCAGACCCGTCGGCTGGTGGATGCGGACGCGATCACCGGCGGCAGGGAAACACTTTCGGACGAGGAAAAAGCCCGGCGCGAACGCCAACGCATCGCCGCGCTTTCGGGCATCGTCGCGTACCAGTGGGCACCGGATGGCCGCCATCTGCTGTTCCCGCTCGGGGGGGAGCTTTACCTCTACGATCTGGATGCAAAACCCGAGGCCGCGCTGCGCAAGCTGACCACCGGTGAAGGCTTCGCCACCGATCCCAAGGTTTCGCCCAGGGGCGGCTACGTCAGCTTCGTGCGCGGCCGCAATGTGTGGGTGGTGGAACTTTCCAGCGGCAAGGAAGCGCAACTCACCTTCGATGGCAGCGAAGTCATCGGCAACGGCGTGGCCGAGTTCGTGGCGGACGAGGAAATGGATCGCCACACCGGCACCTGGTGGGCGCCGGACGATTCAGCCATCGCCTACACCCGCATCGACGAAACGCCGGTGCCGGTGCAAAAGCGCTTCGAGATCTATGCCGACCGCACCGAAGTGGTGGAACAGCGCTATCCGGCGGCGGGCGATCCGAACGTTGCGATCGAACTGTTCGTGGCGCAACCGGCGCGCTTCCTGAAAGCGCCGGGCAGCGTTGATGCGCAGATCAAAACCCGCAGCGGCAAGCAAACCGTGAAGCTGCAATCCGAACCGCCCTCACTTTCGCCTCTACGCATTGACCTCGGCCCGAACCGGGACATCTATCTGGCGCGTGTGGCCTGGCGCGATCCGCAACACCTCACCTTCCAGCGTCAGAGCCGCGACCAGCGCACGCTGGAATTGATCGAAGCCGATCTTTCCAGCAACACCCAGCGCGTGCTCGTCGCCGAAACCAGCAAAACGTGGGTGCCGTTGAACGATGGTCTGCACTTCCTCGAGGATGGCGGTTTCCTGTGGATGTCAGAACGCAGTGGGTTTGAACACCTGTACCGCATCGGCACCGACGGCAAGGCCACGGCACTGACGAGCGGGGAATGGGTGGTGGACAGCCTGCTGGCCGTGGATGAAGAAGCCGGTGTCGCCTACGTTTCCGGCACGCGCGAATCGCCGCTGGAATCCCACGCCTACGCCGTGCCGTTGGCCGGTGGCGAACTGCGCAAGCTGACGCAGGAAGCGGCACGCCACAACGTCGTGTTCAGCGGCAACGCCAAGGTGTACGTGGATGGCTGGAGTGATCCGCAAACGCCACCGCAGATGGCGCTGCATCACGCCGATGGAAAGAAGATCACAACGCTGGTGAAGAATGATCCAACATCGCCGGATCATCCTTATGCCAAGTACTTCGCCGCACACCGACCCACGCAGTTCGGCACGCTTGAGGCCGCCGATGGTGTGACGCTGCACACCTCGCTGATCCTGCCCGAAGGCTTTGATGCGAAAAAGAAATACCCGGCCATCGTGTATGTCTATGGCGGCCCGGCCACGCAGACCGTGCAGCGCACCTGGCCGCGTCTCTACGATCAGTACCTGGCGCAACATGGCTACATCGTGTTCTCCATCGACAACCGCGGCACGCCTCGCCGTGGCGCGAAGTTCGGCGGCGCGCTGTTCCGGCATCAGGGCAAGGTGGAAGTGGAAGATCAGGTGCTCGGTGCGGATTGGCTGGCCGCACAGCCTTACGTCGATGCCAGGCGCATCGGTGTTCATGGCTGGTCGAACGGCGGCTACATGACCCTGATGCTGCTGGCCAAGGCCTCGGATCGCTATGCCTGCGGCGTGGCCGGTGCGCCGGTCACGGATTGGGCGCTGTACGACACCCACTACACCGAACGCTACATGGATCATCCGAAAGCCAACGTCGAAGGCTATGCTGCATCCAGCGTGTTCTCGCACCTGGACGGCCTCACCTCCAAGCTGTTGCTGATCCACGGCATGGCGGACGACAACGTGCTGTTCGTCAATTCCACCAAGCTGATGAGCGAATTGCAGAAGCGCGGCAAAGCGTTCGAGCTGATGACCTATCCGGGCGCCAAGCACGGGTTGGCGCGCAGCGATGCGTTGCACCGGCTCAAGCTCACGAGCGATTTCTTTGCGCGTTGTCTGAAGCCGGGAACCTGATCCGCGCATGGACATCTTCAAACGCTTTCACATCGAAGCCGCCCACCGCCTGCCGAACGTGCCGGAAGGGCACAAGTGCGCGCGTCTGCACGGCCACTCCTTCCTGATCGAAATCCACGTCGGCGGCGAACCGGATGCGCATACCGGATGGATCATGGATTTCGCCGACATCAAGCGCGCCTTCGCGCCGCTGCACGATGCGCTGGATCACCACTGCCTCAACGACGTGCCGGGGCTTTCCAACCCCACCAGCGAGAACCTCGCGATCTGGATCTGGCAGCGCTTGAAACCGGAGTTGCCTGCGCTTTCCGGGGTGGTGGTGCATGAAACCTGCACTTCCGGCTGCGTCTATCGCGGCCCGGTGTGAACCGGACGGGCTCGACCCGGATTCGCGTAGCCGAAAAAGAAACCCGCAATTCATTTTTCTTGTGCTGAATCAACAAGATGGATCGAATACCGGAGGCCAACACATGATTTTTCCCTGAACGAAGGAACGATCATGTTGCACTGCACAAACCGTTGGCGTAGAGTGGCTGCCACATCCACCCCTTGACAGAGGATTCAGCCATGTCCGATTTCACCACCCAGTTCTCCAATCCGTTCGCGCCGTTCGCCAAGCAGTTCGCGCAGTCCGCCGTGAAGGCCAACCTGCTGGCGTTCGAAGGTTTCGAGCGCGCCCTGGGCGTTCAGCTCAAGAGCGCCGAATCCAGCGTCCGTTCCACCCTGGCCTTCCTGGCCGAAGCCGCCGAAGTCGATTCGATGGACGCCGCCAAGGCGATCTGGCCGAAGGGCGTCGCGCTGGTCAAGGATTCGACCGAAGCCGCCTACTCCACCAGCCAGGAAGTGCTCGGCCAGACCCTGAAGACCGGCGAAGCCATCGGCAACCTCTACAAGGCGCAGTTCGAATCCGCCAACGAATCGCTGCTGAAGGCCGCTCCGAAGGCTTCCAGGAAGTAATCAAATCCTCGCGCCCCTTGCGGGGGGCGCAGGCAATGCGCAAGCGCGTCGTCGTCCCTCCCTCCCTCGATTTTGCGACGACGCATTAACCCCCGGCGGGCTTCGGCTCGCCGGTTTTTTTTGCGCAGTTGAATCCAGTGCCTTGCGTGCCCTGCTGCTCCGGCGTCTTGACCGGCACCGAATGGATATCGCCGCAGCGTGCCGCTTCCAGCAGGCCAGCGGCATCGGCGCGATCCGTCTTGTTGCGCCGGACGCAGGGCCGAACGTGCTGCGCGGGCAGCAGTTCCACGCAGTGCCCGAGTCGGGCAAAGCGCCGCGCCCAGGCATGCGCCGAGCCGCAGGCTTCCATCACGATGCGCAGCGGCGCACGGCTTTGCAGGCACTGCGAGAACGGCGTGCGCTTGAGCCGCTTGCGCTCGACGATGCGCCCCGCTGCATCGGCAAAGGCCAGTTCGAACACGTCCTTGGCAAGATCGATGGCAAGCATGACGGCGGAAGATGCGGTGTGGATGGTTTTGGTGGTAGCGTTCATGGCGGACTCCTCTCGTGATCCCGTGTCCTGATGGCAACACCACCAGCCTGGCTCATCGAAGCCGTGTGGCACGCGGGGGGAGTCCATTCGATCATTCAAGCCGACGCCGCTTCGCGGCGCGGCTTAATTCAGGCGTTAGCCGCTGATGCTGGAGGAACCATGTGCGACTTGCTGGTCGAGTCACTGACTGGGACGATGACCGGGGATTCGGCTTTTGTGGCACCAAATGGCGGCGGCGACCGTGCTTTCTGCACATCAACGAGTTTCAGCGCGATTCTCGCCGCCCCATTGACGGTGACCTTATCTCGTATCGGGCCATCCGAGACACAAAGGGTAGGCTTCAAGCACGCGAGATTCGACACGCAGGCCAGAAGATTCACTGCCACAACGCCAACCCTCACGACTTCCCCGGTCTGCAATAGGCGCTGCAGCACTGTTTGGCCCTGATAGGTGCCACAGCTCTTGGCCTCGTTCCGCTTGTCCTAACCGGCGTTTACTTCGTCCTCAGTGTCGTGTCCTACGCCATGTACGCCTTGGACAAGGCTGCAGCAGGGAGAGACGCTCGCCGCACATCCGAGAACAGCCTGCATCTGGCAGACCTTCTTGGCGGCTGGCCCGGCGCCCTGATCGCTCAACAAAAGTTCCGCCACAAAACCATCAAGCAGCCGTTCCAAGTTGTATTCTGGATCACGGTTATCCTCAACATAGCCGGAGCATGGTGGGCTGCTGTCATCTGGTTTTCTCCTCCTGAGTTGACACAGTCGCTCAGCGGCTAACAATTCATGTATGGACTCCCCGTCAACCCCTGACGGCAGGGTTTTGTGAAGCGTTGGCTTCACGGCGTTTGATTCTCTGTTTTTCCCTGCTGACTTTTTTGCTTCAACCCCGGCAAGGCGGGAGCGGTTGCATTCGTGTATTCGGCTTTGCGGTGGGCTTTTGCCCGAGCCATCATTCCGGCCTGTCGGCTTGCATGCCGGCAGGCGTTCGCAGGCTCGCGGCATGCCGCTCGAAAGCCCTGCTCACCCACGGAGCAGGGCCAGACGTTCAAACGATCACGAGGATCAGCATTGTTATCGTCTTGGCTGCTTCGGGGATGCGAGGCTACGCTTCCATCGTGGCACCTGATTGCCGAAACCCGCCAAAGCGCGGCACACCCGGGACGGGGAAGTCCCTTTCATTCGTTAGGCCATGGAGAGTTCACATGTCACCTCTGAAAAAGCTTGCCTTCATTGCTCTCGTTTCACTGTCAACCAGCCTGCAACCCGCAATAGCTGCCCATAACGACCCCGGAGACGTGGCAGCGATTCGTCAGATTGTGGAAGCGTTCCGTACATCAATCATCAATAAAGACAAGGCAACGTTCGTTGGACTTTTCTTCTGACAAGCCCGAGCATGTGACTTGGCAGATGGTAGACGACGACACAAGGGTAGCCCGATTCAAGGAGTTCGCACCCGAAGCGGGCCGGGTGGTTAGGTGGCCAGAGAACAACTACCTAGCCATGATCGATGCGACAACCGCTGCTGATTCAGAATCAATCGAGGAAGTATTTCGGGACGTAACCATAGATACGGATGGATTGGTCGCTTCCGTGAACTTTGATTATTCGGTTTTACGCAACGGACAGGAAACCCATTGGGGCCGTGAGATGTGGCACCTGGTCCACACCGAAGACGGCTGGAAGATCATCTCAGTAATATGGTCGCAAAGGGATCCTGTATCTAACTAATGAGCAGCATGTGGCCTAACAATTCGTGTATGGACTCCCCCGTCAACCCCTGACGGCAGGATTTCGTGAAGCGTTGGCTTCACGGCGTTTGATTCTCTGTTTTCCCTGCGGACGTTTTTGCTTCAACTCCGGCAAGGCGGGAGCGGTTGCATTCGTGTATTCGGCTTTGCGGTGGGCTTTTGCCCGAGCCATCATTCCGGCCTGTCGGCTTGCATGCCGGCAGGCGTTCGCAGGCTCGCGGCATGCCGCTCGACAGCCCTGCTCACCCGCGGAGCAGGGCCACGGAGGAGAAGAAAGCATCTCCCTTGCGCGCCAATCTACCCCGCATGGGCCAAAATCGCGGCATGAAACTGCTCAAGCGCATCGCCAATCTGGGTTACGGCAGCCGCCGCGAAGTGCTGGCGCTGTTCCGCGAAGGCCGCATCACCGATGGCGAGGGCAACGTGCTCTATGCCGACGATGCAGTGCAGCACGAAGCGGTTTTGCTGGATGGCGAACCGCTCGATTCGCCTCCCGGCATGGTGTTGGCGATGCACAAGCCGGTCGGCGTTACCTGTTCCATGCGCGATCCTGGCCGCCGTGTCTTCGATCTGCTGCCGCCGCGTTTCCGCGCACGCAGCCCCGCGCTTTCCAGCATCGGCCGTCTGGACAAGGAAACGTCCGGCCTGTTGCTGCTCACCGACGACGGCACCCTGCTGCACCGGATCATTTCGCCCAAGGCCGGCATCGCCAAGGTTTATGAAGCCGAATTGGCGGAAACCTTGCGCGGTGATGAAACGGACTTGTTCGCCAGCGGCACCTTGCTGCTGGAATCCGAATCCACGCCGCTATTGCCTGCCGCGCTGCATATCCTCGGCCCGCGCAAGGCACGGCTGACGCTCCGCGAAGGTCGCTATCACCAGGTACGGCGCATGTTCGCCGCCACCGGCAACGCCGTCACCGCCCTGCATCGCGCCGCCATCGGCGGATTGGCGCTGGATGCACTCGGCCTTGCGCCTTCGCAGTGGCGCGTGCTGGACGCGGAAGAAATCGCCCGCGTATTCGTCGTGCCCTGAGCGCCTACCGCCCGCGCTTCACCGTTCGCGAAAGGGTGATGATGGCCACACCCGCCAGAATCACCGCCATCGCGCCCAGGTCGTGCGGATCGAAGCGTTCGGCACCGAGCCACGCGCCGAACAGCACGGCAATCGGCGGATTCACGTAGGCGTAGCTGGTGGCCAGTGCGGGGCGCACGTGGTTGAGAAGCCACACGTAGGAGGTGAAGCCGAGGATGGAGCCAAACCCGACCAGATAGAACAGCGCCGCCCAGGCTTCACCAGATGGCGCGGCGGTGAAGCGTTCGCCGGTGAGAAGTGCCGCCATCAGCATCCACACGCTGCCGCACAGCATTTGACCTGCGGCGGACATGAAGGGCGAGGGAAGATCGCGCCCACCGCTCCACACCGAGCCATAGGCCCATGCGATGGAAGCGATCATCAGCGCGATCATGCCTTTCGGCGTGCCGGTGAGGCTGCCGCCCGCGTTGAGCCACACCACGCCGAGGAAGCCGACGATCAAGCCGACCCATTCGCTGCGCGTGGGATGCCGCCCGCGCATCAGTGCGAACAGCGCTGCCCACAACGGCATCGAGGCCACTGCCACGGCAGCAAGGCCGGAGGAGACTTCCTGTTCGGCGAAGTTGACCAGGCCGTTGCTGAGCAAGGTCATGAACAGGCCCAGCCACACGAGGTTGCGCCATTGCCTTCGCGTGGGCATCGGCGAGCCGGAAAGGCGCAGCACCACGAACATCAGCGCGCCTGCGATGAACATGCGGATCGCGCCGAGCGCGAACGGCGGGAAGCCTTCCAGCGCAAAACGGATCGCAAGGTAGGTGGAACCCCAGACCACGTAGAGCAGCAGCAGGGCGGTGAGGATCGCCCACCAGGCGGGTTGGCGGGGTGTTTCGGAAGGCGGGGCGGACATGAGGGAGTTGGGGAGGAGGAGAGCTATTCCCCCTCTCCCGCTGGTGGGAGAGGGGCGGGGTGAGGGTGGTGCCCGTGAGCATGGCAAGTTTCGTGGCAAGCCCACACGCCACCCTCACCCGCGCCTGCGGCGCGGCCTCTCCCGCCAGCGGGAGAGGCGAACAACCGCGCTATCGAATCCGCACCGCCTTGGCGGAATCCTCGACCGGGGATTCAAGCTGCACTCGTGCCGCAAGCGAGCGATCCGCACGCAGCATGTCGATGGCATCCGCCAGCACGTGCGCGGCTTCGCGTGCCAGCACGTCCGGCTTGTGCTTGAGCTTGCGCTCCTCCTCGCGCCTGGCTTCGGCGGCGATGTCGCGTTCGTCCGCTTGCAGCCCATCGTCGCGGGCTTCGTCCGGCGAAACCACTTCATCGTCCAGCCCGGCAGCCTTGCGTGCTTCGTTGCGTGCGATGCGGCGCGCTTCCTCGGTGTTGCGCTCGGTGCGGCGGGTTTCCTCGTTGAGCGAGATGGTTTTTTCTTTGCGGCGCTTGCGGTATTCGGCCACGTCCTCGCTCCACCAGATGAACTCCTGATCTGCCTTGGCGCGTGCGGCGTGGCGCGCTTCCAGCAGCGGCAGCAGTGGCTTGAAGTCGTTGACCTGCGCATAGCGCGCCGGGGCGATCTTCGTCCACGGAAGCGCGTTGTCGTAGCTGCTCTCGCCGTAATCCTCCGCATCCAGCGTCACCGGGAAAGCGAGATCCGGTGCAACACCGCGCAACTGCGTGGAGCCGCCGTCGATGCGGAAAAACTGCGCCACGGTCATCTTCAACTGGCCCATGCCCGGCGCTTCGCCGTTGACGAACAGGTTGAGGTCCAGCAGGTTCTGCACCGTGCCCTTGCCGAACGTGGTTTCGCCGATCACAAGGCCCCGCCCGTAATCCTGAATCGCGGCAGCAAAGATTTCCGAAGCGGAAGCCGAGGCGCGGTTCACCAGCACCGCCAGCGGGCCATCCCACGCCGTGCCGCGCGTGATGTCCGATTGCACTTGCACCCGTTCGCGTGCATCGCGCACCTGCACCACCGGGCCGGTATCCACGAACAGGCCGGTCAGTTCGATGGCTTCGTTGAGCGAGCCGCCGCCGTTGTTGCGCAGGTCGATGACGATGCCGTCCACCTTTTCCTGCTTGAGCTCTTCGATCAGCTTGGCGACATCGCGTGTGGCGGAGCGGTAATCGGCTTCGTCGCGGCGGCGGCCTTCGAAATCCTGATAGAACGTGGGGAGATCAATCACGCCGATGCGATGCGCGGTGTCGCCTTCGCCGGTTTCGACGATGGCCTTCTTCGCGGCCTGTTCTTCCAGCTTCACCTTGCCGCGTGCGATCAGCACGGTCTGGTGCGGTGCGTCGTCGCCTGCATCGGCGGGCACGACGTCCAGCCGCACGAAGGTGTCTTTCGGGCCACGGATCAGATCCACGATATCGTCCGTGCGCCAGCCCACCACATCGGTGAAGCCGCCTTCGCGGCCCTGGCCAACACCATGAATGCGGTCGCCGGGTTTCAATGTGCCTTCCCGCGCCGCCGGGCCACCGGGCACGATGGAGCGGATCACCGTGATGTCTTCGCTGTTGGTTTGCAGCACCGCGCCGATGCCTTCCAGCGAAAGCCGCATCTGCATGTTGAAGTTTTCGGTAGTGCGCGGGTTCATGTACGAGGTGTGCGGTTCGATCGCGCCCGCATACGCATTCATGAAGGTCTGGAACACGTCATCCGCATCGATGGCGCGCACGCGTTTTTCGAAGTTGGCGTAACGCTTGTCCAGCGTTTCGCGGATCGCGGACATTTCCTTGCCGGCCAGCTTCAACCGCAGCACGTCGTTCTTCACGCGCTTGCGCCACAGTGCATCCAGTTCTTCCGCACTGGTGGCCCAGGTGGCCTTCTCGCGGTCGTAGTCGTAGCGCTCGTCCGAGGTGAAGGAGAAATCCTGCTTGAGAACTTCGCGCGCGAAATGGGTGCGATCGCCCACGCGCTGCATGTAGAGGTTGAACAGATCGAACGCCGGTTTCAGGTTGCGCTCGCGCAGCGCATCGTCCAGTTTGTCGCGGTAAGCCGAAAACCCGGCCACGTCCGAAGCCAGCAGGAACAGCTTGTCGCGATCGACCAGTTCCAGGTAGCTGTCGTGGATTTTCTCCGAGAGCGCATCGTCCAGCGCCAGCGGCTGATAGTGGTAGCGGCTGTTGGACAGCAACTGCACCACCAGCGAGGCGGTATCCGCATCCAGTTCCGTGGGGGCCAGTGTTACCGGCGTGGCGGCCACTTTCCTGGCAGCAGGGGCTTCCGCCAGCGCGAATGCGGTGGGCAGCAGCAGAGATGCAACAAGAGCCAATCGCAACAGGGTTTTCACGTTCTACCTCGCATCGCGGCCGGATGGCCCGCGTTCTCGCATTGCAGCACCCACCGCGGGGTGGGGCAAGCCCGGATTGGGTCAATTGCCGGGCAATGTGGGGTTTTCCATGCCTTTGCGGAAGTGCGCAAGGTCACGGATGGGAATTGGTTGGCAATGCTTCAGGCGGAAAGTTCCCGGAGGAGGCTGAAAAACCGACATGCTGCGCGCAGCGAAGTGCAGTTGCAGCATCGCGCTACAGCGGCCACGACCTGGCCTCACCCGAAGACAGCCAAAAACGACCCTGCGACTTCGTGCTGGCGACGACGTGTCTGCGCTAACGATTCTTCCAAACCGGCTTGCGCTTCTCCCCGAACGCGCGCGGGCCTTCCTGTGCGTCTTCGCTGCGGTACACGCGATCAAAGGCATGTTGTGCCGCGGTGAGCGCGGCGCTGCGGCCCATGTCGGTGGCAAGCGCAATCAGGTGCTTGGCGGCAGCGACGGTGAGCGGAGCATTCGCGGCGATTTCGCGCGCCAGTTTCATCGCTTCTTCCAGCGTCTGTCCCGGCTCGGCGAGGCGGTTGACGAAACCTATCTCATAGGCCCGTTGCGCGGAAAGGGGTACGCCGGTCATCAGGATTTCCGCCATCACCTTTTGCGGAATCATGTGGATGAGAGGCGCGGCCCACGGGAATCCACGGCCCACCTTTGCCTCCGTGATGCCAAAGCGCGCCGCGCGGCTGGCGACGACGAGATCGCACATCTGCGCGAACATCCAGCCACCGGCGAACGCATCGCCGTTCACCGCCGCGATCACGGGTTTCTCCACGTGCACGTTGTCGCCCAGCACCGGGAAGAAACCCGGCGGCAACACGGCAAGGCCAAGCTGGGCCATCTCCTTCAGATCCGCACCGGCGCAGAACGCCTTGTCGCCGCTGCCGGTAAGGATGCCCACGCGGATCGCATCGTCTGCATGAAGCTGTGCGAACGCATCGAACAGGCCCGCGCGCACCTCGCGGTTGATCGCGTTGCGCTGATCCGGGCGGTTGATGGTGATGACGGCGATGTCGTCGCAGGTTTCGTACAGGATGGCGCTGGACATGATTCGGCTCACTGGTTTTCAGGGAGCATAATCCACCCATGACATCCCTCAGCGTCAACCTCAACAAGATTGCCGTGTTGCGCAACTCGCGTGGCGGCGACAAGCCGGATATCGCACACGCCGCGCGCACCGTGCTGGCCGCAGGCGCGCACGGCATCACCCTGCACCCGCGCCCGGACATGCGCCACATTCGCCCTGACGACGTGCATCTGCTCGCCCCATTGGTGCGCGCGGCAGGCGTGGAATTCAACCTCGAAGGCAATCCCTTCGCCCCGCCGCGCGGTGCGTATCCGGGGTTTCTGGCCCTGGTGGAAGCTGCCCGTCCGGATCAGGCCACCCTGGTGCCGGATGCCGATGCACAGCTCACTTCCGACCACGGATTCGATCTGGCGCGTGATCTTGCGCTGCTGGAACCGGTAGTTGCGCAGTTGAAGGCACTGAATGTGCGCGTCAGCGTGTTCGTCGATGCCGGTGCCACAACAGGCTTCGACGCCGCCCGCGCACTGGGTATCGACCGCGTGGAAATCTACACCGGCCCTTATGCCGAAGCTTTCGCCGCTGGCGATGCTGCGCAAGCACTGTCCGATTGCGCAGCCACCGCTGCGGCGGCACGCCAGGCGGGCATGGAAGTGAACGCCGGGCACGATCTGGATCGCCGCAACCTTGGCCCATTGCGCGTGGCCTGCGCGCCCGTGGCCGAAGTCTCCATCGGCCACGCCCTGATCGACGATGCGCTCTATCTCGGGCTTGAGCGCACCGTGCGGGAGTATCTGGCCGTCATTGGCCAGCCATAACGCTTACGGCTTCGGCCCAAGCGCCTCGATGGTGATGGCGAGCTTCACTTCCGGGCCGGTGACTTGCAGGTATTTTTCCACGCCGAAGGCGGCGCGTTCGATGGTGCTGGTGGCGTCGAAACCGGCGGCGGGGACGCCGCGCATCGGGTGTTCGCCGATCTTGTTCACCGTCACATCGAAGCTGGCCGGCGCGGTGACACCGTGGATGGTGAGGTCGCCGGTGAGTTTCAGCTTGCCCTGCCCGGCGCTGGAAACTTCAGTGCTCTTGAACGTGGCCTTGGGGTGGGCGGCGGCATCGAGGAAATCCTCGGCTTTCAGGTGCTCGTCCATCTTGACCACACCGGTGCTGACGCTGTTCACGTCCACCGAGATTTCGATGGAGGATTTTTCAGGTGCCTGCGGATCGTAGGTGAGGGTGCCTTCAATCGTGTCGAAGCGGCCGGTGATGTTGGAAAAACCCATGTGGCTGTAGGTGAAGGCAACCTGTGCGTGAGATGGGTCGATGGTGTAGGTGATGGGGTCGGCCACGGCGGCGGTGGAGAACGCGGCGAACAGCGCAGCGGCGATGAGGGTGGTTTTCATGACGGGTTTCCTCTGGGTGGGGTGGAAGTGGAACGGCCTTACAGAATGGTATTGGCTTCCTCGAACGCAAGGCGCGGGCTGCGCGGGAACAGGCCGGCGCGGTTGCCGTAGCCGATGTTGCAGATGAAGTTGGCTTTGATCTTCGTGCCGGGGAAGAACTCGGCCTCCACACCGGCGGCATTGAAGCCGGACATCGGCCCCGCATCCAGCCCGAGTGCGCGGGCGGCGAGGATCAGGTACGCACCTTGCAGGGAACCATTGCGCAGGGCAACGGTGGTAAGCGTTTCCTCCGATGCGCCGGAGAACCAGCTTTTCGCATCGGTGTGCGGAAACAGGTAGGGCAATTTTTCGTAGAACTCAAGGTCGAAGCCGATGATGGCCGTGGCCGGGGCTTCGCGCGTCTTGCCGCGATTGCCCGCATCCATCAGCGGTTCCAGCCTGGCCTTGGCTTCCGCACTCACCACCCAGACGATGCGCGCGGGCAGGGTATTGGAGGCGGTCGGCCCCATGCGCGCCAGTTCCCAGATGCTTCGCAACTGCGCCTCGCTCACCGGCTTGTCCAGCCAGGTGTCGTGCGCGAAGCCGAAGGTGCGCGCGGCGAGGAACAACTGGTCGAGCGCAGTCTGGTCGAGAGGTTCGGACATGGTGTCATCCTTGGTAGTGGGGTCTTGGCATCATAGGTGCCGCGGCCGCGCCACCCAAGCCTGATGGGCGGGATGCTGCGTTCTGGAATCTGCAACAATGCTGCGATCCACCACAGCCGATGCCCTCCCCGGCGAGGAACCCTTAGATGAAGATCCATAGCGAAAATTTCATCCACAACCGGCCTATTCCTGCCGAATTCGCCTTTGGCCGCATCGGCGATGCGGGTGAACCTTGCGTGCTTTCGGCCAATCGCAACCCGCATCTGGCCTGGGACGAAGTGCCGGAAGGCACGGCTTCGTTCGCGCTGATCTGCGTGGACCCGGATGCGCCTTCGCGCGGGGACGATGTGAACCTGCCCGATCGCAGTGTTTCAAAGTTGCTGCCGCGCACCGAGTTCCATCACTGGGCCGTGGTCGATCTGCCCGCATCGCTGCGCCAGATCGCCGCAGGCGCGCTTTCCGATGGCGTGGTGGCACACGGCAAACCCGATGCCGCCATTCCCGGCGGCGGGCGTCAGGGCATCAACGATTACACCGGCTGGTTCGCCGCCGACGCGGACATGCGCGGGGCGTACCACGGGTACGATGGCCCTTGCCCACCGTTCAACGACGAAATTCCGCACCGCTATTTCTTTCGCCTGTTCGCCCTCGACGTGCCCACGCTCGACCTGCCGCAAGGCTTCACTGCGCCGCAGGTGTTGGCCGCGATGCACGGGCACGTTCTGGCCGAAGCGCTGGTGGCCGGCAGCTATACGCTGAACCCGGCGTTGGCTGGCTGATCCTGCGGTGGAGTTCCTGCACATTCTGGTACTGGCGCTGATCCAGGCGCTCACCGAGTTCCTGCCGGTTTCAAGCTCCGGGCATCTGGTGCTGGCGAGCGAGTTGCTCGGTTGGGAATATCAGGGCCTGGCGTTCGATCTTGCGTTGCACTTCGGCACACTGATTGCGGTGATGGCTTACTTCCGTCGTGAAGTGATGGAACTCATCGGGCAAACCTTGCGCTGGCGGCCCGGCAAACCCTTGAACGATGCGCAGCGATTGGCCTTCGGCATCGCGCTGGGCACGATTCCCGCAGGGCTTGCTGGTTTGGCGCTGGGCGATGCGGGTGCGCTGTTCTTGCGGCATCCGCTGATGATTGCCGCCAATCTCGTCGTGTTCGGCGCACTGTTGTGGTTTGCCGATCTGCATTCGCGCCGCGTGGCTGCAAAAGACGAAACGAATGCCTTGGCCAGCATCACCTTCGGCAAGGCTCTGTTGATCGGCTGCGCGCAGGCGCTGGCATTGATGCCCGGCACGTCCCGTTCCGGTGCGACGATGACCGCCGGCCTGCTGCTCGGCTTGCCGCGCACCAGTGCCGCGCGTTACTCGTTCCTGCTTTCCATTCCCGTGATGGTGCTGGCCACCGCACATGCCGCATGGGAAATGCGGCATGGCACGGAAACCACGTTGGCGTGGGGCGATTTCCTGCTCGGCGCGGCGATTTCCGCCGTGGCCGGTTGGTTGGTGATCCGCTTCTTCCTGGAAACCATTCGCCGCGTCGGCGTCGCCCCATTCGCCATTTACCGCTTCGTGCTGGCGGCTGTGGTGGTGGCGTGGTGGTTCTTCTTCCGCACGCCGTAGGCAAGCCTCAGCGTTTGTACACCGCCGCACTCAGGCACGAGAAAATGCTCACGATGAACCAGCCAAACGGCAGCAGGCTCAACGTGATGAGCCAGGTGATGCCGAAGGCCACGCAGGCGGCGAGGAACCAGAACATCGCCGACAGCAGGCGGCCCTGCACCAACTGGCCAAGGCCGGGAATGAACAGGCTGCAAATGGCGGCAATGACATTGCCCGTACTGCCTTGACCGTTGCTCATCGAATGTTCTCCTGCAAGTGAAGGCCGAAGCGGCCCGCGAAAGCGAAAGACGCCAGTGTGGCGATCATGTGACTTCGCAGGTGGCGACGGAAAGGCGAGAATGCCAGCTTCACCCGCACCGATGTTCAGCTGTCATGGGCCATCGCCCGCTTTCCCGACCTTCCGCGCAACCGCGCCAGCCTTCGTCCCAGACGCGCTTCAGCGCCTGGTGGCGCTTGGTGCGTGGGGACAAACCCATCGGCACGCTGCTGCTGCTGTGGCCCACGTGGTGGGCATTGTGGCTGGCGGCTGGCGGCTGGCCTTCGTGGAAACTGCTGGCGATCTTCACGCTTGGCGTGTGGCTGACACGCTCCGCCGGTTGCGTGATCAACGATTACGCGGATCGCTGGCTCGATGCTTCGGTGGAACGCACGAAGGCACGGCCATTGGTTACCGGCGAGGTTTCCCCCACGCAGGCGCTCATCGTATTCGCCGTGCTGATGCTGGTTGCGTTCGGGCTGGTGTTGCTCACCAACCGGCTGACAGTGTTGCTCAGCATCGTCGGTGTGTTCCTCGCGGCCAGTTATCCGTATCTGAAGCGCTACACCTGGTTCCCGCAGGTGTATCTGGGGCTGGCATTCGGCTGGGGCATTCCGATGGCCTTTGCCGCCGTGCAGGGCATGGTGCCGCCGCTGGCTTGGCTGCTCTTGTGCGCAAACGTGTTGTGGGCCACCGGCTACGACACCTGGTATGCGATGGTGGATCGGGAAGACGACATCCGCATGGGCGCGAAATCCACCGCCATCCTGTTCGGTGATGCGGATCTGGCGATGCAGGGCATCCTGTTTTCCGGCTTCCTCGCGGCGATGGCCTTCGCCGGCGCGCGAGCGGAACTGGGTTGGCCGTACTGGGTATCGCTTGCGGTGGCGATGGTGCTGGTCGGCTGGCAGTTCTTCATCGCCAGAAAGCGCGAGCGTGGGCCGTGTTTTGCCGCCTTTCTGCACAACAACTGGGTGGGCGCGGTGTTGTTCGTGGGTATTGCGGTGGCGCTCGCAATGCGGTGAGTTTTCAACGCGCATTAAGCTGCAGTTGCTAAGGTGCCAAAGCACCTTCACTCAGGAGTTCATCGTCATGCGTGCTGCCTTTCTGGCGCTTCTCGCCGCTTTCTCGTTTGCATCCGCTGCGAACGCCTACACGCCCGAATCCGGGGTCTGGGCCAGCCCCGGCGAAACCGGTGCGGGCATGTATCTCGAACTCCAGGACGATGTCCTGACGCTGGCCGTTTACGGGGGCGATGCACAGGGGCGCCCGACCTTCTACACCGCGGCCGGACGGCTTGCCTACACCTACAACACCAATGGCGATCTCACCAGTGTCGTGTTCCGGGAACGGATGGTTCGTTACAGCAATTTCGGCTGCATCGGCTGCCCGCCCGCCCCGGTTGCGAATGAACACGACGACGTGGGTTGGCTCACGATCGCGTTCGATCCAGCCGATGCCACCAGGGCGCAACTCACCTGGCCCAATGGCCGCGTCATTCCGCTGTATCGGTTCGAGTACGGCTACCTGAGGGACATCGACCCGCCAGCGCTCACGGGCGACGTGGCCAGGATGTTGGGCGAGTGGAACATCACCGTCGATCTGGCCAGCTCCGATGCAAGCTATCCCTTCACCGCCGATGTGCTGGTGCTGGATCAATACGTGTGGGGCACCAACCAATGGTTCTATCAGGGTTGCCGACCCGACGATGCGCAGGTGGCCGGATGCAGCCAGTATGCGCTGGACAACCATGCTGCCGAGGGCTTCTTCGAATCACCCACCGGCTGGCAGGTGATCGTGGTGGAGGATGGCATCTACGACGGCGAGCTCTGGTTCGCGCTGTACGAACTTCAGATCGGCACCGAACGAGGCAGCGGCTGGTTCACGCTGTATCCGGATGGCGAAAACTACCTGAACTACGAAGCCTACCCCGCTCGCGCCTGGCGCAGCGCCAGCCGCAGTTTCGTGGAATCCGGAGAAGGCCCGGCCAAGATGATGGTTTCCACAACCGGGAAGCCGGAAGGCCTGGGCGCCGTGTTGCTTGCCAAGGGCATTCCCCAGGCCAAGGCCGGTACGACAGCCTCACGCCCTGCCAACGCTGCGCGTGCGGACATCATCCGCGCACTGGAAGCGCGCCTGCGCGAACGCTGAGCAACAGACCACCCTCTCCGCCAATGGGAGAGGGTGTTGTCTCACACCCAAGAAATCGGGCGGCATGGTGCCGCCCTTTTTCTTGGGCAGGCGAATTATTCGGGATTGATGAAACGCCCTGGACAACCGGGCGAAAGCCCGAAACAAATGAGATTTGGTGAGTGTTGCGTGAGAAAACGTCAGTTTCAGTGATGAATGGTGATTTTCATAGAAAATAAGTTATAAAAATCAATGTTTTGAAACAATTATTTTGTGGTGTTCATGAAGTGAGGGGTTTTAGAATGTGTGCCGCATCACGCTTCTCGGTTCCGATGCGCCCACGACCCTCTCCCATGGAGATAGCACAAATGAACGCCCCTTCACTCTCTGGCATCGCACGGCGCGCGCAGGATGGCGCACGCCGGTTCGCGCAAATGTTCGCCCGAACCTCGACGCCACTGCTGGCCTTGGCGGCGCTGATGCTCTCCGGCCCGCACGATGCGCGCGCCGAGGGCACTCGCACCCTCCATCCCGCAAGCGGTACCGGCTCCACCGGCAACCGCGGCGTGATGGACCTCACCAACACCAATGCCGCTGGCGTGGCCAGGCAGAGGCAGTTCACCTACGTGTATGCGCGCGAGGGCGAAGTCATCCTGCTCGGTTCGCGCAATCGCACGACTGATACCGGCGGCAATCGCGGCCAGATCCGTCTTTGGGGACCAGCGCCGAATTTCGGCACCAAGGGCACCGAGACGGATCCGTCGAATGCCTCGGCAGTGCTGACCTGCGATGGCACTGCCGGCGCAGGCCAATATGGCCTGATCCCCAACCGTGCCGCAGAACTCGCAGGCCCCAACAGCGCCGATGGCAGCGCCACGGTTCCCAACGGCTTCACCCCGTGCTGGTACCAGGTGCCGGTCGGGGGCGCGGGCATCTATGGCGTGCGCTTCTATGGGGCCAATGCCGGCAGCACCAACAACGCCGACATCGCCAATCCGACGGCGCATACCAGCACGGTGCAAGCGTGGGATGTGACGGTGCGCGCCGACATGTCCTCGCTGGCCGACCTCAACGGCCGCGTCTTCACCTACGCCTGGGCGGTGTATCTCAACACCAACGGCCGCTACCTGCGTAACAACCTGCATTACGTCTCCGCCGACGGCTATCGCTATCGCCAGACCTTCCAGGGCCTGGATCCGAACCGTGCGGTGTTCTATGCCAATCCCAAGGGCTTCATTGACGGTGGTGCGCCGCTCTACAAGGACATCCGTGGCAGCAACCAGAATGTGAATGCGGGCACCTCCTTCAGCGCGGGTGTGACGGCCGAGCGCCCCGACTACCCGATTTTTTTCAGCGATGTC
The DNA here is from genome assembly GCA_041395225.1 of Lysobacteraceae bacterium. Lineage (GTDB taxonomy): Bacteria > Pseudomonadota > Gammaproteobacteria > Xanthomonadales > Xanthomonadaceae > Denitratimonas. The sequence goes on from JAWLAV010000009.1 coordinate 22,490, forward strand.
TCGCCCAGTGGTCCCAACGCCGCGGAAGTCAACCGCGTGCTCACGGCATTGGCGATCCCGCAGGCACCGCTGCAGCCTCAGCTCACCGCGCCCACCTTCGTCGGCAACATGGGCGGGCACAATTCGACCGTATCCAGCGGCGGCGTATTCACCTTCACCACCGTCAATACGCTTACCTACGAGATCGTCGTCAGGCGCGGCGCGACCGGATCAGGCGATACCCCGCCCAATTGCATCGACGACTACGACCCGGCCAATGTCTGCAACCGCGTGATGACGGGCGTTGCACTGACGGGCAGCCACAGCGTGCTCTGGGATGGTCTGGACAACAGTGGCAATCCGTTCCCGATCGGCAACTACGATTTCCAGATCGTCGGACGCAACGGTGAAATCCACTTCCCGATGATCGATCTCGAAGGCAACGTCGATGGCGGGCCGACACTGACCAAGCTCAACGCCTTCAATACTGCCGAAGCCACCACGGTCTATTTCGATGACCGCGGGCATCGCACCAGCAATAACACCCTGATCGGCCAGCTCAACGACCACCTCTGCGGTGCCAGCAACTTGCAAGCGCAGCCCACCCCGAATCACTCACTGGTGGGTGTGGATTCGGCCGATGCCAACTGGAACGGTACCGGCAAGTACTATCGCCAGATCACGGGTTCCAGTGATCCCAATACGGATTGTTCCAACAACTCGAATGTGTACTTCGGTACCGCCAAGGGCCTGGACCTGTGGGCATTGGAGCGCTCGCCGCTGTTCGTCGAGCCGGTCGTCATCGTCCCATCGGTGACGGGCGTGGATGTCGGCACCATGGCCACGATGACCCCGGCCGTGCTTCCGGGCGAAATATCTTATGGCAGCTTTGCTTTCAGCAATGCTGGCGACACCCCGGCCACGGGCGTTACCTACACCGTAACGCTGGGTAACTCTGGCATGCCTGCTACCTGCCCGAGCGCGGTGAACTTCACCGTTGTTCCTGCGGGCGTGACGGCGACCTACACCCCAGCGCCTGCGTGCACCATCACGTTCTCCGGCATGCCGACCACGCTGGCACCAGGCCAATCGTTGGGCTTCAGCTTCAACTATGTCGTTGCACCCAGCAATCCCGGCCCGATTCCGCTGGACACGGTCATCGCGGCAACCAACGAAACCAATCCGCCGAACACCGCTCCGAACACGGCGCACGCGCAGACCGTGGTGGCCAAGCCGGTCATCACCTACGGCAAGGCGTCCAGCCCGGCGGCAGGAATCGATGTCAACGTGGGCGACACGATTACTTACACCGTGACCGTCAACGTCGCCAACGCGCCGCTCACCAGCGTCTTCACTTTGACCGACACGCTCGGTACTGGCCTCACCTTCGGCAGCATCACCAATCAGAGCCCGCAGTTCACCTGTGGCGGAAGTGTGAGCTGCACCCTGCCAGTGGGCACCGGCATCGGCAGCTACACCGTCGAATACACCGCCACCGTCAATGCGTCCGCTGGAAATAGCGTGGCCAACAACGTGGCCGGCGGCGGTGGTGGTGGCGATGTGCCTCCTGCGTGTGTCGGCACCTGTACCGTCACCCATAATCTCTCCGTATCGGACATGTCGCCCGTGTTCGGCGGCCTGCCCCCCGTGCTGTCACCGGGGCAGGTCGTGACCGGAGCAACCCTGACTTGCACCAATGCCGGCCCGGGTGCCGCGGCTGCGGCAACCTGCCTGCCGAGCGTGGATGCGGGAACGATCAGCAATCTGGTTTGCACCCCGACGCCGCCTGCGACCGTGGCGATGGGCGACACCATCGTCTGCACCTTCGACTACACCGCGCCGGGCACGCCGGGCGGCAGCAACACGCCGGAAACGGGCGTGGTCTTCACCGGCACGACGGGTGCGACGAACGACACCAATGGCGGTACGGGGACGGGTGGCAACAATACGACGACGGTGAATGCGCCGATCATCGATGCGGTGGATGACACCACTTCGGTGCCGGGTGGTTCCACCAACAACACCTTCGAACTGAGCACCAACGACCAGTACCCGCCGAACAGCACCTTCACCTACACCGGCGGCACGTGCGCCAACGGCCAGGTGGATTCCGACGGCACGGCGACGTTCGATGCCACGCCCAACCCCTGCACGGTGCTGTACCAGGTCTGTGCTCCCGCTCCGAATCAGACGCAGTGCGACAACGCGACCTTGACGGTGACCTCCGAACTGGCCGATCTGACGCCGGTGTTCGGCGGCTTGCCGACGGTGCTGGAACCGGGCGAAGCCGTGACCGGTGCAACTTTGACCTGCACCAACGCAGGCCCTGACAGCGCCGCGAACGCGACCTGCGTACCGAGCGTGGATGCGGGCACCATCAGCAACGTGGTCTGCACCCCGCCAACCCCGGCCACCGTGGCAATGGGAGGCAGCATCGTCTGCACCTTCGACTACACCGCGCCGGGCACGCCGGGCGGCAGCAACACGCCGGAAACGGGCGTGGTCTTCACCGGCACGACGGGTGCGACGAACGACACCAATGGCGGTACGGGGACGGGTGGCAACAACACGACGACGGTGAATGCGCCGATCATCGATGCGGTGGATGACACCACTTCGGTGCCGGGTGGTTCCACCAACAACACCTTCGAACTGAGCACCAACGACCAGTACCCGCCGAACAGCACCTTCACCTACACCGGCGGCACGTGCGCCAACGGCCAGGTGGATTCCGACGGCACGGCGACGTTCGATGCCACGCCCAACCCCTGCACGGTGCTGTACCAGGTCTGTGCTCCCGCTCCGAATCAGACGCAGTGCGACAACGCGACCTTGACGGTGACCTCCGAACTGGCCGACCTGACGCCGGTGTTCAGCGGCTTGCCGACGGTGCTGGAACCGGGCGAAGCCGTGACCGGTGCAACCCTGACCTGCACCAACGCCGGCCCTGACAGCGCCGCGAACGCGACCTGCGTGCCGAGCGTGGACGCGGGTACGATCAGCAACATCGTCTGCGTACCGGCAACGCCGGTGGCCTCGCTGCCCGCTGCGCCGGCTCCTGGCTCAAGCATCGTCTGCACCTTCGACTACACCGCGCCGGGCACGCCGGGCGGCAGCAACACGCCGGAAACGGGCGTGGTCTTCACCGGCACGACGGGTGCGACGAACGACACCAATGGCGGTACGGGGACGGGTGGCAACAATACGACGACGGTGAATGCGCCGATCATCGATGCGGTGGATGACACCACTTCGGTGCCGGGTGGTTCCACCAACAACACCTTCGAACTGAGCACCAACGACCAGTACCCGCCGAACAGCACCTTCACCTACACCGGCGGCACGTGCGCCAACGGCCAGGTGGATTCCGACGGCACGGCGACGTTCGATGCCACGCCCAACCCCTGCACGGTGCTGTACCAGGTCTGTGCTCCCGCTCCGAATCAGACGCAGTGCGACAACGCGACCTTGACGGTGACCTCCGAACTGGCCGACCTGACGCCGGTGTTCGGCGGCTTGCCGACGGTGCTGGAACCGGGCGAAGCCGTGACCGGTGCAACCCTGACCTGCACCAACGCCGGCCCTGACAGCGCCGCGAACGCGACCTGCGTGCCGAGCGTGGACGCGGGTACGATCAGCAACATCGTCTGCGTACCGGCAACGCCGGTGGCCTCGCTGCCCGCTGCGCCGGCTCCTGGCTCAAGCATCGTCTGCACCTTCGACTACACCGCGCCGGGCACGCCGGGCGGCAGCAACACGCCGGAAACGGGCGTGGTCTTCACCGGCACGACGGGTGCGACGAACGACACCAATGGTGGTACCGGCACGGGTGGCAACAACACGACGACGGTGAATGCGCCGATCATCGATGCCTTGGATGATGACTACAGCGGCACGCCGATCAACGGCGGCTCCGGCGGCACGACGCCTCCGGTGGTCGGCAACGACACTTCCGGCAGTGGTTCCGTGATTCCCGGCACCAACATCACGCTGACGCCAGGCGTGCCTTCCGGGGGTGGGCTGACGATGGATCCGACGACCGGCATCATCACCGTGCCGCCGGGGACTCCGTCGGGCACATACACGTTCCCGTATGAAATCTGTGTGCTGCCCGCGACGGTTCCCCCTGCCTGCGAAACCGCAACGGCCACCGTCGTGGTGAGCTCCGCCCCGTCGATGACCATCCTCAAGACGGAAACCTCGCCTGGCCCGTATTCATTGAACGACACCATCAGTTACAACCTGGTGGTGACGAACACGGGCAACGAGCCGCTGTCCAGCGTGAGCGTGAGCGATCCGAACGCGGTGTTGGGTGCCTGTGCCCCGATCACGCTGCCGGGAACGCTGAATATCGGTGAATCCACGACATGCCCGGCCACCCACGTGGTGACGGCAGCCGACGTGGAAGCAGGCGAGGTGCACAACAGCGCGACGACCACCGGCCAGCCGCCGACGCCTCCGGGTGGCCCGACGCCACCGCCGCTGACCCCGCCGCCGAGCACGGTGGATACACCGGTCGAGCAGCATCCGAGCCTTGCCATCGTCAAGACGGAAACCTCCACCGGCCCGTACTCGCTGGGCGACACCGTCACCTACAGCCTGGTGGCGACCAACAACGGTGACGTGACGCTGACCAATGTGTCGATCAGCGATCCGAACGCGGTGATCGGTACCTGCACCCCGGCACAGCCGGCGACGCTGGCACCGGGTGCCATGCTCTCTTGTTCGGCCACGCACGTGGTGACGATTGCCGATGTGGATGCCGCCCAGGTGTCCAACACGGCCACCACGACCGGCCAGCCGCCGACGCCTCCGGGCGGCCCGACGCCGCCGCCGCTGTCGCCGCCGCCGAGCACGGTGGATGTTCCGGTGGAACAGCATCCTTCGCTGACGCTGGCCAAGACCGTGACCTCCAGTGCGCCGTACACCGCAGGGGATGTGATCGCCTACCAGTTCGTGGCGACCAACAACGGTGACACGACACTGACCAACGTATCCATCACCGATCCGCTGCCTGGCCTGTCTGCACTGAACTGCACCCCGGCCCAGCCGACGACGCTGGCCCCGAATGCAGTGCTCACCTGTACGGCGAACTACACCGTGACGCCTGCGGACGTGGAAAACGGCCAGGTGCACAACCAGGCAACTTCCACCGGTACGCCGCCGCCCGCGACGCCAAATGGCCCGCCGTCTGATCCGCTGCCGCCGGTACAGGATGAAACGGATACGCCGATCACGCAGAACCCGAGCCTGACGCTGGCCAAGACCGTCACTTCCACCGGCCCGTACACGGCGGGTGATGTGATCGCCTACCAGTTCGTGGCGACCAACAACGGCGACGTGACGCTGAGCAACGTGTCGATCAACGATCCGCTGCCCGGTCTGTCGGCGCTGGTCTGCAACCCGGTGGCCCCAGCTACGCTGGCACCGACCGCGGTGATGACCTGTACGGCGACGTACACCGTGATGCCTGCGGACGTGAAGACGGGACAGGTGCACAACAGTGCCACCGCAACCTATACGCCGCCGCCGACCGCCCCGGGCAATCCGCCGCCACCGCCGGTCATCACACCGCCGAGCGAAACGGATACGCCGATCGAACAGGATCCGAGCCTTGCCATCGTCAAGACGGAAACCTCCACTGGCCCGTACTCGCTGGGCGACACCATCACCTACAGTCTGGTGGCGACCAACAACGGTGACGTGACGCTGACCAATGTGTCGATCAGCGATCCGAACGCGACGATCGGTGCCTGCACCCCGGCCCAGCCGACCTCGCTGGGTCCGAATGCGACGCTGACCTGTACGGCCACGCATGTGGTGACGGCAGCCGACGTGGAAGCAGGCCAGGTGATCAACACGGCCTCCACTACCGGCCAGCCGCCGACACCTCCGGGCGGCCCGACGCCGCCGCCGCTGACGCCGCCGCCAAGCACGGTGGAGACGCCGGTCGAGCAGCATCCGTCGCTGGTGATCGTCAAGACCGTGACCTCCAGTGGCCCGTACACCGAAGGCGACACGATCAACTATCAGTTCGTGGCGACCAACACCGGCGACGTGACGTTGACCGGCGTGTCGATCAGCGACCCGCTGCCTGGCCTGTCCGCACTGAACTGCACCCCGGCGCAGCCGACGACGCTGGCCCCGAATGCAGCGCTCACCTGTACGGCGACGTACACCGTGACGCCTGCCGACGTGATCAACGGCAGCGTGCACAACAGTGCGACGACCACCGGCCAGCCGCCGACGCCTCCGGGTGGTCCGACGCCGCCGCCGCTGACCCCGCCGCCGAGCACGGTGGATACGCCGATCGCACCTGCGGAACTGACCATCGTGAAGACCGGCCCGGCCTACACGAATCTGGGTGAGGAGATCGTGTTCACGATCGTGGTGACCAACGTCGGCACGGTGCCTGCGCACAACGTCACCGTGACCGATCCCGTACCGCCTGGCCTTAGCTTCGTGTCCAACGCAGGCGCTTGCAACACGCCGTTCCCGTGTCTGCTGGGCACGCTGGCGCCGGGCGCAAGCCGCACCATCAGCGTTACCCTGCTGGTGGCGGCGGATTACGACGGCCCGGATGTCATCATCAACACCGCCACGGTGACCAGTACTTCGACGACGGAATCCTCCTCCTCGTCGGCTGCGGTGCCGCTGATGCTGAACCCGTACCTCGTCCCGGCGAACTCGAACTGGACGCTGGCACTCATGGCGCTGGCCATGCTGTTGCTGGGTGCGGGTACGTTACGCCGTCGCTTCTAAGTACGGCCTGCAGCACCCGAGAAACCGCCCGGAACAATCCGGGCGGTTTTTCTTTGGGCGGCGTTGGCAATTTGCGATGGTCAACCCATCATCCGCTACGCTTCGTGCCCGATGAGCGATCCCATCCTTCCCATCGAGCCGTTGCTGCCGGCGATCCTCGATGCCCTGGCCAAACATCCGCGTCTGGTGCTGGAAGCTGCACCCGGCGCGGGCAAGACCACGCGCGTGCCGCTGGCCCTGCTGGATGCGCCGTGGCTCGCCGGGCAACGCATCGTGATGCTGGAACCGCGCCGCGTTGCCGCACGTGCCGCAGCGATGTTCATGGCATCGGGCTTGAACGAGGAAATCGGGCAAACCGTCGGCTATCGCATCCGCTTCGAGAACCGCATCGGTACCGCCACGCGCATCGAAGTCGTCACCGAAGGCATCCTCACCCGCATGGTGCAGGAAGACCCGATGCTTGAAGGTATCGGCGCACTCGTGTTCGACGAATTCCACGAACGCCACCTTTCCGCCGATCTGGGCCTGGCATTGGCGCTGGATGTGCAAACCCAACTTCGCCCCGACCTGCGCCTGCTGGTGATGAGCGCCACGCTCGATGGCGAAAAACTTTCGCGCTTTCTCGATGCGCCGAGACTGACCTCGCAAGGGCGCAGCTTCCCGGTAACCACATCGCATGTGCCTGCAAAGCGGCAGGAACCACTGGAAGCGCAGGTGCGCCGCAGCGTCGAAGCAGCATTGAACGCGCATCCGGGCGATGTGCTGGTGTTCCTGCCGGGCCAAAGGGAAATCGGTGCGTGCCAACGCGCACTGGCAGCGGTGAACGTGCAAGCGGAAGTCCTCGCGCTGCACGGCGAACTTCCGGTGGAAGCGCAAAGCGCCGTGTTGCGGCCCGCATCCGATGGCCACCGCCGCATCGTGCTGGCGACGAACGTGGCCGAATCCTCCGTCACCTTGCCCGGCGTGCGCGTGGTGATTGATTCGGGCCTGGCGCGCGAGCCGCGCTTTGATCCGAACAGTGGATTCCCACGCCTTGAAGTGGTGAACATTTCCCAGGCCAGCGCCGATCAACGCAGCGGTCGCGCCGGACGTGTGGCCGAGGGGTTCTGCTATCGCCTGTGGCCGGAATCGCAGCGGTTGGAAGCCGCTCGCAGGCCGGAAATCGTGCAGACCGAACTCACCTCGCTGGCGCTGGAGCTGGCCGCGTGGGGCGATGCCGATCTGCGCTTTTTCGATGCGCCGCCGCCCGGTGCATTGGCTGCTGCAAAGGATCTGCTGCGTCGGCTTGGCGCACTGGATGGCGAACGCATCACATCATCGGGAAAACGCCTGCTCGCACTGGGTACGCATCCACGCATCGCGGCGATGCTGTGTGCTCCATCCGGTGAAGATGCCGCACTCGCCTGCGATCTGGCTGCATTGCTGGAAGCGCGCGATCCGCTGAAAGCCTCGCGCCGCGATGATCTGGCCTCGCGTTGGCAATCCCTTGCCGCGTTTCGTGCAGGCCACATACCGCCTGATGCCTCGCGCGGCGCATTGGCGGCCATCGACCAGACCGCAAAGCAATGGCGTCGCCGCAGCAACTGCACATCCGCGCCACCTGCTGAAGCGCCAGCGCATCGGCTCGGCGATCTTCTGATCCACGCCTTCCCCGATCGCATCGCCCGTCAAACACCGAACGACCCCTCACGCTATGCGCTCGCCAATGGCCGCAGCGCCAGCCTTTCCGACGACAGCGCACTGTACGGCGAGCCGTGGATCGTGATTGCGCAATTGCACGATGGCCAGCGCGATGCGCGCGTGCTGCGTGCCGCGCCCTGCGATGAAGCCGTGCTGCGGCGCGAATTTCCCGAACGCTTCGTGGAGGAAGACCGCGTGTTCTGGAACGACGCTGCAGGCCGCATCGAAGCACGCCGGGAAATCCGCTTCGATGCCATCGTGCTTGATGTCCGCGCCATCGCACAGCCTGATCCGGCAGGCTTTTCCGATGCACTGGTGGATGCGGTACGCCAGCGCGGTATCGACGCCCTGCCGTGGAGCGAATCGGCGAATCAATGGCGTGCACGGGTGTGCTGCCTGCGGCAATGGCTGCCCGAACGTGCGGACGAGTTTCCCGATCTTTCCGATGCACGGCTTCTGGCCACGCTGGAGGACTGGCTGAAACCCGTGCTGCGCGGCAAGCGCAGGCTCGATGCACTCACCGATGAAGAACTGACCCAGGCGCTGAAAGCCTCGCTGGATTGGCCACAGCGCCAGCGCATCGATGCACTCGCACCCGTGCGCATCAGCGTTCCTTCCGGCATGGAACGGTCGATCCACTACGAAGCCGGACAAATGCCCGTGCTCGCAGTGAAATTGCAGGAACTGTTCGGCCTCGCCGATACCCCGCGCATCGCCGAAGGCCGCGTGCCGCTCACCTTGCACCTGCTCTCCCCGGCAGGAAGACCACTGCAAGTAACGCAGGATCTGCGCGGCTTCTGGGAACGCACGTATCCGGACGTGAAGAAGGAAATGAAAGGTCGCTATCCCAGGCATCCGTGGCCGGATGATCCATGGACAGCCACTGCGACGCACCGCGCGAAACCGCGCGGCACCTGAAGCGTCCATTCAGCGGTTGCCGCATAATTGGAAGCTTGTCCTGGCCCTGTGTCGGCTTATCACTGGAGTTCCCGATGCGTTTCCCGTTCCGTTTTTCCGCCGCGCTGCTGGCGGTTTCCAGCGCGGTCGTTGCCTCGCCCGTGTTTGCGCAACACGCAGAACCCACGTCCTGGCTGGTGGTGGGCACCGACACTTGGCTCGCCCATCGCGGCCATGCCGAAATGTTGCGCATGGACAAGGTCGGCAATCCTGGTGGTGCTGGTGGAAGCCACGGAATGCGTGGGAACGATGACCTGGCGGCCCACGTCCACGAACGCGAACGCCGCTGCGGCGGGTTCTTCGCCTTTCCCACGCGCGAGGAGGCGGAAGCCTTCATCGCCATCGAGCCGGTTTCACCGCAAGCGCGTTAAGCGCCCACTATTCATCGACAACCAGGCCACGGTGAACCAGTGGCTGCCGATGGACGCAGGAGCCCAACTCCGCAACACCATCATCGCTGGAAGTCCAGTTTCACCAATCGCCATTACCTCAGCGCCCACGGCCAGCAGGCGCTCGATCTTATGGCCCGACGAATGGACGTGGCCGATGGCCGCATGATGTTACGGTTCGAACTCGTTCCGTGACGGCAACTGCGGCCAGCAGTATTCGGTGGTCCTCACCATCACCGGCACAGACCCTGCCGGATGAGATCGTGGTGATGGGCGGGCATCTGGATTCGATTTCCAACGTGAAGCGTCCAGGCAATCCCCAGAACGCCAGCGCACGTTCGCCCGGCGCGGACGACGATGCTTCCGGCATCGCGGTCATGACCGAAGCGCTGCGTGTCGCATGGGCAATGGCTGAAACGCAGCGCACGGTGAAGTTCATGGCCTATGCGGCGGAGGAAGTGGCCTCAACGGCTCGCAAGGCCATCGCGTAATCCTTCGCTGCGGCACCGCGCAAGAACGTGTACGCCGTGCTGCAACTGGACATGACCAACTACCACGAGAACTGGGCCGGCAAGACGATTGAATTCATCTTCACCGATCTCGTGGATACCCGCCGCTTACGAACTTCGTGCAGCAGGTGTTCGATACCTATCTGGCCCGCCAGGGCTCACCCGCGGAACGAGCCAGTGCGGCTACGGCTGTTCGGATCACGCCTCCTGGAACACCCAGGGCTTTCCTGCGGCGCTGGTCTTCGAAGGCGGACATGCACAACAGCGCCCTTACATCCATTCGATAAGCGACACGCTGGCGAACATGGGCAACAGTGCCCAGCACAGCGTCACCTTCGCCAAGCTGGCACTGGCCTTCCTCGGCGAAACCGCCAAGGGTGCGGTGGATCCGTTGGTGCTGGAACGGGTGTATGCCAACGGTTTCGAGTAACGCCCCGGCAGATCATCCGTAACCCCATGACAGGGTTTGCCCTCAAATGTCGTTTCCATTGTTTGCGCGGCCCGTTTGCCTGCGCGGAGGGCCAAGCCTTTGCCCTTCCGACTCCAACCATTCGATGAGGACGCCATGAAAAACCGTATCCGCTCCACGGCTGCAACCTTGTTTTCCCTGCTGTTCGTCGTTTCCACCGTGGCGCTGGCGGACGATGTGCGCCCCGCCAGCCGCGCCATGTGTGCCAGCATCACCTCCGCCGATGTCGCGGAAGTCATCGGCGGCAAGCCTGATGCGGGCGAGGTGAGTTACGACAGCCCGACGACGGGCATCGGCTGCGTGTTCGTGGACGAGAGCAACTACTACAACGGCCTGTCGCTGGATTTCCACACCAGCGCCGATCTGCTGGCCGAAGGCGGGCGCTGGACAACCGCGGCGGCGTACTTCGAGGAGTTCACCCGCGGCGGCCAGAAGGTGACGGGCCTGGGCGATGCTGCTGCCTGGGTGGATACCATGTACATCGCGCTGTTCGCACTGCGCGGGGAAACCGTGGTGCGCATCACCGCCGACAAGAAAACCATCGCCGACCCCACCGCGCGCGCGCGGTACGAAACCTTGATGGGCAAGGTCATCGCGCGCCTGCCTTGAGGCGGAATCCCTAACCGCCATTTAACCCTCAATGCGTTAGCGTGCGCGCCCCGATGGATGGGGTGAACGGGTTTCAGGGATGAATCGGAAAAGGCGCGCCGGGGAAAACCATCGCTTAGTGCTGGTGGCCTGCTTGCTGGCGCATCTGGTGCTGATTGGCTGGTGGGCGCAATGGCGCGAATCCAACCCCGGTTCGGATACCAGTTTGCAGGTGGTGTTCATCGAAACGCCCGCCCGTGCCGCGCCATCGCCGATGCCGCCGTTTCCAGTTGCCCCGCAGCGTGCGCGTCGTGCAGAAAGCCCTTCGCACACCGCATCGCGTCCTGTGCCACGGGATAGCGTGACGCCCGCACCATCGCCTTCCGCCGAGGAGCTGTTGTCCGCGCCGGCTTCAACCGCGCGCTTGCTGGAAGCGGTTTCCGGTGTGGCACGCCAGGGGTTGGGGGAAATTTCCGTGCCCGAACGCGACCTGATGAAACGCCAGGCCGCAACCCTGCCGGGCCGCGATGAACCATTCACACCCCAAGCCATCGCACTGCGCCGACAGATCACCCCGGAGGACGTGGTGAAAGGTTTGGGCGCATTCCTGTTCGGTGCGAACTACGACGCCTGTCTGGATACGCGGATGAAGATCCGCGACCTCGCCGCACGCAACCAGCGCATCGGCGACGACGAACTGCGCGTGCTGATCGACCGCGAGCACCGTCGGTGTCGGTAGGCCTCAGAAGCCGTAGGACAGGAACAAATAGTTCTCGCCGCGATTGCGGCCGCCGGTGTTTGCGTTGGAAAGATGTCGGATGGAAGCGGTGAAGCGCTTGTAGCGGTAGCCGATGCCGGTCTGGAATTGCCAGTGTTCGGACAGCACTTCGGTATCGGAATTGGTCATCGCCACGCCGCCCTGGACGAAGAAGCCATGCCAGGTGAAGCGTTTGGAGACGGCGGCGAAATACACATCCGGCGTGGCGGTCGGATCCGGGTCACGGCCGTTGATGAGGCCGACGATGACTTCCCACGGGTGCTTGTGTTCGGTTTCCCAACTGACGCCGACCATGACGCTGCCTTGCCCGTCGATTTCATCAACCGGGCTCGCGCCGACGTGAAACCCGGCGTGCGCTGCCGGGGCAAGGCCAAGACCGAGCAGAAGGCAGGCAAGTACGGAGATCGCACGGAACATCGAACGGTTGTCCAATGGAAGGGGAAGGCAAAGAGGCGTGCATTGTACGCATGGCACGCGCCATGCGCGTCGAGGTCAGGCCACATCCATCGGTGATTCACCTCATGTTGCGGGTGGCTGCATAGCATTCGCGGGCCCCGCAAGCCGGTTCGCGCTTGCACCCATTCAAGGAGACGACATGAATCGCAAGACCCTTCTGGCCACAGCCCTGCTCGCGACCGCTTCTTTCGCGGCTTCCGCCGAAGAAACTGTCGGCTGGACCGGCACCGGCGAATTCGGCATGGCCATGGCGCGCGGCAATGCGCGTTCGGAAAACGCCAACGGCAAGCTTGCCTTCACCAACGAAGACGACAAGTGGAAGCACGCCTTCTACGTATCGGCGCTGCGCAACAAGGGCGAAGTCGTGGGTGATTTCGACGGCGACGGCGTGCCGGAGGAGGAAATGCAGCTTTCCGCAAATCGCTATGAAGTGGGCGCCAGCAGCGCGCTGAAGATGAACGAGGTCAGTTCCTGGATCGCAGCACTGCGCTACGAGAACGACGATTTCGCCCCTTACGACTACCAGGCCACGTTCTCGCTCGGCTACGGCCACACCTTCATCAAGAACGACACCACCACCCTCACCACTGAAATCGGCCCCGGCTACCGTCGCGCCAAGGATGCAGTCACCAGCGAAGTGAATGACGAGATCATCGTGCGCGGTGCGTTGGGCTGGAGCCACAAGCTCAGCGCCACCGCCGAGCTTTACGACAACCTGCTGGTGGAAGCGGGCAACGACAACACCTTCGCCAGCAACGATTTCGGCATCAGCGTGGCCATCAGCGAAGCCTTCGCGCTCAAGGCCGGCCTTGAAGCCCGCTACAACACGGATGTTCCGCCGGGCATCAAGAACACCGACACGCTGACCAAGGTGAATCTGGTTTACAACTTCAAGTAACCGCCTCGCCCGTTCTGCCGTCATCCTGCGCGCTGGATGACACTTGCACCGTCATGCTGCGCGCAGCGAAGCTGTGTCGCAGCATCACTCTTCAACCGCAAGAGCGACCCTGCGACTTCACACAGGGTGACAGGCTTTTCTACGCGCAGGATGACACCCGTGCACCGCTCACTCCGGCAGCACCAGTGACACACACAAGCCACCGCCTTCGCGGTTGGCGAGCGCGATGCGCCCGCCGTGGGCTTCGGCGATTTCCCGCGCCAGCGCCAGGCCCAATCCGGTGCCACTGCGCTTGGTGGAATAGAACGGCAGCAGTGCATTGCCGAGCACGGCATCGTTCATGCCGCTGCCACGGTCGCTGACGTCGATGCGCCAGCCTTCGGCGCCGCGCCGCACGCCGATGCGCACGTCCTCCTGGGCGGAGCCGGATTCGTGCGCGTTCTTGAGCAGGTTCAGCAGTGCCTGTTCCATCTGTGCGGCATCCAGACGTGCAGCGTCGTCGGGAATGGTTCCGTCGATGCCGAACGGCAACTGCGCTCGCAAGGCTTCGATGAAGCCAGGCCACGGCACGGGTTCGATGCGCGGGGCGGGCAGCTTGGCGAAGCGGGCGTAGTCGTGGATGAAGCCTTCCAGGTGATGGGCGCGATCCTCGATGGTGGCCAACGCCAGCGGCAGCTTTTCGTGCTGGCCGCGTCGAAGCAGTTCCTGCCCGGAATGGGCCAGGGATGCGATGGGCGCAAGCGAGTTGTTGAGCTCGTGGCTGATGACGCGGATCACCTTCTTCCACGTTTGCACTTCGGCGCGGCGCAGTTCCACCGTCATGCGGCGCAGCAAAAGCAGTTCGTGATGGCGGCCATTGAGGCGGAACACTTTTCGCGCGAGGTGGTAAATGTCCTCATGCTCGTCGTCGTCCAGCGTGAACATCCCATCGCCGCCGCGTTCGATGGCATCGCGCAAGGGCACGGGCGCGGCGGCGAGCAGATCGTCCAGCCCGCGGCCTTCCAGCGCACGGCCTGCGCCGAGCATCGTGCGTGCGGTGAGGTTGCCCAGCACCACGCGCCGGTTGGGATCCAGCAGCAGCATCGCCACCGGCGTGTTTTGCACCATCGTGTCCAGCAGCAATTCGCGCTGCACCAGATTCAGGCGCTGCTCGCGCAATACATTGCCGAGCGTGTTGTGGGCCTGCACCAGTTCTGCCACATCGCTGTAGCCATCCCAGGCAATGCCGAAACCGTAGTCGCCATCGCGGTAGCTCACCACGGTGCCCGCCAGCGCACGGAACAACGCACCCAAGGGGCCAAGGACGCGCCGCACCAGCATGATGCCGGTGATCGCCGCCAGCAGCGCTGCAAAGCCTGCGGCCAGCCACGGATCGAGCCAGTAGGACAGCAGTGCCGTGGTGGCTGTCGCTGCGATGGCTACGAACACCGCCACGCACGTGAGCCAGAACGGCAGCGACCACTGGCGCGGGCGTTTCATCCGTTCCTCGGAATTCCGAGCCGATCCAGCCGCCGATACAAGGCCTGCCGCGACAAGCCAAGTTCCGTCGCCGCTTGCGCCAGCACGCCTCCGCTGCGCGCCAGAGCCGCTTCGATGGAGGCGCGATCCGGTTCATCGCCTTGTGTTGCACGCGGCACGCCGACATCGGGCAAGCCGAGCGCCGCAGCCTCGATGGTTTCACCGGAAAGCAGCGCTGCGCGCTGCACCGTGTTGCGAAGTTCCCGCACGTTGCCCGGCCAGCCGTGGCGCAGCAGGGCGCGGCACGCGCCTTCGGAAAGGTGCTTGCCTTCGGGCAGGAAGTGGCGTGCCAGCGGCAGGATGTCGTCCGAGCGCTCGGCCAATGGTGCGAGTTTCAGTTCCACCGCGTTCAAGCGGTAATAAAGGTCTTCACGGAAGCGGCCATCGGCAATCAGCGCCGGGAGATCGGCATTGGTCGCGCTCACCACGCGCACCTTCACCTGCACTTCGCGGTTGGAACCCAGGCGCGCAAAGCGCCCGGTTTCCAGTACGCGCAGCAGTTTCATTTGTCCTGAAGGCGGCAGCGTGCCGATTTCGTCCAGAAACAACGTGCCGCCGTCGGCCGCTTCGAACTTGCCTTCGCGCGCCTTCGTCGCACCGGTGTAGGCCCCGGCTTCCGCACCGAACAATTCGGCCTCGATCAATTCCTGCGGCAGCGCGCCGCAATTCACCGCGACGAACGGCCCGCGCGCGACGTTGGAATTGAAGTGCAGGATTTCCGCGATCTTCTCCTTGCCCGCACCGTTCGGCCCGCTCACCAGCACCGGCAATTCCGAACGTGCCACCTGACAGGCCAGTGCCAGCAGGCGTTCGCTCGCGCCATCGGCGAACACCACGCCGCGCAGATCGTGACCCTTTGCCAGGGCTTCGTGCTGGCGGCGCTCGCGTCGGCTTTTCTTCGCCAGCTCGCGACGGATTTCGGAAAGCTCCAGCAGGTTGTTCACGGTGGCCAGCAGCTTGTGGTCGTCCCACGGTTTGGCGAGGTAATCCGCCGCCCCGGCCTTGATGAGTTCCACCGCGGATTCCAGATGCGTCCACGCCGTGAGCAGGATCACCGGCATGTCCGGATGGCGCTCGCGAATCTGCCGGAACAGCGCCATGCCTTCCTCGCCGGAGGTGGTATCGGCGTGGAAGTTCATGTCGCAGATCACCAGATCCACGTCCTCGCACCGCAGCAGCTCCAACCCTGCCTCGGGCGAAAGCGCGCCGAAGGTGCGGATGTCGTGCAGGGACAGCAGCACATCCAGCGCGGTGGCGACCGAGGCGTTGTCGTCGATGATGAGGACAGTGGGCATGAAATGACCGAGCAAGGGAAAAAGCAGGAGACCGGCATGAAAGCGCGCGTGCTGCAGCGCGGAGGAAGTTCGCGGCGCAGCGGCGGACGCTGCATTGTATCGACCGCAGATTGTCCGGCGGCTCAGGCCGTTCTGGTGGCCACCGCCGGGGATACCGCCGCCGCGCGCTGCGCCGGGCCGAACACGGCAACCTGGCCAAGAAGCCACAGCGTCACCGCACCGATGGGCAGGTAATACAGCGGCAGCCGCGCCAGTTCGTACGCGCTCATCAGCCACATGTTGATGCCGTAGGCGGCCAGCATTCCGAGCCCGATGCCGATGCTGGCGAGCAGGAAATTTTCGGTCTGGAAATACCGCAGGATCTGCCCCCGGGTGGCACCGAGTGCGCGCCGCACGCCGATCTGGCGGGTGCGTTGCTGTACCCAGAAACTGGCCAGACCCACGATACCCAATGCGGTAATCAGGAGCAGCGCCACGCAGACGATGCCCAACAGCCAGGCCATGCCGCGTGGTTGCTGGTAAAACCGCTCGCGCAGTTCCGAGACGGTGGTGGTGTTGTCTTCCAGAACGATCCGCTCCGGCCCGTTGCTGCGCAACGTGGCTACTGCAGCGGCCAGCACCTCGGCCCGGCGCTCGGGCGTGGTGCGGATCAGGTAGTTGCCGCCGAGGTTGTAGTTCGGCCGCAACGGGAAGGCCATCGCGAACTCGCGGGCCGTCGGCCCGCCCTGCAGGCTCGGGCGCACCAGATGTTCCACCACCCCCACCACCGGGATCGGCGCATCGCCCCAGCTGTAGAAGACCTTGCCGATCGGGTTCTCGCCCGGGAACAGACGGTCGGCAAGCGTTTTCGTGATGATGACTGCCGGGATCGAAGTGGGCTCCTCGCTGCGCTGGATGTCCGCAAATTCCAGGTATTCCCCGGGCAGGAAGTCGCGCCCGGCGATCAGGTTCAGCCCCAGCGTCCGGATGAACTGTTCCTCGGCCATGTAGTTGGTGGCGTTGAGCGTGGATTGCTGCTGCTCGGCCGTCAGCCGCACGCCGCTGTTCCAGGACGAATTCACGAATGGCACCTGGTTTATCACGGTCGCCGCCGTGACGCCCGGAAGGCCGCGCAGCGCCACCAGATCGGAGCGCGTGCGCGGGCCGGCCTCGGTGTCCTCGCCCACCGGAACGATCTGCACGCGCACCAATTCATCCTCGGCCAGACCGCTGGTTTCGGTGATCTGCGCGATGCGCTCGCCGATCATGAACAAGGCGTTGCAAATGATGGCGCAGGTGACGGCGATCTGGAGCACGATCAATGTCGCCGCCGTCTTGTGGCGCATCAGGGTGGAAAGAATGGGACGAATTTCCATGGGTCAAGATCCGGGATTGGTGATGGGGGATGACCAGCCTTTGGCTGTTGTGAAGCATCAGGGATTGGCAGGGGCAAGGTTCCGGGATGGCGTTTGCCAAATCCCAATCTCCAATCCCGGTTTCACTGCGATTTGAGTTGCATGGCCGGCGTCACCTGCATCGCGCGCCAAGCGGGAAGCAGGCCGGCGAACAAGCTGGCGAGGATGGCCAGGGCGAAGGTGGTAAGCAGCATCGAACCATCCAGATGCGCAAGGCCGGCATAGCTCATCGGCTGCTGTCGCACAGCCCACAGCCCCAGCGCTGCCAGCCCGAGGCCCAGCACGCCGCCGGCCAGGCCCACGGCTCCGGCTTCGATCAGGCATTGCTTGAAGATTTCCAGACGCGAGGCGCCCAGCGCACGGCGCACGCCGATCTCTCCGCTGCGGCGCAGGAACTTGGCCAGCAGCAGGCCCACGGTATTGAGCAGGCATACCAGCAGGAAGCCCAGCCCCAACCACATCTGCATGACCACGTCGCGCGGCACCACGCGGTTGTAATCCAGCCATTGCATCACGTTGCGCAGCCGCACATTGGTAGGCCGCTCGAAGCGCCCGGCCTCGCGTTGCCGGTCGGAATAGGCCGTGAGGTAGTCCAGATAAGCGCGGTGCCCGCTCGAAGATTCCAGTTCAACCCAGTACTGGATCCAGGTGCAGGGGACATTGAGCGCCGTGCTGTCGGCACCGGTATTGCCCCAGCAATCCATGCTGCCGTTGCGCCCCATGTTCAGGTCTCGCGAAGTGGAAAAGGGCAGGATCACGTCCTCCTGCTCGCCGTAGCGATCGGAGTTCATGTCGTAAAAGCGTGGCGTCGGCCGCCAGGTATCGGTCACGCCGACGATGGTGAAATCGGCCTGATCCAGCCGCAGCGTCTTGCCCACGCTGTTGCCACCGCCGAACAGGCGCTGATTCAATTCCTTGCTGACCACGGCAACGCGCGCCCGGTTTTCGTCTTCCGCCGCGCTCCAGCCCGCCCCGTGCAGGAAGGGCACCTGGAACATGGCGAAGAAATCCGCGCTGGTATAGCGCGAATCGACGATGAAGGGCGGCAGGTGGCTGTCCTGCGGCGTGATCGACAGCCCGCCTCCGGTCATCATGGCCTGGCGCAGGCCGTGCTTTTCCCGCAGCAGCGTCTCGGCGTCGAAACGGGTGCTTTGGTAGTTCGGCTCCTCGCCGGGCGCATAGCCCTGCATGGACTCCGGATCGAGCTGCACGTAGAACAGCCGATCACTCTTGTCCGGAATGGGGTCACCGCTCAATACACGAAACACGGTGAGCGTGGTCATGCATGCGCCGATGCCCAACGCAATGGCGAGCACCATCAGCGCAGTCAGCACCTTGTTGCGGCGGAAGCTGCGCAGGGCCAGGTGAGTGTAGTAGCCGATCATCGTAAGTCTCCTTGGAATCCGTTGTCTGCCGTCAAGCGCTGCGCGTGGCGATGGCGGGCGGGATGCTGGCGGCACGGCGTGCCGGGCCGAGCACGGCGATCTGGCCGAGCAGCCACAGCAGCGCCGCGCCGATCGGCAGGTAGATGAGCGGCAGCCGCGCCAGTTCGAACTGCTGCATCAGGAACAGGTTGCCGCCGTAGGCCAGCAGCATCCCAAGCACGATGCCGAAGCCTGCGATCAGGAAGTTCTCGGTCTGGAAGTAGCGCAGGATGTCTCCGCGCGTGGCACCGAGCGCGCGCCGGATGCCGATCTGCCGGGTGCGCTGCGCGACCCAGAAACTGGTCAGCCCCACGATGCCCAATGCGGTGACCAGCAGCATCGCCGCGATCACTGCCACCAGCAACCAGGCCATCGCGCGGTCGCGCTGGAAATACTCCGTGCGCAGTTTGGACAGCGGGCGGCTCCGGGTTTGGTCGAACACGGCTTCGGGCACGGCGTTTATCACGGCATCGCGTGCGGCCTGCATCACGCGCGGCAGTTCCGCCGCATCCGCGCGCAGCACGTAGCGGCCGGATTGTTCGGCATCGAGCACCGGCAGGATCACCGACCATTCGGAACTGGCCACGCCGTTCTCGCTGCGGCCCGGATTCGGGCGCGCGAAATGCGCCAGCACACCGGCGATGCGGTAGTGGAACTTGCCCATCCAGAATTCCTTGCCGAGCGGATCTTCGCCGGGCCACAGGTGATCGGCAAAGGTTTGCGGGATCCAGACCTCGGCCTTGGCCGGCATCGAAAACGCCACCGTCGGCTGGAAATCGGTGGCGGTGAAGTTCCGGCCACGGATTGGTTGCAGGCCGAGCGTGGCGATGGCGTCCGGCCCGAAGGCGTAGAAATGCGGCACGCCACGGAACTGTTTGCCTTCGGCATCGAGCGTGATGCCCGCATCGCCCGCGCGTTCGCCGAACGGTGCGGCGTTGAGGACGCCTGCCGCACGCACGCCGGGGATGGAGCGCAGGGCGGTGAGCACACGTGCGTTCACATCGGCGTGGTTGCAGTTTTCACAGCCGCGCAGCGATACCAGCGCGAGCGATGCTTCATCCACGCCGCTGTCGATGCGCATCAGGCTCAATCGCCCGGCGATCAGGAAGAAGGCGTTGCACAGCACCGCACAGGCCAACGCGATCTCCAGCACGATCAGCGTTACGGCGACGCGATGGCGGGAGAGTGCGGAAAGGATCGGATTCACGTCGAAGCGCACGATGGCCCTCACAGTGTTTTCAGTTGCATCGCCGGTGCGATGCGGGCGGCGCGCGAGGCCGGAAACAACCCGGCGATGAGGCTGGCGACCAACGCCATCACGAAGGTCAGCACGAACATCGCCAGATCCAGATGCACCATGTCGGCGTATTCCGCCGGTTGGCGGCGCACCGTCCACAGGCCGACGAGGGTGAGCAGCCAGCCGAGCGTGCCGCCGATCAGGCCGATCAACCCGGCTTCGGTGAGGCATTGCGCGAAGATCGCGCGACGCGATGCACCCAGCGCGCGCCGCACGCCGATCTCCCCGCCGCGCCGCAGGAATTTCGCCAGCAGAAGGCCCACGGTGTTGAACAGGCAGATGGCGAGGAAGGCCAGCGCCAGCCAGCTTTGCAGGCGCACGTCGGCCGGCACGATGTGGTTGTAGTCCAGCCACTGCATCAGCGAGAACACGCGGGCATTGCCTGCGTTCGGCATTCGCCCGGCATCCTTCTGTTGCGCGGCGTAGGCGGTGACGAAGCTGTGGTAGTCGGCCAGTTTTTCCGCGCTGTCCAGTTGCACCCACAGTTGCAGCCAGAAGCAGGGCGAGTTCTTCAGGCTTCCGGGGGTTTCCGGTATCGACCAGCAGGTGAACTGCTGGAAATGGCCATCGTTGATCTCAAGCCCGGTGTCGAAGGGCACCATCACGTCTTCGGGTTTCCCGTAGAAGCCGGCGGTATCGCCCTGTGCGTAGTTGCCCCCGGCCACGGTGTAGAACTGCGGCGAGAGCCGCCAGGGTTTCAGCACGCCGACGATGCGCACCTCGCTGTCGCGGATGCGCAGCATGCGGCCGGTGCTGTCGCCGCCGCCGAACAGCGTTTGGTTGAGGTCGGCGGAAATCACCGCAACCCGCGCGCGCTTCTCGTCGTCTTCCGCACTCCAACCGCTGCCGTAGGCGAAGGGCACCTCGAACATCGGGAAGAAATCCGCGTGCGTGGACAGCATCACCATCATCATTGGTGGCGTGGTGCTTTCCGGTGCGTGCAGTCGAATCTCGCTGTCCACCACCAGCGCCTGCCGATCCGCGCGCCTGGCGCTCCACAGATCGAAGGCGGAGGTGTAATCGAGCATGTCCGGAGGGTTCGTGCGTGTCCCATCGCCCGGGCTCGCATCCACCTGCGGATAGAAGATGTGGCCGCTCTTGCCCGGCAGCGGATCGCCGGAAAGCAGGTGCATCACCGTCAGCGTCGTCATCGCCGCCCCGATGCCGACTGCGATGGAGAGCACCATCAGCGCGGTCAGCACCGGATTGCGGCGCAGGCTGCGAAGGGCCAATTGCAGGTAGTAGCCGAACATGATGGGCGTCTTCCGTGAATGAGGTCAGGCGCTGCGCGTGGCGATCGCAGGCGGCACGCTGGCGGCCTTGCGGGCCGGGCCGAACACGGCGATCTGGCCGAGCAGCCACAGCAGCGCCGCGCCGATCGGCAGGTAATGCCACGGCAGGCGTGGCAGCTCATACAGGCGCATCAGCATCTGATTGATGCCGAAGGCCATCAACATTCCCAGCGCGATGCCGCAGCTCGTCAGGATGAAGTTCTCGGTCTGGAAGTAGGCGAGGATTTGCTGCTTCGTCGCGCCAAGCGCGCGGCGCACGCCGATCTGCTTGGTGCGCTGGGCCACCCAGAAACTGGCCATGCCCACGATGCCCAGCGCCGTCACTGCCAAAAGCGCCACGCACACGGCGGCGAGCATCCACACCACGGCGCGGTCGCGGCTGTAGAAATCCTCGCGCATGGATTCCAATGTTTCGCGCTGGTCGAAGATGCGGTTCGCATCGATGCGCTTCAGTGCGTCTTCGGCGGCCTTGAGCACCTCTGCGCGGCGCTGCGGTTCGGTGCGGATCGCGTAGCTGCCGCTGGAGACGCGCAGCGGCAGGATCATCGAAAGATAGTCGCCATCGATGCCGACGAAGCCGGTGCCGGGGGCGAGCAGATCTTCGATCACGCCCACCACGCGCATCGACGCGTTGGCGTCTTCGTAGATGTCCTTGCCCACCGCCGATTCTCCCGGGAACAGACGCTGCGCCAGCGCCCGGCTCAGAATCACGACCGGCGGCGTTCTGGTGCCGTTTCCCGAGGCGATCAATGCGTTTTGATCCTGGTATTCCTCCTCGTTGAAGCTGCGGCCTGCGAGCAGGCGCAGGCCAAAGGCTTCCATCAGCTTGCCGTCGTCCATGTACTGCGTGACGGTGAGGCCGGCGTCATCGGCCTGCTCCGGCGTGGTTGCCATGCTGGACGCCCAGACGTTTCCGCCATAGGGAATCTGGTTGATGCTGGAAACCGCCTTCACCCCGGGAATCGCCGCCAGCGCAGCGAGGTCTTCGCGCCGCATCGCATCGGCGTTGCGATCGGTCTGGATGCTGCTCACGTCCAGCACCACCAGTTCGTTCTCGACCACCCCGCTGGCCCGGTGCATGTAGCTGACGCGGCTGCCGATCACGAACACCGCATTGCAGACGATGGCGCAGGAAAGCGCGATCTCCAGCACGATCAGCGCGGCGGTGGTCTTGTGGCGGAGCAGCGCGGAAAGGATTGGGTGGATTTCCATGAGGCACTCCATATCGTTGCAGGATGTGTCTTGGTAGAGCCGAGCTTGCTCGGCTGCTTTTGATGTTCGACGAAGGGCAGCGGAGCAAGCTCCGCTCTACTGGGTTTTCAACTGCACCGCCGGCGTGATCTGCATCGCACGCCATGCAGGCAGCAAACCGGACATCAAGCTCGCCGCCAGTGCCAGCACCAGCGTCGTGCCCAGCATCGTCGGGTTCATGTGCGCCATCTGCGCGTAGTTGTCCGGCTGTTGCCGCACCAACCACAAGCCGAGCAGCGCAAAACCCAGGCCCAGCACACCGCCCGCCGCGCCGATGCAGCCGGTTTCCATCAGGCATTGGGTGAAGATGTCGTGGCGCGAGGCGCCCAGCGCACGGCGCACGCCGATCTCTCCGCTGCGGCGCAGGAACTTGGCCAGCAACAGGCCCGTGGTGTTGACCAGGCACACCAGCAGGAAACCGAACGCCAGCCACATCTGCATCCGCACATCGCGCGGCACCACGCCCTTGAAATCCAGCCAGCCCATCACGTTGTCAAGGCGCACATTCGCAGGCCGCTCGAAACGCCCGGCGGCGCGCTGCTGGTCGGAATACTCCGAAAGGTACTTGAGGTAACCCGCTGCCTCACCCGGCGTGGCCAGTTCCACCCAGTACTGCACCCAGGCGCAGGGCGCGCTGGGGCTGTGCTGGCTCTCCCCGTTCTGGTTGGGATTGCCCCAACACCACATGCTGCCCTGTGTGGGAAGCTCCAGATCCATCGCGGTGGAAAAGGGCAGGAAGATCTGTTCGCTGCCGCCGAAATGGCGATTGCTGAGATCGTAGAAGCGCGGATTCACCGCCCAATCGTCAAGCACGCCGATCACCTGGAACGCGCCTTGCGAAAGCCGCACGCTGCGGCCCACGCCATTGGCATCGTCGAACAACTGCTGCGAAAGCTCGCGGCTGATGACGGCCACGCGGGCGCGGCCTTCGTCTTCCCCCGCGCTCCAGCTTCGCCCGTGCAACAGCGGTGCATCGAACATCGGGAAGAAATCGGCGCTGGCATAGCGCGCCCGTGCCCTGAAAGGCTGGCTCGATGGCTGCATCGCCGCGCCATCGGGCAGGATCGTGATGGAGCCACCGGTCATCAGCGCCTGCCGCACTCCGCGTTTCTGCCGCAGCAGTTCCTCGGCATCGAAGCGCGTCATCTGCTCCATCGGTTCCGCTTCGGGCCGTGCGTTGCGGCCCATCGTGCGCGGCTCGATGCGCGGATAGAACAAGATGTCGCTCTTGTGCGGAATCGGATCGCCGGAAAGCACATGGAACACCGTCAGCGTGGTCATGCTCGCGCCGATGCCCAGCGCCACCGCCAGCACCATCAGCGCGGTGAGCACCTTGTTGCGGCGGAAGCTGCGCAGCGCGAGCTTCAAGTAATAGGCGAACATGACGGAACGATCAGGCCCGTGGTTGTTCGGCAGCTTGCGCGGGCGTGCGGATCAGGCGCGATTGCGTAGTGAGATCGGTCGCCATGCCATCGACGATGTGCACGTTGCGTTGTGCCCGCGCCGCCAGTTCCGGATCGTGCGTCACCATCACGATGGTGGTGCCTTGCGCGTTGATTTCCTCCAGCAGTTCCAGCACGCCGCGTGCCATCTGCGTATCGAGGTTGCCGGTGGGTTCGTCGGCGAGCAGCAGTTTCGGGCTGCCCGCCAGGGCACGTGCGATGGCGGCGCGCTGCTGCTGGCCGCCGGACAGTTCCGCCGGGTAGTGCTTCATGCGCGAACCCAGGCCCACGCGGGCGAGGGCCTCCTCGATGCGCTGCTTGCGTTCTGCGGCGGGCATCCCGCGATAACGCAAAGGAACATCCGCGTTGTCGAACAGGTTGAGATCGGGGATCAGGTTGAAGCTCTGGAAGATGAAGCCGATCTTGCGGTTGCGCAGGCGGCTGCGCTCGTTGTCGTTCAGATGGCTCACGTCCTGCCCGTCGAGCAGATACACGCCGGAGGTGTAGGTTTCCAGCAGGCCCGCGATGTTGAGGAAGGTGGTCTTGCCCGAACCCGACGGCCCGGTGACGGCAACGAACTCGCCTTCCTTCACGTGCAGATCGAGCGAGCGCAGGGCATGGGTTTCCACCAGTTCGGTGCGATAGACCTTGGAGACTTGCTGCATGTGGAGCATGGGCGTTTCCTTCTTCACGATGGGTAATGGGTGTACCGCTTTTCTCCCCTTCCTTGACGGGAGAAGGGCTTGTTTCAGTTGACTTTCACGCGCTCCATGTCGCCGAACTGATCGCTGCCGGAAACGACGATGCGTTCGCCTTCGCGCACGCCATCGAGCACTTCCACTTCCGAAAGGCTGGCCACGCCCACGCGCACGCGACGGCGCACGGCGATGTCGCCTTCCATGACGTAGGCATGGCCCGCGCCCTGTTCGACGAAGGGGCCGCGTTCGACCTTCAGCACGTTCTGGCGCGTGTCGAGCACGATGCGTGCGGAAAGACGCTGGTTCTGACGCAGGCCGGGTGGCTGGCCGCCTTCGGCAAAGCGCAGCCGCGCGGTGACTTCGCCATTCACCACTTCCGGCGAAACGGCGGAAACGGTGGCCGCGTACTGCGTGCCGACGCTGGAGATCTGTGCAGGCACGCCGATGGAAAGATCGCGAGCGAAACTCTCCGGTACGCGGATTTCCACTTCGAACACGGAAAGGTCGATCACCGACAGGATTGGCGCGTTGATCGCCACGTTCGTGCCCTGGGCGATCTGAACCTGGCCGACTTGCCCATCGAACGGCGCTCGCAATGTGAGCGCATCCACCTGGCGTTGCAGTTCGGAGACCACCGCTTCCTGCCGCTGCGCCAGCAATTGCTTGTTGCGCGCATCCACGTCTGCCAGTTCGCTTTGCAACTGCACGTCGCGCTGCGCCGCCGCCATGCCGATGTCGGCCTTCTGCAATTCGTCCTTGGCGCGGTCGAGCTGGTTCTTGGAGACGGCACCGCGATCGAACGCGATCTGGTTGCGTTCCAGATCGCGCAGTGCGGCGGTACGGTCGATGACGGCCTGATCCAGCACCTTCTGCGCGTTGGAACGGGCCAGCTTCGCATCCAATGTTGCACGCCGCGCCTCACCTTGCAGGTTGGCGAGCGTGGATTCCTCCTGTACCAGGCGGCTGCGCAGTTCCGGGCTGTCGATCACCGCCAGCTCCTGATCGTGAGCCACCACATCGCCTGCGACGACTTTCAACGTCACCGTGCCACCGGCGATGGCATAGAGCGTTGGCGCATTTGCCGTTGCCACGCGGCCTTCGGCAGCGATATCGCGCGTCAAATCACCACGCGACACCTGTGCAATCCGCACCCGCGAGGCATCCACCGAACGGCTCGCCGACAACCACCCCCCGACCAGCTTCGCCACCAGCAGCAGCACCGCCAACGCCAGCGCTGCCAGCACGATGCGCCGTTTCCACGGGTTCTTCTGTTCCGGGCGGGAAAGCACGCGATCCTGAGCCGAGGTATCGCGAATGCCGAAGGCGTCGTTCATTGGCAAGGCAGGTGAAGTGAGGGTGATGCCATGCTTCAGCAAGGGCCGTGCCAATGTTCAATGGATTGATTTCATTGAAAAACAATGCACCGTGATCCGTCCGCGCGGACGTGTCCGGTGTCCGCGCGGACACCACGCAGCATCACCATTTCGACACCGATTCGTGCCACATCGACGTTGGTGCGGCTTGACAGCCCCCGTTGTTGCAGTACAGCATCGGCCCCATGCCCGCTTTCACCCGCCCCGTCCATCGCCTCAACGCAACGCCGCAGCCAACGCGCGGTGCGCTTCTTGCTCTTGGACTTATTAGCCGATGCCAGTGCGGAACGGCGATTTGGGCTTGAGCAGGTAGAGAACCCGGAACTCCGAAACCCCGCACCGGGCAGCCCGTGCGGGGTTTCCTGCATCTGGGCCCGGAAAAACGAAACCACCACCGCAAACGCCATCGAAAGAAAGCCATGCACAGCGACGCCATCAAGACCGGCCCAGACCACGCCGCCGCCCGCGCCATGTTGCGCGCCACCGGCCTCACTGCCGAGGACATCCGAAAACCATTGATCGCGGTGGTGCATAGCTGGTCGGATGTTTCCCCATGCAACCTCAACCTGCGCGAGCTGGCCCAATACGTGCGCGAAGGCGTGAAGGCAGCCGGCGGCACGCCGATCGAATTCAACACGATTGCCGTTACCGATGGCATCGCGATGGGCAGCCCCGGCATGAAGGCATCGCTGGCTTCGCGCGAGGTGATCGCCGATTCCATCGAACTGGCGGTGCGCGGCCATTGCCTGGATGGCGTGGTGGTGCTGTGCGGCTGCGACAAAACCATTCCCGCCGCCGCGATGGCCTTGGCACGGTTGAATCTGCCGGGCTTGATGCTCTACGGCGGTTCCATCCTGCCCGGCTGCCACAAGGACAGGAACATCACGATTCAGGATGTGTTCGAGGCCGTCGGCGCACACGCGGCAGGCAGCATCGACGATGCCGAACTGGAATCGGTGGAAGCCGACGCCTGCCCCGGCGCGGGGGCGTGCGGTGGGCAATTCACTGCGAACACGATGGCATTGGCAACGACGTTCCTTGGCCTTGCGCCCGTGGGTGCGAACGACATTCCCGCGCCCGATCCGGCCAAGCTCGATGCAGCCCGCGCGTGCGGAACGCGTGTGATGGAACTGGTGGCCGCTGGCATTTCCGCACGCTCCTTCGTCACACCCGCCTCCATCCGCAACGCCGCCGTGGCCGCGACCGCAACCGCCGGTTCCACCAATGCCGTGCTGCATCTGCTGGCCATCGCACGCGAAGCCGGATTCACCTTCGCATTGGATGAATTCGATGCGATCAGCCGCCGCACGCCGGTCATCACCGACCTGAAACCCGGCGGCAAATACTTCGCGCCGGACATGCATCTGGCCGGGGGTTCACGCCTGCTCGGCCAGCGCTTGCAGGAAGCGGGATTGATTACCGATGAACCCACGGTCAGCGGCAGGACACTGTTCGAGGAATTTTCCAGCGCCGCCGAACGCGAAGGCCAGAAGGTCATCTACAGTGCCGCCAATCCCGTGAAGGCACGCGGCGGCTACGGCATCGTGTACGGCAACATCGCGCCCGATGGCTGCGTGGTGAAACTGGCCGGGCACAACACGTTGAGTTTCACCGGCACCGCGCGCGTGTTCGATGGCGAGGAAGCTTGCTTTGCAGCCGTGAAGGCGCGCCAGATCAAACCTTCAGACGTGGTGGTGATCCGTGGCGAAGGCCCGGTCGGCGGCCCCGGAATGCGCGAGATGCTGGCCGTCACCGCTGCCTTGATCGGGCAGGGCCTGGGCGGTGAAGTCGCCCTCATCACCGATGGCCGGTTCTCCGGTGCCACCTACGGTTTCATGGTCGGCCACATCTGCCCGGAAGCCGCGCTCGGCGGCCCCATCGGCAAGCTGCGCGATGGCGACAGCATCACCATTGATGTGGAGAGCCGCATCATCTCCACAACTGCCGATCTGGCCTCGCGGCCCGTCGAATGGAAACCCGGCCCGCGCGAAACCTCCGGCGCACTCGCCAAATACGTCGCCCTCGTCTCCCCGGCTTCGGAAGGCGCCGTCACCGCCTTTCCGCCTGCCCGTTTTTGATTTCCAAACCCCATCCCACACCAAGGAAGCATCATGAAAACGTACACCACCGAAGACGCCAACCCCGCCGCCCTCAAGGACAAGCTCACCGTCATCTACGGGTACGGCAGCCAGGGCCGCGCCCATGCGCGCAACCTGCACGATTCCGGGTTCCGCGTGCTCATCGCCGCACGCACGGAAGGTGCCAGCTTCAAGCAGGCGCAGGAAGATGGCCTGCCGGTGGAAACCCCGGAAACCGCGATTCCGAAAGCCGACCTGATCGCCCTGCTCACGCCGGACATGACGCAGGCGGAGTTGTATCAGGGCGTGGTGGCTCCGCTCGCCAAGCCCGGCGCAGCGTTGCTGTTCGCACACGGCTTCAACGTCCACTTCGGCGCGATCACCCCGCGCACCGATCTGGACGTGATCCTCGTCGCCCCGAAAGGCCCCGGCGCGCTGGTGCGTCGCCAGTTCGAGGAAGGCCGTGGCGTGCCTTCATTGTTCGCGGTGTATCAGGACGCGACGGGCCATGCGAAAGAGTTGGCGCTGGCCTATGCCGATGGCATCGGCGGCACGCGCGGCGGCGTGCTGGAAACCACCTTCGGCGAGGAAACCGAAACCGATCTGTTCGGCGAACAGGCCGTGCTCTGCGGTGGCGCGACGGAGCTGGTCGTGATGGGTTGGGAAACCCTGGTCGAAGCCGGTTACCAGCCGGAAATTGCCTACTACGAGTGTCTGCACGAACTGAAACTGATCGTCGATCTGCTCTACGACGGCGGCATCACGCGGATGCACCAGTTCATCTCCGAAACCGCGCAATACGGCGACCTCACGCGCGGCCCGCGTGTGGTGGACGAACACACCCGCCAGCAGATGCGCACCGTTCTGAAAGAGATTCAGGACGGGCAGTTCGCGCGCGAATGGATCAACGAACACAAATCCGGCCGCGCCAACTACAACGCGCTCAAGCAGAAGGACATCAACCACCCCATCGAGGAAGTGGGCAAGCGCCTGCGCGCCAACATGAGCTGGCTGAAGGAATCCGCATCCGCAAAGAAGTAAGCATTGCACGCCCCTCTCCCACCGGGAGAGGGGGTGAGGTGAGGGAGCTTCACGCAAGTCCAACCGCCCTCATCCGGCGC
This sequence comes from Lysobacteraceae bacterium, assembly GCA_041395225.1. Lineage (GTDB taxonomy): Bacteria > Pseudomonadota > Gammaproteobacteria > Xanthomonadales > Xanthomonadaceae > Denitratimonas. Next base: position 52,138 of record JAWLAV010000009.1, read on the forward strand.
TCTGCGCCACCTTCTCCCGCAGGGAGATGGAAACAGCAACACGAACCAAGAGAGGAAGCCATGTCCGACCACGTCCGCATCTTCGACACCACACTGCGCGATGGCGAGCAATCGCCCGGCTGCTCGATGACCACGAGCCAGAAACTTCTTCTTGCCGCAACACTTGCCGATCTTGGCGTGGACATCATCGAAGCCGGGTTCGCTGCGGCCAGCCCGGATGATTTCAACGCCGTGCAATCCATCGCGCGCGTGGTGAAAGGCAGTACGGTGGCCTCGCTCGCTCGCTGCCAGCGCAACGATGTGGAACGCGCCGGTGCGGCGGTGGAAGCGGCGGAAAAATCGCGCATCCACCTGTTCATCGCCACCTCCGATCTGCACCTTGAACACAAGCTGCGCATGAGCCGAACGGAAGTGCTCGATTCCATCGCCAGCAACGTCGCGCTCGCGCGTTCGCTTTGCGAGGACGTGGAGTTCTCCGCCGAAGATGCCTCGCGTTCGGATCGCGAGTTTCTGGTCAAGGCGCTTGAAACCGCCATCCAGGCAGGCGCGACCACGCTCAACATTCCCGATACCGTGGGCTATGCGGTGCCCGCCGAATACGGCGCGCTGTTCGCCTACCTCAAGCAGAACGTGCGCGGCGTGGAAAACGTGATCCTTTCCTCGCACTGCCACAATGATCTCGGCCTGGCGGTGGCCAACTCGCTGGCCGCAATCGAGAACGGCGCGCGACAGGTGGAATGCACCATCAACGGCATCGGTGAACGCGCAGGCAATGCGGCGATGGAAGAAATCGTCATGGCGTTGCGTACCCGGCCCAATGTCTATGGCATCGGCACGCGCATTCGCACGCAGAAGCTGTATCCGGCCTCGCGCCAGCTCGTTGCGCTCACCGGCAGCCAGATCGCGCGCAACAAGGCCATCGTCGGCGAAAACGCCTTCGCACACGAATCGGGCATCCACCAGCACGGAATGCTGCGCAACCGCGCCACCTACGAAATCATGTCGCCCGAAGACGTGGGCGTTTCGCGTTCCTCGCTGGTGCTGGGCAAACATTCCGGCCGCGCCGCGTTGGCCGATCGCTTCAAGCAGCTTGGGTTCGACTTGGACGAAGCCCGCCTCAATGCCGCGTTCGCCGCGTTCAAGAACCTCGCCGACCGCAAGAAGGAAGTGTTCGATGCGGATCTGGAATCCATCGCGCTGGGCGCCAACGGCGAGGAAACCGGCCCGTGGAAGCTGGTGCTGATCCAGATCGGCGGCAAGATCGGCCTGGGTGCGCAGCCGGAAGCCGTGGTCGAACTGCGGCATGAAGATGGCCGCCTCGTGCGCCAATCCGCCATCGGTGATGGCCCGGTGCACGCGATGTTCAGCGCCATCGAGCTTGCCACCGGCACACCACTGGAACTGCACGATTACCAGGTGCGTGCGCTTTCCACCGGCGAGGATGCCCAAGGCGAAGCCCGCCTGAAAGCAGGCTGCAACGGCCGCACCTATCATGGCCGCGCCGTCTCCACCGACGTACTGGAGGCCTCGGCCCTGGCCCTGCTCGAAGTCGTCAACCGCGTGGAACGCCGCCGTCTTCTGATGGCGCGCAGTGAAGCGGCGTAATTCGTATTCTTCAACGGAACTCCCATGTCCAATCTTCCCGAAAAAATCTGGTTCAACGGCCAACTCGTTCCCTACGCCAGCGCCACCGTGCATGTGATGTCGCACGCCATCCATTACGGTTCTTCCGTGTTCGAGGGCGTGCGCGCGTATCGCACGCCGAAAGGCACGGCGGTGTTTCGTTTGGCCGAACACACGCAGCGCCTGTTCGATTCGGCGGCGATCTATCGCATGCCGATTCCCTACACGCAGGCGCAGATCAACCAGGCCATTCGTGACACCGTGCGCGAGAACGGGCTGGCGTCGGCCTACATCCGCCCGTTGGTGATGCGCGGCAACAGCGGCATCGGCGTGTGCCCGCCTGCCGATGGGCCGATTGATGTGGTGGTGGCGGCGTTCGATTTCGGCGCGTATCTGGGCAAGACGGCGCTGGAAGAAGGCATCGATGCCTGCATTTCCAGTTGGAACCGTGCCGCGCCCAACACCTTTCCCACCGCTGCGAAGGCCGGCGGCAATTACCTCAATTCGCAATTGATCGCGATGGAAGCACGTCGCAATGGTTATGGCGAAGGCATCGCGCTTGCGCCCGATGGCACGCTTTCCGAAGGCAGCGCGGAAAACCTGTTCGTGGTGAAGAAGGGCGTGCTCTACACCCCGCCCGCCGCCGCGTCGATCCTCGTGGGCATCACCCGCGACACGATCTTCACCCTGGCCGCCGATCTTGGCCTGAAAGTGGTTGAACAACCGCTGCTGCGCGAATCCCTCACGCTGGCCGATGAAGCCTTCTTCTGCGGTACTGGCGTGGAAGTGACGCCGATCCGTTCCGTGGATCGCGCACCCATCGGCAACGGCAAGCGCGGGCCGATCACCCAGGCTGTGCAGGAACGCTTCTTCGGCCTGTTCAACGGCGCGACGGAAGACAAGTACGGCTGGCTTGATCCGGTTCAGTAGCCGGGATTGGGGATTCGCAAAAGCCGGTGCCCTGCGAGCTTCCCGCTCTTGCGAATCCCCAATCCCCAATCCCGTACCAACCAACCAATCCCCAATCCCATGAAACGCACCATCATCGACAAAATCTGGGACGCACACTGCGTTCGCGCCGAAAGCGCCGAAGCCCCGGCCATCCTCTACATCGATCTGCATCTGGTGCATGAAGTCACCACCCCGCAGGCCTTCGACGAACTGCGTGCGCGTGGCCTGAAGGTGCGTCGCCCGGAGCGCACGCTCGCCACGCTGGATCATTCCACGCCCACGCTGCCGCCCAAACCCGATGGCACCTTGCCTTACATCAACGAAGCCACCGCGAATCAGGTGGCCACGATGGAGCGCAACTGCGCGGAGTTCGGCATCACCCTCAACGGTTTCCACTCCGGCCAGCGTGGCGTGGTGCATGTGATGGGCCCGGAAGTGGGGGCCACGCAGCCGGGCATGACGATCGTGTGCGGGGATTCGCACACCGCCACGCACGGTGCCTTCGGCGCACTCGCCTTCGGCATCGGCACCACCGAAGTGGGCCATGTGCTGGCAACGCAGTGCATCCTGCAACGCCGCCCGAAGACGCTGGCCGTCACCGTCAACGGCACGCTGCGTGCCGAGGTCAGCGCCAAGGATCTGATCCTGCACATCATCGGCCTCCTCGGCATGGATGGCGGCACCGGGCATGTCATCGAATATCGCGGTGAGGCCATCCGCGCGTTGTCGATGGATGGCCGCATGACTTTGTGCAACATGAGCATCGAAGCCGGCGCGCGTGCCGGGCTCGTCGCGCCGGATGACACGACGTTCGATTACCTGCGAGGCCGCCCGAATGCACCGCAAGGCGCGGATTTCGACAAGGCCGTGCAACGCTGGAAACATTTCGTCAGCGACGAAGGCGCCGTGTTCGACCGCGAAATCATCATCGACGCAGCGGATGCGCAGCCCACCATCACCTGGGGCACCAACCCCGGCCAGGTCGTTGCCATCGACCAACCCGTTCCGGCGGCAACGGATGACATCGCCGAACGCAGCCTTGCCTACATGGGCTTCTCCACCGGCGCGCCCTTGCTCGGGCAGAAGGTGGATGTCGTGTTCATCGGCTCCTGCACCAATGGCCGCTTGAGCGATCTGCGCGCCGTCGCCGAAGTGCTGCGCGGAAACACCGTTTCCGATCACGTCACCATGCTCGTCGTGCCAGGTTCCGATGCGGTGAAGCGGCAGGCTGAGGCCGAAGGTATCCACGACATCGTCAAGGCTGCGGGCGCGCAATGGCGTGAACCGGGCTGCTCGATGTGTCTTGGCATGAATGGCGATCAGGTGCCTGCCGGACAATTGTGCGTATCCACTTCCAACCGCAACTTCGAAGGCCGACAAGGCAAGGGTGCGCGCACCGTGCTCGCCAGCCCTGTCACCGCCGCCGTCTGCGCGATCGCTGGCGTCATCGCCGATCCGCGTACCTTTGTCACCACCGGGAAAGCTGCCTGATGGAACCGTTCACCCGTTTTGAATCCGTGCTCGCGGTGCTGCCGGAAGAAAACATCGACACCGACCAGATCATCCCCGCGCGCTTCCTCACCACCACCGAACGCGCAGGTTTGGGCCGCGCCTGCTTCGCCGATTGGCGCTTCGACGCGCAAGGCAACGAACGCCCGGATTTCCCTTTGCATCGCCCGGAACTGCGTGGCGCGGGCATCGTCGCCGCAGGCCGCAACTTCGGCTGCGGTTCCTCGCGCGAACATGCGCCGTGGGCCTTGCTCGATTACGGCATCCGCGTCGTCATCTCCACCCGCATCGCCGACATCTTCCGCAACAACGCGCTCAAGAACGGCGTGCTGCCGGTGGTGGTCGATGAAGCGGATTGGAAGCGCATCGCAAGCTTTCAAGCGAAAAAGGTCGTGATTGATCTGGAGGCAGAGCAAATCGAATTGCCCGATGCCTCGACCATTGATTTTGAGATTGACGCCTTTGCGCGCGAGTGTCTGTTGCGTGGCGTGGATCAGCTCGGCTATCTGTTGTTGCAGCAGGACGCCATTACCACGTTCGAGCAATCCCGCGCCGCGTAGAGCGGAGCTTGCTCCGCTGCTCTGCTCGCATCACTCCTCAGCGGAGCAAGCTCCGCTCTACGACACCAATGCCATCGAACTTCCCATGAAATCCACCATCGCCCTTCTCCCCGGTGACGGCATCGGCCCCGAAGTCATCGCGCAGGCCCGCACGCTGCTCGATGCCATCGCCACCCGTTTCAACCACGAATTCACGCTGGAAGAAGCCCTGATCGGTGGTGCCGCCATCGACGCCACCGGCGATCCGCTTCCACCTGCCACCATTGCCTTGTGCGAACGCGCCGATGCCGTGTTGTTGGGCGCGGTGGGGGGGCCGAAGTGGTCCGATCCGAACGCACCCGTGCGCCCGGAACAAGGCTTGTTGAAACTGCGCGCCACGCTGGGTGTTTACGCGAACCTGCGCCCGGTCGTGCCGCATCCGGTGGCCGCGAAGCACGCGCCGATCAAGGCGGAATTGCTGGAAGGCGTGGATTTATTGTTCGTGCGTGAACTCACCGGCGGTGCGTACTTCGGCGAGAAGGGCCGCGAGGAGAACGGTCAGGTTGCCTATGACGTGAGCCGTTATTCGGTGGCGGAAGTGGAACGCGTCACCCGCCGCGCCGCGCAGCTTGCGCGTGGCCGTCGCAGGAAGATCACGCACGTGGACAAGGCCAACGTGCTGGAAACCTCGCGCCTGTGGCGCAGCGTCGTCACGCGCGTGCTTGCCGAAGAGTTCCCGGACATTGCGTTGGAGCACGTGCTGGTGGATGCGATGACCATGCACCTGCTGCATCGCCCGGCGAGCTTCGATGTGATCCTCACCGAAAACCTGTTCGGCGACATCCTCACCGATGAGGCTTCCGTGCTCGCAGGTTCGATGGGCCTGCTGCCGAGCGCCTCCGTCGGCGACGGCAGGAGTGGGTTGTACGAACCCATCCACGGCTCCGCGCCGGACATCGCAGGCCAGGGCATCGCCAACCCTTACGCGACGCTGCTTTCCGTGGCGCTGTTGCTGCGTCATTCGCTCGGCCGGGAAACGGAAGCTTCCGCAGTGGAAAGCGCGGTTGCGCAAGCACTGGATGCGGGCGTGCTCACGCGCGATCTCGTGGCGGAAGGCGCGGTTTCCACTTCGCAGGCAGGTGAGTACGTCGCAGCACAGGTGCGGCAAGGCTGATGAATCGCCCACACCCCGCGCCCGATGATGCCAGCGCATGGCTGCGTGCCATTCTCACTGCGCCGGTTTACGACGTGGCAAAACGCACTGCACTGGAACCGGCACGTCGCCTTTCCGCGCGTCTGGGCGAGAACGTGCTGCTCAAGCGCGAGGACGAGCAGCCCGTGTTTTCCTTCAAGCTGCGCGGCGCGTACACGCGGCTTGTGCGGCTCACGCCGGAAGAACGCGCGCGCGGCGTGCTGGCGGTTTCCGCAGGCAACCACGCGCAAGGCGTTGCGCTCGGCGCGAAACATCTGGATCTTGATGCCGTCATCGTGATGCCGGCCACCACGCCGAAGATCAAATCCGATGCCGTGCAAGCGCACGGTGCGCGTGCCGTGCTGCATGGGGATTCCTACGACGATGCCGCCGCACACGGATATGCACTTGCCCGCGAACAAGGCCGCACCCTGATTCATCCTTACGACGATGCCGACGTCATCGCAGGGCAGGGCACGGTGGCGATGGAATTGATTGCCGATCATCACGGGCATCTGGATGCCGTGTTCATTCCCGTAGGCGGCGGTGGCCTCGCGGCAGGCATGGCCACCTACATCAAGGCGCTTGACCCTTCCATTCGCATCATCGCGGTGGAGCCTGACGATGCCGCATGCCTGAAAGCTGCGCTCGCCGCGAACAAACCCGTGCGGCTGGAACACGTAGGCATCTTCGTGGATGGCTGCGCCGTGCGCGAAATCGGTGCGCTGCCGTTTGCCTTGCTGCGCGATCGCGTGGATGAAGTGATTGCCGTGGATGCGGATCAAGTGTGTGCCGCGATCCGCGATGTGTTCGAGGACACGCGTTCCATCGTCGAGCCCGCTGGCGCGCTTGCCGTCGCTGGCATGAAGCATTGGTGCGCCAACAACCCTGGCAGCGGCCGCACCTTCGCCGCCGTGTTGAGCGGCGCGAACATGAACTTCGACCGCCTGGGCTATGTTTCAGAGCGCGCAGGCATCGGCGAACAGAACGAAGCCCTGTTCGGCGTCACCATCCCCGAACGCCCCGGCGCGTATCTGGATCTGATCCGCAGCTTGGGCCATCGCGCGATCACCGAGTTCAACTACCGTTACCACGGCCCTGCCGCCGCGCAGATTTATCTCGGCGTGCAACTCAAGCACGGTGCCACCGAACGTGCCGCCCTGCTGCAAACCCTGCACGCTGCCGGTTACACCGTGGCCGATTACACCGAAAACGAAGTCGCCCGACTGCACGTGCGCCACCTCGTCGGTGGCCCCGCACCGCTGCCGCGCGAACGCCTGTTCCGCTTCGAGTTTCCCGAACGCCCCGGCGCGCTGCTGCACTTCCTGCAAACCCTCGGCACGCGCTGGAACATCAGCCTGTTCCACTACCGCAACCACGGTGCCGCCGATGGCCGCGTGCTGTGCGGTTTCGAGGTGCGGCAAGCCGACGATGAAGCCTTCGCCGCCGATCTTTGGAAGCTCGGCTACTGGCACAGCGAGGAAACCGGCAATCCGGCGCTGGTGCAGTTCGGCCTGGGGTGACGGCGACGCCTTCTCCGGCACTCCGATCCGTTGCCACAAATAAAGTCAAGGGCGGCTACAATTCCACAGGTTCGGTTCCATCCGACGTGACACCGCTGCCGTCGCGCGGCGTCTTCCCTCGAACTCATTACAGCAAGCAGGAACCAAGGCCAATGAAAATCCTGGTCGGCTACAAGCGCGTCGTCGATTACAACGTGCGCATCCAAGTCAAACCCGATGGCACAGGTGTCGTCACCGATGGCGTGAAGCTCTCCGCCAACCCCTTCGACGACATCGCGCTGGAAGAAGCGCTGCGGCTGCGCGAGAAGGGCATCGCCACGGAAGTTATCGTTGCCACCATCGCGCCCGCCGATGCGCAGGCGCACCTGCGCAATGGCCTTGCGATGGGTGCCAACCGTGCCATCCACGTCGTCACCAGCGATGCGGTGCAACCGCTCACCGCCGCGCGCGTGCTGCTGAAGCTGATCGAGAAGGAACAACCCGGCCTCGTGCTGCTGGGCAAGCAGGCCATCGACGACGACGCCAACCAGACCGGGCAGATGCTGGCCACGCTCTGGGGCCGCCCGCAGGCCACGTTCGCAAGCCGCGTGGACATCGCCGACAACCAGGCCACCGTGGTGCGCGAAGTCGATGCCGGGCTTGAAACCCTGCAAGTGGATCTGCCCGCCGTCGTCACCACGGATCTGCGCCTCAACGAACCGCGCTTCATCAAACTGCCGGACATCATGAAGGCCAAGAGCAAGCCGCTGGAAACGCTGCCACTGGCCGATCTGGGTGTGGAATCCGGCGATTTCCTCACCACCACCGCCTACGCCGCCCCACCCAAGCGCAGCCGTGGCGTGATGGTGAAGGACGCCGCGGAACTGGTGTCCGCGCTCAAGGCCAAGGGGTTGCTGTAATTCCTGTCACGTAGAGCGGGGCTTGCCCCGCTCCTCTCCGGTTCAATCGGTACAGCCGGGCAAGCCCGGCTCTACAAAGCGAGGAACAAGACATGCCCAAGATTCTCATCGTGGCCGAACATCTCGACGGCCAGCTCAACCTTTCCGCCACGGCCAAGACCGTCTCCGCCGCCAAGGCGATTACAGGAGCAAGCATCGAGGTGGCCGTGTTTGCTGCCGATCCTTCGGCCATCGCTGCCGCTGCCGCAAAGATCGAAGGCGTGGCGAAAGTACTGGCCGTTGCCAACCCGGCCAATGAACACCCCATCGCCCAAGTGCTCGCGCCGCAGATCGCCAGGCTCGCCGCCGGTTACAGCCACGTCTTCGCCCCTTCCACCACCTTCGGCAAGGACGTGATGCCCTGCGTAGCCGCATTGCTTGGCACCGCGCAGGTGAGCGACCTTTCCGCCGTCGAAGACAGCCACACTTTCAAGCGCCCGATCTACGCCGGCAATGCCATCGTCACGGTGAAGGCACCCGCCGACAAACCCGTCGTCGCCACCGTGCGCGTGGCCTCCTGGCCCGCCGCTGCGGAAACCGGCAATGCCACGGTTGAAGCGGCCAGCGTGGACGCTGCGATTCCTTCGCACACCCGTTACCTGGGTTTGGCCGCGGGCAAGAGTGATCGCCCGGATCTGCAAAGCGCCTCGCGCGTCGTTTCCGGTGGTCGTGGCGTCGGTTCCAGGGAAAACTTCGAGATCATCTACAAACTCGCCGACAAACTCGGCGCAGGCGTCGGCGCATCCCGTGCCGCCGTGGATGCAGGCTACGTGCCGAGTGATCTGCAAGTCGGCCAGACCGGCAAGATCATCGCCCCGGAACTGTACGTCGCCGTCGGCATCTCCGGCGCCATCCAGCACCTCACCGGCATCAAGGACGCAGGCACCATCGTTGCCATCAACAAGGACGGCGATGCGCCGATCTTCGAGATTGCCGATATCGGCCTTGTCGGCGATCTGTTCACCCTGCTGCCGGAAATCGAAGCGGCACTGGGTTGAGGGCCGCTTCGCCCAGCCGATCAGCTCGACCTTCCCCACAGCCGCAACCGCGAAACCCCGCCATCGGGGAAGATGTTGAAGCGCACGTGCGTCACCCTTCCCAGTGGTTTCACTTCGCTGCGGAAGGTGTGGACGTGATCGGCGGAGAGTTTTTGTTCGGGCAGCAGTTCGGCCCAGAACATGGCCTGGGTGACGAGGGATTCATCGGTGCCACCGGCGACGTTGGCGGCCTGGATCGAGCAGCGATCCGGGAAGTTGCCCTTGAAGTGGGCGGTATCCACGTCCACCGCTTCGATGATGCCCGGTTGGGCCAGGGCGATCAGGCACCAGTCGTTGCCCGGTTCGCGCCGACGGCGGGTTTCCCAGCCATCGCCCATGTTGACACCGCGCCCCGGCAACAGCAGCGTGGAAGCGGGGCCGAAGTGTTCGTTGTTGGCAGCCACGGCCACCGCGCCATTGAGCGCGAAAGCCAGATCGATCAGCCCATGCGCATCAGGCTGGGCAGCGGCGGCATCCGGCACGCCATAGACACGCAAGCGCGCCAGCCCGCCATCGGGAAACAGGTTCACGCGCAGGTGTGAAACGCGGCGCGAACCATCCACTGAAAAGTAATGGTGCCGGTTGCCGCCGAGGTTGGTGGAAGGCAACAGTGCGAACCACTCCGTGCCCGCGTCCGGATCGCCTTCGGCAAGAAAGCAGGCCTCCACCGAGGCCGCGGGCGGAAAGTTGCCGGTGAAGTGCGAGGTATCCAGATCCAGCCCCGCAATCGTGCCTGGCCGCGCCAGCCGCACGATGCACCAGTCATGACCCGGCCCGCGCTTGCGGCGGGTTTCCCAGCCATCCATCCACTTGCCGTGGTCGTCGTACTTGCCCGGAATGAACTGCGCAGGCTCCGGGTTGAGCATCCTGGCGCTGGCGGCGAAGAACTCGTCACTGGCCACCAGCGTGGCCGCGCCCAGACGCGCATCGGCAAGGTTGACGCAGCGGCGCGCGAAGGCGGGTGCGTCTGGATCGAGAGGATGGACGGCCATGAAGAACTCCGGTGTAAAAGAACGCCTATTCAAACCTATCGCGTAGCGCGGGGCCAGCGGGTGGAATCCGGAACCCTGTTCTGACGGAAGTAGTGACAAGCTGGTTGGGCTTGATCTGGAACTCTGGGTTGCCGCGTGCGGCGGTTGGCACGATGACCAGGCTCGGGTCGAAAAGCAGCAGCACCGGAGCAGGCCAACGGCATCCGGTAGACTTTTCCGCCATCTGCCGAACGCCTGTATAAGACGCCGCAGCAATCAGAAACGAGGGGTTCATGCACGTCAGGGAAAGCACCATCGAGCAGGAGCTGATCGAAAAGCTCGGCGATTCGCCCGTGGGCCCTTTCTCTCGCACACGCCCTGCTGGGGCCGCGATCATGCTGCTGCTGGTCATGCGGCAAGGCTCGATGCCGCAACGGATTCTGGCGGGGTTCGTCATCCTGCTGGTTGCGGCGCTTGGCGGGTTTTCCTCGCATCGTTCCATCTGCGCAAGCAGTTGCCGCCGAAAGCCGTTGTTGCACTCCATGCCGGTGTCGCCGTAACGGGCTTTCTGACCCTGCTCAGCGCCTTGCTGTGATGGACGGCACCATGCGTCACCCCTTCACCCGCGCGCTGGTTCATTTCCCGATTGCCTGCTGGTCTTTGGCGGTCGTCGCCGATTTCGCCGGTCTTTACCTGGGCGAAACGGCATGGCGCTGGTCGGCCGGATTGCTGATCGTCGGCTGCGCGATGGCGCTGCCGGCGATGCTGGCCGGCGTGGTGGAGCTTGTCCGGGTGCCGGAAGGCGAGGCTCTGCGCGATGCCTACTGGCACATGACGGCCATGCTGCTGGCCACGGCCTTGTTCACTGCGCGGCTGCTGCTGCGGCAGGATCGGCTGCACGCCCTGCCGCCGGATGCCCTGGCCCTGACGCTGGATGCCCTCGGTGCGCTTGCGCTGGGCATCGGCGGCTGGCTGGGCGGTCGTCTGGTTTACGGCCACGGCGTCGGCACGACCCGGCTTTCGACTATGGTTCGATCCACTTCGCCCAAGCCGCTGGCGGCATCGGGCCATCCCACGAAGGGGCAGACATGAAGACCGGATCGCATCCCGCGCGGCCACCGGTTTCCGAGCAGAGCGCCGAGGCCGATCTGATCGCCCGTGCCATTGCCGGGGAGACGGCAGCGTTCGAGCGGATCATGCGGCGCTACAACCAGAAGCTGTTCCGCACCGCGCGCAGCATCCTCATGCAGGACGCCGACGCCGAGGATGCGGTACAGGAAACCTACCTGCGCGCATGGCGCGAGCTGGCCAGCTTCCGCAGCGACGCCAGCCTTTCGACCTGGCTGGTTCGCATTGCCATCAATGAATCGCTGGGCCGTTTGCGACGCAGATCCGCACAGGTCATCCCGTTGGACGCCGCCATGAACACCATCGAACCGGAAGTGCAGGCATCCCTGTGCGTCGCGGATCAGCTTCAGCCGGAATCGGGCGCCATTCGTGCGCAGTTGCGCACGTTGCTGGAAACCCGGATCGACCGCCTGCCCGAAGTATTCCGCACCGTTTTCATCCTGCGCATGGTCGAGGAAATGACGGTCGAAGAAGTTGCCGAATCGCTTGGCATCCAGGAAGCGACCGTGCGTACCCGCCTGTTCCGCGCGGCGCAGCTTGTTGCGCGAGGGTTTGGCCAGCGATCTCGACCTCACGCTGGGGGAAGTCTTCTCCTTCGACGGCGCGCGCTGTGATCGCATCGTGGCGGGTGTGCTCGCCCGGATCGAAGCTGGCGGGATCGATCGCTGACAGGCCGTGAGGCATTTGCAATCCATGCAGGAAGATCGCCATGCGCCTTAGCGCCCCCAGTGCCGCCCCGCAGACGGGCATGATCGACATCGATGGCAAGCCGGTCGCCATCGGGGCCGGTCGCCGAACTTTGCTGTGCTTTTTCCGCGACGCCGCCTGCCCGTTCTGCAATCTGCGCGTTTTCGAGCTGACCGAGCATCACAAGGCGCTTTCCGCGCTGGGCCTGCATGTGATCGCGGTGTTCGCCTCGACCACCGAGGACGTCAGGCGCTTCGTCTGCAAACACCCGCGGCCTTTCACGGTGGTGGCCGAACCGGCCCGCCGCTCGTATGAAAGCTACGGCATCGAGAGTTCGTTCTGGCGCAAGCTCAAGGCCATCGCGTTCCGTTTCGGCTCCGCACTGCGTGGCCTGCGCAAGGTCGGCCTGGCCGGGTTGAGAACGAACAACCTGATACCTGCCGATTTCCTGATCGATGAAGATGACCTCATCGTCGAGGCTTACTATGGCCGCGATGCCGGCGATCACATTCCGCTGGAACGGATAGAACTGTTCCTTGCACGCGGCCTGATCGAAGGCAGAGCGCGGCAGGTTCCTGAATCTGCCGCGCTGCAACACGGATGCGCGCGGATGCGGCAATATGCGGCGCATGGAGCAATGCTTGCGTTCCGGACATGCCGGTGCAAGTGCAGCAGCAGGCCAGCCCATTGGCGATTTGGTGGGGTGATCACATTCGGCCCTCCGCATCGACGGCCAGCCGCCAAAACAGCTAGCATCCCGGTCTACCCGGAAGAATGTCGCCAAGCGACCTCCAAGCCGCTCATGGCCGAGGGGCGCAGACCAGATCCATGCTCATGCCTCTCCCTGATTTGGGGTTCAAGACCACCGCCGGGGGCGCCCATGCCTCCCGCACCATCATGCTGGCCGAGCTCGGCCTCCTGCTCGATGCCTGCCCGGAAGCCGCCAGCCAGGCCGACTACGCCAGGCAGTTCATGTCCCTGATGCGCGAGCGACGGATCGAGAAGCTTGATCGGGCGGGTCTGGACGGGGCCTGCTTGCTGTGCAGCGAGGACAAGCCGCACGCCTGCCATCGGCGCCTCGTGGCCGAGTATCTGGGTGAGGCTTGGGAAGGGGTGCAAATCGAGCACCTGTGATGCGGGGCGTCTGGCGCTGAATGGGTTGCCCGAACACCGGATTATTGAATGACACTAAATAAAACTAATTTAGTGACTGATTGCGTGTTAGAGTGCGGGGCATGACGCCGCTTGCAGACAAGTTCCTGCCCTATGTCCAGCAGCTCACCGGGCAGGCACCCGTATGGCAGCCCTGGGCGGGTGGCGCGCTCCCTGGGTATCTGGAGCAACGCTACGAGCCGCGCCTGGCCGCGCTGGCCGGGCAGGTCTGGCTGGTCGCGTTCCTGCGGCAACCCGATGCGCCCGCGCCATTGCAGTTGCTCAAGCAGCTGGAGCAGCTGGCAACCCGCCTCGACCCGCAGGCCGCGGGCACCTGTCTGGTGGCCGAGCATCTGCCGCCGTATCTGCGCAATCGGTTGGTCGAACTTGGCCAGCCGTTCGTGGTGCCGGGGCGGCAGTTGTTCTGGCCTGCCCTCGGCAGTGCTGAAACCCTCCAGCGGCCGCAACGTCTGCGGCCGAAGCCCGGTAGGAACGTTCGGGCCAGTGGCGCAACAACTGTTGATCGCGCTGCTGCTGAAGCGGCTGCTTCCCCGATCACCATCACGATGGCGGCCGAAGCGTTGGCGGTGACCCCGGCCAGCATCAGCCAGGCGGTCAAAGCACTGGAAGCCAGCGGCCTGGTGCACAGCCAGCTTGCGGGGCGCGAGCGGACCTTTGCCTTGGCGCACGCAGGTGATGTGGTCTGGCAGCGCGCACAGCCGTTGCTGCGTACTCCGGTACGGCAGCGGCTGCGGATTCAGCATGCAAACCTGCCGCCGGGTGCAGCATTCGTGCAGGCGAGAGCGCACTGGCGGCACTGACCGACCTGAGCGAGCCGGCCGAGCCGGTCTTTGCCATGGCCAGCCGGCATTGGCCGAAGGGGCCGGAAACGCCACCCGCCATTCCGACACCGGATACCGGGACCTGTGTGGTCGAGCTGTGGCGCTACCCACCCGAGGCAACGGCCACGCAGGGGCGGGCCGATCCGCTGTCGCTGTATCTGAGCCTGCGTGACAGTAAAGACGAGCGGGCACAGCTGGCGCTGGAAGGATTGATGGAGCAGATCACATGGTGAGGGGACTGGATACCTTCGCGGCCTTCTTTGCCGGCGACGATGCGCGCTACATGCTGATCGGCGGCGTGGCGACGCAACTGGTGCTGGACGAGGCCGGATTGCCGGTGCGGGCCACCAAGGACCTGGACATCGTGCTGTGCGTGGAGGCGCTGGACGCCGCGTTCGGTGAGAAGTTGTGGGCGTTCATCCATGCGGGCGGATACGAAGTGCGCCAGGAGGGCGTCGATGGGCGTCGGTTCTACCGGTTCGCCAAGCCTGCTGATCCCGCGTATCCCGCGATGCTGGAGTTCTTCGCACGTGAGCCGGGGCATTTGCCTCTCGCCGCCGATGCACACCTGACCCCGGTGCCGTTCGATCAGCAGGTGGAAAGCCTGTCGGCCATCCTGCTCGATCAGGACTACTACGACTTCCTGCACGCTCATACCCGGCAGTTGGCCGGCGTACGGGTGGTGACCGAGCCGGCCCTGATCGCCCTCAAGGCGCGGGCGTGGCTGGATCTCACCGCGCGCAAGGCCGCCGATTCCGGCGCGGTGGACAGCCGACACATCGGCAAGCATCGCAGTGATGTGCTGCGGCTATCGCAGTTGTTGTCTCCTGACGATCGGATCGAGGTGGCCGAAGCGATCCGCGCCGATGTTGCCCGTTTCTGCCGGCGGGTCGCGCCGGATGTTTCCCCGCAATTGCTGGATCAGCTGGAGATCGCCGAGCCTCCGGCCGCCGTGATCGAGCGCGTGCGCAGGTACTTTGGAGTGCAGGCATGACCATGACCGACCCATCCACGCCACTACACGATCCGGTCAATCTGGTGGAGCTCGGCGTGGAAAAGGGGGCCAGCGCGGTGCTGATGCCCGCTATCCTGCCGTCGCCAGCTGATCGATCTGTCCGACGACATGGCAACACGCATCGCATCCAATTCTATGCCGATGCCAGAGACTGCTTGTTGAAAGCGATCCAGGACTGACACTGTTGCCAAACGCTGCGAATGGCCGTCCTCGCGGCACAATGAGCGTGGTGAAACCCGCTGGCCGCGGTGGTACCCCTTCGGATAGCCGGTACATGAGCGGGTATTGCGCAGCCTGTGGCTGATGTCAATCAAATAAAATCAATAGGATAGGCAATCCATGCTGCTGATGATCGACAACTACGACAGCTTCACCTTCAACCTCGTGCAGTATTTCCAGACGCTGGGAGCCGAGGTGAAGGTGGTGCGCAACGATGCGCTTGCGGTCGATGAAATCGTGGCGTTGAAGCCTGCGAAGATCGTGATTTCGCCGGGGCCGTGTACGCCGAACGAGGCGGGGTTTCGCTGGAAGTGATCGAAAAACTCGGCGCAACGACGCCGATTCTGGGCGTGTGCCTGGGCCATCAGGGCATCGGGCAGGCTTACGGGGGCAAGGTGATTCGGGCGGGGAAGATCATGCACGGCAAAACGTCGCGCATCCGCCATGAAGGCCGCGGCGTGTTCGCGGGCTTGCCGGATGGGTACGAGGCCACCCGTTACCACTCGCTGGCAGTGGAGCGTTCCTCGCTGCCTGATGCGCTGGAAGTGACGGCGTGGACGGAAAACGAGGATGGGAGCTTCGAGGAGATCATGGGCCTGCGGCACCGGGAATATCCGGTCGAAGGCGTGCAGTTCCACCCCGAATCCATCCTCACGCAGCACGGCCATGCGCTGTTGAAGAACTTCCTCGACGCGCCGCAGTAGAGCGGAGCTTGCTCCGCCGCCTGCTTTTCCCCAACTTGCCCGTGAGCCGAGCAAGCTCGGCTCTACATGTAGGATCGCTCCGTCGTGCCGTTGCGGGATTTGGATCGCACCCGTGAACAGGGCAAGTCCGGCTTCTACAATATGTCTCCATCGCCACCACGAACCACCACCATGACCCTGACCCCGCAAGACGCCCTGCAGCGCGCGATCGAGCATCGCGAAATCTTCCACGACGAGATGATCGGGTTGATGCGCCAGATCATGCGCGGGGAGGTGTCGCAGGTGATGACGGCGGCGATCCTGGCGGCATTGCGGGTGAAGAAGGAAACCGTCGGGGAAATTTCCGGCGCGGCGGCGGTGATGCGCGAGTTCGCGGCGAAGGTCGAAGTGCCGGACGTGGCGAACTTCGTCGATATCGTTGGCACCGGCGGCGATGGCGCGAGCACCTTCAACATTTCCACGGCCAGCATCTTCGTGGCCTCGGCGGCGGGCGCGAAGGTGGCCAAGCACGGCGGGCGCAGTGTTTCCTCCAGTTCCGGCAGTGCGGATGTGCTCGAAGCGCTGGGAGCGTCGGTCGATCTGCAACCGGCGGACGTGGCGCGCTGCATCGAAATGACCGGCATCGGCTTCATGTTCGCGCCGATCCACCATCCGGCGATGCGCAACGTGGCGGCGGTGCGCAAGGAAATGGGCGTGCGCACGCTGTTCAACATTCTGGGGCCGCTGACCAATCCTGCCGGTGCGCCGAACATCCTGATGGGCGTGTTCCATCCGGATCTGGTCGGCATTCTGGTGCGTGTGCTGCAACGCCTGGGAGCCAAGCGCGCGCTGGTGGTGTGGGGCCGCGATGGCATGGACGAGATTTCCCTTGGCGCAGCCACGTTGGTGGGTGAATTGCGCGATGGGCAGGTGCGCGAGTACGACATCCATCCCGAAGATTTCGGCTTGGCGATGGCGGCCAGCCGCAACCTCAAGGTGGATGGCTCGCAGGAATCCAAGGCGATGCTGTTGCAGGCGCTCAGCGGCGAACCTGGCCTGGCGCGCGACATCGTGGCGCTGAACGCGGGTGCGGCGCTGTACGTGGCCGGGCTGGCCGATTCCATCGGCAACGGCCTGGAACTGGCGCGCAATGCGATCGATTCCGGGCAGGCACGCCAGCGGCTGGATGCCTTCGTCGCGGCCACGCGCAAGCTGCGGCACGGCTGATGCCACGGCGATGAGCGACATCCTGACGCGCATCGTGGCGCGCAAGTTCGAGGAAATTGCCGAACGCTCCACGGAGGTTCCGCTGGCCGAGCTGCGTTCGCGTGCGGCGCAGGCTTCGCCAGTGCGCGGGTTTGCACGGGCGTTGGAAGCGAAGATCGCTCAAGGCCGGCCCGCCGTGATTGCGGAAGTGAAAAAGGCCAGCCCGTCCAAGGGCGTGATTCGCGCGGATTTCGATCCGGCGGCGATTGCGCAAAGTTACGAACGTGGCGGTGCGGCCTGCCTTTCGGTGCTCACGGACGTGGATTTCTTCCAGGGCGCGGATGCTTGTCTGCAAGCCGCACGCGCGGCCTGTTCGCTGCCGGTGTTGCGCAAGGATTTCACGGTCGATCCCTATCAGGTGTTCGAGGCGCGTGCGCTTGGGGCCGATTGCATCCTCTTGATCGTCGCCGCATTGGGCGATGCGACGTTGCGCGAACTGTTCGATTGCGCCGTGTCGCTTGGGCTGGACGTGCTGGTGGAAGTCCACGATGGCGAAGAACTGGAACGCGCGCTGGCATTGCCTGGTGGATTGCTCGGCATCAACAACCGCAACCTGCGCAGCTTCGAGGTATCACTCGATACCACGCTCGCACTCAAGGGCAAGGTTCCGCAAGGCCGCCGCATCGTCACCGAAAGCGGCATCCTCGCGCCTGCCGATGTGGCCGTGATGCGGCAGGCGAAGATCGATGCCTTTCTCGTCGGCGAAGCCTTCATGCGTGCGCCGGAACCGGGCGAGGAATTGGCGCGGCTGTTCGCCAGCGCCGGTTGATTCGATCCGGAAACCACGCGCCCCGGTGAAGTGCCGGGGCGCGGGAGTTTCACTTCTTCGCGGCTTTCCTGGCCGGAGCCTTCTTCACGGCAGCCTTCTTCACGACAGCTTTCTTCGCTGACGCTTTCTTTGCCACGGCTTGCTTTGCGGGAGCCTTTTTCGCCACGGCTTTCCTGGCAACCGCCTTCTTGGCCGGGGCCTTCTTTGCAGCGGCCTTGGCGGGTGTCGCCTTCTTCAATGCGGCTTTCTTCGCAGCCACTTTCTTTGCGGTGGCAGCGCGCTTATCGGCCACGGATTTCTTGGCCTTGGCGATCTCCTTGCTGGCCGCCTTCTTCACGGCCGCCAGTTTCTTCGCGGCGGCTTTTTTCACCGCACCGGCCTTCTTGTTGACGGCCTTGGCGCCGGCGGCAGCCTTCTTCTTCGCGGCGGCCACGGTCTTGCCCAGGCTGGCCTTGGCCTCGCTGGCCTTTTCCACCACACGGGCCTTCACTTCAACCGCTTTTCCCTTCATCGCTTCCACCACGGCTTCGGTCTTTTCCGCGACGGTTTCAGCCGCGTTGGAAAGGGTTTCTTTCACCACGTTTTCATCGCTCATCGTTTCACTCCTGCGGGGTTGGCGGTGCGGAATCTGCGCTTGATTTCGGCGTTGTGCAAGTGATTTTTCTTTGCCTGCCGCGCCGGTTACCGTGACGGGGAACAACCGGCCGCAAATGCCGGTCGAAGCCGCGTTACCGACCTTGGAGGAAGCCCCATGCCCATCCCCTCGCTTTGGAGGCCATCGCCGGCCACTGCGCTTGGCGCGTTGCTTTTGCTGTTCGGCGCGAACGCCCCTGCCGCGCTGCCTGCGCAGGTCGATGGACAGCCCTTGCCAACACTGGCGCCGATGCTCGAAGGCGTGATGCCTGCCGTGGTCAACATCCAGAGCAAGACCGTGGTGCGCGTGCGCAATCCGTATGCGGACGATCCGTTCTTCCGGCACTTCTTCGGCCTGCCGAACGTGCCGCAGGAGCGCATCAAGCAATCGCTCGGTTCCGGCGTGATCGTGGATGCAGGCCGTGGCCTGATCCTCACCAACAACCACGTGATCGAAGGCGCGGACGATATCCAGGTGTTCCTTGCCGATGGTCGCACCGTGGCCGCGACCATCGTTGGTGCGGACGAAGATACGGACGTCGGCGTGATCCGGATCGAAGCGAAGAATCTCAGCGCCGTGCCGGTGGCGCGTTCGGAACGGCTGCGCGTGGGCGATTTCGTGGTGGCGGTCGGCAACCCGTTCGGGTTGGGGCAAACGGTCACCAGCGGCATCGTTTCCGCACTGGGACGCAGCGGTTTGCCGGGGCTGGGCTACCAGAACTTCATCCAGACCGATGCCAGCATCAACCCCGGCAATTCCGGCGGCGCGCTGGTGAACCTTGCGGGCGAGCTGATCGGCATCAACACCGCGATCTTCAATCCAGGCGGTTCCAGTGCGGGCAACATCGGCATCGGCTTTGCGATTCCGGCGGATCTGGCGCTTTCGGTGATGCGACAACTCATCGAAACCGGCACCGTGGCGCGTGGCACATTGGGCATCGAAAGCCAGGACATCACACCGGAAATCGTCGCCGCGCTCGGCCTTGCGAACACGCGCGGGGCCATCGTCACGCGGGTGCAGGCAGGCTCCCCTGCGGCGGCTGCGGGCTTGCGCGCAGGCGATGCCATCGTCGCGGTGGAAGGCAAGCCGGTACACGGCGCACACGATCTTTCCAACCTCGAAGGTCTGCTGCCGGTTGGCGAGCCGGTGCGGCTGGAATTGCTGCGCGATGGCAAGCATCTGAACATCACCGCGAAACTCGCGCCACGGCTGGACAAACTCACCGGCGCAAGGCTCGACCCGCGCCTTGCCGGGGCCACGTTCGAGCAGGTGCCCGAACGCCTGCGCTCCCAAGGCGTTTCCGGCGTGCTGGTGGCCGATGTGGCGCAAGGCAGCCGCGCTGCAAACAGTGGCCTGCGCGCGGGTGACCTCATCACCGCCGTGAACCGCACCGACATCGCCGACCTCACCGCACTGCAACGTGCCGATTTCTCGAAGCCGGAGCAGTTGCTGCTCACGCTGGTACGTGGCCGTCGTGCGTATTTCGCGGTGATGGAGTAGGGAGCCGAGTGGAAATCACAGGTCGGCCCGAACCGCGAAGCGGTGAAGCCGACGTTTTCCTGAACCACTCCACTGCGATGCCCATGTACGGGTTTGGATTCATCAAGAATCGCGGTTCTGCAACGTGCTAGCGTGGACAAGCGCTGTCACGAACAGCGCCCGTGACCATCGTGCAAATCGTGTATCTGGCCTTCACACACAGGAGAATCGCCATGACCAAGCAAGCCAAGGATGCCTCGACCGATCCGGTGCAAAGCGCCGCCGCTGCCGCAGGCCATTTGTACGAGGCCAAGGAACGCTTCAAGGATGCTGCCTCCGCCGTGGTGGGCGCGGTGAAAAGTGCCGCAACCACCGCCGCCAGCGCGGCACGCGAGGATATCGGCGCCGGTGCCGATGCCATCCGCGATCCGCTCAGCGATGCCGCCGCCGCTGCCGGTGCCGCCGTTTCCGAAGCCCGCGCGGCGGCGGGTGCGGAGGTGGAAGTGATGATGGAAAAGGGCAAGGAACTGCTCGCCAGCACCGGGAATGCGATCCGCAAGCATCCGGTGGCCGCCTTCGGTGCTGCCCTCGCCGTGGGTTGGCTGATCGCCAAGCTCGGCCGGCGCGACTGATGGACGCGGGGCAGGCACAGACGCCGCCCGATTCGCCATCACCGTCGCCACCGCCACTGGACGAAGCCGCCCGCAGCATCGCCGCTGCGGGCAAGGCTTTCGGCAAGGAACTGCTGGCGGCGATCGGTTCGCTGCGGCGTTTGATGGCCGCCGAACTTGCGCTCTCACGCAGTGCGGCGCTGCGGATGCTGGCGCTGGCCGCCGTCGCTGCCGTGTTCGGCGTCTGCGCGCTGGCGTTCGGCCTGGCACTTGCCGCCATCGGGCTGGTCGCACTCGGCCTGCCGTGGTGGGGCGCGCTGGCGATCCTCGCGCTGGTGTCCCTGCTCGGTGCGGGCATCTGCGTCTGGCTCGCCCTGCGCGCCTTCGAGGACACCACCTTCAAGGCCACGCGCCGCCAGCTTGCCCGGCTGCACCTGGCCGATGATCCGGACGAAGTCGAACGCGATCCGGAGGCCATGCCGTGAACCACCGCGCCCTCAAGGCTCGCGTTGCCGCTGCCGAACGGCGCGTCGATGCACATCTTTCTGCTGCCGTGCGGAACCTCGATCATGTCGGCGTAACCACCCGCGCCTCCGCCACGCCGCTGCGCATTGTCGTTGCTGGTCTGCTTGGCGGCTTCCTCATCGGAAAGCTGCGGCCTTTGCGTGGTGCGCAGCGGGTGCCAGGCCTGTTTCGTGCGGCAGCGGCTCTGGTTCCGATGTTGGATGCGTTTGGGCCGTTGATGGCGGGGTTGCGGGCGGCGGCCCAGCGCGACAAGTGATGCCATGAACCGCCGCAACTCAACGTCACCGGGCGCCCGCCTTCGCGGGTGCGACGAACCCGTCAGCGCTACAACTCACAAAAACAATGTGCCGCCAGCACATAAGGCGCACCGCTTTTCGCCGCTGCTTCCAGCAACCGAAGATTGCCGCGCGCTTCTTCCAGCGCCGGGCTTTGCAGCAGTGGCGAAGGCAGGCCTAGGCCCGCCATCACGGTGCGCAGGCTGGAATTTTTGGTGGCATCGACGATGGCTTTTTCGAACGGGGAGAGTTCCTTTTCCACGTAGGAAAGCGCGAATTCGTCATCGCCCAGATTGGCGCGGCGCGCGGCATCGGCGATGGCTTCGGTCAGGCCGCCCAGCTCATCCACCAAACCGTGTTCCTTCGCCTGCGCACCGCTCCACACGCGGCCACGGGCCACCTTGTCGATGGCCTCCGGCGTTGCCCCGCGTGCGGCGGCGACATTGCCGACGAACTGGCGATAGCCGCGATCGATGTTGGCTTGCACCGCCCGTTCCACGATGGGTTGCAGCGGGCGGGTCGGGTCGAACGCGCCGGCCAGTTTCGTGGTGGCCACGCCATCCACATGCACGCCGATCTTTTCCAGTGTTCTTGGAATGGTCATGAACAGGCCGTAGATGCCGATGGAGCCGGTGATCGTGGAAGGATCGGCATAGATGCGATCGGCATTCATCGAGATCCAGTAACCGCCGGATGCGGCCACATTCGCCATCGACACCACCACCGGCTTGCCCGCGTTGCGCACGAGCTCCACCTCGCGCCGGATCAATTCGGAGGCGAATACGCCGCCGCCGGGGGAATCCACGCGCAGCACCACGGCCTTCACGCTGTCGTCCTCGCGCGCCTGTCGCAGCAGTTTCGAGGTGGAATCCCCACCCACCTGTCCCGGTGGCAGATCGCCATCCATGATTTCGCCCTGTGCCACCACCACGGCCACCTTCGGGCGCATGTCGAACGGGTTCTTCTCGCGGTCGATGACGCCCAGGTATTCATCCAGTGCGACATGGCGGAAGGTGTGCTCGTTCGTGTCTTCCACGCCGCGATCAATCATCAACGCACGCCATTCGTCCGGCGTCATCAGGCCATCGACCAGCTTCTGCTTCAGCGCCAACCCGGCCATGTCGCCATCGGCGGCGATGAGGCGGTCGTCGAAGGCATCAAGATCTGCCTGCAACGAGGCAGGATCGATGCCGCGCAGCATCCCGATGTCGGCGAGGAAGCGGCCCCAGACATCATTCATCCAGAAAAGATCGGCCTGCTTGGCCGCATCGGAGGCGGCATCGAGGATGTAAGGCTCACCGGCGGATTTGTATTCGCCAACGCGCAGCAGATGCACGTCCACGCCAAGCTTGTCGGCCAGGGCTTCGCGGTAATAGGCGCGATAGCGCGCCAAACCTTCCAGCAGCACCGCGCCTTCCGGGTGCAGGTACACCTCATCGGCCTGTGCGGCGAGGAAATACTGCTTCTGCGAGAGGAACTGGCCATAGGCCACAACCTGCTTGCCGCTCTTCCTGAAACGCGCCAGCGCGGCAGCGATTTCCCGCAGTGCCGCGTAGCCTGCACCGGTCATCTTGTCCGGGCGAATCACCAACCGTTCGATGCGCGCATCGGTTGCAGCCGCGTCGATGGCGCGCAGCACATCGCGCAACTGGGTTTCCGGCGACGCCTGCCCGAGCGCCTTGGCCATCGCGCGTTCCATGGGATCGGCACTGAACTGTTCCACCAGCGCGCCTTGTGGTGCCAGTACCAAGGCACTGCGCTTCTCCAGCTTCCCGCCACCACCGCCCCCCATGAACATCGCCAGCAACACGAACGCCACGATGAACAGGAACAGCGCGTTCAACACCAGACGGCGGAAGAAATTGACGGCATCCCACAGCCTGCGCACGAAACGGAACAGGGGATTGGAGTTGGCTTGCGACATGGCGGTGATTCGGAAGGAAGCGTGGGGGTGCCAAGCATAACGGCTTGCCCGGATGCGGCCATCCGGCACAGGTCATGGCCTGATACATGCCGCGTGCTGCGGTACGCTTGCTGCATGAGCACGTCAGAACCTGTTTCCAGCTTCACCCTCAACGGCCAGCCGGTTGCGCTGGATGGCGCCGATCCGGATCAATCGCTGCTGCGCTGGCTGCGCACGCAGCACCTGAGTGGCACCAAGGAAGGCTGCGGCGATGGGGATTGCGGGGCGTGTACGGTGGCGATGGTGGAAACCGATGGGCAAGGTGTTTCGCGTTTCGTTGCGGTGAACAGTTGCCTCTTGCCGCTGGGGTTTTTGCCGGGACGCGAGGTATTCACGGTGGAGGCTCTGGCGCAGGGTGAAGTGCTGCATCCGGTGCAGACGGCGATGGTGGATTGCGCCGGCTCCCAGTGCGGCTATTGCACGCCGGGGTTCGTGATGAGTCTGTTTGCGGGTTGGTATGGCGATGAACTTTCCGACCACGCCACCGAAGGCAATCTGTGCCGCTGCACCGGTTATCGCGCAATTCGCTCCGCCACTGCACAAGCGGTAGGCGTGCGCGCGCAGTGTTCGCAGCCGGATCGTTTCGATGCGGTGTTGAATCAACCACGCGCGGCCTTGGGTTCGGCGCAATTGGCGAACTGGTTCAGTCCGGCAAGCCTGGCCGAAGCGGTGGAACTGAAACGCACACAGGGTGATTCGGCCTACATCGCCGGTGGTACCGATCTGGGCGTGAACCTGAGCCATGGAAAAAAGGTGGCGTCCACGCTGATCGCGCTGGATCGCATCGCGCAGCTGCGGAACATCGAAGTCACGGATTCGGAAATTTGCATCGGTGCAGGCGTGCCGCTCACGAGCATCGAACACGAGTTGGCCGGTGTGCTGCCGCCGCTGGACGACATGCTGCCGTGGTTCGCTGCGCGCCAGGTGCGCAACCGCGCCACGTTCGGCGGCAATCTGGGGTCGGCCTCGCCCATCGGTGATCTTGCCCCGATTCTGCTGGCGCTGGATGCGCAGGTGGAACTGTTCGGCGCGAAGGGCGCGCGCAGCCTGCCCATCGACGGATTCTTCGTCGGCTATCGCGCCACGCTGCGCGAGCCTGAGGAAATCATTGTCGCGGTGCGGATTCCGCGACCGGCATCGAATGTGGTGTGTGCCAGCTACAAGGTCGCCAAGCGTCAGACCGACGACATCAGCATCGTGGCCGCCGCGTTCGCGCTCCGGTTCGATGCACAGCGCCGCGTGAGACACGCGCGGCTGGCGTATGGCGGCGTTGCGGCCACGCCGGTGCGTGCGCGGTTGGCCGAAGCGTTGCTGCTTGGAAGGGAACTTGATGGCGCGCTGCTGGACAAGGTGCTCCCGACGCTGCAAGGCGAGTTCGCGCCACTTTCCGATCATCGCGCCAGCGCCGATTACCGCAGCCGCCTGGTCGCCAACCTGTTCGCAAAATTCGTCGAAGAAAAAGGCCTGATGGCACATCGGGAAGTGTTGGCATGAACGCACCACAACAGCACGGCATCGCTGCTGATCCACGTGGGTTGAAGCATGAAAGCGCCGTTGGCCACGTCACTGGTCGTGCGGCGTATGCAGATGAAACGCATCCGCCACAGGGCATGGTGAGCCTCTGGCCGGTGACTTCCCCGCACGCCCATGCGCGCATCCTGCGTCTGGATGCGACACGCGCATTGGCGCATCCGGGGGTGGTGACGGTGCTCACTGCAAAAGATGTTCCCGGCGTCAACGACACCGGCACCATCCTGCGCGATGAGCCGTTGATTCCCGCCGATGAAGTGATGTTCCACGGCCAGGCGGTGGCCTTCGTCGTGGCGCAGGACGAAGCCACCGCGCGCATCGCTGCTGCTTTGGTGGCAGTGGACTACGAACCCTTGCCCGTCTGCACCACGATGGCCCAGGCCATCGCGGAAGAGCGCTTCCACCTGCCGCCTGCGAAGGTGGAACGTGGCGAAGTGGAAGCCGCGATGCAACACGCGCCGCATCGGATTTCCGGCGAGTTCCAGATGGGCGGGCAAGAGCATTTCTATCTGGAAACCCAATCCGCCCGCGCCGCCATCGACAGCGAAGGCGTAGTGCAGGTGGTTTCATCGACCCAGCATCCCACCGAAACCCAGCACATCGTTTCGCAGGTGTTGGGGTTGCCCGCGAACCAGGTTGTCTGCCGCAGCCTGCGCATGGGCGGCGGCTTCGGTGGCAAGGAAAGCCAGGCCAATCCGGTCGCGGCGATCGCAGCGCTGGCAGCAAAGCTCACGGGAAGGCCTGCACGCTTCAAGCTCGAACGCGGGTTGGACATGCGCATGACCGGCAAGCGCCATCCCTTCCTCGCGCGCTACGAAGCCGGCTTCGACGACGAAGGGAAACTGCTTGCGCTGGATGTTCGGATTTACGCCGACGGTGGCTGGAGCTGCGACCTTTCACCGCCGGTTCTGATGCGCGCGATGGTGCACATCGACAACGCCTACTTCATTCCCGATGTGCGCATCGTCGGATTGATCTGCAAGACGAACCTCGCCTCGAACACCGCCTTCCGGGGCTTCGGCGGGCCGCAGGGAATGCTGGTGGGCGAGGAGATCATGGATCGCATCGCGCGCCACCTCGGCCTTCCGGCGCATGAAGTGCGCGCACGCAATTTCTATCTCGAAGGACAAACGCCGGATCGCAATACCACGCCCTACGGCCAACCCGTGGTGGACAACTACCTGCCGCAATTGTGGGAACAAGCGCTCACCGACAGCGATTACCTCGCCCGCCGCGAAGCCATTGCACGCTTCAATCGGGAATCGCGGAACTTCAAGCGCGGCATCGCGATCACGCCGGTGAAGTTCGGCATTTCCTTCAACAAGACCGAATACAACCAGGCCGGCGCGCTGGTGCACATCTACACCGATGGCAGCATTCAGGTGAACCACGGCGGCACCGAAATGGGGCAGGGCCTGCACACCAAGATGCTGGGTGTGGCCGCGCGTTCGCTCGGCGTGAACGTCGCGCGCCTGCGCATCATGCCGACCAGCACGGACAAGGTGCCCAACACCTCCGCCACGGCTGCCAGCAGCGGTTCGGATCTGAATGGGCAGGCGGTGAAGGCGGCTTGCGAAACCTTGCTGGCGCGGCTGGCGCCCGTAGCGGCTTCCCTGTTGAAAGGCGAATCGGGCGACATCGAGTTTGCCGACGATCACGCACAACTTCGTTCCAACCCTGCTGCACGGGTTGGCTTCACGGAGGTGGTGAAAGCCGCCTACGTGGAACGCATCAGTCTGTCAGCCACCGGCTTCTACCGCACGCCCGGCATCCATTGGGATGCAGCCAAAGGCCAGGGCCATCCTTTCTATTACTTCGCCTTCGGTGCGGCGGTATGCGAGGTGGAAGTGTGCGGCTACACCGGCATCGCGAAACTTTCGCGCGTGGACATCCTGCACGATGTGGGTGATTCCTTGAACGAAGGCATCGACCGTGGCCAGATCGAAGGCGGCTTCGTGCAGGGCATGGGCTGGCTCACCTGCGAGGAACTGCGCTGGAACGATGCGGGGCGGTTGCTCACCGATGCGCCGAGCACCTACAAGATTCCCACCATCGGCGACGTGCCTGCGGATTTCAACCTCACGTTGTTCAAGCGCACCCGGCCTGAAACCACCCGCGTCATCTTCGGCAGCAAGGCCGTGGGCGAACCACCGCTGATGCTTGCCATCGCCGTGCGCGAGGCCATTCGCGAGGCTGTGACGGCGTTCGCGGCTGGAACCGTACAGCGCGTGAATCTGGCATCGCCCGCGACGCCGGAAGCAGTGTTTTCAGCGATCGAGGCCGTGCGAGGATAGGGCTGCCATGCCCAACGTCCTCACCATCGAACCGTTCACGCCCGAAGCCTTCGCGCCATTTGGCGAAGTGATTTCCATTGCCGTCGCGCTGCGGCAATTCCCGATCAACAACGGCACCACGCAGCGCTTCCATGATCTGGCGCGAGCGGATTGCGAAAGCGAGGGCGGACGAACGGGCATCAGCCTGTGCCGTGCGCAACCGCGCGCGTTGCCATTCGTGGTGACGATGCTGGAGCGGCATCCGCTGGGCAGCCAGGCGTTCGTGCCCTTGTCGAAAACACCGTATCTCATCGTCGTGAGTGAATCACCGCAACACGCACCGCGATGTTTCAAGGCGCGTGATGGTGCAGGCGTGAACTACCGGCGCGGCGTGTGGCACCACCCGTTGCTGGCGCTGGAACAGGAAAGCGAATTCCTGATCGTGGATCGCATTGGCAATGTGCCCAATTGCGAGGAAGCGGCGTTGCCGCAGGCGTGGGTCATTCCGGCGCTGTGAGCGCCGACGCGGAGAACACGATGCCATCGGCATCGGCATGGGCGAACTGGCCGGGCCTGACCACGATGCCACCCAGTTCCAGCGGCACGTCGCGTTGGCCTGCACCGAGTTTTTCGGTCTTGCGTGGGCAAACACCCAATGCCTTCACGCCAAGATTCAATTGCGCGATGGCGGCGCTGTCGCGGATCGCGCCGAGGATGACGATGCCTTCCCAGCCGTTTTCCACGGCCTTTGCAGCGAGCAGATCGCCCAGCATGGCGCGGCGCAGGCTGCTGCCTGCATCGACCACCAATACCCGGCCTTTGCCGGATTCGGCCACGGCTTCACGCACGCGCGAGTTGTCCTCGAAGGCGACAATGGTGCTGACGACGCCATGGAAGACGATGCGCCCGCCAAAGTCGCGCAGGCCGGGCAACACCGGCACCAGAACTTCGCCTTCGTGTGCGTCGCAAAGATCGGCGGTGGCGTAGTTCATGGCCGAGTGGTCGGATCAGGGGAACAGGTTTCAGGTGAACAGGTTTCAGGCAAACAAACCCATCGCCCGGTTGCGCGCCGAATCCACTTCGTGGCGCAGATCGGCGATGGCGGTGGCGTAATCCGCCGAGCCGAAGATCGCGGTGCCCGCGACGAAGGTATCCGCACCGGCCTGCGCCGCTTCGCCGATGTTCTCGCGCTTGATGCCGCCGTCGATTTCCAGCCGGATGTCGAGGTTGGATTTGTCGATCATGGCGCGCAGGCGGCGCACTTTCGCCAGCGTGGAAGGAATCATCGCCTGCCCGCCGAAACCGGGGTTCACGCTCATCACCAGGATGAGGTCGAGGTCTTCCAGCAGCCATTCCAGCGCTTCGATCGGCGTGGCCGGATTCAGTACCAACCCGGCCTTGCAGCCGAGGGATTTGATGAGCTGCACGCTGCGGTGCGCGTGATGGCTGGCCTCGGGATGGAAGCTGATGATGGAAGCCCCGGCCCCGGCGAAAGCTTCGATCAGCGGATCCACCGGCTGCACCATCAGATGCACGTCGATGGGCGCCTTCACGCCATGCGTGCGCAGCGCCCGGCACACCATCGGGCCGAAGGTGAGGTTCGGCACGTAGTGGTTGTCCATCACGTCGAAATGCACCCAATCCGCACCGGCGGCGAGCACGGCATCCACTTCCTCGCCGAGCTTGGCGAAATTCGCCGAAAGGATGGAAGGGGCGATCAGGCACTGCGTCATGGCGAATTTCCCGTTGGAAAGATGGAAGGTCAGGCCGAGTCGCCGCCGTCACCGGCATCGCTTGCGGCATCGCGCGATGCGGCATGGCCGGATTCGGCAGCCATCATCAATGCGGCGGTACTCGCCCCGACGATGCCTGCCTCCGAACCGGATTGTCGGCGTTCCCTGGCTTCACGCAGGCGGCGCAATTCATCCGGGCCGAGCAGCGAGGCTGCGTTCTGGCTGCGATCGGCAATGCGGCCGGAGGCCACGGCCAGCGTGCCCACGAGCATGAACACGAAAGCCAGAATCAGGCACAGGAACGCCAGGCCCAGCGAGGTGGTGCGAAAGACGACGACGAAGCTCAACAGGGAGCCGACGAACCACAGCCAACGCATGTTCCATTCCTTGCCGGGGCGAACCTGGGCGGAAGTTTAGCCGCAATGCGGCGGGCGATGCATCGGAAGGTGCAGATCACAACAGCGGCGAAAGCAACCGCGCAAACGCATCGAACACACGTTGCGGCCACGGCCCGGTTTCGCCCTGGCGCACTTCACGGGCGTCTTTCAGATAACCGTCGAAGACGCGGCGCAGATGTTCGGCCAATGGAACATCGCGCATCTGCACGGAAAGCTCGAAGTTCACCTGGAAGCTGCGGTTGTCGAAGTTGGCGCTGCCCAGAAACACGCTGTCCTCGTCCACCAGCAACGCCTTGGTGTGCAACATGCCGGGCAGGTATTCGAACACGCGCACGCCGGCGGGCAGCAGTTCGTCGTAGTAGGAGCGCGCCGCGGCGGAGACGATGCGCGAATCGCTGCGCTGCGGAACCATCACCGTTACATCCACACCGCGCAACGCGGCATTGGTGAGCGCCAGCCGCGCGGCGGGGGTGGGCACGAAATACGGTGTCACGAGGAACACCCGTTCGCGTGCGGCGTGGATCATTTCCACCTGGATGCGATGAATGGCTTGCGCGGCTGAATCCGGGCCGGAAGGCACCACCAATACCGGCACGCCCTCGTGTTCGGGCAGCGGCCACAGGCGCGCATCGCGCAGCACGGTGCCGGTGGCGTAGGCCCAATCTTCCAGAAACACCAGTTGCAGGCCGCGCACGGCATGGCCTTCGATGCGAAGGTGCAGGTCGCGGTAGGCATCGGCGCGGCGGCGCGTGTCTTCGGTATCGGTGATGTTGATGCCGCCGGTGAAGCCGGTGTGGCCATCCACCACCAGAATCTTGCGATGGCTGCGATGGTTGAACGCGGGCAGGCGCAGCGGGCGCAGCCGGATCGGGTGGAACCAGGCGATTTCCCCGCCGGCCTTTTTCAGTTCCCTGAAAAAGGATTCGCTCAGGCCGCCCGAACCCACGCTGTCGATCAACAGCCGAACCCGAACACCGGCGCGGGCGCGTTCGATGAGCGCATCGCGGAAGTTCGTGCCGGTGATGTCCGCATCGTAGATGTAGGTGGCAAGGTGGATGTGGTGCGTGGCCTGCGCGATGGCGACGAGCATGGCATCGAAGGCTTGCTCGCCGTCTTCCAGCAAGGTGGCCGTGTGCGCGTGCATCGGCGGCAGGCCGGTGGTGCGCAGCGCCAGCCGCGCCAGTTGCACATCGCGTTCGTCCGCGCAGCCTTCCTCGCAAGCCTCGTTGCCGAGCCGGGTGCGCGAACGCACGCGGCGCAGTTTCTGGCGATGGATGCGGCGCGGGCCGAGCAGGAAATAGACCAGATACCCCAGCACCGGCAATGCGGCGAGCGAGAACACCCAGCTCAGCGTGGCCGCAGGCTCGCGTTTTTCCCACACGATCCACACCACCAGGCTTGCGATGTATGCCGCCCACACGCCGGTGATCCAGGCGCGCAGGTGCGGAATGGATTGGATCGCTTCCCACCAGTGCGCAAGGGCGTCGGTCATGGGGAAGGTTCTGGTGAGATCAGGGGCGATAGCCGCTGTGGATGGCGCAGATGCCCGCGCTCAGGTTGCGGTAGTCGCAGCGTGCGAAGCCTGCGGTTTGCATCATTTCGCGCAATGCATCCTGCGGCGGGTGCTTGCGGATGGATTCGGCCAGATAACGGTAGGAATCGGCATCGCCTGCGAACAGTTTTCCAAGGCGCGGCAGCATCTGGAAGGAGTGCAGGTCGTACAGCGGTTTCAGCCACTGCGGCTTCACTTGCGAAAACTCCAGCACCAGCGCGCGGCCACCGGGTTTCAGCACGCGGCACATTTCGTTCAGGGCTTGCTGCTTGTCCGTGACGTTGCGCAGGCCAAAGGCAATCGTGACCAGATCGAAGCGGCCATCCGGGAAGGGCAGCGCTTCGGCATCCATTTGCACGTAAGAAATCCCACGCACCAGCCCGCGATCGGTGAGCCGATCACGGCCCACGCCAAGCATCTGCGCATTGATATCCCCGATCACGATGGAGCCTTGCTCGCCCACGCGCGGATGCAGCAGCGCCGCGATGTCGCCGGTGCCACCCGCCAGATCCAGCACCGCATCGCCGGGCCGCACGTTGGAGGTGGCAACGAAGTAGCGCTTCCAGATGCGATGGATGCCGAAGGACATCAGATCGTTCATCAGGTCGTATTTGCCCGCGACCGAACTGAAAACCTCGCCCACCAGACGGCGCTTTTCCGCGACAGGAACATCGCGAAAGCCGAAATGCGTGGTGGGCGATGCGGCGGATTCGTCTTCGGGAGTGGTGTTCATGTGCGCAAGTATCGCACTGCGCCTTACTTGTGTTTGCCGTCGCGGTGGCTTTGCATCAATCGATCCGTCCACGCAATGCCGATGGCCGAGAGGATGAAGACGCAATGGATGATGGTCTGCCACAGCACGCCTTGTGCGGTGAGCGTGGCACAGGGTGAGGCAGCAAGGTTGGCCGTGGCCTTGGCCAGTTGTTCGGGCGGGCAGAACGGCAGGCCGCCCAGCGCACCGGCGGCGATGAAGGTCTTGAGCAGGTGGATCGAGGAGATGCCGATGATCGCCATCGCCAGCTTCACCTTCAGCACCGAGGCGTTGACGTGCGAAAGCCATTCGGGCTGATCCGGGTGACCTTCCAGCCGCAGCCGCGAAACGAAGGTTTCGTAGCCGCCCACGATCACCATCACCAGCAGGTTGGAGATCATCACCACGTCGATCAGGCCCAGCACGATCAGCATGATCTGCTGCTCGCCGAGCTTGGGCGCATCGTGCAGCAAGTGCCACAGTTCCTTTCCGAACAGGAACACGTAAACGCACTGCGCCACGATCAGGCCAAGGTACAGCGGCAATTGCAGCCAGCGCGAACTGAAGATCAGCCAGGCCAGAGGATCCAGCCTTGGCGGCACGGAGAAGCGGGAGGGTTCGGGAGAGGACATGCGCAGGTCGGGAATTGGGAAAAACCGCGCGACCTTACCCACCTGCCAGCGGCTTGCCAAGCCCCGCGCGATGGCTTCCATGATGCACCTATACTGCGCATTCGTGCGGCACTTGCCGCCCCTCCATCAACAGGTTTTTCAACATCAGGCTCTGGAGCATTGTCGCGTGCGCATCGGAAGGCCCGACCCGTTTCCCGAAGACGCGACCGAGCGCGCTTTGTCGGATGTTGCCTCCGCTGTCGATCTGGTAGCGCAGCACAGGCCGGATATCGTGGCGGTGCTGGATGCGCGCCTTGCCGCGCTGCTGGCGCACTTTGGCCCGGAGCTTGCGCCGCGCGCGCAGAAGATGCGCACGGCGATGCTGCTGGGGCTGGCGCGCATGGGCCTGCGGCATGGAAGCTGGGGTGAGGATTTCCACGCCTATCACAACGAGAACCACGCGCTGGAATTGTTCGATGGCCGGATGCAGCGCTTGATGGATCGGATCGGGCCGGGTGCGCTGGAATTCGACGACTGGATCGCGCTTTCCCTGTTCTGCGTCTGTCACGATCTGCGCCAACGCGAAACCGTGGATTTTTCCAACCCGGTGGGCCGCAACGAAGCGGCCAGCATTGCCGAAGCCTGGCGCATCCTGCGGCTGGCCGGATTCGACGATGAGGACGACCGCGCGCTGTTCGTCGCGCTGCAATTGATGATCGCCGGTTCCACCTTCGATGCCCGCCCTTCGCCGCCGCAACCGCTGAACCCGGCGGAAGTGGTGACCACCAGTGGCCCGCTTGCTCCGCGTCTGGCATTGCTGCTGGATGAATCCGATCCGGGCTGGCGTGCGGATGCGGCGGCGGAAAACGGCGTGCATCTGGCGCAGATCGCCTCGGATCTTGATACCGCCAACGTCGGCGAGCCTTTGGTGTGGCTGGCCGAAAGTGCCAGTCGCCTGTGTCAGGAACGGGAAATGCGCAGCGGTCGCGCCCTCACCCACGCTGATTCTGCCGTCCCCTGCCTTTCCTTCCTCAGCGGCGGGCAGGAGTTCTATTTCTTCGAACTGCACCGCTTCTGCTCCGAACAGGGACGCGTCACCTTCGAGCCAGCCAAGCAACGAAATGGCCCGGTGCTGCGGGAACTGGCCGCCAGTCTGCGACTGCGGTTTGCGGAGAAGGCTCCGGCGAGCGGGTTGGAGGTGTTGCGGGCGTTTTCGGATGAGGCGTTGCGGTTGGCCGAGAACGCAGCTTGATACAGGTGTTCGACTTCCCCATGCACGACTACCAACATCAATTCCTCGATCTCGCCTTGCAACGCCAGGCACTGCGCTTTGGCGAATTCACGCTGAAATCCGGGCGTGTCAGCCCGTATTTCTTCAATGCGGGGCGGTTTGATTCCGGCGCGGCGCTGGCGATGTTGGGCGAGTGTTATGCGCAGGCGTTGCGGGATTCCGGCATCGCCTGCGACATGTTGTTCGGCCCGGCTTACAAGGGCATTGCGCTGGCGACCGTTACCGCTTCCGCACTCGCCGCAAAAGGCCGCGATCTGCCGTTGGCCTTCAACCGCAAGGAAGCCAAGGCGCATGGCGAAGGCGGCAATCTGATCGGCGCACCCTTGGTCGGGCGCGTGGTGATCGTGGACGACGTGATTACCGCAGGCACCGCGATCCGCGAAGCCATCGCGCTGATCCGCGATGCGGGCGCACAGGTGGCGGGCGTGGTGATCGGGCTGGATCGGCAGGAACGCGGGCAGGGCGAGCTTTCCGCCGCGCAGGAAGTGGAACGGGAGTTCAACGTGCCCGTGATCGCCGTCGCACGGCTGGCGGAACTGCTGGCCTATACTGATTCGCACCCTGCGCTGGCGGCGCATCGGGCACCGTTGCTGGCCTATCGCACCCGTTACGGCATTGCTGCCTGAGCTTTGCGCAGGGTGGCCCAGGGCCGGTTCGTCGTTCCTTCTGGAGGTTGCTTCCCATGCTCATCCGTCATTTCGCGTTCGCCGCTGCACTGGCTGCCTTCGCACTGGCTGCGGTTTCCACCGATGCGTACGCGCAAAAGAAGCTCTACCGCTGGGTGGATCAGGACGGCAAGGTTCGCTATACCGATCAACTTCCACCGGAGGCGGCGAAAGACCGTCGTGAAGAGCTCAATTCGCAGGGCATCACGGTGAAGACCAACGAGCGCGCCCTCACGCCTGAGGAAAAAGCCGCCAAGGAAGCGGAGGAACAGCGCCTGGCCAAAGAGCAGGAGCGCGAGGAAGAAGTAAAGAAGCGCGATGCAATGCTCACCGGCGCATATCCCACCGAGGCCGATCTGAAACGTGCCTACAAGGAGCGCTTCGATCTGGTGGAAAAAAGCCTGGAATCAGCTCGCGCCGGTATCCGCAGCCAGGAGAACAGCCAGGCGCAACTGCTGGCCCACGCCGCCAATCTGGAGCGCGAAGGCAAGCCGGTGGACAAGAAGACCGTCGATTCCATCGCTGCCGTGCGCGCCCAGGTGGATCAGCAGCGCGAATACCTCGCAAGGCGCGAAGCCGAACAAGTGCACTTGCAAAAGGAATACGACGCCACCTTGGCGCGCTACCGTGAACTGAAAGGCATCGCTCCGCCTGCCTCTGCGTCGGAGTCTGCGCCGAAAACGGAGCCTGCGGCGACGCAGGATGCGGCTGCCGAAGCCAAAAGCGAGTAAGCCGGTGTCCATTCTCGCCATGGTGCGGGTCGGCAGTTGATGGCGCGCGAAACCGCAGGTACACCGCGCAGCGCGATGGTGTTGCTGGGCATTGGGCTGCTGGCCGGTTCCGCCTTCGTGGGTGGTGCGTGGTGGGGCGCGGAGCGCGCCACGACGATTGACGAATCGCAAGCATCGGACAGCGTTCCGGAAAGGGCCATCGAATCCGGAACCACGGGAATTGCCGCCGGGATCACAGCCGCTCCCGCGTCCACCATCGAATGGCCGCCGTTGCCATCACTGGATACACCGCTGGCCGAAGTGTTCGATGAACTCACCGATCGCGCCCGCCGTGGCGATGCCCGCGCCGCCTGTCGCCTGGGTGCGACCTTGCAACGCTGCGCCCAGGCCCGCGAACAACGTCATGTGGCACGCGACATCGAAACCGAAATAGCGCGTCGCAACGAAACGCCGAATGGTGTCGTGGCCATGATCGACCGTGCGGAGGGCATGGCCGACAAGATGGGCGCTGGTTGCGATGGCCTCGTGTCCGCGCAATTCGCACAGGCCTACCAATGGCAGAAGCACGCCGCCATGCTCGATCCGAATCTGCGTGTCGCATTCGCCCTTTCTCCGGCATTGGAGCGACGCGATTTCGTCAACCAGCTCGACCTGTGGAACGACTACCGCAGCCTCGCGATGCCATGGCTGGAAGCCGCCGCGAAGGAGGGCGATGCCGTCGCCGTGATCGCGCTTGCCCGCATCCACGGCGACATGCGCCGAACCAGCCCGCCACTGCCGCCATTCCGCATCGAAGACGACGAACGCTTCGTCACCTATGCGGATTTGATGCAGCGCTATGGCATCGACGTACCCGTCGTGATCCGCGAAGCCGCAGAAAAGCGCGAACGCCTTCCGCCCGAAGCCCGGCAACGCGCCACCACCCGCGCAGACGAACTGTTCCGCGCTGATTTGCCACTGCCGGACGAAGCCGCCGCCAAGGCCGCGATGAGGCGATCGTTGCGTGGCCTGCCGGATGAGGAGTTTTGTGAGGAAGGGCAGCCGTCCAGGTGAGCGACAAGACCGCTTCGATATCCTCGTTTGACAATATCGTCCATGTCCGGGCGCGGCGCGCTTTTCCGTGGGAACTGGGGGAGCTGCGCCCGCTGCGTGGCCAGCGGTATCTGGCCAACCGTACCTGAATCAGCCCCGTGCCCTGTGTTAGATTCCACCGCAGGTTCAAGCCGCATCGGGACGGGGAATCGACATGGGCGGCCGGGCAGCATGAATCGTTGGTTGAACGCTGCGATGGCCGCTTTCATCGTGGTGGCCATCGCCTTTCCCCTCGCCCTTTATTCGCGGATGAACCACGTCGTTCCCGCGGCAGTGCCGAACTATTCCACCGAAGGCATCGCAAGCCATCTGGATGAGTGCCGGTTCGTCAAGGGCCGCATCTATGTACGCGGCTGGGCGTTTCTGGAAAAGGAACGGCAGACGACCGCCATCAACGTGCATGTGGCACTGGAAGGCGGCGGCTATCTGAAGGTTCCCTCACGTATCGCCTGGCGGCAGGATGTGGCTGACAGGTTTGGCCGGGAAGATGCCAGCGACCCCTTGTTCGATGGCGAGCTCATCTTCGATGGCTTTTCCGCAGGTGCGGGCAGATTGGGCCAGAAGATCACGGTTCCGCTGCAAGTGCTGCTGACGCGCGCCGACCGGAATGGCAGGCTGCATGGTGCCGTGCATGTTTGCCAGTGACGCCAATGCAAGCAAGCGCATGGAGCGAGGCAGCGCGCTGCTGCTGCTGTTCGTTTTTCTGGTCATCGCCACGCATCTGGAACTGAAAACGCACGGGGACGATGCCTGGTTCCAGCATGTACTGGACGAGCGCAGCCTTGGGCAATTCCTCGTCTCCAGATACAACGAGTGGAGCGGACGGATACTGCTGGAAGCCTTGCTCGCAGGTACGATCCGCTACGGCATGGTGTGGAAGCTGGGAATCCCTGCGTGTTTCATCGGCTCGGCCTGGTGCATCTGGCGATTGGCCTTGTCCAGACAGATGTTGCCGATGTCCGGAACCTTGCTGGTGACATTGCTGATGCTGTGCATCGACCATGCTGTCCTGATCGACGGCGGATGGTGGGTTACCGGCTTCTACAACTACCTGTTGCCCGTGACGATGGGGCTTTTCGCCTTCACGGTACTGTTGCACGGGCCGCGCGGCAGGTTGGCCACGATGGCCGGAGTGTTGGCCGCGATCCTTTGTTGCCAGCACGAACAAAGTGCGGTCGCCTTGCTTGCCGCGACGGTGGGGCTGCTTCTGGTGCGCGCCGGATCAGGGATTGGCATGCGCCGGGAAGCCGTTTTCCTTGCGGCAGGGTTGGCCAGTGCGGCAGTGCTGTTCGCCGCACCGGGGAACGTGCAGCGAGTGCAGGCGACACTGCGCCTGTTCCCGGAGTATCGGGATCTGGGCCTGATCGAAAAACTGGGCACGGGCCTGGATTGCCTCAACGCGCACCTTCATTCGCCGGACAATCTGTCAATCGTGATCGTGGCCGCGCTGTCGCTGCTGGCGACGTGGAAAAGCCCGAACCGGCATTGGGCGAAGTTGCCGCTGTGCGGTGCGCTGGCGGTGTTCATCGTCAACATGCTGTTGATGCGCGCAGGGCTGCACGATTATCCGAACTATCCGGGCATGTCGGCGCATCTGGGTCCGGCCAACTGGAGCAGGAGCGGAATCTATGTCTCCTTCTTCCTGACCATCTGTTTCTACGGTGTGCTGTTGGCCAGCGCCTTGTACCGTTCGACGACATGGAAGGCAGCGCTGGTCGATGTCGGCGTGCCGCTGCTGTCGGTGGCGCTCGTCATGGCCGTATCGCTCTCCCCGACCATCTACATGTCGGGCGAAAGGATTCTCTACATCCCGAATCTGCTGCTGGTGTTGCACGCATGTCTCATGCTGCGTGATCGTCCACTTGTCGGAGGTGTGGTTCGAAGCAGTGTTTCACCATGACAAAGACAAAGGTTGACCGGTAATCCTGGAGTGCTTCGTCCGCAACGGGCATCACAATCCCTGTGCCGCCTGCGCCACCGCACGGAACAGGGCGCGACCCTTGTTCATCGTTTCCTCCCATTCCTTTTCCGGATCGGAGTCATGGACGATGCCCGCGCCTGCCTGCACGTGGAGCTTTCCATCCTTGATGACGGCGGTGCGGATGGCGATGGCGGTATCGGCGTCGCCGTGCCAGCCGATATAGCCGATGCTGCCTGCGTACACATTGCGGCGGATGGGTTCCAGTTCGCGGATCACTTCCAGCGCGCGAATCTTGGGTGCGCCGCTGACGGTGCCTGCCGGGAACGTGGCGCGCAGCACATCCGCATAGGTGAGGTTTGGCTGCAACTGGCCGGTGACTTCGGAAACGATGTGCATGACGTGGCTGTAGCGTTCGATGATGAAGCGTTCGCGCACCTCCACGCTGCCCGGTTGCGAGACGCGGCCCGCATCGTTGCGGCCCAGGTCGATCAGCATCAAGTGTTCGGCCAGTTCCTTCGGATCGGCCAGCAGTTCGGCCTCCAGCGCGCGGTCTTCTTCAGGCGTTGCACCACGTGGGCGGGTGCCGGCGATGGGGCGAACCGTGACGGTGCCGCCTTGCAGCCGTACCAGGATTTCCGGCGAGGAACCGACCACCTGCGTATCGCCGGTGTCGAGGAAATACATGTACGGCGAAGGATTCAGCGCCCGCAGCGCGCGGTAAACATCCACGGGCCGAGCGGCGAACGGCACGGAAAGCCGTTGGCTCAGCACCACCTGGAACACGTCGCCGGCGCGGATGTATTCCCTGGATTTTTCCACCGCCGCGATGAAGCCATCGTGGGTGAAGCCGGAAACGAAATGGCTTTCGTCCAGCACCGCGCGAGCGATGGGTTCGGGATAACCCGCACCGCCTTGACGCAACTTTCGCGTGAGTTCATCGATGCGAGCCTGCGCCGTGTTCCACGCATCCGGTGCGGAAGGATCGGCGTGGACGATGAGGTAAAGACGGCCTTTGAGATTGTCGAACACGGCCACTTCTTCGGACAGCATCAACAGGATGTCCGGGGTGCCAAGTTCATCCGGTGCCACAGGTTCGGCCAGACGCGGCTCCA
Organism: Lysobacteraceae bacterium; assembly: GCA_041395225.1. Classification (GTDB taxonomy): domain Bacteria; phylum Pseudomonadota; class Gammaproteobacteria; order Xanthomonadales; family Xanthomonadaceae; genus Denitratimonas. The sequence continues at coordinate 91,329 of JAWLAV010000009.1, forward strand.
CGTAGCCGATGCACTCGAAACCGAACCAACCCACCAGGCCGCCGGTGAAGCCGGGCAGGCCATCGAGCCTAGGCACGGTGTACGCCGAGCGCAGGGCTTCCACTTCGGCCAGCGGATCGGCAACCTCGCGCGATTCGACCAGGGCTCCACCTTCGTGAACCTGCATCGCATGGCCGCGAAACGTCACCACGCGCCTGGCAGGCAACCCGATGATCGAATAACGCCCGAAACGCTCGCCGCCTTCCACGGATTCGAACAGACAGGTGAATGGTGCGTCCGCCAGTTTCAGATACACCGACAGCGGCGTATCCAAATCACTCAACACCTCCCGCGCCACGGGAATGCGGGTGTAACCGGCAGCGGCGAGCGCGTTGAAGGTAGCAAGATCGATCACGGGAAAAACCGGCACGGAAAGGGCGAGGCAGTATGCCAGCGCGGGGATGGTTTCATGTTGCCAGCCTGTGATGTCCGGCCTGCGCCACGTGCAGAAAAATCACTGCAACCGCGCCTGCCCCAACCGACGGTTCATGGTCTTCGTCACGCCCTGGACCAGATGCTCGGCCACGGTTCTGGCGCGAGCGGGTCTCAAGGTGTCCTGCACGGGTTGGGCGGAGATGCGGTATGCCCCAGCGCGGGTTTCGAAGGTGAGGTCGTACAGTGCTTCGTATTCCACCTGCATGTGAATGCGGTGTGGATCCCGCGAGATGATTCTGGGTTTGTAGCGGCGGAGCCAGGCGTTGGTGGCATCGACAAAACCGGCCATCACCGCGCGGGTGTGTTGCTGCGGGTAGCGGCCGATGACTTCGAAGGAGGTTTCGTCGCGGAATCCGGGGCTGCGCACCCAGGCTGCCGGTGCCGCGGGAGAGGCCGGTGCGTTGCTTTCGTTGGCGGTGGCATCGCCATCGACAGCGGCTGTCACCAGCGCCACCGGACGGCGCAATGTGTCCTGATCCAGTTCGATCCATTCCCGATGTGTCCGGTATCCGGGCGCGCTTACTTCGATCTGGTATTTCCCGTAAGGCAGCGATATGCCGGGGTAATACACCGGGGCGATGTTCAGGATCTTGATTCGCGCCTGCGAAGCTGCATCGGCATTTTCCACGTCGATCCACAGGGAGCCTGCCAGCGAGACTTCCGGCAGCGATGGGACGGTGCCGTCATCGGGAACCACGGGAGAATCGGAATGGGCCGGCGTGGCTTGCGTTGCTGCGGGGCCATCGGCAGGCACGCCGGGTTCACTGGATTGCAACGGTGCCATCACCGGCCAGGACGCCACCGGTTCCGTGTTCGATGGGGCCGTTGCAGGCTCCTGGACGGTGGCAGGTTGCGGCGGTGTTGCAGGTGTCGAAAGTTCCGGGCGGAACGGATCAAAGGGGTGTGCTTGTTGCCCGATGCGCCCTGAAAACGTGAAATACAGAAGGATCGCCCCCAAGGGAATCAACGCGAGCAGCGCGATCATCCAGGCTTTGGAACGCGAGCCTTTGCCTGCCACGTGCGATTCAACCGTCGCAGCTTCCAAGTGAGGCACCGTGACGGCACCGGATGCGGAATGGTTGGCCTTGGTCGGCCCGGCTTCACGCTGTGTGCGAACAGGCCCGTGCGGGATCGTGGGCATGCAAGGTGCGTTGTCGTTCATCGCCGTTGCCAGCCGATCCATCATTTCCACGCAACTTTCCCAGCGGTCTTCCGGCTGCTTCGCCATGCCTTTCATCACCACCTGCGTCACGGCGGGCGGGTACTGCTCCAGCGGATCCACGGGAATCGGCGATTGGATGTGCTTGAGCAACACGGCATACGGCGTATCCGCATCGAACGGCACCTGGCCCGCCAGCCAGCGATAGACCATCACTGCGAAGGCGTAGCGGTCGCAGGCAGCGGTGAGTGGTTTGCCTTCTGCTTGCTCGGGAGCCATGTACTGCGGCGTGCCGAGCACCGAACCCACAGCAGTTTGCGCGGTGTTGCCTTCCAGCAGGCGCGCGATGCCGAAATCGGCCAGATACACCGCGCCTTCCGAACCCACCAGCACGTTCTGCGGTTTGATGTCCCGGTGCAGCACCCCGGCGCGATGCGCGAAATCAAGGCCGGAGGCCACGGCGCGGAAGATGTCCAGGCCTTCGGCACGTTTGGGCGGATCGCTTTCCAGCCGTTCCTGCAGGGAGCCGCCGGATACGAAACGCAGCGCGATCCACGGCGTGCCGTCCTCGATGCCGCTGGCATACACCGGCACGATGTTCGGGTGTTCGAGCTTGGCGATGAGCCGCGCTTCGCGTTCGAAGCGTTCGGCGAAACCTTCCTGTTCGGTCAAATCCGAGGAAAGCACCTTCAGCGCCACTTCGCGATCCAGCCGTGGCTCATAGGCGCGATACACCGCCGCCATGCCACCGCGCCCCAGCGCACCCGTGATCTGGAAGCGTCCGAATTGTTGCCCGTCTTTCAACCGTGTCATGGGGTCACCATCGAGTTGGTCTGGGGATTTTAGCCAGACTGCATGCATTCGCGGGGTTTCCCGGAACTGCGTTCAGCGGCTTCCCGGCCTGGGCCTTTCCATCCCGCGCAGCGTGATGCGGAACTCCACGCCGCCGCCTTGGGGGAGATTCGCGGCAGCGGCTTCACCGCGATGGCGTTGCGCGACGAGGCGCACGACGGAAAGGCCGAAACCCAGGTGAGGCGCGCCATCACCGCGCTGGTTCGTGCCGCGCAGGCTGACGAGGGAATCGAACAGGCGGTCAGCCATGGCTTCGGGCAATGACGGGCCGGCGTTGGCGACGACGATATGTGCGCCATCATCGAGCGGTGCGAGGCCGATCAGCACCCAGCCATTGGGCGGACAAAAACTTTTCGCGTTGTCGATGAGCTTGTCCAGCGCTTGCACGATGAGATCCGGTGCGCCGTGGAAGCTAATGGCGTGCGGCGGCAGCATGGTTTTCAGTTCTCGCGGAGAAATGAGGGCGCGGTAGCCTTCGGCGCAATCGGCGATGAGTTTGCGCAGGTCGAAATCTTCCGGCTCCGCCGCGGCGATGGCGCGTTCCACGCGGCTGGCTTCGCTCATCGCGCGCACGATGGCGCTCAATCGTTCCACGCCGTCGCGGGCACGGCCCACGTAGGTTTTTGCCGAATCGGACAAGGTTTCCGATTCAAGGTTTTCCAGTGAACCGCGCACTACGGCGATGGGGGTATGCAGTTCGTGAGAGAGTTTCGCCGCCAGGCCGCGCAGGTAATCGGCATAGGCGCCGATTTCATCGAGCAGGCGACCGAAACTTCGAGACAGCGCGCCCAGTTCATCCTGCGCATCGGAAGCGACAAAGCTGCCCGATGCGCCGCGTGCTTCACGGGCAATGGCGGCTTCGGCGGCGCGGCTCAACTTGCGGATGCGTCCGGCCAGATGCCCGGCGTAGGCGAACAGTGCCAGCCCGACAGCGAACATCGCTGCGACGCTCGCCAGCAGCAAACCGGAAAGCGCCTGCCCGGTGAGCAGCACGGCTTCGCCTTCGCGCTCCAGCCGCAGCGCACCGTGCAATTTTCCTTCGCGCTGCACCGGCACCACGGTGGAAAGCAGCAGGCCACGTCCGTGATCCAGTGCGAACCACGCCTGCGCCGGTTCGCCGCGCAGCGCTTGCGAAAACGCAGGCGAGGTCAATTGCATCGCAGCGTCATCCGGCGTGGCCGGTGGCGGCGGCGTGGCGGCAACGAGGCGATGCAGCAGGCGTCTGGCGAAACCCGGCTCCTGCGCCGGTGGCCGCACGGGAAAACTTCCGGCACGGGCCAGCACGAAACCGGCTGACTGCACCAGCGTGGCGCGCACGCCTTCGCCGACCAATTCGGCAAGTTCATCGGCAAGATCGGGCGGGACGAATTGCACCGGGTGCGGGTCGGTTTCCGAACCGAGACGGCGCGGCGGATTGGCGGGGTCGCTGAAATCCAGTGCCGCTGCGGCCAGTGCATCGGGCTGATAACCGGGCGCAAAACGCAGTTCCACGCGGTAACCACGCCCATCTTCCTGCCATTCCCCGCGCAGTTGCGGTGCGCCTTCGTTTCCTGTGAGCGGGGAGGCGATCAGCGGCCCCGGCGCGGCGCTGGCCAGCCGCAACAAGTGCTTGCCATTGGCATCGTGCAGCGTCAGCAGGATTTGATCCGCATGGGCGGCCTGCGGCCAATGCGCATCGGCACGCACCCGTGCCACGTCTTCCACCGAAAGATACAGGAACAATGTGCCGCGCGCCTGTGCCATCGACAGCGAAAAACCCGGCGCAACCTGCTGCGAGGCAAAGCCCTGCGCACGCCATTCCTCTTCGTAGCCATCCAGCACGAAGCCTTGACGCGCCGGTTGCACGAACCATGCGGACGCATCGCTCGTACCCGCATCCATTCGTGCCGCCACCGCACGCGCCAGCGTCTGCGCCGAAGCCAATTGCACCTGTGCCTGCGTCAGCCGCAACTGGTGCTCGAACTGCCGCACCAGCATCGCCCCGGACAACGGCAATACCAGCGTGGAAAGGGCCAGCAGCAGGAGTTTGGCGCGCAGCGGCATGGGAATCGGGGAAGAGGCGAGTGCCGGACTGTATCAGGCCGCTTCGCGTAAACTCCGCCCACTGAATTGCCGCCCACCGATGGGGAACTCGATGGAATCGCTCAACAGCCTGCGCAGCTTGCTGACCGAGGCCCAGGAGGCGTTGCGTCAAGCGTTGCCGGAATTCGACGAACATCCGTTGAGCGTGTGGCTGGACAAGGCACTGCGGGAATTGACCGGCCAACTGCTGCCCAAGGCCGATGGTCCGGTGAAATCTTCCGCGCAGCAGGTGGCACTGGCCTGGCAATCGGCGTGCCGCGAACTCAAGTTCAGCCATCCGGTGCTGCACAAGGATCTGAATGCGCGGGTGATGCGCCTGCTGGACGAGCGCGAGCTGGTCGATCCGGCGAGCGAACTGGTGCAACTGGAAGCGCAGTTGAAGAAGGCCGAGGCCAGATTGAAACAGGTGCAGGAACGGATGCTCGAACGCGACCGCAGTTTCGTCATCCAGAGCCGCCAGATGGATGCGTTGCACAAGGCACTGGCCGAAGCCGCGCCGCAGGTAACGGGCGTTTCCGATCCGCACGTCCTGGCCTTGCAGCGCGTGGCCGAACTGGTTGTCGCCAAGGCCGGGCCTGCACGCAAGGGCACGCGAAAAACGCCGATGGACGACCTCACGCCCAGCCGTGCCGTGCTGGAAGAGGTGGCCGCCGGGAAGCGCCAGTTCACCAAGGATCAGCGCGACTGGAGCGTCACGGAATGCCTGGGCCTCACCGACTGGCAGCACACGCCCATCGAGCTGATGGAATTCGGTGATGCCTGGATGGCGGAGAAAATCCTCGCCTCGCCCCATGCGCCGGGATAAATGGATGTGAATGGGGCGTGCCCGCTACCAAAACGGTACAGCGGGCACCTGCTGCAATCGCCCATTGCGCACACGCCTTCCTGCGGCGCACACTGTGAAAGTAGGTGAAGTTCCGGACAGCGGGGCTGGATTGGGGTTGCTGCCCGCCACGCGATCCATTCTCAGGGGAAACCGATGAAACGTTCGACCGCATTTCTGGCGCTGCTGCTGGCTGCTTTCGCATTGGCGTCTCCAGCGCCCGGTCAGGCGCAAACCTACGAGTACACGGTTTATCTGGATACCGACAACGAGGTTTCCACCGGATGCACGGTGGTCACGGCGGCGGGCAACGTGGCGGGTGTGGAAGCCAGCCTCACCGCAGACGTGGCGATCGCAAACCCGGCGGTGATCGGCCAGCGTCTGGCGCTGTGCGACAGCGGCGCGATGGTTCCCTCGGCCACGTACAACACCGGCTATCCGGTCGGCTTCGCGCTCGGCCCGGATCAGCTCGACGTGATCGAGCTGGGCGCGCCTGTGCATGCGTTCGGGTTGAACGGAGACGGCACCTGGCGGATCACTTTCGGTGCGCAAAGCCCGCTGCTGGGGGCCGCCGACCTCACCGAAAGTACCAGCGTGGTCGGGATGGGGCTGCCGCTGATACCAATCCTGGTGCCCGCTACCTCGCTCGCACTGCTTGGTGCACTGGCGCTGACGATGTTGCTGGTGGCAGGCGTCGTGGTGCGGCGCAATCCGCAATTGCTCTCCATCGTCGTCATGGCCTGCGCAGTGACGATCAGCGGCCTGGCCTGGGCGGCCACGCACGTGCTCGATGGCCAGATCGGCGATTGGCCCACCGCGCCGCTGCGCACCGATTCGCCGAACGATGCAAGCCAACCCGAGCCGCAGGTCGAGATCCACCAGGCATTTGCCGAACGCAGCGGCGATGACGTGTATTTCCGCATCGACGTATCCCAGACCCGGCTCGATGTGCTGATTCCCCCACTGCTGGATACGGCCTTCTCGGTTCCCGAGAACAGCCCGAACGGTACCGTGCTCGGCCCGGTGCGGCCTGCATCCACCGGGCTGTCGTCGATCCTCTCGTTGACCCAGACCAGCCAGACGCCCGGCACCGCCTTCGTGTTCGATCCGGCCAGTACGAACCTTTCGGTGAGCAACACCGCATTGCTGGATTTCGAGACGAACCCGCAGTTCGATCTGGCGTTCACCGCGCAGGTGACCGGCGCGCCCGGTTTCAACCTGCCGGTGGCCGTGGCCGTCGTCATCGAGGATGTCAACGAAGTGCCGCAGATCGCGGCGCAATCCTTCAGCGTTTCCGAACATGAAACCGTGGGCGTGGCCATCGGAACGGTGGTGGCCAGCGATGTGGATGCGGGCCTCAATGGCCAATTGGTCTTCAACATCGACGGCGGCAGTGGTGTTGGGTTGTTCGCCATCGGCGCGAGCAGCGGCCAGATCACCGTGGCCGGGCCACTCGATCTCGCTGCCACGCCCTACACGTTGCTCGTGCGGGTCAATGATGGCGGCGCGCCGTCGCTCACGGCCACGGCCACGATGAGCATCGAGGTGTACAACAAGAACGACGCCCCCACGGCCGTGGCGCTGGCGCCCGACTCCGTGACCGAAAACCAGCCGGCGGCCACGCTGATCGGCACGCTCTCCACCACCGACGTGGATATCGGCGATACCCACAGCTACAGCCTCGCCTGCGCCACGCCCGGCGCAAACGACGCCAGCGTCGCGGTCGATGGCGACCTGCTGCGCACCGCCGCCAGCCTGAACTTCGAGGTCACGCCGACATTGGCGGTCTGCGTGCGCAGCACCGACGCCGGCGGCCTGCACGTCGATCAGAACCTGACCGTCACCGTGATCGACGCCGACGACCTGCCGGTGGCGGCGGACGACGCGGCCACGGTGAACGAGGACGCGCCCGCCACCGCCATCGATGTGCTTGCCAACGATTCGGACGAGGACGGCGACGCCTTCACCATCGCCTCGACCACCCAGCCGGCGAACGGCGCGGTGGCGATCACCGGCGGCGGCACCGGGCTGACCTACGCCCCCAGCGCCAATTACTGCAACTCGCTGACCGGCACCACCGACGATTTCACCTACACGCTGGCGCCGGGCGGCGCGAGTGCCACAGTGCGGGTGACGGTGGCCTGCATCAACGATGCGCCGGTGCTCACCCTGCCCGGCGCGCAGAACGCACCGCCGAACACGACGTTGGTGTTCGGCATCGACGAAGGCAACGCCATCAGCGTGGCCGACGTCGATGCGGGCGCGGCACTGCTGCTGTTCACGATCAGCGCCGAAGCCGGCACCCTGACCCTGGCCGACACCACCGGGCTGGCCAGCGTCAGCGGCGACGGCACCGCCGCGATCAGCGCCACCGGCACGCTCGCCGCGCTCAACACCGCGCTCGATGGCCTCGTCTTCGCCGCACCTGCCACCGTGCCAGGCGATGGCGCGGTCACGATCAGCGCCAGCATCGACGACCAGGGGGCCAGCGGCGGCGGCGGCGCGCAGAGCGATTCGGGCAGCTTCGACGTCACCGTCGATGCCGCCCCGCAAGTCACGGCCACCACGCCGACGGCGGGCAGTACCGTGGCCAACAACGTGGTGCTCTCGATCGGCTTCTCCGAACCCGTGAACGTGGCCGCGGGCGGCGTCACGCTCACCTGTGGCGGCGCGAACCTCATCACCGGCGGCGACAGCGGCACGAACGTCACCAGCCTTGCGCCCAGCTACACAGGTTCGCTGCCGAACGGCGCGAACTGCACCCTCACCGTGCTGGCCGCGAACGTCACCGACGTGGACAGCATCGACCCGCCCGATACGATGGTCGCTGACACCATCGTCAACTTCAGCGTCGATGCCGTGCCTACGGTCACGACCACCAGCCCGATTGATGGTGCGACCGTCCCCAACGACGTGGCGATCTCCATCGATTTCAGCGAAGCCGTCAATGCCACTGCTGGCGCAGTCACGCTGACCTGCGGCGGGCCGAACCTCATCACTGGCGGGGACACCGGCACCGGCGTCGCCACGCTCAGCCCGACCTACACCGCACCCTTGCCTGCAGGGGCCTGCACGCTCACCGTGGTCGCGGCCAACATCGACGACAGCGACACGATCGACCCGCCCGCCAACCTTCCCGCCAACCATGTGGTGAACTTCACCGTGGACGCGGCCCCGGCCTTCGTCAGCGCGACACCCGCCGAAGCTGCGGTCGTCAGCATCAACGCCACGGTCAGCTTCACCTTCGACGAGCCGGTGAACGACCTGGGCGGCGCGATCACGCTGACCTGCGGCAGCGCCGTGGCCGGTAACGTCTCCGGCGACGGCACCGCCACGCTTACCTTCACGCCCGCAGCTCTGCTGACCGAAGGCGCGAGCTGCACCGCCACCGCCGTGGCGGCCAGCATCGGCGACAGCGATGCCGTCGATCCGCCGGATCACCCCGCCGCGGACGTGGTGCGGCATTTCACCGTCGATGCCGCGCCGAGCGTGGTTTCGGTGGTCCCCGCCAACGGTGCCATCGACGTGGGGCTGGACAGCAACATCGTCGTCACCTTCAGCGAGCCGGTGAACGTCACCGCCGCCGCCTTCGATCTGGCCTGTCCGGGCGGCACACCCGTTGCCTTCACCGTCGCCGGTAGCGGCACCGCCACCGCCACCATCAACCCGACCGGCTCGCTGCCGATCAATACCCTGTGCACGTTCAGCGTGAACGCCGCGCTCGTCACCGACGTGGATACGGCCGATGCGCCCGATGCGGGCACCGGCACTACCACGGTCGGCTTCACCACCGTCAAC
>JAWLAV010000010.1:0-98606 GCA_041395225.1 Lysobacteraceae bacterium
GCGCGCGCCCGGTAGAACGCCTTGTTCAGGTCGTAATACGCATTGGCGAAAGCACGACGGAACCCGGCGTCCTGCGCCAGCGGGCCGCGCAGAGAGAGCTCGAAGGCGCGCTGCAGGTGGGGTTGGGTCTGCTCCGTCGCCTCGTTTTCGAGCAGGTGTTCCATGTACTGCTTGCGCGCGGTGAGCACGTTGTGGGTGGCCACGTCGATGGCCGGCGCGTGCACGGGCGCCTGGGCGAGCGCGGCTTCGAATTTTTCGATGGCCAAGATGAAATCGCGCTGCGACAGCGCCGCCACGCCCTCGTCGATCAGTGCCTTGAGCTGGAGCATCAAGGCCTGTTCCGACGGTGCGACTTTCACTTCGATGGATGTGTTTTCGGTCATGCCGTTCCCCCTCCCAGCCCAGGAGCGCGAGGCTAGCAGAACCAACCTGCGGCTTTCGCAGAGCGGGGCTTGCCCCGCTGCTTTCGACGCCAAGGACAGCGGGGCAAGCCCCGCTCTGCGGAAGCTGGTACACGACGCTGCCTTGCAGGATCAAACCGGGCGATAATCAGCGGATGGACAACGAATCGATCACTGCTCCACTCGTCATCGCGGGCAAACCCTATGCGTCGCGCCTGCTCACCGGCACCGGCAAATACAAGGATTTCGAGGAAACCCGCCGCGCCACGGAAGCGGCGGGCGCGCAGATCGTCACCGTGGCGATCCGCCGCGTGAATCTGGGCCAGAATCCGGACGAACCGAATCTGCTGGATGCGTTGCCGCCGGATCGCTTCACGATTCTTCCCAACACCGCCGGTTGCTATACCGCCGAAGATGCGGTTCGCACGTGCCGCCTGGCACGGGAACTGCTCGACGGCCACGCACTCGTCAAGCTGGAAGTATTGGGCGATCAGAAAACCCTGTACCCGGACGTGCTGCAAACCCTGAAAGCCGCCGAACAACTCGTGGCCGAGGGTTTCGATGTGATGGTTTACACCTCGGACGATCCGATCCTCGCCAAGCGGCTGGAGGACATCGGTTGCGTGGCGGTGATGCCACTGGCCGCACCTATCGGCTCAGGCTTGGGCGTGCAGAACAAATACAACCTGATCGAGATCGTGGAGAACGCGAAAGTGCCGATCATCGTGGACGCGGGCGTGGGCACCGCATCGGATGCGGCGATCGCGATGGAGCTGGGTTGCGATGGCGTGCTGATGAATACCGCGATTGCCGGTGCGCAGCATCCGGTGCTGATGGCCAGCGCGATGAAGAAGGCGGTGGAAGCCGGACGCGAAGCTTTCCTTGCAGGCAGGATTCCGCGCAAACGCTACGCCAGCGCGTCCTCGCCGCTGGATGGCGTCATCGGTTGAGCCCTGATGAATGAAACCGAGCCAACGAAGGTTCGCCCGATCCGCAGTTTCGTGCTGCGGCAAGGCCGACTGACGGATGCGCAGGATCGCGCCTTCGCCCGGCACTGGGCCCGTTATGGCTTGGACTGCACCGGCAGCGTGCGCGATTTCGATGCAGTGTTCGGCCGCAATGCCGAGCGCGTACTGGAAATCGGATTCGGCAATGGTGAGGCTTTGCGTTTTGCGGCAGCGAACGAAACCGAGCGCGATTTCATCGGCATTGAAGTGCATCGCCCCGGCGTCGGGCGCTTGTTGAACGCGCTCGCCGCCGATGGTGCGAACAATGCTCGTCTGTACTGCCACGATGCAGTGGAAGTGCTCACGAACGAGATCGCCGATGCGTCACTCGCGGAAATTCGCATCTATTTTCCCGATCCGTGGCCGAAGAAGCGCCACGGCAAGCGCCGCCTGATCCAGCCGCCGTTCGCTAAGCTGCTGGCGAAGAAGCTCATGCCCGGGGGGCTGCTGCATCTGGCCACCGATTGGGAACCGTATGCCGGACACATGTGGGACGTGCTCGATGCCGAGCCCGCATTCGAGAACCGGGCCGGGCCACGCGATTACTTTCCGCGCCCAAGCTGGAGACCGGAAACGCATTTCGAGGCGCGCGGCTTGAAACTCGGCCACGGGGTGTGGGATTTGCTCTACCTGCGCCGCAACGACAAAGACCAGAACCAGGATTGACCGAACCGGGCATGGACGCCGAATTGCTCACCAGCGATGCGCCCCTCAGCAAGGAAATGCTGCTGGTGCTGCTGCTGGTTGGGTTCACGATGGTGATGTTCGTGTGGGAACGCCTGCGCGGGGATGTGGTGGCGCTCGCGGTGCTGGTGCTGCTTGGGCTTTCCCATCTCGTGCCTGCGGCGCAGTTGTTCGATGGCTTCGCGGGCAGCGCGGTGATGAGCATGATCGCCACGATGATCCTCGGCGCGGGGCTGGATCGCACCGGCGCGTTGAATCGCCTGGCGGGCGTGCTGCTGCGCCGCTCCAAGGGCATCGAGGAACGTCTGATCCTGTTCGCCTGCGCCGCCGCCGGGCTGGTATCGGCGACGATGCAGAACCCGGCAGTGATGGCCTTGTTCCTGCCGATCGCCACGCGACTTTCCGCGCGCAGCGGCGTGTCGATGGCGCGGTTGCTGATGCCGATGGCGGTGTGCATCATGATGGGCGGCACGCTGACGATGATCGGCAATTCACCGCAGATCATGCTCAACGATCTGCTCGCGCGCGCCAACGACAACCTGCCGTCGGGCGTGGCGACATTGCCGCAATTGCCGATGTTCGCCCCATTGCCGGTGGGCCTGGCGTTGTTGGGGTCTGCATTGCTGTATTTCCGCGTGTTCGGGCGCAGGCTGTTCGGCGGCATCGCGGAAAAGGGCACGGCCCCGGCGCGCACCGAAAGTTATTTCGCCAACACTTACGGCATTGAAGGGGAGGTTTTCGAGCTCACCGTCACCGCCGAAAGCCCGTTGGTTGGCATGTCCATCGGCGAAGCCGAAGCTCTGCCCGCAGCGCCGCTGCTGCTGGCGCTGAAATCCGGCAACGAGGCGCGGCTGGCGCCACCGGCAGATGAAATCGTCTGGGTCGGCAGCGTGCTCGGCGTGCTCGGCAAGCGCGAACAGGTGGCCGCGTTCGCACAGAAGCACGAGTGCCGGATGCAGGCGCGGCTGCGCAATTTCGGCGAGTTGTTCGATCCGGCACGCGCCGGGATTTCCGAAGCGGTGATCCCGCCGACCTCGCGCTTCATCGGCCAGACCGTGGCCGATCTGCGCCTGCGCCGCCGCAACGGCGTCAGCGTGCTGGCGGTGAACCGTGGCGATCAGGTGTTTCGCGAAAACCACCGTGGCCTCACGCTGCGCGCGGGCGACATGCTGGTGTTCCACAGCATCTGGCGCGATCTGGACAAGGCCGCCGCGGAGCGTGATTTCGTGGTCGTCACGGATGTGCCCAAGGCCGAACAGCGCCCGCACAAGCTCTGGCTGGCGGTGACGATCTTCATTGCGACGATGGCGCTGGCGATCAGTCACCACATTTCCGTGCCGCTGGCGCTGATGACCGGCGCGGTGGCGATGCTGGTGACCGGCGTGCTCAACATGGACGAAGCCTATGGCTCCATCCACTGGAAATCCGCGTTCCTGATGGCCTGCCTCATTCCGCTGGGTTGGGCGGTGGAAACTTCCGGGCTTGCGCTTTATCTGGCGCAATCGGTGATCGAACACATTGGCGATGGCTCGCCGGTGCTGTTGCAGATCGTGGTGGCGCTGTTGACGGTGATGCTGGGCCTTTCCATCGGGCACGTCGGAGCCACCGCCATCATGGTGCCCATCGGGATCAACATTGCCGTCTCCGCAGGCGTGGCGCCGCTGCCGTTCGCGATGATCGTGGCGCTCGCCGCTTCCAACAATCTGCTTTCCGCCACCAACCCGGTGCTGGCGATGGCCACCGGCCCGTCCGGCTGCGGCCCGCGCGATCTGCTGCGTGCCGGGTTGCCGCTCACCTTCATCTATCTGGTGGTGGTGATCGGAATCGTGAACGTTCTCTATTGAGTTACAGTTCATTCGATTGACACCCTGCACGCGGGCAGTATGATGCCCGCCCCTTCAATCCTTTCATCCGAATCAAAGGATATTTACCGACCATGAGCACCACCCTTTTCACCTCCGAATCGGTTTCCGAAGGCCACCCGGACAAGGTTGCCGACCAGATTTCCGATGCCGTGCTGGATGCGATCCTGACGCAGGACAGCGCCGCGCGCGTGGCTTGCGAAACGCTGGTGAAGACGGGCGTGGCGATTGTCGCCGGCGAAGTCACCACCTCCGCGTGGGTGGACATCGAAGCCCTGGCGCGCGAGGTCATCACCGGCATCGGCTACACCTCCTCGCAGGTCGGTTTCGACGGCGCAACCTGCGGCGTGCTGAACCTCATCGGCAAGCAATCGCCGGACATCGCCGCCGGTGTCGATGGTTCGGGCAAGAAGAAGAAAAAGCCGGAAGAGCAGGGTGCGGGCGACCAGGGCCTGATGTTCGGCTATGCCTGCAATGAAGCGCCGGAGTTCATGCCCGCGCCGATCTACTACAGCCACCGGCTGGTGGAGCGCCAGGCCAAGGTGCGCAAGAGCGGCAAGCTGCCGTGGCTGCGCCCGGACGCCAAGAGCCAGGTCACGCTGCGCTACGACGGCAACGATGTCGTTGGCCTCGATGCCGTGGTGCTTTCCACCCAGCACGATCCGGGCATCAAGCAGAAGGATCTGATCGAGGCCGTGCGCGAACACATCCTCAAACCCGTGCTGCCGAAGAAGTGGCTGGATGCGCTGCCGAAGGACAAGGTTCACATCAACCCGACCGGCATTTTCGTCATCGGCGGGCCGGTGGGCGATTGCGGCCTGACTGGCCGCAAGATCATCGTGGATACCTACGGCGGCATGGCTCGCCACGGCGGCGGTGCATTCTCCGGGAAGGATCCTTCCAAGGTGGATCGCAGCGCGGCCTATGCGGCGCGCTACGTCGCCAAGAACATCGTCGCGGCGGGCCTGGCGGACAAGTGCGAGATTCAGGTGTCCTACGCCATCGGTGTGGCCGAGCCGACCTCGATTTCGGTCACGACCTTCGGCACCGGCAAGATCGCCGACGCCAAGATCGAGAAGCTGATCCGCAAGCATTTCGATCTGCGCCCCTACGGCATCATCCAGATGCTGGATCTGATCCACCCGATCTACCAGGCCACTGCCGCCTACGGCCACTTCGGCCGCAAGCCGGAGAAGGTTCAATACGTGAATCAGCAGGGCAAGAAGGTGGAAGCCACGGCATTCTCGTGGGAAAAAACCGACAAGGCCGAACTGTTGCGTGCCGATTCGGGCCTGAAGAAGTAACCCCGCAATTCCGTTGTACCCGAACGCCCGCAACCGCAAGGCTGCGGGCGTTCTGTTACGGCGGAAAGATTGCATGTTCCTCGTGCCAGAAAGGTCGCTGGATGCCAGCCTTCGTGGGCATGGAGAAGCCGTAAGGAATCTGCCTCGGAAACACTCTAGAATCCCGCACCCTCGATCCTCAGTACCTTCATGCCGTTCGACCGCCCTTCGTCCATCACCGCCCGGCTCGCGCAGCCGATGTGGTTGGCGTTGGCAGTGCTGATGGCGTGGTTCCTGCTGGAATCGCTGATCTACCGCAGTGGCCTCTACACCCGATACCTTGCCGAACCGCATTCCAATGCCGGCTCGACAATGCTGCGCCCGCTGCTGGCGAAGCGTTGGGCGACGCAAACGCCGCCCACGGTGTTGGCTTTCGGCAATTCGATCGTCGGCCAGGGCTTTTCACCGGCTACCGCCAGCACGGTGGAACCGAAGCTCAACTTCATCAACGTTGCCGTGCCCGGAAGCTCGCCGCGCACCTGGTTCTATCTGCTGCGGAAGATTCAGCGCGATGGCACGCCGTTCGATGCGGTGGCGGTGGGTATCACCTATCGTCGGGAAAGCACCGGACGCTGGGCCGATTGGCCGCTAGATCCGGCATTCATGGTGCCGCTGACGGATTTGCGCGATGCGTTCGAGTTCCCGGCCAGTTTCGAATCTGCCGATAGCCGTCGCGCCGCATACAACACGCTTTGGCTACCCGCTTTGCAGATGCAAAAGGACACTCAAGCACTGCTGTCCTCTCCGCGCCAGCGCTGGAACAACCTTCAGGTAACAAAAACCTGGTGGCTGGAGAACATCGGCAAATACACGGGCCGGGGAGGCACCATGCCGGTGCTGGCGTTCGATGCGCAGCGGCGCGTGCTGGATTGGGGCGATGCCACGCCCGAACAGCGCGCATTGGTGGAACAGCATCTGCAGGATCTGGCGCAGACGCCCGACCCCGGACACGACGCCTTCCTCGCCCACTGGATGGGCAAGGTTCTGGAACGGGCACGCGCCAACCATGCACGATTGATCATCTATCCGCTGCCGCGCGGCCCGTATCCGCAGGTACTGCCCGAGGAAAACGAGCTGCCGCACTCGCTTGCCGCACTTGCGCACGAACCTGACGTCACCGTGTTGCCGCCGGATTTCCTCGCGGATCTCGAAGCGCCGGAATACTTCTTCGACACCCTGCACGGCAATGTGGCGGCGAACAGGATTTTTTCAGAACGGGTGGCGCACGCCGTGGCCGATGCGATGGCCGGCGGCGCTTCGCGGGAGGCAACGCCGCCATGATGTTCGACACCTTCCAGTACTGGGTGTTCTTCGCCGGTGCGCTGGTGCTGCTGGCGTTGCTGCGCGACCGCCCGGCCAAGATCGCGTTGGTGGTGTTGAGCTTCGTGTTCTACGGTGCCTGGGATTGGCGTTTCTGCGTGCTGCTGGGCGGCTCCATCGCGGCCAACTACATCTTCGGCATCGTCATCGATGCACGCGAAGGCGCAGCGCGAAAACATGCCACGGCGCTGGCGGTGGCGTTCAATCTGGCGGTGCTGGGGTTCTTCAAGTACGCCAACTTCTTCGTGGATTCCTTCGCGGCGCTGTTCGGGCTTGATCCTTCCGGGATGCTGCTCAACATCGTGCTGCCGGTGGGTATCAGTTTCTTCACCTTCGAGGGCATCGCCTACGCGGTGGACATCCATCGCCGCCAGATGCGTGCGGTGCGCGATCCGGTGGATTTTTCGCTGTTCGTTTCCTTTTTCCCGCATCTGGTGGCTGGGCCGATCATCCGGCCCATGGATTTCTTCCCGCAGTTGGCCTCGCGGGCCGTCATCGCTTCGGAAGATGCGCGCTGGGGTTTGCGGGAAATCCTCAAGGGATTGTTCAAGAAAGTGGCGTTGGCCAACTGGTTCGCGCCGATCGCCGATGCCTGGTATGCGGGCGGGCAGCACGAAGGCATGGCGGTGCCAGCGTTCGCGGGGGTGCTGGCGTTTTCGATGCAGATTTATTTCGATTTCTCCGGCTACACCGACATCGCGCGCGGCTGCGCCCGGTTGCTGGGTTACCGCTTTCCTCCGAACTTCGAGCGGCCTTATCTCTCGTCGAACATCACCGACTTCTGGCGGCGCTGGCACATTTCGTTGTCGTTCTGGCTGCGCGATTACCTCTACATCAGCCTCGGCGGAAATCGCCTCGGCATCTCGCGCACTTATCTGAATCTTTTGATCGTGATGGGCC
Organism: Lysobacteraceae bacterium; assembly: GCA_041395225.1. Classification (GTDB taxonomy): domain Bacteria; phylum Pseudomonadota; class Gammaproteobacteria; order Xanthomonadales; family Xanthomonadaceae; genus Denitratimonas. The sequence continues at coordinate 7,518 of JAWLAV010000010.1, forward strand.
TGGGCGGGTTGTGGCACGGGGCAAGCTGGAACTTCGCACTCTGGGGCCTTTACCACGGGTTCCTGCTGATCGGGCATCGTTTGTGGCGCAACTTCGTGCAAGCGCGCGGCTGGGCCGGATTCGTCGATGCACCGTGGCTGGCACCGTTCTGGATCGCCTTCACTTTCGTCATCGTGACGCTGGGCTGGATTCCCTTCCGCGCGCCGGATATGGCCGCCTCGTGGAACACGCTGGCTGCACTGTTTGCGCCGCAGGATGTTGCGTTTGCATTGGCGCATCCGGCGCTCCTCGCCATACCACTGCTCACGCTGGCCTTCTGCCTCGTGGACAGGCAACGTCGCGTGCAGGATTGGCTGGTGCAGCGCGCCTCGTTGCCGGTGGCGGCATTGGTTGGCGCGCTGATGCTGCTGGCGCTGGAAGTGTTCGCGCAGATCGATACGCAGGTGCCGTTCGTCTATTTCCAGTTCTGACGGCGTTGTCTGCAATACAGGAGTTCAGTGCGCTCCCGCCACTGCAACCACCGGGCGCGCCAGAGCCTGCGAAGCGCGATCCAGCGCGGTGGAAATATCGGCAGCAAGATCCTGCGCCGCTTCGATGCCGACCGAGAGCCGCAGCAAACCATCGCTGATGCCCGCCACTGCGCGTGCTTCGGGCGTCATGGCCGCGTGGGTCATCGAGGCGGGATGCGCGATCAGGCTTTCCACGCCGCCAAGGGATTCGGCCAGCGTGAAGTGTTCCAGGCCATCGAGGAAGGCGCGCACCGCCGGTTCGCCGCCATGGATTTCGAAACTGATCATCGCGCCGAAGCCGCGTTGCTGGCGCGCGGCCAGCACGTGGCCGGGGTGGCTCGTGAGGCCGGGGAAATGCACGGCGGAAACGGCAGGATGCGCGGCCAGCAGGTTCGCCAGTTCCGTTGCGTTTTCCTGATGGATGCGCAGGCGTGCCTCCAGCGTGCGCAGACCGCGCAACGTGAGGAAGCTGTCGAACGGCGAGCCGGTGAGGCCAAGCGCATTGGCCCACCAGGTGAGTTGCGTGTGCAGTTCTTCCGTGGCGGAAACCACCGCGCCGCCGACCACATCGCTGTGCCCGTTGATGTACTTCGTCGTGGAATGCACCACGATGTCGGCACCGAGCGCGATCGGCGTCTGCAACGCAGGCGAGAGGAAGGTGTTGTCGGCCACCACCAGCGCGCCGACCTTGTGTGCGGCTTCGCACACGAAGCGGATGTCGGTGATGCGCAGCAACGGATTGCTCGGCGTTTCGATCCACACGATGGCGGGCTTTTCCGCCAACGCAGCGGTGAGCGCGCGTGGATCGGTGAAGTCGATGGTGTCCAGCACAAAGTGGCCTTTCTTTGCCAACGCATTGAACAACCGCCACGAGCCGCCATAGCAATCGTGCGGCACCACGAGCCGTTCGCCCGGTTGCAGCAATTGCAGCACCAGCGTGATCGCGGCCATGCCGGTGGAAACCACCACGCCGCCTGCGCCGCCTTCCAGTTCCGCCAAGGCGTCGCCCAGCAGATCGCGCGTGGGATTGCCGCTGCGGGTGTAATCGTATTTGCGCTTGCCGCCGAAGCCGTCGAAGCTGAAATTGGTCGAAAGCACGATCGGTGGCACGACGGCTCCGTGTGCGGCATCCGAATCAATGCCCGCGCGCACGGCGATGGTGGCGGGCAAGCGGTGGGTGGCCGAACGGCTCATGCTGCACCTCCGATGTTCGTGGCGCACTTCAGCGCCGAAGCGAGAATCCCGGCAATGGCGGTTTCCTCTTTCAGGAAGGCATCGTGGCCGTAGATGGAATCGATGCGATGCAGCCGTGCATGGCCTGCGAGGCTCTCGCTCAGTTCCAGCAGATCAGCCTGTGGCACGATCTGATCCTGCGCCACGGCCACCAGTTCCACCGGCACCGTGATGGATGAAGGATTCACCGATTGCAGATCGATGGATTCGGAAAGACGCAGGTAAGCAGCAGGCGAGAAGCGCGCCACGAAGCGCGGGCCGATGGCGTCGAAATAATCCTCCACCGCGAAATGCGCGCATTCGTGATCCACCGTGGGCGCGGCGGAAAAGCGCTGCGCGAATTCGGCATCACTGCGGTAGCCGATCACCGCCAGCGAGCGTGCCAGTGCAAGTGCTTCGCGGATCGCTCCATCGCGCTTGCCCAGCGCGATGATGCGGCGCTGGATCACGCGCAGTGCAGTGACCTGAGGGTGGCTGCGATGCGCGCCGGAGATGGCGATCAGGCGATTGAGCCTGGCACCGTGGCGTGCGGCGAATTGCAGGCCGACCATCGCCCCATACGAGGCTCCGACGAAGGCCGCGATGCGACGCACGCGCAGTGCATCGAGCACGGCGGTGATGGCATCGGCCTGATCGGCAGGATCGATGCAGCAATCAAGGTTCCCATCGGTACCGAGCCAATCGATGCTCAGCACGCGGCAAGTTCGGGTATCCAGCGCCTTGCCTGCGCCACATTGCGCATCCCACCAGCCCGGTTCGGAAAACCGTTCGCTGGAGGCCACGTGGCGATGTGCGGAAATGCCGCCCTGGGCCACGATCACCGGCGCATCGGCTGGGCCCTGGCATTCCCAGGCAATTTGCACGCGCCGAATGCCCGCGTGGCGCATCGCCAGTGTCGCTTCGCAGATGCCGCGTTCGGCGCGGAAGGCCGGGGCGGATTCGAGGTGACAGTCTTCCACGTCGTTGGACGGGAAGGCGTTGAGCGAGGTGGCGGAAGAAAGGCTCATGGGTGCGGCTCCGGAAAGTTCGTGGCGGGCGATCCCGTCAAGTTTCGGAAGCCGGAGGGCGATGTCGTGCGGAGAAGGAATCCGCTACGACCCATCTTCCGGTTGGCGCCATGCCTTTCGGGCATCGGGCCTTCCGCAGGATTTGGCACCAGAACCAACACCTGATGAATCAGGTATTGCGGTTGCCCCGGCTTCTTCGGGCCTGTCCCTCAGCCGGTCTTGATGGGATTGCTGGCGCATTCTGCGGCGGGTTTTCGGGGTTGTCAATCGCTTTATCTGCATGAAGCGATGGAAGTTCTCGAAATCATTCGGCAAGTGCGACGAATGCCCCGCGCTACAATGCACCGGTGCGGAGTCGGCCAGACAGTCGCGGTGCCTTCGGGCATCGAGGAAAGTCCGGGCTTCACAGGGTACGGTGCCAGGTAACGCCTGGGCGGCGCGAGCTGACGGAAAGTGCAACAGAAAGACACCGCCGATGGCCTCGCAAGAGGATCAGGCAAGGGTGAAATGGTGCGGTAAGAGCGCACCGCGAGTTGGGCAACCAACCGGCACGGCAAACCCCACCGGAAGCAAGGCCAAATAGGGAGACGATGAGGCGGCCCGCCGAGTCTCCGGGTAGGCTGCTTGAGCGTATCGGCGACGATGCGCCTAGAGGAATGACTGTCCACGACAGAACCCGGCTTATCGGTCGGCTCCGCACTTTCTTCCGTGTTTTCGCAGGTCTCACGCCTTCAGCGCTTGATGCGACCGCTGCTAATGTTGCAGCCCAATGACAACCTTCGCCGCCCACCGCTCCCATTTCCGTCTGATCGGGATCGTACTCATCGGTGCAGCGCTGATGTGGTCGTTCTGGCGCAGTGCGGGCTGGCTGCAACTGTGCGGCGGGCTGGCGATGTTCCTGTTCGGGATGCAGTTGCTGGAGGAAGGGCTGCGCCAGTTGGCGGGAGGGCGGCTGGAACGCTGGCTGGCGCACAGCACGGCAACGCCATTTCGCAGCCTGTTGTTCGGCATCGGTGGAACGATGCTGCTGCAATCCAGCACATTGGTATCGCTGCTTACCATCGCCTTCATCAGTACCGGGCTGATCCAGTTGGCGGGCGGCATCGCCATCATCTTCGGGGCGAACCTGGGCGCGACCAGCGGCATCTGGTTGCTGGCATTGGCTGGGCATGATTTTTCATTGTCCAGATTTGCCCTGCCGCTGTTGGTGTTCGGCGTGCTGGCCGGTTTCAACGGGCCAGCCAGCAAGGCAGCAGGGCGCGTGGCATTGGGTGTGGCTTTCATCTTCCTGGGCATCGATCAGATCAAGCTGGGCTTTGCCGCGTTCGGCGATTTCGACATGACCCGAACGCAGGTGGGAGGCGCTGGTGGAACGCTGTTGTTCGCCGCCATCGGCACGGTGGCCACGCTCGTTCTGCAATCCAGTCATGCCACGCTGATGTTGACGCTGGCGGCGCTGGCCTCCGGGCAGTTGCAGACAGGACAGGGTTTTGCGATTGCCATCGGCGCGAATCTGGGCAGCAGTATCAGCACTGCCGTGGTCGGGATGCTGGGCGGCAATCGCGGCGGGCAACGGCTGGCGCTGGCGCATGTGCTGTTCAACGGCGTTTCCGCATTTCTGGCACTTTCGCTGTTGCCCTTCCTCACTTGGATGGCGCAGGGATTGGCGCAATTCCTGGGCTTCGGCGACAACGCACTGCTGCGGCTGGCGCTGTTCCACACGATGTTCAATGCCACCGGCGTGGTGCTGTTCTGGCCGTGGCAGAAGCAACTGGCGAAGGGGCTGGAACGCTGGCTGCCCGATGCCGGTGAACCGGCATTGCTTACTGCCCAGCCCATCGGCCCGGAGGCTGCGCCCGCGGGACGTACCCGCGCCCGGCATTTGACTGGCCGCGCACTGGAATCCGTGGATGCCGCCACCGCCGCCGTGGCGCTGGAGCTTCGCCATCTGGGCCGGTTGTGCGTGGAAGTGATCTGCCGCGCACTGACCCTGCCGCCCGAGCAATTGGCGCAGGCGCAGCCGGACGAAGCCGTGCTTGATCTGCATCCGGACATGGGTGGCGAGGATGCCGATGCGCTTTATCAGCAGCATGTGAAGGGTGTCTATGCGGATCTGTTGAGTTTCATGGGCAAGCTGGAGTTGCCGCTGGACGAGGCGCACCAGCGTTTCTGGCAGCACGAACAGATGGTTGCGCTGCTGCTGGTGAACGCGGTGAAGGATGCCAAGCACCTTCAGAAGAATCTTCGCCCGCGCCTGGCCGAAGGGCCATCGCCCTTACGCGAGGCGTATCTTGCATTGCGGCGGCACCTGTTCCGCTTGCTGCACGCACTCAACAAACTCGGCGCCACGCCACCGGATGCCGAGCACCGCGCCACACGTCTGGCGGAACTGGAAAAACAGGCGGACGACTTCGAGGCCAGCTTCCGCCAACGCCTGTTCATGATGGTGCGTCGGGGCGAACTGGATGGCCTGCAAACCGGTTCGCTGATGAACGATCTGGGCTACGCCGAACGCATCTTCAACAGCCTGCGCCAGGCCATGGTGCCTGTGGAGGAACCCGAATCCCTGCGCCGTCTGCGCCAGCTTGGCGGTGGGCAGGAGTCTTTCATCGAGCTGGAGTGATATGCCGCCTGGCGCGCGGGGCGAGCGCCCAACCTGCGGCTACTCGAACCCATCGGCGAACACCTGCGGCCACTGCACCTCGTAAGCGCCCACGTCGCAGCGCGCGATGCCATCACCATTGCCATCCTGCGGACGTGGCATGCCACGGGCGTCGGAGGTGGTGAAACATGCACCTTGCGGATAATCGGGATCAATCGCAGGTGATCCCGCGCCGGGGGCCAGCGTGGCGGGGAAGACCGAATCATCCAGCGTCAGCGGGCCAACCGGGCCCACGATGGCACCGGAGACGGAAAGCACATCGCAGGCACTTTCGAACAGGTTGGCACTGGTCGAGCCGGTCAGTGACGTTGAGCTCAACTCGCAGCTTGTGCCCGAGCCGGCAGCCGCGGGGCCGATCAGCGACCATTGCCACTGTGTGACTTCCACGCCACTGAGCGCCAGATGCGCGCCGGCGGCGGCTTCGTTGTTCTGGAAGCTCAGATGCCGGGCAGAGAGCTTGCCTGGCAATGCCAGCAGCGCACCGCCCCAGCCGCCGCTGGCACGGTTGCCGCTGAAGCCGGCGTTGATCAGCGAGAGTTGCCCTCCTGCGGTGACGAGCGCTCCGCCGCCGGTATCGACGCCGGAAACGGTGTTGTCGATGAAGCCGACATTGACGGCGCTCAACTGGCAATCATCCTGCTGGCAAAGCAGCGTGGCCGCGCCACCAGCGGAAATCACACCATCGGCATCGGCATCGACCACGCGGTTGGAATCGAACTCCGAGTCTTTCATCAGCACGGAGCTGGTCGCCGCCGCATACACGGCGCCGCCCAGATTCTGCACATGCCCACCCACGCGCTCGGTCGTATTGCCGGAGAAGTGGGTGCGCACGATTTCCAGGCGGCTGCCGGAGAGCAGGATCGCACCACCGAATGCTTCCTTCAGGCTGCTGTTGCCGATCACGCCGATGGCGTTGCCGGTGAAGACACTGTCGTAGATGAAAATCCAGCTGCCGGGGCTGACCCAGGCGATCGCGCCACCGTAGGCATTGTTCTGGTTGCCGACGGCCTTGCAGTTCTGGAAGTGCGAGTCGTAAACGAACAGGCTGGTGTTGGCCGCAGGGGCGCTGTGCCACACGCAGCCGCCCACGCCTGCCGTGCTGCGCCCGTTCCGGAAGGTCAGGCCACGCAGGGTGATTTCACGCGTTCCCGCCGCCACCACGAGGATGCGCACCGCGTTGCGGCCATCCAGCACCGGCATGCGCCCATTGCCCTCGATTTTCAGGATGTCGTTGGACCATGTGGGCAAGGTGGTTTGCAACTCGATGACGCCACCCTGCGGGAACGACGCACCGAACTGGATGACGCGCGGGAAGGTGGTGTCAGTACCGGCATTGATCAGCGCCTGCCGCAGCGAGCCTGCGCCGCTGTCGGCGGTATTGGTGACGATGAAGGTGGCCGCGTGTGTGGTCAGCGGCAGCGCGAGGGCGAGCAGGGTGGAAACGATGAAGCGGCGCATGGAAGAACTCCAGAGATTCGGCAACGAAGGCCATAAACAGGAAACGTTGCCGAAACCGGACAGGCCTGCATTGCTAGACTCCCGCGCATGACTTCCCAAGCCGCAACGCTCGCCGCCCGCCCCGCGCCCGACGATCCGGGGCTGCGCGCGCTGGTCGATCTGTTCTACGGTGATCTGCGCCACATCGCACGGCGCGAGCGGTTCCGTGTGGGCGCGGGGGCAACGCTGTGCACCACGGCGCTGGTCAACGAGGCGTGGCTGAAGTTGCAACGCACCCCTGCGTGGCAGGATCAGCAGCATTTCCTCGCCACCGCTGCGCTGGCGATGCGGCAGGTGCTGGTGAACGATGCGCAGGCACGTTTTTCCGCGCGGCGCGGTGAAGGCAAAATGCCGTTGAGCCTGTCCGATGCGGGCGTGGATGCGCCGGATGCAGCGGATGAGCAGATCGTGCAGGTAAACGATGCGCTGGAAAAACTCGCAGCCTTGAGTCCACGCCTGGCGCAGGTGGTGGAATGCCGTTTCTTCGCCGGTTACAGCGAGATCGAAACCGCACGGGCGCTGGGCCTCACCGATCGCACCGTGCGGCGTGATTGGGTGAAGGCGCGGGCCTGGCTGTTCCGGGAACTGGGCGAGGGCGCACTCGATGAATGCGGCTGACGCGGCACGTTTTGCTCGAGTCGAAGCTCTGCTCGATGCAGCACTGGAGCGGCCTGAAACCGAGCGCGAGGCTTTCCTGCACGTGCAGGAATCCGACCCGGCCATCCGCGCGGAAGTGCTGGAACTGTTGTGCGCGATAACGGCTTCCGAAGGCTTCCTCGAAGCCCCCGCCGCACCGACAGTCGAACACGAAGGCCGCCGCGTGGGCGCATGGAAACTGATTCGCCGCATCGGTCGCGGCGGCATGGGCGAGGTGTGGCTGGGCGAACGCGCCGATGGTCGCTTCGAGCAGAAGGTTGCGGTGAAACTGCTGCGTCACGGCGTTGAGGATGCGCCGCGCTTCCTGCGCGAACAACGCCTGTTGGCACGGCTGCAACATCCGGACATCGCGCGCCTGATCGACGCGGGCAGCCTGCCCGATGGCGCGCCATACATGGTGATGGAACTGGTGGAAGGCGTGCCCGTGCTGCGCCACTGCCGCGAACGCGGGCTGGAACTTCCCGCACGGCTGGCGCTGTTCGCCAGGATTTGCGAGGCGGTGGCGTTCGCGCACCGGCACCTCATCGTCCACCGCGATCTGAAACCGGACAACATCCTGGTGCGCGCCGACGGCCAGCCGGTGCTGCTGGATTTCGGCATTGCGCGTCCCATCGATGGCGCAGGCAGCGACACCCGCGATCTGCATCTCACCCCGCAATACGCCGCGCCGGAACAACTTTCCGGCGGCGAACAAAGCACGTTGACGGATGTCTATGCACTGGGGCTGTTGCTGCACGAATTGCTCATCGATCGCTCGCCGTGGGGCGACATCGCAAGCGCAGGCGTGCTGGCATTGCTGCAACGCGCGCAGGCCGGGCCACCGCCTGCGCCCAGTTCGCAGGCTGCATCGGGCTCCATCGCGAAAAAACTGCGCGGCGATCTGGACGCCATCGTCCACAAGGCGCTGCGGCCCGAACCTGCGGCGCGCTACGACTCCGCCGAGGCGCTGGCACAGGATGTTCGCCGGTATCTCGCGCACGAGCCGGTAGCCGCGCGTGGCACTGCCTTCGGCTATCGCGCACGGCGGTTCCTGCGGCGCTATTGGCTGGCGGCAAGCGTGTTGCTGTTCGTGTTCGCCGGGTTGGTCGCGGCCTTGATGGCAATCTCGCTGGCGCAACAGGAAGCGGTGCGGGAACGCGATATCGCGCAGACCGAAGCGCGCCGCAACCGAGCAGTGCGCGATTACCTCTCGCTGATGTTCCGCGACGCCAGCCAGCACGCCCGCGAAGGCGCGCCGCTCACTGCCAAGGCCGTGCTCGACCAGGCCGCCGCGCGCGTGGCTTCGGATTTCACGAATGATCCGGCCAACAACGCGCAGATGCTGCACGCGCTCGGCGAACTGCATTTCCACATCGGCGATTATGCCGCTGCCGAACCCCTGTTGCGGCGCTGGCTGGCGAACGAAGCTGTCATTGGCGACCCCGTTGCGGCGGCGGACGTGCGCGCCACGCTGGCCGAAATCGTGTTGCGCATGGGGCAACGCGAGGAAGCGATGAGCCTGTTGCAACACGCGCAGGCATTCTGGGAAACCGAACCTGCGCGCCATGCCGATGTACTGCTCGCCTCGCGCATGTTGCAGGCCCGCCTGCAACGCGAAAACGGCGATGCGGCAGGTGCGCTGGCCACGCTGGAAGCCGCATTGCCGCAGCGTTTGCAGCGCTCGGGCCGGGAGCATTTCGAGACGGCCGCGCTTTACACGAATCTGGGCGTGGCCTACGTGCAGGCCGGGCGCATCGAAGAAGGCATCGCTGCCTCGCAGGAGGCGATGGCACTGTGGCGCGTGCTGAAACTGGAATCCGGCAACGATGCGTTGAACACGCTCAACAACCTCGCCGCCGCGCAGTTCCGCCAGGGCGATCTGGTGTCCGCGCAAGTCGCATTCGCCGATGCCCTGCAACTGCGTCGGCAACTGTACGGCCCTTCTGCCGCAACAGCCGCGCTGATCGGCAACCATGCCCGCGTGCTGCAAGGGCTGGAACGTTACGGCGATGCACTGGAATACGCGGGCGAAGCCGAGGTGATGGCGCAGCAGCATGCCGGTTCCGCCAGCCCCTTGACGCAATCCGCCCGCATCACCCGCGCTGAACTGCTGCTCGCCCTGCATCGCTTCGACGATGCCGCCGAATCACTTGCTGCCTTCATTGCGGAAGACACCGTCGCCTTGCCCGTTTCCCTGCAACTGCGCGCCGCACTGGCACGCACGCAAATCCATCGCCATCGCGGCGAAACCGATGCGGCACGGCAGGCGTTGAACGAAGCCGATGCCCTGTTCGCAAGACTCGGCGCGGAAGTCGAACCGTTCCGTGCCAGACTGCAAGCGCTGCACGCGCAGTGATCGTTCCTGTCGTTCTCAACGGGCCCTTTCTATGAACAGAATCCTTTTCCTGCTGCTTGGCTCACTGCTGTGCTGCGGCGGCGCATCCGCCAAGGATGAAACCGCCGCCGAAACGGAAAACGTGAAAGCAGGCTACGACGAAGCCCTGGCCCGTTCGCTTGGTGCGGACGATTACGGGATGCGTTCCTACGTGCTGGTGATCCTGCGCAGCAGCGGCACGCCGGTGCCCAAGGGCGAGGAACGCGATGCCATGTTCCGCGGCCACTTCGCCAACATGAAACGCCTTTCCGACGAAGGAAAACTCGCCCTGGCCGGCCCGCTGGATGGTGTGGACGGCTGGCGCGGGCTGTTCGTGCTGGTGGCGGCGGACATCGACGAAGCCAAACGCCTCGTCGCCACCGATCCGGTGATCGAGAAAGGCGAAATGGTGGCCGAGTACCACGTCTATTACGGCAGCGCCGCACTGATGACGATTCGCGACCTGCACGGGAAGATAGCGAAGAAGGACATCTGATCTTCGCCAGATACCTTCGTTGCGCGCAGCAAGCCACGCGCAACGAAGGCGAATCTCAACCGCCGATCTTCGGCATCTGTTTCAACGGCAAGGCCGCATAGTCGAAGCGGCCACTGGCGAAGGCCAGCACCTTCCCCTTGAGTTCCTTCGCCATGTTCGATGCGGGCACATCCTTTGCGGTGAAGCTGCCCCTCAACGCATAGCTGCCATCGGCATTGCGCTCGAAGCGTTCGATGCTCACCTGCACATCCTTGCTTTCGTGGAAATCGAACATCGATCTGGTCTTGGGGCGGAAGGTCACTTTGGCCTCCTGCATCTTCAACGTGCTGTCGTCGAAGCTGATGTCCAGTTGCAACTGGCTGCCGTCGCCCGCCTTGCCGCTGAGGTTGACTTGCAACTGGTGGATGATGTCGATCTGCCGCACCGAAGCATCGTGGAAGGTCTTGCCCGCCATGCCGCCGACGAAGGCGCGCACGTCGGCGGCATCCACCTTCTGTGCGATGCCGGATTTGTCCAGGGCGCGATTGGCCTCGTCGATGGCCTTGCGGCCTTCGCTGCCGGCAAGTTTTTCGTCCATCTGCGCGCCGATGTCGTCGGCCACTTTCGTTGCCAGCGAACGGAAGGATTGCGTGCCCTTGCCGACGTCGGCTTCGATGACACCCTGCACGCTTTGACCGGGCTGCAATGGTGCATCCGGCGGCGGCAGTTTCGCAGCGGCGGCATCGACGGCGTCACGCATTCCATTGGCAGATGAGGATGAGGCAGGTGCGGATTCCTGACCGCCGCACGCGGCCAGCATCAAAAGCACGGGAACAAGAAAAGCTATGGTGCGCATGGCTCACTCCGTGGGTTGTTCGTCGAGGATCAATTTCACGCCCGGCTTGATGCCGGCCACCCAGCCTTCGCCTTGGGTGCGCAGCCGCACGGCGAACGCGCCGTTCTTGAGATGACAACGCGGGTGATCCACGAAGTAGCTGCCGGTGGGTTCGTAATGCCAGCCCGCGCAGTTCGCATCGGCATCGCACAGGGCGCGGCAATCCTCGGCGGTCTGGTCGGTGGTGAAATCGCGGTTTTCCAGTGCCGCGTGCGCTTCGGGATTCAGGGTGACATCGTTATCCACCTCCAATGCAGCGCCCGGTATCCACGGCTCGCCTTCCTTCGCGCGGACGTTGCTGGATGCTTCTGACTCCATGATTGCGCTGCAACCCATGTCGAACGAGCCGAATGGGCGGGCGTAATCGGCAGGCATGCGTGGGAACTGCGAGCCATCGGGGATGCTGTAATTTTCGCCGTCGTAGCCCGGCTCGGTGAATACCAGAATGCCGCAACCGGGCTTGCACGCGAGCGATTTGATGCCCTGCCGCCAAGGTTCCGGCACCTCGCGCACCCGGCTATCCGCAGAGCCGCCCATCTGCATCTGGTTGCCGGTGAAATTTTCCTGATCGTAGGCCACACAGCCATCGTTGAATCGGATTTCAGGTTGCGATGGCGCTTGCGCGATGGTTTGCAGGGCGCGATTGAGTTCCCCGGCATCCTTGGCTGCCAGATACCGCCCGCCGGTGTTGGTGGCGAGGCATTGCAACTGCTGCTGCGCCTTGCTGCCGGATTCGATATCGAAACCGATCACGTGCGCAGTGAAATCAACGCCCATTCCTTCCAGCTCCTTGCCCAGCGCGCAGGGATCGGCATTGCAGGTTTCCTCGCCATCGCTGACCAGAATCACGGTGGCTTGGTGTTCGGTGAAACGCAGGTGTTCGGCGGCCTGCCGCACGGCGGTGGAAATCGGCGTCATGCCCTTGGGGTTCAGCGCGTTGGCCTGCTGGCGGAGCGCAGCAGCATTAAATCCGGTCGGCTCGATCAAAAGTTCGATGTCCTCGCAATCGCCCTTGCGGCGGTGGCCGTAAACCATCAAGCCAAGATCGCCACCGTTCCAGCCATCGAGCATCGCGCCCACGGCCTGACGGGCGATGGCGATTTTCGGCTGCCCTTCGATCTGGCCCCACATCGAACCGGAGGCATCGAGTACGAGGATGGATTGCGGCGCGGCAGGCGTTTGCGCGCTGGCAGGGGAAGCCGCCAAACCACAGGCCAGCAGGCATAACGCCGGAATGAGGGTGGATCGCATCGTGATGTCTCCGGAAAAGCCGCGAACGGGCGGCAGGCTTGGGGGAGAAACAGGAAACGGCGGGAAAACCGGGCATCGCTGCGATGAATGCGGAATCGCGGACGGGCCTGCCACCAGAAAGCAGTGCGGCAAGCCGCAGAAACGTGAGGTCAGAACCAATCGATCAACGAAATTCCAAGCCCTAAGTAGGTGGCCTTGTGGTTGTAGTCGATCAGGCTTTCGCCGTAGCCGTCGAAGATCTGCACGTAACCGCGCAGCGGGCCATCCAGCGGGAAGCTCCAGTCCAGTTGCAGCGCGCCGTGGGAACGGCTGCCGCTGCGCAGGCTGTGGCGGGCGGTGAGTGCCAGTTCGTAGCCGTCGCGGTGATAGACCAGCATGGCTTCGCCGCGCCCGATGTAATCCTCGATGTCCGGGTTGTTGTCCTCGCGTTTTCCTTCCGGCAATCGCCACCAGGGCCGCAGCATCAGCGCCCAGTTGCCGCGATCCAGCCCGATGTTGGCGACGATGCGGTTCCAGCTGCGTGATTCCGGATCGCCCCTGCCGTTGGACTGGTGGTTGAAGCCGATGCCGGCCATGCGCCCGTTCCACCCGAGCAGGTGATAGCGGTTCCGGAACACCAGCATCAATTCCGGCTCGTAGTTGGTTTCGCGGAACGGGCGGCTTTCCTCGCTGTTGAACATCTGCCAGTGGGAACTTTGGGTGTAGGCCCCCCACAGATCGCCGTTGTCGCCGAAGATGTTTTCCCAGAGCTTGGTCTTGAAGCTGAGCTGGAATTTGCCTTCGATGGGCTGAGTGTGCTGGCCGTCTTCGACGGTGTTGTTGGGATTGGGTGATTCGGGATTCTGGTTGGTGGCGCTGTTCCAGTAGAACGGCAGCGCGTACACCGGCTTGTAGGCGCGCAGGTTGTAAACACCGAGCTTGGAATCCTTGGCCAGCTCCCAGCGCCGATCCAGCAGCGAGCCGCGTCCGGCGTTGGCGAGCGCTTGCGCATGGCGGCGGCCATCGACCGGCAATACTTCGTCCTGGGTGGCCTCTTCGCCCTTGCGATAGGCCTCGATCAAGCCGGTGAGCGTGGTCGGCGGCAAGGCTTGCGCGGCTTCAGCAGCGGCGGCATCGGCGGCGGCGGTGTCTTCGGGGGTGATGCGGAACAGTTCGTCGTAGCAGGCCAAACGTTCGATATCCGTCGGCATCCCGCCGCAGATGCTGGCCTTGTGCGCGGCAGCTTCCGCATCCTGCTCCGCTGCGAGGGCGGGCAGGGTGCAGGTGAATGCAAGCAGGGCGAGAACGCAACGCATCAACCAACCTTTCTTGCGGTATTTGCCGGTGCGGGGCTGCCGTGCGCCAGCGCGGTGAGTGCGGGCAGATCCAGAATGTGCAGTTTGCGTCCGCGCACCTTGATGTAGCCTTCTTCCTGCAGTTTCGTGAAGGCACGGCTCACGGTTTCGATCACCATGCCCAGGTAGCGCGCGATGTCCTCGCGGCTCATCGGCAGGGAGAAATCCGTACCGGAACTGCCAAGCCGGCTGTAGCGTTCGGACAGGCCGTGCAGGAACAGTGCGATGCGCTCCTGCGCCTGTCGGCGGCCCAGCATCTCCAGATGTTCCTGATCGCGGTTCACGGAAAGGCCGATGACGCGCAGAAGCTGCGACTGCAAGCCGGGAACCTGGCGGGAAACCTCGTCCAACGCTTCCAGCGGCACTTCGCACACCTGCGCCGGACCAAGTGCTTCGGCCTCGCAACGGTGCTGGCCGCTGCCCAGTGCATCCAGCCCCATCAGTTCGCCGGGCAGGTGGAAGCCGATGATCTGTTCCTCGCCTTCGTCGTTGATCGCCACCGTCTTGAACGCGCCTTCGCGCGCCACGTAGAGGGCCTCCATCGGCGCGCCGATGCGGAACAGGCGTTCGCTCTGCGCCAGTGGCCTGCGACGGCGCACGAGCTGGTCGAGTTGTTCCATGTCGTTCTGGCCGATGCCCGCAGGCAGGCAAAGCTGCTGCAAGCTGCATTGGGCGCAGCTTCGGCGCAATTTCGTCAGATCGACGAGGACGCTTGAGTTCATCGGGAAGGGTCAGGTTCGCGTGGAATTGGCCTATCGTGCCAGAAGTGGCCGTGCGGGGCAGGTGAAAGACATCATGCCGCGCAGGCCCCTGGCCCATGCGATAATTCGACACTTGTGCTTGGCCCTGCGCCCGCTGTCGGGCCATGCCTTCCGGAGAGATGGAATGACGATTCTGATCCGCGATGTGCGGGAACACGAGTTGGGCGCGGTGCTCGAACTGAACAATGCCGCCGGGCCGACGATTCTGGCATTGACGCCGGAAAAGCTGCGGTTCCTCTTCGATGAAGCCGTGTATTTCCGTATCGCCGATGTCGATGGACAGGTGGTGGGCTTCCTGATCGCGATGGATCAAAGCAGTACTTACACCAGCAGCAACTTCCAGTGGTTCAAGGCGCACTATCCGGCCTTCATCTACGTGGATCGCGTGGTGGTGGGCAGCGCCCAGCGCGGTGGCGGCCTGGGGCGGCTGTTCTATGCCGACGTCACCAGTTTTTCCGAAGTGCGCGCCCCGCTGCTGGCCTGCGAGGTGTTCCTTGAGCCGCGCAACGACGCACTGCTGCTGTTCCACGGTACTTCCGGTTTCCAGGAAGCAGGGCGGCAGACGATGGAAGAAAATGGCCTGCCGGTTTCGCTGCTGGTGAAGGAACTTTCCAGTTATGCCTGGGTGCAGGAGCGTTACCAGGGCAAGCTGCCGGATGTGCCGTGGCTTGCGCCGCGCCAGCGAGGTGAGGGCTGACGATGGCCGTGTCTCCTTCCACGCTGGAACAGGCCGGCGAACTGAAAATGGGCCAGGTCGGCATTGCCAACCTGCGGGTACGCAGTTTCGACATCGCCAAACTCGCCGAGGAAATGCGCGAACGGGTGGATCGCGCCCCCAAGCTGTTTTCGCGTGCTGCCGTCGTGGTGGATTTCGGTGAATTGCCCAAGGCGCCGGATGCCGTCAGTGCGCAGGCGCTGATCGATGCGCTGAAGCAAACCGGCGTGCTGCCTGTGGCGCTGGCCTATGGCACTTCCGCCATCGAAAAGCTCTCGCAGGAACTGAGCCTGCCGCTGCTGGCCAAGTTCCGCGCGCAGTACGAATCTGATGCAACGCAGGCCGTTCAATCGGCACCCAAGCCAGCACCGCGCGCGCCGGAACCGGCTCCCGAACCTGTTGCCGCGCCAGCCAGCGTGGGCGAAGCGGCTTCGTTGATGCACACAACGCCCGTGCGTTCGGGCCAGCAGGTCTATGCGCAGGGCCGCGACCTCACCGTCGTGGCTGTGGTCGGCGCCGGGGCGGAGGTGATCGCCGATGGTTCTCTCCACATCTACGGCCCCTTGCGCGGGCGCGCGCTGGCAGGCGCGCAGGGCAACGAGAAAGCCCGTATATTCTGCCGCGAGTTCCACGCCGAACTGGTTGCGATCGCCGGGCGCTACAAGGTGATCGAGGAAGTTCCGAAGGAGCTGCGCGGCAAACCGGTGCAGGTGTGGCTGGAACAGGACACCTTGCACATGGCGGAAATCGCTTGATCGCCGCATACCCATCCGAAACATCAATCCTGAAACCCGAACCAGAACGGAGAGCTTTCCCTTGACCCAGATTCTCGTCGTCACGTCCGGCAAGGGCGGCGTGGGCAAGACCACGACCAGCGCCAGCGTCGCCGTCGGCCTTGCGCGCCATGGCCGCAAAACCGCCGTCATCGATTTCGACGTCGGCCTGCGCAACCTCGATCTCATCATGGGCTGCGAACGCCGCGTGGTGTACGACTTCGTCAACGTCATCCAGGGTGAATGCACCTTGAAGCAGGCGCTGATCAAGGACAAGCGCCTGGACAATCTGTTCGTGCTGGCCGCCTCCCAAACCCGCGACAAAGACGCCCTCACCAAGGAAGGCGTGGAGAAGGTGCTGAACGACCTGCGCGAAGACGGGTTTGATTTCATCGTCTGCGATTCCCCCGCCGGTATCGAAAAAGGCGCGTTCCTGGCGATGTACTTCGCCGACCGCGCGCTGGTGGTGGTGAACCCGGAAGTTTCCTCGGTGCGCGATTCCGACCGCATCCTGGGCCTGCTTTCTTCCAAGACCCAACGCGCCGAACGCGAGCAGGAAGTGCAGAGCAATCTGTTGCTCACCCGCTACAACCCGCAGCGCGTGGAGAACGGGGAAATGCTTTCGATCAAGGATGTCGAAGACATTCTTGGCCTGAAGGTGCTCGGCGTGATTCCCGAATCCCCGGACGTGCTCAACGCTTCCAACAAGGGCGAGCCGGTGATCCTGGACATGGAAACGCCCGCAGGCCAGGCCTACGACGATGCCGTGGCGCGGCTGCTCGGGGAGGAGCGCCCGCTGCGATTCACCACGGTGGAAAAGAAGGGGTTCTTCTCCAAGCTGTTCGGAGGCTGAGGCATGGGCATCTTCGATTTCCTCAAACCCAAGAGCAATTCCGCCGCTGAAGCGAAGAAGCGCCTGATGCAGGTGTTGATCGCCACGCGCCCCGGCGAAAAGGGCGCGCCTGATTTCCTGCCCATGCTGCGTCAGGACATCCTGGCCGTGTTGCAGAAGCACGTTCCCGGTTTCGACCCGGAAGGGGTGAGTGTGGAGCTGCACAAGGATGGTGAGCAGGACGTGTTGGACATTACCGTGTCATTGGCCGACGGCACTGCCAAAGCGACAGCTTCGTGAGTGCGGGCCTGCCCTCTCCCGCAACGGGAGAGGGTGTGCCGGTCGCAGGAATGGCGTCGAGTGAACGCGCCGTAATCCCCTTGCGGGACATTTCTCTGGAAGCTGTGCGCGCCCTGCTCGCACGTTTCGGATTGCAACTGGAATGCGTGCCCGATGGAGCGCCGATTCCAGGCAGCTACTGGGGCGAGCCGGAGGCTGGCATCATCGGTGCTCGCGTTTACGTGCGCGGCGATACGCCAGTCCACTCGCTGCTGCACGAGGCTTGTCATTTGATCGTGTTGCCGGAGGAAAAGCGCGCCATTGTCCATACCGATGCCACCGATTCGGTGGCAGAAGAAGATGCCGCCTGTTACCTCCAGATACTGCTGGCCGATGAAATACCCGGTGTGGGACGGGAACGGGTGATGGCGGACATGGATGCCTGGGGCTACACCTTCCGGTTGGGTTCGGCCAAGGCGTGGTTCGAGCTGGATGCGCAGGATGCGCGGGATTGGCTCACGTTGCGGGTACCAGAGGTGTTTCAATGATCCGCGAAATCCGGCTGCTGGTTTGAGCAGGATCAAACGCGCTGGATTGATGCATTGCAACAATGTCGCCTGTTTCAGTAACGGACGGCAATTTCATGGCTCATGTGATTTTCGAGCGCGGCGAACATCGCTGCGTGGTCTTCAATGACTTGGTGCGCGGCGACGATGGGGTGCAGGCCAACCAGTTTCTTGTCCTTCATGGTCGCGACTCCGCCCTGATCGATCCCGGCGGCGCACTGCTGTACACGCCGCTGTCCGTAGCGGTGAGCCGTTTCGTGCAGCCGAAAGATCTGACCTGGTTGCTGGCGTCGCATCAGGATCCGGACATCATCGGCGCGGCCGACCGCTGGTTGATGTACACCTCGGCGATGGTGGTGTGCTCCAGGCTGTGGGGCCGTTTCGTACCGCATGCGGTGCCGCATTACCAGAACAACGCCGGACGCGAGCGCTACCTTCTGCTTCCCGATGAGGGTGGCCGCATACCGATGGGTGACAGCCATCTGTTGGCACTGCCCGCGCACTTCCTGCATTCAGTGGGCAATTTCAGCTTCTACGATCCCATTGCCCGCGTGCTGTTCTCCGGTGACGTGGGAGCTTCGATGATCCCCAGCGGTGAGGAATATCGATTCATTGAGGATTTCGCCCCGCATCGGCGCAGCATGGAAGGGTTCCACCGTCGCTACATGGCTTCGAACAAGGTCGCGAAACTGTGGTGCGACATGGTGCGCCGACTCGATCCGGACATGATTGTCCCGCAGCATGGCTTGCCGATGATCGGGCAGGCGCGTTATGACTTCCTGGATTGGCTGTCCGGCTTGAAATGCGGGGTGGATTTGCAGGGGCCCTCCAGTTATCAAGTTCCTGCATGAATCCGCCTGGATTTGCTGGACATGGTTCTGCAAAGCATGCGAGGTATTCGTCCTTTGCTCGGCACGTGCATGATGCGGGCAGGATGCGCATGAATGGCTCAAAGTGCGGCTGTGGAAGTAATCCAGTGGTCGCCAACACCCGTGAGAAAGCATTGATGGCGTTTGAAGAAAGCGGACGCCGGGCGCGATAGACTTGGCGTTCCCTCCGTGCTGCCGAGCATCCCCATGCGCGCCCTCATTGTTCTTTCCGTCCTGGCCCTTTCCGCCGCCGTGACCGCCAAACCCGCGCCTGCGCCCGAACCTGCGCCGCGCGACGAGCA
Source organism: Lysobacteraceae bacterium (assembly GCA_041395225.1). GTDB lineage: Bacteria > Pseudomonadota > Gammaproteobacteria > Xanthomonadales > Xanthomonadaceae > Denitratimonas. The sequence goes on from JAWLAV010000010.1 coordinate 26,488, forward strand.
TTCCTATGCGCAGCCGGAAAAGGTGGTCATCCGCAACCTTGGCCTGGATTTGCGCGTGGATTTCCAGAAGAAGGAAATTTCCGGCAGCGCCGATCTTTCCCTGGCCTGGCGCGATCCTTCGGCACGTGAGCTGGTGCTGGATACCCGCGATCTGACCATCGAGAAGGTATCGGGCAAGCGCGCCGACGGCCCTTGGTACAAGCTCGATTGGGAACTGGCGGAGCGGCATCCGCTGTACGGCCAGAAGCTGACGATCCGGATGAACCACCCTTACGAGAGCGTGCGCATCCGCTACCGCACTTCGCCCGACGCCTCCGGCCTGCAATGGCTGGAGGCCTCGATGACGGCGGGCAAGACGCATCCCTTCATGTTCAGCCAGAGCCAGGCGATCCACGCGCGCAGCTGGGTGCCGCTGCAGGACACGCCGCAGGTGCGCTACACCTACAGCGCGCGGCTGCGCACCGATCCTTCGCTGATGGCGTTGATGAGCGCGGACAACCCGCCGAACGAGCCGCGCGATGGCGATTACGTGTTCCGGATGCGCCAGCCGATTCCGTCCTATCTGATGGCGATTGCCGCAGGCGACCTGGTGTTCCGCCCGATCTCCGAACGCAGCGGTGTGTGGGCCGAGCCGGCCACGGTCGATGCGGCGCACCGGGAGTTCGAAGACACCGAGAAGATGATCGCCACTGCCGAAGCGCTGTATGGCCCGTACCGCTGGGAGCGCTACGACATTCTCGTGCTGCCTCCCTCCTTCCCCTTCGGCGGCATGGAGAACCCGCGGCTCACCTTCGCCACGCCCACGGTGATCGTCGGCGACAAATCACTGGTGTCGCTGATCGCGCATGAACTTGCGCATTCGTGGAGCGGCAACCTCGTCACCAATTCGAGCTGGAAGGACATCTGGCTCAACGAAGGTTTCACCAGCTACGTGGAGAACCGAATCGTCGAAGCGCTGTACGGGCCGGAGCAATCGGCGATGGAATTCGTCATCTCCCGCGACGGGTTGATGCGCGGCCTGAAGGGCATGTCGAAAACGGCGCAGATTCTGGCGCTGAAACCCACGGCCAATTCCGATCCGGACGACACGCTTTCCGCGGTGGCTTACGACAAGGGTGCGTGGTTCCTGCAATTCCTGGAGCAACGCTTCGGGCGCGAGGTGTTCGATCCGTTTCTGCGCGGCTACTTCGATCATTTCGCGTTCCAGAGCATCAACAGCGGGCAGTTCAAGGCGTATCTGGAAGAAAACCTGCTCGCAAAGCATCCGGGTGTGGTGAGCGCGAAGGAACTGGATACGTGGCTGCATGAGCCGGGCGTGCCTTCTAATGCGCCGCAGGTCGTATCCCCACGCTTCGATGCCGTGGATGCGGTGCGCAAGCAATGGCTTGCCCGCAAGGTGGCAGCGGATGAAATCGACACCGGCGCGTGGATCACGCAGGAATGGGTGCGTTTCATCGAAGGGTTGCCGGAGAAGCTTTCCACAGAACAACTGGCTGAACTGGATCAGGCCTTCCACTTCACCGCCTCGCAGAACGGGGAAATCCTGCAACGCTGGTTCCCGTTGACCATTCGCAGCGGCTACTTCGAGGCGCGCCCGGCGATGGCCGAGTTCCTGAAACGCATTGGCCGCCGCAAGCTCATCATGCCGACCTACGGTGCGTTGGCCGCCACCAAAGAGGGGCGCGAATTCGCGCGCCAGGTATTCGAGCAGGCCCGGCCAGGCTACCACCCGATCACCACCGCCTCGGTGGAAGCTGCGCTTTCGGACAAGAAGTAGAAATTGCAGCCACCCGCCGCATTTCCCATGCGGCAGGTGGTTGCCGATGAAAATCCGCGCCTGCTATAATTCGGCGGCTTGGCAGGCGGCTTTCGGGTCGGGCTGCCGCATCGTTCCGAAGTTGATGTCTTCGCCGGGATTGTCCGCGTGCTGAACTCTGCTGTCGCGGGCTGGCGGCTGGCGCTGCGGGCGGTGGTCTTTCAGGCCATTGCCACGTTGGCGGCCGCTGCGGCCTGTCTGATCCTTGGGCCACGCGCTGCCTTGGCGGCGCTGGCAGGTGGCGGGGCGATGACGCTGGGCAGCCTGCTGGCGGCCAGGATGGCCTTCGGCGGTGGTGTGGCAATGGCTGGTGCGGTGCTTGGTCGGCTGATGCTGGGCGTCGCGATGAAATGGTTGGTCGTCTTCGCCGTGCTGTACCTGGCGATGGCGACATGGCGGTTGCCGGCAGTGCCGGCGCTGGTCGGGCTGGCGGTGGCACTGCTGGTCTATCTGTTGGTTCTGGGTCTGTCCGGCAAGAAGCATCCCGCCGGGCAAGGCGCAAACGGTTGAAGGTCGAACGAGTGAGCGTTGAACACACGGCCCCGCCTGCCGAAACCGGCGGCTCCACCGAATACATCAACCACCATCTGCACCATCTGCAGGTGAGTGTGGGCGACAGCACGTTCATGACCTTGAACGTGGATACGCTGTTCTTCACCTTCGTGCTGTCGGTGCTGTTCCTCACAGGCTTCCTGTTCGCCGCACGCCGTGCCACCACAGGCGTGCCGGGCAAGTTCCAGGCCTTCGTGGAAATCGTCGTCGTCTTTGTCGATGGGCTGGTGCGTGAAACCTTCCACGGCCGCAGCAAGATGATTGCGCCGCTGGCGATCACCATCTTCCTGCTCGTGTTCCTGATGAACTTCATGGACATGGTGCCGGTGGATCTGCTGCCCTGGGCCTGGGCCTCCGGTCACGCCGCTGCCGGGCACGATCCCGCCCACGCTTACCTGCGCGTGGTGCCTACTGCGGATCTCAACACCACCTTCGGCATGTCCATTGCCGTGTTCCTGCTGATCCAGGTGTTCGGCATCGGCCACAAGGGCATCGGCGGCTTTACCAAGGAAATCTTCACCGCGCCGTTCCATGCGCACGGCACCATGATGAAGATCCTGCTGGCACCGGCCAACCTCTTGCTGCGCGTCATCGAGGAGGGTGTGCGTCCGCTCAGTCTCTCGCTGCGACTGTTCGGCAACATGTACGCGGGTGAGCTGATCTTCATCCTGATCGCGCTGATGACGCTGGACGCCTCACTTTCGCATTTCAGCACCTACCTCATGGGTACGATGCAGTTCATTTCCGGCTTCATCTGGACGGCTTTCCACGTGCTGATCATCACGTTGCAGGCCTTCATCTTCATGATGCTGACCATCGTTTACCTCAGCATGTCGGCCGAGAGCCACTAAGCCGACGAATCACCTTTTGTTCTTCCCTTCCACCCAAGCAACAACAAACGTTTCAATCGGAGTACACCATGGAAAACGCTGCCCTCATCGCTGAAGTGTTGAAGTTCACGGTCATCGCCGCCGGCCTTTTGATCGGCCTGGGTGCCCTCGGCACGGCCATCGGCTTCGCCATCCTCGGCGGCAAGTTCCTCGAAGGCGCGGCGCGCCAGCCGGAGCTGACCCCGATGCTGCAGACCAAGATGTTCATCGTCGCAGGCCTCCTGGACGCCGTGCCGATGATCGGCGTCGCCATCGCGCTGCTGCTGCTGTTCGCCAACCCGCTGCTCGCATCGCTGGGCTGATCGCCCGCAACGCGAACCGCAACCGGTAACGGCATCGCCGACGGCATCCCGTCGTCGGCACGCAGGAGCAAGTCATGCTACCCAACCTCACTCTCGTCGTTCAGTGCCTCGCGTTCTTCGCGGTGGTGTGGCTGGTGATGAAGTTCGGCTGGCCGCACATCATCGCGGCCATCGAAGAACGCCAGCAGAAGATCGCCGAAGGCCTTGCCGCGGCGGACAACAGCCAGAAGGCGCTGGCACAGGCTGAAGAAAAAGTCGCCGTGGAACTCAAGGCCGCCCGCATCAAGGCCAATGAGATCATCGAGCAGGCCAACCAGCGCGCCAACGCGCTGATCGATGCCGCCAAGGCCGAAGCAGTGGCCGAAGGCGCGCGTCAGAAGGCGCTGGCCGAAGCCGAAATCCAGGCTGCTGCCAACCGTGCCAAGGAAGACCTGCGCAAGCAGGTGTCCGCACTGGCCGTGACCGGTGCCGAGAAGCTGCTCAAGCGCGAGATCAACGCCAACGACCAGAAGGCGCTGATCGACGAGCTGGCGGCGCAACTGTAAGGGCCGACGATGAGCCAGGCCCTCACGCTCGCTCGCCCCTACGCCCGCGCCGCGTTCGCCATCGCCAAGGATGTCGGCGCGTTGCCGACGTGGTCGCAGGCGCTCGCGTTCGCCGCACACGTCGCTGCCGATCCGCAGGTTGCTGCCTTGCTCGGCAACCCGAAGCTGACCCAGGCCGATGCCGCCACCTTGCTTGCGCCGGAAGGTGCGGGTGAGATGTTCGGCAACTTCCTCGGCCTGCTGTTCGACAATCGTCGCTTGCCGTTGCTGCCGGAAATCTCCGGTCTGTTCGACGAGCTGCGTTTCGAGGCCGAGCGCGTGGTCAAGGCGAAGGTGACTTCCGCTGTGGCGCTGCCAGCCGGGGAACTGGACACGATCAAGGCTGCGCTGAAGCGTCGCTTCGGTCGCGAAGTCGAAATCGAAACCGCCGTGGACGCAAGTCTGATCGGCGGTGCCGTGATCGACGCTGGCGATGTCGTCATCGACGGCTCCGTGCGCGGCAAGCTGGAACGGCTGCAAACGGCGCTGTCGCACTAATTCACGCAATCACTACTGAACATCCGGCCAGCGGCAACGCTGGCACCAAGGAAACCAAGATGGCCACCACCACGCTCAACCCGTCCGAAATCAGCGAACTGATCAAGACCCGCATCGAGAAGGTCAAGCTCGCCGCGCAAGCGCGCAACGAAGGCACCGTCACCAGCGTGTCCGACGGCATCGTGCGCATCCACGGCCTGGCCGACGTGATGCAGGGCGAAATGATCGAACTGCCGGGCAACACGTATGCGCTGGCGCTGAACCTCGAACGCGATTCGGTCGGTGCCGTGGTGCTGGGCGATTACGAACACCTGCGCGAAGGCGACACCGCCCGTACCACCGGCCAGATTCTCTCCGTGCCCACCGGCCCGGAATTGTTGGGCCGCGTGGTCAACGCGTTGGGTGAACCCATCGATGGCAAGGGCCCCATCGAGGCCAAGACCAGCTCGCCGGTGGAAACCATCGCCCCGGGCGTGATCTGGCGCAAATCGGTCAGCCAGCCGGTGCAGACCGGTTACAAATCCGTGGACTCGATGATTCCGATCGGCCGCGGCCAGCGCGAACTCATCATCGGCGACCGCCAGACCGGCAAGACCGCGCTGGCGGTGGACGCGATCATCAACCAGAAGACCTCCGGCATCCGCTGCGTCTATGTGGCCATCGGCCAGAAGAACAGCACCATCGCCAACATCGTGCGCAAGCTGGAAGAAAACGGCGCGATGGCCTACACCACCGTGGTCGCCGCTTCCGCGTCCGAATCGGCCGCGATGCAGTACATCAGCGCCTACTCCGGCTGCGCGATGGGCGAATACTTCCGCGACCGCGGTGAAGATGCGCTCATCATCTACGACGATCTCTCCAAACAGGCCGTGGCCTACCGTCAGATCTCGCTGCTGCTGCGCCGCCCGCCGGGTCGCGAAGCGTATCCGGGCGACGTGTTCTATCTCCACAGCCGTCTGCTGGAACGCGCCGCGCGCGTCTCCGAGGAGTACGTGGAGAAGTTCACCAACGGCGCCGTGAAGGGCAAGACCGGCTCGCTGACCGCGCTGCCGATCATCGAAACCCAGGCCGGCGACGTCTCCGCCTTCGTGCCGACCAACGTGATTTCGATCACCGACGGCCAGATCTTCCTGGAAACCGACCTGTTCAACGCCGGCATCCGCCCTGCCGTGAACGCCGGCATCTCGGTGTCGCGCGTGGGTGGTGCGGCGCAGACCAAGGTGATGAAGAAGCTCTCAGGTGGCATCCGTATCGCACTGGCGCAGTACCGTGAGCTGGCGGCATTTGCGCAGTTCGCTTCCGATCTGGACGACGCCACCCGCAAGCAGCTCGAACGCGGCCAGCGCGTCACCGAACTGATGAAGCAGAAGCAATACGCACCGATGTCCGTGGCGCAGCAGTCGCTGTCCATCTATGCGGTGGACAAGGGCTATCTGGACGATGTGCCGGTGAGCAAGGTTTTGGCGTTCGAAGCGGGTTTGCAGGCCCACTTCGCCAACACGGCAGGCGAGTTGATCGGGAAGATCGACAGCACCGGCGACTGGAACGACGAGATCGAAGCCGCGTTCAAAAAGGGCATCGAAGAGTTCAAGAAGACCGGCAGCTGGTAAGAGCCGGGATTCGGAATTCGGGATTCGCAAGAGCGGAATTTCGAGCGGAAAGAAGGTGACGGGAAGCGGGCGCTGTTGCGAATCCCGAATCTCCAATCCCGAATCCCGCTCACGGAGCAAGCAATGGCAGGCGGCAGAGAAATCAAAACCAAGATCAAGAGCGTGCAGAACACCCGCAAGGTGACGCGCGCGCTCGAAATGGTCTCGGCCTCCAAGATCCGCAAGGCGCAGGATCGGATGAAGGCTTCGCGTCCCTATGCGCGGGCAATGAAGCAGTTGATCGGCCATCTGGCGCAGGCCAATTCCGAGTACCGTCATCCGTATCTTGTTGAGCGCAGCGACATCAAGCGCGTCGGTTACGTCATCGTTTCTTCCGATCGCGGTCTGGCTGGCGGCCTCAACAACAACATGTTCCGCAAGCTGGTGGCCGAGTTCCGCTCATTGCAGCAGCAGGGCATCGAAGTGGATCTGGTCACCATCGGCCAGAAGGCTTCCGTGTTTTTCCGTCGCATCAAGGTCGGGATGCTGGCCTCGGTCACGCACTTGGGCGATGTGCCCAAGGTCGAACAATTGGTCGGCGTCATCAAGGTGATGCTGGATGCCTATACGTCCGGAAAAGTGGACAAGGTGTTCCTGGCGTACAACGACTTCGTCAACACCATGACCCAGAAGGCCACCTTCGACCAGTTGCTGCCGTTGCCCGCAGCGGAATCGCAGGTTGCCCGACACGAATGGGATTACCTGTACGAACCGGACGCGGAAAGCGTGCTGGATCACGTGTTGACCCGCTACATCGAGTCGCTGGTGTATCAGGCGGTAATGGAAAACGTTGCCTCCGAACACGCTGCGCGCATGGTGGCCATGAAGGCCGCCAGCGACAACGCCACCAAGCTGATCGGTACGCTGAATCTCGTTTACAACAAGGCGCGGCAGGCGGCGATCACGCAGGAAATCTCGGAAATCGTCGGCGGCGCTGCGGCGGTGTAAGAGCCGGGATTGGGGATTGGCGATTGGGGATTCGTGCGAAGCGCATCGCTGCCGCTGTTACGAATCCCGAATCCCGAATCTCCCGATCCCGACAAAGCAATGCGGCGACGAAACTCGCCGACCCGGACAAGTCAAATCGGAGCAGCAAACATGAGTCAGGGCAAAATCGTTCAGATCATCGGCGCAGTCGTTGACGTCGAATTCCCGCGCGAAAGCGTGCCGAAGGTCTATGACGCGCTGAAGGTGCAGAACACCGCCATCACGCTGGAAGTGCAACAGCAGCTTGGCGATGGCGTGGTGCGCTGCATCGCGCTCGGCTCCACCGATGGCCTGAAGCGCGGCCTCGTGGCCGACAACACCGGCCGCGCGATCTCGGTGCCGGTCGGCATCGGCACGCTGGGTCGCATCATGGACGTGCTGGGCACGCCGATTGACGAAGCGGGCCCGGTGAAGGCTGACACCACGTGGGAAATCCACCGCGCAGCCCCTTCGTATGAAGATCAGGCCTCCACCACCGAACTGCTGGAAACCGGCATCAAGGTCATCGACCTGATGTGTCCGTTCGCCAAGGGCGGCAAGGTCGGCCTGTTCGGCGGCGCCGGCGTGGGCAAGACGGTGAACATGATGGAACTCATCAACAACATCGCCACCGAACACTCCGGCTTGTCCGTGTTTGCAGGCGTGGGCGAGCGTACCCGCGAAGGCAACGACTTCTATCATGAAATGCAGGAATCGGGCGTCGTCAACGTGCAGGAACACGCCAAGTCCAAGGTGGCGATGGTCTATGGCCAGATGAACGAGCCGCCGGGCAACCGCCTGCGCGTGGCGCTCACGGGCCTGACGATGGCCGAATACTTCCGCGACGAAGGTCGCGACGTGCTGCTGTTCGTGGACAACATCTACCGTTACACGCTGGCCGGTACGGAAGTATCCGCACTGCTCGGCCGCATGCCCTCCGCCGTGGGTTATCAGCCCACCCTCGCCGAGGAAATGGGCGTGTTGCAGGAACGCATCACCTCCACCAAGACCGGCTCGATCACCTCGATCCAGGCCGTGTACGTGCCCGCCGACGACCTCACCGATCCCTCGCCTGCGACCACCTTCGCGCATTTGGACGCGACCGTCGTGTTGAGCCGCAACATTGCCTCGCTCGGCATCTATCCGGCCGTGGATCCACTGGATTCCACCAGCCGTCAGCTCGACCCGAACGTGATCGGCATCGAACACTACGAAACCGCCCGCCGCGTCCAGCAGACCTTGCAGAAGTACAAGGAACTGAAAGACATCATCGCGATCCTGGGCATGGACGAGCTTTCCGAAGAAGACAAGCTGGCCGTGGCCCGTGCCCGCAAGATCGAGCGCTTCTTCAGCCAGCCGTTCACCGTGGCCGAAGTCTTCACCGGCTCCAAGGGCAAGTACGTGCCGCTGAAGGAAACCATCCGCGGCTTCAAGGGTATCGTCGATGGCGAATACGACCACCTGCCCGAGCAGGCGTTCTACATGGTCGGCGCGATCGAGGAAGCCGTCGAGAAGGCGAAGAAACTTGCCGCGTAAGAGCGGTCAGTTGAAGCAAGAGCGGTGAGGAGTGAGGAAGGTCAGTAAAAGCCGGGCTGTTCGCCGTTACTGACTTCCTGAGCCTGCGAAGCAGGCGGACTCCTTTCCTCCCTCACCGTCGAGCAAAGCGAGACAGAAATGACTACCTTCCGTTGCGACATCGTCAGCGCCGAACAGGAAATCTTCCGGGGCGAGGCCACTTTGGTCGTTGCCACCGGCGAGATGGGTGAACTGGGCATCGTGGCTCGTCACGCGCCGCTGATCACGCGTCTTCGGCCCGGCAAGGTCGTGGTGACCCAAGCCAACGGCGAAAGCGTGGACATCGCCATTTCCGGCGGCATCCTGGAAGTGCAGCCTTCCGTCGTCACCGTTCTGGCCGATACCGCGATCCGCGCCGAGGACATCGACGAAGCCGCCGTCCGCAAGGCCAAGGAAGAAGCCGAGCGCATCATCGCTCATCGCGGCGACGCGCAGACGCTGGAAGAAGCCCAGGTGCAGCTCCAGCAGGCCATGGTGCAGTTGCAGGCACTGGAACGCCTGCGCAAGAACCTCAAGCACTGATTCATTTTCGCTTGGTTCGACCACGCAACGCCCGGCCATCCTGCCGGGCGTTGTGCTTTTCTGAACTGTCCATCGCGCCCGGCAAGCGCGCTTGTCGTCCAATGAGCTACGCTGATCCTCCCCCGGCGCATCAGCGCCGTTCACGAAGGAGCACATCATGTCCGTAGCCAAAATCATCGAAGTCACAACCTCCTCGCCCAAGAGCGTGGAAGACGCCGTAAGGACGGGTTTGAAGAAAGTTGCCGAAACGGTCAAGAACATCAAGGGTGCCTGGGTCAACGAAACCAAGGTCGTCACCGACGGTGAGGGCAATGTCACCGAATGGCGCGTCACGCTGAAAGTCACCTTCCTGGTGGACTAGGCACACTTCAACTTCGCCGCCATGCCGGGGAAGCATGGCGGTGAATTTCACACCCGTTGCCGACGTCGCGCCCGTGTCACGAAACCTGGCGCAATGCGTCAAGGCCATATCCGTCGCTTCGTTCCGGGGGCTGCATGAACACATTTCTGGAAATCGCACTGTCATTCCCGACGGTCGTGTTCAGCCTGTTGCTGACGGTGGCCGTGGCGTGGTGGCTGCTCACCCTGATCGGCCTGTTCGATGCGGATTTCCTCGACCTTTCCGGCAGCGGTGGTGAAGGGGAGCTTGGCGGCTTTTCCGGCTTCCTGCTCAAGTTCGGTCTGGATGGAATGCCCATCGCGCTGGTCGTCACCGGCATCGCGTTGCTGGCCTGGACGATGTGCTATTTCCTCGATTATTTCTGGTTGCGCGAACTTTCCGGCGTGTTGCGGCTGGCGCTGGGTGCAGGCGCGCTGCTGCTGCTGGTGATCGTCGCGCTGCCGCTCACCGGCCTGATGCTGTATCCGCTCAAACCATTGTTCGCCAATCACGCCGGGCCTGAGCCCGTTTCGCTGTTGATGCGCGAAGCCACGGTGCGCAGCCAGGAACTGGGCACGGCGCTGGGCGAAGTGAATCTGGAAGACGGCGGCGCGGGGCTGATTCTCAAGGCCCGTTGCGACACCGAAACCCTGAAGCGCGGCGAGCGCGTCGTGCTGATCGAATACCTGCCGGACGCAAACGCCTATCGCGTCGTGCGGGCATGACCTCTTTCGTCAACTTTTCGCGTTATACCTATCACGTCATCACCATCTGCAACCCGGAGATTCGCCATGAGCCTTGAGCAAGTCATCCCCTTCCTGATCGTTGCGGGCGTCGTCCTGCTCGGCATCTTCGGCCTGTTCATCCTGTTCAAGGCCTTCTACATCAAGGTTCCGCAAGGCACCGCACTCATCGTCAATGATCTTTCTTCCACGCCCAAGGTGCACTTCACCGGCGCGCTGGTCTATCCGGTGATCTACAAGAAGGAGTTCATGCAGATCTCCCTCATCACGCTGGAAGTGGATCGGCGCGGCAAGGACGGCCTGATCTGCAAGGACAACATGCGCGCAGACATCACCGTGGCCTTCTACCTGCGCGTCAACGAAACCCAGCAGGACGTGCTGAAGGTGGCCAAGTCCATCGGCGTGGAGCGCGCCTCGGACAAGCAGGCCGTGAATGAACTGTTCAATGCCAAGTTCTCCGAAGCGCTCAAGACCGTCGGCAAGCAGATCGACTTCGTCAAGCTGTTCGAGAACCGACAGGAGTTCCGCGACCGCATCGTGCAGGTCATCGGAAACGATCTCAACGGCTATATCCTCGAAGACGTCGCCATCGATTATCTCGAGCAGACGCCGAAAGCATCGCTTGATCCGAGCAACATCCTGGACGCAGAAGGCATCCGCAAGATCACCGAACTCACCGCCGCGCAGAACGTCATCACCAACGAACTGGAACGCAACGAGCAACTGGCGATCACCAAGAAGAACGTCGAGACGAAAGAAGCGATGCTGGCACTGGAGCGCCAGCAGGCCGATGCCGAGGCGCGCCAGAAACGCGAAATCGAAACCATCCGCGCACGCGAACAGGCCGAAACGATGAAGGTGCAGGAAGAAGAACGCCTCAAGGCCGAACAGGCCCGCATCGCCGCGCAGGAACAGATCGACATCCGCGAACAGAACCGCCAGCGCGAAGTGGAAGTGGCCGAACAAAACCGCCAGCGCGCCGTCGTGATCGAAGTGGAAAAAGTCACTCGCGCCAAAGACCTTGAAACCGTCGCGCGCGAACGCGAGGTGGAACTGCAACGCATCGAAAAGGAAAAGGCGCTGGAAGAACAGCGCAAGCTCATCGCCAACGTGATCCGCGAGCGCGTGGCCGTGGAAAAGACCGTCGCTCAGGAAGAAGAACGCATCAAGGAAGTGCGTGAGGTTTCCGAGGCCGACCGCCTGAAGCAGGTGAAGATCCTCGAAGCCCAGGCCGCTGCGGAAGAAGAACTGGTGAAACAGGTCAAGCAGGCCGAAGCGGACGAAACGCGCAGCAAGCACAAGGCCGTGGAACTCACCGTGCTGGCGCAGGCCGAACTGGAAGCTGCCGCCAAGCAGGCCGAAGCGAAAAAGAAACTCGCCGAGGCCATCGAAGCCGAACGCGCTGCGCCCGGCCTCGCCGATGCCCGCGTGCGGGAAGTCACCGCCGCCGCGATGGAAAAGGAAGGTCTGGCGCAGGCCAAGGTCATTGCCGAAAAACTCACCGCCGAAGCGCGCGGCACGCAGGACAAGGGCTTGGCCGAGGCGAAAGTGCTGGAGGAAAACCTCACCGCGCAGGCGCGCGGCGAGGAGCAGTTGGGCGCTGCCAAGGCCAAGGCGACGCGCGATGTCGGCCTCTCCGAAGCGCAAGTGCTGCTGGAAAAACTCAACGCCGAAGCCAAGGGCCTGACCGAGAAGTTCAGCGCGCTCGGCTCCCTGAGCGACGGCGCGCGAGCACACGAAGAATTCCGGATGCAGCTGGAAAAAGGCTTCGAGCAGGCCATCGCGCAGATCGCTGCAGGCAAGGACATCGCCAAGGAACAGGCCGACGTACTGGCTGCGGCATTGTCGAAGGCGAACATCGACATCGTTGGCGGCGAGGGTGCGTTCTTCGATTCGTTCGCCAAATCCTTGTCGGTCGGGAAAGCCATCGAAGGCGTCGCGGGCAAGAGCCCGCTGGTGAACGACTTGATCCAGCGGTTTCTGGGGGGCAGGGGCATAGCCTCGGATCCGGGCAAGACGGAGCCGACGGCGTAATTCACGTTGTTCGTGGAGCCGGGCTTGCCCGGCTCATGGATTTCGTAGAGCCGAGCTTGCTCGGCTCGTGGATCAAGCGGAGCAAGCTCCGCTCTACGAGCATTGCCCATGACCGAACCCACCAACCCCACCAACCCCACCGCCATAGACCAGGCCGTCGCTTCCGGCGGCGCTTACGAAGTCCTGCGCAAGCGTCTGGTCGAGCAGGGCGCGCGCTTGCGTTCGCAGGTGGATGCGTTGAATGCACGCAGGCTGGAGCAGTTCGGCGGCAGTGCGATGGAAGTGATGGGCCGGTTGCGCGTGCGCACCGAGCACAACTGCGTGGCGCGGGACATCGTGCAGGTCGGTGATCTGTTGCTGTTCGGCTACAACGTCTTCATCGGGTTGAAGAAGGAAACCCGCATCGAGGATGTGTTCAGCCTCTACAAGCTGGTGGAAACCGCCGAAGGCTACGACGTGCAGCCGGAAAGCCACGCCGGCACCTTCCTCGCCATCGACAGCTTCGTGCAGGATTTCCACGAGCTGTATGCCTACTACAAGAACACGCGCCTGCTGCAATTGATGGTGCGTGATGGAAAGCTTCTGGCGAGCTTCCAGATCGGCGAGAGGCTCACCGATATTCGCGTGTTCCGCTGGAGCATTTCGCCCGATGGCAAGGACGTTCGCTACATCGACAACCGTGGCGAGCGCGACATTGCTCTCCCGGCACCATTTGATTTCGAATGGCAGCCGACCGCGCGAGAAATGGTTGTCAATGGCCGCCATCCGCACATCAACATTCTCGATACCGTGTTCGTCGAAACCATCGGTGGCGATCTCACCATCAAGATCGAGAACAACACCGAGGACGGCCTTGGCATCTACCGCGAGGCCGTGCAGGACAAGACGCAGTCGCTGGATGATGCGCAGATCGAGTTCGCCAAGGTCGGTAGCCTGATCTTGTTGCGCGTGCTGCCGTACCGCGAGGAACAATGGCGGAATCTGGCCTACAACACGCTCACGCAGAAGGTGCAGCGCATCGATGCAGTCGGCTTGGCTTGCATCCAGTTGCCGGAGGATCACGGCATCGTCTGGCCGGGCGGCTATCTGTTGCAGAACGGGGAAACGCGCCAGTTCGATACGCCGGTAGAAGGGATGCGCTTCAAGCGTGCGATCCGTTCGCCCAACGGCGAGGATGTGCTTTACATCTTCTATGAACCCGTCGATGGACGCTGCGCGCTGTTCACCTACAACCTGATCGAACGCAAGCTTGCCTCGCCCATCGTCTGCCACGGTTATGCGCGGCTGGAAGATGGGCGCATGGTGATCTTCAGCACCGAAAGCGCCGAGCCCACGCGCGTGCATCCGATGCAGGTCTGGCGCACGCCTTTCTGCTTCGAGGAATACGCCGCGCGCCAGCCGCCGGGAACCGGCTTCCTCGCGCGCATCGGCAATGCGGAACTGGTGCGCGGTGTTTCCGATCTGCTGTCGCTGGCGCGGGAAACCGACAGCGAGCAGGTTTCCGTGCAGCGCTACACCCTGCTGGTGCAGGCCGCGCGTCGCATGTTCGATGCGCATCACTGGATCGGCGATGCGCAAGCGGGCGATCTTGCGCCGCTACTGCACGAAATCGCTGCAACCGGCGAAGCGGTGCTGGACGAATACGAGAAGGTCGAAAGCATCCGCGCCCAATCCGATCGCGCGATGCGGCAGGCGCAGACCAAGCAGGAAGCCTTGCTGTCCAGCCTCGATCCCGACCGCTTCGAGCGCGTGCAGGATTACGTCGCCGCTTTGCAGTCCATTTCCGCACAACGCGGGCACCTGCTGACGATCCGGGATCTGCGCTACATCGACACCGCTGCGATCGATTCGATGGAAGCGGCGTTGATCGCCGCACACGAACGCATCGGCGAAGCTACCGGCACGTATCTTTCCGATGCTGCTGCGCTGGCACCCTTGAATGCGCGATTGGTGGAACTGGATGCCAAGGCGCAAGCTGCGCCGAGCGTGGCCGCATTGCGCGAACCTCAGCAGGGCCTGGCTGCGCTCGCTTCCGACCTTGATCTGTTGTCGGAACTGATGGCGAGCCTGCGTGTGGACGATGCCACGCAGCGTACGAAGATCGTGGAAGCCATCGCCGAGCTTTACGCGCGGCTCAACCAGGCCCGCGCGCGTGCCGAGCAGCGCCGCAAACAACTGGGTTCCGGCGAGCAGGTAGCGCAGTTCGGTGCACAGTTCACGTTGTTTGGCCAGAGCATCGCCAGCGCCCTGTCCGCCTCCACCGATCCGGAGCGCTGTGACGAACAACTTTCACGCCTGTTGATCCAATTGGAAGAACTGGAAAGCCAGTTCGGCGAACACACGCAATTCCTCGATGACATCCTGCAAAAGCGCGAGGAACTCACCGAAACCTTCGAGACGCACAAGCAGGCGTTGCTGGATGAACGCCAACGCAAGGCACAAGGCGTGTTCGACGCCGCGCGCCGCATCCTCGACGGCCTGCCGCGCCGCACTGCTCGTTTTGCCGGGTCGGACGAACTCAATGCCTTCTTCGCCGGCGATGCGCTGATCCTGAAACTGCGCGAGCTGGCCACGCGGCTGCGCGAGTTGAAGGACAACGTGAAAGCGGACGATGTGGAAGCGCGCCTGAAAGCGGTGCGCGACCAGTCCGTGCGTGCGCTGCGCGACAAGACCGACCTGTTCGAAGATGGCGGCAACCTCATTCGCCTCGGCAAGCACCGCTTCTCGGTCAACACGCAGGAGCTTGATCTCGCCATCCTGCCGCGCGGCGACGGTTTGGCGTTGCATCTCACCGGCACCGATTACTTCGCCCCGCTGGACGACCCCGCGCTCGCGCCGCTGAAGCCCTATTGGCAGGCCATGCTGGAATCCGAATCGCCGGAACTTGCGCGGGCCGAATATCTGGCCGGGTTGGTGCTGGAAGCGGCCAATGCGAATCGTGAAGGTTTCACGCGAGAAGGTCTATCCAAGCTGGTGCTGGAAACTGACGCCCTCACCCGCGCCGTGCGTGAATTCGCCACGCCGCGCTACAAGGAAGGCTACGAAAAAGGCATCCACGACCACGATGCCGCGCTGATCCTGCGCGCCCTGGTGCCGTTGCTGGATGCCGCCGGAACCCTGGTACACGCGCCGGATGCGCGTGCGATGGCATTGCTCGGTTGGCGTGCGCTTTCCGGGTCGGAAGAAGCCGCGCGCTGGCCTGCACGGGCGCGCAGTGCGCAGCAGATTCGAGACATCTTCGGCCGCGACGAAGCTTTGGCCGCGCTGCGTTCGGACATCGCCACCGCGCTGGAAACGCTTTCCCTCCCGATGCGTGCCGAACGCCATGCCGCCGCCGCATATCTGGTGCAGGAGCTTTCCGCCCCGCATCCGCAATTCGCATTCAGCCGCTACGCGCAGCAATTGGTCGATGGCCTGAAAAAGACACTGGCCGGTGAGCGCTGGAACGATGTGCAGGCCACGCTGGATGTGCTCGGCGAGGATGCGAGCGCGCGCTGGAATCTTGTGGCGCAATGGCTTGAAGCGCTGATCGCGCACGCGGAAGAGCATGATGATGCTTTGGCTGCATTGGGTGCCTATGTTCCCGAAGCCGCCGCGCTGCTGCTGCTCGGCCCGGCATTGCCGCACCGCGTTTCGCAGGCTGATCTGGAGCTGCGTACCGATGGGCTGCTGAGCGAGCACCCGCGCATCGTCAACGGCGCGTTGAACCTGCAACTCTCCGAATTCCTCACGCGCCTCGCCGCGCACCAGGTCGGCTACCTGCAAGGCTTCCGGCGCTACCAGCAACTGCGTCAGGACATCATGGCGCGCGAGCGAAACGCGCTGCGGCTTTCCGAGTTCAAGCCGCGTCCATTGACCAGTTTCGTGCGCAACAAACTGATCGACAGCGTGTATCTGCCGGTGATTGGGGACAACCTCGCCAAGCAGATGGGCACGGTGGGCGAGGGCAAGCGCAGCGATTTGATGGGCCTTCTGCTGATGATTTCCCCGCCCGGTTACGGCAAGACGACGTTGATGGAATACGTTGCCAGCCGTTTGGGCCTGGTTTTCATGAAGATCAACGGCCCAGCGCTCGGCCACGGCGTGCATTCGCTCGATCCCGAGCAAGCGCCGGATGCGACCGCGAAGCAGGAATTGCTCAAACTCAACCTCGCGCTGGAAATGGGTTCCAACGTGATGCTTTACGTGGACGACATCCAGCACACGCACCCGGAGTTTTTGCAGAAGTTCATCTCGCTGTGCGACGGCACGCGCCGCATCGAAGGCGTGTGGAACGGGCAGACGAAAACCTACGACATGCGCGGCAGGAAATTCTGCGTGGTGATGGCAGGCAATCCGTACACCGAATCCGGCGAGGTTTTCAAGATTCCGGACATGCTCGCCAACCGTGCCGACATCTACAACCTTGGCGATGTGCTTGGCGGCATGGAAGAAGCCTTCAAGCTCAGCTACATCGAGAACAGCCTCACCTCCAATCCCGTGCTCGCGCCGCTGGCCACGCGCGACATGGCCGATCTGTATATGCTGGTCGCCAAGGCGCAAGGGAGCGAGGTTTCCACCAACGAACTGAAGCACGACTACGGCACTGCTGCGATCAACGAGATCGTCGAAACACTCAAGCGCATGTTGGCCGTGCGTGAAGTCGTCTATCGCGTCAACCAGCAATACATCGCCTCCGCCGCACAGGCCGATGCCTATCGCACGGAACCTGCGTTCAAGCTGCAAGGCAGCTATCGCAACATGAACAAGCTGGCCGAGAAGATCGCACCGGTGATGAACGAGGCCGAATTGCAGCAGTTGATCGCCGATCACTACATCGGCGAATCGCAATTGCTCACCACAGGCGCGGAAGAAAACCTGTTGAAGCTGGCGCAGTTGCGCGCAGACTTGAACGAGGAACAGGCGGCGCGTTGGGAAGTGATCAAAACCGACTACCGCCGCAACAAGGCCATCGGCGGCAGCGATTCGGATGTCGGCACGCGCGTGGTGGCGCAACTGCACGATCTGGTGCAGGGCGTGCGTGCGCTTGTGCCTGCATCGGATGAAGTTGCTCCCGAAGCGACACCTGCTGCACCGTGGCCGGAAATCGTTTCCTTGTTGGAGCGCGTGGCGAGCGAACAGGCATTGGCACGCACCTTCAGCCGCGACACCGCCACGGATGCAGCGATGTGGCTCGGCGGTCTGCGTTCGGCGTTGGAACTGGGCTTCAAGCCGCTGATCACAAGCCTCGACGCCCGCGCGCAATCGCGCGAGGAACAGAACCGCCTGTTGGCGCAACTGGCCGAACGCCTTGCCGCTGCGGTGCAGGCTCCCAACACCGCGCCGCCGAAGCCGCGCCCGGATCTGTCGCCCAAACCGCCGCGAAGGCCCGAATAGGTCGGTTTCTTCCGTAGAGCCGGGCTTGCCCGGCTTGGGCTTGGATGGCACGAAAAGCAGGAGTAGCCGGGCAAGCCCGGCTCTACGAAGCGGGTGCTCGGCTCCTCATCATCCGGTAAACGCAAGCACCGTGATTTCCTCGCGGTCGTGGTAAAGCTGCCGCGCACGCCATTGCACGGTGATGCCTGCTTCCTCGCACACCCGCACGAAGTCGGCGAGGTTGGCCTGCACTTCGGCGTAGCGTTTCTTCATCGGCAATTTCAGGTTGAAGATGGCGCGGCGGCACCAGCCGTTGGCAAACCATTGCGCCATGCGCGCGGCCACGCGCCTGGGTTGCTCCACCATGTCGCACACCATCCAATCCATCGGTTCGCGCGGTTGCCAGGTGAAGCCATCGGCACGCTGGTGGCGGATCAGGCCAGTGGCCAGCGCGGTTTCCGAAAGCGGGCCATTGTCGATGGCGGTGACGTGCACGCCGGCCCGCGCCAGCACCCAACTCCAACCGCCCGGCGCTGCGCCCAGATCGGCGGCCTTCATGCCCGGTTTCAGCCAGCGCGCGCGCTCCTCCTCGGTGATCAGCGTCAGCAAGGCTTCTTCCAGTTTCAGCGCGGAACGGCTGGGCGCATCGCGGTGCAATTTCAGGCGCGGGATACCCTGCGGCCACGGCGGCGCATGGCGGGTATCGGCGATGCCCAGTACCGCATGATCGCCCGCAAGGAACACCACATGCAGGCGCGGCAGTTTCGGATCGGGTGCATCAGTGAGCCTGCCCGCCTTGCGCAGCGCAGGCCGCAGCGCGTTGCCGAAACTGCGGGCCAGCGCCGCCAAGGGTTTGCCCTCGTCCGAATCCGGATGCTCCACGAACACCTCGCCAAAGCGTGCAGGCAAGATTGGCAATGCGGCGAGGATCGGCGTGAGCCGGTCTTTCGGATCAAGCACGCGCAGGTGCGCGAAGGCGGCGATGCACTGGCGCGCAAAGATCAGATTCGCAAACGCCAGTGCCGGCCTGCGGCCTTCTCCTGCCTCATCCGGCAAGGCCCGGAACCACGCCACGCCGCTGCCGCGCGCCGTTTCCGGATATCCGGATACGCCATGCAGCGCGGCCCGATCCGCGAGTTCGGCAGCGGCTTCGGCTTCGAAGTTGGGACGGCAGAACACCAGATGCGTGTTCGGGGGCAGGTGGGAGACGGTGGTCGTCATGCGGAGGGATTCAACCAAGGTGGAATCCGCTCGTTGATGGACATGAACGGATATGGAATATAGAATCGCGAGGTAACCGGTTCTGGCGACCCGTCCTCCTCAGCGTGGGAGTGTGAGGTATCGCGCGCTCTCATGCGAGCTGGCACATGTGACGGTTACTGTGTGGTTTCCGAATTCTCAGAAGAAGTTCAAGGAGTTGACGATGTTCAAGCAAGTTTCACTGGCATTGGGTGTAAGCGCGGCCCTGCTGGCTGGCGGCACCGCATTCGCGGCGAAGGGCGATCCGGCCCAGGTGTTGACTCCGAAGAGTGTGGATCGCGTGGGAACCACGCCGGACGGCACGCCCATCTACGTGGCCAGAGTCGATGTTGCGGGGATCGGCACGCATGCGGTGTGTGATTGGGCTGGAATCAATCCGGCCAATACGACCATCGGTGTGAATCTTGGCCCGGATGCAATCATCACTGGCTTCAGCGGTACGGGTGGAATCACGGGGTTCACTCCCAGTTGGGTCAGTGAAGTTGCGGTCGTCTTCTGGGGAGATGACCCGGATGGAGCAATCCGCCTGCGTTACGGTGTTCAAACCAATGCACCTGGTGTGAATGTGCCTTTCGACATCCCCGAGGCGACGCCGCTTGACCTGAGCGACAACTCGCTGCCCAACATCACCACCGGTGCTGCGGGTGTCGTGACGCTGGAGTTCTGTGATTCCTTCTGGGATACGGGTATTGATCCGAATGGCGAGTTCGTGACGGGCGAAGTCCGCATTCACTATTTCGGCGGCAACCCGCCCGGCGGCGGTGGCGGTAACCTGCCTGATCCGGTTGTTGCCACGGTTCCGGCGAACAGCCCGTGGACGCTGGGCCTGCTGGCCGGCGCGCTCGGCCTGCTGGGTTTTGGCCTGATGCGTCGTCGCGGCTAAGCCGCTCCAAGGCTTCAACGAAAAAACCCGCGAGGCCTGGCCTCGCGGGTTTTCTTTTGGGCTTGGCAAAACCAGATCTTTTGAGAAACAAGATCGTAACCCATTGATTTTCTTTCACCGACTTTTGTAGAGCGGGGCTTGCCCCGCTGCCCTTGCTTCCCGCGTCACTCAGGCATCCGAGTCGAGCAAGCTCGACTCTACGAAAGCCAGGCGTGTTTTTCGGCGAACGCCTGCCCCGCGTGCGGGGTTGGGAAGCTGATTAGCCCCATATCTCAGTGAGCTTCATCTCTCCCGCCAGCGGGAGAGGGAGAACAACGGCTGACGGAGGGGGTGGTCGATCAGTAATTGATCCCGCCGCGTGTGGCGTAATCGGCGAGAACGGCGCGGGCGGCGTTGCGGGCAATGCCCACGCGCACGGCGATGCCGCGTTGTTCCAGTTCGCCGCGCCAATCCGAAGGCAGCGGGCCTTCGTCGAACTGTGTCAGCTCCATCACGTCCGATGCCGTAGCACCGATCAGGAGCGTGTCGATGCCGGCCCAGAAGGTGGCGCCATAGCACATGCAGCACGGTTGTGAGGAGGTGGCCAGCACGATGCCAGGATGGCCTTCGTTGAGGCGGTTGCGGCCTGTGGCGGCCTGCGCGGTGAGGTAGGCCATCATTTCCGCGTGCGCGACCGAGCAGTTCTGCGGCACCACGCGGTTCACGCCGACGCCGATGAGGCGGTCTTCCGCATCGAACACTGCCGCGCCAAAGGGGCCACCCGTGTCGCGTTCGACATTGAGGCGCGAAAGCTCCACGGCGAGCGCGATCTTGGCTTCATCACCTGTGCAGATCGCACTCGCATCGATGCTGCTTGCGATCCAGTCGGGCAGGGCGAGGGTGGTGGAAAGTTGCAGCATGGGATTCTCCGATGGTTTTTCCTTCTCCGCGCTTGCGGGAAAAAGGAGCAGGGCTATCTGATCGACGGCGCGTTTGGCGCAACCTGCGCGGCCTTGATGCCTTCGCAGCGGCCTTCCACGCATTGGCAGCCTTCCAGCACCGGGAATCCACAGATGCCCGAAATGCCATTGCGGGCGCAATCGGCCTTCACCTGTTCCGGGAATGTGGGGCTATCCACGTTGACGCAGGCCGGGTATTCGCCGCAGCAGTTGCCGACGTTCTTGATCGCGCACTGGTCGTCGCTGGTGCAGGAGTAATCGACCACGCCTTTGACGGGCTTCGATGCTGCAGCCTCGGCGGGCGGCACAGTGGGCGCAGCGGCGTTCTGCGCAGGCGCGGTGGCGCTCTGACAGGCGGCGAGGAGGAATGCAAACGTTGCAAACGCCAGCGTGACGATGCTGTGCCGATGAAGTTTCATCTCAGATTCCCTTCGCCCACGTATCGCGCAGCGTGACCACGCGGTTGAACACGGGCGCATCGGTGCGATGGTCGCGGCGGTCGGCGACGAAGTAGCCCACGCGCTCGAACTGGTAGCGGGTTTCAGGCTCCGCTTGCGCGGTGGAAGGTTCCACATAACCACGCACGATGCGGCGCGATTCGGGGTTGATGTGATCGCGGTAGGTTTTGCCGTTGCTGTCCGCGTCCGGATCGGCCACGGAGAACAAACGGTCGTAGAGGCGAATCTCCGCTTCCACCGCGTGCCTGGCACTAACCCAATGGATCGTGCCCTTCACCTTGCGATCCGCGCCGGGCAAACCGGGCCGGGTTTCCGGATCAAGCGTGCCGCGCAGTTCGGTGATGGTGCCGTTGGCATCGGTGACGGCTTCATCGCAACGCACGATGCCCACGCCGCGCAGCCGCACTTCGCCACCGGGCACCAGTCGCTTCCAGCCCTTCGGTGGCTCCACCGCGAAATCCTCGCGTTCGATCAGCACCTCGCGCGAGAACGGAACATGGCGGGAACCGAAATCCTCGTTCTTCGGATGATTGCTGAAGCTCAAGGTTTCCTCGTGATCTTCCGGCAGGTTCGTCAGCACCAGTTTCAGAGGATCAATCACGGCCAGTCGCCGCGCGGCGCTCACATCGAGGTCTTCACGGATGCAGTTTTCCAGCAGGGAATAATCGAGCAACGAGTTCTGCTTGGAGATGCCCACGCGCTCCACCAGCAGCCGCAGTGCAGCGGCAGTCGCACCGCGCCGACGAATGCCCTGCAACGTGGGCATTCGCGGATCGTCCCAGCCATCGACGAGCCGCTCTTCCACCATCGCCAGCAGCTTGCGCTTGCTCATGACGAGGTAGTTGAGGTTGAGGCGCGAAAACTCGATCTGGCGCGGCTTGGCGGCAAGGTTCGGGAAACCCTTGGCGACCAGCGGGGCCATCAGTGCTGCATCCTTGGCAAGATCCACCTTGTCCACGAACCAGTCGTACAGCGGGCGGTGATCTTCGAATTCCAGCGTGCACAGCGAATGCGTGATGCCTTCGATCGCGTCCCCGAGGCAGTGCGCGTAGTCGTACATCGGGTAGATGCACCACGTGTTGCCGGTGTTCTGGTGTTCGACGTGCTTGATCCGGTAGATGGCCGGGTCGCGCATGTTGATGTTGCCGCTGGCCATGTCGATCCTGGCGCGCAATGTGCGTGCGCCGTCGGGAAACTCGCCCGCCTTCATGCGGCTGAACAGATCGAGGTTTTCCTCCACGCTGCGTTCGCGCCACGGCGAAGGTTTGCCCGGTTCGGTAAGCGTGCCGCGATATTCGCGCACTTCTTCGGCGCTGAGGTCGCAGACGTAGGCATCGCCCTGGCGGATCAGTTTTTCGGCAGCGAGGCAATAGACCTCGAAGTAATCCGATGCGTGGCGAAGTTCGGCCCAATCGAAGCCCAGCCAGCGCACGTCGTCTTTTATCGCCTGCACGAATTCGGGGTCTTCACGCGCCGGGTTGGTGTCATCGAAACGCAGGTTGCACCGCCCGCCGAACTCGGCGGCAACACCGAAATCAAGGCAGATTGCCTTGGCGTGGCCGATGTGCAGATAGCCGTTGGGTTCCGGCGGAAAGCGCGTGCGGATGGCGGTGTGCTTGCCCGATGCAAGATCGTCACGGACGATCTGGCGGATGAAGTCGTTGCGTTCCGTTGCGGCGGTGGGGGTGTCGGACATTGGGGTTTGTTGGTCTGGAATTGTCTGGATTCTAGTGAAAAGTCAGTCGCTCGCTGCGCGAGCTGTAAGCCGCGCCAGTGGCGCTGCGAGGAGTCAGTAAAGCGGCTTTTCCTTACACCTTGCAGGTGGCGAAGCCGCCGACTCACAGCCTGCGCAGCAGGCGACTCACGCCTTTGCAATGCTCGATTCGTGATACGGCCAGCTCAGTGCATGTACCGCATCGACCAGCGCCTTCACATGCTCCGGCTTCACATCGGGCGTGACGCCGTGGCCGAGGTTGAAGACGTGGCCGGGGCCGGGGCCGTAGCTTTCCAGCACGGCACCCACTTCCTCGCGAATGCGGTCAGGTTCCGCGAACAGCGCGGCAGGATCGAGGTTGCCTTGCAGTGCCACCTTGCCGCCGGTGCGGTGGCGGGCTTCGGCAAGCGTCACGTGCCAATCCACACCGATGGCTTCCGCGCCGGTGGCGGCCAGCGCTTCCAGATGCGCCGCATTGCCCTTGCCGAACAGGATCAGCGGCGTGCGCTCGATGCCTTCCCCGCGTGGCAATGCGCGTGCGATTTTTTCAAGGTAACGCAGCGAGAATTCGCGGTAATGCGCAGGGCCAAGCACGCCGCCCCAGGTGTCGAACACCTGCAAGGCTTGCGCGCCGGCTTCGCGCTGCGCGGCAAGGTAGGCGATCACCGCATCGCTAACGACGTCCAGCAGCCGGTGCAGCGTGGCCGGGTCGTTGTAGAGCATCGCCTTGATGCGCGAGTAGTTGTCGCTGCCGCCGCCTTCGATCATGTAGCAGGCCAGCGTCCACGGGCTGCCGGAGAAACCGATCAGCGGCACGCGACCATCGAGTTCACGTCGGATCAGGCGCACGGCATCGGTGACGTAGCGCAGTTCCTTGTCGATGTCGGGAACCGCGAGTTTCTTCACGTCGGAAGCCGAACGGATCGGGCGCTCGAACTTCGGGCCTTCGCCCTCGGCGAAATACAGGCCCAGGCCCATCGCATCAGGCACGGTGAGAATGTCCGAGAACAGGATCGCCGCGTCCAGATCGAAGCGTTCCAGCGGTTGCAGCGTGACCTCGCAGGCCAGTTCCGGGGTCTTGGCGAGCGCAAGGAAGCTGCCGGCGCGGGCGCGGGTGGCGCGGTATTCGGGCAGGTAGCGCCCGGCCTGACGCATGATCCACACCGGCGTGGCATCCACGGGTTCGCGCCGCAGCGCGCGCAGGAAACGATCGTTTTTCAAAGGGGTTTCCTTCACTTCTGGAGCGGCGGCAGGAAGCCGCGTTTTTCGTGCTGACTGCGGGTGATTTCGAACGCGGCCATGGCTTGGGTGCGGTCGAGGAAAGTTTCGCGCTTGATCTGGCTCTTGCCACCGAGGTGGCCGGTTTCCCGCGTCAGTTCCCAGCCGCCGAGCAGGTCTTGCTCCAGCATCAGGCGCAGGAACCGCGGCGAAGGGCTGCCGGGAATGGGTTGTTGCAGGAGGATGTGCATAGGCCTCGCATTCTAATGCGCTTGCGGCGATGCACTCACGTTTTGGATGCGAGAAGCACCAGAATCGCCTCGTCGGGAACATCCGGCACGATCTTCGCGTGGCCCAGCCCGTGCCAGAGGATCAGGCGCAGTTTGCCGGAGAGGTTCTTCTTGTCCAGCCGCATCAGTTCCAGCAGTTGTTGCGCTGTTGCGCCCTGCGGAAGCTGTGTGGGCAGGTTCAGGCGCTGCAGCAACGCGGCCAGGCGTTGGGCATCGGTTGCGGGCGCCAGCCCCAGCGCAGTGGAAAGCTGCGCCGCCAGCACCATGCCGATGGCGACAGCCTCACCGTGCAGCAAATCGCCATAGCTGCCTGCCGTTTCCAGCGCGTGGCCGAAGGTGTGGCCGAAGTTGAGGAGGGCGCGGTCACCTTGCTCGGTTTCATCGCGCGCCACGATGGCGGCCTTGTGGCGGCAACTGCGCTCCACTGCTTCGGCAATCACGGCAGGTTCGCGCTCCAGCAGCGCTTGGGCATGGCGTTCCAGCCAATCGAAGAAGGCTGCATCGCCGATGGCTCCGTACTTCACCACTTCGGCCAGCCCGGCGGAAAGTTCGCGTTGCGGCAAGGTGACGAGTGTCGAGGTATCGGCGGCCACTGCAACTGGCTGATGGAACGCACCGACCAGATTCTTGCCTTCCGGCAGATCCACGGCGGTTTTCCCGCCGACCGAGGAATCCACCATCGCCAACAGTGTGGTGGGCAATTGCACGAAAGCGATGCCGCGCATCCAGCAGGCGGCGGCGAAACCGGATAGATCGCCGACCACGCCGCCGCCGAGTGCGACGATGGTGGCATCACGACTGGCCTTGAGTCTGGCCAGTGCGCCCATCGCTTCAGCAAAGCGCGCGAGGTTTTTTTCCGATTCGCCCGGCGGCAGGATCAGCGTGGCGCAGGTCTTGTCCGCCAATCGTGCCAGCACGGTTTCAAGATAATGCGGGGCGACGTTGGCATCGCTCACTACC
The DNA here is from genome assembly GCA_041395225.1 of Lysobacteraceae bacterium. Lineage (GTDB taxonomy): Bacteria > Pseudomonadota > Gammaproteobacteria > Xanthomonadales > Xanthomonadaceae > Denitratimonas. The sequence continues at coordinate 52,074 of JAWLAV010000010.1, forward strand.
AGCACATGGCGACCCCGGATTGCTTCGGGCCAGTCGCCTTGCGCCAGCAGGTTCGCACCGATGCGGATCGGATAACGGCGCGTGCCCAGTTCCACGCATACATAGTGGATGGTGCAGGCCGCATCCCCGCTGCCGGAAGGCCGCCACTGCGCTTCTTCCAGTGCTCGGCACACGGCATCCAGCGCAGCGCGCATACCGATGCGGCCTGTTTCGATGCGCGCATCGGCCACTTGCGCGTAGAGTGGCGCGCGTTCCTCGCCGATGCGTTTGAGGCGTTCGTAGCGATCCGGATGTTGCAGCAACGGGCGATGGCGATCCCGACGCAGGCGTTGCCATTGCATGTCCAGATCGATCGCCAGATGCACCACGAAACCCCGTTCGCGCAGCAGTTCGCGGGTCTGTGGATGCAGCACCGCGCCGCCGCCGGTGGCGATCACCATGCCTTGCCCTTCGCACAGGCGGGCCAGCGCGGCGCGTTCGCGCTCGCGGAAACCCGCTTCGCCTTCCAGTTCGAAGATCAGCGGGATGCTCGCGCCGGTGCTGCGTTCGATTTCCTGGTCGGCATCGACGAAAGTGAGGCCCAGGCGTTGAGCCAGCCGGCGACCGATGGAGGATTTGCCCGATCCCATCGGGCCGACCAGGATGAGATTCGGAGCGGTACGCATGAGGCGATGCTAACATCGACGGTTGTTTCCGAACCTTGTGCCTTCGCCGATGTTCCGTTTCTTCGCGATTTTCGTCCTGTTGCTGCTCACCTTGTTCGGCCTGCGCATCACTACCTGGGGCCACGAATACGTCACCGAGCCATTCACCAACGTGCTGGCGTGGATCAGTGCGCACCTCGTCAAGATGTGGGACAGCGACGTGATCTCCTATGGCGTGGTGATCCAGAACAAGGCCAACGGTTTTGCGGTGGGCATTGCGCCCGGCTGCGACGGCATCGAGGCGGTGATCATCCTGGTTTCGGCAGTGATCGCCTTTCCCTCGCCGTGGAAACACAAGATCGCGGGCATCGTCGTGGGGTTCTTCGCGATCCAGGCGCTTAACCTGGTGCGCATCATCAGCCTGTTCTATTTGGGCCAGTGGAGCGAGCTGTTGTTCGACTGGTTCCATTTGTACCTGTGGCAGGCGCTGATCGTGCTGGATGCGCTGGCGGTGTGGCTGGTATGGCTGCGCTACCTGCCCAAACCGGCGCGCAAGACACCGCCGTCGCCCCCCTCGCAGGCAGCCCCGGCTTGACGATTGGCCGCCTGAGCGATTCGAGTTTGCAAATGCTTGCAATTGGGGCGGGGTGGGCATCATCCTGAACGGCAAACCGGAAGGCGCGGCGGGCCGGAACGAAGGATGCCGCCGCAATGGGGAACAGGATTGGGAGGATGTCCAGGTGAATGCCGCCCGCAATGCCGTCGGTCTGGTCGAGGACGATCCCGACCAGGCCCAGTTGATCGCGCACTGGCTTGAAAATGCCGGTTATACGGTGAAGCTGTTCCAGCACGCGGCCGAATTCCGCCGCAAGCTGGGCGCAGTTTCGGTGGATCTGTTGATCCTGGACTGGAACCTGCCGGACGAAAGCGGCCTGACGGTGCTGCGCGCACTGCGCGAATCGGGCAACAACCAGTTGCCGGTGCTGTTCCTCACTGCGCGCGATGGGGAACAGGACATCGTGACCGGCCTCAGCCAAGGTGCGGACGATTACGTCACCAAGCCTGCCCGGCAGGGCGAACTGCTGGCGCGCGTGGAAGTGTTGCTGCGCCGCACCGGATTGCATACCGAAACCCGTTTGGATGATGAAACGCTGGCCCCCTACATGATTGATCCGGCCCGGCGCCGGATCACGCTCAATGGGGAGGAAATAACTCTCACCGAGCGCGAATTCGATCTGGCGCTGTTCCTGTTCCGCCGCCGTGGCCGCATCGTTTCCCGCGATTCGCTGCTGGAAAGCGTGTGGAACCTGCCGGGCGACGTGGCCACGCGCACCGTGGATACACACGTCTCGCGGTTGCGCAAGAAGCTGGAGCTGGGCGGTGAACACGGCTGGCGGCTTTCGGCGGTGTACCAACACGGCTATCGGCTGGAGCGGGCGTGAGCGAAAGCCTGCGCAAACTGTGCCTGGCTGGGCCGTTGCGTGCCGGAAAAAGTGCATTGTGGCGCGAACTCACGGGGCAGGAACCCAAATCCTGCGGGTTTTCGCAGGCCCCGCTGAAGCACCATCCGCAGTTCAGCCTGTGGGATTCCCAGGGCGGTTGCGCGCTGGATTCGCTTGGTCAGGCGTTTCTTTCCGGCGCGGAAGCCGTGCTGGTGACGGTGGCCGCGGACATGCGTTCCAGTGGTGTGGAAGCCACCCGCATGGTCGCCGCCGTGCGCGCGCTGCGCCCGCAGGTGCGCGTGGGCATCGCACTGACTCGCGCAGACCTGGGCGTGGGCGCCGATGTGGACGCGCTGTTCGCGCTTGCGCCGGTGTTTCCCGTCGCCCATGCGCACGGCCCGGGCATGGGCGAACTGCTGCGCTTCCTCGTCAACACAACCGCGGTGCCGACACGATGAACGACGATCTGCACGCCCGGGTGCTCATTGCCTTCGGCGAATTGCTCGAACAGGCCCGCGCCTTGGGCGACGTTGAACCCACGGCGATGACGTTGGCCACGCTCGGCGACGATGGCCGTGTGGCAGCGCGCACCGTGCTGCTGAAAGCCTTCGACGAACGCGGCTTCGTGTTCTACACCAACCTCGACAGTCGCAAAGGCCGCGAACTGCTCACGCATCCGCAGGCTGCACTGCTGTTCCACTGGAAAACCGTGCGCGATGGCGTGCAGGTGCGGATCGAGGGCAAGGTGGAGCCGGTTTCCGACGCCGAAGCCGATGCCTATTTCGCCTCGCGCCCGCGCGGCAGCCAGTTGGGCGCATGGGCCTCGCTGCAATCGGCCCCCCTGCCTGCGCGCGAGGCGTTCGAGCGGCGTTATGCGCAGTTTGAACAACAGTTCGCAGGCGGCCCCGTACCGCGCCCGTCGCACTGGTCGGGATTCCGTCTCGTGCCGGATCATTTCGAGTTCTGGTACGGCGCGCAGTTCCGTCTGCACGAGCGCTACGTCTATCGCCTTGAAGGTGGCGTGTGGACGGAAGGGATGTTGTATCCGTGAGGTTGGGATTCGGGATTCGGGATTGGAGATTCGCAAGAGCGAAAAGCTCGCCACACCGCCGCTTTTACGAATCCCGAATCCCGGCTTTATCTGAACACCACCGTGCGATGCCCATTGGGCAGGATGCGGTGTTCCACGTGCCGCCGCACCGCGCGCGACAGCACCAGGGATTCGATGTCGCTGCCCACGCGCACCAGTTCCTTCGGCGTCATGGTGTGATCCACGCGCGCCACGTCCTGCTCGATGATCGGGCCTTCGTCCAGATCTGGCGTGACGTAATGCGCGGTGGCACCGATGATCTTCACGCCGCGCGCATGGGCCTGGTGATACGGCATCGCGCCCTTGAAGCTGGGCAGAAAGCTGTGGTGAATGTTGATCGCCCGACCTGACAGCGCGGCACACAGGTCGCCGGAAAGAATCTGCATGTAGCGCGCCAGCACCACCAGATCAATGGCTTGTCGTTCGATCAGTTCCAGAATCCGGGCTTCGTGGAAGGATTTGTCGTTCGGGTTCACCGGGAAGTGATGGAACGGCACGCCGTAGGAAGCGGCCAGCGTGGAAAAATCCTCGTGGTTGCTTGCCACTGCCGCAATCTCCACCGGCAACTGGCCCGAATGCGCGCGGAACAGCAGATCGTTGAGGCAATGGCCCTGTCGGCTCACCAGCACCAGCAGGCGCGCCTTGCGCTGGGCATCGTGCAGTTGCCAATCCATCGCGCAAGCGCTGGCAAGCTGCGCGAACTGCGCTTCCCACGCGGGAACATCAGTGCCATCGGGCACGGAGAAATGCACGCGCAGGAAGAACCTTCCGGTTTCCACATCGCCGAACTGCTGTGAATCCAGAATGTTGAAACCCGCCTCGAACAGCAGCCCGCTGACGCGATAGACGATGCCGGTGCGATCCGGACAGGACAGCGTGAGGATGTAATCGGCGGCAGGCATCTGGCGGTTACGCGCGGAAAACGGGGCGCGGGAGTGTACGCGAAGCCGGCACCTGGCTGTTGCGGGAGCGGGGTTGCCCGCGACAAGTGCCAGGGCAGGCCGGGAATCGATCGCGGGTAAATCCGTTCCCACAAACCCATGAAATGCTCAACCGACCGCGATGCCGCCGGTATCGAAGAACTCTACCTTGCCGGTTTCCAGCGAATACTCCGCGCCCACCACCACCAGCCCTTCGTTTTCGATCAGCCGTTCCAGCAGTTCCGAACCGCTGCGCAGGTGGTTCACCGACACCGCCACGTTGGCGCGCACGGCGTGATGCACCAGCGCGTCGTGATCCTTCGCCAGTTCCGTTTGCATCAGCGCTTCCACCGAAGGCTTCACGCGGTTGACGATGGATTGCAGGTTGCGCGATTCGCTGCTGCCGGGGTTGTTCAGTGCCTCGATCGTGGAAAGAATCGCGCCGCAACGGCTGTGGCCCATCACCACCACCAGCCGCGCGTCGTAGCGGCTGGCGGCGAATTCCACGCTGCCCACCTGCGAAGGCGCCACCACGTTGCCCGCCACGCGGATCACGAACAGATCGCCCAGGCCCTGATTGAACACGATCTCCGCCGGCACGCGCGCATCCGAACAACCCAGCACGATGGCAAACGGATTCTGCCCGCGCGAAAGATCCAGAAACTCGGCGCGCGAGATGGGTTCATCGGAGGAAAGCCCGGCGACGAAGGCGCGGTTGCCTTCCATCAGGCGGTGCAGCGCTTGCGCGGCGGTCAGGCGGGAGTTCGGCATGGCAATGCTCCTGAAGAAACCGTGGGAGGTCTTGCATGATGCTCGCTTGTGGCCTGTCTTGCGAGCCTTGCGCTTGCGACAGGTCTGCGTTACCGCCATAATGCGCGGCCAATTCGGGCGGTTAGCTCAGCGGTAGAGCATTGCCTTCACACGGCAAGGGTCATAGGTTCGAACCCTATACCGCCCACCAGACACTCCAGCGATAACGGCTCCCTCGTGGGGCCGTTTTCGTTTGTGGCCGCTCACGCCGCAACCGCAAATTGCCCGTGGTGCAGGAAATGCGCGGCTTGCCGCGCCGCTTCGCGCGACAACAGCAATCCGGAGTGGCTGGCCGGAACCACGACATGGCCAGCCAACCCCGGCCACTGCGTTTCTTCGATGCCGACGGTGCCGTCGTTGAGGCCGGGAAAACAGCCCAGCACGCGGCCCAACCCGCGCGAAGCGGAGCCTGCAATCGCACCGACCTGTGCGCGCCCAGGCCAGGGCAGGGCGCAGCCTTGCACCAGCAGATCGCCACTGCGCCCGAGCGCAAGCCCGAAACGGCGTTCGCGCAACACCGTTGCCATGCTGCTGCCGCACAGGGGCGAGCCGAGGCACACCACGCGTTTTACCGGCAATTCCGGATCAAGGCGCAACGCTTCCAGCGTCATCAGGCCACCAAGGCTGTGCGCCACGACGGCATCGGTTTCGCCCAATGCCCGAATCAACCGTTCAAGCGCTGCATCCGGGCCGCCGAACACGCCCGGATACGCCAGCGTGCGCACCGCAAAGCCTTCGGCAGTCAATCGCCCGGCCAGCATGTGCAAGGTCCACGGCCGCATCCAGATGCCTGGCAGCAGCAACACGCGATGGATCGGGGAAGTGAAGGGTGCGGTGCAGGTTACGGAAAGCGTGCCGCTCATCGTGGCTTTCAGGTGCGGAAGTTCACCGTACAGTACCCATCTGCGTGGCCTCGATGCCATAGGCGCCCGGATTGAAGTTCGGGTCGCGAGTCAGGATGTAGGCCTCCTGCCCGTTCACGCGCCAGGCGTGTTCGTAGTTGGCATCGAGCTGCACCTGATTGCCGTCAACCGGATCGTGATAGGTTTCCACACCCCGGATGCCTTCGATGCGCTCGCGCTGCATTCGGGATTCCGTCGATTCATTGGAATAGCTCACGCCGCTGTTGTGTGCCGCCGCAACTCCGGCCTCGGAAATGGCCACGCTTTGTTGACTGTTCTTCACCGAATTGCGCGCGATCTGCTCGAAGGCGGCAATGTTGCGGCGCGTGGCTTCCGCGCCACCGGCGACGATGATCGCCGCAAGCTCCGACGTGGCCTGCGCGTTGGCTCGTCCGATCTGGCCCTGCCGCTCGAACAGGCTGTGCAGCCAGCGCGGATCGGGCAGGATCGAGCGCCGCGTGGCTTCGATCAGGTCGAAATTCAACTGGCCCTCCGGCGCGAAGGCCAGGAAGGTGCCCAACGTGTAGCCGGTGAAGGATTCCATGGCCGAGCCATCCAGCGGATTGGGTACCACGCCGCCCTGAAATTTCGCCGTCACGCCCATCACGCCACGCATGTCCACGCCGTTGCGGTTGAACGCGAACAGCAGTTCCCCGCCTTCGGCATACACACGCATCTGTGTCAGCCCCATGCCATGTGCCATCTGTTGCAGCCGCTGCGCCTGCTCCTCCGCCGAACGTGAAAAATCCGGCCGGTTGCGGTAATCCAGCGGCCGCGCGCCGGGGAACGCCTGCGTCACTTTGGCTTGCAGGAACTCGCGCACCGAACGCAGTGTCTGGTTGGGGCACGGGGATTGGATCGGGTACGTGGACCATTGCCAGACATCGGTAGGAAAGATCGCAAGGCCCGAATTGCCATCGGGCGACATCGCCATCCAGTTCACCAGGTACGGTTCCGAGCAACTGCTCTGCGGAGAAACGATGCCGCCCTCGGTACGCCAGCCCGCAGGCACCAGCGCGGAAAGCGCCGGGCCTTGCGCGATCACGCCGGGATCGGAAATCACCGCGCGTTGCAGCGCGATGGTGCCCGGCGGCAGCCGACCTGGATCCACGGGAGCGGAATTGTGTCGGGGCTGTGGCGGCATCTGCGCCGTTGCGCCCGCGAAGAACGGGTTGTCTGCGCGTGTGTTGGCATCATCCGAAGAAACCGAATCCTGCTGGCTACAGGCGGCAAGGCAGAGCAGCAGAGTGGCAATGAGCAGTGGGGTACGGGGCATGGCAGGCGGCCGTGTTGGAAATGCAGGAGTGCTTGCAGATCAATGCGCAAAAGCGCGGCAGATTGGCTCATGGCACCATGTCCGACACCATGGGCGACTGAACTCAAGCCCTGCGACGTGGATCCCCGATGCCTGCACCCACTTCCCTCGCCCTGTTCGATTTCGACGGCACCATCACGCACCGCGAAACCATGCCGGATTTCGTGCGCGGTTCGGTGGGGCGTGTCCGTTTGTTCGTCGGACAGGTGCTGCTGGCGCCATGGGTGATGGGCTATCGGCTCGGCTTGGTATCCGGCGTGACCGTTCGGGATGCGATCGTTCGTTTCGCTTACACGGGCGTGCCGGTTCCGGTGGTGGAGACAGCAGCAAACAAGTTTGCGCAGGAGGTTCTTCCCGGCACATTGCGGAATGAGGCGATGCAGAAGATCGCCTGGCACAAGGCGCAAGGGCATGACGTGGTGGTGGTATCAGGCGGGCTGGATGTGTACCTCGCCCCGTGGTGCGCCGCGCATGGATTGAACCTTCTGTGTTCATCCCTGCAACAGCGCAATGGCGTGCTGACGGGCCGATACGAAGGACGCCAATGCGTGCGGGAGGAGAAGGCCCGCCGCATTCGCGAGCACTACGATCTGGAGAGCTACTCCTGTATCCACGCCTACGGCGATACACCCGAAGACCGCGACATGCTCGAGCTGGCCACGGTTCGCTACTATCGCTGGCAGAAAATCGACACCGTTTCATTGCCATGACCATTCGTGCGGCATAGTGGGAATCAGGTGCGGGAATCGCCATGCTCGTGACCATCGAACATTTCTTCGATCCGTGGGAAGCGCACATCCTCCGCGCCCGGCTGGAAGCGGACGGCATCCCCGCCATCGTGGCCAGCGACCAACACATCATGGCCTGCTGGCCGCTCTCCCTCGCCTTGGGTGGTGCCGCGCTTCAGGTGCAGGAAGAGCACGCGCACAAGGCCAGCGAGATCATTTCCGCCTATCGCAGCGGCGCATTGAAGGAAGACTTGATCGCCGAACATCCCGAAGCTGCGGATGCCTGCCCCGCGTGTGGATCGCAGGAACTGGAAAGCTCCGTCCCGCTTTCTCAAAGTGCACTGAACCTCGCTACCTTCATGCTCGCCTCCGCACCGTTCCCCACGAACGCATCGCAGAAGAAATGCAAAGCCTGCGGCCATGAATGGCGCAGCGATGTCTGCGAAGTAACGCATCAGGCCGGCACAAGGCACCTTCCATGACCTGGGTTTTCGTCAACGGTGGTTTTCATCCGGAAGCCCGGGCGGTGCTGGGAACCGGCGATCTGGCGCTGCAACGTGGCTATGCGGCGTTCGATTATTTCAGGACGCGCAACAACCGGCCCCTGTTCCTGGAGGATTACCTGGATCGCATCGAACGCTCGGCGGCATCCATGTTCATCACCCTGCCATTGCGCCGTGCGCAGATGCGTGAGGCCATCGCCGAATTGATGCAGAAGAACGCCATTCCCGAGAGCGGCGTGCGCATGGTTGCCACCGGCGGCTATGCGCCGGACAGCTACACGCCTGGCACGGGCAACTTCGTCATCCAGCAGCAAGCCTTGCGCCTGCCCTCGCCGGAGCAGTTCGTGAAGGGCGTGAAGATCGCCACGCACGAATACGTGCGCGATCTTCCGCAGGTGAAATCCATCAATTACCTCATGGGTATCTGGCTCAACCAGCAGTTGAAGCAAAAGGCGTTGAGCGATGTGCTGTACCACCGCGATGGGCTGGTTTCCGAGTTTCCCCGTGCCAATGTCTTCATCGTTACGAAAAAAGGGGAGTTGGTGACGCCTGGCAACGACATTCTGCTTGGCATCACGCGCATGAAGCTGCTGGAACTGGCGCAGGATATGGTGCCTGTGCAGGTACGCGATGTTGCCTTGTCCGAAGTGATGGACGCCGCCGAGGTGTTCATGACCAGCACCACCAAGCGCATCCTGCCGGTGGTGGAAATTGACGGGAAAACCATTGGCGCAGGACGCGCCGGGCCTGTCACCACGCAATTGAACGAAGCGTTTCTTTCGCTCGAATCAAGGCTGTGCGATCAATGAAATCCTGTGCCGTTCTGCTGCTGGCCATTGCGGCCACGTTTCCCCTTTCTGCCACCGCTGCCGATGCCTCGCGCCCGCGTGCGCGTGAGGCGGGCATCGTCATCGGCACCATGTCCCCCGGCCCCAACAATGCCATCACCGATGTGGCAGGCGTTGCCGTGGGCCATGCCAGCCTGAAGCAAGGCACGCGCTTCAACACCGGCGTCACCGCCATCGTGCCGCATTCGGGCAACCTCTACCGGCAGCGCGTACCGGCAGCCATCGAAGTTGGCAACGGCTACGGCAAGCTCGCAGGCATCACCCAGGTGCGGGAGCTTGGGGAAATCGAAACCCCGATCCTGCTCACCGGCACGCTCAGCACCTGGAAAGTGGCCGATGCCACCGTGGATTTCCTGCTGCGCCAGCCGGGCATGGAAAACATCCGTTCCATCAATCCGGTGGTGGGCGAAACCAATGATGGCTATCTCAGCGACATCCGCGCACGTCCGCTGACGCAGGCGTTGGTGGAACAGGCTTTGACGGAAACCTCAACGACGGATGTACCCGAAGGCGCAGTCGGCGCGGGCGCAGGCACCGTGGCCTTTGGCTGGAAAGGCGGCATCGGCACCAGTTCGCGCAGGCTCATCGAAGCGCGGGGCGGCTACACCGTCGGGGTGCTGGTGCAAAGCAATTTCGGTGGCGAACTCACGATTGCCGGCGTGCCGGTGTGGAAGGCGTTGCCCGATCCGGAAGCCGTCGCGCGCAGCGCAACGCCGCCGCCTTCCACCGGCGATGGCAGCATCATGATGGTGGTGGCCACCGATGCCCCGCTGGATGCCTTGCAGTTGCAGCGGCTGGCGCGGCGCGCGCTGGTGGGGCTGGCGCGAACCGGGTCCGTGATGTCCAACGGCTCCGGCGATTACGTCATCGCCTTTTCCACCGCGAAGGAAAACCTGCGCGATCCGAATCAGGCAGTGCAACCGGCACGCAGCGTAGCCGGTGAAGCCATGTCGCCCTTGTTCCAGGCTGCGGCAGAAGCCACCGAGGAAGCCATCGTCAATTCCCTGTTCCGGGCCACCACCGTGCATGGGCATCGCGGCAATGCCGTGGCGCTGCCGCTGGAGCCGGTACTGGAGGCTCTGCGCCGCGCCGGTGTGGTGAAGTCGGCGTCAAGGCACTGATCATGCTGGATGCGAAAACCGGCTAAAGCCTTGTTCTGTTCACCAGCAGTGAAATCGGGCTACCCACCCATGTCGAGCTGCTGAAACGGTTTTTCGGCGAAGGCACTCCCCGGCCATCGAATGGGTGCGTTTGCAAGGTTGTGTCACTGCGGCTCGCCTCGGCCAGGGCGTGAGGCCAGCATCAGCACGCCACCTGCCGCCATCGCAATGGCGACATTGCGCAGCTCGCGCATATCGGCGTTGACCACCAGCCAGACGATGACCCCCAGCGCCGCGATCACGACGAATTCGGCAAAAGGCACACGGAACGTGGCAGGCGTGGCATCACGCCGTCGCAATACCGGCAATGCCGTGCAGGTGGCTGCGTACACCAGCAGGCGCGTGATGGTGCTCATCGCAACCGCCGTCAGGAATGAACCGGAAAGGGTGAGCGCCAACATGCACGCCGCTGTCACGGCAATCGCCATGTGCGGTGTGCGGAAGCGTGCATGCGTCCGTCCGAACCAGCGCGGCAACTGGCCGTGTTCGGCCATGCCGTAGAGCAGGCGCGGGGCCGAGAGCACGATGCCGTTCAAGGTTCCGGTAATCGAGATCGCCGCACCGAGAACGATCACTGCCGCACCGAAGCTTCCGGCGAAACGGCCCGCAGCATCGGCCAATGGCGTGGTTGAAGTGGCCAGTTCCGGCAAGGTGCCGATGCTCACCACCTGGATCAGCATGTAGAGCGGTGCGATCACCGCCATTGCCGCCAGAATCGCAAAGGGCAGCGTGCGCTTGGGGTCGCGCACTTCGCCCGCGGGCACGGTGGCGGTTTCAAAGCCGGTGAATGCGAACACCAACAGCAGCATCGTTGCGGAGAACTTGCTGGCGGTGGGCATGGTGGGCGTTTGATACGCGGAGGTGTCGATGAAGCACAGCCCGGCCGCGACGAACAGCACCAGAGGCACCAGTTTGCCGATGGTGAACACGTTGGCCACGATGGCCGCCATTCCCACGCCGCGAATGTTGACCGCGGTGATCGCAACGGTTGCCAGTGTCGCCACCGCAACACGCCCGCCGGTGGAAGCCAGCGGCGGCCAGAAATGCGCGAGGTAATCGATCAGCAGATTGCACAGCGCCGCATACGCCGTCACCCGCGTCAGCCACAGCAGCCAGCCCACCTGAAAGCCGACCGTCGGCCCGAACGCCGTGCGCGCGTACAGATACGGCCCGCCGCTGTCCTCGAAGCGGCTGCCGACTTCGGCAAAACACAGCACCACCAGCATCACCAGCACCGCACAGGCAACATAGGCCAGCAGCGCCCACGGGCCGAGCATCTCGTGCACCCGCGAAGGCAGGCCGAAGATGCCCGCGCCGATCACCGAGTTGATCATCAGCGCCACCATGCTGCCGCGACCGATGCTGCGAACCAGCCCGCTGCCCATCGTTGTCGAATCGCTCATGGCGAAACCTTCATCGGCACATGCCGTTTCGTACCCAGCGTGCTTGTAAAACCACGGACAGTTCAGGGGTTCCCTTGGCAAGGCTGCCCGTGACGAATGGTCACGGGCAGCCTGGAATCACCGCAACGCTGCCGAAATCCCCGTCAACGTTTCACGCAACGCATCCATCCGGCGCGAAGCCTGCGCATCCTTGGGGTTCGCTTTCAAGCCGCCTGCCAATGCCTTGAGCTTGCCCGCCAACTTCGGATCCTTGGCTTTGGCGTCGATACCAGCCTTGGCTTCATCCAGTGCTGCGACCAGTTCCGCCACGGCGCTGGAAGAAAGGCTTCCGCTGCGCTGCAACTGATCCACATACGCGCGTGCCACCACCGGATGCACAGGCCAGGTCACCGGGAACTGCTGCTGCGGGTTGAACGTCTTGCCCTGATCCGCCAGTTTGGCTGCGGCAATCTCCGCCTCGCTCAAGTGTTCGCTTGGGACAAGTTCCAGGATGTCCAGCCCGCGCACGATTTCGGTGCCATAGATGCGCCCGCCGTACCAGTACGCGGACCAGTAACCGCCCAGCACCATGTGCTTGGCGTCGATCGGCCCGCGATCGAAGTACGCAATCTCGAAGGGCTTGGCGGAGTCGGTGAAATCCATCAGCGTAATGCCGCCCTGATACCAGGCCTGCACGAAGATGTCGCGTCCCGGCACCGGGATGATGGAGCCGTTGTGAGCCACGCAATTTTCCTGCGCGGTTTGGGCGGCGGGCAGTTTGTAATAGCTGCGGAATTCCAGCGTGTTGCCGTCCACGATGTCGTAGATCGCATTCGCGCCCCAGGTGAGCGGATCCTGCACGCGGCAGCGCGGGCGCCCGCCGCCGCCCCATTCGTCGGTGAACAGCACCTTGGTGCCATCATTGTTGAAGGTGGCTGAATGCCAGTACGCAAAACCCGGATCGCCCACGGCGTTGATGCGCTTGGGTTCCAGCGGCTTGCTGATGTCGAAGATGAGGCCATTGCCGGAACAGGCACCGCCCGCCAGTTTGCGCGAGGGGAACACGGTGATGTCGTGGCAGTGATCCGTGCGCTCGGTGGTCTGCGTATCCTTGCCGTGGTCACCGCCTTGCCACAACCCGGCGATGCGGCCGGAGTGCTCATCGGCGAACACGGTCGGGCTGCTGATGATGCGTGATTTCGACGGATCGGCCACCGGAACTTCGATCACGTCCACGCGGAACAGCGCAGTGCGGTCGTCGCCCGCCACATCGCCCACGCACCCCGCCAGTTCCTTCTCGTCGCGGATGGAAGAAGTGCCGGAGTTGTACACGATGATCCGGTTTGCATCCGCAGACACCACCGAATGCGTGTGCGAGCCGCGACAGGTCTGCACCTGACCTGCCTGCACCGGGCTCAGCGGGTTGCTGATGTCGAACACGCGCAAGCCACGGAAACGATCGGCGCTGACATCTTCGGCAATGCCTTCGCGACCGCAATCCACGCGCCCGCTGGTTTGTTCCACGGACATCAGCAGCAGGTTGCCGACGATGGAAACATCGCCCTGCCCGCCGGGGCACACCACTGAAGCGATCAGCTTCGGCACACCGTTTTCGCCAAGGCGATAGAGATTGAAGCCGTGGTAGTTGCCGGCAGCCATCAGATCGCCGGAGAAGGCCATGTCCGTGTTGGAGAAACCGCGGAACGGTGCGCGGTTGCCGGGCTTGGTGACGTCCACTTCTTCCGCGTCGTCGTCCGGCTCGTCGCTCTTGTCCGCATCGGCTTTTTCCGGAACCGGCGGCGGCAGGTCGGCAGGATTTTCCGGATCGAAGAACCCCGAAGGCTTGGGCAGGCTGGCGACAAGGTGCAGGTTGCTGATCGCTTCCCCCGCATCCCGGAAACCGGCGGCGAGCGTGGAACGCGGATCGTCGGACAATTCGCGTGCGATCGCGGCCATGCGGCGGATTTCGCCCTTCTGTTCGTTGTTTACATCGTTGATGAACTCGTGCAGCGCCGGGTCGTAGGCGGAGCCGGGTTTTTCCAGCAGTTCGGCCACCATCTTCACCGCACCTTCGTGATGGGCGACCATCAGCTTCAGGAACAGCCGGTCGAAGTCCGAACCCTTCGCGGCGGCCAGTTGCGCCATCTGTTCGGGCGTGGCCATGCCCGCCATCGTGGCGTGCGCATCGCCGTGGTGCATCGCATGGGGATCGTTCGCCGGATCGGGCGCGGTCTGGCCGCGTTCGAGCAGCCAGTTGCGCATGAAGGCGATCTCATCCTCCTGCGAAGCGTCGATCCTTCCCGCCGCATCCACCACCGCCTTGTGGTTGGTACGCTGCTCTACCAGTGCGGCCATCTGCACCGCTTGATGGTGGTGCAGGATCATGTCCTGCATGAAGCGCACATCGTCCGGCGAATAACGGTTCTCGGCGATCTTCGCCGCCTCGCCGGAGGTGAGCATGCGTGATGCCTGCCCTGGTGCGCCGGGCTGGACGATGGGCACCTCCTGCGCTGTCGCATCGAAGGCGGTGGCCGCCAGGGCGGCGACTGAAACGCCCAGCAACAGGCGAACGGATGATGATGTGGTTTTCATGGACACGCGAACCTCCTTGGCTTCGATCAGGATCGACAAGCGACAGTGTCCTGCGCTTATACATCATCCCGCTCTGCGGATTGAACTCCCTCGGCCCCGTTGCACCCGCAACCGCGTCGCACCCGCGAAGGCCCGCTCCGTGTGAGCACAGGAGCAACCAAGTGCCTCTGCTTTTTGTGGAAGCGCAAGGTGCGCAAAAGTGCATGACACGCCCTAAAGTCCCGATTCCATCCGCCACAACGGGAGCCAACCCGATGAACCGATCCCTTTCCTCATGGCTGCTCGGCGCGCTGCTCGCTGTGCCGCTGTCCACCCATGCCGCCGAAAGCAAGGGCATGACGCTGCAACAGATCGCGAAGATGCGCGCCGTATCGGATGTGCAGGCGCAGCCACGGGGCGGGGCGATCGCCTACACGCTCTCCGTGCCGCGTACGCCCGGCGAAGGCAAGGATGGGCCCGCATGGAACGAACTGCATGTGATCGATGCCGCGGGCAAATCGCGGCCATACCTCACGGGGCAAGTGAACGTCGCCGCGCCCGCGTGGACGCACGATGGCGGCATCGCCTTCCTGATGAAGGGCGACAAGGACGAAACCCGCACGCTGTATCGCATCCCGCTCGATGGCGGCGGTGCGACGGCATTGCGTGCGCTCAAGACGGATATCCGCGGTTTCAGTTTTTCGCCCGATGGCACACGCGTGGCGCTGGTGGCGTTGGAGCCTGAGGATGCCGATCTCAAATCGCTGCGTGACAAGGGTTTTGACGCGCGCGTGATCGAGGAAGGCGAGCGCGTCTCGCGGCTGTGGATCGCGCAGCTTGGGGAGGACGCACCGGATGCGGAAAAGATCGACATCCAAGGCTCGGTGCAATCGGCGCTGTGGAGCCCGGCAGGTGATCGCCTCGCGCTGGTGGTGACGCCGCACGAGCGCGTGGACGATGCCCTCGTGCTCGGTCGCGTGCGCATCGTCGCGTCCGATGGCCGCGAGCTTGGCCGAGTCGATAATCCCGGCAAGCTCGGGCATTTGTCGTGGAGCCCGGATGGCAAGCATCTGGCGATCATTTCCGCAGAAGACGAATCCGATCCGCGCGAAGGCCGCCTCACCGTGGTGGGCCGCGATGGTGGCACGCAACGTGACCTGTTGCCGGGGTTGCCCGGACACGTCTGGAACATCGCATGGCGCGATGCGGACACGCTTGGCTTCATCAGCAACGAAGGCACCGCCACGCGCATCGGTGAAGTGGATATGGATGGTGCCCAACGCACCTTGCTGAACCTGCCGACGCCGGTTTATACCGCCCTCTCATTGGCGCAGGACGGCAATATCGCATTGGTTGGCAGCTCGCCTTCGCACCCTTCCGATGTGTTCCGTCTTGCACCCGGCGCAAGCGCGCCGCAACGGCTCACCGACAGCAACCCGTGGCTGGCCGATGTGGCATTGGCGAAGCAGGAAGTGATCCGCTACACCGCGCGCGATGGGCTGGAGATCGAAGGCATCCTCGTGCATCCGCTGGAGCGCCGTGGCAACGCGCGCGTGCCGCTGATCCTGGTGGTGCATGGCGGGCCGGAAGCGCATTACTCCAACGGCTGGATCAACAACTATTCCCAGCCCGCGCAAGTCGCCGCCGCGCGTGGTTTTGCCACCTTTCTGCCGAATTACCGTGCCAGCACCGGGCGCGGCGTGGCGTATTCCAAACTCAACCACGGCAGGCCCGCGAAAGAGGAGTTCGACGATCTGGTCGATGGCGTTGAACATCTGGTGAAGATCGGGCTGGTGGATCGCGCCAAGGTCGGCATCACTGGTGGCTCCTACGGCGGCTATGCCACGGCCTGGGGTGCGACCTATCTCAGCGAACATTTCGCCGCAGCCGTGATGTTCGTCGGCATCTCGGACAAGATCGGCCTGCTCGGCACCAGCGACATTCCCAACGAGTTCCACAACGTGCACTACCAGACCTGGCCGTGGGAGAACTGGCAGCTTTTCACCGAAGCCAGCCCGATCCACTACGTCACCCGCAACCGTACCCCCACGCTGATTCTGCACGGCGACGCCGACCCGCGCGTGGATCCCACGCAATCCCGCACGATGTACCGCTACCTGAAACTCGCCGGCAACGCGCCGGTGCGGTTGGTGATGTATCCGGGCGAAGGCCACGGCAACGCCCGTGCCGCCTCGCGCTGGGATTACTCGCTGCGGCTGATGCAATGGATGGAGCACTACCTCAAGGGGCCAGGTGGCGAACCGCCTTCGCAGGTGGTGGATTACGCGCTCGATTCGTTCCGAAGCTGATTCCCGCCACTGCGGGATGGCCTGAATCGTCTGTCAGGAAAGACGAAGCCCGGCACTTGGCCGGGCTTTGTCTTTACCGCCTGAGGTAAACCTCGTTACGCCGCGACGGATTTCGCCACCTCCGCGTATTCCTCGATCTGATCGAAGTTCATGTAGCGGTAGATCTTGTCGCCGTTGGCGTTGATGACGCCGATGTCCGCCAGGTATTCCTCGCGTGTGGGAATGCGGCCAAGACGAGAACAGATGGCGGCCAATTCTGCCGAGCCCAGATACACGTTGGTGTTGCGGCCCAGGCGATTGGGGAAGTTGCGGGTCGATGTGGACATGGCGGTGGAGCCTTCGCGGATCTGCGCCTGGTTGCCCATGCACAGGCTGCAACCGGGCATTTCCAGCCGCGCGCCAGCGGTGCCGAAGGTGCCGTAGTGGCCTTCCTCGGTGAGCTGGTGCGCATCCATCTTGGTGGGCGGGGCGATCCACAGGCGGGTGGGAATGTCGCGCTTGCCTTCCAGCAGCTTGGCGGCAGCGCGGAAGTGGCCGATGTTGGTCATGCAGGAACCGATGAACACCTCATCGATTTGAGCGCCAGCCACATCGGAAAGCGTCTTGGCATCGTCCGGATCGTTCGGGCAGCAGACGATGGGTTCGACGATTTCGTTCATGTCGATTTCGATGACGGAGGCGTATTCCGCATCGGCGTCGGCTTCCAGCAGATTCGGGTTCGCCAGCCATTGCTCCATCTTTCCGATGCGGCGGGCCAGCGAGCGGGCGTCCTGATAACCCTGCGCAATCATGTTCTTCAACAGCACGATGTTGCTGTTGATGTATTCGATGATCGGTTCCTTGTTGAGCTTCACCGTGCAACCGGCTGCCGATCGCTCTGCCGAAGCATCGGCCAGTTCGAAGGCCTGTTCGATCTTGAGGTTCGGCAGTCCTTCGATTTCAAGGATGCGGCCGGAGAAGATGTTTTTCTTGCCCTTCTTTTCCACCGTGAGCAGCCCGGCCTTGATCGCGTACAGCGGAATCGCGTGGACCAGATCGCGCAGGGTCACGCCCGGTTGCAGCGTGCCCTTGAAGCGCACCAATACCGATTCGGGCATGTCCAGCGGCATCACGCCGGTGGCCGCCGCGAAGGCGACGAGGCCCGAACCTGCGGGGAAGGAAATGCCGATGGGGAAGCGTGTATGCGAATCGCCGCCCGTGCCCACCGTATCGGGCAGCAACATGCGGTTGAGCCAGGAGTGGATGATGCCGTCGCCCGGACGCAGGGAGATGCCGCCGCGTGTGGAAATGAAATCCGGAAGCGTGTGGTGTGTCTTCACGTCCACCGGCTTCGGATACGCAGCGGTGTGGCAGAAGCTCTGCATCACCAGGTCCGCGCTGAAACCCAGGCACGCCAGATCCTTCAACTCGTCGCGCGTCATCGGGCCGGTCGTATCTTGCGAACCCACGCTCGTCATCTTCGGCTCGCAATAGGTGCCCGGACGCACGCCCTTGCCTTCGGGCAAACCACAGGCGCGGCCCACCATCTTCTGCGCCAGCGTGTAGCCCTTGCCGGTATCGGCGGGCGAATCGGGCAGGCGGAACAGCGTGGAGGGCGGCAGTTTCAATGCTTCGCGCGCCTTGGCGGTGAGGCCGCGGCCCACGATCAGCGGAATGCGGCCACCGGCGCGCACTTCATCGAACAGCACATCGGATTTCACCTTGAACTCCGCGATCACCGCACCGTTCTTCAACGCCTTGCCGTCGAACGGGCGCAGCTCCACGACATCGCCATGATTCATCTGCGAAACGTCAAGTTCGATCGGCAGCGCGCCCGCATCCTCCATCGTGTTGTAGAAAATCGGCGCGATCTTGCCACCCAGACACACGCCGCCGAAGCGCTTGTTCGGGATGAAGGGAATGTCCTCGCCCGTCCACCACAGCACGCTGTTGGTGGCGGATTTGCGCGAGGAACCGGTGCCCACCACATCGCCCACATAGGCGACAAGATGGCCTTTGTCCTTCAATGAAAGAATGTTCTGGATCGGGCCGCGCTTGCCGTCTTCTTCCGGCACGAAGGGCGCATCGCCGCGCGTGTTCTTGAGCATGGCCAGCGCGTGCAGCGGGATGTCCGGGCGCGTGGTCGCATCCGGCGCGGGAGAAAGATCGTCGGTGTTGGTTTCGCCGGGCACCTTGAACACGGTGACGGTCATGCTCTGCGGTACTTCCGGCTTGCTGGTGAACCATTCCGCATTTGCCCAGCTTTCCAGCACGGCCCGCGCGTTGGCGTTGCCCTTCGCCGCCTTTTCCTGCACATCGTGAAAGGCATCGAACACCAGTAGCGTGTGTTTCAAGCCGTTGGCGGCGATGGTGCCGACGCTGGCGTCATCCAGCAGTTCGATCAGCGGATGCACGTTGTAGCCGCCGAGCATGGTACCCAGCAGTTCCGTCGCCTTCTCGCGCGAGATCAACGCGCAGGCTTCCTTGCCGAAAGCGATCGCCGCGAGATATGAAGCCTTCACCTTCGCCGCATCGTCCACGCCCGCCGGCACGCGGTGGGTGATGAGATCGACGAGGAAGCTTTCCTCTCCCGCAGGCGGATTCTTGAGGAGTTCGATCACATCGGCGGTCTGCTGCGCGGTCAGCGGCAGCGGCGGAATGCCGAGCGCGGCGCGTTCGGCAACGTGTTGGCGGTAGCTGGCGAGGAACATTCGGGTTCTCCGTGGCGTGTGGGTGGGGAAGGATCAGTTGGACTGCGGCTCGATGACCCGCAATCCCTTGAAGTAATCGCGGAAGAAGCCGCCATCGCGGGTGATGAGGCCATCGCATTGCAGCAGCGCGTGTGCGCCGACCAGAAAATCGGGCACGGTGCGCATCGCTTGACCGTGCCCGGAAACCTTGCGTCGTTGATTGAAGCGGCGCTGCATTTCCCCGGCCCGGATTGCCGCGCGGCGCTCGACCGGCAGATAGCGCAGGCCCATGCCCTCCACTACGTCCATGATGTCGGCACCATGCCCCAGGCCCGCCGTGATCTCGCTCACCACGACATCGCAGATCACCACCTGGCCGAGCATCAGAGCATCGCGCACGCAGCTTTCCGCCGCATCGGCCCGCGCATCCTCACCGAGCAGATCGATCAGCACGTTGGTATCCACGGCGATCATTTCTTGCCCGCTACATGCGAGCCAGCCGGAGCGTAATCCGCCGGGTCGCGCATGACCTCGAAAGGCTCCAGTGGATCACCCGGCGCGCGACCGCGCAATTCGCGCATGATGTCGTCCGTGGTCATGCCTGGCGGCAGCTTGAAGCGCCCACGGGCACGCGAAATCGCATCGTCCACATTCTTGCGCAGCACGATGCGCCCACCATCCAGTTCCACTTTCAGCGTGGTGCCCTTGGTCAACCCGAGGGCATCGCGCACGGGCTTGGGCAGGGTAATCTGCCCGCGTTCGGCGACGGTGGCTTCCATGTGGCGCTCCGAAGGTTCCGGGAGGCCGTGATTATACATACTTGAGAATACATACCGAAGCCCGCATACCAGATCGTGACTGAACGTGGCGATGTTTGGGCGATCCGTCCATACCGGAGCAGAATGGCCGCAATCAGCCACTGGCCAGCATATGAGGAGCCGACATGAAAGACAGCTTCCAGACCCGCGACACCCTCGTCGTGAATGGGCGCAGCCACACCTACGCCAGCCTCGCCCGGCTCGGTCAGCGTTTCGATCTGACGCGCCTGCCGTACTCGCTCAAAATCCTGCTGGAAAACCTGCTGCGCAACGAGGACGGCGTTTCCGTGCTGCCGCACCACATTGAAGCCGTGGCGAACTGGAATGCGAAGGCGGAACCGGATACCGAAATCGCCTTCATGCCCGCACGCGTGGTGTTGCAGGATTTCACTGGCGTGCCCTGCGTCGTCGATCTGGCGGCGATGCGTGATGCGGTGGTGAAGCTGGGCGGGCAGCCCGCGCAGATCAATCCGCAGATTCCTTCGGAACTGGTGATCGATCATTCCGTGCAGGTGGATGTGTTCGGCAAGCCTGATGCGCTGGATGTGAACGGGGCCATCGAGTTCCAGCGCAATGCGGAGCGCTACGCCTTCCTGCGCTGGGGCCAGAAGGCGCTGGCGGATTTCAAGGTGGTGCCGCCGAACACCGGCATCGTGCATCAGGTGAATCTGGAACACCTGGCGCGCGTGGTGTTCACGCGCGAGGTGGATGGCGAATTCTGGGCGTATCCGGACACCGTGTTCGGCACCGATTCGCACACCACGATGATCAACGGCATCGGCGTGCTCGGTTGGGGCGTGGGTGGTATCGAAGCCGAAGCTGCGATGCTCGGCGAACCTTCCTCGATGCTGATTCCGCAGGTGGTTGGCTTCAAGCTCACCGGCAGGCTGCCGGAAGGTGCGACCGCGACCGATCTGGTGCTCACCGTCACGCAGATGCTGCGCGCGCATGGCGTGGTCGGGAAGTTCGTGGAGTTCTTCGGCGATGGCCTGCAACACCTGCCGCTGGCCGACCGCGCCACCATCGGCAACATGGCGCCCGAATACGGCGCGACCTGCGGCATCTTCCCGATCGACGCCGAATCGCTCACCTACCTGCGCCTTTCAGGCCGAAGCGAGGAACACATCGCCCTGGTCGAAGCCTATGCCAGGGCGCAAGGGCTGTGGCACGAAGCAGGCGCACCGGAGGCCGAATACAGCAGCGTGCTGCATCTGGACATGGGAGAAGTGAAACCCTCGCTCGCCGGGCCGAAGCGCCCGCAGGATCGCGTGCTGCTGGAAAAGGTGAAGGAGAACTACCGCACCAGCCTGCCCGCGCTCACCGCTTCGCGCGACAAGCGCAGTGCCGAAGTTGCCAATTTCGTGGCCGAAGGTGGCGGCGCGGCGGTCGGCAACGAGCAGTTGTCCAAAGGCCATGCCGATATTCGACTCGACGGCGCGGATGTGCGCTTGAAGGATGGTGCGGTCGTTATCGCCGCGATCACTTCCTGCACGAATACGTCCAATCCTGCGGTGATGCTGGGCGCGGGCCTTCTGGCGCGCAATGCGGTAGCCAAAGGGCTGTCACGCAAGCCGTGGGTGAAAACCTCGCTCGGCCCAGGTTCGCGCGTGGTCACCGATTATTTGCAGAAGGCCGGCGTGCTGGAGGATCTGGAAAAACTCGGCTTCTACGTCGTCGGTTACGGCTGCACCACCTGCATCGGCAACTCCGGTCCGCTGCCGCAGGAGATCAGTACAGGCATCGCGCAGGGCGATCTGGTGGTGACTTCGGTCTTGAGCGGCAACCGCAATTTCGAAGGCCGCATCCATGCCGAAGTGAAAATGAATTACCTGGCTTCGCCGCCGCTGGTCGTGGCCTATGCCATCGCGGGCACCGTCGATATCGATCTCACTGCTGAACCCCTCGGCATCGGCCACGATGGCGCACCCGTATTCCTGCGCGACATCTGGCCCAGCAGCAAGGAAATCGGTGATTTCATCGCCGCCACCGTCGGCCCGGAAATGTTCGCGCGCAACTATGCGGATGTGTTCGCGGGCGATACGCGGTGGAACGCCATCGTCTCGCCCGATGGTGAACGCTATGCCTGGGATGGCGCTTCCACCTACATCAAGAATCCGCCGTATTTCGACGGCATGGCCACAACGCCCGGCCACATCGCGGACATTCACGCTGCGCGCGTGCTCGGCCTGTTCGGCGACTCCATCACCACGGATCACATCTCGCCTGCAGGCAGCATCAAGAAGGATTCGCCCGCAGGGCGTTACCTGCAGGCGCGCGGCGTCGCTCCCGTGGATTTCAACAGCTACGGATCACGACGCGGCAACGATGATGTGATGGTGCGCGGCACCTTCGCCAACATCCGCATCAAGAACCTGATGCTTGGCGGTGAGGAAGGCGGCAATACGCTGTACTTCGGCGCGAATCCTCCCGAAAAAATGGCGATCTACGACGCCGCGATGAAGTATCAGGCGGACGGCGTGTCGCTGGTGGTGATCGCAGGCAAGGAATACGGTACTGGCTCCTCACGCGACTGGGCCGCCAAGGGCACCAACCTGCTGGGTGTGAAAGCCGTTATCGCCGAGAGTTTCGAACGCATCCACCGCTCCAACCTCGTCGGCATGGGCGTGCTGCCCTTGCGCTTCCGCGACGGCCAGAACGCGGCATCGCTCGGGTTGAGTGGCGCAGAGGCATTGGACATCACCGGGCTGGCCGATGGCGCATCGAAAACCGCAACGGTAACGGCAAAGCGTACCGATGGAAGCGAGGTGGTATTCGTTGCGGACGTGCTGCTGCTCACGCCGAAGGAAGTGGAATACTTCCGGCACGGCGGCATCCTGCATTACGTGTTGCGGAAGCTGGCGGCGTAAGTCGAGCCTCATGCCGCCTGCGGCACCGGGAGGATGCGCTCGCGCGTCGCAGGCGATGGTTGCGAGGATGCCCTGCCGGGTCAGCGCGGGATAGTCGGAAAGCACGTTCCGTGGAGACGCCTGCCGCCAGATGATCGAGGATCAACGGCACCCGGATGCGCTCGCCACGGATGCATGGCTCCCGGTGTCCTGCGTTCAGCGATAAGGCAGCGCAAGGCGTTGTTCGAGTTGCTGGTGCGGTGAACTGCGCCGAAGCTCCCGATTTCCTCAAGTCCAAACGAAAAACGCCGCAGGCTTGCGCTTGCGGCGTTTCCGCTGGTGCGATGAAGGAGGCCGTTATTCCGACGCGGCCTTTGCCTGCGGAGCGGGGTTCTCGTAGATGAGATATGGCTCGGCCTGGTGGTTGATGACTGAATCGTCCACGACCACCTTGCTGACGTTTTCCAGCGAGGGCAGTTCGTACATGGTTTCCAGCAACACGGATTCCAGAATGGTGCGCAGGCCGCGCGCGCCGGTCTTGCGGGCCAGCGCCTTGTGCGCCACGGCGGAGAGCGCATCGGGGCGGAACTCCAGTTCCACGCCTTCCATCTCGAACAGTTTCTTGAACTGCTTGGTGATGGCGTTTTTCGGCTCGGTAAGGATCTTCACCAGCGCCGGTTCGTCCAGTTCCTCCAGCGTCGCCACGACCGGCAGGCGGCCGATGAACTCCGGGATCAGGCCGAACTTGATGAGGTCTTCCGGCTCCACATCGGCCAGGAGTTTGCCGACGTTGAGCTTCTGCTTCTTGCTGCGCACTTCCGCGCCGAAGCCGATGCCGCCGGCATCCAGCGTGCGCTGCTGGATGATCTTTTCAAGGCCTGAGAACGCACCACCGCAGATGAACAGCACGTTCTTGGTATCCACTTGCAGGAATTCCTGCTGCGGATGCTTACGTCCGCCCTGCGGTGGTACCGAGGCGACGGTGCCTTCGATCAGTTTCAGCAGCGCCTGCTGCACGCCTTCGCCGGAAACATCGCGCGTGATCGAGGGGTTTTCGCTCTTGCGGGAAATCTTGTCGATTTCGTCGATATAGACGATGCCGGTCTGCGCCTTCTCGACGTCGTAATCGCACTTCTGCAACAGCTTCTGGATGATGTTCTCCACGTCCTCGCCCACGTAACCGGCTTCGGTGAGCGTGGTGGCGTCGGCAATGGTGAAGGGCACGTTCAGAAGGCGTGCAAGGGTTTCGGCCAGCAGCGTTTTGCCGGAGCCGGTGGGGCCAACCAGCAGGATGTTGGATTTGGCCAATTCCACATCATCGTTCTTGCCGCGCTGCTCGATGCGCTTGTAGTGGTTGTAAACCGCCACGGAAAGCGCCTTCTTGGCGCGCTTCTGGCCGACCACGTACTGATCCAGCACATCGAGGATTTCGCGCGGCTTGGGCAAGTGGCTGCGCGTGGTGGAGGCTTTTTCCTCCAACTCCTCGCGGATGATGTCGTTGCACAGTTCGACGCATTCGTCACAGATGAAGACCGAAGGGCCGGCGATCAGCTTGCGGACTTCGTGCTGGCTCTTGCCGCAGAAGGAGCAATACAGGATTTTCCCGTTGTCCTGTCCGCGTCCTTGCCGTTCGTCGCTCATGCGCGTGTCCTGCCTGAAACAAAAATCGAGGGTGAGAATAGCGTAGGCCCGCCCGCCCGCCTAGCGCGGAAGGGCGAACCCGTGGGTGGTGTCGTGATGGGGTTCAACGAATGATCGAAAGCAAATCCGATCAACCGGCCTGGACGGTTTCGTCCGGGCGGCGTTCCAGCACTTCATCGACCAGGCCGTAGGCCTTGGCGTCCTTCGCGTTGAAGAACAGGTCGCGTTCCACGTCGCGCTCGATGCGCTCCAGCGGTTGCCCGGTGTTGGCGGCGAGTTCTTCATTGAGGCGCTGGCGCAGGTAGAGGATTTCACGCGCCTGGATCTCGATGTCCGTGGCCTGGCCCTGCGCGCCGCCGGAAGGCTGGTGGATCATCACGCGCGAGTTCGGCAGGGCGAAACGCTTGCCCTTGGCACCGGCGGCGAGCAGGAAGGAACCCATGCTCGCGGCCTGGCCGATCACCATGGTGGAAACGTCCGGCTTCAGGAAGCGCATCGTGTCGTAGATCGCAAGCCCGGCGGTGACGACGCCACCGGGGCTGTTGATGTACAGGTGGATGTCCTTGTCCGGGTTTTCCGACTCCAGGAACAGCAACTGCGCGACCACGACGTTGGCCATGTAATCGTCGATCGGCCCGACCAGAAACACCACGCGCTCCTTCAACAGGCGCGAGTAGATGTCGTAGGCGCGTTCGCCGCGGCTGGTCTGTTCGACCACCATCGGAACCAGATTCAGGCCTTGGACGTTCATGGAACCAGTCTCCTTGCGTGGTGAACCTGCCGCTCAGGCAGCAGGTGCGGCGGGATGCAGCACTTCTTCGAAGCTCAGCATCGTGCTGGATGCGTCCGCATGGTCGGCGATCCAGTCGATCACCTGATCCTCGATCACGCGGTTGCGCAGGCCATCCAGCAATTGGGGATCGCGGGCGTAGAGTTCAACCACCTGCTGCGGCTCCTCGTAGGTGGAAGCGATCAACTGGATGGTTTCCTGCAAACGTGCCTGATCCAGACGGATGCCGTTCTGGCGCGCCAGTTCGCCGATCAGGAGCGCAGCGCTGACGCGGGTGCGAGCCTGGGCAAGGAACGGTTCGATGGGCGGCTGTTCGGGCACCTGGCGGTTCTGCGCGCGCGCCTGCTGCACGGCCTGCTGGGCCAGGCCATGGGCTTCGGCTTCGACCATGCGCTGCGGCACGTCCAGATTCGGGAAGGTGGCGAGCAGCTTGTTCACCACGTCCGTCTTGAGCCGCGCCATCAGCGCGCCCTTGAGTTCGCGTTCCAGATTGGCGCGCACTTCGCTGCGGAAGCGATCCAGGCCGCCATCGGCGATGCCGAACGCGGTAAAGAATTCCTCGTCCAGTTCCGGCAACGCAGCTTCGGACACCTTGACGACCTTCACCGCCAGCTTCACGTCTTGACCTGCGAGCGCCGGGTTGCGGAAATCCGCAGGGAAGGAGACATCCAGTTCGCGTTCATCGCCAGCGGCGAGGCCGACGAGCTTGTCTTCCAGATCGGTCAGGATGCCGCCGGAGCCGAGCACCGTGCCGGAGCGATCCGAACCTTCGGCCGGATGACGGCCCGCGGCGGTGGTCGCCACGGATTCGAACAGCACCAGATCGCCCTTGGCGGCGGCGCGCGACACATCGGCCCAGGTGCGGCGTTGCTGGCGCAGGGTGTCGATCATGCGGTCGATGTCGGCATCCACCACTTCCGCCGCCGGGCGGGTGATCTTGAGGCTGGAGACATCGATGGTGCCGATTTCAGGCATCACGTCGAAGCTGGCCACGTACTTGAACTCGCCGCCTTCCGGCACGCCGCTGGTTTCGATCTGCGGCTGCACCGCAGGACGCAGGTTTTCCTGCTGCACCGCCTGGGCGAAGGAAGATTGGATCAACTGGCCCACGGCTTCGGAGCGCACCTGTGCACCGAAGCGCTGTTCGATCACCTTCGGCGGCACCTTGCCGGGGCGAAAACCCTTCATGCGCACGGTGCGGGTGAGTTCGGAAAGGCGGCTCTTGATCGTGGTTTCGAGCTGGTCGGCCGGGACGCTGATGGTGAGCTTGCGGCCCAGCGAACCCGTGTTTTCAATCGAGACTTGCATTGTCACTCCAGGATGAACCAAACAGGGCGGCGGTGCCGCGCCGGAAAACGAATCGGCAATGATGCCTGCCCGCGCGCCTTCGCGCCAGCAAGACTGCGACGGCTCCGCAAGCAGGCGATGGTGCGAAAGGAGGGACTCGAACCCTCACGGGTTGCCCCGCTGGAACCTAAATCCAGTGCGTCTGCCAATTCCGCCACTCTCGCGTGCGCGCCCGCGCGATCCACTCGCCGCACCTTCGCCTGCCGCGAAGGCGGCGCTGGAAGCGGATGGGGAATCGTGCGCCGAAGCCGGCGGAGGAAGATGGTGGGCCGTGTAGGATTCGAACCTACGACCTATTGATTAAGAGTCAACTGCTCTACCAACTGAGCTAACGGCCCATCGTTCCTGATCGCCGCGCGAAAGTCTGTTGAACTTCCGTCGGCTTCGATCCGGCATTATGCCGGATCGAGGGGCTGGGGTGGAAGACGGGATTTGAACCCGCGACCCCCGGAATCACAATCCGGTGCTCTAACCAACTGAGCTACTCCCACCATAAAAACGGATCGCTCCGCGCGATTCGTGCGGATGCGCGAACCGGTGCTGCGATGTTGCTTTCACCTGCCACACGCACCAAGGAGAAGTGGCGCGCCCGACAGGAATCGAACCTGTAACCGCCGGCTTAGAAGGCCGGTGCTCTATCCGGTTGAGCTACGGGCGCTTTCGCTCGGGCGCAGGGCCGGAATGATAGCGTGTTGCCGTCTTCAACCGGCGCAGATGGTCGGGGTAGAGGGATTCGAACTCTCGACATCCAGCTCCCAAAGCTGGCGCTCTACCAGACTGAGCTATACCCCGATTCGCCTGCCTCCCGCAGCCATCACAGCCGCTGCGGAGAGCCGGAAATTGTAGTCCTCGAGCGCCGGAAGGTCAATTCCGGCGCGTGAGGATGATGTGCAGGGCTGGCGATCAGAAGTTGACCGAAAGCGTCGCGCCCACGCGGCCATCGGCAGCGGAGCCCAGGTTTTCGCCCAGGATTTCGTTGAAGCCGGAAGTGTTCGTGTACCACAGCGAAACGTCCATCGGGCCGAAACTCTTGCCGATGGAGACGTTGTAATCGGTGTAGCTCTCACCGATGGCATCTTCCAGATCGTAGTAACCCACGCCGGCAGCCACCGTGAACCCGCTTTCCAGCTCCCATTCACCGCCGAGCGTGTAGTACAGCGAGGAGCCGCCAAGCTTCATCGCATCGTCCGAATAGGTGACCGAAGCGGTGTAGTTCCCGCCGAAACCCAACGATGCGGTGACTTCGTTGAAGTCGATCTCGAAGCCTTCGTTGACGCCCGGATAGAGGTAGCGGATGTAGAAAACGTCCAGGCTCACGGTGTCGCTGAGCTCGTGGGTGTAACCCGCCCACAGGTTCACTTCCGTGTTCATGCCGTCGTCTTCGTCGTCCGGCCCGGTGAAATCCACGGTGGAAAGGAAGGCGCCGACATAGAAGCCACTTTCGTGCGAGAGCGTGAGTTCCGCCTGAGCGGCAGGGTCTTCCATGGTCTGGGAAACGCCGCGCCAGACGTAATCGCTCATGGCAGCGACGTTGCCCTCGACGCTCCAGGCGCTTTCCTCATCGGCGAAAGCGGGAGTTGCGGCACACACCAGCGCAAGCGCGCAGAGTCGGGAAAAACGGGACATGGGGCCTTCCTGTGTCGTCCAACCGCCCATCCGGCGGCGGGCGAACATTACCGCAATTTCCCCCGCCTGATCCTGTGCCGGTTGACACCCTCCCCAACGCTGCCGAACATGCGCCAGCGGCAATTGCGCCGCGGTCTTTCGGGGATTCCCACGATGTATGCAAGAACGCTCGTCCTGGCCTGTTGCGCCGCGCTCGCCGCCTGCGGTGGTGCAGGTTCCGATTCCGCCACTGCGCCTGCCACCGACAAACCTGCCGCTGCGCCCAAGGCCGAAGCGCGCGTCGTGCATGTTTACAACTGGTCCGACTACGTTGCCGAAGACACCATCGCCAAGTTCGAAGCTGCAACCGGCATCAAGGTGGTCTATGACGTGTACGACTCCAACGAAATGCTCGAAGCCAAGCTCATGACCGGTGGCTCCGGTTACGACGTGGTGTTCCCTTCGGCGCGCCCGTTCGCGCAGCGCCAGGTTGCCGCGAAAGCCTATGCGCCGTTGGACAAGGCCGCGTTGCCGGGCCTTGCCAACATCGATCCGGTGCTGCTGGAAGGGCTGACAGACGTGGACCCTGGCAATGCGCACGTGGTGCCTTACATGTGGGGCACCACCGGCATCGGCATCAACGTCGCCAAGGTGAAGGCCGCGCTTGGCGAGGATGCGCCACTGGATTCCTGGAGCCTGATCTTCGATCCGGCCAACGCGGCGAAACTGGCCTCCTGTGGCATCAGCCTGCTGGACGATGAGCAAGAAGCCTTCGGTGCGGGCCTGCTGTACCTGGGGCGCGATCCCAACGCGAATGCGGGAGATGAAACCGATGCGGTGAAGAAGCTCTACGCCGCCATCCGATCGCATGTGCGCTACTTCAATTCCTCCAAGTACATCGACGATCTGGCCAATGGCGATCTGTGCGTGGCGATGGGTTATTCGGGCGATGTGTTCCAGGCCCGCGACCGCGCAAGCGAAGCGGAAAACGGCGTGGAGATCGACTACATCATCCCGAAGGAAGGCGCGGTGCGCTGGATCGACCTGATGGCGATCCCGAAGGATGCACCGCACCCGAACAATGCGCACGCCTTCATCAATTACCTGTTGCAACCGGAAGTGATCGCGGCGGTCTCCAATTTCGTCGGCTATGCCAACCCGAACATTCCATCCATCGAACTGCTGGACGAGGAAATCTCCGGCAATCCCGGCATTTATCCGCCACACGATGTGATGGTGAAACTGGTCGATCCGGTCTCGCTGCCCGAAACGCTGCAACGCGAACGGGTGCGCGCCTGGACATCGATCAAGAGCGGGCAGTAGGCCGAAGCGTTGTCGTGACCAACGCCAGCCATCCATTTCATCCTTCTCCGATCGGGAGAAGGTGCCAAAAAAGCGGATGAGGGCGCTTTCGCCGCAACGCAAGACCACAGCGCCCACATGCCAATCCTCTCGATCGCCCGCCGCATTTTCGATCCGGTGGGAGAGGGGCTTTCCGGAACATCACTCCAACCCACCGCAAGGAACCGCCGATGTCGTCGATTCCGCCTCGCCGCCCCGCACCCGTTGCGCCGTGGCAAGACCCTTCCGCGCAGCCGTTCCTGCGCATCAGGAACGTCACCAAGACCTACGGCAAGGTCTATGCCTGCGACGATGTTTCGCTCGATATCTACCAGGGCGAACTGTTCGCGCTGCTGGGTGGTTCGGGGTCGGGCAAAAGCACTCTGCTGCGCGTACTGGCTGGTTTCGTGAAACCCGACCGTGGGCAAGTGCTGATCGACGGCGTGGACATTTCGCAACTGCCGCCCTACGAGCGGCCGGTGAACATGATGTTCCAGAGCTACGCGCTGTTCCCGCACATGAGCGTGGAACAGAACATCGCCTTCGGATTGAAGCAGGATCGCCTGCCCGCCGGTGAAGTGAAGGATCGCGTGGCGGCGATGCTGGAACTGGTGCAGATGAAGGATCTGGGCAAACGCAAACCCGACCAGCTTTCCGGCGGCCAGCGCCAGCGCGTGGCCCTGGCACGTTCGCTCGCCAAGCAGCCGAAACTGTTGCTGCTGGATGAGCCGCTCGGCGCGCTGGATCGCAAATTGCGCGAACACACCCAGTTCGAACTGATGGCGATTCAGGAGCGCGTGGGCACCACTTTCGTGCTGGTGACGCACGATCAGGAAGAAGCCATGACGATGGCTTCGCGCCTTGCGGTGATGAACTATGGTCGCATCGAGCAGGTATCCACGCCTGCGGGCATGTACGAATATCCGGCCTCGCGTTTCGTTGCGGAGTTCATCGGCTCCACCAATCTGTTCGATGGCCGCGTCGCCTCGCAGGACGAAGCCTCCGGAACGGTGCGGGTGTTCGTCGATGCGTTGGGTACGGAAATCCTTGCGCGCCATGCTGATCCCTTGCCGGTCGGCGCACAGGTGTCCATCTCGGTGCGGCCTGAAAAGATCGACGTGCAGGAAACCGAACCTGTGGCGGACAACGTGGCCTTCGGGCAGGTTGTTGAAATCGCGTATCTGGGCGATGTTTCCATCTATCAGGTGAAAACCGCGAGCGGGGCAATCATCCGCGTGCAGGAAACCCACGCCACGCGCAGTTCCGAACCGCATTACGACTGGGACGACAGCCTCTACCTCACATGGGAAGCGGCCAGCGCCGTGGTGCTGCCGTCGTGAACGCACCATCGGGCGATATCGGCAACTTCTGGGATCAGTTCGTCCGCAACCTGTTCCGCTGGTTCGGCAGCATCGGGCAGGAGTTCAAGACCAATCGCGGGCGCTGGGCGGTGATTGCGATCCCGATGCTGTGGCTTGGGCTGTTCTTCCTCGTGCCGTTCCTGATCGTGCTGAAGATCAGTTTCTCCGCTGCCGTGTTCGGCCAATCCCCGCCGTATTCGCCGCTGTTGGATCACGCCAGCGACGGCAGCATCGCGCTGCGCATCACCTGGGCGAATTATGCGGCGCTGTTGAAGGACAGCCTGTACCTGAAGGCGTATCTGAACTCGCTGTTGTTCGCCAGCATTTCCACCACGATCGCGCTCCTGATCGGCTACCCCATCGCCTACGGCATCGCCCGTGCGAAACCGGCATGGCGGCTGGCCTTGCTGGTGGGCGTGATCCTGCCGTTCTGGACAAGCTCCTTGCTGCGTACCTACGCGATGAGCGGCATCCTCAAGGGCAACGGCCTGCTCAGCAATTTCCTGATGTGGCTGGGCGTGATCGATCAGCCGATGGAGCTGCTCTACACCAATGCCGCCGTTTATATCGGCATCGTTTACAACTACCTGCCCTTCATGATCCTGCCGCTCGCCGCCACGCTTATGAAGCTGGATTTCACTCTGCTGGAAGCCGCCGAAGACCTCGGTGCGCGGCCGTGGCAGGCCTTCCTGAAGATCACGCTGCCGCTCTCGCTGCCCGGCATCATTGCCGGTGCGCTGCTGGTGTTCATTCCCGCCGTGGGCGAGTTCGTGATTCCGGACATCCTCGGCGGCCCGGATGCCATCACGATCGGCCGCGTGCTGTGGACGGAGTTCTTCAGCAACCGCGACTGGCCGCTGGCTTCCGCCGTGGCGGTGGCGATGCTGTTGCTCATCGTGGTGCCCACGCTGATCTTCGAATACGTGGAAAACCGCAGCGAAGCCAAGGGGAAAGCGAAATGAACCGGCGCCCCTGGCTGCTCTACACCACGATGGCGTTCGGCTACGCCTTCCTCTACATCCCCATCGTCTCGGTGATCGTGTTCTCGTTCAACAAGTCGCGGCTGGTCACGGTGTGGGGTGGCTTCTCCACGCAGTGGTACGGCAAATTGTTCGAGAACGAACAGATCCTCGCCGCCGCATGGCGCAGTTTCCTGATTGCCGCCACTTCCGCCAGCTTCGCGGTTGTGGTCGGCACTGCCGCCGGTCTGGCGCTGGCACGTTTCGGGCGCTTCCCGGGGCGCGGCCTGCTCTCGCTGATGAACTCCGCGCCCTTGGTGATGCCCGAGGTGATGCTCGGCCTTTCCGGCCTGCTGCTGTTCGTGAGCTTGCAACAACTCATCGGCTGGCCGCAGCGCGGCATGACCACGATCGCGATGGCACACATCACCTTCACCGCCTGCTACGTCACCGTCGTGGTGCGCTCGCGCTTGACGCAGATGGACGTGAGCCTGGAAGAAGCCGCAATGGATCTTGGCGCAAGGCCGTGGAAGGTGTTTTTTCTCATCACCTTGCCGTTGATCGCCCCGGCATTGGCCGCAGGCTGGCTGCTGGCCTTCACGCTGTCGCTGGATGATCTGGTCATCGCCAGCTTCACCTCCGGCCCCGGTGCCAGCACCTTGCCGATGCTGGTGTATTCCAAGGTGAAACTCGGCGTCACGCCGGAAATCAACGCACTGGCCACGCTCATCGTGGTGTTGGTGATGGTGGCCGTGAGCGTGGCAGGCGTGTTGCTGCATCGGCAGCAGAGGGCGCAGGGGCGGTGAGCCGATCCGTGCCGTCGCAAAGACTTCTCGCGGGTTGACGCGCCCTTCTCCCCGCCCAGTGCGGGGAGAAGGAGCAAGACCTCAGCGCTGCAATTCCTTCACCAGATGCTGCGCGCCATACACCTTTTTCAAGGCTTCCATCATCGCCGCCGGATGCACGGATACCGCGCGGTTGTTGCGTTCGTCATAGACGTACGAGCCGCCGAGGGAGTGGATGTTGCCATCGAAGATCAGGCCGACCACTTCGCCTTTGGCGTTGATCAGCGGGCTGCCGGAGTTGCCGCCGATGATGTCATTGGTGGAAACCTGGTTGAAGCGGGCGGTAGCGTCGAGTTTGCCCTTGGCCTTGAGCCAGGAATCGGCGAGCTTGTACGGGGCGTAGCCGGTGGCGCGCTGGTACAGACCGGCGACCTGGGTGAACGGAGAAACCGGATTACCGCGTTCTTCCCAGCCACGAATGACGCCGTGCGAAAGCCGCAGGGAGAACGTGGCGTCGGGATAGACACTGGTGCCTTTCTGCTCGAAGCGAGCCTGGGCCAGGCGTTCGGCGGCACGGCGTTCCACGGATTCCACTTCGGTTTCCATGCGGCTGCGCAGGGCGCGTGCAGTGGGGTCGATGCGGCGCATCAGCACGATGGCCGGGTCGTCGCTGGCGTCGATGGCGGCCTGGCCGCCTTCCCACAGCGCCTTGCGCACGGCCACGTCGCCCAGCTTGCTGCCTTCCACGATGGATGCGGCCAACTGTGAGGGGGATTGAATGGCGAGCATTTCACGCACGAAAGCATTGTCTGCGGTGAGGCGTTCGCGCAGTTTTTCCAGCGACCATTGCAGCTTGATCTTTTCGTATTCCGGGTACAGCGGCGTCTGTGCGAACAGCGATGCGTTGACGCGCGGCAGTGCGGCATCGGTGTATTCGGGCAGGCGTTCCTCGTTCGGTTTGGTGCGTTCCGCCGCGCCGCGCACCAGCGTGCGCGCCCAGCCAAGGTGCTGCGACATGAAGGTGCCGCCAGCTTCGATGGAGCCGTATTCGGGCGCGAGGTTGCGTGCGACGACCTGAGCCGCTTCGATCTCGCTCCAAGGGTCGCCATAGCGTTCCGCACGCGCCGCATCGGCGGCGACGAAGGCCTTGAGTTCTTCTTCGGCGCGGCGCTTTTCATCCATCACCAGCGGATCGACCAAGGCCTGCAAGCGGCCCACACTGGATTTGATGCCGTTTTCCACGCCCATCAGCGCGCTTTGCGCGATGCGTGCGTTTTCCGCGTTTTCGCCGGAAAAGCGCCACAGCAGGCCGCGAAGTTCGTAGGAGGAGAACAGCCGCTGCGCGAGTGAGGCATCGCGCTGGGTTTCCAGTTGCGCCACGGTGAGCAGGCGCTGGGTGGAGCCGGGATGGCCGAGAGTCATCACCAGCTCGCCCTCGGCGGCACCCTTGGGGTTGATGGTGAAGTGATCCTTCGTCTGCGCCGGTTTGCCATTGGCATAGACGCGCAGCAGGGACATATCCAGGTTGTAGCGCGGGAAGTTGAAGTTGTCCGGATCGCCGCCGAAGAAACCGGCGGCGTATTCGGGCGCAAACACCAGGCGTACGTCGGAGAAGCGGGTGTAGCGGTACAGGTGCTGGATGCCGCCCTGGTACAGGTTCACGATGTCGCAACGGGTGTTGGCGGCATCCTCGCCCACGCATTCGGAAGCGATCTTCGCTTCCATCGCATTCTTGGCATCGATGTATGCCTTGCCGGTGAGGCCGAACGTGGCTTCGCGCACGCGGGCGGTGACGTCCGTGATGGCCTCAAGACGGTTGATTTCGGTGCCGGGGCAGACCTTTTCCTCCTCGCGCGTATTGGCGAGGAAGCCTTTGTTGAGGTAGTCGTTTTCCTTGGAGGAAAGGTTGGAGACGCAGCCCATCACGCAATGGTGGTTGGTGAGCACCAGCCCTTCGGCGGAAACGAAGGAGCCCGAACAACCTCCGGCCAGCCGCGCGGCACTGCGCATGGCGTGATCCAGCCAGGCCTGATCCGGCTCGAAGCCGTAAAGCCTGGTCATTTCTTCCTTGGGCAGATTGTCCAGCGTCCACATGCCCGGTGCGGCATGCAGGGCGGGGCTGGCGGCGAGCAGTAACGCAATGGCGATCGGGCGCATCGGGGCGTCTCCTTGGACGGAAACCCGCAATGCTAGCGATTGGCGTGGCTTGGGGCAGGTGAAAAAAGGCACAGGTGGCCGGAATTCGTTGAAACCGGGGCTGGGGATTGGAGATCCGCAAGAGCTGATTCCTGCGAGACCTGTGGCAACCGGGAGAGTCGCTTTCTACGAATCCCCAATCCCGATTCTCACCCGAACTGGCTGAAATCGAAATTCATCTCCGGGCTCGGCGGGGCAATGAAGTTGCCCATGATGTAGTCCACGCTGCTGGTGAACAGCACCGTCATGCTGCCGGCATCCTGCACGCCTTCGGCAATGGCCTTGATCTCCTCGCCATGGGCGTGGGTGGCGAATTCGCGGACCTTCTTCTGGCTTTCCGGATTCTTTGCCAAGTCGCCGATCAGGCCGCGGTCGATGCTGATGTAATCCGCGCGGACGTGGCTGAGCAGTTGCAGCGGGTTGAGGCTGATGCCGAACTGTTCCAGGCACAGCCGTACGCCGAAGGGCTCAAGGCCCTTCTGGAGATCCTGCATCGCCTTGAGGTTGGTGAACACCTTGGCCTCGGAGAGGCACAGCACGATGCGATCCCCACGGACACCCGTCTGTTTCAGGTTCACCCCGATCCAGGCGGCGAGCTTGGGGTCGTTCAGGTTCTGCGGCGTCATCTTCACGAACAGCCGCAATGGTTTGCCGGTTCTGGCCTCGTACTGGGCCACGGTGGCGATGGTGCGCTGGATCACCCAGCGGTCGATCTTGCCGATGAGGTCGTGTTCCTCGGCGATGGGCATGAAGACCGAAGGCATCACCACCTCACCGGTCGGGCCAGTCATGCGCAGCAGCACCTGATAGGTTTCCTCGCCATTCCCGCCAAGGCTGCAAATGGGCTGGAAATGCAGTTGGAAGCCTTCGCCGGTGAGTGCGGCCTTGATGCGCTCGCCCCATTGCGCGATGCGTTCTTCCTCGGCGCGGTCGCGCGCGGCGGGGTCGAAATAGCGCACCAGATTGCCGCCTTCGGCCTGCGCCTCAAGCAGCAAATGGTTGGCCTTGTTCAGCACCTGCTGGGCGCTGGCGTTCTTTTCGCCGATCTGCACCGCGCCGACGCTGGCGGTGGTGGTGAGCGAACGATCCCCCACTTCCAGGATCGCACCATTGAACGCACCGATCAGAGCCTCCGCCAGTTGCCCGGTGGCAACGTGATCGAAGTCTTGCGCCAGCACGGCGAAGCCGTGGTCGGTGAAGCGTGCCACCAGGGCGCGATCGCCTACCGTGGCGGCCACGCGCTCGGCGCTGCGCTGCAGAAGGTCATCCGCGTGCGAGACGCCGATGCTGTTGAGCAGGGCGGTGTAGTTGTCCAGTTCCAGCAGCAGCAGCGCCTGGTCGCGGCGGCCCTGTCCGGCGGCCACGATCACCTGATCCAGTTCGCCGAGGAAGTACTGGCGGTTGTAGAGGCCGGTGGTCTGGTCGCGCTGGCGCAGTTCGTCCAGTTCCTTGACCATTTCCGCATCCACCAACTGCGGACGCATCACGATTTGCAGGCACGGTTCGCCTTCGTAACTGGCCGTGGCGAACTCCATCACCGCGTCGAAGGTTTCCCCATCGGCACGCATCGCGGTGAACTCCATGTTCTTCGGTGGCGGCTGGCCCTGGCTCACCTTCTTCAGAACCTGGCGGAACTCCTGCGCATCGCCGCCGGCGAACAGATCCAGCAGCGGCAGTCCCTCGATCTCGGAAAATTCGGTGTAGCCGAACATTTCCAGATACGCCTGATTGGCGCGGATGTGCATGCCCTCGTGCACGTAGGCGATGGGATCGCGCGAGGAGGCGATCAGCGCATCGCAGCGGCGTTCGGTTTCGCGCAGTGCCGCTTCCAGCCGACGCACCGCGCGGCGGTTTTCCAGAATGCCGAATTCGCGTCGAACCGAGAATTGCATGGATTTCGCCTGGCCGCGAAGCGCGTAGGCGCGTACATCGTTGGCGATCAGCGTCAGCTCGGTCTTGTCGTCGATGTGATCGAGCAGGGCGACGACGGTGATGTCCTTGGTGCTGGCCGCGACCGCTGCAACCACATCCTTGAAGGGAAGGGTCTTGGCGGTGACGGAGGCCAGTACGAGATCACAGGCACCGTTGGCGAGCACGGATTCCAGATCCTTTTGCGATTCCGGGCGACTGGGGCGTACGGCGATGCCGCCGTTGCGAAGCAGGCTGATGCTTTGTTCGGCGTCGTCGATCTTGTCGTCGATGAGAACGATGCGGACAACGGAATCCTGATTGGACATGAGTAAGCTGAAGTGTGGTTCGTCGGCCTTTTTTACACGCTTATCCGAAGTTGTCCAGCCCGGAAGGGCCAAAAGTGCCCAAAATCGGCACTACAACGGTGTTTTCGACGTAGCTCCGGCAATCTCGCGTACCAGCTGCGGAACCAGATACCCCGGCAGCCGGGCGCGCAATGCATCCATCAAGGCCAGTGCCGTGGCGTCGTCCACTTCGAAATGTGCCACGCCCGCCACGCGATCGAGCTGGTGCAGGTAATAGGGCTGCACCCCCAGTTCGTAGAGTTTTTCCGAAAGCGCCGCCAGCGCATCGGCATCGTCGTTGATGCCGCGCAGCAACACCGCCTGGTTGTAGAGCCGCGCTCCGGCACGGGCGAGCATGGTGAGCGCATCGGCCACTTCATCATCCAGTTCCTGCGCGTGGTTGGCGTGGATCACGAAGGCCACCGGCCACGGCAAATGCGCGAGCCATTCCAGCAATTCCGCATCCACGCGCGCAGGCAGCACCACCGGCAGGCGGCTGTGCACGCGCAGGCGTTTCAGGTGCGGGATGGTGCGCAGGGTTTGAGTGAGTTCGGCCAGTTTCGCGGTGGAAAGGGAGAGCGGATCACCGCCGGAAAACAGCACTTCGGTGATGGAGGCATCGCCGCGCAGGTAATCCACGGCCTCGCGCCAGCCATTGGCGGCGGCGGTTTCTTCGCCATACGGGAAATGCCGACGGAAGCAGTAGCGGCAATGCACGGCGCAGCTTCCGGTGGCCACCAGCAACGCGCGGCCTTCGTATTTGTGCAACACGCCGCGCGCTTCCCGGCTTTGCAGATCGCCCACGGCATCGATGCCGAAACCTTCAACCGGGCGCAATTCGTCGTCCAGCGGCAGTACTTGCCGCAGCAGTGGATCGTTCGCATCGCCGCGCTGCATTCGGTTGGCAAATACACGCGGCACGCGCAGCGCGAAGCCTGCCGCATCAGCAGGCACGCGCGCGGCGAGCTGTGGCAAATCCAGCAGATGCAGCAGTTCGCGAGGATCAGTGATGGCCTCGCGGTACTGCCTGCGCCAATCCCGGGAAGGGCTGGCGGGCTGCGCGGGGGCAGGGCTTGCGGGTATCATTGCGGACTTTCCGGCGTTCGCCGACTGGCAATTCCGCCTTCCATTCTAACAGCCGCACAGCGGCAATACGGAGCAGCACGCATGGCCACGCTCGGCATGAACGACGTGAAAAACGGCATGAAGATCATCGTGGACGGATTCCCGTGCGTGATCGTGGATACCGATTACATCAAGCCGGGCAAGGGCCAGGCTTTCACCCGCGTGCGTTACCGCAACATCAAGACCGGTCGCGTGGTGGAACTGACGATGA
Organism: Lysobacteraceae bacterium; assembly: GCA_041395225.1. Taxonomy (GTDB): domain Bacteria; phylum Pseudomonadota; class Gammaproteobacteria; order Xanthomonadales; family Xanthomonadaceae; genus Denitratimonas. Next base: position 90,647 of record JAWLAV010000010.1, read on the forward strand.
AATCCACTGATACCGTGGAAACCGCCGACGTGGTGGATACGGACATGCAGTATCTCTACAGCGATGGCGAGTTCTGGCACTTCATGCAGCCGGATACCTTCGAGCAGCACACCGCCGATGAAAATGTCATGGGCGATGCCGCCAAATGGCTCAAGGGCGAGGAAGAATGCGTGGTGACGCTGTGGAACGGCAGCCCGCTTTCGGTGACGCCGCCGAACTTCGTGGAACTGAAGATCGTGGAAACCGATCCGGGCGTGCGCGGCGATACTTCCGGCGGCGGCGGCAAGCCGGCCAAGCTGGAAACCGGTGCCGTGGTGCGCGTGCCGCTGTTCGTGGCGCAGGAAGAAGTGATCAAGGTCGATACCCGCACCGGCGAATACGTTTCGCGGGTGAAGTGATTTTCGTCTCCCCTCACGCATGACCGACACCGCCCTGCTCGAAGCCTGCGACCTCCTGATCCATGCTGGCCACGTCGTGCCGGTGGAGCCGCATGGCGTGGTGCTGGAAAACCATGCGGTGGCGGTACGCGGCGGGCGCATCGTGGCGCTGCTGCCTTCGCGGGAGGCGCGTTCGCGCTTCATTGCGAAGGAAACTGCGGAGCTTCCCGAAAGCGTATTGCTGCCGGGATTGGTGAACGCCCACACCCACAACCCGATGACGCTGCTGCGCGGTGTCGCGGACGATCTGCCGCTGATGCAATGGCTTACCGGCCACATCTGGCCGATCGAAGGCGCGGTGCTGGGCGCGCAGTTCTGCGCCGATGGTGCGGCGCTGGCCGTGGCCGAAATGCTGCGCGGCGGTACCACCTGCTGCAACGAAAACTATTTCTTCCCCGATGCCATCGGCGAAACCTATTCGCGCCTGGGTTTTCGTGCGCGGCTCGGCTTGCCGGTGATCGAGTTTCCAAGCCCTTGGGCACGCAACAACGATGAATACTTCGAGCGCGCTCAAGCCGTGCACGACCAGTTCGCCAGCCATCCGCTGCTGACGACGGCATTCGCGCCGCACGCGCCCTACACCGTGGGCGATGCGAGTTTCGAGCGCATCCGTTTGCTCTCCGATCAGCTCGACATTCCCGTGCATTGCCACGTCCACGAAACCGCGCAGGAAATCGCCGATTCGCTGAAGCAGCATGGCGTGCGCCCGCTGGCGCGGCTGCATCGGCTGGGCATCGTGAATCGTCGCCTGATCGCGGTTCACATGACCCAACTCACGCCGGAAGAAATCCTGCTGTGCGCAGAGCACGGCGTTTCCGTGGCGCATTGTCCGGAATCGAACCTCAAGCTGGCCTCCGGTTTCTGCCCGGTACACGCCCTGCATTGCGCGGGCGTGAACGTGGCGCTTGGCACCGATGGCTGCGCCAGCAACAACGATCTGGACATGTTCGGCGAATTGCGTACCGCCGCCCTGCTCGGCAAGGCCGTGGCCGAGGATGCGTCCGCCGTGGATGCCGCCTGTGCGCTGCGCATGGCGACCTTGAACAGTGCGCGTGCGATGGATCTGGATCGGGACATCGGTTCAATTGAGATCGGCAAGGCCGCCGATCTCATCGCGGTGAAACTGGACGAAATCGAAACCCAGCCGCTGTACCACGCCATTTCGCAACTGGTGTATGCCGCAGGACGGCACCAGGTGCATTGGACGTGGATCGCCGGGCGCTGCAAGCTGCGCGAAAGCGTGCTTGTGGACGTCGATAGCGCCGAGCTGATCGCCAAGGCGCGTGAATGGCGGCAACGCATCGCCGCATTGCCGCGTGCCACCGGATAGACGAGGAAGCCGCCATGCAGGCCGAAGTCGTGGTCAACGTCGATCCTTCCGAACTGGAAAAATTCGCCCAGCTGGCTGCGCGCTGGTGGGATGCGGATGGCCCGTCGAGGCCGCTGCACGACCTCAACCCCGAGCGCCTTGCCTACGTGCGCGAACGCCGCACGCTCGCCGGTGCGCGTGCGCTGGACGTGGGGTGTGGTGGCGGTTTGTTGTCCGAAGCCTTGGCGCTGGCCGGGGCCGATGCGCTGGGCATCGACCTCACCGATGCGTTGCTGGAAGTGGCGAACCTGCATCGGCACGAACAGGCGTTTCCTGCAAGTGCGAAACTCGAATACCGCAATATCGCAGTTGAAGATTTGGCACGCGAGACGCCGGGCAGTTTCGATGCGATCACCTGCATGGAAATGCTCGAACACGTTCCCGATCCCGCCTCGGTCATCGTCGCTTGCGCCGCGTTGCTGAAACCCGGCGGCGACCTGTTCCTTTCCACGCTCAATCGCACGCCAAAGGCTTTCGCGTTGGCGATCCTCGGCGCGGAATATGCGCTGCGCCTGTTGCCGCGCGGCACGCATGAATACGCCAGGTTCATCCGCCCGGCGGAACTGGCGCGTGCGCTGCGTGAGGCAGGGCTGGAACTGCTGGACGTGAGCGGTTTGCACTACGAACCTTTCACTCGTCGCGCGTGGCGTGGTGGCGACACCAAGGTCAACTATCTGGTTTGGGCGCGCAAACCCGCGTGAGTACGACACTGATGCGACCCATTGCACCGCTGGTGCTGTTCGATCTGGACGGAACACTGGTGGATTCCTCCGGCGATCTGGCCGCCGCCGCCAACGCGATACGTGCAGATCTGGATTTGGGGCCGGTGCCTGTGGCGCAGGTGCGCAATGCCATTTCCGGCGGTTCGCGCACCATGCTTGCCGCCGCGATTCCCGAACTCACACCCGAACAACATCTGCCGCTGATCGATGCTTTCCTCGAAGAATATCGACGAAACCTTGGCCGTTACGACGTTTTGTTCGATGGCATTGCGCAGGTGCTGGAGGCCATCGAAGCGGCCGGTTCACGCTGGGGCATCGTCAGCAACAAGGCCGAATCCCTGGCGCGTCTGGTGGTTGAACGCATCGGCCTAGCACCGCGTTGTGCCGTGTTGATTGGTGGAGATACCACGCCACGCCCCAAGCCCGATCCGCTGCCGCTGTTTACCGCCTGCGCGCGACTGGGAGCCGACCCGGCGCGAACCGTATTCATCGGAGATGACCTGCGCGATGTGATGGCCGGTCGTGCGGCAGCGTGTGTCACGGTGGCGGCAACGTGGGGATTCCAGCCTGCCGATACGAACTACGCCGCATGGAACGCGGATCGCATCGCACGTTCGCCGCTGGAACTGTTGCAGCCGGGCGTGCTGGCGTCGCCTGCATGAATCCCGACATGCTGGATCGCATCGTCGAGGATCGGGAAGCCGCCAGTTTCGTTGCGAAATGGCTGGAGGCCGAACCTGAAATGGCCGTCGGCCTCACTTTGTTGCCCGCCGCCGAACGTCGCCTTGCCGCGTTGTGGGGCGCACTGCTGAATGAAATCACGCAGGCCACGCTGCTGTTGCGCGATGCGGGCGTGGCGCAGGCCAAGCTTTCGTGGTGGGGACATGCGTTGGCGCAAGAAGCTGCCGCTTCCGAACATCCCTTGCTGCGTGCCTTGTTCGCCGAAACAGCAGTTGCCGCGATTCCCGCGCAAGCGTGGGCACGCACCGCACACGCCGCCATCGAACTGGCCGCGCTCGATCATGCGCCCGCCGATGTCGATGCCGTGATCGCAGCGCGCTTGCCGCTGGCCGAAAGCCTTGCCGTGCTGGAAACATACCTGTGGCCCTCGCAGTCGCCGCGCGCGCAGGACATCGCCATCTCACTGGTGCTGCGGCAGTGGCGACACGGCACACATGGCGAAGCGCCGCGCCCGGCCTTCGTGCCGCTGCAACTGCTGGCGCGGCACGATCTGCGGATGCAGGCGTTGCACGATGCACCGCACGCGCAGGCTGCACGCGCATTGTTCGCCGATCTGTCATCGGCACTGCTGAAAACCCACGGCGGCGCGGCACAAGGCTCGCGGCTGCGGCGCATTCGCGGGCGTTTCGATGCGCAGTTGCTGGAACGTTTCGTTCGCAGCGACGTTGCACCTTTCCGTCTGCCGCGTCTGGCCTGTCTGTGGTGGGCATGGCGTGCCGCAGCGAGCCTGCCATCGCCGATAGAATTGAAAGATTGAAACAGTACCCTGCGATGCAACGCAGGCCGGAACCGCGATGAACCTGATGATGAAACTTCCGATCAACCCGCCGCCCGCGCTTGCGGACGAGGTTTCCCGCGACTTGCCCAATGCGCAGGCCGCGTTGGCGCGCGTGGGCATGGAGGGCATCGAACTGCCGATCCGCTTCACGGCTGAAGGTGAAACCTTCCTGTTGCCCGCGAAAGTCTCCGCGTGGGTCGATCTCAACGCCGGAACCGCACGCGGCATCCACATGTCGCGGCTGTATGCCTTGAGCGATGAACATCTTGGCCGCGCTGCGCCGGATCGTGCCGTATTGCGCGCGTTGCTCGATGCCTTCCTGCAATCCCACGATGGGCTTTCAAGCGTTGCCGGCATCAGCATCGATGCTGTACTGCCCTTGCGTCGTCCCGCACTGCTCAGCGGCCTTTCCGGCTGGCGGCAGTATCCGTTCCAATTGCACGCCGAACGCACTATCGATGGCCGGTTCGTGTGCGAGCTTGAGGTTCAAGTGCTGTATTCCAGCACCTGTCCCGGCTCCGCCGCGATGGCGCGGCAACTGGTGCAGCAGAAGTTTTCGCAGGTGTTCGGCGAAGGCGAAGTGGATGCCGAACAGGTATCCCAATGGCTGGCTTCGCCCGAAGGCGGCGGCATCGCCACGCCGCACGCACAGCGCTCCGTGGCGCAGGTGCGCGTGCGGCTTTCCGATGCTGCATCCGATGCGGTTCCCGTGGCCGAACTGATCGACCGCATCGAAACCGCACTGGCCACATCCGTTCAGGCCGCCGTGAAGCGCATCGACGAACAGGAATTCGCACGTCTCAACGGCGCCAACCCGATGTACTGCGAAGACGCCGCGCGCCGCCTCATCGCCACGCTGGAAACCGATGCCACCATCACCGATTACCGCATCCGTGTCGCGCACCTTGAAAGCCTGCATCCGCACGATGCGGTGGCAGTGGCAGTGAAAGGCATCGTGGGCGGGTTCGTCGCGGGCTAAACAGGTTCGGCAACCAGTATCTGCCGCGACAACGTGAACCCCGAATGCCCTTGCCCTGCGAGGAACTCGAACCACTTGCCCAGAAATACATTCATCCGCAGGCGATGGCCGATCAGGGTTTCAGGTTCCGGGTGCAGGCCCAGTACATCCTGCCAGCGCCGCCCCACATAACAATGCGTGGCTTCCAGCACGCGCGCATCGCGGTACAGGCGCAGGAAAGCGGAAGGGTCGGGTTCGCCGGTGACCGGATCACTCAAGCCATAGGTGAGCCGCAGTTCGATGGTGTAGCGATGGCGTTCGATCACATGCAGGTGCACATCCAGCCCGTCGCCCACGCGCGAGATGTGATGTTCGCCTTCCATCCAGAACGATGGGTCGAACAACCGCAGGAAGCGGTCGTGGTTTTCCGCATACAGCGCCATCAGATAGCCGAAGCGGCGATGGCGCGGAATGGCGGGCAGGCGTTGGTCGAGCACGGCACTCATGGGCCGGATCATGGGCCGGTGTGCGCTGCGCATCAAGGCTTGACATGGCCTTGAATTGCAGCGCGATCTTCGTGCAGTTACAACGCCTTCGCCGCTGCAACCACGGCTTGCGTGGTGATGCCGAAGTGGTCGTAGAGCGCATCGGCGGGCGCGGACGCGCCGAAGCTGTCGATGCCGATCACCTCACCCGCAAGGCCGACGTACTTGCGCCAGTAGCCGGTGACGCCCGCTTCCACCGCAACGCGCTTGCCGCACCACGAAGGCAGCACGCCTTCGCGCCATTCCAGCGGCTGGGCGTCGAAGACGTTGGTGTTGGGCATGGAAACGACGCGCGCCTTGATGCCTTCCTTGTCCAGTTCGCGCGCGGCGTCCATCGCCAGTTCCAGTTCGGAGCCGGTGCCGATCAGGATGAGATCGAACTTGCCTTCCGGCGGATCGAGCAGCACGTAACCGCCGCGCGAAATATCGGCAACCTGCTGCGCGGTGCGGTGCTGGTGTTGCAGGTTCTGGCGGCTGAAGATCAGGCAGCTTGGGCCATCGGTGCGTTCAATCGCGCACTTCCACGCGACCGCACTTTCCACCGCATCCGCCGGGCGCCACACCGAGTTGTTCGGGATGTAGCGCAGGCTGGCCAGATGTTCCACCGGCTGGTGCGTGGGGCCGTCTTCGCCCAGGCCAATGGAATCGTGCGTGAAGACGTGGATGGCGCGCGCGGGGATCAGTGCGCTCATGCGCAGTGCGTTGCGCGAGTAATCGGAGAACACGAGGAAGGTGGCGTCATACGGAATGAAGCCGCCATGCAGCGCCAGCCCGTTGGCAATCGCGCTCATGCCGAATTCGCGCACACCGTAATAGACGTAGTTCGCATCCGCATCGTGGCTGGCGGCGGTCTTCGCGCCCTTCCACAGGGTGAGGTTGGAATGCGCCAGATCCGCCGAGCCACCGATCAGCTCAGGCAGCAGTGGCGCGAAGGCTTCGATCGCCATCTGCGAGGCCTTGCGCGAAGCCACGACCGGGCCTTGCGCTTGCAGCTTTTCGATGGTGGCGTTGGCGGCCTGTGCAAAATCCCGTGGCAGTTCGCCACGGAGGCGGCGGGTGAATTCGGTGGCAGCTTCCGGAAATTGTTTCTCATACGCGGCGAACCGTTTGTTCCATGCCGCTTCGCGCGCGGCACCTGCGGCTTTCGCATTCCACGCCGATGCGATGGCTTCGGGAATCTCGAACGGCGCGTGCGGCCAATCCAGTGCTTGCCGCGTGGCAGCCAATTCATCCTTGCCCAACGGCGCGCCGTGCGAACTTTCCTTGCCCGCCTTGTTGGGCGAGCCGAAGCCGATCGTGGTCTTGCAGCAGATCAGTGTGGGCCGTTCGCTTTCCGCCTTCGCGGTGCGGATGGCCTGGACGATTTCTTCCGGATCGTGCCCATCCACGTTGCGGATCACCTGCCAGCCGTAGGCCTCGAAGCGCTTGGGCGTATCGTCGGTGAACCAGCCGTGTACCTGGCCGTCGATGGAGATGTTGTTGTCGTCGTAGAGCGCAATCAATTTCCCCAGGCCCAGCGTGCCTGCGAGCGAACAGGCTTCGTGCGAGATGCCTTCCATCAGGCAGCCATCGCCCAGGAACACCCAGGTGTGGTGATCGACGATGGCATGACCTTCGCGGTTGTATTTCTGCGCGAGAAGCTTTTCCGCCAGCGCAAAACCTACCGCATTCGCCAGGCCTTGCCCCAGCGGGCCGGTGGTGGTTTCTACGCCCGGCGTTTCGGAAGCTTCCGGGTGGCCCGCGGTCTTGCTGTGCAACTGGCGGAAGCGTTTGAGTTCTTCCAGCGGCAACCCGTAGCCGGTGAGATGCAGCAGCGCGTACAGCAGCATCGAGCCGTGGCCATTGGAAAGCACGAAGCGATCCCGATTCGCCCACTTCGGATTGGTCGGGTTGTGGCTCAGGAAATCGCCCCACAGCACCTGCGCGATGTCCGCCATGCCCATCGGCATGCCGGGATGGCCACTGTTGGCGGCCTGCACCGCATCGGCGGCGAGGAAACGGATGGCATTGGCAAGATCGCGGCGGCTGGGCGTCGTCATGGCGTATGGGATTCCGGAAGTGGAGCGGGCCGCATCGCGCGGGGGAACGCCCATTTTCCCTGATTGCGCGGGGAATGTCGTCTTGACTGCCCGTGTTGGGCGTTCCCTACTTGCCGAACTCCGCAAGAAACTTGTCCGCCTCCGCCACGGCGGCTTCGATGTCGCGCTTCAAACGCTCGGCATCGGCCTGCACGCGCGGCAGTTCGTCCTTGATCGAACCTATCGCGCTGGCATTGAGGTTGTGCTTGAGGAACAGCACCTGATCCTCCAGTCGTGCCAGCGCCGGCTCGAAACTGGCTTGCGCGCGGTGCATGGCGGCCAGCACCTGGGCACTGCGTGATTTTGTCTGCGCCAGTTGTTCGCGTGAACGG
>JAWLAV010000011.1:0-91982 GCA_041395225.1 Lysobacteraceae bacterium
CGATTTCCTTGGCGACGGAAACGCCATCCTTGGTGATGGTCGGGGCGCCGAAGCTCTTTTCGAGCACGACGTTGCGGCCCTTGGGGCCGAGGGTTGCCTTGACGGCATTGGCGAGGATGTTCACGCCGCGCACCATGCGCGAGCGCGCGTCTTCACCGAAACGGATGTCTTTGGCTGCCATGTTTATTCTCCGGGATTGGGAATTCGGGATTGGGAATTGATAAGAGCGGAAGGGCGGGATGGCGGCGACCGGGGTGGGATGCGAGGCGCTGCGCGCCGTTGCGAATCCCTATTCCCCAATCCCTAATCCCGCACCGTGAGCGGCGCTCAGCCGATGACCGCGAACAGATCGTCTTCGCGCACGACAAGGTATTCGGTGCCGTCAATCTTCACTTCGGTGCCGCTGTACTTGCCGAACAGCACCTTGTCGCCGACCTTCACGGTCAGGGCCCGCACGGTGCCATTGTCCAGCGGCTTGCCCTGACCGACGGCGACGACTTCGCCACGGATGGGCTTCTCGGTGGCGCTGTCGGGGATGACGATGCCGCCAGCGGACACTTTTTCTTCTTCCAGACGCTTGATGACGACCCGATCATGCAGGGGCTTAAGATTCAAACTCATGACATGCCTCTTTTAACGTGTTGATTGGAAAGCCTTGCCGGAAAATTATCAGCACTCTCCGGCAGTGAGTGCCAAATTCTAGCCGCAACCTTGAATCGTTGAAAGACGGCGGCGGCTCTGGCGTGGCAACATGATGTGGTCAGGATTCGGGCTTTCAAGTGGTCCGCTTCCAAGAGTCGGGGAAGGCATACTTGCGGCAGCCCTTTCCCGCTCCGGCCCACGATGCACGCACCCTTCCGGCACGCCGCTTTCGCCCTGCTCCTTGCGCTGCTGCCTGTGCTGGCGTGGGCGCAGACGCCTCCGCAGGCCGGGCTGGATTTTCCTGCACCAGGCTTTGAGCCGGTGTTCGAGCGTTTCGACGAAAAGGACGGGCTGCCGCAGAGCGCCGCCAATACGCTGTTGCAGGCCAGCGACGGTTGGCTGTGGGTGGGCACCTTTGGCGGGTTGGCGCGTTTTGATGGCCATGATTTCTTCACTTTTCCCACCGTCTCGGGCGTCAGCCGGGTTCACGGCGAACCGGCACGCGCGGGCGGGCCGCCGAGCAACCGTTTCCTCTCGCTGGCGCAAGATGATCGCGGGCGCATCTGGATCGGCACCCAGGATGCGGGCATCGCCGTATTCGACGGGCAGGAGTTCCTGCATCTGCCCGTGTGCGGGGGCGGTTGCCAGATCAACGGGTTCAGCCTGTCCGGGCGCTGGATGTGGGTTGCCACCGATGTGAGCCTGTGGCGGGTCGATCTGGAGACTCTGCACGGGGAGCCATTTCCCGGCCTGCCCACCGCGCCCTTGCTGGGCGTCGCCACGATGCGGGGCGTGGTGTACGCCACGCAGGAAGGCGTGCTGTACAGGATCGAAGGCGATACCGCCACCGCCATCCCGGCACCGCCCGGCACCGCACGCATCATCGAACTGTTCCCCGCCGAAGCCACGCTTTGGGCCACAACCTACGGGGAAATGGTCGGCTACGACACGGCCAGCGGAACCTGGCGCAACACCGGCATTTTCTCCGTCACCGATGTGGCCCCGACGTCTGATGGAGGGCTGTGGGCCGGGAACTGGCAAGGCGAACTCTGGCGGATGGAACCGGATGGGCAGGTACGCGATACGCCGCTGCCCACGTCCGGTTCCACCATCGCCAACGTCCTGCTCGACGATGAAGGCAATATGTGGCTTGGTACCGGCTCGCGCGGCTTGATACGGCGGCGGCAGCCGTGGATCGGCGTGCTGTCCGGGAAACAGTTCGGCATCAACGCCCCGGCGCGCAGCATCGCCAGCGGTGCGGATGGATCGTTCCTGTTCGCGCTGACCTGCCACGGCGTGTGGCAGTGGCGCGCGGACACGGCAATGGCCGCCTTCAGCATCGACTCGCCATGGCCGCGGGTATGTTTCAACGAGCTTGAATTCGCCGCCGATGGTTCGCTCTGGTTCGGCACTTCCAACGGCTGGCTGGGGCGCATCCGCCCGGATCGTGAAACCCATTCGGAAGTGCGGTGGAAACTGGCCTCCGAACAGCCCGTGCAATCCATTCGACAGTTGCCCGATGGCCGCCTGCTCGCCGCCGCGCACCGTAGCACGTACCGTCTGGAACTGGACGAAAACGGCGATCTGCGCAGCGCCACGCCGATCCCGGCACTGGAAGGCATGACCGTTTCCCAACTGGTTCCCGCACGAAGCGGTGGACTGTGGGCAGTCGGCGATCAGGGCGCATGGCGGCTGCTGGGGGATCACATCGTGGAACGCTGGACGCCCGTCGAAGGTCTTTCCAGCCGCTTCGCCCGTTCCCTGTACGAGGACGAACGCGGCGTGCTGTGGATCGGCACCTACGGCGGCGGCCTGAACCGGATCGAGCACGGCCAACTGCGACATTTCGGGCGCAGCGATGGCCTGTTCGACGATACCGTTTCCTGCCTGCTGGCCGATGCGCGCGGACGACTGTGGATGGCGGGCAATCGCGGCGTGGCAGTGATGACCACCGACCCCGGCCCGGAATCGACCGGCATCGAGACCATCGGTTTTGCGCAGAGCGATGGATTGATCCCGTCCGAACTCAACGGCGGCGCCCAATCCGCCTGCCACATGGATACCACGGGCAGGCTCTGGTTCGCCTTGGTGGAAGGCATCGGCACGCTCCACCCGAACGACTTCGAGCGCGCCAACGCCACACCGCCACGCGTCTTTATCGAACGCGTGGTGCTGGGCGGAAAAACCCAGCGCCGGGCTCCGGAACTGCGGTTGGGCGCGAACGATTCCAACCTGGAAATCCACTTCACCGCGATCAACCTCACCACACCCGAACGCCTGCGCTTCCGGTTCCGCCTCTCCTCACCGGGCTCGAACTGGATCGAAACCGGCAGCAACCGCAGCATCGTGTTCCCATCGATTCCCTGGGGCGAGCATTTGTTCGAGGTGCAGGCGCGCAACGAGGGCGGCACGTGGTCCGAATCGGGGAAGCTGAAACTTTATCGACCCGTGCCGTGGCACCAGAAGCCGTGGTTGTGGGTGTTGGCGACGTTGCTGGGGCTGTTGCTGTTGTACAGCGCCACCAGCACGCGCGGGAATGAGGAAGAAGAACAGCCGTAGTGCTGCTTTTGCGGGAGCGGTACGTTACGAAGCCATCAACACTTCCAGCAATTCCTTCGCCCGCCACGCGCGTCGTTGATGCTCGGCTTCATGCACCAGCTCCTTGAGCCTCTTGTTGATCGGCGCACCCAACCCATGCGCCTTGGCAAGCTCCACGATCTCGCCTTGAAGAAAATCCACTTCGGTAGGCCGACCTGCTTCCAGATCCTCCCACATCGAAGAGCGCGCGGAAGGGTCGATGCGCAGCATCCTTGAAGCGAGGAGGCGGAACAGGCCATCGGGCAGGCGCATCAGGGCGGGAAGCCAGCGCGAAGGCAGCGGCGTGATGCGGGCAGGCGTGATGCCTGCCGCATCGAAAACTTTCAGTGCTTCGACCTGTGCCAAGGCAAGGCAGCGCCGCCAGTTGCGGGTTTCCAATTGCTGTTTCAGCGGCACACCGGAAAGCGCATTGAGTGCGTTGTTGAGGTTCAACAGAAGTTTCCCGGCCATCACCGCAGGCATGTCGGCTCGCTGTTGCAACGGCAATCCAGCGGCAGCGAAGGCCGGGAGGAAGGGTGCAAGCGCGGCATCGGCCTGCACCATCAGTTCACCGGACGTGGCCTGATGCGTGTGGCCCGGCTCAAGTTGCACCACGTTGAACGGCGTCATGCCTGCCAACACGCGGCAATGCGGTAGCGCGGCAACCAGCACATCGGCATTGCGCAAGCCGTTCTGGAAACTCACGACCAGGCTGCCGGGCGCAAGGACGCTCGCCAGTTCGTTGGCAGCTTGAGATGTATCTGCGGATTTCACCGTCACCAGCACCAACCCGGCATCGTGCGCGGCATCCGGGGAAACGGAAAACCTCACGCCCACAGGCTCGATGCGTACATCGGTGCCATCGAAAGCCGTGGCGTGCAAACCTTGCCTTGCGATGGCTTCCCCCAGACGCGGGCGGCCGATCAATGTCACCGGCACATGCGCTGCCAAGCGCGTGCCGAGATGACAGCCGATGCTGCCTGCACCGAACACCACGATCCGTGGCGTCATGCCACGTCCTTCGCTGCACCACGCCCGGCATTGCGACCGGAGAACAGGCAGCCTCCGAGGAAGCTGCCTTCCAGCGCGCGATAACCATGCACGCCGCCGCCGCCAAAACCGGCGGCTTCGCCGGCGGCATAAAGACCACGGAACACCTCGCCGTTCCGAGCAAACACGCGGCCTTCCAGATCAGTCTGGAAACCGCCGAGCGTCTTGCGCGTGAGCACATGCAGGCGCACCGCAATCAACGGCCCGTGTGCGGGATCGAGCAGCCGATGCGGCTTGGCCACGCGCGTGAGTTTGTCGCCGCGATAACGTCTTGCGTTGTGTACCGCCATCGCCTGCCCATCCTTCGCAAACGGATTGTCGAATTGCAGATCGCGCGCTTCCACTTCCGCCTTGATCTTTTCATAGTCCAAAGGCGCGTGTGGTGTCAGCGCATTCATCGCCTGAACCAGATCGCGCAGATTCTCGCGCACGATGAAATCCTCGCCGTGCCGCTTGAACGCTTCCACCGGCGCTGGCGCGTTCTTGCCGAAGGCGCGGCCCAGCACCATGCGCCAGCTTTTTCCGGTGAGATCGGGATTCTGTTCGGAACCGGAAAGGCCGAACTCGCGCTTGACGATGCTCTGGTCGAGGATGAACCAACTGTGTTCGTAACCTGTTGCGCGCAAATGCTTGAGCGTTCCCAACGTATCGAAACCCGGCCACAGCGGCCCGGGCAAACGATTGCCGCGCGCATCCAGCCACAGGCTCGATGGCCCCGGCAGGATGCGGATCGCGTGATTGGGCCAGATGGGATTCCAGTTGCGCACGCCTTCCACGTAATGCCACATGCGGTCGCGGTTGATGAGCCTGGCACCGGCGGATTCGGCGATGTCCAGCATTCGCCCGTCCACATGCGCGGGCACGCCGCAGAGCATGTGTTCCGGTGCCTGTCCGCATTCCTTCGGCCAGTAACGGCGCACCAGTTCGTGATTGCCGCCGATGCCGCCGGTGGCCAGCACCACGGCCTGGGCGCGATACGAAAAATCTCCGGTCACTTCCCGCGAACTGGATTTCCCGCGCTCGACCGGATCATCCTGCAAACGCGCACCGCTCACGCCTGTGACAACACCGTTTTCGACGATCAATTCATCCACGCGATGACGAAACCCGAACGTGAGCAAGCCTTTTTCATGTGCCGCACAAGCCAGCTTCACGAACGGCTCCACCACCCCCGGCCCGGTGCCCCAGGTCACATGGAAGCGCGGAACAGTATTGCCGTGGCCAATCGCGCCATATCCGCCGCGTTCGGCCCAGCCCACCACCGGAAACCAGCGCATCCCCAGCGAATGCAGCCACGCGCGTTTTTCCCCGCAGGCGAAATCCACGTAGGCTTGTGCCCAGCGTCGCGGCCATTCGTCTTCGGGCCGGTCGAAACCAGCCGTACCGAACCAATCCGCCATCGCCAGTTCACGCGAATCCTTCACGCCCATGCGGCGCTGTTCGGGCGAATCCACCGAAGAACAGGCCGCCGAACGACCAGAACGCCTGCCCGCCCAGGTTCTGTTCGCCTTCCTGATCCAGCAGCAGCACGCGCTTGCCTGCCTTGGTCAATTCCGCTGTAGCAGCCAGCCCTGCCAGCCCCGGGTGCCTGACGACGATGGCATCGAATCGATCCGTCATGGTATTTCCCCGGTCAATGAACCTGCCCATTCTGCCTGCTCAATGCCGGGCGGGTTCCAATGGATGCGTGCCATGACGCAACGCGGATCTGCATGTGTACTCACCCATTCGACCAGGCTCTCGATTGACCCCGACAGGTCAAGCAGAAACACGGCGATTACCGATCTGCGGCCGTCCATTCCGAAGAATGGCGACCGTCATTCCGGCACGCGCAGACGCACCGCTGTGGCTTCGTCTTCAATCCCAAGCGCTCGTAGGGGCCGATCAGATTCGCTGCGGCTTCGCGGGTGCGCGGGTGTTGCGGGCCCTGCTTGGAAAGGAACAACGACAAAGCCTGCTCCAGTCTTGCGCGCCAGGGCAAGATCATCGGCGGCCAGATCGGCATTGGCGGCATTGACAAGGAATGACGGCCAGTTCGGGAATTCCGTGCCAAGTACGATGGGCGTCATCTCCAGTAATTTCGGCGAAAGCGGCACGCGCTTCGTCAAGATGCCCCATTTTGTGCAACAACAGCGCGGCACGGATATTGCGTGCGGTGAAGCGTTTCACGATCCGGTTTGCCATGCTCCAGTGCACGATTTCATCGACCAGCACCATCGCTTCATCGTTGCGGCCGGAGAGTATGGAGAGCGTGGTGGCGAGCATCACGCGATTGACCTGTGTCTCACGAAGTTCGCCTTCACCGCGTTTGCTTCGCATGTCCAGTGCGTAACGCAACAGTGGCTCAGCTTCCGCCGGACGATTCAAGGTGTTGTAGGCCGACGCCAACTGACCGGCAGCATTGAGCGCCGGATGCTCCGCCGTAGCGCTCGCGGCGCTTTTCATAGACCTCCGCATACCAGGGCACGGCTTCCTCCAGCTTGCCCTGGCGGTGCAGCGCCTGCCCGATCAGTTTCTGGGTGTAGAGCACCTGCGGTGTGATGGATCCAGCCGTCGGCTTTCCGATTCCAGCACTTGCCGCGCCAGTTGCTCGGCTTCCCGAAGCCAAGCCCAACCTGTGCGTATGCCAGGTTGTAACGCAAGGAATCGGTGACTTCGGGGGCATCGGGCATCGTTGCCAACACCGGATCGGCCAGCAGTTTCCCGTCTAGCGCACAAACCTTCCACATCACCGGCAGCTTCCAGCAACTGTGCCCGAAGCACCAAGGCGCAATGCCAGCCAGCGCGCCCAATCCGCATCCACGTTGCGAAGATCGGCATCAAGCCATTGGCCAGGAGCATTGGCGCGTTCGGGCTCCGGCATCGCGGGTCAGATCTTCGATCACGGCATAGCGCGCGTCGAAATGCTCGAAGCTATCAGCACCAAAACCCTGATTGAGCCGTTCCTGTGCCAACTCCAGCAGATGCTGCGCTTGGCGCTTCGCCCAGGCCGACGCAGGTGCGCCCCCCAGCAGCAAGGCAACCTGTCCGGCGGTGCGCGCGGGCGGCGAAATCCTGGAGCGAGCGCTCGGCTTGATCCAGAACCTGCCGCAGCGGTACGTCCGGCGATCCGCCGCTGTCCGGAGCCCGGCCTGGGTCAACATCATGCCGACAAAGCCGTTGACGGCAGCCAGTTCATCGGCGCGCGCCTGGCTTCGGCCAGTGCAGCCTGCAGGGGCCCTTTGTGCGGCAAGGAAACTCACGACAGCTGTAGTGGCCAACGCACAAACACGATCCTCGCCACGGTAAGCGCACGATGCCGCCGTGCACGAAGCGCGCGGTGCGATACGCCAGCGTGGGCCGCCGCGCCAGCACGGGGCGATGGTCGATGAGGCGTTGCAGATCGTCGGCGAATTCGGCGGCGCTGGCGTAGCGTTGCGTGCGATTCGGCCCAGCCCACCACCGGAAACCAGCGCATCCCCAGCGAATGCAGCCACGCGCGTTTTTCCCCGCAGGCGAAATCCACGTAGGCTTGCGCCCAGCGTCGCGGCCATTCGTCTTCGGGCCGGTCGAAACCAGCCGTACCGAACCAATCCGCCATCGCCAGTTCACGCGAATCCTTCACGCCCATGCGGCGCTGTTCGGGCGAATCCACGAAGAACAGGCCGCCGAACGACCAGAACGCCTGCCCGCCCAGGTTCTGTTCGCCTTCCTGATCCAGCAGCAGCACGCGCTTGCCTGCCTTGGTCAATTCCGCTGTAGCAGCCAGCCCTGCCAGCCCTGCACCGACGACGATGGCATCGAATCGATCCGTCATGGTATTTCCCCGGTCAATGAACCTGCCCATTCTGCCTGCTCAATGCCGGGCGTGGGTTCCAATGGATGCGTGCCATGACGCAACGCGGATCTGCATGTACTCACCCATTCGACCAGGCTCTCGATTGACCCCGAAGCAGGTCAAGCAGAAACACGGCGATTACCGATCTGCGGCCGTCCATTCCGAAGAATGGCGACCGTCATTCCGGCACGCGCAGACGCACCGCTGCGGCTTCGTCTTTCAATCCCAAGCGCTCGTAAATACCGATCAGATTCGCTGCGGCTTCGCGGGTGCGCGGGTGTTGCGGGCCCTGCTTGGAAAGGAACAACGACAAAGCCTGCTCCAGTCTTGCGCGCGCCAGGGCAAGATCATCGGCGGCCAGATCGGCATTGGCGGCATTGACAAGGAATGACGGCCAGTTCGGGAATTCCGTGCCAAGTACGATGGGCGTCATCTCCAGCAATTTCGCGAAAGCGGCACGCGCTTCGTCAAGATGCCCCATCTTGTGCAACAGCGCGGCACGGATATTGCGTGCGGTGAGCGTTTCACGATCCGGCTTGCCATGCTCCAGTGCAATGATTTCATCGACCAGCACCATCGCTTCATCGTTGCGGCCGAGTATGGAGAGCGTGGTGGCGAGCATCACGCGATTGACCTGTGTCTCACGAAGTTCGCCTTCACCGCGTTTGCTTCGCATGTCCAGCGCGTAACGCAACAGTGGCTCAGCTTCCGCCGGACGATTCAAGGTGTTGTAGGCCGACGCCAACTGACCGGCAGCATTGAGCGTGGCCGGATGCTCCGGGCCGTAGCGCTCGCGGCGCTTTTCATAGACCTCCACATACCAGGGCACGGCTTCCTCCAGCTTGCCCTGGCGGTGCAGCGCCTGCCCGATCAGTTTCTTGGTGTAGAGCACCTGCGGGTGTGATGGATCCAGCCGTCGGCTTTCCGATTCCAGCACTTGCCGCGCCAGTTGCTCGGCTTCCTCGAAGCCGCCAAGCCCAACCTGTGCGTATGCCAGGTTGTAACGCAAGGAATCGGTGACTTCGGGGGCATCGGGCATCGTTGCCAACACCGGATCGGCCAGCAGTTTCCCGTTCAGCGCAATGGAACCTTCCACATCACCGGCAGCTTCCAGCAACTGTGCCCGAAGCACACCAAGGCGCAATGCCAGCCAGCGCGCCCAATCCGCATCCACGTTGCGAAGTTCGGCATCAAGACCGTTGGCCAGAGCATTGGCGCGTTCGGGCTCCGGCACGCGGGTCAGATCTTCGATCACGGCATAGCGCGCGTCGAAATGCTCGAAGCTATCAGCACCAAAACCCTGATTGAGCCGTTCCTGTGCCAACTCCAGCAGATGCTGCGCTTTGGCGCTTTCGCCCAGGCCGCTCCAGGTGCGCCCCAGCAGCAAGGCAACCTGTCCGGCGGTGCGCGGGCGGGCGGCGAAATCCTGGAGCGAGCGCTCGGCTTGATCCAGAACCTGCCGCAGCGGCATGTCCGGCGATCCGCCGCTGTCCGGATCGGCCTGGGTCAACATCATGCCGACAAAGCCGTTGACGGCAGCCAGTTCATCGGCGCGCGCCCTGGCTTCGGCCAGTGCGTCGCGGGCCCTTTGTGCGGCAAGGAAACTCACGACAGCTGTAGTGGCCAACGCACAAAACACGATCCCCGCTGCCACGGTAAGCGCACGATGCCGCCGCACGAAGCGCGCGGTGCGATACGCCAGCGTGGGCCGCCGCGCCAGCACGGGGCGATGGTCGATGAGGCGTTGCAGATCGTCGGCGAATTCGGCGGCGCTGGCGTAGCGTTGCGTGCGATCCGACGCCAATGCCTTCATCACCACGCGATCCAGATCGCCGCGCGCCTGCGGGGTGAGGCTGGAAAGGCGCGGCGGCTCCTCGTGCCGCACGATGTCCATGGCTTCGAACAGCGTTGAGGTGGTGAGGCGCGGATGCGGCAGGCGACCGGCAACGAGTTCGTAGGCGATCACGCCCAGCGCATACACATCGCTGCGCGCATCCACTTCGCCCGCCTTGCCGGAAAGCTGCTCCGGGCTCATGTACGGCAAGGTGCCGAGCACCTGCCCGGCCACGGTGACATCCGCTTCGGCATCGCGCAGCCGTGCCACGCCGAAATCCAGGATCTTCGGCATCCCCAGTGGATCGACCAGGATGTTTCCGGGCTTCAGATCACGATGGACGACGCCGCGTTCATGCGCGTGATGGGCCGCACGGCAGATGGAGATCAGCAGTTTCAGCCGTGCGGCCAGATCGGGACGTTCGCGCGTCGCGTAACTGTGGAGATCCGGCCCACGGATCAATTCCAGCGCCAGCCACGGCATCGGCAGGCCGCCGATGGTGTCCTCGCCCGCCGCATACAGCCGCGCGATGCCCGGATGTTCCAGTTGCGCCAGCAGTTCCGCCTCGCGCCGGAACCGCGCCAACGCCTGCCCGGAAATCCCGCGCATCACCTTCAATGCCACCTGGCGCGGCGGATGGCTCTCCTGCGCCAGATACACCCGGCCCATGCCGCCCTCGCCCAGCAACCCCAGCACGCGATACGGGCCGATGTGTTCGGGCAGGAGGACGGCCGTTGCGGTGTCCTCATCCAGCGGGAGTGTGGGATCGTGCACCGAAGGCTTCCATGAAAGGGGCGAACATCGTGCCACAGGCCATGGCGACGAAGGCAAACAGCGAGTTTCCGAAGCGCAGGCGCTTCCTGAATCATTGCCACAGCACGCGGCGCAACGGCACAGCCGCTAGAATTGCCGCCCTTCCCTTCCCCGCTGCGCCTTACGGTGCGCCTTCCCATGTCCGACGTTTCCAATGAGGCGCGCCGCCGCCGCACCTTCGCCATCATTTCCCATCCCGACGCGGGCAAGACCACGTTGACGGAAAAGCTGCTGCTGTTCGGCGGTGCGATCCAGATGGCGGGCAGCGTGAAGGGCCGCAAGGCGGCGCGCCACGCCACTTCGGACTGGATGGCGCTGGAAAAGGAACGCGGCATTTCCGTCACCAGTTCGGTGATGCAGTTTCCCTACGAGGGCCGCATCGTCAATCTGCTGGATACGCCCGGCCATGCCGACTTCGGCGAGGACACCTATCGCGTGCTCACTGCCGTGGACAGCGCGCTGATGGTCATCGACGTGGCCAAGGGCGTGGAGGAACGCACGATCAAGTTGATGGAAGTGTGCCGCCTGCGCGACACGCCGATCATGAGTTTCATCAACAAGCTCGACCGCGAAGGCAAGAACCCGATCGACCTGCTGGACGAAATCGAATCCGTGCTCGGCATTGCCTGCGCGCCGGTCACCTGGCCCATCGGCATGGGCCAGCGGCTGAAGGGCGTGGTACACCTCATCACCGGCGAGGTACACCTGTACGAGCAAGGCCGCAACTTCACGCGCCAGGATTCCACCATTTTCGCCTCGCTCGATGATTCGCAACTGGAAGCGCGCATCGGCGGGGCGATGTTGCAGGAACTGCGCGACGAACTGGAACTGGTGCAAGGCGCATCGCATCCGTTCGATGTGAACGCCTATCTTGCGGGCAAGCAGACGCCGGTGTTTTTCGGCTCGGCGGTGAACAATTTCGGCGTGCAATTGCTGCTGGATTTCTTCGTGGAACACGCGCCCGCGCCGCAGCCACGCGCCACCACCACGCGGCAGGTTGCACCGGATGAAGAAAAGCTCACCGGCTTCGTGTTCAAGATCCAGGCCAACATGGATCCGCAGCACCGGGATCGCGTGGCCTTCATGCGCGTGTGTTCGGGCAAGTTCACCGCTGGAATGAAGGCGTTCCACACCCGCAGCGCCAAGGAAATGAAGCTCGCCAACGCGCTCGCCTTCATGGCGAGCGACCGCGAGATCGTGGCCGAGGCGTACCCGGGCGATGTAATCGGCCTGCACAACCACGGCACCATCAGCATCGGCGACAGCTTCACCGAAGGCGAAGCCTTGAGCTTCACCGGCATCCCGAACTTCGCGCCGGAACTGTTCCGCCGTGCCCGGCTGCGCGATCCACTCAAATTGAAGCAGTTGCAGAAAGGGCTGGCGCAGTTGAGTGAGGAAGGCGCGACGCAGTTCTTCAAACCGCTGATGAGCAACGATCTCATCCTCGGTGCGGTGGGCGTGTTGCAGTTCGACGTGGTGGCCTACCGGCTCAAGGACGAATACGGCGTGGAAGCCACGTTCGAGCAGGTCGCCATCGCCACCGCGCGCTGGGTGCAGTGCGAGGACGCGAAAAAGCTGGAGGAGTTCCGCGACAAGAACGCGACGAATCTGGCATTGGACGCTGCCGGGCAACTGGTGTACCTCGCCCCTTCCCGCGTGAACCTGCAATTGGCGCAGGAACGTGCGCCGAGCGTGAAGTTTCACGCCACGCGCGAACATGCACACAGCACCGACGCCGGTTGAACCGGGCAAGCGCGCGGCGAGCGAACGCATCCTGGTCGTCAAGCTCGGTGCGCTGGGCGACATTCTTCTTGCTGAAGGCGCATTGCGCGATTTTCGGGAGCAACACCCGAACGCGCGCATCAGTGTGCTGACACGTCGCCCGTTCGCCGCATTGCTGGCCGCCTGCCCGCATGTGGATGAAGTGATCGCGGACGAAAACGCACCGCGTTGGCGCGTGGATGCCATGTGGGAACTGGCGCATCGCCTGCGCAGCGCGAACTTCACTCGGGTTGTCGATTTGCAGGATTCCTCCCGCAGCCGTTTCTACCTGCGCTATCTGCTGGGACGCAGGTTTCGCCCCGGCGCAGGAACGGACAGATCACAGCCCATATTGAGTCGCCACGAGGCGCAACTGCACGCGGCCGGAATTCGCCCCTCGCATGTGAAGGAACCCCGTGCGGATTGGCTGTGCGCGGATGTCTCCGACACATTGCATCAAGCGAACATCAACCGCCCCTGCATCGTGCTGCTGCCAGGTTCCTCCGTGCGCGGCGCAACCAAACGCTGGCCGCATTACCCGGAACTGGCGCAACACCTGCTGGATGCCGGCCAATTGCCCGTGACGGTGCCAGGGCCATTGGAAGCGGCAACATTCGCACACATCCCCGGCATCTGCCTGCAACACCGCGATGGCCGCGTGCTTGATCTGCGTGAGCTGGCGGGCGTGCTGCGCAATGCCAAGGCTGTCGTGGGCAACGACAGCGGCCCCACCCACCTTGCGGCCAGCCTCGGCGTTCCCGGCCTGGCGTTGTTCGGCGGCGATCCTGCACAAGCGGCTCGAACCTGCATGGAACGGCAACGGGTGCGGGTGTTGGTATCGCCGGGGTTCGATGGTTTGGATGCGGCGAAGGTGGTTTCTGAGTTGTTTTCCGAATCAAATCCGAAAACATCTTCGTAATCATGGTCAGGAAGCCCACGATTGCATGGATGGCAGTCGCCTTCCGCACCGCGCTCCAGGCGCATCCGACGGATTTTCCGTTCGATAAGCTCACTGCATTCTTCGGCAAGCACCTGAGCGACAAAAAGGCTAGGATGCCAAGCATCTTCACCGCATCAATCCCTCAGGGAATTCATCATGACCGTCAAAGCCTATGGCGCGCACGCTGCCGACAAACCGCTTCAATCCATCGACATCACCCGCCGCACACCGGGCGCGCAGGATGTTCAGATCGATATCGCCTACTGCGGCATCTGCCATTCGGATTTGCATCAAGTGCGTTCGGAATGGGCAGGCACGCTGTATCCCTGCGTGCCGGGGCACGAGATCGTGGGGCGCGTTTCCGCGGTGGGTACGGAGGTGACCTCCCACAAGGTGGGTGATCTGGTCGGCGTGGGTTGCCTGGTGGATAGCTGCCAGCACTGCGCGGAGTGCGGCGAAGGGCTGGAGAACTATTGCGACCGAATGATCGGCACCTACAACGGCCCGACACCGGATGCGCCCGGTCACACCCTTGGCGGCTATTCGCAGCGCATCGTGGTGCATCAGCGCTTCGTGCTGCACATCCGCCATCCGGAGTCGCAACTGGCCGCTGTCGCGCCGCTGCTGTGCGCGGGCATCACCACGTATTCGCCGCTGCGCCACTGGAATGCCGGGCCGGGGAAGAAGGTCGGTGTGGTCGGCATCGGCGGGCTGGGTCACATGGGCATCAAGCTCGCCCATGCGATGGGCGCGCATGTGGTGGCGTTCACCACCTCCGAAGGCAAACGCGAAGCGGCGAAGGCATTGGGTGCGGATGAGGTGGTCGTTTCGCGCAATGCAAAGGAAATGGCCGCGCACGTCAAGAGCTTCGACTTCATCCTCAACACCGTAGCCGCGCCGCACGATCTGGACGCCTTCCTCGCCCTGCTCAAGCGCGATGCCACGATGGCGCTGGTGGGCGCACCTGCCACGCCGCATCCTTCACCCAACGTATTCAATCTCATCCTCAAGCGCCGCACCATCGCAGGATCGCTGATCGGCGGCATTCCGGAAACGCAGGAAATGCTGGATTTCTGCGCCGAGCACGGCATCGTGGCCGAGATCGAAACCATCCGCGCCGACGAGATCAACCAAGCCTACGAGCGGATGCTCAAGGGCGATGTGAAGTATCGCTTCGTGATCGACAGCGCGACGCTGGCGAACGCCTGATGGCGATTGCGCCTCTCCCATTGCCGGGAGAGGCGATGCCGCGGCGGTACCGCTGTCACTTGACGAAATAAGATTCTTCCAGCGTGCGCGAAACAAAGGCAGCAGCGTCCTTCGCATCGAACGTGGCTTCGCCATCGGCCAGTTTTTGGGCGTAGTCGAAGAACGGCGCGAACAAGCCGCCTTGATCCACATGTTTTTGCAACGTGTAACCGCCGTTGGCCGCCACGCGCGCAGCCCAAGCGGTTCGTACTTGCGCCCAGAACGGTTCGGTGCGCTCGAAATACTCGCGGCCTGCGGAGAAATCGAAGCCGGTGATGCGCTCGTAGCGCGCCACGCCGTATTCGCGCGAGCGGTACGGCAATGCGGCGTCCGGTTCGCCTTTGGCATTCAGTACCAACTTGAGGTTGTTCTCTTCCTGCATCCAGCTTGTCGGGAGCACGGTATGGCGATTGGTGCCACGCAGCACCTGGTAGTCGTCGCGCGAGGAATACTCGCGGCGCGGCAAGGGGCGCCAGGTTTCGGCGCTGATCCATGTGGAAAACGCGGCGTTGTGTTCCCAACGGCCGTGGCTGGCGTAGCGCGGCGAATCGTCCACTTGATAGACGGTCTGCACCCACGCGCCGCGCTTTTCGGCTTCACCCACCGGCACGGATTGCCAGCGCGTGCCGCCTGCGTAGCTGAGCGTCTTGTCACCCTGCCATTGCCATTCCTGACGCCAATGGCGCATCACCATCGGCTTGGCATCGGCATCATCGCCTTGCATCCGCATCACCAGCAGGTGCTGGAGCGCGATGAAATCACCGCGATCCTCTGCCACCAGCACCAATTCCGTGCCCCAGCTTTGATAGGGCCGATCGCGCGGGTGTTGCGCATCGAAGGTGGCGATTTCAAGGAAATCGAAGCTGACGCGGAACTCGCCCGCCATTGCCAGAATGGCGCGACGGTCGCGCTCGAGGGTATCCAAGCCCGTTTCCTGCAAGGCCTGCCACTCCTTCGACGGCGCGGTTTGCAGCGTGACGTCCGCCCCCTTGGTCGTGCCTCCGCGCGGCTTGGGCGCGCCTTCATCCAACGGCCAGGCGAAAGTGAATTGCGGCGTCTTCGCTTCCGTCTTCAGCGGTGGCACGGGCGTGTAGGCCCACGCCGAAAACGCCATGAAAGCGAACACCACGCCGAACCACATCGAAACCTTGCGCATCGCATTGCTCCACTGATCTGACCGAACGGGCAGGTTACTTGAAAGTCATTCTCGTTTGAAACGAAACCGGCCCGCCTCCGCAGTGCGGAAGGCGGGCCGGGGGAAACACAGGATCAGTTGCAGACGTTCTGATAAATGCACGCCACCCATTCGGGATGATCGACGAACGGGTTGCGGTTGCCCTGGTAGCTGTACACCACTTCGTTGCGCAACTGCTCGGCGGCATCCGGCGGATCGGCCTGATGCCATTGCAACAGCGTGGAGAGCTTGCCCATGTAACCCACCGAGGCGTTGCCGCCGGTGTTCACCACCTGCGAAAGATTGTCGGTGAGGCGCAGATCCGGTTCGCTCGCACCGCTGACGCCGTGCGTGCCGCCTTCGTAGCGCACATCCATGTAGAACATCGCGCGCGCCACGTTGCCCTTGAACTTGTTCCACACCTCGAACACGGAGGAGTTGCTCCAGTTGGAATTGCCCGGATAGCTGCCGCTGCCGCCGCCTGCGCCATTCGTGGCGACGGTGGGAAGTTCGGTGCAGCTTGAGGAACAGTTGTCGTAGGGCTTGTTGCCGCGCGTGGAGTTGTAGCTGATGTCCGTGGCCATCAGCATGTGCAGATCCGTGTACGGATAGTTGCTGCTGCCATCGTTGCCGAAGCCCAGCGAATTGGGCCAGGTATGTTCGCGGTTGTAGAAATTGTTGCCGCCGCTCTGCTTGGCGAGGGACTGGTTCTTGTACACGTCCAGCACGCGCGAGGCGTTCATCGGATCCTGATCGGCCACGGCCAGTACATCCCAGGTATCGGTGCTGCTGGCGGTGTACGGAATCCTGGTGTGGTCGTCGATGATGGTGTGCAGCGAGGCACGCAAGGCGCTGGCGGAAGTCGTCACCACGCTGCCGTAGTAACCACTGGGTGCGGCTGCCGTGGTGAAGCTGCGCGTCACGTTCGCGGCCATCGGTGTGGGCGTGCCGTCCTGATCGAGTACCTTGCTTGCAGTGATCGTCAACGTGCAGGTTTCCAGCGGCCCGAAATCGGCCGTGGGATTCAACGTGAACGTGGTCGGCCCGCCGCTCACCGCCGCGGCGTGCGTGCCGGAACTGGCGCAGGAAATCCCGAACCAGCCGCTGCTCACCGTGACCGCTTCGCTGAAGCTGAGCGTGAGGTTGCCGCTTACCGCCACGCCGGTTGCGCCGTTGGAGGGTGTGCTTGAAACCAGCGTCGGCGCGGCATCGCTGCTGCCGGTGCTGTAGCTGGCCGTCAGCGTTACGCCCGTGAACGAGGTATAGGCCCGCACACCGATGTGGTACGTACCCGCATTCGGCGAGGGAACCGGACAGCTTTCCGCGTTGCCGGAGAGATACGGGCGGCAGTCGTAGCTGGACGTGGCAGGCGCAGAACCGAACTTGACGTAGAGATCGGCATCGCCCGTGCCGCCGCTCGTGGCGATTACCAGATTGCTCGCGCCGGCAGGCACGGCAATGGTGTAGGCCAACATCGTGCCGGTGTTTGCGGAAAGGCCGGTGGCCGGAACGCCGTTGCTCAGTACATTGCCGCCACCGTTTCCGCCACCGCCACCACCGCTGCCAGTGAAGGTTTGTCCGGGATTGCACGCGCCAAAACTGTGCGCGGCAGGTGCAGCCCAGGTGAAGTTGGAATACGCACTGCCGCTGCCGACAAGGCGCAGCGAATGGCCGGAGGGTGTGCTGGCGCTTTCCGACTGCCCGATCGCCGTGCTGGTCATGCCCGAAGCTGCGCCATTGGTTGCGGCAAACGTGCCGCCATAGCTGAGGAATTGCACCGCCGCACCACTGGCGTTCACCAGCGCCACGCCATCGGGATTGCCGTTCTGGATGCCGGTGACGGCTACCGCGACCGTACCCCAACCGTTGCACTGGTTCGCCACCGTGCCGGAAAGATTCACCGTCGAATAGCTGGCCCCGCCACTGCCGTTGTAGAGCACGATCTTCCAGCCGGAAAGATTCGTGCCCGCAGGTGCGGCCACCTCCACTTTCTCGTTCGTGTCCGAACCTGTGTTGTCGTAGTGCAATTCGTTGATGAACACGTTTGCCGATGCGGCGAACGCCATCCCCAGCATCGCGGAACCCGCCGCGAAGCGTCGTCCCCAACCTTTCATGGTCAACCTTCCACCGAAAAGCCGCCGTGGCGGCGAAAGCGCGAACCGCTCCTTGCCCTTCGGTCGTCCATGATCGGGTGGAAGGCCATCCCCGAATGGCCCGCCATGGGCCTTCCCGGCCCCGCTCAAGCAGTGTACGCCACGGACATTAGCAACAATTCGTGACAAAAGTAACGCGCTCCGGATACGGGCTATCCTGAGATGGACAACAAGCCCGGGGGATGCCGCGATGACGGTCGAGCGGAAATCAACGCCATGACGCGCTTTCGCACCACGCGCTGGTGTCTGGTGCGCGATGCCGGCGAATCCGCCCACAAGCCTTGCGCCCGCGCCGGAACCTGTGCGGATCGCATTCGAGGCGGCTCCCGGCGCACAACCTGATTCGCGCTACTTGCCGCTGGATCTGCGCGCCGCCATCACCGTGCCGCTGAACGGAGCGTGGCCGTTGCACCGGGCCACCGGCGGCGATTTCCCCACGCTCGCGCCGGGGCCGCAGCGCTTCAACGGCGTGGATTTCCGCGTCGAAGGCGGCGTGCAGCTTCCCAGCGGCCGCGCCGCGCTGCATTTTCACTCCGAAATCAGGATCAGCGCCGCCGTGCCGGTGCCGGACGCGACGGCGCGCCGCCTGCATCTGCTCGCCTTGCGCCACACCCCGATGAACCCGGATTCGCCGCCACACCGGTTCGCGCGTGTGCTGCTGACCGGCACGGACGGGCACGACACCGCGCTCGAAGTACTGAGCGTGCGCGATCTGGCCAACCATCAGGGCGCACCGCGCGCGGCGAGCGCGCACCTGGCCTGGGTCGCGGCCAATGCCACCAGCGTCGCCAGCGGCGAAGCCAGCGATTACCTGTATTCAAGCGTCTATCACATCGTGCTCGACGTGCCGCCCAACGTCGGCCCGATCCGCGCCCTGCGCTTCGAATCGCCCGAAGGCACGATTGAAGCGCCGATGTTCTATGCCGCGACACTGGAGCCATGACAACCGTTGTTGTCCCGCCTTTCCCGCGGCAGGAGTACGCTGCCGCGATGCACACCGGGAACACGCCCGCGGCCGAAAGCCGCCACCACCCTGCCCTCGCCCGCATCGCGGGAATCGACGTCGCGGCTAGCGACGGAGAGGAACCGCGCGCGGAGCGCGTGGTGGGTGAGGAAACGCTGCCGCAAACCTTCCACCCCGCGATCCGACACTGGTTCGCGCGCCACTTCCCCGCACCGACGCCGGCGCAGGTCGCAGCGTGGCCGGTCATCGCGCGTGGGGAGAACGCATTGGTTGCAGCGCCCACGGGTTCGGGCAAGACACTCACCGGCTTTCTTTCCGCTTTGAACGATCTGGTGGAGCGCGGCCAGCGTGGTGGTTTGCCGGATGCCGTGCAGGTGGTTTACGTCTCGCCGTTGAAAGCGCTGTCCAACGACATCGCCATCAACCTCGAAGCGCCGCTCACCGGCATCACCGAAGAACTGTTCCTCCTCGGCCAATCTCCGGTGGAGATTCGCACCGCCGTTCGCACCGGCGATACGCCGCAGTCCGAACGCACCGCGCAGCGCAGGCTGTCGCCGCACATCCTCGTCACCACGCCCGAATCGCTTTACGTGCTGCTCGGTTCCGAATCGGGCCGGGCGATGCTGCGCGACGTGCGCAGCGTGATCGTCGATGAAATCCACGCGCTCTACGCGGGCAAGCGCGGCAGCCATTTGATGTTGTCCCTGGAACGGCTGGAAGCGCTGTGCGAAAAACCCTTCCAGCGCATCGGCCTTTCCGCCACGCAAAAACCCATCGAGGCCGTGGCTGATTTCCTCTGCGGTGACGCACAAGCCGGTGGGAATGCGCGCCCTTGCACGATCATCGACACCGGCCACGTTCGAGACCGCGATCTGGCCCTGGAACTGCCGCCGATCCCGCTGACGCCGGTGATGGCGAACGAAACCTGGGAAACCGTTTACGACCGCCTTGCGCAGCTTGCGAACGAACACCGCACCACGCTGATCTTCGTCAACACCCGCCGCATGGCCGAGCGTGCCGTGCGGCATCTGGCGTTGCGGCTCGGCAAGGAAGCCGTCGCCGCGCATCACGGCAGTCTGGCAAAGGAACTGCGTTTTGATGCCGAACAGAAATTGAAGCGCGGCCAGTTGCGCGCGCTGGTAGCCACGGCATCGCTGGAATTGGGCATCGACATTGGCGATGTGGATCTGGTGTGCCAGATCGGTTCTCCGCGCGCGATCTCCACCTTTCTGCAACGGGTGGGCCGCGCGGGCCACGCGGTTGGCGCAACGCCAAAGGGCCGCCTGTTTCCGACTTCGCGCGATGAACTGGTGGAATGCGCAGCGCTGCTGCATTGCGTGGCGTGCGGTGAACTCGACGCGCTGATCCTGCCGCCGCAGCCGCTGGATGTGCTCAGCCAGCAGATCGTCGCCGAAGTGGCTGCACGGGAATGGATCGAAACCGAGTTGTTCAACCACTTCCGCCGCGCGATGCCGTACCGCAATCTGAAGCGCGAGCAATTCGATGCGGTGCTGAAGATGCTGGCCGAGGGCTACACCACGCGCGTAGGCACACGCGGCGCATACCTGCATCGGGATCGCATCGAAAACACCTTGCGCGCACGGCGCGGCGCGCGGCTCACGGCCATCAGTTCCGGCGGCACGATCCCCGATACCGCCGACTATCAGGTGATCCTTGAACCGCAAGGTTTCGTCATCGGCTCCGTACACGAGGATTTCGCGGTCGAAAGCCTTGCGGGCGATGTGTTCCAGTTGGGCAATGCCTCGTATCGCATCCTGAAGATCGAAGCCGCCGGCAAGCTGCGCGTGGAGGATGCGCAAGGCGCGCCGCCGTCGATTCCGTTCTGGATCGGCGAGGCGCCGGGGCGCAGCGAGGAGCTTTCCTTCGGTGTTTCGCGGCTGCGCGAAGCGGTGGCCTGCGCGCTGGACGAAGGCGGCATCGAAGCAGCGGCTCGATGGCTGTGCGGCGAGGCGCGGCTGGATGAACGCGCCGCACGCGAACTGGCCGAATACCTGTGTGAAGCGAAGATCGCGCTCGGCTTCCTGCCCATGCAGAGCACGCTTGGCATGGAACGCTTCTTCGATGAATCCGGCGCGATGCAGTTGGTCATCCACAGCCCGTTCGGCAATCGCATCAACAAGGCGTGGGGTCTGGCGCTGCGCAAGCGCTTCTGCCGCAGCTTCAATTTCGAGCTTCAGGCCGCCGCAACCGACGATGCCATCGTGCTATCGCTCTCCACCAGCCACAGTTTTCCGCTGGATGAAGTGGGCCGTTACCTGCATTCTGGCAGCGCCAAAGACATCCTCGTGCAGGCCCTGCTCGACGCGCCATTGTTCCCGGTACGCTGGCGCTGGAACGCAGTGAACGCGCTCGCACTGCCGCGCATGGCCGGCGGCAGGAAACTGCCGCCGCAGGTACAGCGGATGCGCAGCGAAGATCTGCTTGCCAGCGTGTTTCCCGATCAGGTGGCGTGTCTGGAAAACATCGTCGGCGACAGACAAATTCCCGACCATCCTCTGGTGGAGCAGGCGCTGCGCGATTGCCTGCATGAAGCGATGGATGTCGATGGCTTCCTCGCGCTGCTGCGTCGGCTGGAAAGCGGCGCGGCGCGGATAGAGGCCCGCGACCTCACCGCGCCCTCGCCGCTGGCTGCGGAAATCCTCAACGCGCGGCCCTATGCCTTCCTCGACGATGCGCCACTGGAAGAACGCCGCACCCGCGCGGTACAGACCCGGCGCATCATCGATCCGGCCACGGCGGAAGACCTTGGCAAACTCGATGCGGATGCGATTGCCGCCGTGCGCGAAGACGCCTGGCCGCAAGCCATCAACCGCGATGAAATGCACGAGGCATTGCTGGCCTCGGGTTTCCTCACGCCTGCCGAAGCTGACGCGAATGTCGGCTGGAACGGCTGGTTGGCGCAGTTGGCGAAATCAGGCCATGCGGCTCGGGTTTCCTTTTCGGAGCACGGCGGAGAAAACGAGACATCCGCGTGGATCGCCGCCGAACGCCTGCCACAATTCCTCGCGATTTTCCCGAATCTTTCCAAGCCGGAATCCTTCGCCACGCCCGCAGGTTTCGACGAATCGTGGACGAGAGAAGCCGCAATGGTGGAACTGTTGCGAGGCCGTCTGGGTGCATTGGGGCCGTGCACCGCGCAATCTCTCGCGCAAGCGCTGGAGCTTGCATCGCGCACCATCGAAGTCGCATTGGCCACACTGGAAACCGAGGGCACGATCCTGCGCGGCAGGTTCACGCCCGACGCCACGCAGATGCAATGGTGCGAACGCCGTCTGCTGGCGCGCATCCATCGCGCCACCTTGAGCAAACTCCGGCGCGAGATCGAACCTGTCGAGCCGAAGGATTACCTTCGCTTCCTGTTCGAATGGCAGCGCGTTTCAGCAAACCATCGCGTCAAAGGCCCGGAAGCACTCGCAGGCGTGCTCGCTCAACTGGAAGGTTTCGAGGCACCCGCCGCCGCATGGGAATCCACGTTGCTGCCCGCGCGCGTGGCCGATTACCAACCTTCGTGGCTGGATGATCTGTGCCTTGCCGGTCGCACCACATGGCAGCGCCTTCGTCCGAATTCGCGCAGCAACGATGAGCCATCGCGTCCATCAACCTCGCTGCATGCTGCGCCCATCGTGCTGCTGCCCCGCCGCCAGCGCGATCTGTGGCGTGCGCTTGCGGCAGGAAGCGAAGCCGCTCCACTCACTGGAAAAGCGCAGAAGCTGGCCGATTGGCTCACTACACGCGGCGCTTCGTTCTTCGATGAAATGCTTGATGGCGTGCGTCTGTTGCGCCCCGAATTGGAAGAAGCCCTCGCCGAACTGGTGGCACGCGGGCGCATCGTCTGTGATAGCTGGGCCGGCTTGCGTGCGCTCCTCACATCATCCAAACAACGCGAACGTCAACGCGCACGCCATCCGCGCCGCAGCGCCCTGTTCGGGATTGAAGACGCGGGGCGATGGAGCCTTGTTGCCAAAACGCCGGCAAGCTCCGCAGAAGCAAGCTCTGCGCAGCAGGCTGCCAGCGAGCGTGCCGAAGCCATCGCCCGCATCCTGTTGCGGCGCTGGGGCGTGGTTGGTTGGCATCAGATCGAACGCGAAGCGGATTGGCTGCCGACATGGCGCGACATCCTGCGCGCATTGCGCACGCTGGAAGCACGCGGAGAAATTCGCGGCGGGCGTTTCATTGCGGGCGTTTCCGGCGAACAGTTCGCGCTGCCCGAAGCCATCGCCGCGTTGCGTCGGGTTCGCAATGCGCCGCTTTCCGGTGAACTGGTCTGCATCAGCGGTGTTGATCCGTTGAATTTGTCCGGTGGCCTGATCGTCGGCCCCAAGGTGCCGCGCGTGGTCGGTGCGCGGCTGCTGTTTCGCGATGGCCTGCCCATCGCCACGCGCATCGCCGACAACATCGAATGGCTTGATGATCTGGAACCTGCCGAACAACATCGCGCGCAAGCCTTGTTGCGCGGCGATCTGCTCCCTGCCGCAGCGCAGATTGCGCGCCCTGATGGATTGCGGCCTAATCCGCCAGTTCCTTTCGCCTCACGGTCACCATGACCGATACCTTCACTTCAACGCACACCGCTTCCAGCTCAACGCGCCTGCGTTCGCTGAGTCGCCGCGTTTACCCATTGCGAACGCTGGGCGTTGGCCTGAGTACCTTGCCGGTGGCGGTGGCGCTGCATGAACTCGATGCAGGCTGGGCTTCGTGGACGTGGATCGGCTTCTGCCTGTTGTGGCCGCATCTGGCGTGGTGGATGGCGCAGCACAGCGCCGATCCGTATCGCACCGAACGGCGCAGCCTGCTGGTGGATTCCGCTTTGGCCGGGATCGCGGCACCGCTGATCCACTTCAACCTGCTGCCTTCGATAGTGCTGATGACGGTGGCGACCGGCGACAAGATCAGTTCCGGGGTACGCGGCCTGTGGTTGCCTTCGCTGCCGGTGATGGGCGCAGGCCTGTTGCTCGGCGGGCTGGCCACCGGCTTTGCGTGGCAGCCGGTCACGAGCATGCCGGTGCTGCTGGCAAGCCTGCCGATTCTGGTGATCCACACCCTGGCCGTGGCGTTCAACAACTACACGCTGGTGCGCAAGGTGCAGAAGCAGAACCTGGCGCTGGATGAACTCTCGCGTCGGGATCACCTCACCGGCCTCTACAGCCGACGCCACTGGCAGGCCCAGGCCGAGAACGCGTTGCTGCTGCATCAGGCATCGGCCATGCCGATGACCTTGATCCTGATCGATGCGGATCACTTCAAGACCGTCAATGATCGGTACGGCCACGCCACCGGCGACGACGTGCTGCGCAGCCTCGCCGATGCCATCCGTCGCCACCTGCCCGAAGGCAGCCACGCGGGAAGGGTCGGCGGCGATGAATTCGCCGTCGTGGTGCCACTGGCGATGGATGCCGCCACGCACGTGGCCGAACGCATTCGTGCGGACGTGGATGCACAGCATTTCCCGCGCCTGCCGAACCTGCGCTGCTCGATCAGCCTGGGCCTGGCCGAACCGCCGCAGCCCGGGCTTGGCCTGCGCGAGTGGAGCGAGGTGGCGGATCAGGCGATGTATCGCGCCAAAGAATCCGGGCGCAACCGCATCGTGTGGCCCGAGGCGGATGCGGTCTGATTCCTGCGGATCGAACTTCCGCAATACCGAATCTGCCCGCGCTTTGCCACATCCTCGCCCCGTCCATTCCGGTAAAATCCGGCAGCCTCACCCACACACCCACACTTGAAGCTGCCTCTCATGTCGCATTCGCGCATCGTTCCCACACGCCAGCGTCTTTCCCAGGTTCGCTATGAAATCCGCGGCGAACTCGCGCGCCGGGCGCGTGATCTGGAAGCGGCAGGACGCAAGCTCATCAAGCTCAACATCGGCAACCCCGGCGCGTTCGGTTTCCGCGCCCCGCAGCATTTGCAGGATGCCATCGTCGAACACATCGGCGAGAGCGATCC
The DNA here is from genome assembly GCA_041395225.1 of Lysobacteraceae bacterium. Taxonomy (GTDB): domain Bacteria; phylum Pseudomonadota; class Gammaproteobacteria; order Xanthomonadales; family Xanthomonadaceae; genus Denitratimonas. Next base: position 24,935 of record JAWLAV010000011.1, read on the forward strand.
GTATTGCCACCAGCAGGGTTTGCCGCAACTGCGCGAAACCATCGCCGCGCAGCACGTTGCCAATGGTGCGCGTGGCACAAGCGCCGCTTCGGTGTTCATGGGCAATGGCGTTTCCGAACTCATCGACATGGCGCTGCGCGCGCTGCTCAATCCCGGCGACGAAGTGCTGCTGCCCAGCCCGGATTACCCGCTGTGGAGCGCGGCCACCATCCTCAACGATGGCGTGCCGGTTTATTACGACTGCAAACCCGAACGCAACTTCCAGCCCGATCCGGAGCAGATCGAGCGCCTCATCACGCCGCGCACTCGCGCCCTCGTATTGATCAATCCGAACAATCCTTCCGGCGCGATGTACCCGAAGGAAACGCTGCAAGCCCTCGTGGACATCGCCGAACGGCATCGGCTGGTTCTGATGTGCGATGAAATCTACGACCGGATCGTCTATGAAGGCGCGCAGTTCATCCCGCTGGCCTCGCTTTCGGGCGATGTGCCTTGCCTTTCCTTCGGCGGACTTTCAAAGGTGCATCGTGCCTGCGGTTATCGCGTCGGCTGGGCCGTGTTGTCCGGCGATCCCATCCGCAGCGGGGATTTTCACCACGCGCTCGATCTGCTCGGCGCGCTGCGCCTGTGCGCCAACGTCCCCGGCCAGTGGGCCGCACTCGCCGCGCTTACCGGCCCGAACACGATTGACGAACTCACCTCGCCCGGTGGCCGCCTGTTTGAGGCCCGCCGCGCCGTGATCGAAGCCTGCAATGCCAGCCAACGGCTTTCCGTGCTGGCCCCGCAAGGCGCGCTGTACGCCTTCCCCGGTATCGACACCACCGATCTCCCCGACTTCGACGATCACCAATTCGCACTCGATCTGCTCGACCACGAAGGCGTGCTCGTGGTGCCAGGCACCAGCTTCAACGTGAAATACCGCAACCACTTCCGCGTCACGCTGCTGCCGCAGCCAGAACATATCCGCGAAGTATTCGCGCGCATCGAACGCGCACTGAAACGCTGGGAAACAACCGCACCCGCCGTTTCCGTGAAGCACGCTGAAAGTGCGTAACGGCAGAACCATGCTGCGCTACCTTGCCCTTGGCGACAGTTACACCATCGGCGAAGGCATCGCCGAATCAGGCCGCTGGCCGAACGTGCTGGCCCATGCCCTGAACGAACGCGACATCGCACTCGATGCCCCGCGCATCATTGCCACCACCGGTTGGACGTGCGCGGAACTTTCCGCCGCGATGGACGAAGCCGAACCGCTCGGCCAGTGGGATCTGATTTCGTTGCTGATCGGCGTCAACGATCAATACCGTGGCCACGGCATGGAGGTCTTTGCACACGGTTTCACGAACCTGCTGGAACGCGCCATCGCGCTCGCTGGCCATCAAACCGATCGTGTCTTCGTCCTCGCCATTCCCGACTGGAGCGTCACGCCTTTCGCCCAGACCTGCGGCCACGATCCTGCCGTCACCGCGAAGGAACTGGATGCTTTCAACGCCTTTGCGCAACGAACCTGCGAGACGCGCGGCATCGCCTTCATCGACACCGCCCCCATCAGCCGCGCACGCGGTGGGGAAGCTCAAATGCTTGCCGAGGATGGTTTGCATCCCTCGGCAAAGCTGGTATCGCTGTGGGCGGAGCTGGCCTTGCCGGGGGTGTTGGGGCTGCTGCAGGGTTGAACGCCTGGCCGGATACGCCTATGTCCGTGCGATTCCACCGTGATACTGCTCCCGCAGCAGTTTCTTGTTGATCTTTCCCACGGAAGTCCGGGCGATGGATTCCACCATCAGCACTTGCTCCGGCAAGGCAAAGCGTGAAATTTCTCCGCGTTCCACCCAGGCGGAAAGATGTTCGCACAGCGAGGCGACATCCACGGTTTGGCCGGGTTTGGGAACGACCAGCGGCAGTGGGCGCTCGCCCCAGCGCGTATCGGGGATGCCGATGACGGCGACTTCGGCGACGGCGGGGTGGCGGGAGATGAGGTCTTCCAGTTGCAGTGAAGAAAGCCATTCTCCGCCGGTCTTGATGACATCCTTGATGCGGTCGGTGATGCGCAGGTAGCCATCCGCACCGATGACGCCGATGTCGCTGGTGTGCAGGAAGCCACCGGCCCACAAGGTTTCGGACGCGGCCTCGTTGCGGTAATAGCCTTGCGTCAGCCACGGTGCGCGCACCACGACTTCGCCGGGGAAACACCATCACGGGGTTGCTCGCACATGTCCTCATCGACGATGCGCAAATCCACCAGCGGCACCGGCAGGCCGGCGCGGGTGCGAACGTCCAGTTCGCGATCGGCATCACCCAGGTCTTCGCTGTGCACGTGCGAGAGCGTCAGCACCGGGCAGGTTTCGGACATGCCGTAGCCAGTGAAGATGTCGATGCCGCGTTCCAGTGCCGCACGCGCCAGACCCTTCGGCAAGGCCGAGCCGCCGATGATGACTTTCCATCTGGAAAAATCCACCCCCGCCGCCGCAGGCGAGGAAAGGATCATGTGCAGGATCGTCGGCACGCAATGGCTGAAAGTGCATTGCTCGCGCACCATGAGTTGCAGCAGCGAATCCGGCGCATAGCGGCCCGGATACACCTGTTTCAGGCCCAGCATCGTGACCACGTAAGGCACGCCCCAGGCGTGGACGTGGAACATCGGCGTGATCGGCAGATACACGTCATCCCGATGCACGCGGCCCTGCACCGGTGCGGCACCCAGCGCACCGGCGAGTGCGAGCGTGTGCAGCACCAGTTGCCGGTGGCTGAAGAACACGCCTTTCGGGTCACCCGTGGTGCCGGTGGTGTAGAACGTGGTGGCGCGGGTACGTTCGTCGAAATCCGGGAAATCGAAATCCGGCGATGCGGATGCGAGCAATGCCTCGTATTCGCCTGCGAAACCCTGCGGCACTTCACCCGCATCATCGTCGATCAAGACGAAGGCGCGAAGGCCGGGAACGTGAGCGCGGATGGCATCGAGCAGCGGCAGGAATTCGCGGTTCACCAGCAGCACTGAGGCACCGGAATGGTTCAACGTGTAAGCCACCTGCTCCGGTGCCAGGCGCACGTTCGCCGTCATCAGCACCGCGCCCATCATCGGGATGGCGAAATAGGCTTCCAGATAGCGATGGCTGTCCCAATCCATCACCGCCACGGTATCGCCGTGCGCCACGCCGAGGGATTGCAGCAGGGAAGCCAGCCGCCCGATGCGTTGGTGGAAGGTGCGGTAATCGTGCCGCACGCGATCCCGATAGACGATTTCCTGCTGCGGCGAGGTGGCCAGCGGGGTGAGCAGCAGTTGCTTGATGAGCAGCGGGTAATCGTGCGCGGACATTATGGCTCCCTCGTGGTGTTGTCTGGGAGGCCATGCTAGCAACAGCTTTCGACGTATTGGCCATTGCACGGGGAACCCGGGAAACGACATGCCAGGCCGCGCTCGCCGGGATCACGCTCCGGTCGCCACCGGCCTTGCGCAAGATTCGATCCATTCGCTGAAGGAACCGGCATAGACTCGCGCACCGGGCAAACCGGCGTGGGTCATGGCGAGCAGGTGGTGGCAGGCGGTGACGCCGGAGCCGCACATCAGCAGCACTTCCGAGGGCGGCGTGCCATCGAGCAATGCACCGAACTGGCGGCGCAGTTGCGCGCCGGTGAGGAAGCGCCCGTCTTCGCGCAAGTTCAACGTCATCGGGCGGTTCACCGCACCGGGAACATGGCCGGCGCGTTTGTCGATGGGTTCCACTTCACCGCGAAAACGTTCCGGCGCACGCGCGTCGATCAGAAGCCCCTCACCCAATGCCATGCGCGCGGCAACCAGTGCCGTGCTGGCAACGGCCTTCATGTCGAAGCGCGCCTTGTACAAACCGCGCGGCGCAGGTTCGGGCAAGGTGTGCTCAAGCGCACCACCGGCGGCCTGCCATGCCGCCAATCCGCCATCGAGCACGGCCACGTCGTGGTGCCCCAGCAACCGCAGCAGCCACCACAGCCGCGCTGCGTGCAGGCCGGTATCGGCATCGTAGGCGACGATGCGATGCGCGGGCGTGGCGCCCCAACGCATCAGGGTTTCGCAGAAGGCCGCCGCTTCCGGCATCGGATGGCGGCCACGGCCCTTGCGGGAAAGATCGGAAAGATCCCGATCCAGACTCGCATACACTGCGCCGGGAATATGCCCGACGGCGTAAGCTCGTTCCCCGGCGGGCGGATCGAACAGATCGAACCGGCAATCCACCACGAGCAACCCAGGTTCGCCCAGTTCGGCCTGCAAGGTGCCTGCATCGATCAGGGTTTGCCAGGTCATGGGGCGCGTTTCGTGTGGAGAAGCGTAAAGTTTCCCACGGATTTGGGCGGGATTCGGGATTCGGGGAAGAACACCAAGGCCTTGATCCGCGAATGAACGCTAATGAAGCACATCAAACTCCAAGGAGAACACCCATGTCCCGTTCCACGATGAAACCCGGCTATTTCCATCTGATGCTTTCAGCCATCCTGTCGCTTGCGGCGCTGCCGCTGGCCGCACCTGCGCAGGAAGCGCCAGTGTGCGGCTGGATGTCCAACGCCCGGCTGGACGAACTCATGCCCGCAGGCGCGCCGTGGCGTACCGAAAACGGCGGGCAATCGGGCAGTTGCATGTTCCTGGGCGCTCATGACGGCAACCTGCTGATGCTCAACGTCACGCAGATGCTGCAAGGTTCCGCATCCGAAGCCACGCAGTTCGTGCGCGATGTTCGCACCAGTATGGGGGCGACGTATCCGATCCAGTCCTTGCCAATGCTGGGCAAAGAGGGCTTGGTGTACCGCGATGAATCCGACCCGGATCGCATCAACCTGAACTACACCGGGCACGATGGAAAGGTGGTGGCGATGGGCAGCATCACCGGGCCGCGCGCCATTGCAGATCACGTGCAGGGCATGACGAGCATCATGCAGGCGGCATTGGCCCTGGCCGAGGATCGCAAGGCGATGAAGGCCGCGCGCGTCTGCCCCTTCGTGGACGACAAGCTGGCGAAGAAGCTCCTGCCCGGTGGCAAGTACGAGATTCAGCGTTACGGCGATGACATGTGCATCGCTCACAACGGCAAGGGCGCGGTGCTCACCGTGAGCCGGATGGTCGACATGGACATGGCCTACACCGCCGACCTTCGCAGCGAGGATTGCAACTGGGCACCCGCGCCGAACCTGGCCGACGCTTTTCTTGCCACCGCTTGCAAGGAAGGCAATCCGCGCGCGGAACTGCACGTCGGGCTGGGGCCGGACACGCTGAACTACTCGCTCACGCCAGGGCGCGCACCCACCGCCGCCGAAGTGGCGATCTTGCAGGAAATGGCAGGCAGGGCCAGCGCGGTGGAGTAGGCCAGCGGCGCACGGATGGCCCCTGTCGGCAAGAAATCCCGCGGAGAGGAACAAGCCCGACCCGTTGCCGGAGCGGAGAACGCCCATGTTCCGGTTCCTCGTTGCATTGCTGCTGGTGTCGGCTTTGCCCGCTGCGGCCGTCCCGATCAACGTCGGCAACTTCGTCTGGGAAGACATCGATGGCGATGGCGTGCAGGACGCTGGCGAACCCGGCATGGCCGGTGTCATCGTGCAGCTCTGGAACGGCGACAAGACCAACATGCACGATTCGGCGACCACCGACGCCTCCGGCTTCTACAGCCTGATCGCGCCCGGCCCGGGCCAGTACCGCGTGCGCGTACTGCTACCAAGCAACGCTTTCCCGTTCAGCCCGAAGGATAAGGACGACGACTCGCTCGACAGCGACATCCACCCGGACGGTGCGCTGTGGGGCTTCACCGACACGCTGGTCGTCGGCAGCGCGCCTGGTCTGGATACGCGCGTCGATGCCGGGTTGGCCGGCCTCCGCGTGTTCGCGGATGGGTTCGAATGAGCCGCGCCTTGCACGAATGGCCTTGACGGCAGCTTTTAAGGCCGCGCCGCGCTGGAACGCAGCAGCGAACGCAAGTGAGTTCGATGTGGGGGATGTTGCCTTCGTCGGAACATCTACCTGTCACCCTGTGCAATGCAGCAGGGTCACTCTTGCTCTTGAAAAGCGATGCTGCAACTGCGCTCGCCTGCACGCAGCATGACGCGGCCAGCTCAACGAATCCCAGCGCCCAGCCTGCGCGCCAGATTCACCAGCATCGCCGCCGTCGCGCCCCATATGCGGTGCGGGCCGACGCGGTATTCCCAATAGCGTCTGGCGCGTCCGTACAGCTCGGTTTCCACCGAATGCAGGTGTTCGCCCGCCAGCAACGGCGCCAATGGCACCTCGAAGGCATCGGCCACTTCGGCGGGATTGGGGCTGGCGCGGTAATCGGGCGCGATGCGCGCCACCACCGGCAGCACGCGGAAGCTGGTGATGGTGGCGTAAGGATCGAGGAAACCCAACGGCTCGATGATGGATGGGGCAAGCGCGATTTCTTCCCAGGTTTCGCGCAGCGCAGCCTCGATGGCGGAACGATCTTCAACATCAATGCGCCCACCGGGGAAACTCACCTGTCCGGCGTGGGTGCTGAGGGAATCGTTGCGACGGGTGAGCAACACGTGCGTGCCTTGCGGGCGCGGCACCAAGCCGACGAGCACGGCGGCGGGAGCGAGCGTATCGGCATCCAGCAGATCCGCCAGTTCCGCGTGGTTCCAACCCGGCCCTTGCGGTTCGCCATGCAGCGGCAGCAATGCACGGGCGAGCCGTTGCGGATCGGCGAGCGGGTCGAAGGGAGTGGGAAGGTCGGGCATGAGAGCGATAATTTCCTCCGGGATTTCCTTTCAAAAACGCAAACGGCCCGCGCTTTGGACGCGGGCCGTTGGGCTTCCGGCAGGTTGGTGCCGGAGGCGTGCTTACTTCACCGACACCAGCTTCACGTCCAGCACCACGGCCTGGTTCGGGCCAATGGGGGAACGCGGATCGGCACCGTAGGCCTGATCCGGCGGCAGGAAGATTTCCCAGCGCGAACCCACGTTCATCATCGGCAGCACGGTGCGCAGGCCCGTCATCGGGGCTTCGCCGACCTGGATTTCCAGCGGCTTGTTGCCCTGGTAGGTGCTGGCGAATTCCTGGCCGGTGGAAATGGAACCACGCAGATGAATTTCGACGTTGGAAGCGGCCGTTGGGCGCGCACCCGAACCGTTCTCGATGACGCGATACTGGATGCCCGAAGACAACACCTGCACGCCGGTCTTGGTGCGGTTCTGCGCGAGGAAGGCATCGGACTTCTGCTTGTTCTCGCCCGCTACCTTGTCGAACTCGGCCTTGGCCTGCTCACCCAGCCGCTTCTGCATCGCGGTCAACGCGGCATCCATCTCCGCCACCGGCACGGTGGGCTCGCGCTTGGCCTGGCCATCGCGGATTGCACGGATCACGGCTTCGATATCCACATCGAGCTTGCGCTCGGCAAAATCGCGGCCAATCTGGTAGCCAATTGCGTAGCTCAGCTTGTTCTTGTCCGGAGCAGGTGCGGCGGTTTGCGCCATGGCCGTGCCCATCGTCGTGGCCGCGAGCAACGCGACCGTCCAGCGAAACTTCATGCTTCTCTCCTGGGTGATGAAAGCCGGCAACCCGGCCAAACGAACGCGCAAGGATAACTGCGGGCCGGATGAACCGCCACCAACCTTTGCGTGCAGGGCGCTGCGACCGCGCCGGGCGGTACAGGTTCCCGTTGGGACGGCTAAAATCGGAAATTCCATTCATTCTCGATTCCTGCCATGACCTGCGAAAACCTGCTCATCGAAACCCTCGGCGCGGTGCGTCGCATCACCGTCAACCGCCCGGACAAACTCAACGCGCTGAATCACCAAACCCTGACGGAACTGGCCGCCGCCTTCCGCGAAGCCGGGAAGGATGAATCGGTACGCGTGGTGATTCTGCGCGGCGCGGGTGAAAAAGCCTTCGTTGCCGGTGCGGACATCTCCGAACTGGCGCGGGTTTCCCCGGTGCAAGCGCGCGATTTCGCCCGCCACGGCCAGGAAACCATGCGCGTGGTGGAAACCCTCGGCAAACCCGTGATCGCACAGATCGGCGGCTACGCACTGGGCGGCGGCATGGAGCTGGCGATGGCCTGCCATCTGCGCTACGCCAGCGAGAAAGCCAAGCTCGGCCAGCCTGAAATCAACCTCGGGGTGCTGCCCGGCTTCGGTGGCACGCAGCGCCTTTTGCGCCTCACCGGCCGTGGCGCGGCGCTGGAACTGTGCCTCACCGGCGCGCAGATCACCGCGCAGCGAGCTTATGAATTGAATCTGGTGAACCGCGTGCTGCCGTCGGAAGAACTGGAAGCCGCCACGCTGGCACTGGCCGAACAACTGGCCGCGTTCTCGCCCGAAGCACTGCGCGGCAATCTGGATGCGATCATCACTGGCGGCGAAGCCGATCTTTCCACCGCACTGGATTACGAAGCCCAGGCTTTCGCCACCGCCGCCGCGACCGAAGACTTCCGCGAAGGCACCAGCGCCTTCATGGAGCGCCGCAAGGCCGTGTTCACCGGGCGCTGATGCATCTCGCGCCCAGCCCGATGCCAGATGCGAACCGCCCCTGCATCCGCTGCGGCGCATGCGACCGCGTCGTGCGCCGCATGACGGATGGCGCATCGGCGAGACCCTATCCGCAAGCCATCCTCGCGGCCCTGCGCCGGGGTGAGGACGAACGCGCACTCGAACTTGGCCTCGATGCACGAATCCACTGGCACGCCTGCGATGCCGTCTGCCCCACCGGCATCGCTCTGGCGTCGATCTTTTCGGAAAAGCTCGCCGCACTTGCCCAGAAACATGCCGAACACGAACGCGCACTCATCTGGCGTGAACACTTCCGCGCCCGCGAAGCACGCCTTGCACGCGAGGAACGAGAAGCCGCCGAACAACGCACAAGGCGCAGCGCACGGCCGGCAGTGCAGGATGCAGTTGCCGCCGCGCTGGCCCGCGCCCGCAAGGCGCGCGGCGAGGATGTTTCGGAATGACCACGCTGCTGCGAAGTTTCATCGCGCGCCGTACCTTGCGCTGGTTGTCGGCGTTCGATGCGCTGCTGGCGGCAATCCTGTTGGCATTGCTGTGGCCGGATGCTGCACCGCTCTGGATCGCGGCGATCTGTTTTGCGGCAGCGTGGTTGTTGCAAAAGGCCATGGGTGGTTTCGCCAACGCACCATTCCACCCGGCGCTGGCTGCATTCGCGCTGGCTTTCGTGGGTGGCGCGATTCCAGACGCCGAACCCACGCTGCCCGCACACATCGCCTTGGTGCTGATGGCATTGGACCGCCTTTATTCGCCGATCACGCTGCGGGGAAAACTCCTGCAATCCATGGCCATTGCCATGGCCGCCTGCACGCTGTGGTGGCTGGATGCTCCACTGGCCGCCTGGTGCTGCTCACTGTTGGCACTGCAATTCCTGCCTCCGTGGATCGACCGCCTCACCTTGCCCCGCATTGCCCATCCCGCATGAACCACACTGCATGAAGCCCGCCGACCGCGCCGAACTGTTCCGCCGCCTGGCCGAACTGAATCCGCACCCGACCACGGAACTGGAATACGCCACGCCGTTCCAGTTGCTCATCGCCGTGATCCTTTCCGCGCAGGCCACCGACGTTGGCGTGAACAAGGCCACACGCAAATTGTTTCCGGTCGCAGGCACGCCGCAGGCCATTCTCGATCTGGGCGAGGATGGCTTGAAGCGCTACATCGCCACCATCGGTCTGTTCAATGCGAAAGCGAAAAACATCATCGCCACGTGCGGCATCCTGATCCGCGACCACGGCGGCGAAGTGCCACGCGATCGCGCCGCACTGGAAGCCCTGCCCGGCACAGGCCGAAAAACCGCGAACGTGGTACTCAACACCGCCTTCGGCGAACCCACCATCGCGGTGGATACCCACATCTTCCGCGTCTCCAACCGCACTGGCCTGGCACCGGGAAAAAACGTGGGGGAAGTGGAACGCAAACTGCTGCGCAACGTACCCGCGCAGTATCGGCAGGATGCGCACCACTGGCTCATCCTGCATGGCCGCTACGTCTGCAAGGCGCGCAAGCCGGAATGCCCGGTGTGCGTCATCAGCGATCTGTGCCGGTACAAGGACAAGACACCAGCGTGAGTGCGCAGGGCGATGCACGCCCTGCGCGAGGGATCAATCGTTTACCAACGGCACACCCAAGGCAGCGGAAAGATTCGCCAGCCAGCGCAATTGCGCACCATCGCGGGTGGCGTAGTCCGGGCCGGTGTAGCCCCACCAATCCCAGCAGGCTTTCGGATTCAGCGGCATGAAGCTGGCGCGGGCCTGTGGATAGACGATGGCAAGATCATGCGCATCGGCCCAGCGGTTCAAACCATTTTCCTGCACGAAGCGTTCGCCGACGCTGGCCACGTTCTGGTCGCAACCGTGAAAGGCGTACACCACGCCGCAGGATTTTCCCTCGGCGCAGGAAGGCGCAACGTAGATCAAGCCCTCATCGGCCAGTTGCGCATCCCTGCCATCGGAAAGATAGGTGCGCTGATCGAATGCGATCAGCTTGCCTTCGGCGTGTGCTGCGGGCTGGCGCGAAGGTTTGCCGAAGATGGCTTGAAGCATCGCACCGGCAGCATCGAAACCGCAGTTGCCAAGGAACGGCGATTCGGTGGCATCGCAAGCATTGCCTGCATCCTGCGTCGGCCAGGTGTGGGCGAATGCGCGCTCGCCATCCCACTTCGCCTTCACTTTCACGCCTTCTTTGGCAAATTCGCCGTAGAGCGCGTAGGACGCCTGCGATACCGGCTCGGCCACCAGCGCATCGCCGCTGCCGTGCAGCACCAGCACGCGATCACCGGAAAGGCCGGTGATCGGCGCAATCTTCCCGGCGGTGGCCAGCGCACGAACCTGCGTGGCCAGATGCGCAACGTCCGGCTTGTCCGGTTCACCCTTCATGCAACGGCCCAGTGCCGTGTTGAGATCGCCTTCCGCGCAACCGAACGGCGGCCCGGCGAGCAACCCCGCACCGGCGAGTTTGTCCGAAAAGGCGAAGTGGGCCTGCTGCGCCATCGCCGCGCCGGAGGAAATGCCCACCACGGCCACGCGCGCGGCATCGGCGTGCAATGCGGGCAACGCCGGTTTGGCGGTCTGTTCGGCGGCTTGGCTGCCGCATCCAGCGGCGATCAACAACGTGCTTGCGGCAATCCATTTCATGCGTGTTCTTCCTTGGGAATCCCCGAAAAAGCGGGCTGAAAAAACGGCAGGACAGCCGTTTTCCACAGCGAAGCTGACCGAAGGGTGACGCACAGGGATGTGCGTCATGAAAAAAGCGGGCCGCCGAAGCGGCCCTGAAACTTCCTCGGCTTCGATCAAAAATTGCCTCGATCAGAACTTGCCTCGATCAGAGCAGGCTCCGATCAGAAATCGTAACGCGCCGTCAGGCTGTATTGGCGTGGAGCACCGTAGAACCCGGTGAGGATGCCCAGCGCGGCAATGTTGTAGCCGGTGGTGCGATATTCCTTGTCCGCGAGGTTGGTGCCTTGCAGGGAGAACGACCACGCATCGTTGGCGCGCCAGATCACGCCCGCATTGATCAAGCCGTACCCCTCTTGCTTGATGGCTTCGGAAAGATCGGTCGTGGGGTACACCTCGCTCTGGTAGGCATAGCCCACGCGCGCGGAAAGGTTGCCGCCGTTGGCCAGATCAGTGCGCCATTCCACGTTCACCGTGCCCGAGTATTCCGGCGCGTTGGTGAAGACCTGGCTGTCGGCGATGTTGACCGCGGAGCTGATGAACTCGTCGTACTTGGCGTCCAGCCAGGCCAGGTTGCCGGTGACGGCAAAGTGCTCACCCGGCATCCACTGGTATTCGACTTCCACGCCGTTCACCGTGCCCTTGCCGGCATTGGTGAAATCGCCAAGGAAGGCATCGTCCACGCCGTCGCCGTTGGAGTCGTAGCCGGTGAACACGGAAAGCTGGATGTCTTCGTACTTGTTCTGGAAGGCCGCCAGGTTGAGGAACAGGCTCTGGTCGAGCAGGCCCATCTTCAGGCCCGCTTCCACGCTGTCCACCTGTTCGTCATTGAACGGGTTGAGCGTGTGCGGCACGGCGGAGTTGGCGCGGATGTTGTAGCCGCCGGATTTGTAACCGCGCGAGGCCACGATGTAGGCCATGATGTCAGGCGTGATTTCGTAATCCAGCGAAAGTTTCGGCGAGAGGTTGCTGAAGTTGGTTTTCTTGTCGAAATTCGCCGGAGTTGCGATCACGGTCTGGAAGTCCACACCGGAATAGGCCCGGTTCAGCACCACGGCGCGCTTGCTCTCGTCGATCCAGCGCACGCCTGCATCGAGCTTGAGGCGGTCGGTGAGATCGAACGTCCAATCGCCATACAGCGACAGGCTTTCGGTGAACACCGTGCCGCGCGTATCACCGAACTGGGCATTGAGGAAGTTGTTGAGCACCTGGCCACCGGCCTCGCCCTCGAAGTGGTACAGGCCGATCACGCCGCGCGCCCGCCCACCACCGTCGTAGTTGAGCTGGAACTCGTTGGTGGTCTGCTCGTCGTTGTAATAGGCGCGCACGTCCACGATGGGCGCAGGGACGGTATCGAAATCGATGTTGGTTTCCGAATCGGATTTGCGCCAGGCGGCGACGTACTTGAAATCGAAACTGTCGTTGAGGTGCCAGTTGATGGTGGCCGAAGCGCCTTCCATCGCGGTGTCGTTGATGTTCTTCATGCCGCTGCGAATGTCGTAGCGGTCATCCATCGGCGCGTGGTTGCCGTACTGCGGGAAATACGCCTGAAAAACATTGGGGCCGAGCATCTTCGCGCCGCGCACGCCGGATTGATCGTCCATGCGGTCGTAAGCGAACTGGAAGTTGACGTCCTCGTTGACGTAGGCACCCAGTTGCAGGCGCATGGCGAGGATTTCCTTGTCGCTCACGTCCTGGCCGGTATGGAGGTTCTCGCCGAAGCCATCGCGGTTCATGCTGGCCAGCGCGACGCGGCCACGCAGCGCGCCCTCGCCCACCGAGCCGCCGATGGATGCCTTGGTGTCGAGCTGGTTGTAGTTGCCCACGGTCACCGAGGCGAAGCCTTCGGTTTCTTCGGAGAGGCCGCGCGAGATGTACTTGATCGCCCCGCCGATGGTGTTCTTGCCGTACAACGTGCCTTGCGGGCCGCGCAGCACTTCGATGCGCTCCACGTCGAACACGTCCAGCAGCGCACCCTGCGGGCGGGCGATGTACACATCGTCCAGATAGATGCCCACGCCCGGATCCACGCCCCACAGCGGATCGGATTGGCCGATGCCGCGAATGTAGGCCGTCACCGTGCTGCTGGAACCGCGCGCGGCGTAGATGGTGAGGTTGGGCACCTGCGCATCGAGGTCGCCCAGATCGCGGACGTTGAGCTTTTCCAGCGCTTCGGGCGTGAACGCCGTTACCGCCACGGGAACGTCCTGGATGGTTTCCTCGCGCTTGCGCGCCGTCACCGTGACGCTTTCCAGACGTGCCGCACTGGCTTCCTCGTCCTTGCTCGGCGCTTCCTGCGCCTGCGACAGCGTCGGCACGCACAACAGCGCGGCAATCGCCGCACACAGGTATTTGCGTTGCATTTGGGTGTTCCCTCGAAAGAATCGCATGTTGAGTAATGGGGCCGCTCCCGTGTGCACTTCCAAAGGCGGGGAGCGGTGCGCCTATGGTTGTCCATCCACTTGCGCCGGGGCACTTGTACCTTCGTACAGTGGGCCGAAACGGCACGGCTTCATCACACTGCCAGCCTGAAAAAACTGCGGATGCTTCCATGGCTTTCCTGATCGTCCTGGCCTCGCTGTGCTTCCTGATGTTCGTGGCCTATCGCGGCTACAGCGTGATCCTGTTCGCGCCCATTGCAGCGCTCGGTGCCGTGCTGCTTACGGATCCATCTCTGGTCGCGCCGATGTTCACCGGCCTTTTCATGGACAAGATGGTCGGCTTCCTGAAGCTCTATTTCCCGGTGTTCCTGCTGGGTGCGGTATTCGGGAAACTGATCGAGCTTTCCGGCTTCTCCAAGGCCATCGTGGCTGCTGCTATCCGTTTGTTCGGGCCGCAGCGGGCGATGCTCTCCATCGTTGCGGTGTGTGCGCTGCTCACCTACGGCGGGGTGTCGCTGTTCGTGGTGGTGTTCGCGGTGTATCCGTTCGCGGCGGAAATGTTTCGCCAATCCAATATTCCCAAGCGGCTGATTCCCGGCACCATCGCGCTGGGCGCGTTCACCTTCACGATGGATGCGTTGCCGGGTACGCCGCAGATCCAGAACATCATTCCCGCTGCATTCTTCGGTACCAACGCCTGGGCCGCGCCGTGGCTGGGCACGGCGGGCGGCGTGTTCATTCTCGCGCTGGGCCTGGCCTATCTGAACTGGCGACGGCGCGTGGCGCAGGCCAAGGGCGAGGGCTACGGCACGGAGTTGCTCAACGAACCGGCCCCGTTCACCGGCGAAAAACTTGCGCACCCGCTGATCGCGCTCTCGCCGCTGGTGCTGGTGGGCGTGGCGAACAAGCTGCTCACCGGCTGGATTCCGGAACTCTATGGTGCCTCCCACAGTTTCGATCCGGCGGTGATCGGCAACGCCGCGCCGGTGGTGCAGGATATCCCGAAGATCGCCGCAATCTGGGCGGTGGAAGGCGCGCTGCTGCTGGGCATCGCCAGCGTGATCGCACTCGCATGGAAACCCGTATTCGGGCATTTCGCCGAGGGCACAAAAACCGCCATTTCCGGCGCACTGCTGGCTTCGATGAATACCGCATCCGAATACGGCTTCGGCGCGGTGATCGCCGCCCTGCCCGGCTTCCTCATCGTCGCCAACGCGCTCGGCTCGATTCCCGATCCGCTGGTGAACGAGGCCATCACCGTCACCGCGCTCGCCGGTATCACCGGCAGCGCTTCGGGCGGCATGAGCATTGCACTGGCTGCAATGGCCGAAACCTTCATCGCCAACGCCAATGCGGCGGGCATCCCGATGGAAGTGCTGCATCGTGTGGCCGCGATGGCGTCCGGCGGCATGGATACGCTGCCGCACAACGGCGCAGTCATCACGCTGCTGGCCGTCACCGGGCTGACGCACCGGCAAAGCTACAAGGACATTCTGGCCATCACCGGGATCAAGACGCTGGCGGTGTTCTTCATCATCGGGCTGTTCTATGCGACCGGGGTGGTTTGAGGTTCATCGTCCAAGTGTGCATCAGGGTTTCAGGGGGATTTCACGGAGATTCACCTCGAATGTTCAGGCAATGCCGAAATAGCCATCGAAGAACAGCCTTCCGACGGTATGATTCGAACCCATGGAGATGCCCCATGCCCCCTCACCCATCACCGAACTCCTGGCGGCTTGGCATTGCGGCCAAATGGGTGCCGGCGACGCACTGGCCGATGAGGTGTATGCGGAACTGCGGCGCCTGGCCTCACGGCATCTGGCGCGCGAACACGATCGCGCATTGCAGACCACCGAACTGGTACACGAAGCCTGGATACGGATGTCCGGCGACAGTCTTCGCTTCCCCAGCCGCCGCCATTTCTTCGCCTTCGCTGCGCTTCAGATGCAGCGCCTGCTGATCGATCTGGCGCGCACCCGGCAGCGGGAACATCTTTCTGATCCGGTTTCGGCCACGCTGACCGTGCATCTGGTGGACAATGCGCCGCAACCGGCGGACGTGGCCGGGTTCGCGTGCGCACTGGAACAACTTTCGCGCCTGGATGTGCGCAAATCCCAAGTGTTCGCACTGGCGGAACTGGCGGGGTTCGACATCGCGGAAACGGCGGAACTGCTGGAAATCTCCGTTGCCACCGTGCAACGTGACCTGCGCTTTTCCAAGGTCTGGCTCGCTGCGAGGTTGACATGCTGAGCCAGGGCGATTGGAAGCGACTGGAAGACCTGTTCCATCTGGCCTGCGAAAAACCGCCCGAACAGCGCGAAGCCTTTGCCCGCGAACAGGCCTGGGATCATCTGGAACTGCTGGATGAATTGCTGGCGATGCTGGCGATGGAATCCTCCGCCACCGCCGCCGTGCACGAACCATTGCGCAACATCGGGAATGCGTTGCAATCCCCTGCACTGCTGGCGCTGGAATCCGGCGCACGGCTCGGGCCTTGGCAGGTGGATCGGCTGATCGGTTCCGGCGGCATGGGCCAGGTGTATCTGGGTCATCGCGCCGATGGCGCCTACGAACGCGAAGTCGCCATCAAGACCATCGGCGCGAATGGCCTCTCGGCCCAGCTCCGCGCCTATTTCGAGTTCGAGCGCCAGGCGCTGGCGCAGATGCAGCATCCGGCGATTGCCCAGATCATCGACGCCGGCAGTGGCGCACAGGATCAGTTGTATCTGGTCATGGAATACGTGCAGGGACAACCGCTGGCCGCCTGGTGCGAATCGCACAAGCTTTCACTGCGCGAGCGCGTGCAATTGTTCCTCCGCGTCTGCGAAGGCGTGCAGCACGCGCATCAGAAAGGCGTGATCCATCGCGATCTGAAACCCGGCAACGTGCTGATCGGCGAAGTGGATGGCAAACCTGCGCCGAAGATCATCGATTTCGGCATCGCGGCGGAAACTTCCGGCAACCACGCAAGCCCGGTCGGCACCAGCGGCACGCCGGGCTACATGAGCCCCGAACAGGCCCAGCCGGGCATGGACGTGGACAGCCGCAGCGATGTGTATTCGCTCGGCGCGATCCTGTTCGAACTGGTCTCCGGCAAGCGCCCGCGCGGAACGAAACCCGGAAATTCGTCCACCAGCGAACCCGTGCGCCCTTCCCAGCAAATCAGCACGCTCTCACCGGCAGAAATCGAAGCATTGGCCGAGCATTGCAGCACGCAGCCTGGCCACCTCATCAAGACCGTTCACGACGATCTGGATTGGATCGTGGTGAAGGCCATGCAATACGACCGCGAAGCGCGCTATGGCTCCGTCTCGGCCCTGATCGACGATCTGCACCGCTGGCTCGATGGTTACCTGCCGCGTGCTGCGCCGTATCGACGCTGGCACGCACTGCGCAAGTTCGTCGCCCGCAACCGGATGGGCGTTGCGGCAGCGGCGCTGGTGTTCATCACCATTCTCGGCGGCCTCATCGCCACTTCCTGGGCGCTGCATCGCGCCAATCAGGCGGCAGAGCGTGCACGCGTCACCAGCGAATTTCTCGGCAGCCTGTTGACCAGCGTGGATCCCGCCCTCAGTGCCGATCTGGACAAGACGCTGATGCGCAAGGTGCTGGATGAAGCCTCCACACGCGTGGCGAAGGAACTGGCGGATCAACCGGAAGCGCGCGCGGACGTGGAACTGACCATCGCCTACAGCTACTTCAACCTCGGCGACATCAAGCGCTCCACCGAACACCTGGAATCGGCGCTGCACGTTTCACAGGCGGAAATCGGCCGCTACAGCGTTCAAGCATTGAGGGCGATGCAGGAACTGGGCAACGTGCTCACGATGCAGGGGCAGCTCGATCGTGCCGAGGCGATGCTGCGCGAAGCCCTGCCTCATGCGGAAAAACTGCGTGACGAGCAGGATCCCATCATCGCGCCCAGAACGAAATCGCGGCTGGGCTGGCTGATTCGGGAACGCGGCCGCCCGCAGGAAGCGCTGCCGCTGTTGCGCGACGCCTACGAAACGCTGTCCAAAACCGTTTCTCCCCTGAACCCGCGCGTCATCGATGCAGGCCAGTACTACGCCATCGCCTTGTCCGATGTGGGCCAGCTCGACGAGGCCATTGCATTGATGAAGGATCTCATCTCCCGTCGCATCGAAAGCCTGGGTGCCGATCACCCGCAGACGATGGCGCTGCGCAACAGTCTCGCCGACTTTCTCGTTTCCAGAAACGACTACGCCGGTGCCGAGCGGGAACTGAAATCGCTGATCGAATCGGCGGCACGCCAGCCCAGCGTCGGGCCCATGATGCTGCCGATCCTGCACGTCAATCTGGGCAGTGCGCTGCACGCGCAGAACACCCCGGAAAAGATGGCCGAAGCCGGCGAGCACCTCAAGCTCGCGGTGGAAGCGCAGGTCGCCCGATTCGGCCCGGAAAAGCCGAACTCGATCCGCATCCGCCATTCCTACGCGAGTTGGCAGTTGGACAACGGCCAGGTGGTGGAAGCCCATGAGGAACTTCGCACCCTGCTGGACATCTGCCTGCGCGCCTACGATGAGAAGTTCAGGCCCGTGGCGGGCATCTACCTGAGCCTGGCCCAGGCCGAACTGGCGCTCGGCCATCTGGACGATGCCCACGTGCACGCCGAACGCGCCCTCGCGCTGCAACGCGAGGCCTATGGCGAAGACGAAACACGCCTGCGCGATGCCCTCCAGCTTCTGGAAAAGATCAAGGCTGCGCAAACCCTCGCACCGTAAATCGCCCCGCCCGACGTATTATTCCCGTTCGGCAATCGCCATTTCGGGGCGATGCGATTCAACGAGGCACACATGCTGAGTCAGGGCGACTGGAAGCGATTGGAAGACCTGTTCCATCTGGCCTGCGAGAAGCCGCCCGAACAGCGCGAAGCCTTTGCCCGCGAACAGGCCTGGGATCATCTGGAACTGCTGGATGAATTGCTGGCGATGCTGGCGATGGAATCCTCCGCCACCGCCGCCGTGCGCGAACCATTGCGCGACATCGGGGAAGCATTCGAATCCCCTGCGCTGCTGGCGCTGGAATCCGGCGCGCGGCTCGGGCCGTGGCAGGTGGATCGGCTGATCGGCTCCGGCGGCATGGGCCAGGTGTACCTGGGCCATCGCGCCGATGGCACGTATGAGCGCGAGGTCGCCATCAAGACCATCGGCGCGAACGGTCTTTCAGCCCAGCGCCGCACCTATTTCGAGTTCGAACGCCAGGCGCTGGCGCAGATGCAGCACCCGGCCATCGCCCAGATCATCGACGCAGGCAACAGCACGGAAGACCAGTTGTACCTGGTGATGGAATACGTGCAGGGACAGCCGCTGATGGCCTGGTGCGAATCGCACAAGCTTTCCCTGCGCGAGCGCGTGGAACTGTTCCTGCACATCTGCGAAGGCGTGCAGCACGCGCATCAGAAAGGCGTGATCCATCGCGATCTGAAACCCGGCAATGTGCTGATCGGCGAAGTGGATGGCAAACCCGCGCCGAAGATCATCGATTTCGGCATCGCGGCGGAAACCTCCGGTGCCATTTCCGCGAAAAGCGGCACAGGCCAGATCAGCGCGGGCGGCACGCCGGGCTACATGAGCCCCGAACAGGCCCAGCCGGGCATGGACGTGGACAGCCGCAGCGATGTGTATTCGCTCGGCGGAATCCTGTTCGAGCTGGTCTCCGGCAAGCGCCCGCGCGGAACGACATCCGAAAGCTCTTCCACGAGCGAACCCATGCGCCCTTCCCGGCAGATTCGCACGCTGTCGCCGGAAGAATTGCAAGTGCTGGCCGAGCGTTGTGGCACGCAGCCGGGCCACCTCATCAAGACCGTTCACGACGATCTGGATTGGATCGTGGTGAAGGCCATGCAATACGACCGCGAAGCGCGCTATGGCTCCGTCTCGGCCCTGATCGACGATCTGCACCGCTGGCTCGATGGTTACCTGCCGCGTGCTGCGCCGTATCGACGCTGGCACGCACTGCGCAAGTTCGTCGCCCGCAACCGGATGGGCGTTGCGGCAGCGGCGCTGGTGTTCATCACCATTCTCGGCGGCCTCATCGCCACTTCCTGGGCGCTGCATCGCGCCAATCAGGCGGCGGAACGTGCGCGTGTCACCAGCGAATTTCTCGGCAGCCTGCTGGCCAGCGTCAACCCGGACGTGGCGCTCGACATGGACAAGACCCTGTTGCGCAAGGTGCTGGACGAGGCTTCCGTCCGTGTCGGCAACGAACTGGCGAAACAACCCGATGCCCTGATCCAGGTGCAATTCATCATCGCCGACAGTTACAGCGGCCTGGGCGACAATCAGCGTACAGTCGAACACCTGGAATCGGCTCTGGCTACCGTCGAACGCGAATTCGGCCGCCACAGCGCCATCGGGGTGGAGACGATGTGGCGACTGGGCCCGGCCTATTCGCAGACCGGCAACGACCAGCGCGCCGAAGCCATCCTGCGCGAAGCCCTGCCTTACGCGGAAAGGATGGGCAAGGCGGATCCCCTGCTGGCCCCCAGCATCCAGGCCCGATTGAGTTGGGCACTCGGCGGCCAGGGCAAGGCCGAGGAAGCGCTGGAACTCTCGCGGCAAGCCTGGGAAAGCCTCTCCAGACTCGCCTCACCGACGAACGATCAGCGCATCGACGCCACCATCTTCTACGCCACCGCGCTGGCCGATCTGGGCCGCTACGACGAAGCGATCGACATCGCCGGCGAGGCCATCGGCTACCTTTCCGAATCCATCGGCGCCGACCACCCGCGCACCTTGTCGGTTCGCAACAGCCTGGCGGTATATCACCTGCAAAAACGCGACTACGCCGGTGGCGAACAGGTGCTGAAAGCGCTGCTTGAACCGACCATACGCCAGTACGGCACGGACAACAGATTCACGCTGATGCTGCACTCCAACCTCGGCGGCGCACTGCGCCAGCAGGGCACACCGGAAAAGATCACCGAGGCCGGGCCGCACTACAAACTGGCGATGGAAGGTTTCGCCGCCAAGCTCGGCAAGGAAAGCCCGATGGCGATCCGTGCCCGCAGCAACCATGCCAACTGGCTGCTGGATACCGGCCACGCTCAGGAAGCCTTCGACGAGCAGGCCGCATCGTTGGAACTCGCACGGCGCGTGATGGGCGAAAAAAGCCCGACCATCGCCGAAATCCAGCGCGCCATGGCCGATGCTGCACTCGCCCTGGGCCGCCTTGCCGAAGCCCGCGCCCACGCCGAACAATCCCTCGCCCTCAACCGTGAAATCTACGGCGATGCCGAAGGCCCGCTGGCGCGCGTGAAGGAAACCCTGGGCAAGATCGAAGCGGCGGAGGCCGCGACTTCTCGTTAGAGCGTGTCATGCTCTAAGGCCCTCCGGATCGGGCTTCAGCTTCGATCCGAACCGAAATCGCCCAACTCCTGCAATACCGCCGTGGCATAGGCGCCGGCGGGCAGGAAGAAGCGCAGTTCCAGCACGTCACCACTCGGCCACGCCCATGAAAACCCGCGCACGGGCAAGCGCAGCGCGCGGCGTTCGTGTTTCAAGCGGGCAGCGATGAGGCCAGCGACAAGTTCCGGTTCACTGGAAGCGATGACGGTTTCAAGCTCACGCACCATATCGGTGCTGCGCGGCTCGCCTTCGCCCCACAACGCGCCGGTGGGATGGATGTCAAAGCGTGCAAGACGCTCCATCAACTCCGGTGAAACAGCATCCGGCTCCGGGCCGAACACACTGCGGCTGCCATCGAGCATGAACACTTCGCCGGGCAGCGGCGCATCCCACGCGCCACGCGCGATACGTTCGGCGAGGATGCGATTGAAGATGTGCGAGCGTGCAGCGGAAAGCAGCATCGAGCGCTGTTCTCGACCAGCACGTCGGCCTGCGAACATGGCTTTCGCCGCTTCCACGTTGCCGCCATCGCGGCCGAAACGCTGGTCACCGAAGCCATTGGGCACACCGCGTTCGGCGATGTTGTGCAGACGCTGTTCGATGGCGGCAGGTTCGCCCTGCACTTGCCGCAAAGTGAGCACGAAGCGATTGCCGCGCAATGCGCCTCGCGGAAGTTTCCGAGCGTGCCAGGTGTGCGAAAGCACGCGAAACTCGGCATTGTTTTCCAGTGCGGAAAACTCCGGCGCGATTTTTTTCGGCAGATGCACGGTGAACGCCTGCCGCGTGAGCGCATGGCGATCCTTCAAACCCGCATAACTCACCGCGTGTTCGGCCACGTTTGCCCAGCGCGCGAGTTGTTTGGCGACGAACGCCGTGTTCGCGCCGCGCTTTTCGATAACAAGAAACAGGTGTTCGCCGCTGCCGCTGGCGTCAAAGCCCAGGTCTTCTTCGACGATGAAATCTTCCGGTCGGCTGCGCATCGCGGCGCGCAACACGGCCTGCCCGAAGGCACGCGGCGTTTCGTCGTTCACTTGCGGCACACCAATGCCACGGCCTGCGCCGCGATGCCTTCACCGCGACCGGTGAAGCCGAGTTTTTCCGATGTGGTGGCTTTCACGCCGACAGCATCCAACGCGATGCGCAAATCGGCAGCGAGCTTTTCGCGCATCGCCGGAATATGCGGCAGCAGCTTCGGGCGCTCACAGATCACCACCGCATCCACATTGCCCACGCACCATTCGCGCTCGTCCAGCATCGTCACCACGGCACGCAACAGTTCGCGGCTGTCGATGCCTGCCCAGCGCGGATCGCCGGGCGGAAAATGCTGGCCGATGTCGCCCAGCGCAAGCGCGCCCAGCAGGGCATCGCACAAGGCATGGATCAGCACGTCGCCATCCGAATGTGCGATCAACCCGTGCGTGTGGGCGATCTTCACGCCGCCGATGACGAGATGATCTCCTTCGCCGAAGGCGTGGACGTCGTAGCCGGTGCCGATCCTGATGTTCACTTGTCTTGCCCTCGCAGCAGGAACTCCGCCAACAAAAAATCCTGCGCTGTGGTCACCTTCAGATTGTCCGTCGCGCCTTCGATCAATTGTGGCGTGAAGCCTGCACGTTCCATCGCCATCGCTTCATCGGTCACGGCCACGCCATCGCGGGCAGCGGCCTCCAGTGCGGAAACCAGCGCGGCACGGGAAAACATCTGCGGTGTGAGCGCGCGCCACAAGCCTTCGCGCGGCACGGTGCGTGCGCTGTGTCGATGGGCGTCGGCCTGTTTCAACGTATCGGCCAGCGGCACCGCCAACAGTGCGCCATCAGGTGAAGCACATTCGAGCAGCGCGGAAAGATCGGCATGGAGAACGCAGGGCCGCGCGGCATCGTGGACGAGCACGAAATCTTCCCCGCGCACGGATTCGGGCAAGGAACGCAAACCTGCCAGTACTGAATCGGCACGCTCGCCACCACCATGCGTTGCGATCAGCGGCTTGCCTTCGAGCGCCCCCCAGCCTGGCCAATGCGCATCGTCCGCCGCGATGGCCACGACGATGCCTTCGATGCGCGGATGTGAAGCGAGCCTGCGCAGCGTATGTTCGATCAGCGGTTTTCCGAGCAGAGCCCGGTATTGCTTGGGTATCTCGCCACCAGCGCGCAAGCCACGCCCCGCAGCCGGCACGACAGCCCACGTCATGGTGCAGGTTCCTGCACAGGCTTGGGCTCGATGACGCGATAGTACGTTTCGCCAGGCTTGATCAAGCCCAATTCGGCACGCGCGCGTTCTTCCAGTGCAGCCTTGCCTGCGCGCAGGTCTTCCACCTCGGCGGCGAGCACTTCATTGCGTTCGGCGAGCCGTGCGTTCTCCGCTTCCTGTTCCGCCACGCGCACGCGCAGCGCTTCCACATCGCGCACACCGCCTGTCCCGACCCAGTATTTCAACTGGAGCAGTGCGATCAGCACTATCAGAACAAGGGCGATG
Organism: Lysobacteraceae bacterium; assembly: GCA_041395225.1. GTDB lineage: Bacteria > Pseudomonadota > Gammaproteobacteria > Xanthomonadales > Xanthomonadaceae > Denitratimonas. The sequence goes on from JAWLAV010000011.1 coordinate 48,302, forward strand.
AGCCGCGCCATTGCAGATTAACGGGCAAGACTCACGAACGCGGCGCGCCCTGCGTAACGTGCCTTCGCACCCAAGGCTTCCTCGATGCGCAACAACTGGTTGTACTTGGCCACGCGATCGGAACGACACAATGAGCCGGTCTTGATCTGCGTGGCCGTGGTGGCCACGGCGATATCCGCAATCGTGGTGTCCTCGGTTTCACCGGAACGGTGCGAAACGACGGCTGCATAGCGGTTTGCATGAGCCATCGCGATGGCTTCCAGCGTTTCGCTCAGCGTGCCAATCTGATTCACCTTGATGAGGATGGCGTTGGCGATGCCCTTGTCGATGCCTTCCTTGAAGATGCGCGGGTTGGTGACGAACAGATCATCGCCCACCAATTGCACGCTCTCGCCCAGGCGTTGCGTGAGCAGCTTCCAGCCGTCCCAATCGTTCTCGGCCATGCCGTCCTCGATGGTGACGATGGGATATTGCCGTGACCAATCCGCGAGGAAATCCACGAACTGTTCGGAAGAAAGGCGTTTGCCTTCGCCGGTGAGGATGTATTTGCCGTTGTCGAAAAACTCCGAACTGGCCACGTCCAGGCCGAGCAGCACGTCTTCTCCGGCGCGATAACCGGCCTTGTTGATGGCCTCCAGAATCGTATCCAGCGCCTCGACGTTGGAATCAAGATCGGGCGCGAAGCCACCTTCATCGCCCACCGCCGTGGAAAGCCCGCGACCTTTCAGCACGGATTTGAGCGCATGGAAAATTTCCGTGCCGCAACGCAGGGCTTCGGAAAACGAAGACATGCCCACCGGCAGCACCATGAACTCCTGCAAATCCACGTTGTTGTCCGCGTGTGCGCCGCCGTTGACGATGTTCATCATCGGCACCGGCAAGGTCACCTCGTTCCCGTTCGCAAGATTCGCCCACAGCGGCAGCTTGCGCGATGCGGCCAGTGCGTGGGCATTGGCGAGCGAAACACCGAGCAGCGCGTTCGCACCCAGGCGGCTTTTCGTATCGGTGCCGTCCAGATCGATCAGGCGTGCATCCAACCCTTTTTGATCGGCCGCATCGAAACCTGACAGCGCCGGGGCAATGATGTCGTTGACGTTGGTCACCGCCTTGCGCACGCCCTTGCCCAGGTAGCGCGTCTTGTCGCCATCGCGCAATTCCACCGCCTCGCGCGTACCGGTGGATGCACCCGAAGGCACCGCCGCACGGCCGAAACTGCCATCGGCAAGCGTCACTTCCGCTTCAAGCGTGGGATTGCCGCGCGAATCGAGGATTTCGCGGGCGTGGATGGATTTGATCGTGGTCATGGGAAGGTTCGTGGCGAGCAGTGATGGGATGGGTGGAAAGGGGTCAGGTGGAATCAGGCTCGACGGATGATTCCTTGCACAACCCGAAGTGTCACCATAGTATCACTCCATGCGCACCGAATTGGTCACCACCCTGAAGCGTCAGGCGACCGAACTCCTCTCGGACATCGAGCGGAGCAAGGAACCCATCCTGATTACCCAATACGGCTTGCCGAGCGCATACCTGGTGGATGTGGAAACTTACGAACTCCAGCAACGCCGCCTGTCCATCCTGGAGGGCATCGCCCGTGGGGAGGCCGCCGTCGCGGAAGGCCGCGGCCATGACCACGCCGATGCAAAGGCGCGCCTGGCGCGATGGCTGAAATAGTCTGGGCCGAGCCTGCGCTGGCGGATCTGGACGCCATCGCCGACTACATCGCCCTGGAAAATCCCGCTGCGGCATCCGCGCTGGTGGAGCGCATCTATCGCCATGTCGGGCAGTTGATCGACCACCCGGAAAGCGGAAGCCGCCCGCCGGAACTGGGCCGCTCGAGCCGTTACCGGCAAATCGTCGAGCCACCTTGCCGGGTGTTCTATCGCTTCGATGGGTTGCGCGTGCATGTTCTGCATGTCATGCGCGCGGAGCGGTTGCTGCGTCCGGAGAAGTTGTCGAAGCGGGTTTATTGATTCTGAAGGCCGGTTCCGCGAGCACTCTCCATCCAGCGGGCAAGCTCTTCCGAAGGCGCACATATCCCATCGGAAGCCTTGGCAAGTTGGGAGGAAGCAAACACTATCGAATACATGCGACGAACCCGCATCCGGCTATCGTCCAAGGCATCGGTAGTGCCGCCGAACGAACCAAGGCCCGCCATCAGCGTCAACAGACGTTGATCCAGATTCGGCAAATCCCTCACCGACTCGACAACCGCGCTATCAGCACCAAGCAACGCTGACGCCTCTGTCACGAAAGCATCACTTCCTCCGGAAGCGACGACCCAAGCGAGCCACGACTGGATACTGATTTCGCCTGTTTCGATGGAATCCCTGACGCATTGGGAGAAAGGCTCATGCGCATCAGCACCTTCGAGATAGAAATCGAGAAGAAAATCCCGCTCCTCCGTTGGCGAGGAAGTACAGCCGGAAAGCGCGGCTACGAACGATACCGCGATCCAGCATGGCATCCGTTTCCATCCCATACGCTTGAGAACCTTGCGCCATCGGCGGCGTCCGGAATCCATCACCCCATTTCCGGCAACCCACTCCGCTTCACCACCTCATCCAGTTCCATCAACGTGGCGAGCAAAGCCTCCATCTTTCCAAGCGGCCAGGCGTTGGGGCCGTCGGAGAGGGCTTTGTCCGGATCGGGATGGGTTTCCATGAAGATGCCGGAAATGCCCACGGCCATCGCAGCGCGGGCGAGGACAGGGACGAATTCGCGCTGGCCGCCGGATTTGCCGTCCGCGCCACCGGGCAACTGCACGGAGTGGGTGGCGTCGAACACGACGGGGCAGCCGGTGTCGCGCATCACCGCAAGTGAACGCATATCGGAAACGAGGTTGTTGTAGCCGAAGCTCGCACCACGTTCGCACACCATGATCTGTTCGTTGCCGGTGGATTTGGCCTTGGTGGCGACGTGCTTCATTTCCCACGGCGAGAGGAACTGGCCTTTCTTGATGTTGACGGGCTTGCCTGCCTCGCACACCTTTCTGATGAAGTCGGTCTGGCGACAGAGGAAGGCGGGTGTTTGCAGCACGTCCACCACGCTGGCGACTTCGTCCATCGGCGTGTACTCGTGAACGTCCGTCAGTACCGGAACCTGCAACTGGCGTTTGACTTCATCCAGCACCTTCAAGCCTTCTGCCATGCCCGGCCCGCGAAAGCTGGTGCCGGAAGTGCGATTGGCCTTGTCGAAGCTGGATTTGAAGATGAAGGGAATGCCCAGTCTGCCGGTGATTTCCTTCAACTGGCCTGCGGTATCGAGCTGCAACTGCATCGATTCAATGACGCAGGGGCCTGCGATCAGGAAGAAAGGCCGATCAAGGCCCACATTGAAGCCACAGAGGTTCATGCGATGGCCTCGTTGTGATGCGTGATGGGGTCGGAAGCCGCACCGTGGCGGCGCACGCGCGCCGCTTCGATGAAGCTGGCGAACAGCGGGTGCGGATCGCGCGGCGTGGAAAGGAATTCGGGATGGAACTGGCAGGCCACGAACCACGGATGCTCGGGAATCTCCACCACTTCCACCAGCAGATCGTCCATGGATTTTCCGGAGAACGACAGCCCGGCTTCCTTCAACGTGTTGCGATAGTGGTTGTTGAACTCGTAGCGATGGCGATGGCGTTCGGTGATGACTTCCGCACCGTAGATGGCCCGCGCGCGGGAGCCGAACTTGAGCCGACATTCCTGCGCGCCCAGACGCATGGTGCCGCCCATATCCGAATGTTCATCGCGCTGCTCCACCGTGCCGCTGGAGGTGCGCCACTCGGTGATGAGGCCGATTACCGGATGCGGGCATTGGCGGTCGTTCTCGGTGCTGTTCGCGCCGCTCAATCCGGCCACATGGCGGGCGTACTCCACCACAGCTGCCTGCATCCCATAGCAGATACCGAAATACGGAGTGCCGCTTTCGCGGGCATGGCGTGCGGCAAGAATCTTGCCTTCGAAACCGCGATCGCCGAAGCCGCCGGGCACGAGGATGCCATCCACGCCTTCAAGTCGCGCCAAGCCATCGGTTTCCAGCTGCGCAGCCTCGATCCAATCCAGCACCACGCGCGTCTTGCGCGCCAAACCGCCGTGGCGCAAGGCTTCGGCCAATGATTTGTAGGCGTCGCGATGGTCGATGTACTTGCCCACCACGGCGATGCGCACTTCGTCTGCCGGATGCTCCACCGCCTCCACCACCGCATTCCATTCGGAAAGATCGGCGGGCTTGGCGCGCGCGAGTTTCAGTTTTTCGACGACGATGCCATCCAGACCCTGCTCATGCAGCCATTGCGGGATGCGATAGATGTTGGCCTGGTCGATGACGTTGATGACAGCCTGCGTCGGCACGTTTGTGAACAATGCGATCTTGGCACGTTCGCCATCGGGCAGCGGTTGTTCGCTGCGGCACAAGAGCACATCCGGCTGGATGCCGATGGAACGAAGTTCCTTCACCGAATGCTGCGTCGGCTTGGTTTTCAGTTCACCGGCAGCGGCGATGTACGGCACCAACGTCAGGTGCATGAACAGCACCTTGTCTGCGCCACGCTCGATGCGCAATTGGCGAATGGCTTCAAGGAACGGCAGGGATTCGATATCGCCCACAGTGCCGCCGATTTCCACCAGCGCCACGTCGAAACCGGAGGTGGCCGCATCGATGCAGCGCTTGATTTCATCGGTGATGTGCGGAATCACCTGCACCGTGCCGCCCAGGTAATCGCCACGGCGTTCCTTGCGGATCACGTTGTCGTAGATACGGCCCGTCGTCACTGAATTGCGCCGTGTCATGCGGGTGCGGACGAAGCGTTCGTAGTGACCCAGATCCAGGTCGGTTTCCGCGCCGTCGTCGGTGACATAGACCTCACCGTGCTGGAAAGGCGACATCGTGCCCGGATCGACGTTGATGTAAGGATCGAGCTTCATCAGCGTGACCGAAAGACCACGCGCTTCGAGGATGGACGCAAGCGATGCCGCAGCGATGCCCTTGCCAAGCGAGGACACGACGCCGCCGGTAACGAAGATCAGGGGAGTCATGGGGAAGTAACCGACTGGAAAAGCGGATTTTACCGGTGCGGGCGCCAGCTTTCGAGTGCGGCGATTACCTGAATGCGGCGAAATCCACGTCTTCCAGATTCAGCACCACGAAGACGTCGCGGTACAGCGGATGCACGATCCGTACATCCAGACACAGTTCCAGCGCCATGCAGCTGCGCCCATCCTCGCTGCGCAGGCGTTGCGGCGGATGCAGCGCGCCGAACACCGGGGAGAAATCCAGCGTTGCGTTCAGCCAGGTATCGAGCGGCATTCGCGCTGGAAGCGTCGGCAAGCTGGATTCGTGCAGCAGCACGGCGTGCACCGGGCCGCTGTCGAAATCCAGGCTCGACCGCTTCCTGCCCTTCATGCGTTGAAGCCGCTGGCCGCGCTCGCGATTGAAGGCAACCACCCGCAGGCTTGCGCCACGCAGTTCCACGGCCAGATCACCGGACACCAGTTCACGCAGATTCCAGCGGCTGCCGCGATCCAGCCTTCCCGGCGTTTTCGCTTCCAGCCGCGCGTAACCGCCCAACTGGCGGCGAAACAGGAACCACAACCCAATCGCAGCAGGCACGGCGATGAACATCGCCTTCACCATCGGGCGCTCCTTTTGGCGCTTGGATTTGTAAGTGCCCGAATGATCGTAGAACCAGGTATCCGCCTCTCGCACGAAGCCATCGTGCAGCGCCACCATCAGATTCACCGGCACCAGCACCGCGAACACCAATGCCAGACCCAGCACCCGCAGCATCGCCTTCTTCGACAAGGCACGCAGGTTGGCGAACAGGGAATAATCATCCTGTGGCGCGACGATGAGATGCGGCGGCTCGGGGGATACCGCCCGTCGCGGCGGCAGGGGCTGGTGCGTGGCGAGCGAGATTTCCTGCGTGCTTTCATTGCCCGAACCTGCATCCAGCGTCAGCTTCGCCATCACGCCCAGGCCAAGCATCTTGCCGTAGTAGGCAGGGGATTCATCCAGCACTGCGCCCAGTTCCAGCAAGGTTTCCGCATCGGCCAGCGCGATATCCGCCGCGAAACGCTCCGCTTCCAGCGGCAGCACCCCGCCGAGCGTGCTTCGGCCCCGATACACGATCACCAACCGGCAAGGCTTTCCGATCAATGCCGCATCGCGCACCCGCAACACCAGTTGCCGCGCGCCCGCTTGGCCTTGCAGTTCGATTTCCATCTGGTTCGCGGGCATTGCGGCAATTCCCGATTGGCATCCTGCCCAAGGATACGGATCAAAGCGCCGGAAACGGACATTGCATGTCCGGCAGGCGCAAGGCATGGCCCATTCCGGGCCGTTTGCCCCGGATTCCATCCATTGCGATGCTGTGGCCTCGCCACTCAAGCGGAGTCCTTCGACATGCGCCTGAAATCCACGTTTTACATCGCCGCCGTGGCGCTGCTTTTTTCGTTCTCTCCGAATGCGGCGGCAGTGGATGAGCAGCTCAGTGTGCGGTTCGCCGGTGGCGGGCAGGTTCAGGCTGTGGTGGCGGGCTGGATCGACAATCTCTGCGGCGCTGTCATCTTTCCGCCGCAGGAAATTACCCGCACTGGAATGCACATTCTCGTTGAATCGCCGGACATCATCCCACTGCCCTGCGACATCCCAATCGATCCACCCGAACCCTACGAAGTTACCGCCGATCAGGGCGTGCTCGAACCGGGCAACTACACGCTGACCTGGAGGCAAGGCCAGCAATGGGAGGACACCATCGCATTCGGCGTTGCGCCAATCCGCGCAGCCCAGGTTCCGGCAACAGGCTGGCTGGCTGGTTTCGCATTGGCGCTTTCGCTGCTGGCGCTGGCCTTGCGCGGATTCCGGCGCGGGGGTTGAGGTGCGGTCTGCTCAGGTTTTCAGCAAGGCAACAGCAACAATCAGCGTACCCATCAGGAACACCGGCAGCGTGGCGGTGAGTACCGCGCGCCAGATGCCGATTCCATGCACTTCGGCCACCGTTTTCACATAAGCGACCAGCGCCCAGAGCAGTGCGGGCAACACAGCGCCCGGCAGGCTGATCGCCATGGAAATCATCAGCCAAGCTGGAGTTTGTTGATCCGATGCGGCAAGAAACAGAAGCGGTGCCGCCAGCACAGCCAATGCCGCGATGACGGGCACCTGGGCCCAACCCAACGCGATGAATACTTCCCGGAATCGGCCCTGGCCGCCAAATCGCCTGCCAAACCAGGCCATGAACGCCGCATGGGCGGTTAATCCCAGTACCGTGCCCACCGCGGCGGCCAGCAGGAACGCAACCGCCTTTCCCGCCTGCCCATCGAACCAGAGCTTCAGGACACGGCCCTCCAGCAACTTGTCCAACAGAGCCGTCGTCGCGAACAACCCCAACGCCAGCTTGACTCGTCCAGCGGTGATGGCCGCACGCACGCAGGCCCGCACACGGAACAACATGCCCAGCGCCGGAGACAGGCTCTTGGAGAATCCGCACCACGCCACCCATGCCCAGAACAGCAACGCCGGAAGCAGCACCACCAACATGCGCACATCGAACGCATCGTTCCAATCGATCCGTTCCACCGATTCACTGGCGTCAGCTTCCGGATCCCAGGTGAGGGTGTAGCCCAGGCCGTCGGCAGCCTTGTCCAGATCGCGGCGCAAGGTGGCCACGTGTTCGGCGGGAACGGCATCGGCCAGAATCTTGTAGTGCCCTTCCAGCAACAGGGCCGAATCTTCCATCGATACCTCGCGCCGGGCATCCACGAATTCCGAGCGAACCCGGGTTTTATCCCGGCTCTTCGGCCAGCCGCCATCCAGTTCCACTCGCAGCCGTTGGCGGACATCGTGCCGGGCCAGCCGCCACGGGGCCCGCCGCGTTGCACCCTTGGGGCGAGTGATGGCGCGGTCTATCTCGCTGAGCCAGAAACTTGCCGTGCGACCCGAACCGCCATCTTCATCGGCCTCCCAGATTCCGGGCAAGCGATAGTGCTCCAGCACTTCAACTTCATTGGCCTGCGCATCGTCGCGCATCGATGGAGGCTCGATCTGTTCGGCTCCCGGGTAATAGTTCGCCACGGCATCGAGATAACTGCGACCCACGCCTTCGGCACCCTGCGAGGCGAAGTTGCGGCGCGCGCTGTCGGCCATGCCGTAGCGGTACACGGTGCGGATGCGGTAGTCGCCCACGTCGGACAAGCCGCCTTCGCCATCGCGCAGGTCGATGCTTTCCTCGATATCCATCGCAGGCTCGCTGCGTGCCGCTTTGGTCATCTCGCGCAAACCGGTTTCGCCGCGCCGGATCAGCAGGGCGCGACCGAATTCGGCCTGATTGAAACGATCCAGCCGCCCGCGCTGATGGTTGACCGTGGCATCCACCCAATAGTCCGCACCTTCGTGCTCGAACCAGACGATGGCGTGATCGAACACGCGCGGCGACGGCAGCAATTGAACCAGATGCTCCCGATAGTCCGTATCCACCAGCGCAGGCGCTGCATCCAGCCCGAGATACCGCAGCAGACCGACCAGCAGCATGGCCTTGTCCTTGCAGTCGCCATAGCGACGGCGCACCACCTCATCGGGCGCATAGGGCCGATACGCCTGCGCTCCCAATTCCAGACCGGTGTAACGGATTTCATCCTGCACGAAGGCGATCGCACGCAGCACCGCATCTTCGCTTGCATCTCCACGCATCAGGCCTGTTTCGGTGGCGATGCTTGCGATCTGCGCATCGCCAGCGGACGCATACAGCGGCAGAGCCCAGGCCACCACGTCGCGCCACTGCATCGCATCGGCGATTTCCAGGCGAGGCTGACTGCTGTGCCAGGCCGGTACGCCTTCCTCGTCTGCTTGTGGAAGCAGATCGTGCAATTCCCATTGCCGGGCGCGACCGCCGGACGATGCTTCATCGGTTGCTTCGATGGCTTCGCCGTGGATTCGCGCCTGGATGTCGCGCCCTTCCGGCACCAGCAGGCGAACCCGATAACGCGACGTGGGAATCCCCACGTCGAACTGCCACGCGCCTCGGTAGGCACGGCCAAGCGCGGGGTTGTCCCCATCCACCGACACCGCGAAATCCACCACGTCCCCGACCCGCACATCGTCCAGCACCACGTGCAACGTCAATCGTCCATTGAGCAGGCCGGATTCGAGCCCGCCTTCCCGTCGCAGGGTTTCGATCCGTGCCTTGCGAAGCCGATCCTCGCGCCGACCATCGCGTTCGATCCAGACTCCGTGCAGGGAAACACGCTCAAACGAAGGATCGAACGAAACCGAATAATCTCCGGCCGCTTCCACGCCAGACGCCGTCAACACACGATGGACACGGCGATAGAAGCGTCGTGGCGTTCCATCCATCAACGAAACCTGATCGTCCAGCAACACCGCAATGCGTCCGCCGCCGTCCCCGGCCAGTGCATCCGATGTCGATGGCTGCGCCCAATCCACCCATTCGGGAACAGGCACCTGCGTCCATGCTTCCTCCGCAACGGTGACCTGAGCCAACGCCAACAGCAGCGTGAATATCAACATCTGCCATGCACGCCAGACCGGGCCTGTCGTTGCCTGAATCGCCAAGTGAAGCTCCGGAATTGCTGGAAAGCGGCGAAGCTTAGCCCAAGGCCCGTCGCCAATTCCGTGTCGGCTTCGAGCAGCGGAAACCGATCGCCACCTCATGACAGTTTCAGAATCGCCGATACATATCCGTTTCCTGACAACGAACCCGGAGCTTCATTCAAGCCCCATCACCCCTGAAAGGAACGCCAGCCATGCCCATCAACCACACAGCACGCCTGCGCCTGCCCGCGCTGTTGCTCACCGCCCTGATTGCAGGTCCGGTTCATCAAGCCCACGCCGACGTTCTCGTCCCCGTCGGGCAGCGGGCGTTGCTGACGGTGAGCGTCAGCGTTGTCGGCAGCGTCGAAGCGCCGCAGGGCAATCGTGGCGAGTTGGTGAAATGGAGCACACGGCGCCGCTTCGATGCCACGGTGGAAATGGAAGCGGAAAACCCCGGGCAAATGAGTTTCAGCGGTTCTGCAGGCGGCGATACCGCTGCGCAGATGGGTGCCTACAACGATCTCGCCAAAAAAGCCGAAGCCTGCGGCGAGAACCAGGCTTGCCTGTTGCAACTGGCCATGGAGATGTCGAACTCGCCCAAGGTGAAGGCCGCGAAGGATGCGCCCCGCCGCTACCAAATGTGGAAGTCGGCGAGAGGCAATGCGCGCGTGGATGCGACCGCCAGCTACGAGGACAAATGGTTCGCCGTGTTTTTCGCAAGCGGACGGGAAACCACGGATTGCACCCTCACCGCGCCAATGGTTTCCCCGGAAATCGCCTCCCTGCCCGATGCACGAGCCACCTGGGACAAGATCAACCGCGACACGCTGCAAGCCAGCGCCGAAGCATTCGTCATCGAAACCGACGGCGAAAACCGCACCAGCCAGTTGCACCTCGCAGGGCTGGGCGCAGGCGCAGGCGACCTGGAATGCACCCGCACCATCGGTTCCCGCCCGAAAACCACGCACACCTCCACCAACGGCACCGTGATACCGGTCGGCGACTTGTCCGTGCCATTGGTGCTGAAAGGCACCGCCCCGGGAACGGCCGTGATCGCCAGCGGCGCGGCGGAACTGGATGCATCGCTGCCACTCACTCACCTTGAAGCCGGCTACGCGGTGAAGGCCACGGTGCCGCTGAAGGTGACGGTGCGTTGGGAATTGAAGGCCCTGTAATTCCAATTCCAGATCAAGGCGGCCATTGGTTGATGATTCCGTAGAGCGCAGCTCGCTGCGCTGTTCTGCCTGCAAGCCAAAGCAGCGCAGCGAGCTGCGCTCTACGAGAAGCATTGCCATTGATCGGATTTGACCGGGAAATGGAGCAATACTGCTTCACGTAACAAGGCCATCCGGTTCAAGGATGCGGCTCATCGTCCACGCATTTGCATGGCGTTCAAGCGCCGTAGTAATCCCGATACCAGAGCGCGAAGTTGAGAGCCCCGGAAATCACGAAGAACACATCCACGCCGACGAAGCCGCCGCTCAGCCCGCCGATGCCGTAGTGATACAGCACCACCGCCAGCACCGCGATGGCACGCAGGCCATGGATATCGGGACGGTATTTGATGCCCCTGCATTCATTTCAGCCCCCGTTTTCAACGTCCGGCCAGAATCGAACGGCCTCGTCCGATGCCGTAATACGCCAGCCCGGCTTCCTCGATGATCGAAGGCTCGTAGAGGTTGCGACCGTCGAAGACCACCGCATCGGCCAGCCGGGATTTCATCAGGGCGAAATCCGGGCTGCGGAACTGCTTCCATTCGGTGAGGATGGCCAGGGCATCCGCACCTTCCAATGCCTGCGCAGCGCTGGCGCACAGCATCAGGTCATGGCGTTCGCCATAGATGCGCCGGGCTTCCTTCATGGCCTCCGGGTCGTAGGCACGCACGGTGGCGCCGGATTGCCAGAGCAACTCCAGCAGGCGGCGACTGGAGGCTTCACGCATGTCGTCGGTGTTGGGCTTGAAGGCCAAGCCCCAGAATGCGACGGTCTTTCCAGCCAGCGCATCGGCGCTACCGTAATGACGCACCATCAATTCGTGCAGGTGCGCCTTTTGCGTGGCATTCACCGCCTCCACCGCATCCAGAAGACGAGGTGTGACACCGTATTGCTGCGCGGTGCGCGCCAGCGCCTGCACGTCCTTTGGAAAGCAGGAACCGCCATAGCCCGCGCCGGGATAGATGAAATGCCAACCGATGCGCGGATCAGAGCCGATGCCGTGCCGCACGTGCTCGATGTCGGCCCCTACCTGCTCGGCGATGTTGGCGATCTCGTTCATGAAACTGATCTTGGTGGCCAGCATGGCATTGGCGGCGTACTTGGTCAGTTCGGCCGAGCGCACGTCCATCGCCACGATGCGATCGTGGTTGCGATTGAAGGGGGCATACAGGCGCTTGAGCTTTTCCACCGCCGCCGGGTTGTCTGCGCCGATGACGATGCGATCCGGGCGCATGCAATCCTCCACTGCCGCACCTTCCTTGAGGAATTCCGGGTTGGATACGACGTCGAAGGCAATGCGGACACCGCGCGCCTCAAGTTCCTCGGCGATGGCGGCGCGCACCTTGTCCGCCGTTCCCACGGGCACGGTGGATTTGTCCACCACGATGGCGGGCTTCATCAGGTGCTTGCCGATACTGCGCGCCACGGCCAGGACGTATTGCAGATCGGCACTGCCATCCTCATCGGGAGGGGTTCCCACGGCTATGAAGATCACATCACCGTGGACGATGCCCAAGGCGGCTTCGGTAGTGAAGCGCAGTCGGCCAGAGGCGTGGTTGGCCTTGACCATCGGCTCAAGGCCCGGCTCGTAGATGGGAATGAGGCCGCTGTTCAGGCCATCCACCTTGGCAGCATCCACATCGACGCAGACCACATCGTGCCCCACTTCGGACAGGCAAGCGCCACTGACCAGCCCCACATAGCCCGTACCGAAAATCGCTACCTTCACTTCACAGTCTCCCGTCCACCGCCGCGCGCGGCAATACGTATTTCACGTCATAGACAATCGACAGCGGTTTGCCGAAGGCACGGATAACTATCGCATTCCGAGGTGATCAAGATGACGAAGAAGCAGGCGGAAGGCAAGCTGCTGGAGGACAACGGACTGGTCGCAAGCATGAGCGCCAAGGGCAGTGGTTACGACAACGCCGCGATGGAGAGTTGAAACCACAGCCTCAAGGTCGAAACGATCCACGGCGAACGCTTCGCCACGCGCGCGCAGGCCAAGGTGCACGTGTTCGACAACATCGAGGTTGGCCACATTCGAACAAGACTCCACTCGGCCTTGGGCTAACTCCGCTCGGAAGAATTCGAGCTGTCTCCTGTCGCTTAAACGGGTGTCCGTGATTCGGGGGCAAGATCACAACTCGCCTGCACACAAGCAGCCATCACCCTTCCGACGACGGTTCCGGCCGAAACCACAACCACACCGCCACGCACAGCATGATGCCGCTACCGGCCACCCATACCCACATCGGTGAAGGGCTGAACCACATCAGCACGGAACAGGCGGCCATCATCGTGGTTGCCAGCCACTTCGCGCGACGGTTTACGGTGCCGTGTTCTTCCCATTCGCAGATCATTTTGCCGAAGCGCGGGTGACTGCGCAGCGATGCGTGCAGTTTGCGCGAGCCACGCGCGGCGCAGCAGGAGGCCAGCAGCACGAAAGGCACGGTCGGAAGGCCCGGCAGCACCACGCCGATGAGGCCCAGCGCCAGCGAAAGGTATGCCGCCGCGAGCCACAGTGGCCGCAACCGTGCGGAACGGGGCGGAACATCGACGGGAGGCTGGTCTTGCGACATGGAAAGAACGATACCAGCGACCCATCGCCAAACCGCCGCGTCTTGATTCATCCGCCCTGCCCCGCCATCCTGCGCGGCTGCCGTTTTTCGGAAATTCCTCGCCACCATGAGTTCACGCTACGACGCCGCCGATATCGAAGTTCTTTCCGGCCTTGATCCCGTCAAGCGCCGCCCAGGCATGTACACGGACACTTCGCGCCCGAACCATCTGGCGCAGGAAGTGATCGACAACTCGGTGGACGAAGCCCTCGCCGGGCACGCGAAATCCATCGAGGTGACGCTGTACGCAGATGGAAGCTGCGAAGTCGGCGACGACGGGCGCGGGATGCCGGTGGACATCCATCCGGAGGAAGGCATCAGCGGCGTGGAACTGATCCTCACGCGGCTGCACGCGGGCGGCAAGTTCAGCGGCAAGAACTACACCTTCTCCGGCGGTTTGCACGGCGTTGGCGTTTCGGTGGTGAACGCGCTTTCCACCAGGCTGGAAGTGAAGATCCGGCGCGATGGCATCGAGCACCAGATGGATTACCGCGATGGTCTGGCCGCCACGCCGCTGCACCAGATCGGCACCGTGGGCCGCCGCAACACCGGCACGAAACTGCGCTTCTGGCCCGACTCCAAATACTTCGACAGCCCCAAATTCAACCTGCGCCACATCCGACACCTGCTGCGCGCCAAGGCGGTGCTGTGCCCTGGCCTGCGCGTTTCCCTGTTCGATGAAGCCAGCGGCGAGCGCAACGAGTGGTTCTACGAGGACGGGCTTTCCGATTACCTGCGCGGAATGCTGGCCGATCACGAGATTCTCCCGCCGACACTGTTCCTCGCTTCGCAATCGCGCGAAGGGGAAGCCTGCGATTTCGCGGTGTGCTGGGTGCCGCCGGTGGAGGGCGGTGGCTTCGAGTTGATCCAGGAAAGCTACGTCAACCTGATTCCCACCGCGCAGGGCGGCACGCACGTCAACGGCCTGCGCACCGGCCTCACCGAAGCGCTGCGCGAGTTCTGCGATTTCCGGAATCTGTTGCCACGCGGCGTGAAACTGGCACCGGAAGATGTGTGGGATCGGGTGAGTTACGTGCTTTCGGCAAAGCTGGCCGATCCGCAGTTTTCCGGCCAGACGAAAGAGCGATTGAGTTCAAGACAAGCGGCTGGCTTCATCGAGGGCGTGGCACACGATGCCTTCTCGCTGTGGCTCAACCAGAACGTGGAACTGGGCGAGAAGATCGCCCAGCTCGCCATCGAGCGTGCAGCAGCGCGGCTCAAGACGGAAAAACAGATCGTCCGCAAGAAGATCACGCAAGGCCCGGCACTGCCCGGCAAGCTGGCCGATTGTGTCTCGCAGGATCTTTCGCGCACCGAACTGTTCCTCGTGGAAGGCGATTCGGCCGGCGGCAGTGCAAGGCAGGCGCGCGACAAGGATTTCCAGGCGATCCTGCCCTTGCGCGGAAAAATCCTGAATACCTGGGAAGTGGAAAGCTCCGGCGTGCTGGCTTCGCAGGAAGTCCACGATCTGGCCGTGGCCATCGGTTGCGATCCGGGCGTTTCCAACATCGAAGGTCTGCGCTACGGCAAGATCATCATTCTGGCCGACGCGGATTCGGATGGGCTGCACATCGCAACCTTGCTCTCGGCGCTGTTCCTCAAACACTTTCCGGCGCTGGTTCGCAATGGTCACGTCTTCGTCGCCATGCCGCCGCTGTTCCGCGTGGACGTAGGCAAGCAGGTGTTCTACGCGCTGGACGAGGAAGAAAAACGCATCCTGATCGAACGCATCGAGAGGGAGAAGATCAAGGGCGCAGTTTCCGTCACCCGCTTCAAGGGTTTGGGCGAAATGAACCCCTCGCAGTTGCGCGAATCCACCATCCATCCGGACACGCGACGGCTGGTGCAGCTCACCATCGAGGAGCCGGAACAGACCAGCGTGTTGATGGACATGCTGCTGGCGAAGAAGCGTGCCAGCGATCGCAAGACGTGGCTAGAAACGAAAGGGGATCTGGCGACGCTGGAAGCGTGAGGCCGCCTCAAATCCTCACGCGCCCGCGCAGGATGTCCACGTACATCACCCAGTCGCCCGCGAAGGAATAGAACGGGTACTTGAACGTGGCCGGGCGGTTCTTTTCGAAGAAGAAATGCCCGATCCATGCGAAGGCATAACCGCTGAACAGTGCAGCCAGCAGCCACCACGGATTCATCGTGACGATGGTGGTGATGAAGCACGCCAGGGCCACGGTGCTGCCGACAAAATGCAGGCGGCGGCAGGTCTTGTCGGCGTGTTCGGAAAGATAGAACGGGTAGAAGTCGCGGAAGCTGGCGTAGCGGGCGGACATGGGCGAACTCCAGTGCTGCGTCCGGGCCGGATGAAACCGCCGGGGCCGATACCGCATCGGCCCCGGCAGGGATTCATTCAAACCCGTTCTTGAAGATCATCGTGCCGGGCGTGCATACATCCGGCTGTGCATCGGGAACAGTCAGTTCCACGTCGGTCAGCGTGACCTGATCGAAACGGAAACCGGCACCGTTGGCGGCAGGATCGGTGCCGTAGCGCAGACGCAGCTTCATCAGGCGCGAGGCCAGCGAGCCGGTCTGCAAGGCGGCACTGGTGAAGCTGGAGGCGGCCCAGGAGGTGGCCGCGTTGGCCCAGCCCGGATCGGTATCCAGGCCGCAGCTGCCGCCGGGGCCGCTGGCGTTGTAGGTACGGCCACCCGATGGGGAAAGCACGCGCAGGCTGCCGTCATCCAGCATCGCGGCGGCGAGGTTGGCGCGATCCCACCATTGGCCGCCACTCTGGTTTTCGATGTCGTAGTGGGTCTGAAGGCTCAGGGTGGAAGTGGAAGTAAGGCGCAGCGGCGGCGAATCGACCGCATCACACTGCATGTCCAGGTTGGCGGAGGAGCGCAGGTAGTACGTACCGGCACCGCCCGCGCCGCCGGGTGCATCGTTGGTGCGAGAGAAGGTGCCACGGGTGGTGACCCAGCCTTCGGCATCGGTCTCGAAATCGTAGGTGCGCGAGGCGAAGAATTGCAGGTCGCTTTCCACGTTCTCCGTTTCCACGCGATAGGTCTGCGGCATCGCGGCGATCTCGTCGCTGACCACGGTGATGTCCAGAGCGAAGGTGTCGCCCGGTGCAAGCCCCATCGGAATCACGTTGATGCTGCCGGTGGCAACCTCGCACGAGGCCTGGTTGATGGCCACCGTGTACGGCAACTGCGTCAGCACTTGCGAACCTGGGTGCGATGGCGAACTGACGGCGATCACCCGCACGTTGGTCAACGGCACCGCGCCGAGATTGTCGATCGGCATCGAGACATTGGTGAATTCGCAGTTGTCCACGAACAGATCGCCATCGCCATCCTTCGGCGTGAAGCTGGCACGTGCCGGGGAGGCCCCCAGCTTGATGCCCGGGGTCGGCTGTGCCGTGGTGCAAGTGCTGGCGACCTGGAAGCAGGATTCATTCGTGCCGGTGGGGATCACGGTGTAGCTGTAGTCGCGGCCATTCATGAGGCCCAGATCAATGAAGCTTGTGTCCGTCACGGTGCCGATCAGGGTTTTGCCGAAATCGCAGCCGAACACGCCATCGGTGCGATAGACGCGATAGCTGGCCGCGCCCGATGCGGGCGTCCAGCTCAGGGAGATGGAACCATCGCCCGGCGTTGCGGTAACGACGGGCACATCCGTGGGGGTGGAAGGGCAACCGGCGGTGGTCACCACCGGCGTGGTGCAGGCGATCTGGTGGCGGTTGAACGCAGCAAAGATTGCGGCCATGTGCGGCGTGCCGTTGGCGAGGTTGCCGTCATCGTCGTCCGCAGCCAGATACTGCATGTAGCCGGAGGTGGATTCGCAGCCGCAGCCTGCCGGGTTGCTGCAACCGGCGGTGCCGTTGTTGCAGGTGAACCACCTGTCCACGCCGTGCGCGCCGTGAAAGGTGAGCTGGGCAACGAGCTCGTGCGCCACCGTATCGGAAACGCCGTGATTGGAAGGTAGATCGCGCTTCCACAAATCCCACACCGCCTGCGAATACACCAGCCCTTCGCAGTGCACGCTGCCACCGCAAGGGCCGTTCGAACTCGCCACGCCGCAACTATCGGCTTGTGCCACGGTGAAGGGCTGCTGCCCGACGTGCTTTTCGAAATCCAGATCGCGCACGCCCGAGCAGGCGGTGCAGGCACCGGCCGGCGGAGCCTGACTGGAACACAGGGAGTTTCCGCCATCGGCCTGGAAGCCGGGGCCGATGCAACTGTTGCCCAGGCGGATTGCCGCGTACAGATCGGCAATGCCTTCGCCGGGCGAAGACACCGATGGAACGCCGTCGTTGTTGTCCAGTCCGTGGCCCCATTCGTGATCGAACACGCCGGCGATCTCGCCGGTGTTGCCACAACCGCCGCCGCTCCTGCGGAAATTCACCGCGCTGCCATCCCAACTGGCGTTGCAGGTCTGGCTGATGTTCATGTTGGCGGTGATGCGCTGTTGCAGCCAGACGTTTTCCGGCAGGTGCGAACGAGCCATCGCCTTGACCATGTTCAATTCATGGAAGCCGGTGCGCGCGGCATGGGTGTTGCCTGGGCCGCCGATGCCGGGCGTGGCGCAATCGGTGCCGGCGGAGACACCGAAATCCAGATTGCCGCTGCCAGCTAGCGAAGATGCGCCACAGACATCGGCGATCGCCACGTAAGGGCCTCTCAACGACGCGGAAATTTCCCCATTGACGCAAGCGGAAAGCGTGCCGCCCAGATCCGTGGTGAGCGTGCCGGAAGGCGTGGTCACGTCGATGAATGGCATCGGCCAGGCGGCTTGTTCGGTGCCGCCGGGGCCAATGCCGTTGTTGCTGACCGGGAACACGCCACCGGCCACGGAGCGCACCGAAGCGGCATAGTGGATCGTATCCTGGATCGAGAGCACCTCACCGTTGCGCGCATCCACCAGCGCTTCGAAGCGACCTTGCGGATCGGCAAAACGAGGGTACAGCGCATAGGCCAGGCGGTAGCCCAGGCCCGAGCTGCCATCGACACCGCCGTCGGGCGTGGCCACCGGCACATACACCAGTTCCGGGTTCTTCCACATCGGCCCCGGTGCGTGGGAAACCACGCCCCGCGCCAGTGCATCGGCGGCTTGCGCGATATCCAGTGCGGGCGTTTGTTTTTGCACGTCGCCCCAGTCGATCAACCCGACCAGGATCAGGTTGCCGAACTTCACCGTGGCCACGATCGCCGCATCCCGAACCGGGATGCCATCGATCCGCCGCGGCTGATGTATGTGGTAGTAATCCTGCGTGATCGGGCTGACGCGCGCCTGCTCCACCAGTTCCTCGGGATGGATGTTCAGTGCATCCGCGTTGGCCAGCAACCAACCGCGGAAGGCGCGACCCACTTCTTCTGCCCTGGCCTGCGTATCCGCCGGTGCCTTGGCCCATTGCAGCGAATTGCCGAAGCCCGACCCCGGAATCAGCGGCGTGCCCGGCATCAGCGTGGTAAAGCGGCCGGTGCGGCGGTCGATCATTGCGGCGGATTCCGCTGTGCCCAGACGTCGCGCGGCATTGCGGTAGCGCGCGTCGGAAAGATGATCCGAAGGCGCGGAGCGATCGCTCACATTCAGAACCTCGGCCTTGAACGGCGCAGGTGCCAACGTGTTGACGGCGGGCGATTCGACCGCCTGCACCGCCTGCGCAGCAAGGAACAGACCCACCAACCAAGCGCCGTGGTGCAACATCTTCATTTTCATGGGAATCCCTCTGGTTGCGCGAAACGTGCTGCAGCAAGAACCCGCATTCCCGGAACACTTCGCAAGTCGCCCAAACATACTGTATTTCGGGTATCCGGCGCTGCTTCCCCGCACACCGGACGTCGGATCAAGCGCGCATCACCATGCGTGCAGCGTGCCCTGCGCGAGTGAGCACGTCGCCGTGCGCATCGAGCAGGCAGGCGCGATCGCGGCCTTGTTCCTTGGCGGCATAGAGCGCGTCGTCGGCGCGCGCGAGTGCGGCATCCAGGCTGTCGCCGGCGACCTCGCCGGGCAGCAGTGCGGCACCGATGGAAACCGTGACCTGGTGCGGCTCCCCTCGTATCTCCACCGGGATCCGGGCAATCGTGCCCAGTACGCGGCGAAGCAGCGGTTGCGCATCTTCCGGATTCAGGTCACGCGCCAGCAGCACGAATTCCTCGCCGCCCAGCCGTGCTGTCACGTCACCGCCACGCGCGCAGGTTGCCAGCCGTTTCGCCACCGCCATCAACACGGCATCGCCGACGGCATGGCCGAAGCGATCGTTGATGGATTTGAAGTGGTCCAGATCCAGCAGCATCAAAAGCGCATGGCCGTGTTCCTGCCTGGCCATCAGGCGGCGCCGCAGCCGATCCAGTTCGCCTTCGGTGGCAAGCCCGAACTGGCGACGATTGCCCAGGCCGGTGAGTGGATCGGTGAGCGAGGCGCGTTCGAGTTGCTCGTTCGCCGCAGCCAGTGCGCGGGTGCGTTCGGCAACGACGTTTTCCAGTTCCCGTGCGCGACGGGCAATGGCGGCGGCACGCCAACGCCCGAAGCCGATGCCGCTGGAAAGCAGCAATAGTGCGATGCCTGCCAGCGTCCACAGGTGCTGCCACCACGGCGCAAGCACCTGGAAGGAAAAACGGGTCGGCCCGTAGAGCGCACCGTCGGCGCTTCGGGCGCGAAGGGTGAAGGTGTAACGGCCAGCGGGCAAGCGCTCGTAGCTGCGCGAGGTGGCCGCGATCCAGCCCGATTCGATGGTAATGGGCCCATCAAGCCGGGTTTCGTAACGGGTGCGGTGTTCGCGGTCGTAGCCGAGCAGGCGGTATTCGAGGGTGAGTGCGTTCTGGTCCGAAGGAATCGCCTGCCCATCGGCAACGGCTTCGCCGTCGCCACGGAATGCACCGGCCAGCCGAAGCTGCGGCGGTGCGCCAGGTTGCCAGGTCGGCTCCGGCTCGAAGCCCATCAGCCCGATGGCGGTAGCGGCGTAAAGGCGATCTTCCTCGTCGCTCCACAAGGCGCGGCCCGAATGCAGTTGCGAGGCGATCAAGCCATCGCTGCGGCCAAAGCGTTCGATGCGCGGATCGCCCGGCCATTGCGCATCCAGTGGCATCCGCAGCGCACCACGGCTGCCGAAGGCGAACAGATATCCACCCGCATCGAAGGTGAGACCGCCGACCACGCCAAGTTCTTCGGCAAGGGGTTCGAGCCGACACGCCTGCGGCGCTTCCGAATCAAAATGCACCACGCCGTTGCGCGTGGCCAGATAGATGCGCGCCACGCCGTCCGGGCCGGTGTGCGGGGTGAGGTTGTAGATGCGGTCGCCGAACAGGCATGGCACTTCGACCGGCATGAACTGCTCGCCGACAAGCCGCCACACGCCATCGGCGGCCAGCCACACACCGCCTGCCGCATCGTTCGCCAGCGCCGGGATGGTGGCAGCGTCATCGCCACCCACGGAAACCCGCGTGATGCCCTCGTCTTTGCGCCAGCGCGCCAGGCCGTGGTTGGTGGCGGCGTACAGCGTATCCGTACCACTGCCCGCCAGCGCACTGATCGCCACCGCCGGCATCGGCGAATTGTCCGCGTCGTATTCGGTGACGCGCGACCCTTCGATGCGCAGCAGGCCGCGATCGGTGGCCAGCCACAGGGCCTGGCCCATGCCAAGCACATCGCGCACGATTCGCTCGGCGTAGGGCTCAGGCACGAACGGGTGCCAGCGACCTTCCTTCCAGCGCCGCGCACCAGCCACGGTGCCGACCCAGAAGCTGCGCACGCCATCGAGAAACAAAGCTTCGCCCACACCCTGCACGTAGCGGCTGGGCAGACCGTAGCGCTCGTCGATGAGCGAGAACTGCCCGGCATCGCGGCGTGCGATGCCCGCATCGAAGGTGCCGATCCACAAGGCGCGTTCGGAACCGCCATCCACGGATACCAGCAGGGTTTGCAGATCGTTGCTCGGCACGCCGGTGGCGGTGCCCTGCAAAATCCAGGTGCCATCCTCACGGAACGTGGCCATGCCGCCCGGGCGCAACGCGGCGTAGAGCTGTGGGCGGCCGCTGCGGGAGCGCCCGGCCTGGAAATCGAACACCGAACCCGCCGGGAACCCGTTGCCCTCGTCGTAGGCAATCATCGTTTTTCCATTCCAGCGCACGATGCCGCGCCCGGTGCCGACCCACAAGTCCTCGTCGCGTTCGCCACCCCAAACGATCAGCGCCCGGATCGCACCGTTGGGCAGGCCGTCTTCGCGCGCCAGCACCAGATCGCTCAATACCGGCGCATCGGACAACGGTGCATCGATGCGCCGGATGCCCTGCCCGTTCAGCCCCAGCCACAGCACGGGTTCGCCCTGCCAGGTTGCCAGCAACAGGCGATACACGGACAGGCCGACAGCGGGAGCATAGGTTTCGCACGTGGTTTTGCGGCAAAGCTGCACATCGCCTTCGTTGGCGACGAAATAACGGTCATCGCCCGCCGTGGCGATATCCCGCACCGGTGCCTTGAGGCCAGGTGCATCAATGCGCGTCACTGCATCGCCGGGAGGATCGAGCCGGAACAGCCCTTCATCCTGTGTGCCCACCAGCAGATCATTGCCATCGGCCAGCAGGGCCGAAATCGATGGACGCGGCACAGGCAGCGGCACGGTTTCCCAACGCACGCCGTCGTAGCGCGCCAGCCCGCCATCGGTTCCGGCATAGATGCGGCCATCGGCGGTTTGCGCCAGCGCCAGGATGGTCTGGTTCGGCAGGCCATCAGCGGTGGTGAAATGGCGGTAGCCGCGCCAGGTGAAGTCCGGGCGCAGCGTGATCGTCGGGCCATTGTCATGCTCCACCGCCGGGCACGCGCCGCAGACAAAAACGAACGCGAGCGCAAGCACCCACATCCATCGTCGCAACCCAATACAGCGCATGTCCCGATTCCGCCCCCTGTTACGGCAAGTCACACCGTCCGGGAAGCGTATGTGAAATACATCACACACGCAGATTCACGATTAAAATCCGTGAACTGGCTCTCACCTTGCTTCTTCCCGTCCATTTCCCATGCCCACCTCCGCAGCCATCGACCACTACAGCATCCTCACCGCGATGCTCGCACCCGCGTTCTTCCTCACCGCGACCGCCTCGCTGATCCTTTCGGCCAACAACCGGCTGGCGCGCGTGGTGGACAGGCTGCGCGCATTGATCCGCGAAGTGGAAGAACCGCAGGACGAGGAAGACCTCATCGTGCTGGAACACAACATCGCACGGCAGCGCAAACGCAGCATGCGCATCCTGCACGCAGGGCGATTGCTGTACTGGGCCATCAGTTGCTTCGTCGCCACCAGCCTCACCGTGGCGGTGGATGCCTTCCTCGGCTTCCGGCTTGGCATGTTGCCGACGGTATTCGCCGTATTCGGCGTGCTGGGCTTGTTCGGCGCGAGCATCCTGCTTTCGCACGAATCGCGCCTGGCGGTGGCGGCGGTGAACGAGGAAATGGATCAGGCCCATGCGCGGGCGCGGCGCAGGCGCAAGGTGGTTGTGCCGGAATCCTAAACCCCGGCAGTGGTTTCCATCGGCTCCGCGCCCTTGAGGCGTGAGCTGGTGAAGCGTGAACTGGCCTACTTCAGGCCAGCCGCCTCGCCTTCCTTGCCGCTCCTCTGCGGTGCATTCCAGGCAGCAAAGCGCGACAGCCGCGCCAGTTCTTCCGGTTGCAACACGGCGGTGTGTTGCTGGCCACGAATGATCCACGTCGGGAACGAAGTCACGCCGGCGCTGGCGCATTCGTAGGCCATCGCGGTGTTTGGCCCGTTCGGCGCACATTCCACGTAGGGCAGATCCTGCGCGAAATGCCCGAACACATCCTTCTGGTCGCGGCAATGCGCGCACCAGTTTGCACCGTAGAACTTTGCCCCGCTCTGTTTCAGATGTGCGGCCAGCGCTTCAAGTCGCGGATCGACCGGCCTCGCCAGCACGCCCGCCTGCACCACGCCGATCACTGCGATCAACGGCAGCAACACGATGGCGTGATTGAGCGCCCAGCGGCCCCAGCCTTCCTCCAGCGCAGTAGGCGGACGCTTCATCAGCACCAGCACGAAAATCGCCACCAGCAACGCCAGCGACGCCAGGCACCAGAAGCAGAACGAAGAAAGATCGAACACGCCCACGGCAGTAAGGAACAGGCTGTAAGCCACGCCGAAAACCGACAGGGAAAACAGCCGCCGCCAGCGTTTCACCTTGCCGCTGCGGGAAAGCGCCACCAGCGCGATCAGCGCATACAGCCCGAAGCCCCACAACGCCGACGGGATGCCGAGGAACTCGGACCAGCGGCTTTGCTGCACCACATCGCACCCCGAACCCGCCGTGCACAGCGCAGCATTGCCTCCGGCCAGATTCACGTAGGCCAGATACGCCGTCAGCACCATTCCGGCTACCGCCAACCACAACACCGGCCGGAACGGCAGGATTTTCGGTGAGGTTTCGTGAGAAGCTGTGCGAGTCGCGTGTGCCGTGCTGCGGGATTTCCTGCTCATGCCCTTCCCTCGGAACCTTCGTGATGGTGTTTGGTCGGCAAGGTTAGCAGTTCGCCCGGAGCCTGCGCGGCAGAAGCGTTCGAAGCGAGAAGCGTCGTGCACGAGGACAGTTTTTTGACGATTCGCAGGCACGTAGTGGTGCTACGGGCCAAGAAGCGGCGAGGTGCTCTACAACAGCGAAGCTGGTCAATAATGGATCGCGCAGTGCGCTTCGCAGCCCGGACAGTCTTCTGTCGCGCAGGCTCCTGGCTCCACAGGCATGTCCTGATCGCGGAAACGACACGAATCTGCCGTATGCTTGTCGCAATCGGCCACCGTCACAGACAACAGACAAAAGCCGCATCAGGGGTTGAACCATGACGAATCCATCCAAGCACACCCGCATCGTGGCGACCACAGGGGTTGGCGAAGAATCCATCGCGCACATCCGCCTGATGCTGCGCATGGCCGAGCCGCGTCTGACCGACACTTGGCGCATGGGCAGTGAAGCCGAAGCCGATTTCATGCTGGTGGAACCTGGCAGCGTGGAAAGCGACGCGGCACTGGCACGCTTCCAGAACGAAGGGCGCGCCTACGGCCTGATGTGCGACCGCGACGCCGCCGTGGCACACGGCCTGGTGCTTTGGCTGCCGATCAAGCAGGAACAACTGATCGCGCTGTTCAACAGCATCAGCGCCTCCAATCGCAGCCTCGGCGCGCCCGGCATGGTGGCCAAGTTCGACGAAAACTTCTACGACGCCGAACTGGAAAAGCAGATTCCCGTCGGCAAGAAACACAACGACGACGTATGGCTTTCCCAGGCAGACCGCACCCTCACCAATGCGCCCGCCGAACGCCGCGGCTTCGGCCCGCCGGAACTGGAAGGGCTGGATCGTCTCATCCAGGGCGACCCCACGCAGGAACCGCCTCCGGCACCGGAAATCCGCCTGGACGATTCCGTCACGCTGGTGGAAATGGAAGATACCCACAGCATCCGCAGCCAGCAGCGTGGCAACGAGTCCTCCACCCACAGCACCGCGTTGGGCAACATCGGCATTTCTCCTCTCGATCTGATCCCGATTTCCTCGAACGAGCCGATTCCCGCGCACCTGCTGAACAAGCACGGCCAGGGCAGCAGCGATGGCCAGCCGCTGGGTGCGCTGCTGGCCGAAGGCGCACTCAACCGCCCCACGCGCATCTCCTTCGGCACGCATCCTGCCCTCGTGCTCGATCCCAAGCCGCGCAATTACTACAGCCAGGGTGCGCTGGAAGACCTCTCCATCTACGCCACCGAACTGCTGCCCGAAGCCAACATCGACGGCATCTTCGGCAGCGAACTGCAACAGGTGCGCGATGCCAGCGGCGAAAGCCGTTCCTACGACGAGCTGCTCTGGCTGATCGCATTGCAGCAATCCAGGGGCACGCTCGACCGCAAGCTCGATCCGGGCGGCAGCTACCGCGTCGTGAAACCGCTTTCCGCTGCTCACCGGCTGCGCTCGCACGGCGCCATCCTCGGCGCGATGAGCAGCGCAAGGCCCTTGCACGAAATCTCCAAGCTCAGCGGCGCACCGATGGTGGACGTGTTCGACGTGATCAACGCCTACGCTGCGATCGACCGCGTGGAAGTCGTGCCGCGCCAGCGCCTGAAGAACGAAGACACCTCCGCGATGGGCAAGCTCTCGCGCCTGTTCGGGAAGAAGTGAAGGCGCGTGGCGAACGCGCCATCACGTTGCATCCACATGCCCAGCACGCCGCGCCTGGCTTTCGTCGCCAGCAAATCCCCCGAAGGCCAGAACCAGCTGGCGCAACTCACGCAGCGCTACGGCCAATGCGCGGCGCAGGAAGCCGATGTCATCGTCGCGCTCGGCGGTGATGGCTTCATGCTGCAAACCCTGCATCGCCATCTCGCGCTCGGCAAGCCGGTGTACGGCATGAAGGCCGGCACCGTCGGCTTCCTGATGAACCAGTTCCGCGCCGAAGGTTTGCCCGAGCGCATCGCCAGCGCCAAGGCCACGATCTTCAAGCCTCTGGAAATGCTCGCCATCACCGAAACCGGCAGCAGCGTCGGCGCGGTCGCGTTCAACGAAGTTTCCCTGCTGCGCCAGACCAAACAGGCCGCGAAGATTCGCATTTGTCTGGATGGGCAGGAACGACTGGATGAACTGGTGTGCGACGGCATCCTCGTCTCCACGCCTGCCGGCAGTACCGCGTACAACCTTTCCGCGCATGGGCCGATCCTGCCGCTGGGCAGCGAAGTACTGGCGATGACGCCCATCAGCCCATTTCGCCCAAGGCGCTGGCGCGGCGCGATCCTTCCCTCCGGGGCCGAGGTGCGGCTTGAAATCCTCGAACCGGACAAGCGCCCGGTCAGCGCCACTGCCGATTCCTTCGAAGTGCGCGACGTGGCCGAAGTGATCGTGCGCGAAGCCCCGGACAAGGCCATGACACTGTTGTTCGACCCCGAGCACAGCATGGAACAGCGCATCCTCGACGAACAGTTCACCGTGTAACCCGATGCGGCGGGGTACGCCCCCGCTCCGAGTAGCGGTCGGATCCAGCGTCAGGGTTTCAGGATGATGGTGCCGGCAGCCGAACCGTCCTCGAGCGCCGTGTGTGCCCGCGCCGCGTCTGCGAGGGGGAATTGCCGCCAAATGGAGGGTTTGATGATGCCCTTCGCTACGGCGTCGAATACATCATTCGCGCGCTGGCGGTATTCGTCGATGATGGTTGCGTGGGCAACCATTGTCCATTTCCCGGATTTGCTCGCGGTTGCATCAACCAGCGCAAACCGATCTTGACGGCGGGTGCCGCCGCAAGCAACAGGAGTGGATTCGGATCACCGCTGCACCCCGTGCAGCAGCAACGCGCAGAAGGCGCGCCTCATCCGCTCGCTGGCGGCATGACGCTTCCATCCAGGTGCGCTGGCCATTCACTTCAGTCCGTACCAAACGTCGCAACCACTCCCGCCACACAGGAAGCGTTCGATCTCGGCCTTGTGGGTTTCGATCAGGTTGCACTGATGGCCCGGGTCGAAGCGCGGGCATCGCGCCAGTTCGCCCAGCGGGGCCACGCCGCGAATCCCGGTTTCGATCCAAACCCCATCGTGTATTCGTGCTGCACCGCAGTAGGATTGTCCCCTAGAATCGGCCCCTTCACGTTTTGCCGGAGCACTGAATGCTGTACGCCCTGCACGAAGCCCAGCGCGCCTTGCTGTCGCCGTTCACCTATCTCTCCGAGGCCGGTGCGCGCATTTTTTCGCAGCCTTCCAGCCTGTACGCGCATCTGCCCGGCGCGGCGCGGCTGGCGGCGGATTACGAACTGGCGTATCGGCTGGGCAAGGATTACGAGAAGCCGGAGTTCGGCCTCTCGCAAGTGCCGGTGCACGGGCATGAAGCAGCGGTGCTGCAACGCACCGTGATGGAAAAACCGTTCTGCAAGCTGCTGCGTTTCAAGCGGTTTTCCGACAACCCCGATTGCCTGGAGCAGATGCTCAACGATCCGGTGGTGCTGGTGGTTGCACCGCTCTCCGGCCACCATTCCACGCTGTTGCGCGATACCGTCCGCACGCTGCTGCACGATCACAAGGTGTACGTCACCGACTGGATCGACGCGCGCATGGTGCCCACGGAAGAAGGCGCGTTCACGCTCACCGATTACATCGATTACGTGCGCGAATTCATCGATCACATTGGCGCGGAAACCCTGCACGTCATCAGCGTCTGCCAGCCGACCGTGCCGGTGCTGGCGGCGGTGTCGCTGATGGCCAGCGAAGGCAAGACCACACCGCGTTCGCTCACGATGATGGGTGGCCCCATCGACCCGCGATGCAGCCCCACCGAGGTCAACACCCTGGCCGTGACCAAGCCGCTGTACTGGTTCGAGAACAACGTGATCCACGAGGTTCCGCCGAACTATCCAGGCCACGGGCGCCGCGTGTATCCGGGCTTCCTGCAACACGCCGGATTCGTCGCGATGAATCCGGGCCGCCACTTCCATTCGCACTGGGATTTCTACCAGGATCTTTTGCGCGGCGACGAGGAAGACGCCGAGGCGCATCGCCGCTTCTACGACGAATACAACGCGGTGCTGGACATGGCCGCCGAGTATTACCTTGAAACCATCGAGACCGTGTTCCAGAAGCACCTTTTGCCGCGCGGGGAATGGTTCGTGCACGGCCATCGCGTGGCGCCGGAGGACATCCACACCACTGCACTGCTCACCATTGAAGGCGAACTGGACGACATCTCAGGCCTCGGCCAGACCCGCGCCGCACACGACCTATGCAAGGGCATCGCCGCCGCACATCGCAAGCACATCGAAGTGGAAGGCGCAGGCCATTACGGCATCTTCAGCGGGCGACGCTGGCGCGAGGTGGTTTATCCCCAGGTGCGCGATTTCATTCGTGGGCATGATGGGAAGCCTGCGTCACCAAAGGCCAGGAGCCGCAAGGCTCCGCACGCGGCAGGCAAGCGCGAAAGCAGAGTCGATTGAGGAATCGAGACTCGGAAATAGCGTAAATAAACAGGGCTTTCGCGCGGAAAGTGGAATATCCCGCGGTGTCATCCTGCGCAAAGTCGCAGGATCATTCTGGTATTGAGGAGCGATGCCGCGACTGCGCTTTACGCAGCGCAGCATGACGATGCCGGGAACTACGCTTTCCCCGAGTCCCGCAAACCATCACTTCTTCACGGCAGCTTCCGGCACCACGATCACGGCTTTTTCGCGCAGCGCTTCGAGTTTCTGTTCCAACGCACGATCCCCGGCCTGCTTGCGCAAGCGCTCCTGTACCTGCTCGAACGGCGGTGCGACAAAGGGCCGCGACTCCACCCGCTGCACCACATGCCAGCCAAAGCGGGTCTGCACCGGCGCGGCGGTGACTTCCCCGTCCTTCAGTGCTTTCACCGCTTCGGCCAGTTCTTCGGGAAGCTGCCCGACGTTGAGCCAGCCCAGATCGCGCGCCTGCAAGGCACCGGATTTTTCCGCTTCGGCCACGACGGCAGTGAAATCCGCGCCCGGCACCAGCGCCTTTTCGGTGGCGGCCTGCGCTGCTGCGGGATCGGCATGGAGAATGCTGCGCAGGTGGTACTCGGTATCGCCGGTGCGCGCAGTCACTTCATCGTAATAGGCACGCAGCTCGGCCTCGCCCAGCGCAAGTTGGGCGCGGGTTTCGGAAAGATGGCGTGCGGCCAGCACCTGCATCCGTGCCAGATCGAGCGCGGCTTCCACATCATCGCGGGTGTGCATTCCGGTGCCGATGGCATCCTGCGCCACCAGCAGGCTTTCGGTGAGCAGATCCAGCGCCTGCTTGCGTTGTTCGGGCACGGAAACATCCAGCCCACGGCCACGCGCGAAAGCATCCAGCAGGGCAGCGGTAATGGCTTCACCGTTCACCGTAAGCACGGTTTCGCCCACCAGCGGGGCTGCGAACACACGCGGTGCGGCCTGTGTTGCCGCACCTTCCGGCGATCCGGTGCATCCCGTCACCAGCGAGGCCGTTGCCAACGCTGCCAAAACCAGAACCAACGCTTTGCGATTCATCGAACGAAACCCGTGTGTTTCCTGAAACAGGCAAGGGGCGGCATGATAGGTACTCCGCCACTTCCCGCCAAGCGCGACCAAAGCATCACACTGCGAACATGGGCGATCGCCTCGACATCCATCCGGTAACACCGCAGGCGCGCCTGATGCAGCAGGCCGCGCGCAGCGTGCTGGCCGGTGGCCTGCTGGTGGTGCCCACGGATGCGGGATATTCGCTGGTGTGGAGCATCGACGCCATCGACGCGGAAAACCGGGTGCAACGGCTGCGCGCGCTGGACAGCCGCCACCCTTTCACCGTACTCTGCGCGTCCATCAGTCAGATCGGTAGTCTGGCCAAACTCGATGATCGCGGCTTTCGCATCGTCAAATCGCTGACCCCCGGCCCCATCACCTTCATCCTTCCCGCAGGCGCAGAGTTGCCACGGCGGTTGAAGCAATCCAAACGCCGCGCCATCGGTTGCCGCATCCCCGACAATCCCGTGACGCAGGCGCTGCTGGAAGCCGCAGGTTCGCCATTGTTGGCCACCAGCCTGGTACTGCCCGGCGAATCCTTCGACAGCCATGATGCTTTCGAAGTAGCGCAAGGCATGTTGCGTCACGCGGACTTCATGCTCGACGCCGGGGATTGCCCGCCCGGCCCGACCAGCGTCCTCGATCTGACCGGCGCGGAACCGCAAGTGACGCGCCTGGGGTTTCACCCGCTGCACCTGGATTGAGCTTCCCGCCCTTCACAACCGGCGGCGCGCAACCTGCAAACTCGTTCCGAACGATCCGTTTTACGACGACGGCCATTGCCGCCCAGAACCACCGCATGAACCAAGCCACGGCTCCGGCCGAACCGGTCAACGAACCGGCTGCCTCCAACAGCACTGCCCAGACCACGCCGCAGCAGCAGGAAATGCCGCTGGCGCTGGTCTATGGTCAGCCGATGTTGCAGATGCCGCAGGATCTCTACATTCCGCCCGATGCGCTGGAAGTGATTCTGGAAGCCTTCGAAGGCCCGCTGGATCTGCTGCTGTACCTGATCCGCCGCCAGAACCTGGACATCCTGGACATCCCCGTCGCGGAAATCACCCGCCAGTACATCGGCTACATCGAGGTGATGCAGGAACTGAAGCTGGAACTGGCCGCCGAATATCTGGTGATGGCCGCGATCCTGGCCGAAATCAAATCGCGCATGTTGCTGCCGCGCCCGCCCTCGGAAGAAGGTACGGAAGACGATCCGCGCGCCGATCTGGTGCGGCGCTTGCAGGAATACGAACGCTTCAAGACCGCCGCGCAGAACCTTGACGGACTGCCGCGCATGGAGCGCGATACCGATCCAGCCCACGCCTTCGTGCCTGACCGCAGCATCGAGCGCGAACCGCCGAAGGTGGAGCTGCGCGAACTGCTGCTGGCCCTTTCGGATGTGCTGCGCCGCGCCGAACTGTTCAGCCATCACGCGATCAAGCGCGAGGCGCTCAGCGTGCGCCAGCGCATGGCGCAGGTGCTGGAACGCCTCTCCGACGGTCAGTTCCACGATTTCCTCACCTTGTTCGTTCTGGAAGAAGGCCGCCTGGGCGTGGTGGTCAGCTTCCTCTCGATCCTGGAACTGGCCAAGGAAGGGCTGATCGAGATCGTGCAGGAGGAATTCCATCAGGCCCGCCAAGGCGAACCTGCACATCTGGCCCCGATCTACCTGCGTGCGCTCGCCACCGCGCCGAATGCGCTTTCCGACTCCGCCGAAACTTTCGACGGCGATGAACCTGCCACCGAACCCGTGGACGATTCCAACGCATGAGCGACTTTCCCGAATCCCCGATCGAAGACATCGCGGAAATTGCGGCCGCGGCCACCAAACCGCCCGTCACCGTTCTGGATGCCGACATGATCCGCCGCATCGTCGAAGCCTCGCTGCTGGCTTCCAGCCAACCGCTCACGGTGCAGCAGCTTTACGCGCTGTTCCCGGAAGATGCACCCGCGCCGAAGGATTCCATCGAACAGGCACTTCAAACCCTGCGCACGGAAACGGAAAACCGGGGCGTGGAACTGATCGAAGTGGCCAGCGGTTTCCGCTATCAGGTGCGCGCCGATGTGCATCCGTGGGTTGCACGGCTGTGGACGGAACGCAGCACGCGCTACACCCGCGCCACGCTGGAAACCTTGGCACTCATCGCCTACCGCCAGCCGATCACGCGCGGGGAAATCGAGCAGATTCGCGGCGTGGCGGTGAGCTCCAACATCATCAAGTTGCTGGAAGAACGCGACTTCATCCGTGTCATCGGCCATCGTGATGTGCCCGGCAGACCGGCTCTGTTCGGCACCACCCGCGCCCTGCTGGATTACTTCGGCCTGAAAAGCCTCGACGAACTCCCACCGCTGGCCGAAATCCGCGACCTCACGGAAATCGATCCGCAGTTGCCATTTGATACGAGCGTGGCCGAAGGCCACGTCCAACCTACCCTCTCCCCCTCGGGAGAGGGGGAACCGTTCGCGGAGCGAACGGTGGGTGAGGGACTCCCCGACGACGCAACTCCAAACGAAGTCGAATCAATCCCCCAAGGCTTCCCCAACCTCAACGACGCCACCGACGTCTTCATCCACCCTTCCATCCCCGCCACCGCCGCACTGAATGGCGACACGGATACCCTCAATTCCCCCGATGACGCAGGCGATGATGCCGCGTCGGAGCACACTGCATGACATCCACACCTTCCGATTCGGCCACGCGCCGGACCCTGTCGCTGAAGCGCGACGCCGCCACGCCTGCTGCTGCCACCGAAGAACGCTTGCACAAGGTTCTCGCCCAGGCTGGACTGGGTTCGCGCCGCGCACTGGAAGAACGCATCGCGCAGGGCCAGGTACTGGTGAACGGTGCCGTCGCCATCACCGGCAGCAGCGTGCGCGCAGGTGATCGCATCGAACTGGATGGCCGCACCTTCGTCGCCGCCACCCAGACCGACCCGGCCCGCGTGCTGGTCTATCACAAGCCCGAAGGCGAAGTGACCACGCGCGAAGACCCGGAAGGCCGCCCCACCGTGTTCGACCGTCTGCCCCAGATCAAGGGCGCACGCTGGATCGGCGTGGGCCGCCTGGACATCAACACCACCGGCCTCCTGCTGCTCACCACCGATGGCGAATTGGCGAACGCGCTGATGCACCCTTCCGGCCAGGTGGTGCGCGAATACATCTGCCGCATCCACGGCGAAGTTTCGGATGAAACGATGGAAAAACTGGCACGCGGCGTGGAACTGGAAGATGGCCCCGCACGCTTCGACGAGATCGAACGCATCGGTGCCAGCGATTCGCACGCCTGGTTCCGCGTGGTGCTGCACGAAGGTCGCAACCGCGAAGTGCGGCGCATGTGGGAAGCCCTCGGGCTCACCGTCAGCCGTTTGAAGCGCGTGCGCTACGGCAGCGTGGAACTGCCGCGCCTGCTGCGTCGCGGCCACAGCGAAGAACTTTCCCCGGAAGCCGTGGCGCAACTGCGCAAGGCAGCGGGTCTGCCCGATGCACCTGCCGAAGCGGTGCTGACGCTGGAACCCGTCATCGGCCAGCGCCGCGCCAGGCCTTCCGAATACCGCCCCGCGCCGCGCGAGCAACGCGCCTGGACGCAAGGCGCCTACGGCGACGAAGGCCGAGAACTGCGCGCCTTCGACAACCTGCGCGAAGACCGCCCCGCACGCGCTGGCAAACCGCGCTTTGGCAAAGGCAAAAAACCTGCCGATGGCAACTTCAACAAGGCTGGCAAGAACCGCAGCTTTGCCGCAGGCCGCGCCGTGCCGGATGACATCGGCAACCGCCTCACTGCACCTGGCGGCGCAGCCAAAAGCCGTGGCAAGGGTGGCCGTCGCGGCGCAGCTCCGGGCTTCGAGAATCCCACCGAACACCGCAGCTGGTACGTGCCCGAAGGCGTCACCACCGGCAGCCGCGTCGCTCCACCGCGCGGGCAGAACGCTGGCAAACCCTTTGGCAAACCGACAGGCAAACCTTCCGGCAAACCCGGCGAAAAACCCTTCGGCCGCGGTGCCCGCCCCGGTGGCGACCGGCCTGCGGGTGACCGACCGGGCGGACGTTTCGCTGGCCCCGGCGGCGGTGGCAATCATCCCGGTGGCAACCGCAACGCCCCACGCGGCGGCAATCGCCCCGGCCACGGCGGGCCTCGCTCAAACAAGCCGCGCTGATCCGGCGATCTCACAGGCACGAAAAAGGCCGCCATCACTGGCGGCCTTTTTCGTAAAGCAGGCTTCGATTACGCGAAGTTACTTGATCAACCTCAACGTGAAGGGATAGCGATACGCCACACCTTCGTTGGCCTTCAATGCCGCGATGATGGTGAAGACCAACCACGCCAAGGCGATCACGGGCAACAGAAGGAAACCGATCAGCAGCAGGGTGAGGAGCGCTGCAACCAGCCCGGCAATGGCCATGGTGATGTTGAAGTTCAACGCTTCCTTGCCTTGATCGTCCACGAACGGGAACTCGGCTTTCTTCACCTGCCACAGGATCAGCGGACCGAGAATGTTGCCGAACGGGATGATCAGCCCGGCCAGGGAAGACAGGTGCGTGAACATGCCCATCTGCCGCGCCTGGGCCGAGGGCGCATCGTCGGAAGGGATCTGCGGGGATTCGAATTCGCTCATGTTGCTCTCCAGAAGAAGAAAGACCGTGCAAGCCACGCCAGCCCGGCAGGCTGACACCATTGATCGACGCGAAATCCGGAAGAAACGTGACGCCCCGCCGATCACACCGCCGAAGTACACCACAGATGCGCCATCGCGTCGATGACACCATCTCCATCGGAGCCTGCGCGGCAGAAGCGTTCGAGGCGAGAAGCGTCCTGCGCGAGGACAGTTTTTCGACGATTCGCAGGCCCGTAGTGGTGCTACGGGCCAAGAAGCGGCGAAAAAATGGGCCGCGCAGGGCGCTTCGCAGCCCGGACAGTCTTCTGCCGCGCAGGCTCCTAGGTTGTCATCCGCCGCGCAGACTCCTAGGCTGGCCCGCGCATCCCGAATCCCCATCCACGTGACAAATCCCTCCCTGCACGAAGTCGAAGGCGAAACGCAGCCACACGGGTTGGTGATCTATCGCGCCAGTCGGTTGGAAG
Source organism: Lysobacteraceae bacterium (assembly GCA_041395225.1). Taxonomy (GTDB): domain Bacteria; phylum Pseudomonadota; class Gammaproteobacteria; order Xanthomonadales; family Xanthomonadaceae; genus Denitratimonas. Next base: position 82,707 of record JAWLAV010000011.1, read on the forward strand.
CGTTACTGGAACCGTTGGCGGCGCTGCTGGAAGCCACCTCGCCCGCCGATGCGCTCGCGCCGCAGACCTTGATCGCCGCGCATCCGGGCATCGCGCAATGGCTCAGCGGTGCATTGGCACGCCGCTATGGCAGCACGGGCATCGCAGCGAACCTGGACATCCTGCTGCCGAGCGAATGGATCGAACGGCTGGCGCAACGCCGTCTTGGCCAGCGTGCGGTGGCGCTTCCCGCTTATGCGCGCCCACGCCTGCGCTGGGTGATCCACGACGCGCTTTCCGATGATCCAAAACGCTTCGGCATCGTCGATACGCGCGTGGCGCATTACCTGCGTCAGGGCGAAGGCGAAGCCAGTGCGGCGGAAGCAGCGCAACGGCGATTCCAGTTGGCGGATCGCCTCGCGAGCCTTTATTCGCGTTATCTGGTGTACCGGCCCGATTGGTTGCTGGCGTGGGAACGCGGCGAACATCCGGCCACAACTAGCTTGGCAACAGCTGGCCCGGCAACAGAAGCATTGCGAGCCACCGAGCGCGATCTGCTTTGCCCGCTGTGGCGACATTTGCGCAATCGGCTCGGCGCGCATCGCGGCAGTCTCGTGGAACAGTTGATCGCCGTGTTGCGCAGCTCGGACGAACCTGAGGACGATGGTGCCATCCATGCCTTCGGCCTGGCGCACCTGGCCCCTTCCGAACTGGCCGTGTTGCGCGCTTATGCGCAACGACGTCTGGTGGCCTTGTACGTACCCGATCCTTGCCGCGAGTTCTGGGGCGGGTTGAGCCGCAGCCGCGAGCTCTCCGCGTTACTGAAGGCGCGTGAAGCGGAAGAAGCACATCTGGAAACCGCACCCGAAGGCGATTACTGGACACAACGCGATCACCCGCTGCTTGCCGCGTGGGGCCGCCTGGGCCAGCACTTCATGCTGGCGCTGGCCGAAGGGGAGGTTCTGGAAGACGTGCGCCACTGGCGTGATGAACGCCCCGAACCGCCGCGAAATCGCCTGGCCCGCGTGCAGCAGAGCATCCGCGAACTGGATGTGGAACTGCTGCGCGCACCACTGAATGAATCCACCGCCGAAACCGAACGACGCGATGCCTCGTTGCGCATCCACGCCTGCCACACGCAACTGCGCGAACTGGAAGTGCTGCGCGATCAACTGCTCGATGCGTTGTCGGACTCGAACACGGCGATGAAGCCATCGGACATCGTGGTGATGGCTCCGGACATCCAGGCCTACGCACCACTGATTCCCACCGTGTTCGGCGTGCCCGGCGATGCGCTCCAAGCCCTGCCCTACCACTTGGCCGATATTCCCATCGCACGCAGCCACAGCCTGTTCACCGCGTTTCGCCGACTGCTCGAACTGCCCGCCTCACGCCTCACGTTGCCTGAAATCATCGATCTGTTGTCCTTGCCGGAAGTGGCGCGACGCTTCGATCTTTCCGCCTCATCCATCGAAGGCATCACCGATTGGCTGCAACGCAGCCGCGCCGCGTGGGCATTGGATGCGGATTTCCGCAAACGCTTCGGCGCGCCGCCCATTGCCGAACACACCCTGGGTTGGGCGATGGATCGGATGCTGGCCGGTTATCTCCTCGCATCGGATTCGGACGAACGCGCCGCAGCCCTCGTGCTGCCCGATGGCTGCGAGCTTTCCCCATTGCCCGGCATCCACGGCCCGTCCGCGCAAGCCCTCGGCGCACTCGATGAATTGCTGGAACAGGTGCAGGCGTTGTGCGACCTGCGCAACAGCACCTTGCCCGCAAGCGTTTGGGCACGCGAACTGGAACGCTGCTGCGAAGCGATGTTCCGGATCGACACCACCGACGCCGCCGCACGCGATGGGCAGGAAGCGTTATTGCGCACCCTCCGCAGCCTCGCCACCGAACCGGGCGAAGCCGGGCTGGATCCACCGCTGCATTTTTCCGTGGTGCGCGATCTGCTGGCCGAACGCCTCGATGCCGTGCCCGAACACCAACGCTTCCTGATGGGGGGCATCACCTTCTGCGGCATGGTGCCGCAGCGTGCGATTCCATTCCGCATGGTGGCGGTGCTGGGCTTGAACGACGGGCAGTTCCCGCGCGTGGGAAGCGACAGCGGCCTCGATCCGATGGCACGCCAGCGCCGCATCGGCGACCGCGACGTGCGCAGCGATGACCGCTACCTGTTTCTGGAAACCGTGATGTCCGCGCGGCAGAGGTTGCACTTGAGCTATCTCGGCGAAGGCGTGCGCGATGGCAAGCCGCGCAATCCTGCCGCACCGCTGGCCGAACTGCTGGCCGTGCTCGACCAAGCCGCAGGCCTTGCGCCGGACGACGCCCAAACCGATCGCCCGTGGCGCGTGAGGCATCCGCTGCAAGCCTTCGATGCGCGTTATTTCGATGGCAGCGACGTGCGGTTGTTCTCGTTCGATTCGAAGCTTTCCGGAATGGCGCAAGAGCGCAAGCGCGAAGTGCCCGAAGCGTTCTTCGATCCTTCCCGCATCAAAAAACCTGCTGCGCCATCGCCGCAAGACATCGCACTCGATGAAGTGCGTCGCTACTACAAAGACCCCGCACGAACCGTACTGGAGCGCCGGATGCAATTGCGTCTGGATGCCCTGGACGATTCCCGGCTGGCGCAAACCGAACCGCTCGAAGCCAGGCTTGACGCACTGGATCAAGTGACCCAGCGTCTGTTCTTCGCGGCATTGCCCGATGGCATCGTTCCCGACGAACCTCCCGCATGGCTGCGGCTGGGCGGTGTGCTGCCGCCAGGGAAGCCGGGCGAACGTGTCTGGGAACAGGAGCGCGAAAAGGTGCAATTGCTGCTGAATGCAGCACGCGCGCTGCATGGCGAACTTGGTTCGAATCCGCCATCGAGCCACGACATCGATCTGCACATCGCAGGCCAAAGATTGATCGGGCGTGTGGAAAACGTGTGGCAAATGCGCGACTCCGAACGCGAGCACTGGTTGCTGCTGCGGCCTTTTGCCACACCGTCAGGACTCAAACCCGAACACGCCATCGGCTTCCGCGAGCGCGTGCCGATGTTTCTGGATTGGGCCAGCGTGCGAGTTGCCAGCAGCCATCTTTCCCCCTTGCCGGCCGTGCGTCTTTGCGCATTGTTCGATGCGGATGCCGCACATTTCTGGCAGCGCGGCATCCAAGCGTGGGATGCACGCTTCGTTGGAGCCGATGCGGAAGAACGCACAGCGATGCGTGTCGATCTGGAACAGCGGGTGGCACGGTTGATCCAGTGGTTCGATGCCGCACACGCCACCTCGCACTGGTATTTCGCCAAAGCCGCATGGGAAACGCTGCGCCCGTGGGCCTACGGAAAAACGCTGGATTCGGCGATGGCCGCGCCAGGTTCCAACTGGATCGCCACCAGCGAAAACACCATCGGCGAACGCGATTACGGCCCCGGCTACAACCGCCTGCTCGCGGGCGATGTCGGTTTCGAGGAAGGCACGCCGGAACTTGCCGCCTTGCAGAAGTTTGCGCGTGAACTGCACGCCTGCCTGTGCCTTGGTGCGCAACGCCACATCGAGGCCGCGCCATGAATCCACGGCCCGAGCTGCCCACCGAACCGCGCACCGCAACGGGCTGGACAACGCTCGATCTTGGCGATGGTGGCCGCAGCCTGATCGAAGCCAGCGCAGGCACCGGCAAAACGTGGACGATCGCGGTGTTGTACCTGCGCCTGGTGCTGGAGCACGGCCTGCCGCCGCGCCGCATCGTGGCGGCCACCTTCACCGATGCCGCCGCGCAGGAATTGCGGGATCGCTTGCGCGCCAAGCTGCAATGGGCGCTGGCGCAGGCTGCATCGGAACCTTCCGCAGAACCTGCACCGGATGAAGATTGGTTGCGGCAACGCTGGACGACGAACGCGACCACACGCGAACGAGACATCGATACGCTGCACCTTGCGATTTCGCAATTGGATCAAGCCCCCATCGGCACATTGCATGGCCTGTGCCGACGCATCCTGGCCGACTATCCCTTCGCCAGCGGCGCGCTGTTTTCGCTGGGTGAACTGGCCGACGACAAGGAACTGCGCGAGGAAGTGGCGGACGATCTGTGGCGGCGGCTGCAACAAAGCGGCCCGGAGGATGCGCTTGTCGCACGCCAGCGCAAACTCGAACCCGACCTTGGGCTTGGCACGCTCAAGCAGCGGCTCAAGCGTTGCCTTGCGCCGGGCGTGGCGTTCGATCTTTCCGAACAGGCCCAGCCAACTTTCAGGATCGATCCGGAATGGGCTGCGCGATTGCGCCGCATCACCGGCTTTGATGAGCATTTCATCAAGAACAGCGTCCTGCGCAGGTGTTGGGATGAACTGGCGTGCTTCATCGAAAACCCGGAAATCCTGCCCTCAAGCGATGCACTGAATCGCCTGAAAGAAGCCACCAACCTCACCGGCATCTCGAAAGGCGGCAAGAACCTTCCGGAAATCATTCAGGCCGCCGAGTTCTCCGAACAGTGCGCGCACTTCATCCAGACTCGATTGATCGACCTGCCCCGCAAGAGACTCTGGCGCGATCTTGCCGCGTGGGCACGTGAACAGATGGACGAACGCTTGCGTGCCCGCCATCAGCTCAGCTTCGACGATTTGCTGGCCAGGGTTTCCGCTGCTCTGGATCCTGACCCACTGGATCCTGACCAACAGGCCACCGCACGCGATCTCGCCGATGCGCTGTTCACCGCATGGCCGGTGGCACTGGTGGACGAGTTTCAGGATACCGATGGCGTGCAGTTCGGCATCCTCGATGCGATCTACCGCAATGCCGATGGATCGCCGCGCGGGCGGCTGGTGATGATCGGCGATCCAAAACAGGCCATCTACCGTTTCCGCGGTGGCGACATACACGCCTATCAATGCGCCGCAGATCAAGCCGGAGAACACCTCACGCTCGGCGTGAACCACCGTTCCTCGCGCGCCCTCGTGGCGGCGTTCAACCAGTTCTACGGGGTTGGCGGAGAAGCGCTTGGCACGCAGGAAAATCAGCCGATCCACTATCGAAACGTCGAACCTGGCGCACGCCGGGACGGGGAACCGCTGTTCGTCGATGGCAAGGAATGCACGAAGCCTTTGCAGATTCATCTGTGGCGCGAGCCGCCCGGTTCCGCATCGGAACGCCGCGACGCCGCGCTGGATGCCTGTGCCAGCCACATCGTGCATCTGCTGGGCGAGGGCACCACCCTTATCGCAGGCAAGCCATTGCAACCTTCGGATATCGCCGTGCTGCTGCCGACGAATCGCGATATCGCCAACCTCGCACAACGCCTGCGCGAGCGCGGCGTGCCGTGCGTGGCAACGGATCGGCGCAGCGTGTTCGAAACCGATGCCGCGCGGGAATTGCAGGTGCTGCTGCACGCCATCGCGCATCCGGAAGACGCCGGTGCCGTGCGCGCCGCTGCGGCAACTTCGCTCATCGGCATCACCTTCGAGCAGTTGCTGGAATGGGAAGAACATCCCGCCGGGTGGCAGGCATTGCTCGAAGACATCCGGCACCTGCATCGGGTGTGGAACGAACGCGGCGTGCAGGCCGTCGTATCGGAACTGATTTCCGAACGCATCGCATCGCGCGTCCTCGCCACGCCGATCGGGGAACGCGTGCTCACCGATCTTCGCCACCTGGGCGAATTGCTCCAGACCCGCGCCGCCGCTGCCAGCGGCATGGAGGAATTGCTGGCGTGGTTTGGCGATTGCCGAAACGGCGAGAACGATGCCGAGGCAAGCGAAGAAACCCGGTTGCGGATCGAATCCGACCGCCCGCGCCTGCGACTGACGACGCTGCACGCGAGCAAGGGATTGGAGTTCCCCATCGTGCTGCTGCCGCTGATGTGGGCGCACGGGGAACGGGCGGATCGGATGGGCTTGTATCTGGTGAACGATGAGGCGACCGGGCAGCGCCTGATCGACGTGTCGGAAGCCGCCCGCGCCGCCGAAAGACAAGACGATCAGGACGAACGCTTCCGCGTGCTGTACGTCGCCCTCACCCGCGCCATCCACGCCTGCCACGTCTATGCGTTGCCGCCGGATCGGCCCAGGCAGGGCAACTCGAAAAAGCCCGCCGAAGGCACGGAGCGTTCTGCGCTGGATGTGATGCTTCAGCGCATCGAGGCATTGCAACTCGCACCAGATGCTTTGCAGCAGCGAACGACGAACATCCGCTGGCTGTCGCACTGGCCTGAAATCACTTCAAGCACTTGCACGCCCGCCATCACGCAAGCACCGCGACAACGCAGTGCGCGGCCCATGCCACAGCGTTCGACTGGCCTGCTCGAAGGCAAATACAGCTTCACCACACTCACCCGCTTCGGCCCGCAGGGCTTGAGTGAAACGGATACTCCGGCGGACGACGAACGCGATCACGGTGTGGAATCTTTGCCCGATGTTCCCACCGCCATCGATGCGCCCACTCCTTCCACCGAACCACATCCGGAACTGCTCAGGCTTTCCGCCGTGCGCGGCGTGGACATCGGCAACGCGATCCACGCCATCTTCGAACACCGGCAGATCGGCGTGCCGCTCGCACGGCAGCGCGATCTCATCGTCGCCTCGCTGGATGCCGCAAACGTGCGGCGCGAACGCATGGATCGAGAACTGCTGATCGATGCCCTCACCCAACGCCTGCAAGCTGCACTCGATACCGATCTGCGCGCAGGCGATGGCTCGGCACTGCAACTTTCCACCTTGTCCAGCCGCGATCTTCGCGCGGAGATGGAGTTCACCTTCGCACTGGATGCCGTGGCGCTGGATGCGCTGCATCGCGCTTGCGCAGCGCATGGCGAAGCGAATCTGGTTCCCGTGCGCGGCAAGCGCATCACAGGTTTGCTCACCGGCAAGATCGACCTCGTGTTCCGCCACGAAGGCCGCTTCCACGTACTGGATTACAAGGGCAACCACCTGGGCGAACGCCTTGCCGATTACGTACCGCACGCCCTGTGCGAACGCATGGACGAACACCATTACCGTTTTCAGGCGCTGCTTTACACCATTGCGCTGGATCGCTACCTGCGCCAACGCTTGCGCAATGCCTATCGCCGCAAAGAGCATCTGGGCGAATGTTTCTATCTGTTCGTGCGCGCCGCAGGTCTGGCACCGGGCGCGGGCGTGTGGCGGCATCGTTTCGATGACGGCTTGCTCGATGCGGTGGCTGCCGTGTTCGCCGGCGATGCAAGGGAAGACACCGCATGAACGCGCGCGGCTACCACTTCCGCCCGTTGCCGCGTGAGGTTGCAACTCCCGAACGCTGGCGCGCGCTGGATCGCGCCGTGGCGCGCTGGGTTTTGATCCACGGCGGTTCACCGCTGCTGGCCGAACTCGCAGGCTGGGCCAGTTTCGCGGACGGCCAAGGCGATGCTGCCTTGGTGCTCTCCGGCAATGAAGCAGGCCAAAACGGCGCGAAAATACTCGATGAAAACCAGATGCACGCCGTACAGCAGGAAGCGCTGGTTTGCCTTGCGGAAAGCGACGGTCACGCCCCGGGTGATGCGCCGTTCGTGCTCGATGGCGAGCGCTTCTATTTGCGTCGCAATCATCGGCACGAAACCACGGTCGCAGCCCAGTTGCAGATGCGGCTGCAAGCCGCTCCAACCCCTGTAGAGCGCAGCTTGCTGCGCCGTGACACCAACAACACAGCGCAGCAAGCTGCGCTCTACGAAACTGCGCAACAAGCTGCACTCTGCGAAGTCACGCCAATCGATCTGGACATCCTGTTCCAGCACGATGACGGCGAACCCGTGCAGGCACAGCGCCAAGCCGTGAAAGCGGCCGCATCCACGCGCCTGTTCGTGCTCACCGGCGGCCCCGGCACCGGGAAAACCACCACCGTACTGCGCATGTTGGTGATGCTTGCACGCCTTCGCGAACGGCAAGGTGCCAGCTTGCCAACCATCCGCATCGCCGCACCCACCGGCAAGGCGGCGCAGCGTTTGGCGCAAGCCTTGCGTGAAGGTGCGGCGCGACTTTCCGGCCACGACCAACACCCGTTGCCGGAAGACTGGAAACCCGCGCTGGAAGCCGCACTCCATGCACAGGCCAGCACCCTGCATCGCCTGCTCGGCAGTCGCGGCACGTCTGGCGGGTTCCGTTACCACGCAAACCAGCGCCTGCCTGCGGACATCGTGGTGGTGGACGAAGCCTCGATGCTGGATCTGGACATGCTGCACGCGCTGCTGCACGCACTGCGCGAAGACGCCACGCTGATCCTCGTTGGCGATGCGGATCAACTGGCTTCGGTTGGAACCGGCTCGGTGCTGCTCGATCTCGTCACCGCGCTGGAAGCACGCCACGCGCCGCAACTGGTGCGGCTGCGACATGGCTTTCGCGCCGTCGCACCGCTGGCCGCGATCAACCGCTCCATTCTCCAGGGCGATGCGCAAGGCTTGCGCGAAGCATGGCAAGCCGCAGGCGAACGCGCCCGGTTCCGGGAAGTGGCTGCGCTTGCGGAACTGCGCGCTGCGTTGAACCACTGGTGCGGCGAACTGCACGCGCAACTGCGCCACATCGGCGCATTCGATCCGGTGACTTCCGTTGACGAAGAACGCGCACTGCTCGCGCTGGATGGCCTGCGCCAACGGCAACTGCTCTGCGCCCTGCGCGAAGGCGACTTCGGCGCGGATGCCATCGGGCAGGCGCTGGACGAAGCCATGCGGCGCAAGATGGCAAGCGACGAATCCACTCGCTGGTATCCGGGCCGCGCCGTGATGATCCTGCGCAACGATGCCGCCAGCGGCTTGTTCAATGGCGACATCGGCCTGTGCCTGCCCGATGCGAATGGCCATCCGTGGGTGTGGTTCGAGGCGAGCGCCACCGAACAGACCCAACACCCATCCCGCCGCGCCATCCGTTTCGCGCCCGACACCCTGCCCGACCACCAAAGCGCCTTCGCCATCACCGTGCACAAGAGCCAGGGTTCCGAATACGGGCATCTGGCGCTGCTGTTGCCGCCCGATCCGGGCAACCGCATCCTTTCGCGCCAATTGCTCTACACCGGCATCTCCCGCGCCCGCCAATCGCTGGAACTGTGGGGCGCACGCGGTGTACTGGAATCGGCACTGGCCACGCCGATACACCGCACCGGCGCGCTGGCGCAGCGGCTGGCCTGAAATCCCAATCCTTTCGAGATTCCACCCATGCAGCTCGACATCCGCGCCCGCCACCTGATCGCCGAAGACATCCTCTCCCTCGAACTGGCCGCGCCCGATGGCGCGGAACTGCCCGCCTTCACCGCTGGCGCGCACGTCGATCTGCACCTGCCCAACGGCCTCAACCGCAGCTATTCGCTGGTGAAC
>JAWLAV010000012.1:0-91748 GCA_041395225.1 Lysobacteraceae bacterium
GCCTTTCAAACCGCGTCATCACTTGTCGCCATCGCTCGCACTCACGACCCAGAAATTGGCATCAAGGCTTTCACGCTCAAGGAAGAGAATGCTTCAACAAAGATTCTTCGCGCCCTTGGGTTCTCAATCGTTGGAGTTGCACAAGATGATGACGCAGGTGAAGTGTGGGAGTGGCGGGCCTAACAATTCGTGTATGGACTCCCCCGTCAACCCCTGACGGCAGGATTTTGTGAAGCGTTGGCTTCACGGCGTTTGATTCTCTGTTTCCCCTGCTGACGTTTTTGCTCAACCCCGGCAAGGCGGGAGCGGTTGCATTCGTGTATTCGGCTTTGCGGTGGGCTTTTGCCCGAGCCATCATTCCGGCCTGTCGGCTTGCATGCCGGCAGGCGTTCGCAGGCTCGCGGCATGCCGCTCGAAAGCCCTGCTCACCCACGGAGCAGGCATCGGGTCAGGGAGAGGTTACGGAAGGGAATCAGCCGTCCTGTTCGGCGCGTCGGCTGCGCTCGAACAGTTCCTTCGGCCGTCAGTGCGCCTCCGGGTCATCAATCAAATGACTTCTGCGGTATTCCGCCGGCGCATCGAGGTCGTTTGGGACACGAGGTGAGTCCATTCGATCATTCAAGCGCTGCCGCGCATCTTCGCCCACGCCACATTCAATCAACCGCACGCTGATGCCATGTGCGCCGAGCAAGGCGGCGAATTGGCGTTGCCGGGACTGGAAGTGGTCGAAGGCGCGCGCGAGCTTTTCAGGTGGAGTGGCGGGAGGTGCGAATCCGGCTTCGTTCCAGCCGTCAAAGCGCCATTGGGCGATGCGGATTTCGCCGTTGGCGTAGCGGACCAGGGGTTCGGGTGGGGCGTTGAGCCAATGTTCTTTTTCCGGAGTGAACAGGGCGGTTTCCACCAGCGGCCACAGGGGGCCGATGCCGGCGTGCTGGTATTGCATGGCGGTCATGGCGCACAGGTCGTGCAGGCTGAGGTAGCGGGCGTGTTCCAGCGGTGCGCCGAAGGCGGTTTGTGCGAACAGCGAGGTGGCGGCGTCGGCCATGCCGGTTTCCAGCAGGGTTTCTTCCATCGCGCGGCCTACGGGGAGTGCGACATCGGTGTCGCCCTGCAAGGCAAATGGCACCAGTTGCAGAGGCCCGCCGCGCAAATGCGGTTCCGGTTGCAGGCCGGGCGGCATCGCGCCTTCGAAGGCGGCAAAGCCGAGTACGCGCGGTTCAATTGTTTTGGGTGCGCGCCGGGTCAGTTCGGAAAGCGTGGCGTGCAGTGGCCAGCCGGGGCGCAACAGTTCGGCAGGATCGAACGTGGCGGCGGCGATGGAAAGATCGAGCCGTTCCACGCCGGGCAACAGGCGCGCCAGATCGTTTGCCATGTGGTCGGCCAGTTCCGTCGCGGCTTCGCGTGTGAGTGCAGGTTGTTTTGGTGGTGCGGCGCATTCCAGCGCAAGTGCGCCATAGCAGTGCAGAAGGTCGGACATCGGGTTTTCCGGTGCGCGCTGAAAGGGGCGCTACGGTAGCTTTGCGTCGCAGTATCGGCAAACCTGCTTACGCGGCGCGTTCGATCGCGGCCTTGAGCACGAGTGCGTGGTTGCAGGTGGGGTTCTTGGCGGCATACACCAGCGTGATCATGGCTTCGTGCGCCATCGCGGCCACTTCTTTTACCAAGGGGTTCTTCTTCAGTTCGGCGCGGTAGTTCCTGGAGAATTCGGCGAACTTGTCCGGGTCGTGGTTGAACCATTGGCGCAGGGCCGTAGAAGGCGCGATGTCCTTGAGCCACAGATCGAGTCTGGCGCGATCTTTGGTCAACCCACGCGGCCAGAGCCGATCCACGAGGATGCGCGTGCCGTCGGAATCTGCGGGAGGGTCATAGGCGCGCTTGATCTGGATGTGCATTGAGAGCCTCGTGCAAGCGATGGAGAAAGGCGGGGTTGCCCTTCCATCATTCTGCTCTCGCAAGGTGTTAACGCAACATCTCTCGAACCCGCGCCACCACTTGCGGCATGTCGCGCAGTGGTTGAACAGGCCACGGTGCGGCTTCTTCATCCAATGCACGCAGGCGATCACGTTGCGCAAGTTCGGCAAGGAAGCCGGTGAGCTTGCCGCGCACGGTGTGCGGTTGCCACGCGAACAGGGGTGCGGTGGTGGCGGCGGCTTCGCTGGGCATGTTCACCGAATCGGGCGTGACGATGATGCGATCAGCCCATGCGAGCAGGCCGTCGTAGGGGTTTTCGCCGTCGGTGGAATCAAGCCAGCGCAGGCCGGGCAAGGTTTCAAACCTCGTGCGTGCGGCTTCGCGCAACCAAGGCGGTGTGCGTCGGGAAGCGGCAAGGCTGAGGCTGCCGGATTCGCGGCGTACCAGGGTTTCCAGCGTGGTGGCGAAGCTGTTCCAACCGTTTTGATCGAGGGTGAAGGCGCGGGTTGGGCCGCCGAGCAGCAACACGGTACGTGGTGCGGGCAGGTGTTGCAGATGTGAGAAACGCTGCCTTGCGGCGGTGAGGAAATCCTCGTCGATGACGTTGAGTGCGCCCAATGTCTGCACGACGTTGGGGCCGACCAGATGATCGTGGCGCGGGGCGATGACCAGATCGAAATGCGCGGGATCGATGCGCGGATCGAGAATCTGCACGGTGCGTGCCGCTCCATTGCATTCGCGCCGGATGCAGCGCGTGGCCAGCGCGGCCTGGCGTCCGCAGCCGATGGCAAGCTGCGGCCACGGGCCAGTCAGTGCCTTTGAAAACTCCACACCGAAAGCGTGTTGCGCGCCGGGCAAAAGACGCGGTGCGAACCAGCGCCACGGTACGCGCGTTGCAAGTTTGAACATGCGCGGTTGGAAACCCAGCGCATGAGCCAAGGCGAGCGCCTGTTTCTCGTTGCCCGCAGCGCCATCGCTGAGCACCCAACATTGATGGGTTGGGTGCGGCATCAGGCGGCGTTGTCCATTGCGAGGGCGGGTGCCTTCATGGCGGCGTTTCCCGTGAATCAGGCCGCTATTGTGGGTTGGGGCGGGCTTTGCGCAAACCGTTTCTTTGGTGTGCCCCTCATCCGCCCGTCGGGCACCTACTTCCCGCACACGGGGAGAAGGGAAAAGTTCGATCAGAAGGCGACGTTCAGGCTCAACCACAGGTTCCGCGATTTGTCCTTGTTGTTGTAGTCGTCCAGGTACTGCGGGGTGTAGGCGCCGGTCTGGGCGTTCTGGGTCCAGGCGGTCTGGAAGCTCGTGAAATCCTCATCCAGCAGGTTGTTGATACGCCCGGCAACACTCACGTTTTCAGTGAAGCGGTACTGCGCGGCCAGGTGCCACACGGTGTAGCCCTTGTAGTACAGCGGGTTGCCAGCAGCATCCAGCGAGCCGCGATAACGCTCCGAACGGTTCTCCCCGATGAGTTGCATGCCGAACTTCTCGGTGGCGGCCCATTCCAGCGTGGCGTTGGCCATGTGCTCGGCAGTGTTGGTCAGCGGCAGCCCCTTCTGCGTGCCGCTCAGTTGTTCGCTGTCGGTGTAGGTGTAGTTGGCGCGGAAGGCGAAGCCGTCGAAGAACTCGTAGCGGCCGGCGATTTCCGCACCGCGCACGCGGGCTTCGTCGATGTTGATGTTTTGCGCGTAGGTGCCGTAGCCCAGCAGCTCGTAATCGCCCAGGTTGGCGCAGGGGCGCACGCCGCCGGTCTGGGCGCAGCTGCGGTTGGTTTCCCCGCGCGCGATCTTGTCCTTGAAGTCGTTGTTGAACACGGTGAAGTTGAAGTTGTGCCCGGCGCTGGCCGAGTTCCAGTACAGCGCAACTTCACTGTTGACGCTGGTTTCCGGTTGCAGATCCGGATTGCCGATGAAGGGCGTGGTGCCCTGCCCGCCGAAGCCGGTGACACCGTCGTACAGATCCGTGGTCTTGGGGGTCTTGAAGCCGGTGGAGACGCCGCCCTTCAATACCCATGTCGAAGAGAGGGTGTAGTTGGCATACAGGCGCGGGCTGAGCTGGCTGCCAAACATGTTGTGGTCGTCGTGGCGGATGCCGGCGGTGATGGTGAGCGCATCGGTGGGCGTCCAGTTGTCCTCGGCGAACACCGACCACATCCTGTGATCCTGCACGAAGCCGGCGCCGTCGCCGCCTTCTTCCATGCCGAACACGCCATCGTCCAGTTCGCCGTCGATGGCCTGACCGCCGAGCACGACGTAGTGATCCTCTCCCACCGGCATGTCGAGCTTGGCGTCCAGCACATACTGGCTGCTTTGCAGGGTGCGCTTGGGGCGTGGCAGGAAGGTCTGCACCATCAGCGCGCGGCGTTCGTCCACGTTCATGGCGGCGTAATCGCCGGTGCCTTGGAAAATCTGCCGGTGCAGCAGGCGTTCGGCCACGGTCAGCGGCAGGGTGCGTCCGTGATTGTCGGTTTTCACGCTGGAGAGCGAGATCATGCTGCGGCCAAAGCCCCAGTCGCCGTGATGGGTGATGGCCCACTGGTCGCGGGTGAACTCCTGATCCTTCGCATAGCCCGCTTGCGGGGCGGCGCGCCACAGACCCGCGATGCCGTCCACGGTGCCCAGCGGATAGGCTTCGCTGCCCAGGTTGTTGATGAAGGGCGTGTTGTCATACACCTGCTCGGAGGTTTCGTAATCAAACATCAGGCTTTGCGAATCGGTGGGCGTGAAGCTCAGGGTGAAGCCCAGTTCTTCGTTGGTGTTGTGCACCGTCTTGCCGCCGCCGCCAAAGCCCAGCGGACGCTCGAACTCGGTGCCATCGGGCGCATGGATGACTTCGTATTCGGGAGAGGAGGCATCGCGCTCATAGCGCGCGCCGCGCACGGTCAGGCCGAGCAGGTTCTGCACCAGCGGGCCGGAGAGGGCGAAATCCAGCGTGGTATCGGAACCGAAGTCGCTGTTCTCCTGGATGTTGTGGCCCAGAGTGGCCGAACCTGACCAGCGGTTGGATACCTTGCGGGTGATGATGTTGATCACGCCGCCCAGCGCATCAGCACCGTACAGCGTGGAGGCCGGGCCGCGGATCACCTCGATGCGCTCGATCATGTCCAGTGGCGGGATGTGGTTGAACTGGTTGCCGCCGAAGCTGTTTGGATAGATGTCGCCGTGGTTGTTCTGGCGGCGGCCGTCGATGAGGATGAGGGTGTATTCCGGCCCCATGCCGCGAATTGAAATGGTCTTCTGGCCGGTTTTGTCCGAGGTTTCACCCACGTCCACGCCTTCCAGATCGCGCACCGCGTCGATCAGGGTCATGTACGGGCGCTTCTTCAGTTCTTCATGCGTGATGACACTGATGCTGGCCGGTGCATCGGTGAGCTTCTGCTCGAAACCGGCCGCGGTGACGACCACCTGCTCCAGTTCCTTGGCGGCATCGGGCGAAGGTTCGGCCAAGGCAGTGGGCATGGCCAGCGCCAATGCGCAAGCCAGTACGGTGCGGCGGGGAAAAGCGATGGATCGGGACATGGGCTTTCCGTTGTTATGTGTGTGAGGCAAATGCATCCAGCCCACGCCTTGCGGTGGTGTGGTGAGGAGGAGTCGGGAGGAAAACGCCGCGCGATGGCTGCATGGGCCAGGGCATATGGCTTGGCATATATCGAGATGCACGGCGCGAAGCCGCGCGTGGCCTTATGCGAGCGGCGGAGCCTGCGAAGGCGGAAGGCCGTGCGTGAGGGTGTGCGGCAGCGCGAGCACAGTGAACGCGATGGTGTTGTTTCCGAACGCTGCGGAGCCGGCCTTGGTTCGCACCAAAGCCGCGGCATCGTGAGATTTGGTTGCGGCGCACTTGGAAGAAATGGCCACCGTTTCTGGCCGGACTTCATCGAACGCGATGGTGTTTTCGGCATGCGTGGAGGTCACGGCATCGATCAATGGCGCACCAACCAAGCCGAAAGCAAGGCAGGCGGTCAGCAGCAGTCGAAACAGGACAGACACCACGGGGATCTCATTGCAGGTTCGGACATGGCAGTTACGTCGGCCAACCACGCGTAGCCGCACGTGCTTCCGTCGGTTCGGAAATCGTAATAAGAATGGTTGTCATTTACAATGACTGACAAAACTCGAGCTGCTTGGTTGTGCTCGAAATCAGATCTTCTGCATCGAAAATGCAGGCATCATGTTGTCATCTTGTATTAACTTGCAGGATGACGACACATCAAACCCCGGCCGTATCCCGTCAAACTTCCGCCCAGCGACGCAACAGGTTGTGATACACGCCGGTGAGTTGCAGAACGGCATCATTGTCGGCACCGGTTTCGCGCAGCCGCGCCAAAGCTGCGTCCAGTTCGAACAGGGTGCGGCGCTGGCTGTCGTCCCGCACCATGCTCTGCACCCAGAAGAACGAGGCGATGCGCGCGCCCCGCGTCACCGGCACCACCTTGTGCAGGCTGCTGGAGGGATAGACGATCATGTCGCCCGCTGGCAGCTTCACCTCGTGTTCGCCGTAGGTATCGCTGACGATCAGTTCGCCGCCGTCGTATTCCTCCGGATCGCACAGGAACAGGGTGCAGGAAACATCCGAGCGCACGTGCTCGCTGCCCATCCGCATGACTGCGCCATCGACGTGGAAGCCGTAGGTTCCGCCACCGGCATAGCGGTTGAAACGTGGCGGCAGGGTTTTTGCAGGCAGCGCGGCGGAGAAGAACACATGGTTGCGTTCCAGTGCGGTCAGCACGATGCGGCCAAGTTCCGCCTTCAGCGGCGAGGCATCCGGCAACTGTTCGTTGCGCTTGACCTGCGCGCCCTGGTGGCCGACGGTTTCGCGTCCGTCCGTCCATTGCGCGGTTCCAAGCGCGCCGCGCATGTGCGCCAGTTCGTCGGGGGCGAGGATGTTGGGGATGTGCAGCAGCATGATTGCTCCCACGGGAGAGGGTGGTATTCGTGGGTCGTTGTACCACCCTCACATCGGCCCTCTCCCACCAGCGGGAGAGGGCGATTTTTGCATCAGAAACGGAAATCCGCGCTCAAGAGGAAGGTGCGCGGCGTGCCGGGGTTGTAGCGGTAGCCGGATTTGTTGATCGCCGAGACGTACTGCTTGTCGAACAGGTTGTAGCCATTCAAACGAAGCGTGAGCGCTTCGCCCACCGGCAGGGACAGTACCGCGTCGTACACCGTGTAGGACTTGGTGACCCTGGGCGTGCCTGCCGCGCCATCGGTACCGCGATGCAGACCGCCGGTGTAACGCACGCCACCGCCGAGGGTCATGCCGAACGGCAGCGAATACGAGGTCCAGCTCGTGAACGCGGCATCGGGCGTGTAGGTGAGGTTGGGTGTGCCATCGGCGGTGACGAGCGGGCCGTGCTTCACTTCCGCATCCTGATCCACGTAACCCAGCGATACCGTCCAGTTGTCGGTGATGTGGCCAACGGCGCTGATTTCAAAACCCTTCACTTCCTTTTCGCCAGTCTGGGTCGGGTTGCCGTTTTCGTCCAGTTGCTGGTTGTTGATCTCGTTTGTCACGCGGGTTTGGAACAGCGCCACGTTAAGCGCCAGCGCATCGTCGAACAGTGCCCACTTGGCGCCCACTTCGCAGGTTCGGGCTTTCTGCGGATCGAGGTTCGGGTTGTCCAGACTGCTTGCCGAACTGCTGAGCGAGAAATTCGCCCCGCCCGGCGGTTGCTGCGAGAGCGCGGCATTGGCGTACAGGCTGATGGTTTCCACCGGCTTGTACACCGCACCGAGCTTGTAGTTCAGCAGCGTATCGCTGGCGGAAAGATCGGCGCTGGTGATGATGCTGCCATTGTCCAAGCCTGCCGGGCACGCGACGCCGCCACGCGGCACGGGCACGGTGGTGGTGCAGACGGCGGTGGCGGTGTAATCCGTATCGTAGCGGTCGGCACGAATCCCGGCGGTGATGAGAAACTTCTCGCCGAACTTGAGCGTATCGAAGGCGTACAGCGCAGCCGTGGTGGTTTCGCCATGGGTGCCTGCGCCGGTGCGGGTGATGCTCGGGCCTGCAACGTTCCAATCCGGGTTGTAGAGATTGGCGGGCGGCACCGTGCCGGAAGCCGATCTGTCGTGGCTCCTCTGTTCTTCCTTCGTGACTTCCACGCCGGTGCTCAGGAAGTGATCGACCACGCCGGTGGCGAAATCGATCTGCACGTTCAACTGGTCGGTGAGGATGCTGTTTTCCTGATCTTTCAGCGTGAGGTTGCTGCGGTTCATGGTGTAGGTGGACAGGTCGTTGATGTCCGTCCACTTGATGTTGCCGTTCATCGGGTTGGCCGCGTTGCCGCCGGTGGACATGAACGCGGTGAGGAAATAATCCTGCTCGGTCTTGCCCCAGCGCAGCGTGTTGGAAAGGCGCGCGCCACCGGCGAAATCGTGTTCCAGACGCAGCGTGGCCATCCGTGCGGTGACGTTGTCGTGATCGTCCGCGGTGCCGTAGAAGTTTTCCGGATCCACCGGATGCCCGGCAAGGTGCTCAAGTCCTGGCTGCGGTTGCCAACTGTAGATGCCCAAGGTCGGCACGAAGCCATCGGGGATGTTGTCCTGCTTCACGTACATCAGATTGACGTAGAGCCGGGTATCAGTGCCAAGGCCCCAGCCGAGTGAAGGTGCAATGCCCCAGCGGCTGTTGTTGACGCGGTCGCGGCCGGGAACATCGCTGTCCTGCCACATCGCATTGAGGCGGAACGCACCTGAGCCGCTGAAGGTCTGATTCATGTCGGCAGTGATGCGCTTCTGGCCATCGGTGCCAGCGGAAAGCGCACCGGAAACGGCATCGCGCAGGTTGGCCTGCTTGGTCACCTGGTTGATCGCGCCGGTTGGTGCGGAGCGGCCGGTATCCGTACTTGCCGGGCCTTTCACCACTTCCACCTGTTCCACGTTGAACAGATCGCGTGCCACGGAACCCAGATCGCGCACGCCATCCAGATAAATGCTGTTGGAGGTATCGAAACCGCGCATGTAAACCGCATCGCCGGTGGTCGTGTTGCCGTTCTCGCCCGCGTAGAACGCACCGACGCCGGCACTGTTGCGCAGGGCTTCGGTGAGCGTGGTTGCGCCTTGTTGCTGGAACAGCTCCTTGCCAATCACCTCGATGGTTTGCGGGGTGTCCTGCAAGGTTTGGGTGAACTTGGGCGAAGTCACCATGCTGCGCACGCCGCGCACTTCGATTTCGTCGAGTTTGGCGGTTTTCTTCCGGGACTCCATTCCGGCGTCGGCCAAGTCGGTCGATCCAGCGGATTCGGCCGCCAGTGCGGGCAAGGCCAGTGCAAGGCCAGCCGCCAGCGTGGCGGTGGGCAGGGCGGCAAGGCCGTGGCGCGGGGCGTATTTGCGGCTCTTGATGTGGGGCATGGGTCAGGTTCCTTTCGGGTTTTTTTGTGTGTGTGGAGACAAGGCCCGTGCAGTAGCGAGGCAGCGGCGAATGCCTGTTACTGGAATGGGAAAACGGGATGTGCAATGCGAACGAGCCGGTCACGGGTGTGATGGCTGGGCGTGGTTTCGTTGAAGCAGGCTGCACGCAGCCAGCCACGGGTACGGCTGGGCGTCAGGCGCGCGGCGGCGCCTGACCGCGATACGCAGAGAAATTCCGCAGCGGACGCTCGGCTTCCGATGTACCGACATGGCGTACCGAGAGCGCCGCGGCATCTGGAAACGGCCGAATGCGGAACACATGGGCGTCCGGTTCGGCTTCGCCACCATTGCCTGACGACGGTTCGGGCGGAAGGTCGTCTGCCAGTGCGAAAACGGCGTGGCTGTAAGCGAAGTTGCGCAGGGGTTCGTGGGCGAAGGCCATGGTCACGAACAGGGCCACCAGCATCAGCAACGCCATCGCCAGCCACGCACCCGCCGTGCGCGGTGATGTTGCGGCGCAGTGCAGTTCGGGCTGGCGGCGAAAACGCAGCATGGCAGAGTTATTGCGAATGGTTGCCGTTTGCAACAATTCGACATCTTAGTAAGAACAGTTATCATTTACAACTGTGCGGCGATGCGGCATTCTTCGGTTCTTTCCGTTGCCTCTCCGAGCCATGTCGTCGCCCGCGAAGTCTTCGCAAGATCAGCGCCGCCGCGCGTGGTGGCTGCGCACGCTGCACCAGTGGCACTGGATCAGTTCGGCGCTGTGCCTGATAGGGATGCTGCTGTTCGCGGTGACCGGCATCACGCTGAACCATGCGACGCAGATTCCGGCCACGCCGGTCGTGACGAACCAGAAGATCAAGTTGCCCGCTGAACTTGCCGCCGAACTTTCCGAACTGGCCTCGCAAACGGATGCAAACGCACCGCTGCCCGCCAAGGCGCGCGCATTTCTTGCCGAAGCCTTTGGCCTTCGCACCGGCGCACGCGAGGCGGAATGGAGCGAAGATGAAATCTACCTTTCGCTGCCACGCCCCGGCGGCGATGCGTGGCTGGCGATCGATCTGGCCTCGAACAGCGCCGAGTACGAACGCACGGATCGCGGCTGGATCGCGTACCTCAACGATCTGCACAAGGGCCGCAACACCGGCGCGGCCTGGCGCTGGTTCATCGATGTGTTCGCCATCGCCTGCCTGGTGTTCTGCATGACTGGCCTTGTATTGCTGCAATTCCACGCCAAACAACGCGCGATGACCTGGCCGATGGTCGGCGCGGGCCTGCTGGTTCCGCTGTTGCTGGCATTGCTATTGATCCACTGAAACCCATTCCCTTTTCGCCCACGTCTCGAGGAGATTGCGATGAAGAAATTGTTGTCACTGGCGCTTGCTGCCGCCGTTCTCCCCTTTGCCGGCGCACAGGCGGCGGAATTGAAGGTGAAGGTTGCGATTCCGCAATTGGACGTGGCCGAATACCACCGGCCTTATGTCGCGGTGTGGATCGAACGGCCGGATGCTTCCGTCGCGGCCAATCTGGCGGTGTGGTATCAGCAGCCGCGTGCCCGTGGCGGTGAAAACAAGGAAGGTGGCGAAAGCGGCACCAAATGGCTGCCGGATCTGCGCCAGTGGTGGCGTCGCAGTGGCCGTTCCCTTGAGCTTCCCGTGGATGGCGTTACCGGTGCCACGCGCCCGGCAGGGGTACACGAATTGGTGTTCAGCGATGCCAAGCCTCCGCTGCAAGGGCTTGCCGCGGGCAGTTACAACCTCGTGGTCGAAGCCGCGCGCGAAGTGGGTGGGCGTGAACTGCTGAAGGTTCCGTTCCAGTGGCCACCTGCCGAAGCCACGTCCGGCAGCGCCAAAGGCGAAGCCGAACTGGGTGTGATCGCGCTCGAACTCAAACCCTGAAATCCCGACAATTGCAAAGGAGCTTTCCCATGCGCATCAAATCCATTCTCGCCATCGCGCTGGCTGTCGCGCTGCCGTTTTCCGCCAACGCTCACAAGACCTGGTTGCTGCCTTCGGCCACCGTGCTCCCGGCAGATGCGCCGTGGATCACCGTCGATGGTGCGGTATCCAACGACCTGTTCTATTTCAACCATGTGCCGCTGCGCACCGACAACCTCACCATCACCGCGCCGGATGGCAGCAAGGTGGAGCCGCAGAACGCACACACCGGCAAATACCGCAGCGTGTTCGATCTGCAATTGACGCAGCAAGGCACCTATCGCATCGCGCTGGTGAACCAGGGCCTGTTCGCAAACTGGGAAGAAAACGGCACGCCCAAGCGCTGGCGCGGCAATGCCGAAACCTTCGCCAAGGAAGTCCCCAAGGATGCGAAGAACCTGCAGATCACCCAATCCGCTTCGCGCATCGAAACCTTCGTCACCAGCGGTGCGCCCACCCATGACGTGCTCAAGACCACGGGCAAGGGTCTGGAACTGGTCGCCGTCACGCACCCGAACGATTTGTTCGCTGGCGATACCGCCAACTTCAAGTTGCTGATCGATGGTGAACCGGCTTCGGATGTGAAGGTGGAAATCGTCGCCGGTGGCACGCGCTATCGCGATGCGCAGCAGGAAATCTTGGCCACCACGGCCAAGGACGGCAGCTTCAGCGTGACCTGGCCCGCGCCGGGCATGTACTGGCTTGAAACCAGCGTGCAGGACGACAAGGCCGCCCCGCCCGCCTCCCGGCGCCGCGCCAGCTATGTGGCGACGCTGGAAGTATTGCCGCAGTAAAGAAATTCCTTCTCCCCGCGTGCGGGATCGAAGCCGCGACAGCGGATGAGGGTGGCACGAGGTGCCGGATGAGGGACAAGGCTGCCGCGCCGGATCGAAAGCCCCTCATCCGCCTTCGCGCCTTCTCCCCATTGCGTGGGGGGGAAGGAACAGCGGACAAGCGAATGTTTCGTTCCTTTTTTCTGCCAATTCTGGTCACGATCCTCTCGCTCTGTGGTTGCGCTCAGCCGCAGCCAGTGACGCTGCATGGGCAAGCGATGGGTACGAGTTGGCACTTGAAAGCCGCCGCGCCTGCGCAGCGCGTGGGGGAATTGCAGCATCTGGTGGAAGAACGTCTGGCGAAGCTCACCGCGCAGATGAGTGCGTGGGAACCGGAATCGGACTTGAGCCGATTCAACCGCGCGCAAGCCGGAACGTGGCACGCGCTGCCGGACGAGTTGTTCCGCGTGATCGCCCATGCCCATGAACTTGCACGCGACACCGACGGCGCATTCGATCCCACCCTCGCGCCATTGGTGGCGCTGTGGGGGTTCGGCCCCGATGGTGCTGCGCGTACCGTTCCACCTTCGGTTGTGGAAATCGAACAGGCGAAGGCGCAGATCGGCTGGCACAAAATCCAACTGCGGCCTGCCACACGCGAACTGTTCCAGCCCGGGTCGCTTTCCCTCGACATCAACGCCCTCGGCCCCGGCTTTGCGGTGGACGAGATCGGGCGGGCATTGCAGCAGGCAGGCGTGGAGGATTTTCTGTTCGAACTCGGCGGAGAAATGCTGGCTTCGGGGTTGCGGCCCGATGGTGAACCCTGGCGCGTGGCGGTGGAGCGGCCGAACCAGCACGAGGACGATGTGCAATTCGATACCGTTGTCGCCTTGCATGAAGCTGCCATCGGCAGTTCCGGCGACTATCGTGTTGGTTTCGAACACGAAGGTCGGCGCTATTCGCACACGCTTGATCCACGCAGCGGAGAGCCGGTGCAACACGCTGCCGCCGCCGTGAGCGTGGTGGCCAAATCCGCGATGCAAGCCGATGCACTGGCGGCGGCGCTGATGGTGCTCGGCCCGGAGGAAGGTTTGCGCTTCGCAGAACAACGCGGCATCGCCGCCGTGTTCACGCTGCGCGATGAAGCCGGTGGCTATCGCCGCATCGCCACGCCCGCCTTCGAGCAGGTGCGTGCGAAATGAATCATTCTCCCGATCGTTTCGCCTGCGGCCAGATCGCCACCGGCGCATTGCTCGTGCTGGCGTTCGCGCTGGCGTGGAAGTTCACGCCGGGCATGTGGGAATGGAATGGCGATCCGCAGCGCCTGGGCTTCGCGCTCGCGGCGGTGCTGGCGTTCGTGGCGGCCTGTTTCGCGCTTGCATGGCAGCGCCGCCGCAGCCGTTCCACACCGCTTGAGAACGATGCGCTGCCGGTGTTTTTCGCCAGCCAGACCGGACAAGCCGAAGAACTCGCGCATCGCAGCGCCGCCAGCCTGACAGCCGCAGGCATCACTGCAACGGCAGTGCCGCTGGCCAGGCTCGATGCGGCAACCTTGGCGCAGACCGAACGCGCACTGTTCGTCGTGAGCACCACCGGCGAAGGCGACGCGCCTGATGCCGTGGTCGGGTTCGTGGCGCGTGTGCTGGGCGGTTCCGCATCGCTGCAAGGCGTGCGTTATGGCCTGCTCGCATTGGGGGATCGCCGCTACGAAAGCTTCTGCGCCTTCGGTCATCGCCTTGATGCGTGGCTGCGCGATCACGGTGCGCATCCGTTGTTTCCCGCCATTGACGTGGACGACATGGACGAGGGTTCAATGGGCGAATGGCAACGGCAACTGGCGCTGATTGCCGGCACATCCCAATTGCCGTACTGGCAATCGCAACCCTTCCGCGATTACCGCATCGTGGAACGGCGCGAACTCAATCCCGGCAGCCTCGGCGAGCCGGTGTTCCACCTCGCACTCGCACCGATGCAAGGCGAACTTCCAGCGTGGCGCGGCGGAGACATCGCACAGATCGTGCCTGGCCCGGCACACGACAACGATGCTGCGGACCGACACCCACGCGATTACTCCATCGCTTCCGTTCCCACCGAAGGCTGCGTGCATCTTTTGATACGCCAAGGCCGTCGCTCCGATGGACAACTCGGCTTGGCCGCAGGCTGGCTGACGGTGCAAGCCACCTTCGACGATGCCATCGCCCTGCGCATCCGCGAAAACCCGAACTTCCACGTCCCGCCCAGCGGCACGCCGTTGATCCTGATCGGCAACGGCACCGGCCTCGCCGCCCTGCGCGCACTGCTTCACGAACGCATCGCGCAGGGCGAACATCGCAACTGGCTGCTGTTCGGCGAACGCCAACGCGAGCGCGATTTCTACTACCGCGAAGAACTGGAATCCTGGCTGCGCAAGGGTTCACTCTCGCATCTGGATCTGGCCTTTTCGCGCGATGCAGGCGTCGGCGCTTACGTGCAGCAACGCCTGCAAGAACAGGCACCGCGCTTGCGCCAATGGCTGGACGATGGTGCGCATGTGCTGGTGTGCGGCAGCCAACACGGCATGGCGGGCGGCGTGGATGCGGTGCTGCGTGAGGTGCTGGGCGATGCGGGTGTGATCGATCTGGTTGAGGATGGCCGGTATCGGCGGGATGTGTATTGACGGGGTCGAATGGTTTTCTTGCATACAAGTGCTTTCGGTCGCCTCGCATCCGAAAGCCCCGAAAACCACGAGCCACAATCGTCCCGCTCGACGCCATCACCACCAATACGGCACCATGCACGAATTCCAAGCACGGCACTTCCCATGCCCAGATTCATCGCTCTCTCATTGCTGATGGCACTCCTTGCCTGCTTGCCAGCCACGCTCAAAGCGCAGGAAACGGCAGGGCTGTACGAAGGCGTGGTCGCGGTATCCAGCCAGGATCAGGCGCAGCGCGAGGCCGCGTTGCCGGTGGCGTTGGCGCAAGTGCTGGTGAAGGTGAGCGGTGATACAAGAGCTGGCGCGCTGGCGAACGGGGTGGCGGCGCTCTCTCTGATGTCGCAATACCGCTATCGGCAAGGTGTGGAAATGGTCGAGGGCCTGCCGCAATTGCGTTCCAATCTGGTGGTGCAGTTCGACCAGCGTGCCGTGGAGCGCTTGCTGGCGTCCGCCGGACGCACGGCGTGGCCGATGCCGCGGCCTGCGCCCTTGGTGTTGCTGTCCATCGACGACGGCAGCGGTTTCCGGTTGCTGACCCGCGCCAGCGCCAGTGCCGTGCCCGCACTGGGTGCAGCGGCGGAACGGCGTGGCATCGGCTTGCGTTATCCGGATTACGACGCGAACGAACAGACCGTGCTGCGTGCCACCGATCTTGCTACCGAGGAAACCTATGCCGTCGATACGGTGGCACAGCGCTACGGCGGCCCGGTGTTGCTCGGCAGTTTGCAGCGGGGCGGTGCGGGTTGGCAGGCGCGCTGGCGGCTGCGTGAAGGCGGTGAAATGCTGGGGGATTGGCGCGCGGAGGAAGCCGATTCCAGCAGCGCATTGTTCGCGGGCGTGAACGGTGCGGCGGATCTTCTGGCGCGGCGCTATGTGCAACTGGTGTTGTCCGGCCCGGCGGGCACGTATCCGGCATTCATCGAGGGCATCGGCTCGGCAGCGGATTTCGCCCGTGCCCTGAGCACTCTGCGCGCCCAACCCATCGTGCGCGAGGCCCGCGTCACCTCCGCAAGCGGGGAACGTCTGGCCGTGGAGCTGGATCTTTCCGCCGGCATTGAAGGCCTGACACGCCTGCTTGATCGCAGCCACGTGCTGCGCAGCGCCGCGCCTGCGGCGGATGGAACCGTGGTGTTCGTGTTGTCGCGTTGAGGATGCCGCCCGATGAAAGACGTGCAGAAATGGCAGTTGCTGGCCCTGATCGTGGTGCTGGGGTTTCTGATCTGGCTGCTCTCGCCGGTGCTGATGCCCTTCGTCGCCGGTGCGCTGCTGGCGTATCTGGGCGATCCGATGGTGGATCGGCTGGAACGCTGGAAGTTGTCGCGCAGCGGCGGTGTGGTGGTGGTGTTCTGTTTGATGACGCTCGCGCTGGTGGGCGTGGTGTTGCTGCTGATTCCGATGCTGGAACGGCAGATCGGCACGATAGTGGAACAGTTCCCCAAGCTGCGTGACTGGTTTGTCGGTGTGGCCGTGCCATGGGTGCAGCATCGCACCGGCCTGAAACTTCCTGAGCTCGATCCAGCCAGCCTGTTCGAATCCCTGCGTGAGCATTGGCAGCAGGCGGGAGGCTTGGCAACGCAGGTGCTGGGCGGCCTGTCCAAATCAGGTCTGGTCATCATCAATTGGGTGTTGAACCTGGCGCTGATTCCCGTCGTCACCTTCTATTTGCTGCGCGATTGGGACGTGATGGTGGCGCGCATCCGCGAACTGTTGCCGCGCCCGATCGAACCCATCGTTTCGCGTCTGGCCGGGGAAGCGGATGGCGTGCTCGGCAGTTTCCTTCGCGGGCAACTTTCCGTGATGCTGGCGCTCGGCGTGATCTATGCGGCCGGCATGGCGCTGGTGGGCATCGATCTGGCCTTGCTGATCGGCGTGGTCGCGGGGCTGGTGAGCTTCATTCCCTATCTGGGGACGGCGGTCGGCGTGGCGATGGGAGTGATCGCGGCGCTGGTGCAATACGGCGATTGGTGGCACATCGCACTGGTGCTGATGGTGTTTGGCGTGGGGCAATTGCTGGAAGGCATGGTGCTTACGCCCTGGCTGGTGGGAGATCGCATCGGAATGCACCCGGTGGCAGTGATCTTTGCGGTGATGGCGGGCGGCCAGTTGTTCGGTTTCGTCGGCGTGCTCGTGGCGTTGCCCGTGGCCGCCGTGTTGATGGTGCTGCTGCGTTACCTGCACGATCGCTACACCGCCAGCGTGTTGTATGCCGGGAACGACGGGGAGGTATCGCCGCAGGATGATGTGAAGCCCGTCCCGGTAACGCTGGTGCTTGCGCAGGTGCCGGAAGCTGCGGCAGCAGCTGTCGAAGTGGCCCCTGCACCTGCCACACCCAGGCGCCGTCGCAAGCCGCGCAAGAAGCCGCAGCCGCCCGCGACGTGAGTACGCCGCAGTTGCCGCTGGTGCTGCGCGCACCGGCAGATCAACGCTTGGAAACCTTCGTCGGCAACGACATCGCCGTCGCCGCACTGCGGGCATTGGCGCAAGGCGATGACACCGGCACCGCGTACGTGAGCGGCGCGGAAGCCAGCGGCAAGACACATGCGCTGCTCGCCACCGTGGCCGCTGCAAATGAGGCCGGGCGCGATGCAGCGTACCTGCCGTTGCACGCCATGCGCGGCCATCTGGCTGCCGCGTTGGATGGCCGCGAAGCCGCCGCATTGGTCGCGCTCGATGGCTTGGATGCCATCGTCGGCGAACGCGAAGACGAAACCGCGCTGTTCCATTTCCACAATCGCGCCCGTGCCGCCGGATGCAGCGTGATCTACGCCGCCCGCACCCATCCTGATGGCCTTGGCTTGGAACTGCCCGATCTTCGCTCGCGTCTCGCCCAGGGATTGCGTTTCACGTTGACCACACCGAACGACGATGCGCGCTGCGAAATCCTGCGTCGCCGCGCTGTGCGACGTGGCCTGCTGCTGGACGAAGCCGCACTGGAATTCCTGTTGCGCCGGGCCAGCCGCAATTTGAGCGAACTGGCCACCTTGTTCGAACGCATTGATCGCGA
Organism: Lysobacteraceae bacterium; assembly: GCA_041395225.1. Taxonomy (GTDB): domain Bacteria; phylum Pseudomonadota; class Gammaproteobacteria; order Xanthomonadales; family Xanthomonadaceae; genus Denitratimonas. The sequence continues at coordinate 17,673 of JAWLAV010000012.1, forward strand.
AAGCCTTGCCGCCCAGCGCCGCGTTACGGTGCCATTTCTGCGGGAATTGCTTTCGCAGGAATATCAGCCTCCGCTTCCGTAGAGCGCAGTTTGCTGCGCTTTGGAGTTTCGACGAAGCAGCGCAGCAAGCTGCGCTCTTCGGGGCTGTTTGAAGGTTCGGTCAATAGCGGCCTGTTAGAATGCTCGGCCCCGCGAACCGCTCCCGGCACCACATCCGTGAACATCTCCGCTTCATCGCCCCAAAGCGCCGAACACGCTGCGCTGCGTGATGTCGTGTCGCTCTCGGTACGACGCTACCTGCACGACCTCCACGATCACCAGGCCTGCGACCTTTACGAGGTGGTACTGCGCGAAGTGGAGGCACCGTTGCTGCGCGAAGTACTGCGCCACTGCGAAGGCAACCAGAGCCGCGCCGCCGCCACGCTCGGCCTCAACCGCGCCACCTTGCGCAAGAAACTGCGCGACCACGGATTGCTTTGACGATGACCACGAACCTGATTCCCGTTCGCCGCGCGCTGCTGTCCGTTTCCGACAAGACCGGCCTGATCGAACTGGCCCGCTCACTGGCCGCACGCAACATCGAACTGCTCTCCACCGGTGGCACCGCGAAAGCGATCCGTGAGGCGGGCTTGCCGGTGAAAGATGTATCGCAAGTCACCGGCTTCCCGGAAATCATGGATGGCCGAGTCAAGACGCTGCATCCGAAAATCCACGGCGGCCTGCTGGGCCGTCGCGGCATCGACGCTGCGGTGATGGCCGAACAGGGCATCGAAGCAATCGACCTTCTGGTGCTGAACCTTTACCCGTTCGAGCGCGTCACCGCGCAGCTGGATGCGAGGTTCGACGACATCATCGAGAACATCGACATCGGTGGCCCGGCGATGCTGCGTGCCGCGGCCAAGAATTTTGCCCATGTGGCGGTGGCCACCGATCCTTCGCAATACGCCAGCCTTGTTGAAGAACTGGATGCGAACGCGGGCCAGCTCTCTGCAAGCACCCGTTTCTCCCTGGCGGTGGCCGCGTTCAACCGTGTCGCCCAATACGATGCGCGCATTTCCGATGTGCTCTCCTCCATCGAGCATCCGAACGATGAAGGCGCGAGAAACCGCGCGAAGTTCCCGGCCCAGACCAACGGCAATTTCGTGAAGCGGATGGATCTGCGTTATGGCGAAAATCCTCACCAGCAGGCCGCGTTCTATCGTGACCTGCATCCTGCGCCCGGTTCGCTTGCCACCTTCACGCAATTGCAGGGCAAGGCGCTTTCCTACAACAACATCGCCGATGCCGATGCCGCGTGGGAATGCGTGCGCCAGTTCGATATGCCGGCCTGCGTGATCGTCAAGCACGCCAATCCCTGTGGCGTTGCGGTGGGCGCATCCGTTGGCGAGGTGTACGAACGCGCTTATGCCACCGATCCCACCAGCGCCTTCGGCGGCATCATCGCCTTCAACGTGCCGTTGGATGAAGCCACGGTCAGCACCATTCTCGAGCGCCAGTTCGTCGAAGTGCTGATTGCGCCCGGTTACGACGAAGGCGCGCTGGACATCGCACGCAGGAAAGCCAACGTGCGCGTGTTGCAGATCGCTTCCGCGCCTGCCTCCTGCGGCTTCATCGACGTGAAGCGCGTGGGTTCGGGCCTTCTGATGCAAACCGCCGACGACCGCATCGTCACGCGCGACGAATTGAGCGTGGTGACGAAACGTTCTCCCACCGATGCGCAACTCGATGACCTGCTGTTCGCATGGAAGGTGGCGAAGTTCGTCAAATCCAACGCCATCGTCTATGCGAAACACGGACAAACCATCGGGGTTGGCGCAGGCCAGATGAGCCGCGTCTATTCGGCCCGCATCGCCGGGATCAAGGCGCAGGATGCAGGCCTGGAAGTGGCAGGTTCGGTGATGGCTTCCGACGCCTTCTTCCCGTTCCGCGATGGCATCGACGCCGCTGCGCAAGCAGGCATCAAGGCCGTGATCCAGCCGGGCGGTTCGATGCGCGACAGCGAAGTGATCGCCGCCGCAGACGAACACGGCATCACGATGGTGTTCACCGGCGTTCGGCATTTCCGGCATTGAGCCGTGAGTGGCACGTTCCTGCGACGCCTTGCACTGCTCCTGCTCGCAGGCTGTGCCGCGAACACGGTTCCACCTGAGGCATCACCGCAAGCTCGCGTGCTGATGGATGCAGCGCGCGATCGCACCATTCCCGTTGAATTGACCTTCCCGCGCGCAGGCTCGCCCTGCATCGCAACGAAAACCTGCCGCGTGGCTTTCCTCAGCCCCGGTTACGGCCTGTCGCATACCGATTACACCTTCATTGCCGAAGCGCTGGCGGAATCGGGTGTTCTGGTCGTGGCGATCTCAAGCGTGCTGCCGGACGACCCGAAATTCGGCAACAGCGGCGATGTGATGGCCGACAGGATGCCGTTGTGGCGCATCGGTGCTGAAAATCTCGCCTTCGTGAAGGCGACGTTGCAAGCGGAACTTCCGCGATACGACTGGCCGCATCTGGTGCTGATCGGCCATTCCCACGGCGGGGATTTTTCCGCGCTTGCGCTTGCGCAGGAGCCAATGCTGGCCACCACGCTCATCACGCTCGATCACCGCCGCTATCCACTTCCGCGCACGGATTCGATGTCGTGGTTGTCCATTCGCGGTTCCGATTTCCAGGCGGATCCGGGCGTGATTCCGGCAGCGGAAGAACGGCGCTTGCCGCGTCAGTGCGTGCAGACCATCCCCGATTCCCGCCACAACGACATGCACGATGGCGGCCCGCCGTGGCTCAAGGCGCGCATCGTTCGCGTACTGCTCGATTACCTTCAGCACGGCATCTGCCACGCTTGAGCGCGCAGACTGTTGCAGTACGCTTTCAGCTTCGCAACGCTTGGAGCCGAACATGAAACGAGTCACGGGAATCGGCGGCATCTTCTTCCATGCAAAGGATGCCGCTGCGCTGCGCGAGTGGTATCGCAAACACTTGGGCATTGATGTGCAGGAATGGGGTGGAACCGCTTTCACCTGGGTCGATGCACGAGGTGAGCCGTTCAAAGGTACGACGACGTGGTCGATCGGTTCCGCCGGGAGCGATTACTTCGCGCCGAGCCAGGCCAACTTCATGATCAATTACCGCGTGGACGATCTTGATGCGTTGCTCAAGGTGCTGCGCGAGGAAGGCTGCAACGTGCTCGACAAGCGTGACGATTCGGAGTTCGGCAAGTTCGGTTGGGTGCTCGATCCGGAAGGCAACAAAGTGGAATTGTGGGAGCCGCCCGAAGGCCAGTGACTTATCCCAGCCAGCGTGGCCCCAGCACCAGCGCCCAGGTGAGCACCACGTTGACCATCAGCACGAACACCGCCGCCGAACCCATGTCCTTGGCGCGGCCGGCCAGTTCGTGGAACTCCGGGCCGTAGCGTTCGATCACCGCTTCGATCGCGGAGTTGAGCAGCTCCGCGCTCAGCACCAGCAACAGGCTGCCGATCAGCAGCACACGCGCAACGCCGTTGTCACCCAATACGCAGGCCAGCGGCGCGAGCACGATGAAAAGGATCACCTCCAGCCGGAACGAGGATTCATGCCTCCATGCCGCGCGCAGGCCTTTCAATGACCACAGCATCGCTTTCCACACGCCCAGCGGGCCGCGTGGCATGAAGGAACCATTGCTGTCGGCCATTGCGTTTCACATGGGAATCCAGGGGAATGGCGATGATGCCAAGTGGGTGCATCGGCAACAAGCGCAGCGCTGGCGTTCACTTGCGCCGGAACACAATCGGCAGGCCGCTCATCCGAAGGGAAATGCCATGCCACGCTTGCCGACCCTCATCGCCCTGCTGTTGGCATTCGCCGCGTCCATGGCGTTCGCCGCATCCCCTGAGCTGGTGACTGCCGCACGCGAACAGACCCGCGTCCGGACAATCTATGACGGTGCCTACCAGCGCATCGATTACCCGATGGGCGATGTCCCTGCTGGCCGTGGCGTCTGCACGGACGTGGTGATCCGCGCCTACCGCGCACTCGGTATCGACTTGCAGGTGCTGGTACACGAAGACATGCGGGCGCATTTTTCCACGTACCCGAAGCATTGGGGCCTGCGCAGCACGGATCGCAACATCGACCATCGCCGCGTGCCGAACCTGCAAACCTTCTTCGAACGCGCCGACGCGAAAATCACGATTTCCCGAGCTGCCGCCGATTACCTTCCCGGGGATCTGGTGACGTGGCGGTTGCCCGGCAACCTGCCGCACATCGGCATCGTCTCCGACCGTGCCGATGACGCAAGCGGCCATCCGCTGGTGATCCACAACATCGGCGCAGGCCCGGTGGAGGATGACAGCTTGTTCGCCTATCCCATCACCGGGCATTACCGCTATCAGGTGCGATAGTCGGCAGCGGGGTTCCTTCTGCCGCACAGGTTCCCGGGCACTCTCAGCTGCGCAAACCCGTTCCACGATGCAGCAGCCACAACCCGAGCGCACCAAGCACCAGCACGAAGCCGAGCATCAACGCATAGGCGATCCACAGCGGCACGTCGGAAATGCCAAGCAGGCCGTGGCGGAAGGCATTGACGATGTAGAAGATCGGGTTGGCGTGGGTGATGGTCTGTGCCCAGGCAGGCAGCATCGTGACCGAGTAGAACACGCCACCCAGATAGGTGAGCGGGGTGAGCACGAAGGTCGGGACGATGGTCACGTCGTCGAACTTCTTCGCATACACCGCGTTGATGAAACCGGCCAGCGAGAAGATCGTCGCGCCCAGCAGCACGGTGCTCAGCGTCACGAAGGGATGCGGCACGGAGATGCTCGTGAACAGCAGCGCGATCACCAGCACGATGGCCCCGACCATCAACCCGCGCAGTACGCCGCCCGCGACATAGCCGGTGAGCACCACCCATTCAGGCATCGGGCTGACCAGCAATTCCTCGATGTGGCGGCCGAACTTGGCGCCGAAGAAACTGGAGGACACGTTGCCGTAGGCGTTCTGGATCACGCTCATCATCACCAGGCCGGGCACGATGTAATCGATGTAGCTGATGCCGTCCATCACGCCAATGCGCGGGCCGATCAGTTTGCCGAAGATCAGGAAGTACAGCGTCATCGTGATCGCCGGCGGCACCAGCGTCTGCGCCCAGATGCGCAGGATGCGCACGACCTCGCGCCGGGCAATGGTGTACAGGGCGATGAAGTTCTTCGTGGAAGTGCTGGGGCTGGTACCGGGGCTCATGCAGCGTCCTTCTGGCCGGTGAGGCGCACGAACAGTTCTTCCAGCCGGTTGCTGCGGTTGCGCATGGAACGCACCGTGATGCCGTGCGTGCCGAGCGCGGTGAACACGCGGTTCAAATCCATCGAGCGCGGCATGTCCAGTTCCAGAGTGTGGGCGTTGGTGGCGACAAGGCTGGCACCTTCGATCTGCGGAAGCGCACTGGGCAGATCGCCTTCGATGTCGAACACGAAGCCTTCCACATCCAGCTTGGAAAGCAGCGCGCGCATCGAGGTGTTCTCGACGATGCGGCCATGGTCGATGATCGCGATGTTGCGGCACAGGCTTTCGGCTTCCTCCAGATAATGCGTGGTGAGGATCACCGTGGTGCCTGCGGCATTGATCTCGCGCAACTGCTTCCACATGCTGCGGCGGATCTCGATGTCCACGCCCGCCGTGGGTTCGTCCAGGATCAACAGCCTGGGCCGTGTCATCAGCGCGCGGGCAATCATCAGCCGCCGCTTCATGCCGCCGGAAAGCGTGCGTGTCATCTTGCGTGCCTTGTCCGAAAGCTGGGCGCGTGCCAGCTCTTCCTCGGCGCGCACCATCGCCGCCCGTCGCGGCACGCCGAAGAATCCGGCGTAGTTCACCAGAATGTCGAACGGCTGCTCGAACATGTTGAGGTTGATTTCCTGCGGCATCAGGCCGATCTGCCGCATCGCTTCGGAGCGCTGGCGGTGCAGGTCGATGCCTTCCACTTCCACCACGCCTGCGGTGGCATTCACCAGAGAACTGACGATGCCGATCAAGGTGGATTTGCCCGCGCCATTGGGGCCGAGCAGGGCGAAGAAATCGCCCTGCGCAACATCGAGGGAAACGCCCTTGAGTGCTTCCACGCCGTTGTCGTAGGTCTTGCGCAGATCGGCGATGCGCAGCGCCGGAGTTACATCCATTTTTCGTACATGGAAAGCACGAAGGCTTCCACGGTGGGGCGGCTGGCGACCACCATGCCGCCGGAGCTGGGCGGATAGCTTTGCACTTCGATCACCACTTCCCCGTTGCGGATCAGAAGTGCGCGATCCGGCGGATGATCCGAGGTCGTCCAGAACGCCTCGAAGCCCGGCCCCAGTTCGAAGTCGCTGAAATTGGTGGCCTTGCGCGCCTTGAAGAAACTTTCGGCGGTGCGCTTGCGCCTGTTGTCCAGGGTGACGCTGGTGAAGACCTGCACACGCACGAACTTGGAATCGAACGTCAGATTGTCGGGATCCTTGTCCTTGCCGAAAGCGAACAGGCAGGCCGAGGCCACCGGCTTGCGCCACTTCAGGTGCCGGTCGGTGGCATCGATGGCCTTGACCGGTGCACCGAGAATCTCGGCGGCGTCCGCATCGCTCATCACATCACAGGCGTTGGGCGCATCGGCGGATTTCCAGCCTTCGACGGGTGGCGGCGTGGTGGCCTCCACCACGCGCTCAGGTTCGGGCGGCGGTGGTGGCGCCTTGTCGATCTTCACGATGGGTTCGGCGGCCTTGGGGGCCGGTTCCGGATCGTCCTTGCAGGCGGCAAGGCCGAACACGATCGCGGACGCAAGGGCGATCCGTGCAGCGGCGGAAAGATGGAAATGCATGGGAACTCCTGATGTGTCGGCCCGATGGGCGGACAATGGGAAAGGGCGGATTCTATCAGTGCGCCGGAATGGGCTTTCCGGCCAGCGTAATGCTTCGACCGTGACAGGTCACACTTGTTCCCGTAGTGCGACATCATCACCATCTGCACATTCACCGCCACCGGAACGAACCGATGCTGCTGCGTTCATCCCTGCTTGCCGCCGGCTTTGCGGCACTATGTCTTGCTGCGCCATCGCACGCGGCCACCCGAACTCTCGGAAGTATCCAGTTCACGCCTTGCACGCTGACCAGCGAAATGGCTGCCGTACCGGTGGAAGCGCAATGCGGCAGTTTCACCGTGCCGGAAAATCGCGCCGAACCTGAAGGGCGCAAGATCGAACTTGCAATCGCACTGATTCCCGCCGAGGGCGATGCCGCGGCCGATCCGGTGTTCATGCTGGCCGGTGGGCCGGGTCAGGGCGCGCGCGACAGTTACCCATCCGCACGCGGCGCGTTTGCGCACATCCTCAAGCAGCGTCATGTGATCCTGCTGGATCAGCGTGGCACCGGCGGGTCGAACCTGCTGGCTTGCAAGCACGAGAATGACCTGGAGGCCGATGTATCGCATGAAGCCGCTGCGGTCAGCGCCAATGCCTGCGCAACCGAACTTTCCAAACGTGCCGATTTGCGCTTCTACACCACGAGCGATGCCATTGCCGATCTGGATGCCGTGCGTGAAGCACTCGGCACCGAGAAGATCGATCTCATCGGCATTTCCTACGGTACGCGCGTGGCGCAGCAGTACATGAAGCACCATCCCGACCGCGTGCGTGCAGTGATCCTCGATGGCGTGGTGCCCAATTCGCTGGTGCTGGGGCAGGATCACGCGAAGAACCTGGATGCCTCGCTTGCTGCGCAATTCGCACGCTGCCAGGAGATTCCCGCGTGCAAGGAAAGCTTCGGCGATCCGCGCGAACGCTACGCCGCCATCGCCAGGAAACTCGATGCCGAACCGATGCAGCTTACCTACCGCGATGCCGTCACCGGCGAAGTGAAGGAGGGCAAGCTCACGCGCGGCATGATCGCCACCGTACTGCGCATGTATGCCTATCAGCCCGTGATGGCTTCGACCCTGCCGCTCATCATCCACGAGATCGAACAGGGCCACGCCGATGCGGCGCTGGCGCAATCGAACTGGATGCTTTCCTCGCTGTCCGATTCGATAGCCCAGGGCATGAGCCAATCGGTGACGTGCAGCGAGGATGCGGATGAACTCATCGTCGATCCCGCCGATGCCAACACCGTGATGGGCGCCGAATTTGCCGGCATGATCCAGACCATGTGCAAGGAATGGCCACGCGGCACGCGCCCGGCGGATTTCCGCGAACCCGTTACCGCGCCGATTCCGACGCTGCTGCTCTCCGGCGAATTCGATCCGGTCACGCCACCGCGCTATGGCGATGAAGTCGCCAGGCACCTGCCGAACGCGCGCCATCTGGTGCTGCGCGGTCAGGGCCACAACGTGATCGGCGCGGGTTGCATGTCGAAACTGGCGGCGAAGTTCCTCGAAACCGCCGATCCGAATGCGCCGGAAGCCGATTGTCTGGAACAGTTGCACCATGCCCCGCCGTTCGTGGGCTATTACGGTTGGGAGCCTTGAGCACCATGATCCAAGTCACCGATCTGCACAAAACATTCAAGACCAAGACTGGCAAGGTCGCGGCTGTGGCGGGCGTGGGGTTCTCCGCGCACGATGGGGAAATCACCGGCCTGCTCGGCCCCAATGGCGCGGGCAAGACGACCACGTTGCGGATGCTCTACACGCTGATGAAGCCTGATGCGGGCCGTGTGCTGGTGGATGGTTTCGATGCAGCGAAAGATCCTGATGCAGTGCGCCAGCGCCTGGGTGTGCTGCCGGATGCGCGCGGCGTGTACAAGCGCCTCACCGCACGCGAAAACATCGCCTACTTCGGTCGTCTGCACGGCATGACGGAAGCGGAAATTGCCGCGCGCTGCGATGCGCTGGTGGCCTCGCTCGGCATGGAAGACGTGATCGATCGCCAGACCGAAGGTTTCTCGCAAGGCCAACGCACCAAGACAGCGATTGCCCGCGCGCTGGTGCACGACCCGAAGAACGTGATCCTGGACGAACCCACGAACGGCCTGGACGTGATGACGACGCGCTCCATGCGGACTTTTTTGCGCGGGCTGCGCGAAGAAGGCCGCTGCGTGATTTTCTCCAGCCACATCATGCAGGAGGTCGCCGCGTTGTGTGATCGCATCGTGGTGATCGCCAAGGGCCGCGTTGTCGCACAAGGCACCCCGGAAGAACTGCGCGCGCAGACCGGGCAGGAAAATCTCGAAGACGCCTTCGTGCATGCCATCGGATCGGAAGAAGGATTGTTCCAATGAGCCGCAAGAACCCAAGGCCCGGCTGGTGGGCCAGCCTCGTCGAAGTGATGCGCAAGGAACTGCTGGATCTGTTCCGCGACCGCCGCACGCTTGCCATCTCGCTGCTGATGGGGCCATTGCTCGCGCCCGCGCTGATGATCGGGTTGGGCAGCGTGATGCAGAACAAGATGACCACGCAGATGGAAAAGACGCTGGAACTTCCCATCGTCGGCATGGAACGCGCGCCCAATCTGGTGGATTGGTTGAGCGGCCAGAACATCGAACCCGAAGCCGCACCCGACGATCCGGAAGCGGCCATCGCTGCGCAGGATGAGGATGTGATCCTGCGCATTTCCGAAAGCTACGGCGAGGACTGGCGCGCGGGCAAACCTGCGCTGGTGGAAATCCTGTTTGACAGCTCGCGCGAGGATTCGCACATCCCGGTGGCGCGCGTGGAACGGCTGCTCAATGCCTACGGCCAGACGGTGGGTTCGCTGCGCCTGCTCGCGCGTGGCGTCAGCCCCAGCGTGGCGCAGCCGGTGCTGGCCGCGCCTACCGATTTGGCTACGCCGGAAAGCCGTGCGGGCCGGGCGCTGGCTTTCCTGCCGTATCTCTTGATCCTGAGCGGCTTCCTCGGTTCGGCTTATCTGATGATCGACATCACTGCAGGCGAACGCGAACGCCAATCGCTGGAACCGCTGCTGGCCACGCCTGCGGCGCGCGAGGCGATCATGAGCGGCAAGATCGCCGCCGGCACGCTGTTCGGCCTGGCGGCACTGGTGCTCACGCTCATTGCGATGAAACTCGGCCTCCAGTTCTCGCCGGGATTGACAGGCAAGGTGGATCTTTCCACCTTCGCCATCCTGAAACTCACTGCGATCATGCTGCCGGTGGTGCTGCTCGGCTCCACGTTGTTGACTCTGATCTCGGCCAGCGTGAAAAGCGTGAAGGAGGCCCAAAGCTACATGAGCATCCTGATGCTGGTGCCGATGATCCCGACCATCTTCCTGATGGTTTCCCCGGTGAAGGATCAACTCTGGATGTTTGCCGTGCCCTTCCTCGCACCGAACCAGATGATCAACCTGGTGATCCGTCACGAAGCCGTTTCCGCATTGCAATGGAGCGTCTATTTCGGTGTCGGCGTCGGCCTTGCGATGCTGCTGTGGCTGGTTGCGGCACGGCTCTACCACAACGAGAAATTGGCGATTTCAGGTTGAATCGAAATCCGGTATTGCAGGAATAATGCGCGAGTTTTGAGCATTGTTCCTTCCTGCCGTGGTTTCCACCCATGCCAACCCCGTTCGATCCCCACCACCTCCGCCGCAACTTCAGCCGCGCCGCCGCAGGCTATATGGAGGTGGCCGTGCTTCAGCACGAAGTGGAAGCGCGCTTGATCGAACGGCTGGATGAGATCGCACCCACGCCTTCACGCATTCTGGATGTGGGCTGCGGGCCGGGCTCTGGTGCGTTGGCGTTGAAGAAGCGCTTTCCCAAAGCCGAAGTACTGGCACTGGATCTGGCCTTGCCGATGGTGAAGCGGGCGCGTCGGCAAGCGGGTTGGTGGCGGCCCAGATACACCGCGATATGCGCCGATGCCACGGCCTTGCCACTGGCCGATGGCTGCATCGACCTGTTGTTCACCAATCTGTGCTTGCCGTGGCTCGTCGATTTTCCTGCGGTGTTCTCCGAGTGGCGTCGCGTGCTTGCGCCCGGAGGCCTGCTGCTGTGTTCCAGCGTTGGCCCTGAAACCTTGTGGGAATTGCGCGAAGCCTTCGCGCAGGCGGGCGAGGATGCGCCGCACGTTCATCCATTCGCGCCGGTACAGGTGTTGGGTGATGCACTGATGGCGGCCGGTTTCCGCGATCCGGTGCTGGATACCGATACCTTCACGCTGACCTATGCGCTGCCCAGCGAAGCCATGCGCGATCTGCGTGCGATGGGTGCGGGCAATGCGTTGATCGCACGCCGCCGCAGCCTCACCGGCAAGGCACGGATGCAGTCCGCGTTCGCCGTGTGGGAACAGCATCGCCGTGCCGATGGCACGCTGCCTGCGACCTGCGAAGTGTTCTACGCCCACGCCTTCGCGCCCGATCCGGGCCAGCCACGCCGCGAACACGGGCAGGAAATTGCTTCCGTGCCATTGGGCAACATTCCGATTCGGCGCAGGTCGCCGCCTTCCGACTAGGGCCACGGATGGCCCGCTCGAAAATCGAGCGCGCAAGCGCTTGATTTTGGAGAACGTGGGCAAGCTTTGCTTGTACCGTTCGATTGAGAAATGCACAGGATGTGCATTTCTCAACAACCTGCCAAGGGCGCTGCAACCATTTGCCCTGTTCGTGCATCCATGGGGACATGCGCAACGATTCCGCCGCCATGCTTTGCCCCACACCTGCTGCCGTGCCTGCGCACGAGGCCGTGGTGCGGGCGTCGAGTTTCGCCATCGATGTGCCGCAACGCCTGCTGGCACGGGCGCGGTCGCGCGAGGCGGCGGCGCTTGAACAACTTTATCGCTGGTTCGAGCGGCCCGTGTTCACGCTGGCCTTGCGCCTCACCGGCTGCCGTGAGGAAGCGGCCGAGGTGTTGCAGGAAACGATGCTGAAACTGCTGGGCCGCATCGACGATTACCGTGGCGGTGGGCCGTTTTGGGGCTGGTTGCGGCAGATCGCGGTGAACGAATCGCTGATGCGGCTGCGGCGCAGCAAGGCGTTCGAGCTTCCGCTCGATGCACAGGAAGATGCCGAAGATACCCGCGAAGACCTCGCGCCGCCACCGCCGGAAGCGGCGGATGCGGCCTTGCTGCAACGCGCGCTGCTGCAGCTTCCCGCCGCTACGCGCAGCGTGTTGTGGCTGTACCACGCCGAAGGTTTCACGCACGAGGAAATCGGCACGGCGCTGGGCCGCACGACGAGTTTTTCCAAATCGCAATTGGCGCGCGGTACGCGCCGCCTGCGTGATCTGTTGAAGATCGAAGGGCACGGACATGACTGACACTCGCAAACCCGCACCAGCAAGCTGGCGTGATGCTTTTGCTTCGCTGCCGCTGGAAACCCCGCCCACCGAGGTGTGGCCGCACTTCGCGACGCGTTTGCGCCGCGCACCGCGTGCCACGCGCAAGCCGTTGTGGTGGGCATTGGCTGCTGCCGTGACGCTGGCATTGGCCTTGCCATTGCTGCTTCCCAACCTCTCGCACGAAGGCAGCAGCGATGCGCCATCGCCACTGACGGCAGAAACGTTTTCGCAGGAAGACACCATCGCACTGGCCGCATTGCAGAGTCGCTCCGCGCAATTGGAAGCGTGGCTGGCACAGGTACGCGATGAACGCGTGGCCACCGGCGCGGCGGCGACGCTTTCGCAAACCTTGCAGGCGCGGCTGGAACTGATCGACGCCGCGCTTTCCGAACCTTCGCTGCCCACGCCCGAAATCGAAGCACTGTGGCGCGGCCGCGTGGACACGCTTCAACAACTCACCGCCTTCGAAAGCGGCCAGCGCTTGCTGGCGGCAGAAGGCCAACGCTACGACGGCCGCCTCGTGGCCGTGTACTGATTCCTCACATTGAAAGGAGAGCTGCATGCAACCTCGCATTCCAAAATGCACACGGCTTGCCGCCGCCGTGCTGGCCATCTTCGCCACCACGGCAATGGCGCAAACGGACATCGAACAAGGGCGGGCCGATAAAGAGCAGGCCCGCAAGGAACTGGCACAAGCACGCGAAGAACTGCGACAAGCTGCGGATAAAGTGGCGGCGCTTTCGCGTGAGGCGTATCCGCGAATGGAGCAGGTACGCAATGTCCGCATGAATCGCCCGAGGCTGGGCGTGCTGCTCGCACCGGACAAGATCGATGGCGTGCGAATCAGCGGTGTGACGCCGGAAAGTGCCGCCGCACAGGCCGGGCTGAAAACCGGCGACCGCATCACCCATATCGACGGCGCACCGATCACCGGCAAGAACGCCCAGGCCCGCGTGCAGCAGGCGCGTGCCGCGCTGCGCGATCTTTCCGCGGATACGCCGGTGGAACTGGGTTACCTTCGCGATGGCAAACCCGGCACGGCGAAAGTAACACCACGGGCCGGCCACAGCTTCGCCTTCGTCTTTAACACCGCCGATGGCGAGCACGACAAGGAAAGCCTGATCCGCGTACTGCGCACATCGGACGACAACATCGTCATCAACGGCGAACGCATCGAGATTCCGAAGGTCGATCTATCCGGGCTGGACGGCCTGTCGGAAGAAATCAGCAAGGAAGTCGAGCGCAGCTTCGCCTGGGTTCGCAAGGACGGGAAACACGGCTTTGCAATGGGCACCCTCTCCGATGCGTTCCGCTGGAACGGCCTGAATCTGGCTGCGGTGGATGCCGGGCTGGGCCGCTATTTCGGCGCTGATCGTGGCGTGCTGGTGGTCAGCGCAGGTGAAGATCTGGCAGGGCTGGAAGCGGGCGATGTGATCCTGTCCATCGAAGGGGAGGCGGTGAATTCCCCGCGCGAGGCGATGGCGGAATTGCGCGCCAAGCCGGAAGGAAGCGAGGTGGCGGTGCAATTCCTGCGCGACCGCAGCACGCGCAGCACCCGGCTGAAGGTGCCAGCGGCTTCGTTCCGTATTCCGGCTCCGCCTGAACCGCCCGCACCGCCTGAACCGCCCGCTGCTCCGGCGGCTCCGCCTGCGCCCCCCGCACCGCCCCCGCCGATTCCGGTTTGATCGGTGGTTTTCCGCAGCTTCGACCGTGCGATCCGGTCATCCCGCCTTGGCCGGATCGCGCATTCTTCTTCGGTCATGGCCGATGATGTAGCGGGTTCCGGTGGGCGGAGTTTCCGCACGAAAATGCACGAAAATTCTCCGGCCAACGGCAAGTTCCGCACGAAACTTCACGTATTCCCCTCGTTCGGTGAATTTCCGCTTGAAAATCCGCGCTCATCTTGGCCTGTGCCGTTGCCTGAACCCACGGGATAAAACGATAATCCGGGCTCTATAGCGTTCTGTCATGAGGGGGAACCATGCAGGGGCCCGCGATATTTTCCCGCGCCGCGCAACCGGTGCCGAAAGTGCGGCTTGCCGCCACGCGGTTCGCGCCGCGCCAGAAGAAGTTGTTGCAAGGGATTTTTTCTCTGCTCAGCAGCAATCTCGAACGGCGGCTTGAACCGGCGCTGGCGGAAATCGAGAAAAGCTGGTTCCATGACACCGATCAGGCCCGCAGCAATCAGGTGCAGCAGGGGTTGATGCAGGGCGTATCCCGCCTGCGCGAGCGCCGTGGCGCATTTGCCACGGAGTTTCTGGCGCAACTGGAAAGCTCGCTGGCACGCCTGTCCGACACCACGCCCGAAACGCAGGCGCCAGGCGCCGCACCGGCACACGGCAGGGTGGAACTGTCGCTGGTGGAAACCGGCGCGATGGACGAGGCGGTGGTGCTGAATGAAATCGCCAGCCGTTCGGAAATCCGCAGCAGCCTGCCGCTGTTCATGCTCGGCCAGCGCTTCGGCGTGATCGCCGGCAAGCCTGCGTTCGAGGTGGAAAAGCTGCCGATCGGCCCGCACCGCATCTGCATGGCGTTGCGCGACGCCACCGATGTGTTCGAGTTCACGGTTACGGCACAACAGGATTTCTACCGCCAGATCGACCGTCACCTGATGCCGGTTTTTGCCGCCACCTACGAGGAAATCAACGCCTGGCTGGTACGCGAACACCTGCTGCCGAATCTGGCCTACGCGCCGCTGCGGCGTCAGGGCACGCTGGAGGCGAAGGTCGCCGCCAACGCAGCGGCCGCGCCGAAGCCGGAACAGGAGCAGGCCAAGCCACCTTCGAACGTCGGCCCGCACGGCGCGGCAGCACGGCCACGAATGCCGCGTGGATTGCCATCGGCAAACGGAGGCGCTGCTTCGTGGATGCCCACGGAAAGCGCGGAGCCGGACAACGGCGAAGGCCGCCAGGATGCGGAGCTGTTCGACATGCTGCGCCAGTTGCTGGCCAGTCGGCGGCAGATTCTGGGGCGGCTCAAGCCGGATGCTGCGGGCAAGGCGCGTTCGGCCAATGCCAATGCCGTGCCGGTGATGCTGCCGCAAATCCAGAAAAGCCTGTCGGCCTTGCAGACGCATTCCTCGCACCTGCGCATGGTCGATGGCAAACCGCGCCTGCGGCAGATTTCCGATCTGCGGCAAGACCTGCTCGCACAGTTCCGCCACGATCTTCCGCCCGGTGCCGATCCCGTATTGCCGGAGGAACACGGCGATACGCTGGATCTGGTGGGAATGCTGTTCGACCAGATCGCGCAGGAACCCCAGCTCAGCAATGCCGCCAACACGCTGCTGGCCAAGCTCCAGGTGCCGATGCTGCGCGTTGCCCTGGACGACCGCAGCTTTTTCACCGAGCGCAATCACCCGGCGCGGCAATTGCTCAACGCCGTGGCCGATGCCAGCTTCTACTGGACCTCGGACGACGAGCAGGATCGCGAGTTGATCGACAAGATGGGCTCCATCGTGGATCGCCTATCCGGCGAATACGATGGCAACCCCGCGGTGTTCTCGCAGTTGATGGGTGATCTTTCCCGGCACCTGGGCACGCAGCAGCGCAAGGCGGAAGTGAGCGAGCGCCGTCATGTGGAAGCCGCGCGTGGCCGCGAGAAGCTCGAGATCGCCAAGCTGAAGGCGCAGGAAGCGATCCTCGGGCAGATTGCCGGGCGCAAGCTGCCGCGCTTCCTGCAATCCCTGCTGGAACAGACCTGGGCCGATGTGCTGGCACTGGCGCTGCTGCGTGGCGGCGAGGATTCACCCACGTTCAAGCAGTACCTGTCGCTCTCTGCCCGCCTGATCGATTCCGCCGCCGCCAAGGCCGGTGGCAAGCCGACACTCATCAGCGCGGACGAAGCCTCGCGGATGCGGGCGGACATGCTCGCCGCGCTCGGCCAAATCGGCTACCAGGGCGACGAAGCGGACGATCTGGCAGGAAAGCTGCTCGCTTCGGCAACGCCCGGCGAGGATGCCGAGCGCGAAGACCCGGCTTCGCGTACCGAACTTGCGATGAAGCTCAAGCACCGTGCGCGCCTGGGTCAAGCGCAGGAAGGCGCGCAGGCGGTGGAGATCAAGGAAGTCGCCACGCCGCTCAACCAGGAAGAAACCGCGTGGGCCGAGCGCATCCGGATGCTGCCCTTTGGCACCTGGTTCGATTTCACCCTGAACCAGCAGGGCGCGGTGGCGCGCCGCCGTCTTTCGTGGTTCTCCACCGTCACCGGGAAATGCCTGTTCGTGAACCATCGCGGCCAGCGCGCCTGCGATGTCACGATCAACTGGCTGGCGCGTGAACTCGCGCGCGGCAACGTGAAGCTGGTGCAGGCCGAGCGCGGCTCCATCGTTGATCGCGCCTGGGGTGCCATCGTCAAGGCGCTGAAGGTCTTTTCCGGCGGCAAGGGCGAAAGTGCGCCCTTGGCCACTGCATCCTGAGGAAACCCGCGATGAGCAAGCAATACCGCCGCGCCAAACGCAAGCATGTTCCGGAACGAATCGAGGTGTTCGACACCATGCTCGACGTCCCGATGGGCAACATCGGCAACATCTCCGAGACCGGCATGTTGCTCGTCGCCAGCACGCAGGTGACGGACGATGCGCTCTACCAGCTCCGCTTCGCACTACCCAACCAGGGCCGGCCGCAGGAGATCGAGATCGGCGTGCACCATATCTGGTCGGAAGCGGCGAATGGCAACGGCCAGAACTGGGTGGGTTTCCGTTTCATCGACATCGGATCGAAGGATCTGGACGCACTGCGCGCCTACATCGGCCCCGGCGACGAGTAGCGCAGCGGCCCCGTAGAACGCAGCTTGCTGCGCTGCTCCTGCGTTCTACAAGGCAGCGCGGCAAGCCGCGATCTTCGCGGCGCGCTCCATGCCGCCACTGCGAGACAAGCAACCTCTTTCCACCGGAACCGCACCATGACCCAGGCCTCTCCCTACGCCGAACACCTTTCCGTGCTGCTCACCCGCGCCTCCAATGCACTGGCGCGCGGTGGCTTCGATCATCTGCTGATCGCCGCAGGCGTTCTCAAATACCAATTCCTCGACGACCGGCCCTACGGCTTCCGCCCGAACCCGCACTTCCTGCATTTCGTGCCGCTGGTGCACCACACCGATGGCTGGATCGTCGTCACGCCGGGAAAGAAACCGACGCTGATCTATTTCCAGCCCGCTGATTACTGGCACCTGCCGCCTGCCGCGCCGAGCGGCGATTGGGTGGAACACTTCGACATCCACATCATCACGCAGCCGGAGCAGGCCACCGCGTTGCTGCCCACGCAAGGCAGGCTGGCGATCCTTGGCGAAGCCGATGCCGCATTGCCGGGCTTCGTGCCGAACAATCCGCCGGAGGTGGTGAATCATCTGCACTGGTACCGCGCCTTCAAGACGCCTTACGAACTGGGCTTGATGCGCAAGGCCAACCTGCTCGGCGCACGCGGGCATGTTGCGGCCGAGCGCGCGTTCCTTGCGGGGGCTTCCGAACTGGACATCCACCGCGCCTACCTGCGCGGCACCGGCCACACCGAACGCGAATTGCCCTACGACAACATCGTGGCCTTGAACGAACACGCCGCCGTGTTGCACTACCAATATCAGGACGCACGCGCACCGGATGCAAGCCGTTCCTTCCTGATCGACGCCGGTGCCAGCGTTGCCGGTTACGCCAGTGACATCACCCGCACCCGTGGCAACGGCGATGAACTGTTCGGCGCGTTGGTGCAAGGCGTGGATGCAGTGCAGTTGCAACTGGTGGATCAGGTTCGCCCCGGACGCGATTACCGCGACATCCATCTGGATGCGCACCTGAAGCTGGCTGGCGTGCTGGAACGATTGGGCATCGTGCGGATGAGTGCGCCATCGCAAGTTGAAACCGGTGTCTCCAGCGTGTTCTTCCCGCACGGCATCGGGCATCTGCTCGGCTTGCAGGTGCATGATGTGGCCGGGCTGGCCGCATCGGAAACCGGCGGCACGATTCCGCGCCCGGAAGGCCATCCCTTCCTGCGCCTCACCCGCACGCTGGATGACGGTTGCGTGGTGACGATCGAACCGGGGCTGTATTTCATCCCGATGCTGCTGCAAACCCTGCGCGAGGGCCCTCACGCCCACGCCGTGGACTGGACGAAGGTGGAACACTTGCGCGCCTTCGGCGGAGTTCGCATCGAGGACGACGTGTGCTGCACCGCCGATGTACCGGAAAACCTGTCGCGCGATGCATTCGCCGCATTGGCCTAGCGTTATCCGCATGGGAACCATGCATTCGGCTCGGGCCTGGCTCCGTGCCGTGCTGGCGCTTTTGCTGTGTATCGTCAGCGGCGTGGCACTGGCGCTCGATCCTGCACGTCAAGTGCACGAGTTCACGCTCACGTCCTGGTCGATGCAGGACGGGATGCCGCACAACTACGTGCACTACATCGAACAGGATGCGGAAGGCTTCCTGTGGATCGGCACCTGGGAAGGTGCAGCCCGTTTCGATGGGCGCAGGTTCGAGGTCTTCGACAAACGTACTTTGCCGGACATCCCGCTGGCCGGGGTGCGCACCCTGCTGCCCGAAGCCGATGGCGGAATGTTGTTCGGCACCTCGCAGCATGGCGTGATGCGCTATTCGCACGGGCGCTGGTCGGTGCTGCAAGACACCTTCGAGGCGAAGCTGCGCGTGGTGGAGTTGTTGCAGGCAGCAGATGGCGGGCTGTGGATCGGCTGCGAGGATGCCCTCTACCGCCGCGCCCCGGGCGGCGGCCTCACCCGCATCGAATCCGATCTCGATCCAGTCAATGGCATGGTGCTGTCCATGCTGGAACTGCCCGATGGCGGTCTGCTCGTCGGCACCTTGCGCGGCCTGTTCCTGTGGCGGGAAGGACAACCGTTGCGAGCGCTGAATCCGCGCCTGGGGCTGCCCGAGGATGCCGTGCGCATCCTGCTGCGGCGGCGCAATGGCGATCTGGTGATGGGCGACAACCACGGTGCCTATGTGCTCGACGAGGGCTTCACGCAGGCGCGGCGTTTTCATGAAGGGCAGGTCGAAGCCGCACACGAAGACCGCCACGGCGCACTCTGGCTGATGACTGCAGGGAAGGGGTTGGTGCGCGATCTGGATGGGCGGCAGGAAACCATCGATGCGACGTTGGGCTTGAAAGGGCGCGGCGGCACCGGCCTGTTCGAGGATCGGCAAGGCTTGTTGTGGGTCGGCACCACCAACGGTTTGTACCGCATCGCCGACGGCCCGGTGTTCGGGCTGGATCGCGCCCGTGGCCTGGGCGACGATTACCCGCGTTCCATCCTGCGCCGACCCGATGGCTCCATGCTCATCGGCCACGCCACCGGGCTGGATCGCTGGCAAGAGGGCAGTATCGCGCCAGTGGATCTGGCCGGGCGCGCCTCCTCCGTGCTGACGCTCGCACCTTCGCGCGACGGCGGGATATACGTGGGCACCTACGACCGTGGTGTGCTGCACTATCCGGCGGATCTGAATCCCGATGGCGTGGATGTCATCGACGGCACGGACGGATTGCGCTCCCAGCATGTACGCGCCATTGCAGAAGTCGGGGAGCACGGCCTTTTCGTGGGCACCAGCACCGGCCTTGCGGTCTTCGAACGCGGCACAATGACGCAATGGCTGGGATCAGGACAGGGGATGCCCGGCGATTTCGTCCGCGTCCTGCTGCCTTCGCGTCGAGGTGGCCTGTGGATCGGCGGGGCGAACGGATTGGCGCACCGCGCCGCCGACGGCACGCTGAAGGTGTGGCACAGCGGCACGGATTTCCCGGCGGTGAGCAGTTTCGATCTGCTTGAAGATGCAGATGGCACGCTGTGGATCGGCAGCGATTCGGGCCTGCTGCGGTTGCGCGAGGACGGCGGCTTTTCGGTGTACGACCACCGCACCGGCCTGCCGAACGATTCCATCTTCCGCGTGCTGGACGATGGCCGCGGCAGCCTCTGGCTCTCCAGCAACCGGGGCGCGTTCCGGATCGCAAGGGAACAGTTCACCCGCATCGATGCCGGCGAGCGTCGGCGATTGATCGTGGATGCTTTCGATTATTCGGACGGAATGCCCAGCAGCCAGTGCAACGGCGGCAACGCACAGGCCGGGGATTTCGACGCCCGGGGCAGACTCTGGGTGCCCACGGCCACCGGTGTTGCGGTGATCGATCCGGATGCCTCGCTGGCGCAGAGCCACGACGCGGTGAAAGTGAAGATCGAAGGCGTGCAGCTCGACCGGAAGGCGATGCTTCCGGACAACCTCATCGTCGTGCAACCGGACGTGCGGCGTGTGACGATCCACTATGCCGGGCTGGATTTCCGCGCGCCGCTGCGCATCCGCTACCGCTACCGCATGATCGGCTACGACCGCGATTGGGTGGAGGCGGGCGATGCGGCCGAAGCGGTGTACACCAACCTGCCCGGCGGGCACCTGCGTTTTGAAGTGCAGGCCGCAATGAGCCCGGTGGATTGGGACGATGCAGGCTTGAAAGCGGGTTTTGCCAGCGTGGAGTTCGAGGCGATCCCGCCGTTCTGGCTGCGGCCCTGGTTCATGTTGCTGGAAGCATTGGCCTTGCTGGGCCTGTTCGCACTCGTGTTGCGCTGGCGCGCCGGGCGCTACCGGCGGCGGCAGGAGCGGTTGCATCGCACCATCGAACAGCGCACGCGCGAACTTTCCGCCAAGAACGCCGCATTGGAACAGGCCGGGCGCGAACGCGAAACGCTGTTGCGCCAACTCGAACAACAGGCCACACACGATGCGCTCACCGGCCTGCCCAACCGCCGCGCGGGCGATCTGCGCCTGGCGGCTGCATTCGAGGAAGCCGCCGCCTGCGGCCAGCCTCTGTGCGTGGCGCTGGGCGACATCGACCACTTCAAGCGCGTCAACGACGAACACGGCCACGACATCGGCGATGCCCTCTTGCGCTACATCGCACAGACGTTGGCGGACAGGGAAATTCCGCTGGGCGGCTACGTCACCCGCCACGGTGGCGAGGAATTCCTGTTCGTGCTGCCCAACGCCGATCTGGCACAGGCCACGCAACGCATGGAATCCCTCATCGCGCATCTGGCGAACACGCCGCTGCAGCACGACCGAGCCGGCGAGCTGCGCGTCACCATGAGTGCGGGCGTGGCGCAATGGACATCCGGAATTTCCGGCAACCGCCTCATCGCCGCCGCCGACCGCGCCCTCTATCGCGCCAAACGCGAAGGCCGCAATCGGGTGGTTGCAGAGGAACACTGATCCGATCCGCCACTCCACTTTCCCGCGTTCATGCGCGCAACTGCCGAAACACTCCGTGTCACCCTGTGCGAAGTCGCAGGGTCGCTCTGGTCATTGAAGAAGAGCGATGCAGCGACTCCGCTTCGCTGCGCGCAGCATGACGGTGAGGTGTGCGGAGATAGCTCGCCCGCAAGTGGCTTTGCAGTTACCGCGGCACCACCGGCCCGGTGGCGCGGCTGTGCAGCACCACGATGGTCTTGCCGCGCGCGCGCAACATGCCATCGTCTTCGAGTTGCTTGAGCACGCGCCCGGCCATTTCGCGCGAGCAGCCGACGATGCGCGCCAGTTCCTGGCGGCTGACGCGAAGCTGGGTGCCATCCGGGTGCGTCATCGCATCCGGTTCACTGCACAGATCCACGATGGTGTTGGCGATGCGGTTGGTCACATCCATGAAGGCCAGGCGCGAAGCTTTGCGGTTGGTGTGCAACAACCGCCGCGTGAGCTGCCCGCCGATGGCGAACAGCAAACGTGCGCATTCGTTGCGCAACGGCCCTGCGAACAGCGCCAGCACTCGCTCGTGGCTGATCTCGGCCAGTTCGCACACGGTGCGTGTGCGCAGCACCACGTTGCGCTGCGGCGCGGCCACGAACAATCCCGTCTCGCCGACGAATTCGCCCGCGTTGATGTAGGTGAGCACCAGTTCGCGGCCGCCTTCTTCCTCGTTGATGATCGAAAGCGAACCGCTGATGACGTAATACATCGTCGAACCCGGATCGCCGGGCCGGAACACATCCATGCGGCTGGCATAGCGGCGGCGATGGCAATGTGCAAGAAACGCCCGGATCGTGCCTTCGTCGGGAGCCAGCGAAGGGGCAGGCTGCAGGCGACGCAGCGGATCGGGAAAGCCGGTGGTCGCATCCATGTGAAAAAGTGTGACCCCCATCCTGATTTCGCGCTGATGAGGAGCTTAATCGGCAATGTAACGCACTGCAACG
Source organism: Lysobacteraceae bacterium (assembly GCA_041395225.1). Taxonomy (GTDB): domain Bacteria; phylum Pseudomonadota; class Gammaproteobacteria; order Xanthomonadales; family Xanthomonadaceae; genus Denitratimonas. Next base: position 40,046 of record JAWLAV010000012.1, read on the forward strand.
CCGCGCATTGCACAAGCGCGGTGGTTTTGCCGGATAATCCACAAGTTCAGTCCTCACCCGATCAAGGAACCGCTGGTGGTCAAACCCCTGCCGCGCCTGAAGCTGCAAGGCTTCAACAACCTCACCAAGGCGCTCTCGTTCAATATCTACGATGTCTGCTACGCCGTCACCGAAGATCAGCGCCAGCGCTACATCGAGTACATCGACGAGGCCTACAACGCCGAACGCCTCACCCAGATCCTCACGGACGTGGCCGAGATCATCGGTGCCAACATCCTCAACGTGGCGCGCCAGGATTACGATCCGCAAGGTGCGTCGGTGACCATCCTCATTTCCGAGGAACCGGTGATCGACAAGAAGCAGGCGGGCAAGGAAGTGCTGGTCGGTGCCATGCGCGAACACCAGGACGCCAGCGTCGTGGCGCATCTGGACAAGAGCCACATCACCGTCCACACCTACCCGGAAACGCATCCGCACAACGGCATCGCCACCTTCCGCGCGGACATCGACGTGGCCACCTGCGGCGTGATTTCGCCGCTGAAGGCGTTGAACTACCTGATCGAAAGTTTCGAATCGGACATCGTGGTGATGGATTACCGCGTGCGCGGCTTCACCCGTGACGTGAAGGGCAAAAAGCACTTCATCGACCACCGGATCAACTCGATCCAGGATTACCTCGCCAAGGGCATCAAGAACCGCTACGAGATGTTCGATGTGAACGTTTATCAGGAAAACATCTTCCACACCAAGATGCACCTGAAGGATTTCGACCTGGACACCTACCTGTTCGAGGAAAAGGCCAAGAACCTTTCCTTCAAGGAACGCCAGCGGATCGAAATGCAGCTTCGTCGGGAGATCGAGGAACTGTTCCACGGGCGCAATCTGGACTGAACGCAAAAGCCATCGGGCCCGCCCGGATTTGCCGGGAGGCCCGGGACTTGCGTAAAATGCGCGGTTCCATTGGGATTCCCTAGGTCGAAATCATGGCCCGCGTTACCGTCGAAGATTGTCTGGAAGTGGTCGATAACCGTTTCGAACTGGTCGTGATGGCGTCCCGCCGCGCACGCCAGCTCGCCAAAGGCGTGGAATCCGCGCTCGGCGAAGACGCGATGGACGACAAGCCCACCGTGCTGGCCCTGCGCGAAATCGCGGCCCGCAAGATCGACATGCCCACGATCGAAGAGGTGGATCGCATCGAGAAGGAACGCCGCGAACGCGAAGCCCTGGAATGGGCTGCCGCCGAAGTGGACGACGATCTTTCCAAGGGCGGCGACGATCTCTGATCGTCCCCTGCGGCGCGCAGCTTTCGTGCCGTAACATTGCCGAAACTTGCTGCGCTGCGTAGTCTGGCGACATGCCTGTCGCCACATCACCTCCCGCGCCTTCCGTCAAAGCGCCTGCTCACGCACCTGATCCCTGTCCGGATCAGGTCGCCGCATTGCAGCGCCACCTTTCCGCGTATCTGTCGCCCGAACAAGTCGCCAAGGTTCACGATGCATATCGTCTTGGCGCACTGGCTCACGACGGCCAGACCCGCAAGAGCGGCGAGGCCTACATCACTCACCCGGTCGCGGTGGCGCAATTGCTTGCCGACTTGGGGATGGATGGGGAAACCATCTGTGCGGCGATCCTGCACGACGTGCTGGAAGACACACCGATCCAGCGCGAGCGCATCGCCGAGGAGTTCGGTGAAACCGTGGCCGAACTGGTGGATGGCGTCACCAAGCTCGACAAGCTGAAATTCGCAGACAAGCAGGAAGCCGCCGCCGAAAGTTTCCGCAAGATGCTGATGGCGATGGGCCGCGACCTGCGCGTGATCCTCATCAAGCTCGCCGACCGCCTGCACAACATGCGCACGCTGGATGCGCAGAAGCCAGAATCGCGCCGCCGCATCGCGCGCGAAACCCTGGACATCTACGCGCCCATCGCTCAGCGCCTGGGCATGAACCGGGTGAAGGGCGAGTTGCAGGATCTGGGCTTCAAGGGCCTGTACCCGCAACGCCACAAGGTCATTTCCCGCCACATCGCCGAACAACCGGAAAGCCGCCGCGATGCGATGGCCAGGATCGAAGCCGCGCTTTCCCAGCGGCTCACCGAAGAAAGCATCCCGCATCGCCTCGTGTGGCGCGTGAAATCGCCGTACAGCATTTACCTGAAAATGAAGCAGGAGCAGAAGCCGCTGGAAAAAGTGATGGATGTGTTCGGCTTCCGCGTTGTGGTCGGCGGCAACACGATGCAGTGCTACCACGCACTGGGTGCAATCCATTCCCTCTACAAGCCCGTGGCCGAACGCTTCCGCGATTTCATCGCCATTCCCAAGGCCAATGGTTACCAATCGCTGCACACGCTGCTGTTCAGCCCCTTCGGCTCGCACATCGAAGTGCAGATCCGCACCGAGGAAATGGATCAGATCGCCGAACGCGGCATCGCCGCGCACTGGCTCTACAAGACGCCCGATGCCGTGCCCACCTCGGCCCAGCTTTCGGCGCAAAGCCGTGCGCAGGCGTGGCTTTCCGGCTTGCTGGAAAGCCAGCAGGCCGCCGGTTCCTCGCTGGAGTTCCTGGACAATGTGAAAGTCGATCTGTTCCCGGACGAGGTCTATCTGTTCTCGCCCAAGGGCGCGATCCTCTCGTTGCCGCGCAATGCCACGGCACTGGATTTCGCCTACGCCGTGCACACGGATGTTGGCGACCACGCCGTGGCCGCGCGCATCGACAAGAAGCTCTCCCCATTGCGTTCCCGCCTGGCCAGCGGCCAGACCGTGGAAATCATCACCGCCCCTTCCGCTGCGCCGAATCCCGCCTGGCTGGAATGGGTCGTCTCCAGCCGTGCGCGCACCTCCATCCGGCACTTCCTCAAGCACCTGCAACACGAGGATGCGATCGAACTCGGCCATCGGATGCTGGATCGCGCACTGGAATCGGTGGATTCCTCACTCGACCGCATTCCCGCGAAAGTGCTGGATCAATACCTGGCCGAAGCGCGCCTGCGCCGGCTGGAAGACCTGCTCGCGGAAATCGCGCTCGGCAACCGCATCGCCTTGCAGGTGGCCCAGGCGCTTTCCAGGATGGCCGATGGCAAGGCGCACGAGCCGCACGCCGTGAGCCAGGAAAAAATCCAGATCACCGGCGCCGAACGCGGCGTGCTCACCTTTGCCACCTGCTGCCACCCGCTGCCGGGCGATGAAATCGTCGGCTTCCTCTCCTCCGGCAAGGGCATCGTCGTGCACCGTGCCGAATGCGGCAACGTGACGGAACTGCGCAAATCCCCCGAGCGCTGGGTGCCCATCGGCTGGGGCCGCGAAGTGAGCGGCGAATACAGCGTGCTGCTGCGCGTGGATGTGGAAAACAAGCCTGGCGTACTCGCTCAGGTCGCCGCCGCCATTGCAGAAGCCACCGCCAACATCGACAACGTGGAATACCTGGAACGCGACCTGCGCTCCGCCGCCATCCGCTTCTCCATTGATGTACATGATCGCAAGCACCTGGCGGATGTGATCCGCCGAGTGCGCAGATTGCAGGTGGTGATCGGGGTGCAGCGTATTTGATCGAAGCTGTGGCGTGCTGGAGGCAGGATCATCCAAAGTGAAGCCTGCGTCTGCCGCGTGTGCCGGTTTCATTTGTCACGGGTCTCAAGGCACCATCAGTACACACTGCCGAAGGAGCGCCCATGCGACACCTCGTCTGCGCCATGCTGATCGTGGTGGCGATCATCCACTTGCTGCCGCTGTCCGGCGTGCTCGGCGGTGTGCGTCTGAGCGGGTTGTACGGCATCGCCATCGACGATCCGAACCTGTCCATCCTCATGCGCCATCGCGCGGTGCTGTTCGGCCTGCTCGGAATGTTTCTGCTTTACGCCGCGTTCCGGCCTGCGCTGCAACCACTCGCCTTCGTGGCCGGTTTTGCGAGTGTGCTGTCGTTCCTTTATCTGGCCTGGGCGACCGGTGGCTACAGCCCGCAGATCGGGCGTGTGTTCGTGGCGGATGTCGTTGCGTTGGGGTGCCTCGTCGTGGGTGCGGTCGCTGCGCGTTTGAACAGACCTCGATAGCGCAGCGCCGGAAACAGAAACCGTGATGGCCAAGCGGCCGTATCAACCGCCCTTGACTCCCATCTACGAACGCCTGCCTCATCCCATTTCCCGGTCAAAAGACGGGATTCCTATTGTGAAGCGTGCTGCCCTCTACGGGATCGCGAGCCAATGGCTGCTTTGATCCGGAATTGGAATCACGCGCTCACCGCACCGGAACGGGAATGTTGCACAGGTCGATATGCCCCGCCGGAACCTTGTAGAAGCCGTCCACGCGGTTGCGCCGGGCTTCGACGGCGGCGGCGAAGCTGGCCGAATCGGTTTTCATCACCTGAATCTTCGTGCGTTCCGCTTCGGGCACTTCGCTTGCCAGCGTGATCGCCTTGATCGGCGTGCGTTCGGCGGGGTTCTCGTAGAAGCCCATCGGCGGCGGGCCACGCTTGATGGTGCTGAGCAATTCCATGCCCTTCAGCACGCGCCCGACCGTGCTCAATTGCGCATCCAACTGGCGCGGGGATTGACCGATGGTGACGTACAGTTCTGCGCCGATGCTGCTGTCGTCCGCTTCGTTGCGGCCCGCGCCGAGCGTGCCGTAGCAATGCGCCAGCCAGGCCTTGCCGCTGGCCGGATCGTGGCCGACCGGAAAGCCATCGACGAAGCCGATCTGCTTCGCCCAACCATCCGCATCCGGCAGGCGGGTGAAGGGAAGGCCCTTGATATCGCGCCGGAATTCGGCGGGCAGATGGGTCTTGGCGCTGCCCAGCGGCTTGGCCTTGGCGGGATCCTCACCATCGGCATCACCGAACTGCACGACGAAGTTGTCCTGCGAACGGTAGATGCTGGTGCCATCCCAGAAATGTTCGCGCGCCAGGGTGCGGATGTTGGCCACATGCTCCGGCGCGAACGCAGGAGCCAGTTCGATGACAACCCTTCCACTGGCCAGTTCCAGATACAGCAGGTTTTCAGGTTGTGGCGTGCGCCAATCGGCATCCGGCGCGGCGTCGATGATTTCCTGCGCGCTGCGGTATTTGGGTGCATCCGAAGTGGTTTCTTCGGCAGACGCAGGCGTGCAGGCAGCAATCAGGGCAAGGGCAAGCGGAAGGCGCAGGTTCATGGCGTGGGCAGCCTTGGAATGTGAGTGGGATGTAGGTTGCAGTGTATTGGCGAAGTCGTACCTGCACACGGGTTCACTGCCGTGATGGAACCTCGCCCTTGTGCGGCGGGTAAAGGAAATCGGTGTAAAGGCCATGTGCGCCCAAGGCGCGGAAGCGGGCCAGATCGTCCGGCTCGTTGAAGGTATGGACATACACCGGAATCCGGCTTTTCCCCAGTTCCGCCATCAACCGCTCCGCATCCGGGCGCTGTTCGGGGTTGAGGGTCACGGCGAACAGCGGCGTCTTGCGAATGAACTCGATCAGCGATTCGGTATCCAGACTGCTGCCGTAGAGGCTGAAAATGATCTGTTCGTAACCTAAGGCGCGGATCTCCGGATAGCGGTAGGCATGGAACATCTGCGGAATGATGCGGTTCTGAACCGGCGCAAGTGCCTGCTTGATCCGTTGCAGGCCGAGCAGATCCTGCCCGTGGATATCGGTGACGACGTAGGCATCGGGATGCGCCTGCATCCACTCGCGCAGGCGGGCCAGATCGAGCGGAGTCTGGCCATCCTTCATGGACGCATCGAGGAAGGTCGCGTGATCCGGAATGGTGCCGTGGTCGGCGTGTGGAAACAGGCCCTGCCAGGTGCTGCCCCAATCGTGGATCAGCACGAGTTGCCCATCGGAGGTCCAGGAAAAATCCAGTTCGAACACCCGATGCCCAAGCGCGTAGTTGTGCGAAAGCGCCTCGCGCGAGTTGAGATAAGCCATGCCCTGCCACGCGCCGCCCGCATGGGCGATCAGCGCCGGTGGCGAAATGGGTGATGGCACGGCAGGCCAGCTGCGGGCCACAGGTTCGGACAACGTGATCGGCGCACGCGGCGGCTTCACGCGCAGGGTGCCGATCGGCAAGAGCTGACGAGTATTCGGATCGTAGAGTTCCAGCGGCCATTCGCCTGCCTGCCTCAGGATGGCATCGGCATTCACCGCAACCGTGATGATGGGTAATTGGCGCACGGTTTCGATCAAATGCCCATCGAAGCCGAGCATCGCGCGCTGCGGCACGCATTCGGTCTTCAACCAGAAGGCGGAAGAACCGTCCGGCTGCGGGTTGAAACGCTCGCCCGCGAACACTTCCTGCGGGCCCCATTGCAGGATGGGGCAGAACGGGGAATCCGGCGGCAGACGCAAGGATTCCGGCGTGGCCGCGAGCAAGCGTTCTTTCAGCGCATCGACAGGCGCATCGGCGTCCTCCCACAAGGTGCAGGCATCGGTGGCAAGCGTGAATTCCACGGCGTTTTCCAGCGGCAAGCCGACAAGCGGATGCATCTGGCCGTGCGCGTCGATGAGCCGCACCGCTGCGCCCATCGCGGCAGCGCTTCCGAACCACGGAGGCGGCGTGCCTTCCCTGCCGCGCCAGGCGATGAGGTAATGGTCGGCACCTTCCACAAAGATTGGCGCTTCCAGACCCGGCGCATCCTGTTCCCGCACGAACAGGCGATCCAGGAGTTCACCTTCCGGCGAGAACGCGGCGATGAACAGGCCGGGCTTCGTCTCCTGCCCGGAGCGTGCTTTCCAGGTGAACCGCGCGGCCTCGTCCGTGCCATTGATGAAGAACGAGATCGCCTCGTCCTGCGCATCGGGAACGCGGATGCGAATGCCATCGGGCGCCGCGCAATCCAGCCGGGTCTGGGTCTGCAGCGAGAATCGCGCGTTCTGCATCCGCATCAAGGTCATCAGTGCCTCCTTGTCGCAGCTGCCCAGCGGCAGCGCAGGCGCAGCAACGCCGCACGCGCTGACGTTCGATTCCGCACGCACTCCTTCGTGGATGTCCTGATAGCGCGAGGGGAAATAGCTGCGCGCCGATTCGGGCCGCAGCGCAGAGCGGCCCAGCGCGAAACGCGCGTCGCTCTGGATGCCGAGCAGATCGAGCACAGTCGGGGCAAGGTCGTAATTGGCACCGGAAGCAACGGCAGCTGCGGCATGTTCGTCGCCGAGCACCACCAGCGGCAGGCGGAGGTCGTTGATCGCCTCGGCCCCGAACAGTCGCTTCATGAGCGGATTGGGGAAAACATGATGATCGGCCGTCACCACCACCGTGGTGTCGTCCAGATACCCGGCGGCCTCGATTCGGGCGAGAAATCTTTCGAGCAATTGGTCGGTACAGTGCAATGCCTCGATGAAAGGCTCCTCACTGCCATAGGGCGCGCATTCCTCGTAACTGAAACCGGGCAGGTGGCTGCCGATGGTGAGCAGGGTCAGGTTGAACGGTTGACTGCCGGTACGCAGGCGTTCGATTTCGGCAAATGCCTGCTCGAACAGATCAGGATCACCCAAACCCCAGCCGCCGGGGCGCGGGGCATAACCCATTTTTTGCCAGTCGTCGAACCCCAGCACACGGTCGAAGCCGTGTGCTGCAAGGAAATGTCCCTTGCCGGCGAAACTGCTTTCCGCACCGCCCAGAAAGCTTTGTGCATATCCGGCACGATGCAGTACATCGCCCAGACAAATCTGTTCCTCCGCCATGCCATCGAATCCCGCAATGGATTCGCTGCCGCGATCGAACGGGAACAGAGTGCCGCACTGGGAATTGGTCATGCCTTCGATGGTGATGAAGCTGGCGGCAAAATAATCCCGCAGCAGACTTTGCAACTGCACGCGGCGGGCCAGATTCGGCATCAGGTTCGGGTAATCCGGATGTTCGATCACCCGTTGGCCCAAGGATTCCAGATACACCAGCACCAGATTGCGCGGCGGGTTGGCCGGTTTGGCGCGGAGCGCGGATTTGGCCGGCAGATCGACTTCCACCAGCCCGCTTTCGCGCCAGCGTTTCAGTTCCGTTTCCGGCAGATCGAGCCGCTTGGGCGTGACCCAGGCGCGAATTTCACTGGCGAGCATCCGTTCCGGCAAACCGGCGCGCATCCAGCCCGCACAAGCCAGAGCGAGCACGGCCAGCAGCCACGCACCGGCACGCGGCAAGCGCGGCAACCGATTCGCGAGATTCCACGCCAGAAACGGGATGCAGGCCAGCAAGGCGAGCAGCAGCAGGCACGACAGGCGGTATTGCTCCCAGGCCACCGCAAAGGATTGCGGTTCCAGATGGATGAATACCTCGTGGGTGAACCCCGCGCCGGAAAACTGCACCAGGCCGTGGAAAAACAACCGCACGATCAGCATCACCGCCAGCGCCACGGTCAGCCCCAAACCGGCCAGCCAGCGCGGGACGAGGCTTGGCAGCAGGGCCAGAAACACCAGCAGCGCGCAGGTGCCGATCAAGTGCGAGGGCACAAGCGCATTCCAGCCCAGATCATTCAGGGCCAAATGCACCGGAACCAGCAGGATGCCAACCAGCCCGAGCAACGCGAATACGGGCAGGAAACGTCGGAATGTGCGGGCGGGCGTATTCGAAGCAGTTGTCATCACGCTGAAACATTCATCGGCTGGCGCCCGATGGTACAACAGCGGCGGGGAGATGCCCGCTCCCCGGCAATCTGCCAGTGCGTCAGGAGTCTTTCTCGATCCAGAGGCTGCTTCCGCCGAAGCCCATTTTGCCGGGCAGATTCAACGCATCGGCCACCAGCCCGGGGTATCGGGCCTGCGCATACGAACAGCCGAATACCACCTTGAATGTGGTGGAATACATCAACAGGGCACGCACCACGTACTGTTCGTTCCAGCTTCTGTTTTCGTCCATCACCCATTCCCTGGGGTATTCATGGGGAAAGAAGATGTCGTGGATATGAATCTTCACGCCTTTCCTCAAGCGCGGCAGGATTTCGAACATCAGGTAGTTCACGTCGCTGCCGGTTTTGGCGACGTGCGAGGAATCGATGAACAGGATGTCCCCGCTTTCCAACCCTTCGAAGAACGAAAGCGGCACGTGTTCCACCTTCTGCACGACCACCTCGTTCAACCCTGGAATCTTCTTCTTCAGGAACTCCCGCGGGTAAGGCTCGATGCACCTGAAATCCATTGAATTGCCGAGGAAGGCCGTGTTGACGTGCGCGGTGAGCAGGGAGGAAAAACCGCTGCCCACCTCGATGACTTTCCGGGGTTTCCACTCGTTCAGCAGTACGAACAGGGCGCGGGAATCCAGCCAGCTGAATTGCGAGTTCTGCGTGTAGTACTCGCAATCCGAACCCGCATCTTCCTGTTTTTCCACGTATTGATATTCGCCGATGAACTTCGGGAATACATTTTCGAGGATGAATTCATGGCTTGCGTTATTGAAGTCGATGCCTTTCATTTCAGGCACGGCTGGCCAGATTTCATCCATCCGGTCGAGCAGCGTTCCGGTATCGACGACAGGGGAATAGAAATGTCCGTTCGGGAATGCGGTTTTGCACCCGGCTTCCTGTTCATTCTGACTGGACATCATCAATCTCCTGGGGTTTTTGTCGGAAGTGGCATCAAATCAACACCCGTTTCCGTTGACGGAAACAGGGAAACATCATGGAACGAGGTGGATCGGGCGCTTTCGTGCTGCTTGTTTTGCAGGGGCATCACGCTGGCGCGCGTACCTTTTTCAATGCCGTGGCCAAGGCTTCGAGCAGGGCGTCGATGTCGGCTTCATTATGCGCAGCGGAAAGGGTGATGCGCAGCCGTGCTCGGTTTTCCGGGACGATGGGCGGGCGGATGGCGGACACCAGAAAGCCGGCGGTTTCCAGTTCCTTTGCGGCAGCCAATGCGGTATCGGCATCGCCCACCATCACCGGCTGGATGGCGGTGGTGGAATCCAGCAACGGGATGCCCAGTTGCTGCCCGCCACGCCGGAAACGCGCCACCAAGGCGGCGAGCTTGAAGCGCCGCCAGTTTTCCTTGCGCGCCAGCTTCAGTGCCGAAAGGCTGGCGGCCGCCAGTGCCGGTGGCGGGGCGGTAATGTGCAGGCTCGAACGTGCGCTGTCCGCCACCTGCGCGATGAGATCGGGTTGGCCGAGCAGTACCGCGCCATAGCCGCCCAGCGCCTTGCCCAGCGCGATGAGTTGCAGCGGCACTTCCTTCACGGAAAGCCCGGCGTGCGCCACGGAACCCGAACCATCCGGGCCGATCACGCCCGCGCCGTGTGCATCGTCCACATAGAACGTTGCATCTTCGGTACGTGCCAGCACCGCCAGCAATTTCAGCGGGGCCAGATCGCCATCCATGCCGAACACGCCGTCGGTGGCCAGCATCGCGGCGGCCTGCGGGCGGCTGCGCAACTGCTTCAGCGCGGCATCCACCAGCAGGTGCGGGTAATGCTTGAGTTCCGCGCCCGCCAGTTTCGCGCCATCGAACAGGCTGGATTGGTTGAGCTTGTCCTGCACGCACAGGTCGCCTTCGCGCAGCAGCGCCTGCTGCACGCCGAGGTTGGCGGCGTGGCCGGAACCGAACAGCAGCGCTGCCGGATATTGCTGCCATTGCGCAATGGCATCTTCCAGTTCGCGGTGTTCGCGGAAACGCCCGATGCCCCAAGGCGAAGCACTGCTGCCCACACCGCGCCAGGCGGCGCTTTCCTGCAGGCTGGACACCACTTCCGGATGCTGCGCCAGACCCAGATAATCGTTGCTGCAAAAATTGCGCAGTTCGCGGCCATCCAGCAACACGCGCACGCCTTCACGTGCGGAAAGTTCGCGCCGTGTCTGTGCAGGCCCGGATTCGCGCCGGGCAGCGGCGATACGCGCGGTGAGCGAGGCACGGGGCTGACGGGGTGAGGGGATTTCGCTCATGGGTTGCTGGCAGCTCGTGGGGTTCGGGCACTGCGGGTGATGGCCATGCAGCGGGTGCCGATGGCACAGTGGCGACCCAAGTCTGTAAAGCGTGTTGATGGCTGTCAATCGGGCAATCGTGAATTCATGTGGCGCATTGCAACGCCTGTTGCTGCCACCGCGCTGCTTGATGTGCGGCGACGTTCACGCGGGGCAAGTGGATCTGTGTGCGGCTTGCCGCACGGAATTGCCACGCAATGCACCGGCCTGCATCCGCTGCGCGATGCCGCTGGCGGGTGCGGGCGATACCTGCGGCGAATGCCTTAAATCCTCGCCGCCATTCGAGCGCACCGCAGCGCCGTGGCTTTACGCAGGTGCCATCGCCAGCCTGTTGCCGCGCTTCAAGTTCCACGCTGAACTGGCGTGCGGACGCCTGCTCGCCACACTCGCGTTGGAAGAACTTGAAAGCTGGGAGGGCTGGCGCGAAGTGGAACTGGTGATTCCCGTTCCGCTGCACGTACAGCGCCTTCGCCAACGCGGCTACAACCAGGCGCTGGAACTGGCCCGCCCGCTGGCCCGCGCACGCGGCCTTGTCCTGGTGCCGGAAGGCTTGCACCGCATTCGCGATACCGCTGCGCAAACGGAGCTTTCCGGTGAAGCGCGTCGTCGCAACCTGCGTGGCGCATTCACCGCCAATGACATACCGAAAGGTGCAGGCGTGCTGCTGATCGACGATGTGTTCACCACCGGCGCAACCTTGCGCGAAGCGGCCGCCACGGTACTTCGTGCCGGTGCGGCGCGCGTGCATGTGCTGGCGATGGCACGCGTACCCTGAATGGCGGCAATCAAACCCGCTCCTGAATGCGATGCTTTGTTGCACTTCCGGCCCATGGTGGCTCCGGCGTAGGCTCGGAGGTGCCCCCAACACATCAAGGAGTTGGCCGTGAACATGAAAACGAAACGCACCCCTCTTGCGCTGGTACTTGCCTCCCTGTTTGCCGCAGGTTCGGCACACGCCGCTTCGGAAGCGACGGAGGCTGTGCCCGCCGCGGAAGAAAACTCCCGCATCGCAGTGGAATGGAACGATCCCACGCAGCTCACCGAATACCGCCGCGCCCGCGACGCTGCCGACAAGCGCGAGGTCACCAGTTCGCTGAAAACCCTTTCCAGGCATCTGCGCACCCGCGCCGACCGGATGCTGCCCGAAGGCCAGAGCCTTTCCGTCCGCATCACCGATCTGGATCTGGCCGGCGAGTACGAACCTTGGAGCGGCGCCCGCTACGACCATGTACGCATCATCCGCAGCACCTACCCGCCGGAAATCAAGCTGACCTACGCGCTGCGCGATGCCCAGGGTCAAGTACTGCGCGAAGGTGAAACCACGCTGCGCGATCCGGGCTTCCAGCTTGGCATCAGCCCGGTCGATCACAATCCGTTGCGCTATGAGAAGCGGATGCTGGACAACTGGCTGCGCCGCGAGTTCAGCGAACAAGCCGCCACTGCACAGAACTGATCCCTTGCATTGCTGGAAGCGGCTTCATGCCGCTTCCAGTCGCGCGAACGCCAGCACCAGCCATTTCTGCCCGGCGTCCTCGAAGTTCACCTGCACACGGGCATGGGTGCCGCCGCCTTCGGCATCCACGATGACGCCTTCGCCGAACTGCGCGTGGCGCACGCGCTGGCCGAGACGAAAGCCGCTTTCAGGTTCCTCGCGCAGCCGTTTTGGCATCGCACCGAAACTCGAAGGGCGGCTCACTGCCAGGCGCGGGCGAATCTCGTGCAGCACGTCGGAAGGTATCTCCCGCAGAAAGCGTGAGGGCACGCCATAGGTATCCACACCGTGGATGCGGCGGCTTTCGGCATAGGAAAGCACCAACCGTTGCTGCGCGCGGGTGATGCCCACATACGCAAGCCGCCGCTCTTCTTCCAGCCGGCCCGGTTCATCGAGCGAACGTTGCGCCGGAAACAGGCCTTCTTCCAACCCGGCCAGAAACACCCACGGAAACTCCAAGCCTTTGGCCGAATGCAGTGTCATCAATTGCACGCCGTCTTCCCACTGCTGCGCCTGGCCTTCACCGGCTTCCAGTGCGGCGTAGGAAAGGAAGGCGACCAGTTCCGGCAATTGTTCGTCGTCTTCGTTGCGCGAAAAACGGCTGGCGACGGTGACCAGTTCGTCAAGGTTCTCGGTGCGCGGATTATCCAGGGATGACCCCAGCATCCCGCGCTGCTCGGCGGAGTAATGCGCGCGCAGACCGGAAATGGCCAGCATCTGTTCGATCTGTTCGGCCAACGCCAAACCGGGCAGCGATTTCGCCAGCGTTTCGATCAGTTCCACGAAGCCACGCAGGGCATTCTTCGCGCGCGCCGCAAGCGAACCTTGCGAGATTTCCAGCAGCGCCGCTTCCCACAACGGCGCGGCTTCGTCGCGGGCCCGCTGGCGCGCCTGATCCAGCGTGCGCTCGCCGATGCCGCGCGCCGGCACGTTCACCACACGTTCGAACGCGGCATCGTCCGCGCGGTTGGCGACAAGGCGCAGATACGCCAACGCATCCTTGATTTCCGCGCGCTCGAAAAAGCGCTGCCCGCCATACACGCGATACGGCAACCCGGCCTCGATCAGCGCCTGTTCGAAGGCACGCGATTGCGCATTGCTGCGATACAGAATGGCGCAATCGCTGGCGCGCTCACCCTGCTCGATCTGCACCCGGATGCGCGAAACCGCAAAGCGCGCTTCGTCGTTTTCATCATGTGCCGCATACACCTCGATGGCTTCGCCATCGGGCCCTTCCGTCCACAGGTTCTTGCCTAACCGACCCGGATTATTCGCGATCACCGCGTTCGCAGCGGCGAGAATGTTGGAGGTGGAGCGGTAGTTCTGTTCCAGCCGGATGGCACGTGCGCCTGCAAAATCCCGCAAAAAATGCTGCACGTTCTCCACCCGCGCCCCGCGCCAGCCGTAGATGGATTGGTCATCGTCGCCCACCACCATTACCTGCGCTGTCTCGCCCGCCAGCACCCGCACGAAGGCGTACTGCACGGTGTTGGTGTCCTGAAACTCGTCCACCAGCAGGTGCGTGAAACGCTGCCGGTAATGCGCCAGCAACGGCGGGGTGTTCAACAGGGTTTCGTGTGCACGCAGCAAAAGTTCGGCGAAATCCACCAGCCCGGAACGGCGGCACACGTCTTCGTAGGCGGCATAGATGCGAACGAAGGGATCGCTTGGTGCGTGTCCGCCCTGGATCGACGCAGGCCGGCGGCCTTCGTCCTTGTTGGCGTTGATGAACCACTGTGCCTGCTTCGGGGGATGGCGCGCATCGTCCAACCCGAGATCGGCAATCACGCGCTTGATGAGGCGCAGCTGGTCATCCGAATCGAGCACCTGGAAAGTTTCCGGCAAGCCCGCGTCGGTGAAGTGCAATCGCAGCAGTCGGTGCGCCAATCCGTGGAATGTGCCCATCCACATCCCGCGCGTACCACCCTCGCGCATCAGCGCCTCGCAGCGATGCCGCATCTCGCGCGCGGCCTTGTTGGTGAAGGTGACAGCCAGAATGCTCCACGGCGGCACGCCCATCACCTGCGTCAACCACGCAATGCGATGCACCAGCACGCGGGTCTTGCCGGAACCGGCTCCCGCCAGTACCAGCAAATGCCCTGGCGGTGCCGTCACGGCCTCGCGCTGGGCCGTGTTCAAGCCATCGAGCAGATGCGATACGTCCATGGTGGAAGTTTACTGGGGCTTTTCTCTCCGGCTGCTAAAATGCCTAGCCCGGCGCAACGCCGGTTCCATCCATTTCCACTCATTCCATCAGGAGCGCCAACATGGCAGTCAAGGTTGCTATCAACGGGTATGGCCGGATCGGCCGCAACATTCTGCGGGCGCTGTACGAGGCCAATCGCGGCAACGACATCCGCATCGTGGCGATCAACGATCTGGGCGACGCCGAAACCAATGCGCACCTCACCCGCTATGACACCGCGCACGGCAAGTTCGGCGGCGATGTGAAGGTGGATGGTGGCGATCTCATCGTCAACGGCGACCGCATCAAGGTGTTCGCCGAGCGCGATCCTTCCAAACTGCCGTGGGGCGATCTTGGCATCGATGTGGTGTTCGAATGCACGGGCCTGTTCACCAGCAAGGCCAAGGCGGGTGCGCACATCACCGCAGGTGCGAAGAAGGTCATCATTTCCGCGCCGGGCGAGAAGGACGTGGATGCCACGGTGGTCTATGGCGTGAACCATCACACGCTGAAGGCTTCCGATACGGTGATCTCCAACGCGAGTTGCACCACCAACTGCCTTGCGCCGCTGGCCAAGGTGCTGCACGAGAAGATCGGCATCGTGCATGGCCTGATGACGACGATCCACGCCTATACCAACGATCAAGTGCTGACGGATGTGTTCCACAAGGATCTGCGCCGCGCCCGCTCCGCCACGCATTCGCAGATTCCCACCAAGACCGGCGCAGCGGCGGCCGTTGGATTGGTGCTGCCGGAATTGAACGGCAAGCTCACCGGTTTCTCCATGCGCGTGCCCACGATCAACGTTTCCGTGGTGGATCTCTCCTTCGTTGCCGCACGCGCCACGACCAAGGAAGAAATCGACGCGGCGATCAATGAGGCCGCGAACGGTTCCCTCAAGGGCATTCTTGCGGTGAACACGCAGCCGCTGGTGTCCATCGACTTCAACCACGATCCGCACAGTTCCATCTACGACGCCACGCTGACGCAGGTGATGGGCGGGACGCTGGTGAAGGTGCTTTCCTGGTACGACAACGAGTGGGGTTTCTCCAACCGGATGCTCGATACCACGCTGGCCTTGATGGCGGCGAAGTAAGCAGGCGAACGGAATCCGCAGCCGTGACCGCGATACGAAAAAGCGCGGCCACGGCGTTGTTCGTGGCGGTGGCCGCAAGCGTGTTGCTGATCCTGATTCCGCGGTTTGTTCCATCGCTTTACTGGATCGGTTGGCCGTTCCAATGGTTGTTCACGCTGTGCCATGAGCTGGGTCATGGCGTGGCAGCACTGGTTTCCGGTGGCGGATTCGAGAAACTCGTGGTGTTTGCCGATGGTTCGGGCGTGGCTACCACGTCGCGCGATCCATCCTCGCGCGTGCAGGCCGCTTTCATCGCCGCTGCCGGGCCGCTGGGGCCGCCATTGGTTGCTGCCTTGCTGTTCGTGCTGGCACGGGCACCGAAAACCGCGCAAGCCGCTTTGTGGGTGCTGGTGATTTTCCTTGCAACCGTGCTGCTGTGGGTGCGCAATCCATTCGGAATAATGCTGGTGCTGGCGCTTGCAGGCTTGCTCTCACTGGCCGCACGGATGCTTTCGGCCAACGCGGCGCAGACACTGCTGTGCTTTCTCGCCGTGCAGCTTTGCCTTGCGACGCTGACCCGCGCCGATTACCTGTTCACCACCACGGCACGCACTGGCGCGGGTGAGATGGCTTCGGATACGGCACAGATCGCGCAAGCGCTGTGGCTGCCTGCCTTCGTCTGGGGCGCAGGCATCGCCGTGATCTCCGCGCTGGTGTTGATCGGCGGGTTGGCATTGTTCCTTTCGGCATTGCGGCGCGGGCCGGGGCCTGGCCCGATTCACGGATAGCCGGGCATCATCGTTCCAACGCAGCGCGGGCAGCGGTAACGCGCACGGTTTCAGGGTGTCCGGGGCCGAGGTTCTCTTGCAGCAGGGCGATGGCGGCGTCCTGTTCGGCGAGTGCTTCCCTGTGTTGACCCAGCGTGGCGAATGCGGCGGCACGCGCTTCGCTGATCTGGCTGCGTTCGCTGTAGAGCGCTGCGTCTTTGGGCAGGGCATCATCTGCGGCCTGCGCTTCTTCCAGCGCTTGCTGGGCGTGGCCAGTGCGTGCGAGCAACAGCGCGCGGTTGGCGCGGGTGACGATGCAGCCTTGCGATGCCGTTTCGCCTGCGGCGCGACACAGCGCCAGCCCGCGTTCCAACGAGGCCATTGCGCCTTTGTCGTCGCCGTTGAGGCGTTGGGCGATGGCGAGCTGGCGCAGTGCATGCAGTTCGTCGGAGCTGCCAAGGCGCGCATACATCGCAACGGCATCGTGCAGCATCGTTTCGCCTTCGTCGATCCGGCCTGCGCGGGCGTGTTGCAGGCCGCGTTCGGCCATCGAGTTGGCCACCCACGGATGATCGCCGGGAAAGCTGGCGCGGGCCAGCGCCAGTGCGCGTTCGGTCAGGGCCGTCTGTTCGGCAATGTCCCCGCGCACGTAAGCCAGATTGGCGAGCGAATCAAGGCTCGACCAGAGATTGGGGGAATCGCGCCCGTGGTGGCGTTCGATCAGCGCGATGGCCTCGCTCAGCAAGGCGTGTGCGTTCACGGGTTCGCCCGCGTTGACCGCGATGGCGGCTTCGTTGGACAGCGCCACCACGAAGCTCGGGTCATCCGGAGCGCGTTCGCGGTAAAGCTGCACGGCGCGCGAACTGGCCTTTCGCATCGCCGCGACATCGCCGATCTGTTGCAGGATTGCAGCCTGCCCGGAGAGCGCATTGGGCAGCGCCGCCGGATTGCCGCCGTCGTCCTTTTCCAGGATCGAAACCACACGCCCGATGTGCTGCACGGCTTCGGAGGCCTTGCCGCCCATGAAATCGACGGCGGCCAGATTCATCAGGCTTTCGGCCACGGCCGGATGGTCGGGGCCGTACTCGGATTCCGCCACCTGCAAGGCCTGATCGAACAAGACGCGGGCCTCGTCGAAGCGGCCCTGATTGGCGCGAATCTCGCCGAAATCGTCCAGTACATCCGCTTGCAGCACCGGGTCGGAGGAGAGCTCGGCACGGGCGCGTTCCAGCGCGGCGTCGAAGGCCTGTTCCACGGTCTGCGGGGCGTTGGCCGAACGCCGCATCGGATCGGCGGCGGTGAACACGGAAACAAGGAATTCCTTCACCTTGAGGGTACGCTCGGCCTGCACCCTGGCCTGTGCAGCTTCACGTTCGGCACGCAAGGCATGGTCACGCGCAATGCCGGCCTGCCACAACGCAAAGCCCAGGCCGGCAATCAGCGCCAGCAGCACCGTGCTGGCACTGCCCACGGCGATGCGGTGCCGCGCCACGAATTTCCTCATGCGGTACGCGGCGGTATCCGGTTGTGCCCAGATCGGACGTCCATCGAGCCAGCGCCGCAGATCTTGCGCCAGTTGCGCCGCGCCGGCGTAGCGGCGCGCGGGCTCAGGTTGCAATGCCGTGGCGACGATGGTGTCCAGATCGGCGGAGATCCCGCGCACGGCGGTTGTGCCCGTGCCGTTGCGCCTGAACGCCTGACTCGGCTTCGGTGCGGCTTCCTGTTGCAGTTGCGCCAGCAGCGTTTCCGGTGCTGCATTGCGTCGCGGCCAGGGCACTTCACCCACCAGGAGTTCGTACAGGATTGCGCCGAGCGCGAAAACATCGGCAGCGGTGCCGACCGCTTCGCCGCGAATCTGCTCCGGCGCGGCCCACGCGGGCGAGAACAGGCGCACGCCCGTGCCGGTGAGTTGCGCCTCCGCGCTGTCGTCGATGAGGCGCGCGATGCCGAAATCCAGCACCCGCGCACGGCCTTCGCCATCGACGAGGATATTGGAAGGTTTCAGATCGCGGTGAACCACCAGTTGCGCCTGGGCGTGTGCCACTGCATCGCAGACTTGCAACAGCAGTTCCACCCGCGCCCGCACATCAAGGTGGTTCCCGTTGGCATGGCGCACGATATCCGTGCCACGCACGAACTCCATCGAGTACCACGGTGTACCATCGTCGGTAATGCCGCCATCGAGCAGGCGCGCAATGCCCGGATGATCCAGCCGCGCGAGGATGCGCCGCTCGCGCGCGAAGCGTTCACGAAGGCTGAGAGAATCCATCAGCGGACGGATCAGCTTCACCGCAACCTGTTGCTCGAAATCGTCGTTGCGCTCAGCGCGCCAGACCTCGCCCATGCCACCTGCGCCGATGCGTTCGATCAGGTGGTAATGGCCGACGCGCTTGCCTGTTTCAACCACGGCCACGGGCGTGTGCGCGCCGCTTTCATCCAGCCGCCGCATCACCGTTGGCGCGGCGTGGGCCACGTTGACATCCAGAATGCTGGATGCGGCATCGGCGGCAAGGATGTGGCGCAGTTCGTCGGCCAGCGCAGCATCCTCCCGTTCGATCCGCGACAGGCGCAGGTTCTGCTGCGCCTCATCCAGCACGAATAGCTCATCGAGCAGTGCAGAAACCTGTTGCCATCGGGTGGAATCCATCGGCATCGCGCTGTCCTATTCGGGCGGAAGGATGTCGCCGAGTACGGCTTGCAGCACGGCGCGCGCCTTGCGCCAGTCGCGCTTGAGAGAAGGCTCCGAGCGCCCGGTGATCTGCGCGATCTCTTCAAGTTCCAGCCCGGCGAAATACCGCATCTCCACCAGTGAGGAGAGCTTGGGATCGAGTGCCGTCAGCCGGGTCAGTGCCTGATCCAGACCGATCAGCCGTTCGGCCTGGCCGCTGCGGCCCAGACGTTCGGCGATCTCCTCCAGCGGTGCATCGTCCGCACCGCCGCCGCGCTTGCCTGCGGCGCGGCGGCGGGCGTGATCCACCACCAATTGCCGCATCGCACGTGCGGCCAGTGCGAAGAAATGTTCGCGGCTATCCACGGCGATGGCCTCCGGCCGCGCCAGACGCAGATAGACCTCGTGCACCAGCGAGGTCGCGCCCGGCCCATGCTCGCTGCGCACCACCTGCCGATGCGCGATGCGCTGCAGTTCGGCATAGACCAGCGCAAAGGCGCGGTCGGCGGCAGCGCGGTCGCCCGCGCCCGCCGCCGCCAGCAGCAGACTCACCTCGCCCATCGTTCACCCCGCACCCCGATGCGAAGGCGGCAGTGTCGCGCCCGGAACCTGATGGTTTCAACATCACTGCCGGGTTTTGATCCCGGTGACGAACCAGCGGCCTTCCAGGCGTTTCATTTCCGCCTTCCCGGCAACCGCCGAACCATCGGCCATGCCACCGCTGAAATCCACCACGGCGCTGTCGCCATCCACGCTGCCGCCCTTGACCTGCGCGCGCACCGGCCGCATCAGGCGCATCATCGACAGGAACTTGTCCTCGCCCTGTTCGGCAACCTGCGCGCGCATGGCCGGTGCCTGCTCCGGTGGCATTGACTGCGCGATGATGGCTTCCATGTCGCCGCTTTCCAGCGCCTTGGTGAGCGCCAGCAGCGCGCGGCCCGGTTCGCCGCCATCGGCGGGCAGCGGCTTGGCGGTCGGTGAGGCATACACGTAGTTGTCTTCGTCATGCACGGGCAGGTCGAAGCGCACTTCTTCCTTGTTTGCCAGCAAGAGACGGCCCGCGATGCGGTCGTTCGTGCGTGCGTCGAGCACCAGCTTCACATTCTGTGCATCGACATGGCCGGAACTCTGCATCGAGTCGCTGCTGGCATAGGTGCTGATCCTGTCATTGTGAATCTTGCCTTCGGCATCCACGTCCAGCTCCAGCGTCGCACCGCGAGGGCGCATGCGGAAGTCGTTCCAGTTCAACTTCCCATCGTCGGCGAAGATTTCCGGTCGAGTGCTTGATCGCTGAAAACAACCGCGATGTTCCCGTTCCATTTCCTGAATGCAATGCCGTCGGCGACGTTGCTCACACCGGCAGAGGTGGTGAACTTGCCACTGGGTGGCGCGGCATCGGCGGCGATGGCGTGGCCTGCGAAGGCGAGCAGGCTGGCGGCAAGCGCCAGGGCGAGACGATGGGATACGTACATGGCGAATTTCCTCGTGAGGTCATCAGCAGGTGGGTGTCGAGAAGCAGCGGCGGAATGCCGCTTCTGTTCGATACGGGAAAAGCCACCGGCGGGGATCACGCATTCACCAGCCACGCATCGGCCTTTGCAGGCCCGGCATTCAGGTCGAGCCTGACTTCAATGCCGCGAGCCCGCGGGAATTTCTCGCGTCCTTGGCGCTTGCAGCGGGATGATCCGGCACCAGGCCCATGGCGGCCGAGGCATGGGCCGGTGCAAGGCACCTATTCCATCCACGGATTGCGCATCGGCTCGATGCGGGAAATGTCCGCAGCGGTTTGTCCGGCCTGTTCGATCCTCCCGATCTGTTCGCGCAACTGGCGTTCGACCTTGGCATCCAGCGGTGCTTTGGTCTGTTCGAGCAAACCGCGATAGACCCGCGTAGCGTTGGCCCCATCGCCCAGGCGCAGGTACGCATTGCCCAATTCGACCGCACTGCCGACGCTCTGCGGAATCAGCGCCACCACTTCTTCCAGTCGTTGGGCCACCAGCGCCCAATCGCTGCCGTTTTCCTTGTAGATGTAATCGGCCACCTTGAAGCCGAGACTGGAAGCGCGCGACTGCGGCCGCACCAGGCGTCCGCGCCATACGCTCACGTAACCCAATTGCGCAACGCGCTGCATCTGCGCGAACACGTCCTTCGGATCCCAGTCGCCTTCCGGCCACGGCAGTTCGTCCGTGGCGGTATAGACGTGCCAGCCGTCCCACACGCCTGCGGTATTGGTGTCATCGAGGCTTTCGACCTTGCGCCGGTAGTTCAGCCGTTCGGCACGCATCTGCCGTTCGATCATCTGGTAGTTCACATACATCGGCTCGCCGCTCCGGGTGATCTGCGCATCGTGAAAGGCGCGGATCTCGCCGTAGCGCTGGCCCAGATCGACGCCTTCGTTGTGGAAGGCGACGTAACCACCTTTGGTGCCGCCCACCAGTTCGTTGTGGTATTCCCACAGGCGCGGTTCGCGGATCGTCATGGCGAAGGCTGCGACGAACAGCACCGACACCGCGCCCAGCAATAGGCGCGAACGCCTCCGCCAGGCTTGGCTCACTGCACCACCACCGAGGATGGCGGCGGTCAGGATCAGGGGCGTGGCATGTCGCACGCCGCCCCATGCGGCGGGCGAGACGATCAGCGCAGCCAAGTGACCAATGCTTGCGAAGGCGAGCGCGGCCAGCATCCAGCGCGTGGCCGGATTCAATCCACTGCGCCACAAGAGCAACGCGACACCAAGCGCGCTCAACGCCAACAAAGCCAGGGGAATCTTCGCCGCCAATATCGCAGGCCAGGTGAACCAGGGCGTGCGGCCGTGGTATTTCTCGCCCCAGATCAGGTGCGTGGCGATGCCTCGCCCTTCCACCCCGGCGCGCACGGTATCGGCCAACCCCCAAAGGTAAGGGCGCGGCAGCAGGTGCGCGGTGTCGGCGAACTGGATCATGGCCTGCAACGCGGGCGTGGAGACTTCCTCGATCTTGGTCTCCATCGGCAGATTGAAACGGTCGCTGCCGTCGGCATCGGCATGGAAGCGGAAGCCGTAGTGCGCCCACAGCAAGGCAAGCGCGAGTGCAACGGCCACGATCAGTTTGCCTTGCCGCGCTGCTCCTTCCTTCATGCCCCCCTTGAGCAACCCGGCCCAGATGCCCGCACTCAGCACGATCACGACACCGAGCAACCCGGCCAGCGCGGAGTGTTTCGTGCTCAGCGCCAGGCCCGCGAACACGCCGGTGGCGATCACCCACGGCCAGCGCCACGCCGCGGCCATCATGCCGGCCGCGACGATGGCGGGTGCGAGCGTCAGCGCCAGCGGGCCATCGGTCATCGCCACGGGTAGATGCGCGCCAAGGGTGGGTTCCAGTGCGATGAAGCCGAGCGTTCCCGCCGCCCACGCGAATCCTGCGGCGCGCCACAGCAAGAGGCCGAGCGCTGCGATCAGCATGCCGTTGAACAGCCACATCGCATGGCGCGCATGGGCCTGTGCGCGGGCTGCGTCGTTGGTCTGGAACATGGTGCTTTCCACCCACTCGCGCTCTTGTGCTTTTTCCTGCAATGCAGGCTCGGATGGCAGGATGAAATCCGACGGCATCGCCGCGCCCACCACAAGCTTCACCAGCGGCGGATGCTCGGGATTCAGATGTCGCGCGCCATCGCGCACATAGGCCGTGCCGGCCACGATGTGCCAGGGTTCGTCGATGGTGAAACTGTCCAGCGCCGTGCCGATGGACGAACGCAGCACCGCCAGCGCGGCCAGCAGCACGAGGGCGAGCGTGCCTGCGAGGCACGGGGCGATCAGGTTGCGGCGAGGTTCGTCGGACATCCGCGGGATTCCAGGGCAAGGTTCGGAAGCGGCGTTCATTCAAGTGAAACGTGAAAACGCACCGACACGGGCCATGCAGGCCGGATCGTCCTGCCCATTGTCTTCCGCCGTCTCCAGCGCGGTTCGCAAATTCGTCACGGAATCCACGCAGAAAATCGCAGCGGGCGCGGCAAAGGGGAGCAGTGCAAGACACAGGCAGGCAAGGCTGCCGAAAAGAAAGCGGCGAAGCGGGGTGCGCGCAATGGACATGGCGTTCTCCATGGAAGATGAGCAAGGCCTCGAACGGGCGAGGTCATGGCCATCCACGGAAAAAGTTGCCGCCGGGGATCAGGTTCTGCGGGAAACCGGGGAGGTCAGCGCAGATAACGCTGCAATTCGGCCCTGGCGCGATTGAACTCGGCTTCCAGCACGGCGACGCGCTCCACCGGATCGAGCAACTGGTTCTGGCGGGCGCTTTGTTCGATGTGGCGCGCGGCGGCGGAAAGGGCCATCGCGCCCAGGTTGGCGCTGGTGGATTTGAGCGTGTGCGCCGGGGCGGCCATCGCGGCGATGTCCCCGGCGGCGGCGGATGCGGTGAGCCGGGTGATGGCGCGTGGCGCATCGTCCAGGAACACGTGCACCAGCGAGGCGAATTCCGCGCCCATGATTTCGCGCAGATCGTCCACCACCTCGGTGTCGATGGCGGGCGTGGTCGGTGCTGGCGGCGGTGGCGCGACGGGCCTGGCGGCGGCGGAAACAGGTGCGGCAGGTGCGGGACGCGGTGATACCGGCACGGCGACGAGTGCGGGCCGCGATGCGGTGGCCGGTGCCGGTGCAGCGGCGTCGATCCAGCGTTGCAGGGTGGATTCCATCAGGCCGCGATTGAGCGGCTTGGAGAGGTAATCGTCCATGCCCGCGGCCAGGCATTTCTCGCGGTCGCCGATCATGGCGTTGGCGGTCATGGCGATGATCGCAAGGCGCGGGCGGCGCTGGGCGGCTTCGGTTTCGCGCCAGGTGCGGGTGGCGGTGTAGCCATCCATCACGGGCATCTGGCAATCCATCAGCACGGCGGCGTAGTGGTTGCCGGCGTTGAGCAGGTCGATGGCGTCCTTGCCGTTCTCGGCGGTGTCGTAGGTCAACCCCGCGAGCGAGAGCAGGCGCTGGGCGACCTGGCGGTTCACCGGGTTGTCCTCCACCAGCAGCACATGGCGGTTCGTGCCGGAAGCGGCGATGGGTGCTGGGGCAGGGGTTGCCGGTGCGGGCGCGGGTGGCGCGGGGCGAACCGGCAGCCGGGTGGTGGCAGGTTTCGGCGCGAGAGGTGGCGCTGCGACAGGTTCCGGTTCGGGAACAGGTTCGGGGGCGGGCTCCGGAACGGGCTCCGGCGTGGTGGCTTCCTGCATCGCCGGTATCGCTGCGGGAGCGTTTTCCTGATCGTCCAGGCTGTCCAGGATGTTGAACACGCGGGTTTGCAGTTCGTGATCGGCAAGCTCCCGGTTCACGATGTTGAAACCCGGCGCTTGCTCGATTTCAGGCGGCAGCGGTTCTTCGGTGCGCAGGTGGATGCGCGGGATGTCGCGCAGATCCGGGTCGCGCAGAAGATTGCGGTGCAGGGCCAGCAGCGTGGAAGCGATGGAGCCGCCGTCGATCAGGATGGCGCTGAAGCCGCGCTGCCCGGCGCGGGCACTGGCGGCGCGCAGCTTGGTGACGGCATCCTGCGGATTGCTGGCCAGGGCGAAAGATGCACCCCATTGCGGCAATGCCTGCGCGAAGCGGCGGGCGACGGGCTGATTGGTGGTCACCAGCAGGAGGCGGGTGGCACCGGGCATGGTGTTGCGCCCGCCCTGGATGTCGCCGAGCGCCTTGTCGATGGGCACCTCGAACCAGAACGTGGAACCCTTGCCGGGCGTGGATTCCACGCCGATCTTGCCGCCCATCAGATCCACGATGCGCTTGCAGATCGCCAAACCCAATCCCGTTCCGCCGAAGGTGCGGGTGGTGGAGGCATCGGCCTGCGAGAAGGCCTGAAACAGCTTGGCGGCGGAAGTGCGCGAGATGCCGATGCCGGTATCGCGCACTTCAAAGCGCAGCGTGAAGCGGGTGCGGGTTTCGCCGATGCGGGTGACATGCACGCCCACTTCGCCGTGCTCGGTGAACTTGATCGCGTTGCTGACCAGGTTGGTGAGCACCTGGCGCAGCCGCACTGGATCCCCGCGCACCGCAAGGCGCACGTCCGGGGCGATCTTCGAGTAGAGGTTCAGCTCTTTCGCGGCGGCGGTCTTTTCCATCAGACGCACCACGCCGCCCAGCAGTTCCTTGAGGTTGACGCCCACGGTTTCCAGTTCGAGCTTGTTGGCTTCGAGCTTGGAGAAATCCAGGATGTCGTCCACGATGGAAAGCAGCTGCCGGGACGAGGAAAACGCGAGCTGGAGGTATTCGCGCTGATCCGCCGAAAGCGGGGTGGAAAGCAGCAGATCCAGCATCGGGATGATGCCGTTCAGCGGCGTGCGGATCTCATGGCTCATCGTGGCCAGGAACTCGCCCTTGGCCATCATCGCCGCTTCTGCCTGCTGGCGCGCGGAGGTGAGTTCGCGTTCCAGTTTCTTGTAGCGATCCAGTTCGGATTTCAGCTCGGCCGTGTCGTCGATTTTCGCTTCGTTCTGCGCGGAAGCCGATTGCTGGAACAGCACGAAATCCCTGGTCTGCTTGCGACGCCGGAATACCGTTGCGGCCAGCAGGGCGGATAGCACCAAGGCAAGCGATGCGCCGCCCACGGTGACGATCTGCCCCAGGTTGCCAAAGTCGGAGAACACGCCCAGCGCGGCGATGAGCGTGACCAGGCTGGCGAGGATGGCGAGAATTGCAAGAGCGGGCATCAAAGCACCGCCGCGCTGAAGTCGAATTCCAGCCCGCTGCTGGCAAGCTGTACCAGGTTGCCCTGGATGAAATCCACACCCGTCATCCACAACGTGGCCGCAGTGCGCGCATCTTCCACGCGCGGGGCGATCACCAGGATGCCGCGCTCGTGAGCGCGATCCACCACGCCGGTCAGGCGCGTGCGCCCGGCGGCGGAGGCGGTGGCTTCGGCGATCAATGACGGATCGAGCTTGAGCAAGTCCACCGGAAGTACTTGCAGCAGGCTCTCCTGCTCCGGATGTCCGTGGTAGTAACTCAGGCAGCACTGGATGCCGTAGGGCACCAGCAGGGCGCAGAAGTTGTGCACCACGTCCAGGTGCATCCCGACGCTGCGCGTATCGATGTCCACCACCAGCCCGTGGCCCGCGAGGCCGCGCAGGCGGAACTCCTCGCTCAGCCAGAAGCCGTGTTCGGGATCCTGGAGGGATTCGATGGTCTGGCTGATGAAAAGGCGCACGGCGCGCTGTTCCTGCTGGCGCGCTTCGATGGTGTCCATCGCGCGGCTCAGCACCCAGTGATCGAGGGTTTCGAGCTGATTGTCGGCGCGCGCCACCGGCAGGATGTCGGCGGCGGTGAATACCGTGCCATCTTGCGTTCGCAGCCGCAGCAAGGCCTGGTATTGCGCATCCTCGCCGCCGTGCAGCGCGACGATGGGTTGATAGGCCAATTCCAACCCATCAGCATCCAGTGCGTGGCGCAGGGCTTCGCGTACGGCCTGCTGGCGCTGCACATCGGGCTCGGCCCGGACAGATGCGGAAGTCGCCTGCGCGGCGGGGGCTTTTTTCGCACCGCCTTCGTGCATGGCTTGTTCCAGCACGGCGGCAGGATCGGCACTGGAGGCGTCGATGGCGGCGGTGCCGGCGACGACGTACAGCGGAACGGCGCGTTCACCCGCGTCGAACGGGGTTTCGTTGATTTTGCGGCTGAGGCGGCGGGCGTCCACGCGCAGTTCGTCGGCATCGGCATCCGGATCGAAGATCACCAGGCTGCCGTCGCCCCAGCGACAGGCCAACATGCCGGGCCGCAGGTTGGCCACGACGAAGCGCGCCAGTTCCTCGAACACGCGCTCCGTGCCGGTGAGGCCTTGCTCGCGGCGCAGCGCTTCGGCATCGGCTTGCAGATGCACGATGCCGCCGCGTCGCGCATCGGGTGCGGCGGCCAGCGCCTGCGCGATGCGTTCCAGCAGCAGCGATTGCGCGCCCAGCCCGGTGGAGGGATCGATGCGCGCGTGCGCAGTGGATTGGCGCTGGCGTTCCCGCAGCGCACGCCAGCGCCGCACGCGATTGGTGACCGAGGCGATCAAAAAGCGCGGGCGGATGGGTTTGGTGAGGAAATCGTCGCCACCGGCGGAAAGCGCTTCGAAATGCTTGTCCTCGTCCGATTCGCCGGACAGGAACACGATCGGCGTACCGGCGAATTCCTCGCGCTCGCGGATCATCGCGGTGAGCTCGGCACCGTCGCACTGCGGCATGTGCAAATCCATCAGCACCAGTTCGGGCTGGAAGCGCTGCATCTCGCCGATGACCTGGAGGCTTTCGAGCACCACGTTCACGTCCATGCCCGCGTTGCGCAGGATGGATTCGGCGAACAGCGCCTGCGCGCGGTCGTCCTCGACCACCAGCACGCGCACTTTTTCCTCGCCCTCGTTTGCGCCTTTCGGGTTCTCGATCTGACGGATGACTTCCAGCGCGGTCTGCGGCAGGAGCAGCAGCGTATCCACACTGGCACGGCGCGCCAGACCACGCAGTTGCGCATCGTCCGCCGGGGCCAGCGCGATCAACCGCAGCGGTGCCTTGGCACGCTGGCGCGCTTCGCGCACCGCCTCGCCCACGGTTTCCATGTCGCCGACGAAGGCGGCATCCACCAGCACCACGTCCGGCAGCAATGCGGAAAGTACTTCGGTCAGTTCTTCCGGGCTGAACAGCAGTTCGATCTCGTGGCCGCGCTGTTCAAGACGCTGATCCAGCTCGATCGCCAGTTCATCGCTGGCGGAAAGATGGAACAGGCGCAGCGATTGCGCCGGCACATCGGGCAAGGCCGCATCGTTGCGCGCGGAAGCAAGCGTTTCGAGCGGCCGTGCGGGAGCTTTCGGCGCAAGTACCGGCGGTGCGGCAGCAGCCACGGGTTCTGCGGGCGCTTCGGGTGCGGGGGCGAACACTGACGCAGGCGCAGGGGTTCCGGTGCGGGGCGGGATGGGCGTCGCGGCCCAATCGAAATTGTCCGGCTTCGGCGGGGCATCGGCGGCGGAGAAGAAATCGTCGAGCGAATCGGCGGGCGGCGAAAAGCGCTCCGCAGGGACGGGAAGCTGGACGATCCCGGATGCAGCTTCAGGCGATGCGGGCCTTTCCATGTCGGCGTCTTCGACGGCTTTCGTTTCCGAAGGTGCATCGAACATGGGTTGGGCGAGCGATGCCCGCTGGATCAGTGCGTCGATGTCTGCGTGCAGCTCTTGATCCGCATCCACCTCGGATTCCACCACGGCCACCGCGCCCGGTTCCGGCGGCAGCGCGGGTGCTGCGTCGGCGGTCCAGCGCCGCCAGTAAGCCGCAGGCGGCGCTTCGATCCGGCCACATTCCCGGTAGGCCACTTCACCGCTAACCGAGGCTTCCGCCAGTGCCAACCCGGTGCTGTTCGAGGTGAGGCCCGCCGCCAGTTGCATGATCCGCGCCGTGCTTTGCGCATCGGGCACGATGCCCTGCGACAGCGCGGCATCGAATTGCGCTTCCAGCGCGTCGATGGTGGCGGTGTCCTCCGGCGGACTGAGCCTTGCGCCGGCATCGCGCAGGCGACGCAGATCGTCGCGCAGCAGCCAGACGGCATGGATGTCCCAGCCGTGCGATTCCAGATACCCGATGCGCCGGCGGATGGATTCGGCGCGGCGCGCCAGAAAGCGCGAAAACGCCTGTGAGGAGGCAGGCGCAAGCGATGGGGATTCGGCCAGCGGTTGCATGGGTTCTGGAGCGGGCCCGTTCAGGAATCTGCCGAATATAACCAACGCGGAGAAACCTGTCAGGCCATATTCCGCGCTGCGACCGGTTTCCTGCGGAAGAACAGCTTGCGACCGAGCCAGAACATCAGCCCGCCGATCACCAGCGCGCCGACGGCGATCACGCCGAAAGTGAGCCACGGATAGGCGAATACCAGCCCCAGCGCACCGAGCGCGAAGGCATCCTCGGTGGTGGAAACGGCGAGGTTGCTCACCGGTTCGGGCGAGGTGTTCACCACGGCGCGCGCACCGGATTTGAGCGTGTGGCTCAACAGCGCCGCTGCCCCGCCCGCCACGGCCCAACCGGCGGAAAGCTCACCGTCCGGCCCGGCCAATGCGGCGCTGGCGAGGAACGCGCCGGCAGGCACGCGCAGCAGGGTCTGGGCCAGATCCCAGCCCGAATCCACGCCGGGAATCTTGTCGGCAGTGAATTCGATGACCGTGAGCACGGCGGAAACGCCGATCACCCACGGCGAGGTGCAGGCACCCAGCGCGCCGGGCAGATCCACCCAGCCGAAATACCCGGCCACACCCAGGCCGAACACCGTCAGATAGGCCCGCACGCCGGCCAACCAGGCCAGCACGATGCCAAGGGCGAACACCTGTGCTTCGTTCATTCCAACTCTCCAGCGGCAACGGCGCTAAAGACAGCGCGTGCGCCGATTATGTGACACGAACCCGCGCAACGGTTCGGCGCGGCTTGACGGGTTCAGGCTGCGGTGGCTAACTCCCGCCTCTTTGTCCCTGCGCCACGTTGCCGTGGCGCGTGCGCACCTTTCGCCCATGTCCACACCGCATCCGCGACCGATCATCATCTCGCAACGGCCCACGCGCTTCCGGCGTGCGGTGCTGCTGGCGTTGGCGTGGGCGCTTTCGCTGGCGGCAACATGGCTGCTGGCCGCACGCACATCGCAACAGGAAACGCACGTCGATCCGACCGCAACAGCGGCAGCGACCGAGGTGGTGCGTCTGCGTGACAAAAACGAGAAACTGACGCAGGAAGTGGCCACCTTGAACCGCTCCCGCCAGGTCGAACGCACCGCTGCGCAGGAAGTGCAAACCACGCTGGCCGAGCGCGACCGGGAAATCGCCTCGCTGCGCAACGACGTGGCCTTCTACGAACGTCTGGTCGGTTCCAGCGCGCAGCGCCAGAGCCTCACCGTGCACAGCGTGAAACTGGAACAAAGTGGCGAACACGGCTGGCAATATGCCGTCACGCTGACCCAGACCTTGAAGAAGGCCACGCTCACGCGCGGCACGCTGGCGATGCAGATCGAAGGTGTGCGCGATGGCAGGCCCGATACGCTGGGCTGGGCCGAACTGGGGCAGGAGAACGGCGCGCCGGTGCCGTTTTCGTTCAAGTATTTCCAGCAGATCGAAGGCAGCCTGATGCTGCCGGACGGGTTCGTGCCGCACCGGTTGAAGGTCAACCTGGATTCAGATGCGGGCAAGGTCGAAAAGGTCTTTCCGTGGGAGGAAAGCCAATCACAGGGAGTGGGATGAGATGGCCTGGGGCGACAGCAAGAAAAGCGGCGGGCAGCGTGCCGCATCGGTGGATACCTTGATCGGGCGGCGCGTGAAGATCGTCGGCGACGTGAATTTTTCCGGCGGCTTGTACGTGGAAGGCGAAATCAAGGGCTCGGTGGTGGCACAGAGCGATGCGGCCGATGCGGTGCTGACCATCGCCGAGGAAGGCCGCATCGAAGGCGAGGTTCGTGCGCCGCATCTGGTCATCAACGGCCAGCTCGCGGGCGATGTGTTCGCCTCCGAACGGGTGGAACTGGGCCCGCAAGCCAAGGTGCAGGGCAACATCAACTACAAGGTGGTGGAAATGGCCGCCGGTGCGATGCTGACCGGCAGGCTGATCCATGCCGAAGCCGAGCCCAGGCGGTTGGCCGGGCCAGGCGAAGACGCCAACGGCTAGCCCGCAGACGCCAGCCAGGCATCATCCGAGCCTTCCTCCACGCCTTCGAACAGCGCGGTGGAGAAATAGCGTTCGCCGGTATCCGGCAGGATCGCCAGCAACACCGAACCTGCCGCAGCGGTTTGTGCCACGCGCAGCGCCGCGGCCACGGTGGCACCGGCGGAAATGCCGGTGAAGATGCCTTCCTCCATGGCCAACCTGCGCGCCGTGGTGATGGCGTCCGCATCGTGGATGTGCAACACCTGATCCACCACCTCGCGGTTGAGCACGTCCGGCACGAAATCCGGTGCCCAGCCCTGAATCTTGTGCGGCGTCCACGGCTGCCCGGAGAGCAGCGGGGCGGCGGCGGGTTCGGCGGCGGTGATCGTCACATCCGGACGTGCCAATCGCAGCACTTCACCCACGCCGGTAAGCGTGCCGCCGGTGCCCCAGCCGCTGACGAAATGATCCAGCCTGCGGCCTGCGAAATCGCGCAGGATTTCCGCGGCCGTGGTGTTGCGGTGATAGGCCGGATTCGCCGGGTTCTGGAATTGTCGCGCCAGGAACCAGCCGTGCTTCTTCGCCAGTTCTTCGGCCTTTCTCACCATGCCGGTGCCGCGTTCGGCGGCAGGCGTGAGAATCACCTTGCCGCCGTAGGCGCGGATCAGCTTGCGACGCTCGATCGAGAAGGTTTCCGTCATCACCGCCACGAAGCCGTAGCCGCGTGCCGCCGCCACTGCCGCCAGCGCCACGCCGGTATTGCCGGAGGTGGCTTCCACAATGGTGTCGCCGGGTTTCAGCAAGCCACGTTGTTCGGCATCCAGCACGATGGCATGGGCCAGGCGATCCTTGACCGAGCCTGCGGGATTGAAAGCTTCCACCTTGCCGTAGAGCGTGACGTGCGGCGGTGCGATGCGGGAAAGGCGCACCACCGGCGTGTTGCCGATGGTGTCCAGGATGCTGTCGAAGATGGCCACGGGTGTTCCTTGGAATGCGGGATGGAAGGCATCTCACGCTATGCGCCAGCGCGCATCCGGAAAAATGACTGCGCCGCAGGTTCTTATGCCTTTTCGACATAAGATCGCGTCTGCTCATCCCTAGACTGGCGATCGTTTCCCGCCTGCGCCGCCATGACCCTCACCCAGCTTCGCTACCTCGTCGCCATCGCCGATTCGGGCCTGAACATCACCTTGGCCGCGCAGCGCGTGCACGCCACCCAGCCGGGCTTGTCCAAACAGCTCAAGCAGCTCGAGGACGAACTGGGCTTCCAATTGTTCCTGCGAAAAGGCCGCAGCCTGGAATCAGTGACGCCTTCCGGCGCGGAAGTGATCGCCCGCGCCCGCAAGGTGCTGCTGGAATCGGGCAACATCCGCGCCCTGGCCGCGAACCTGCGCGGAGAGAAACAGGGGGAACTTGCGGTTGCCACCACGCACACGCAGGCCCGCTACGTACTGCCGAAAGCCATCGGCGGGTTGAAGCGGCGCTTTCCCGACGTGGGAGTGCACATCGTGCCCGGTGGCGAAGGCGACGCACTGGCCGAACTCGGGCGCGGTGCGGACGTGGCCATCGTCAGCACCTCCGGCTCACCGCCGACCGGCGGCATCGCTGTGCCGCTGTACACCTGGCAGCGCGTGGCACTGGCCCCGCGCGGCCATGCGCTCGCGAAGCTGCGGCGCGCGCCAACGCTGGCGGAACTGGCGCGCGAGCCGCTGGTGAGCTACGACTCCTCGCTGAAATCCGATTCCTCGCTGCGGCAGGCGTTTTCCGACGCCGGCCTGACGCCGCGCATCGCGCTCACCGCCGGCGATGCCGACCTCATCAAAACCTATGTCCGCACCGGCCTTGGCATCGGCATCCTGGCGGAAATGGCGGTACAGGCCAGCGACGAAACCGATCTGGTGCAATTGCCTGCTGATGAGCACTTCGCCGGCTGCATTGCCTGGGCCGTGTTGCCGCGCGAGCGGGTGCCGCGCGATTACACGCTGGCGCTGCTCACGCTGTTGGCCCCGCAACTGGATGCGCGCGATTTGCGCCGCGCACTGGAAGGCACCTTCGAAGGAAACTGGCCCTCACCGCCCGCATGGCAGCGGCGCGATTGAGCATCAGCGCCGAGGCACCACCGCCAAGGTCAGGCGCGAAACGCAGACCAGCCTTCCGGCATCGTCTTCAATGCGGATATCCCATAACTGCGTGCTGCGGCCCAGGTGCAAAGGCCGCGCAATGCCGGTGACGTGGCCTTCGGTAACGGCACGAAGATGATTGGCGTTGACCTCGAGCCCCACCACCATCGCGGTGGCGTGATCCACGCTGTACATGCCCCCGAGGCTGCCGAGGGTTTCGGCCAGCGCGACGGAGGCCCCGCCGTGCAACAGGCCGAAAGGCTGGCGCGTGCGCGCATCCACCGGCATCCGGCCGCGCAGGAAATCCTCACCGATTTCCAGGATTTCGATGCCCAGATGGCCGAGCAGGCAATCCGCGCTGTGCCCGTTGATTTCCGCGAGCGGAGGTACCGACTTGAAGATGCCCGCCATGCGGCGATCAGCGCGTGCGGAAGCAGCTCGGACGCCAGCTGTCGCTCGCATAGTTGCGCTTGCTGGCATAGCCGCTGGAAGCGCCGTAGCCGGTGCCGAAATCGCGCTCGCGGCGGCTGTGCATCCGGTTCAGCAGTTCTTCGCGGCGACTGTCCAGCCAATCGGCACGGCCCACGGCGGAAGGGTTCATGCCGCGGCGGCGTGCTTCGGCTTCGCGGTAATCGCAGAAATCGTCGTAAGCATCGATCTCGTGCTTCAGATCGCGCACGCACAGCTCGATCATGATGGCGTCGTCGAAATAGCCCAGCACCGGTACCGAGTCGGGGATCACGTCTGCCGGATCGGCGAAATACACCAGCGCCGCGAGTACGCGGTTGCGGTCTTCTTCCGGCAGGTGCCAACCTTCGTCGCGCAGCATCGCGATCAGATCGTCGAGCTTCTCCAGGCGCTGGCTGATGAAATCCGGCACGCGGGTCTTGCGCGCATCTTCCAGCAGGTTGATGCCGGCGGCGATCACTTCTTCGGAGCTTTTCTGCCCCGCCTTCTGCGTGGCGGCGCGCTGGGCCGCGACGAAATGTTCGATGTCCTGATCGGAAAGTTCGAACGAAATGCTCAACGGCATGGCGGCAAATCCTGATGTTGGGAGGGATGTGACGGGGAGAAAGGCTGCCAGCCTAACGAAGCGGGCGCGAAAGCGTCAATGTACCGGAAGTTCACAGGATCGGCGCCAGCCCTGCACCAAAGGCCGTCAGCACGCGGGTGTAGATGGATTTGCCCGGCACATCCACTTCCGGGAAATCGCCCACGGGCCGGTAGCAGTCGGCAAAGCCGGGTTCGTCCGGGCGCAGCGGCGCGCAGCCGTCCACCATTTCCCAGCTCGTGGCATAGCGGAACGGCCAGATGTCGAACAGCGGCAACGCCTCGAACAGCTTGCCCAGGCTGTAGTTGAGGCCGGAAAGCACCACTGGTTTGGGGCGCGGCGCGATCACCCAGGCGTTTTCCGGACGCGTGTCGATGAGGATGTTGTCCGCCAGCGCAGCAGCGAAGGCGGCATCGTGCACCACCACCATCGCCTCGGTATTGAGCCGATCAGAGCGCGGATCGAAGTTGTGCGTGCCGACCAGCGCGATGTCCTCGTCGATCACCATGGATTTGGCGTGCATCCCCATGCGCACACCGGCGCGGGCGAGCTTCACGCGGCCCTTGCCGGGGCCGTTGCCGCCACCAGAGCCGGATGCCGAACCAAAGGCGCGGCGGCTTTCGCTGGCGCCTTCGCCGGGCGAGGCAATGCGTGAATCGACGGGTTCCGCGGCATCCGTGGGTGCCACCGGAGCATTGCCGGGAAAGGGTTTGTATTCGTAGATCGTCATGCCGAATTCGCGCAGGTAGCGGCGCTTGTACTTGTGCGAAAGCGCGTACACCGGAAAGGCATCCGTGGAAGCCAGCGAGTTCGTGGACACCACGATGCGCGGCGGTGTTTGACGTGCGTGCAGTTCGCGGAAACGCTGCTGCGCGGTGCCGGAGAACACCAGGTAAGGCGTTTGCAGCAGGATGCTTTCATCGGCCTGCATGAACATGCGCTGCAACTGCGTGGAAAGATCGCGTTCGTCCGGTGCGTTGCGCTCGAAGGTCTTGTTCGGCCAATCGGAAAGGTAATCCACCCGGCCCACGTCGAAGGCAGCACTGGCGAAGCGTGTGGAGATTTCCGACACGTCATTGGCACGGCGAGATAGCTCGGCACTGCGCGCAGGCCAGCGCTTCGGAAACTCCGGTTGTTCGAAGGTTTCCTGCACGCGCAACTGCCGTCGCACGTCGGAAAGCGCAGCCACCGGCACGGCCCTGCGGTGTCGCCAGAAGCGTTCGAAGGCGCGTTGCATTCGCGCGACCGCTGGCCCGGCGACGATCAGATCACGGTCGCGGTAATTGAATTCCGGGTCCCAATCGAAATAGCGGTTCTGGTAGTTGCGCCCGCCGCTGATGCCGATGACGCCATCGGCCAGCAGCAGCTTGTTGTGCATCCGCTGGTTGAAGCGCGTGAAGCAGCAGACGATGCCCGCCACCCATTCCAGCGGGCCGGTGTTGGCCTTGCCGAAGGTCGGGTTGAACAGGCGCAGCTCGAAATTGACGTGGAAGCGCGCCAGCCACGCCAGCAGGTGCAGGTCTTCGGGGCTGTAGAGCTGGTCGAGCAGCAACCGCACCTTCACCCCGCGCCGGGCGGCGGCGATGAGTTCTTCCAGCACCAGGAAGCCTGCGTCGTCCCCGCTGTAGATGAAGCTCTGCACCTCGATGCTTTCGCGTGCGGCGCGGATCAGGTTGATGCGCGCCAGCAGTGCATCCTGTCCGTTTTCCAGCAACACCAGGCGATGGCGCTGGGCTTCCGCTGTGGATTCGGAAAGTGCCTGCGCTGCGAGGTCGTACAGCGGCGAGGAAAGCGCACAGTGATCGGGGAGATCGCAGGTAAGCCGCGTGTCCTGTTCGGCGCGCACGGCTTCCTGTGCCTGCCGGATCTCGCGCCGACTCGGCATGCAGGCGGTGAGCGCCAGCAACACCAGCAGGAACGCAAGGCGCAGCGGTTGGCCATTCATGGCGCGGATTCCGCAGGCGCATCCGATGGCGGCAGCCACAACTGGAAATCCAGATGCACCGTGTCGCCCATCGCCAGACGATGCGAATCCATGCCGAAGGCGCTGCGCGAGATTTCCCCGCTGGCGCGCATCGGGCAATCCAGACCGGGGCGCGTGCATTCGGGTGGCTGTACCTCGAAGCGGAGCGGCTGGGTGATGCCGCGCAGCGTGACCTCGCCCATCGCCGGCCCCGGCGCGAACAAGCGTTCGGCAGGCACCGGTTCACCTCGAAAATGGATGAGTGGATGGCGTTGCACGTCGAAGAATTGTTCCGATTGCGCCCAGGTCACCTGGCTGCGGCTGCCCATCTGCACCGCACGGGCGTCGATGTCGATTTCCACGCGGTACAGGCCGGTTTGCACATCGCGAGTCACCTGGCCTTCGAGCAACGGGAACACGCCTTCGATGCGCTTCACCCAAAGCGGGCGAATCCAGAACTCGGCGCGGCTGCGGCTGCTGTCGATCTGCCAGCCTTCATCCGATGCGGTCTGCGCAACGACAGGGGCGGCGAGCGCGAACAGCAGCAGGCCGTGGCGGAACCGCATCGCGCAGAACATCTCGAACGCTTATGGCGACCAGAATGCGGTGAGCCGCGCGCAGCCCGGTTCGATGCTGACTCCATCGGGAAGCTCCAGCGTCGCCAGGCTGGCCGGCGACATGCCCCGGTTGAGGCCGGATTGGCCGGTGGAAAGCAGCGCCACCAGTCGTTCCAGGCCGGGGTTGTGGCCGACCAGCAGCACGCTTCCGGCTTCCGCGTTTTCGTCCAGTACGTCGATCAGATCGCCGGGCGTGGCCTCGTA
The DNA here is from genome assembly GCA_041395225.1 of Lysobacteraceae bacterium. Taxonomy (GTDB): domain Bacteria; phylum Pseudomonadota; class Gammaproteobacteria; order Xanthomonadales; family Xanthomonadaceae; genus Denitratimonas. The sequence continues at coordinate 76,653 of JAWLAV010000012.1, forward strand.
GATACGTGGCTCGTGGCGGGTGTCGATGTAGCCCAGTACCGCCAGCACGCGCTCGGCGGTTTCGCGCGCGCGCCGCGCCGGGGAACACAGCACGCGCTCCGGGCGCGGCAGTGCAATGAAGTGCTGGCCCGCAGCATCCGCCTCGGCCTGGCCATGTTCGGAAAGCGATCGCTCCGCATCGGATTGTCCGGAGGCAGCGGTTTCGGCGTGTGCGTGGCGCAGCAGGTAGAGCAAGGTCATGGCGCGAGCTCCTTGATCGGAAACAACAGTGGTGCGTGCGGATTCACGCGACCATCTGCCGGATCGTGGGACGGAAGGGCAGAATACACCGTTGCTTCCGGCGACACGTTGCCTGAACCGCCGGTATGGGGCGTGGGGCGAAGATGCCTGGATTCAGCACCGATTTACGCCGTGTTCCCAACACTCGGCTTTGTCAACGCCGCAAGGCTTTTTCGGGGGATCGCCACCATGAAACGTTTGATCGTGCTGCTTGCCGCCATCGTGATGCTGAGCGGCTGCGTCATCCACGAAACCTACCGCGAGCCGTACTACGCCGGTGGCAACAGTGGCGGCTACACCAGCGCACCTGGCGAGGGCTATTACGAAAGCGAGGGCTACAGCGGCGACAGCTATTCTTACCAGAACAGCTATTCCTCTCAGAACAGCTACGACAGCGGCGGTGATTACTACTACGGCTACGACAGCGGCTATGGCGCGTCGTCCTCATGGGTGGTGGATTACCCGTTCTACTACTCGTTGTTCTGGCCGATCAACCATTGGTACCGCGATCCCTACTGGTATCCGGGCTACCACTACGGCGTGACCTGGTTCCCGCGCAGCTACTACAGCAGCTACTACAGCTTCAGCGTGAGCTACAGCCATTACTGGCCGCATCACCACTACAACTATCTGGCCTATTCGCCGTACCGCTATTCCTGGGTGGACAACTACTACGACAACCGCCCCTGGTACGGTCGCAGCCGCCCACGCTACGACTACAACCGCTACTACCCGCTGCCGCGCTACGGCAGCGCGCACAACGAGGCCGAACGGTTGGCTGCAGTGCGCCGCGTGCAGCGGCCCGTCGCGGGCATGGGCGTCAGTGCGCCGCGTCCGGGCGCGGCTTCGCGCGCCAATGCCGGCCAAACGCCTCGCGTTGCCAATCGCACGCCGACCGCCAGCGGCATCCGTGGCACCGATGTGCGCAGCACGGATGCACGCAACGATGTGCGGCGTCAGAGCCAGGGCGCACGCACGTCCAACGACAATCCCCGCACCGATGTTCGCGGCAACGCGATGAATCCCCGCGGCAACATTCGTCCGAATGCTTCCAACCCGATGCCACGCCAGCCCAATGGCACCGCATCGCGCGAAGTCGGCCGCATGACAACGACCGATCGCCAGATGCAGCCCACCCGTTCCCGTGCCGAAACCATGCGCCCGATGCCGCAGTCCGGCTACCAGGCCCGCGAGTTGCCGCTGCGCAGCAGTGCCGGTTCCTCGGTGCCGCCGCGCAACGTCGAGCGCATCTCGCCTGTGCCTTCGGTGTCGGCAAATCCGGATCGCACCGTTCGCATGCCGAGCCAGAGCGTCAACCGCAATGTGCCCATGCGTTCGACAGTGCCTGCCGCCGTGCGCTCGACCACGCGGCCCATGGAATCGCAGCCGGTGGAGCGCAGCTATCCGCAGTCGCGTCAGGCCGCACCAGTCACGCGCCCGGTGTACACCTCCGCGCCCGAACGCAGCCGCGCGCAGCCGGTCTATCGCACACCGTCTGCACCAGCACCCAGTTATTCGGCACCGGCGCAGAGCTATTCCGCGCCGCCGCGCCAATCCGCACCGTCACATAGCTATCAGGCACCCAGCCGCCCGCAGAGTTACAGCACCCCGGAACCTTCCTCGTCTTCGTCGCACAGCAGCGATTCCGGCTCCTCGCGCAGCAGTTCCGGCCGTTCGTCTTCGTCCGGCAACGTGCGCCGCGTGGGGTCGGATCGAGGCCGCTGATCGAACCTGGATTCCGACCAGATTTGAAGTGTGAGGAAAATCACGGTATCAAATGTTTACTTTCCTCAGGACTTGCAATGCCGACGAGGCAGGGGGATGATTCGTAGCTGTGTGACGCGGAAGGTCTGTTTGCGACGCAAACAGCCTCCCGAAGCACCGCCAGACAAGCTGTTCGGCACCCGGCATAGGTCCTCCCTGGATTCCCCCTGTTCCACTAAAGACCGTCGGGTGCCGACTTTTTTCAGAAACGACAACGGGCCGCACTGCGGCCCGTTGTCGTTTGGCGGCATCCGATCCGGACACTGCCGATGCAGGTGCCGGTGAAGCTCGCGCTCCACGCGGCGGCATCCCCACGCCGTGCCGACCGTTCCCTGTTCCAATAACCGGCCAGAGCCCGGGCGGTGATCCAAGCAGCGCTGTGCAGCGCCTGCCAGGATCGTGCATTGCGCCGGACTGGCCGACGTGGGTGCGGTGCATTACTTGCACAAACCGTTCCAACCCTGAAAATCAACCATTTGCGGCACAATTCCACCTTCATCGTCAGGATTGAACGCCCCATGCGCCATCCCGAACATTTCGAAGTCATCGTCGTCGGCGGCGGCCATGCGGGCACCGAGGCTGCGCTTGCCGCTGCGCGCGCCGGGGCCAAGACTTTGCTGCTTTCGCACAGCATCGAAACCATCGGCCAGATGAGTTGCAACCCGGCCATCGGTGGCATCGGCAAGGGTCACCTGGTGAAGGAGATCGATGCGCTCGGCGGCATCATGGCCAAGGCGGCAGATCGCGCGGGCATCCAATGGCGCATCTTGAACGCCTCCAAAGGCCCGGCCGTGCGCGCCACGCGCTGCCAAGCGGATCGCTCGCTCTACAAGGCCGCAATCCGCCACGCGGTGGAAAATCAGCCCAACCTCACGCTGTTCCAGCAGGCGGTGGAAGACCTCGAACTGGAACACAACCACGTCACCGGCGTCGTCACCGCAATGGGTTTGCGCTTCTCCGCGAAAACCGTCGTGCTTACCGCAGGCACCTTCCTCGCCGGAAAAATCCACATCGGCCTCGCCAACTATGCCGGAGGCCGCGCCGGTGAAGCGCCCGCCTCGGCGCTGGCGCATCGTCTGCGTGAACTGCCGCTCGGCGCGGATCGGCTCAAGACCGGCACACCGCCGCGCATCGATGGCCGCAGCATCGACTATTCGGAACTGGAACGGCAGCCCGGCGACGAACCGCGCCCGGTGTTCTCCTACACAGGTTCGCGCGCCGACCACCCGCGCCAGGTGGATTGCTGGATCACGCACACCTCCGAACACACCCACGACATCATCCGGAATGGCCTGGATCGCTCCCCGCTGTTCACTGGCGTGATCGAAGGCACCGGCCCGCGCTACTGCCCTTCCATTGAAGACAAGGTGGTGCGTTTCGCCGACAAGCCTTCGCACCAGATCTTCATCGAACCCGAAGGCCTGGATACGCACGAGATCTACCCGAACGGCATTTCCACCTCCTTGCCGTTCGATGTGCAACTGAACCTCGTGCGCAGCATCAAGGGCTTCGAGCACGCCGTCATCACCCGTCCCGGCTACGCCATCGAATACGACTACTTCGATCCGCGCGGCCTGAAATCTTCGCTGGAAACCCACGCCATCGAAGGTTTGTACTTCGCCGGCCAGATCAACGGCACCACCGGTTACGAGGAAGCTGCCGCGCAAGGCCTGATCGCCGGCCTCAACGCCGCACGCGCAGCGCTTGGGCTGGAACCGTGGACGCCGCGCCGCGACGAGGCCTACATCGGCGTGCTGATCGATGACCTCATCACCAACGGCACGCTGGAGCCGTACCGCATGTTCACCTCGCGCGCCGAATACCGGCTGCACCTGCGCGAAGACAATGCGGATCTGCGCCTCACCGAACGTGGCCACGCACTGGGCCTTGTCGATGACGCTCGTTGGCAACGCTTCAACACCATGCGCGAAGCCATCACCGCCGAACAATCCCGCCTGCGCGCCCTGTGGGCTGCACCCGGCAACGCACTGGCCGCCGCACTGGAACGCACCTGCGGCATCGTGTTGAGCAAGGAAGCCAGCGCGCACGATCTCTTGCGTCGTCCGGAACTCTCCTACGAAAAACTCGCCCGGCTTCCAGAGTTCGGCCCAGCCACGGTTGACGCGCGCGTGGCCGAACAGGTGGAAGTGCAGGCCAAGTACGCGGGCTATCTCGACCGCCAGATCGAAGACATCCAACGCCAGCGCCGCAACGAAACCACCATCATTCCGCCCGGCTTCCGCTATGAATTCGTGTCCGGCCTATCCAGCGAAGTGCGCGCCAAACTTGAAAAGATCCGGCCTGAAACCATCGGCCAGGCGACGCGGATTTCCGGCATCACGCCTGCGGCGATTTCATTGTTGCTGGTGCATTTGAAGCGTTGGCGGGGTGACGGGGCAGCGGATGCGGCCTAGGAGCCTGCGCGGCAGAAGATTGTCCTGGCGCAGGACGCTTTTCGCCTCGAACGCTTCTGCCGCGCAGGTTCCCGGGCCCGGAAATTCACGCTGTAGCCGCGCGCGATGAATCGCCGTTCGGATGCACGATGAATGCGCCTGCTGCGCAGGGTGACATTCGCATTGTCATGCTGCGCAACAAGCCGAGCTTCACGGGGCGGTTGTCTGCACTGCCTCAGCCCCCACATACCGCGCCCGTGGCCGGATCAGGCCGCTTTGGCTTTGCTGTTCCAGTGCGTGCGCAAGCCAGCCGGCGACGCGACCGGCGGCGAACAGGGCGAGTGCATTGCCGACATCAAGACCGTGGCCTTCGATGATTGCGGCGAGCATGAGATCAATGTTGGGGTGCTGGCCGGTGAGGTGTTCCACCTGCTCGGCCAGGGCCAGCACGGTGTCGAGTGCGGCAGGGCGTTTGCCCATGCCTTCGATGCGGGCCAGCAGGGCCGCGCCGCGTGGATCACCGTGCGGGTAGAGCGCGTGGCCGAAGCCGGGAAACTCGTCGCCGCGTCGCCAGCGTTCGGAAACGAAAGCCGCGATGTCCGTGGCTTCGCGTGCCTGCTGGATGAAGGCGAACGCACGCGCCGTGGCGCCGCCGTGGCGTGGGCCGGTGAGGGCGGAAAGGCCTGCGCAGATGGTCGCGTGCAGATGCGCACCGGTGGAGGCAACCACGCGCGCGGCGAAGGCCGAGACGTTGAGTTCGTGTTCGGCACACAACACCAGCGCCATGCGCAACAGGTCGGCGAAGGCGGGATGGCGTGGTTTCCAGCGTCGCGCGAGCACTTCGTGCACCGGCGCATTGGACGCCGCCACACCGGCAAGCAGGGCGGTGTTCTGGCGCAGCAGCAAAGCGGCGGTTTCGCGGCGCACCTGCGGGGCGGCGCTGAAGGAATGCGGCGAGGCCAGTGCCAGCAGCGGCATCGTTGCCAATGCGCGTTCCAGCGGTGGCAGTGCGGTGTCGTTCGCCAACGCGGCGGCGATGACGGGCCACGCGGGTGGCAAAGGCACGAACGGATCAACGTCGCCGCAATTCCACAGGATGCGCGCGGCGTCCTCCAGCGTCGCGCCATCGTTCGCCAACACGACGGCGGAGTGGCCGCGATAGCTTGGGCCGTCCGGGCGAATCTGGGAGATTGCGGTTTCCATCACCGGCAAACCGCGATCCAGACTTTGAGCGGCACCTCGCGCTGCACCGCGCCCGGCGCGCTTGCGGGCGATGAGGCGCTCGATGTCCTGCACGCGATACAGACGGCTGCGCGGTTGCGCACCGGGGCGGGATTCGATCAGGCCACGACTGACGTAGGCGTACAGTGTTGCGGTGCTGATGCCCAAACGCTGGGTGGCTTCGCTGGCTGAAAGGTAGATGTCCGGCATATGGATTGATTCATTGAATCAAGATTGATCAATGGGACGTAGAGTGCCACAGTTGCCTCCCGCTTGCGCACAGCCGCATGCGATTTCCCAACCGCCGGAGCACACTGCCCGGTTCCACGAGGACAACGTCATGACGCAATCTTCCTCCGCCGGTGCAAGATTCCGCGCCGCGCTTGCCGCCGAATCGCCCTTGCAGGTGATCGGCGCGATCAACGCCAACCACGCCTTGCTGGCGCAGCGCGCAGGGTTTCGCGCGATCTACCTTTCCGGCGGTGGTGTCGCTGCCGGTTCGCTCGGCCTGCCGGACTTGGGCATCAACACGCTGGAAGATGTGCTGATCGACACGCGCCGCATCACCGATGTCTGCGATCTGCCGTTGCTGGTGGACATCGACACGGGCTTTGGCCCCTCCGCGTTCAACATCGAGCGCACCATCAAGGGCCTCATCAAGGCCGGTGCGGCGGCGTGCCACATCGAGGATCAAGTCGGCGCAAAGCGCTGCGGCCATCGCCCCGGCAAGGAAATCGTCACGCAAGGCGAAATGGTGGATCGCGTGAAGGCCGCCGCCGATGCGAAAACAGACAAGGAGTTCTTCCTGATCGCCCGCACCGATGCCATCCAGGCCGAAGGCGTGGATGCAGCGATCGAGCGTTCGATTGCCTGCGTGGAGGCAGGGGCCGATGGCATCTTCGCCGAGGCCGCCTGCGACCTTGCCACCTACCGCAAGTTCGTCGATGCGGTGAAGGTGCCGGTGCTGGCCAACATCACCGAGTTCGGCGCGACGCCCTTGTTCAGCCGTGAAGAACTGGCGCAGGCGGGCGTGGCGATCCAGTTGTTCCCGCTCTCCGCCTTCCGCGCCATGAACAAGGCCGCGCAGAACGTCTATGAAGCCGTGCGCCGCGACGGTCACCAGCGCGCTGTCCTGGACACCATGCAGACCCGTGCCGAACTGTACGAAGCCATTGGCTATCACGCCTTCGAGCAGAAGCTCGATGCCTTGTTCGCATCCAGAAAGAAATGACATGGGTTGGGGTGAGCCTCAGGCAAACCTCGGCGCTGCCTCACATCCAAGCCATGTTGGGGTTCGCAAAGCCACCCCAACCTGTGAAATCCAAACCAGAGAGAACACCATGAGCACCGAAACTTCTGCATCGCCGGTTGGCTTCAAGCCGAAGAAATCCGTGGCCCTTTCCGGCACCGCCGCAGGCAACACCGCGCTGTGTACCGTGGGCCGCACCGGCAACGATCTGGCTTATCGCGGCTATGACATTCTCGATCTCGCAACGGCGAGCGAGTTCGAGGAAATCGCACACCTGCTGGTACACGGCAAGCTGCCCAACCGTGCCGAGCTGGCCGCGTACAAGACGAAGCTCAAGGCGCTGCGCGGCCTGCCTGCGGCGGTGAAAACGGCGCTGGAACAGTTGCCGCCGTCCTCGCACCCGATGGATGTGATGCGCACCGGTGTTTCGGTGCTGGGCTGCGTGAAGCCTGAGAAGGACGACCACAACCATCCCGGCGCGCGCGACATCGCGGACAAGCTGATGGCCAGCCTCGGCTCGATGCTGCTGTACTGGTACCACTACGCTTACAACGGCAAGCGCATTGAAGTTGAAACCGATGACGATTCCATCGGCGGCCACTTCCTGCACCTCTTGCACGGCAAGAAACCGTCGGACAGTTGGGTGCGTGCGATGCACACGTCCTTGATCCTGTACGCCGAGCACGAATTCAATGCCAGCACCTTCACCTGCCGCGTGGTCGCAGGCACGGGCAGCGATATGTACAGCGCCATCTGCGGCGGCATCGGCGCATTGCGCGGCCCCAAGCACGGCGGCGCGAACGAAGTCGCGTTCGAGATCCAGAAGCGCTACGACACGCCGGATGAAGCGGAAGCCGACATCCGTGCGCGCGTGGAACGCAAGGAAGTCGTCATCGGCTTCGGCCATCCGGTCTATACCGTTTCCGATCCGCGCAACAAGGTCATCAAGCAGGTTGCCAAAGATCTGTCGGAAGAAGCCGGTAGCACGAAGATGTACGACATCGCCGAGCGGCTGGAAAGCGTGATGTGGGACATCAAGAAAATGTTCCCGAACCTGGATTGGTTCAGTGCCGTCAGCTACCACGTCATGGGCGTTCCGACCGACATGTTCACGCCGCTGTTCGTGATTTCGCGTACTTCCGGATGGAGCGCGCACATCATCGAGCAGCGCATCGATGGAAAGATCATTCGTCCTTCGGCCAACTATGTGGGGCCGGAAGATCAAGCCTTCGTGCCGATCGACAAGCGGCCCTGATTCACTCCGAAAGCCCTTCTCCCCTTGCAGGAATCGAAGGCGCGACCAGCGCCTGAGGGTTGGAGAGAGAGGAAGGCAACAACCCACCGCCACGCCGATTCATCGAGCCAGCCATGAACAGCCAATACCGCAAACCCCTCCCCGGCACCGCACTCGATTACTTCGATGCGCGTGAAGCTGTCGATGCGATCAAACCCGGATCGTGGGAAGCGTTGCCCTACACCGCCCGCGTACACGCCGAAAACCTTGTGCGAAAAGCCGATCCGGCACAGTTGAAGGATTACCTCACCCAGCTCATCGAACGCCGCCGCGATCTGGACTTTCCGTGGTTCCCGGTGCGCGTGGTCTGCCACGACATTCTTGGGCAAACCGCACTGGTCGATCTGGCAGGGCTGCGTGATGCGATTGCCGATCAAGGCGGCGATCCGGCACAGGTGAATCCCGTCGTGCCGGTGCAACTGATCGTGGATCACTCGCTCGCAGTGGAATGTGGCGGTTACGACCCGAATGCGTTCGCGAAAAACCGCGCCATCGAGGATCGCCGCAATGCGGATCGCTTCCACTTCATTGACTGGACCAAACAGGCCTTCCAGAACGTGGACGTGATCCCGCCGGGCAACGGCATCATGCACCAGATCAATCTGGAGAAAATGTCGCCGGTGGTCTATGTGCAGGGGGGTGTGGCATTCCCGGATACTTGCGTCGGCACCGATTCGCACACGCCGCACGTCGATGCACTCGGCGTGATCGCGGTGGGCGTGGGCGGGCTGGAGGCGGAGAACGTGATGCTTGGCCGCGCCTCGTGGATGCGCCTGCCGGACATCATCGGCGTGAAGCTCACCGGAAAGCGGCAGGAGGGCATCACCGCCACCGATATCGTGTTGGCACTCACCGAGTTCCTGCGCAAGGAAAAGGTGGTCGGTGCCTACCTGGAGTTCTTCGGCGAAGGCGCGGACAGCCTCACCATCGGCGACCGCGCGACGATTTCCAACATGTGCCCGGAATACGGCGCCACCGCCGCACTGTTCTACATCGACTCGCAGACCACGGACTATCTGCGTCTCACCGGTCGCAGCGATGAGCAGGTGAAGCTGGTGGAAACCTATGCCAAAGCCGCGGGCTTCTGGTCGAGCGAAATGACCGGCGCGCAGTACGAGCGGGAGCTTGCGTTCGATCTGTCCTCCGTCGTGCGCAACATGGCCGGCCCAAGCAACCCGCACCGCCGCCTGCCGACATCCGCATTGGCCGAACGCGGCATCGCGGTGAATCTGGATGCCGCGCTGCGCGAGGAAGCCGATGGCCTCTTGCCCGATGGCGCGGTCATCATCGCGGCCATCACCTCCTGCACCAACACCTCCAATCCGCGCAACGTCATCGCCGCCGCGTTGCTGGCACGCAATGCCGTGCAGAAAGGTCTGGCACGCAAGCCGTGGGTGAAAACCTCGCTCGCACCCGGCTCCAAGGCGGTGCAGTTGTATCTGCAAGAATCCGGGCTGCTTCCGGATCTGGAAAAGCTCGGCTTCGGCATCGTCGCCTTCGCCTGCACCACCTGCAACGGCATGAGCGGCGCGCTCGATCCTGCGATCCAGCAGGAAATCATCGAACGCGATCTGTACGCCACCGCCGTGCTTTCGGGCAACCGCAACTTCGATGGCCGCATCCATCCCTATGCCAAGCAGGCCTTCCTTGCCTCCCCGCCGCTGGTGGTGGCCTACGCCATCGCGGGCACCATCCGTTTCGACATCGAAAAGGACGTGCTCGGCCACGACCCCGAAGGCAAGCCGGTCACGCTGAAAGATATCTGGCCGAGCGATGAGGAAATCGACGCCATCGTCGCCAAGGCGGTGAAGCCCGAACAATTCCGCAAGGTCTATGGCCCGATGTTCGACGTGCGCGTGGAGCACGGTACGAAGGTCAGCCCGCTGTACGACTGGCGGCCCATGTCCACCTACATCCGCCGCCCGCCGTACTGGGAAGGTGCACTGGCGGGGGAACGAACCCTGCGCGGGATGCGACCGCTTGCCGTGTTGCCGGACAACATCACCACCGATCATCTCTCGCCAAGCAACGCGATCCTGCCTTCGAGTGCTGCCGGTGAATACCTCGCAAAAATGGGTCTGCCGGAAGAAGACTTCAATTCCTACGCCACCCATCGCGGCGACCACCTCACCGCGCAGCGCGCCACCTTCGCCAACCCGCAACTGGTCAACGAAATGGCGGTGGTGAATGGCGAGGTGAAAAAGGGTTCGCTCACGCGGCTGGAGCCGGATGGCAAGGTGATGCGGATGTGGGAAGCGATCGAAACCTACATGGAGCGTCGCCAGCCGCTGATCATCATCGCCGGTGCCGATTACGGCCAGGGTTCCAGCCGCGACTGGGCCGCCAAGGGTGTGCGGCTGGCGGGCGTGGAAGCCATCGTCGCCGAAGGCTTCGAGCGCATCCATCGCACCAACCTCATCGGCATGGGCACGCTGCCGCTGGAGTTCAAGCCCGGCCAGAACCGCAAGACCTTTGCCATCGACGGCACCGAAACCTTCGATGTGATCGGCGAACGCACCCCACGCGCCACGCTCACCCTCATCATCCACCGCAGGAACGGCGAGCGCATCGAAGTGCCGGTGACGTGCCGTCTGGATTCGGACGAGGAAGTGGCGATCTACGAAGCCGGCGGCGTACTGCAACGCTTCGCGCAGGATTTCCTCGAAGCCAACCGCGCTGCGTGAACCACACACACGAGGACGAAACCATGACCATCAAGACAGGCGTGAAACAACTGGTCGAAGCCGCCAACGCGCGCATCACCACCATTCCGGTGGAGGAAGCCAAGGCACTGCTGAACGATCCGGATGTGCAGTTCGTGGACATCCGCGATGTGCGCGAGCTGGAACGCGAAGGCACGATTCCCGGGGCCTTCCATGCCCCGCGCGGAATGCTGGAGTTCTGGGTCGATCCGGAAAGCCCCTACTTCAAACCCGTATTCGGTGAACCCAAACGCTTCATCCTCTACTGCCAATCCGCATGGCGTTCCGCGCTGGCCACCGCTGCCTTGCAGGGCATGGGCATGGAAAACATCGCCCATGTGGAAGGCGGCTTCAATGCGTGGAAGGCCGCCGGCGGTGAAGTGGCACAGCGGCAGGCGCAGGGTTGATCTCGACACGGAACATTCGGCCATGACCCAATTCCCCCAACGCCATGCTCCCCAGCAACGTATCCCGGCCACCTACCTGCGCGGTGGCACCTCCAAAGGCGTGTTCTTCCGGCTCGAAGATTTGCCAATAGCCGCACAAGCCCCCGGCACGGTGCGCGACAAGCTGTTCCAGCGCGTGATCGGTTCGCCCGATCCCTACGGCAAGCAGACCGATGGCATGGGCGGGGCCACATCCTCCACCAGCAAATGCGTGATCGTGTCCCCTTCCGCGAAGCCCGATCACGATGTGGATTACCTGTATGGGCAAGTCGGCATCGACACCGATTTCGTGGATTGGTCTGGCAACTGCGGCAATCTTTCCACTGCGGCGGGCGCGTTCGCCATCCATGCAGGTTACGTCGCCAACGTGCCTGAGAACGGCATCTGCACGGTGCGCATCTGGCAGGCCAACATCGGCAAGACCATCCTGGCGCATGTGCCGGTGACGAACGGGCAAGTGCAGGAAACCGGGGATTTCGAGCTGGATGGCGTGACCTTTCCTGCCGCGGAAATCGTGCTGGAGTTTCTCGATCCCGCCGATGAAGGCGAGGGCGAAAGCGGTGGGGCCATGTTCCCCACCGGCAACCTCGTGGATGAACTGGAGGTGCCGGGCATCGGCACGCTCAAGGCCACGATGATTACCGCAGGCATCCCGACCGTGTTCATCAACGCCACTGATCTGGGCTATGACGGCACGCAACTGCAACCGGCGATCAACGAGGACAAGGCGGCATTGGCGAAGCTCGAAGCCATCCGCGTGGCCGGTGCGATGCGCATGGGCCTGATCAAGACGCCGGAAGAAGCGTTGAAGCGCCAGCATACGCCGAAGGTCGCCTTCGTCGCGCCGCCGAAGGATTACGTTTCCAGCAGCGGCAAGGCGATTGCGGCAACGGACATTGATCTCAACGTGCGCGCATTGTCGATGGGCAAGCTGCACCACGCGATGATGGGCACGGCTTCGGTCGCCATCGCAACGGCTGCTGCGGTGCCGGGTACGCTGGTGAACATCGCGGCGGGCGGTGGTGCGCGTGAGGCGGTGCGTTTCGGCCATCCCTCCGGAACCTTGCGCGTGGGCGCGGCGGTGGCGTTGGTTGATGGGCAATGGACGGTGACGCGCGCGGTGATGAGCCGCTCGGCACGCATCCTGATGGAAGGCTTCGTGCGGGTGCCGATCGAGGCGTTCTGATTCCACCCCCATCAAAACACACCCTTTCCGTAGAGCGCAGCTCGCTGCGCTGCGCGTGTGACAAGGCAGTGCAGCACGTTGTGCTCCACATGGGTCACGAGCCAATGGCGGCGATGCGATAATCTCGATTTTCAGCAAGGAAACCTTCCCATGTGCGGAATCGTCGGAGCCATCGCCGCGCGCGATGTAGTACCGGTATTGATCGAAGGCCTGCAACGGCTCGAATACCGTGGCTACGATTCAGCGGGCATCGCCGTTGTCGATGCTGCGGGCGTGCGTCGCGTGCGCCGTACCGGGCGCGTTGCCGAAATGGCCGGTGCCGCGCAAACCGAAGGCTTCCACGCGCAACTGGGCATCGGCCACACGCGCTGGGCCACGCATGGCGGCGTCACCGAAGCCAACGCGCATCCGCACATCAGTCAGGGTGTTGCGCTGGTGCACAACGGCATCATCGAGAACCACGAGGAGCAGCGCGAAAAACTATCCGCGCTCGGCTACACGTTCGAATCGCAGACCGATACCGAAGTCATCGCACACCTGATCCATCACCACTTGGATCGCGATTCCAATGATCTGCTCACCGCCTTGCAGGCCGTGGTGAAGGAATTGACCGGCGCCTACGCACTGGCCGTGGTGAGCCTGGCCGAACCCGAACGCCTGGTCTGCGCACGCATGGGTTGTCCTTTGCTGATCGGTCTGGGTGAAGGGGAAAACTTCGTCGCGTCCGATGTTTCGGCCATCGTGCAGGCCACGCGCCGGGTGATCTTTCTGGAAGAAGGCGATACCGCCGAGGTGATGCGAAGCGGCGTGCGCGTGTTCGATGCAGGGAATGCGGAAGTCGCACGCGAGGTTCACGTCTCCGATGTGTCCCTCGCTTCGCTGGAACTGGGGCCGTATCGCCACTTCATGCAGAAGGAAATCCACGAACAACCGCGCGCCATCGGCGACACCATCGAAGCGACGATGGATTCAGGCTTCGTGCCGGAATTGTTCGGCGCGAACGCGGCGCGCGTGCTGGAAAACATCGAAGGCGTGAAGATCCTCGCCTGCGGCACCAGTCACTACGCAGGCCTCACTGCGCGTTACTGGATCGAAGCCATCGCGAACCTGCCGTGCAGCGTGGAAATCGCCAGCGAATATCGCTATCGCGCGGCATATGCGAACCCCAGGCATCTGATTGTGACCATTTCGCAATCCGGCGAAACGCTGGACACGATGGAAGCGCTGAAATACGCCAAGGCACTCGGCCACGCGCACACGCTTTCCATCTGCAACGTGCCGGAAAGCGCCATCCCGCGCGCTTCCGAACTGGTCTGCTACACCCGCGCCGGTGCGGAAATCGGCGTGGCGTCCACCAAGGCCTTCACCACCCAGCTTGCCGTGCTGTTCCAGTTGGCCGTGGTGCTTGGAAAACTGCGTGGCCGCGTGGATGCGGCAATGGAATCCGGCTATCTGGATCAGTTGCGGATGCTGCCCGGCAGCGTGCAGCACGCTCTGAACCTGGAGCCGCAGATCGCGCTTTGGGCCGAACGCTTCGCAGGCCGCAAGGATGCCTTGTTCCTCGGGCGCGGCCTGCACTATCCCATCGCGCTGGAAGGTGCCTTGAAGCTCAAGGAAATCTCCTACATCCACGCCGAAGCCTATCCCGCTGGCGAACTGAAACACGGCCCGCTGGCGCTGGTGGATGCACAGATGCCGGTGGTCGTGATCGCGCCGAACGATGCGCTGCTGGAAAAGGTGAAATCCAACATGCAGGAAGTGCGCGCACGCGGTGGGGAACTGTTCGTCTTCGCCGATCAGGACAGCCACTTCAGCGAATCCACAGGCGTCCACGTCATCCGCACCCCACGCCATGCCGGTGTACTCAGCCCGGTGATCCACACCATTCCCGTGCAATTGCTCGCCTACCACACCGCCCTGGCACGCGGCACCGACGTGGACAAGCCGAGGAATCTGGCCAAATCCGTCACGGTGGAATAGTGCGCATTCCCGACGATGTACCGGTGATCCTGATAAATGAAGTCTGTCGAGAACAATAAAGTCCGTAATGACCGGGCCATCACGCCATAAGGTGAACGGCCTTGGTGGGTTGTTTGTTTTGGTGGATCCATCCTGCGCCCCTCCCGTCTCATATCCTGAGGCGGGGCGCTGAGGGTCTGGGCTAATCAAGTACCACAATAGGCACATGAGCCAACTCCAGACCATCGAAGCCATCGAAAAGCGCCTGTGGGGCGCCGCCGACCTGCTGCGCGCCAATTCCGGCCTGGCCAGCAATGAATATTTCATGCCAGTCATGGGCCTGATCTTCCTGCGCCATGCCTACAGCCGCTATCTGGCGGTCAAGCCGGTGATCGAGGCGGGCCTTCCCAGCCGTGGCGGCAAGGTCCGCGCCCTGGCCAAGGAAGATTTCGGCCAGCAAGGCGCCATCTTCCTGCGCCCGGAAGCCCAGTTCGATCATCTGGTGAGCCTGCCGGATTCGGCCGATCGCGCCGCCGCGATCATCAATGCGATGGACGGCATCGAAGCCGACTACGACGCCCTGCGTGGTGTGCTGCCCAAGGC
>JAWLAV010000013.1:0-83691 GCA_041395225.1 Lysobacteraceae bacterium
CAGCAACTGCATCGCCGCTTCGTGCGTATCCTCGATCTGAAGATCGCCGCGCGCCACGGCGGCGCGCAGGAAGGCATCGAGGCTCGCGATGATGCGGGCAGGGCCGGCGTTCCAGAACAGTTCGCCCAGCCGTTGCGCATTGCGCGCATCGCCCAGCATCATGCGGTGCAGGGCGATGGAATCCGCGCTTTCCATCAAGGCCTGAAAGCGGGTGGCGATCTCGCGCAGGTTGCGTTCGATGTCGCCGCCTTGCAATGGCGCGAACAGATCGTCCGGCAACTGCTCGCGGCAGCGCTGCTCCACCGCATCCTGAAACAAGCGTTCCTTGTCGGTGAAGTGGTTATAGACGGTGAGCTTGGAGACACCGGCCAGCGCGGCGATCGCATCCATGCTGGTGCCCTCGAAGCCCAGTTCCAGAAACAGCCGTTGCGCCGCTTTCAAAATGTCGGCGCGTTTCTGCGCGCTTTTTGGGCGGCCTTTGGCGACGGGAACTTTTTTCATGGGCGACTGGACGAGACGAACCGGATTTCTATACTATACCGTTCAGTTCACTTATTGGCGAATCGCAATGGCAAGGCGCGGGCTTCGGAATGTGGCGTGGGCGCTGGCAGCGGCGGTGGCCTTGGCAGGTTGCGGCGGCGAGTCGGCCACACAGGAACGCCCCCGTCCGGCGATGGTGGCGCACCCGGAACTGGCACAACCGGCGTTGCGCGTGTTCGCAGGCGATGTGCGGGCACGCTACGAACCGGCCCTCTCCTTCCGCGTGGGCGGCAAGATCAGCAAGCGTCTGGTCAGCACTGGCGACCGCGTGACCAAGGGCGAAGTGCTGGCCGAACTGGATGCCGCCGATCTCATGTTGCAGGCCGAATCCGCTCGCGCTGCGCATGCGGCAGCCAAGGCGGATCTGGCGCTGGCGCAAACCGAACGCGACCGCTATGCGGAAATGCTGGAACGCAGATTGGTGAGCCAATCCGCCTTTGATGCCCGTACCAATGCGCTCGCCGCCGCCCACGCGCAGGCGCAACGCGCGCAAGCCGCGCTGGAGGTGGCGCTCAACCAGAAAGGCTATGCGCAACTCACCGCGCCCGGCGATGGCGTGATCGCGCAACGTCTGGCCGAAGCCGGGCAAGTGGTCGCCGCCGGACAAACCGTGTTCGTGCTGGCACTGGATGGCGAACGCGATGTCGCCATCGGTCTGCCGGAGCAGGAAATCGCACGTTTCTCCGTAGGCCAGCCGGTGCTGGTGGAGCTGTGGTCGCGGCAGGGCGAACGCCTGCCCGGCACGATTCGGGAACTGGCCGCCACCGCCGATCCGCAAGCCCGCACCTTCGCGGCGAAGATCACCGTTGCCGCAGGTGACGTGCCGGTGGAGCTGGGCCAGACCGCGCGCGTGTTCATGGGCAGCGGTGCGAACGGCGAACTGGCGGTGCCATTGTCGGCCATTGGCGGTGAAGCCGGGGAAGCGTTCGTGTGGGTGGTTGAACCTGCACACGCTCGCGCCGTGCGCACGCCGGTGCTGGTGCGCCATTGGGGCGAGCGAGACGCCACCCTCGAATCCGGCCTGGCTGCCACGGATTGGATCGTGGTTGGCGGCGTGCATCTGATCCGCGAAGGCCAGATGCTGCGCCCGATCGACCGCGACAACCGCCCGGTCGATCTTGCTGCGGGTAACGCGCCGTGAGCGATGCACCTGCTTCCTTCACGCCCGGCGCGTTCAACCTCTCCGCATGGGCGCTGAAAAATCGCACGCTGGTGTTGTACGCGATGGCGTTGCTCGCGCTGATCGGCGCCATGTCCTACGGCAAGCTCGGCCAGAGCGAAGACCCGCCCTTCACCTTCCGCGCAATGGTGGTGAGAACGCTGTGGCCGGGTGCAAGCGCGGAGGAAGTGGCGCGTCAGGTCACGGACAGGATCGAACGCAAGCTGCTGGAAACGGGCAAGTACGAAAACCTGCGCGCCTATTCGCGCCCCGGCGAATCGCTGGTGATCTTCGTCGCAAAGGACAACCTCACCTCCAAAGACCTGCCCGACCTGTTCTATCAGGTGCGCAAGAAGCTTGGCGACATTCGCGCGAACCTGCCTGCCGAGGTCATCGGGCCGTTCTTCAACGATGAATTCGGCGACACCTTCGGCAACATCTACGCGCTGACCGCCGATGGCTTCGATTACGCCGTGCTGAAGGATTACGCGGACAGGCTGGAAATCGAACTGCAACGTGTGCCGGACGTGGCCAAGGTGGAACTGGTCGGCTTGCAGGATGAAAAAATCTGGGTCGAGATTTCCAACACGCGGCTGGCCACGCTCGGCATCCCGCTGGCGGCGGTGCAGCAGGCCCTGGACGAACAGAACGCCGTGATTCCCGCCGGATTCTTCGAGACACCCGCCGAGCGCGTGCAGTTGCGCGTGGATGGGCGCTTTGATTCGGTGGAGGCCATCGCCGCATTCCCGATCCGCGTGGGTGACCGCAGCTTCCGGCTGGATGATGTGGCGCGCGTGTGGCGCGGCTTTTCCGATCCGCCCGCGCCGAAGATGCGCTTCATGGGCGAGGATGCCATCGGCATCGCGGTGGCGATGCGGGCAGGCGGGGACATTCTGAAACTGGGGCAATCCCTCGACGAAAAACTCGCACAGTTGCAGGAAACCCTGCCGCTGGGGATGCAGCTTCGCAAAGTCTCGGACCAACCGCGCGCGGTGCGCGATTCGGTAGGTGAATTCGTGCGCGTGCTGGCCGAGGCAGTGGCCATCGTGCTGCTGGTGAGTTTCTTCTCGCTCGGCTTCCGCACCGGGTTGGTGGTTGCGTTTTCGATTCCGCTGGTGCTGGCGATGACCTTTGGCGTGATGCACTACTTCGGCATCGGCCTGCACAAGATTTCGCTCGGCGCATTGGTGCTGGCGCTGGGCCTGCTGGTGGATGACGCCATCATCGCGGTGGAGATGATGGCGATAAAAATGGAACAGGGCTACGACCGCCTGCGCGCGGCCAGCTTCGCGTGGACAAGCACTGCTTTCCCGATGCTCACCGGCACCCTCATCACTGCTGCAGGTTTCCTGCCGATTGCCACCGCCGCATCCAGCACCGGTGAATACACCCGCTCGATCTTCCAGGTGGTGACGATCGCGCTGCTGGTGAGCTGGATCGCAGCGGTGGTGTTCGTGCCGTATCTGGGCGACAAGCTGCTTCCCGAGCCCACGCACGATGCGAAAGCACACGGTGAGCGCGACCCTTACCAAAGCCGTTTCTATCGAACTTTCCGCCGCGTGCTGCACGCCTGCATGACGCATCGCTGGCCGGTGATCGCCGCCACCGTCGCCTTGTTCCTTGCCGCAGGCTTCATGTTCCGCTTCGTGCCGCAACAGTTCTTTCCGGATTCCACGCGACCGGAACTGATGCTGGATCTGAAACTGGCCGAGGGCGCATCACTGCGGGCCACGCAGGCGCAGGTGGAAAAACTCGAAGCACGGCTGCAAACGCTGGAAGGCATCGAGAACTACGTCGCTTATGTCGGCACCGGCTCGCCGCGCTTCTACCTGCCGCTGGATCAGCAATTGCCGCAGGCCAGCTTTGCGCAGTTCGTGGTGCTGGCGCGCGATCTTCCCGCACGCGAAGCCTTGCGCAGCCAGCTCATCGACATTTTTGCGGACGAATTTCCCGAAGTCCGGGCGCGTGTGACGCGGCTGGAGAACGGCCCGCCCGTGGGGTATCCGGTGCAGTTCCGCGTATCGGGCGAACACATCGACGTGGCCCGCACGCTGGCGCGCGAGGTGGCCGCGATCGTTGCGAAGAATCCGCACGTCGCCAACGTGAATCTGGATTGGGAAGAACCCAGCAAGATCGTGCGCCTGAAGCTGGATCAGGATCGTGCCCGCGCGCTGGGCGTCAGTTCCAGGGCGCTGGCCGCCTTCCTGCAAAGTTCCGTTTCCGGTATGACGGTGAGCACCTACCGCGAGGACAACGAACTCATCCAGATTCTGCTGCGCGGTGCGGCGGAAGAGCGCACGCATCTGGAACTGCTGCGCTCGCTCGCCGTGCCCACCGCCAGCGGTGCGAAGGTGCCGGTGGAACAGATTGCCACGCTGGAACCGGCCTTCGAGGAAGGCATCGTCTGGCACCGCAACCGCTTGCCCACCGTCACCGTGCGCGGCGATGTGTATGGCAAGGAACAACCCGCCAGCGTGGTCGCGCAAATTCTTCCGGAGCTTGCGGAGATTCGCGCGAAGCTGCCTTCCGGGTATCTGCTGGAAACCGGCGGCACGGTGGAAGATTCCGCACGCGGTGCGGATTCGGTTAAGGCGGGAATGCCGTTGTTCCTTGGCGTGGTGTTCACGCTCCTGATGCTGCAACTTCGCAGTTTCTCGCGCTCGCTGCTGGTGCTGCTCACCGCGCCCCTGGGCCTGATCGGCGTGGTGCTGTTCCTGCTCGTGTTCCGCGTGCCGTTCGGCTTCGTCGCCATGCTCGGCACCATCGCGCTGGCCGGGATGATCATGCGCAACTCGGTGATCCTCGTGGATCAGATCGAACACGACATCCGCGAAGGCCATCCCCGCTGGCAAGCCGTGATGGACGCCACCGTGCGCCGTTTCCGCCCCATCGTCCTCACGGCATTGGCGGCGGTGCTGGCAATGATTCCACTTTCCCGCAGCGCCTTCTTCGGCCCGATGGCCGTGGCCATCATGGGTGGGCTGATCGTCGCCACGGCGCTGACGTTGTTGTTCGTGCCGGCGCTTTATTGCGCGTGGTTCGGGGTGCGGGAGGAGGAAGTGGCTGCTGGATCAACTTCAATCCGCTGATCTGCCATTCCAGCGGCAGGCCAGACCGGAAGGAGGATCAATCCACTGGACAATGCCGCGCCAGATTCACGGCCATCCTTGCCGCCTTACTTCTTCTTAGGAATATACAAATCCGTGATCGTGCCTTCGTACACCTCCGCTGCCATGGCAACGGATTCGCTGAGCGTGGGATGGGCGTGGATGGTGGCGCCGATGTCGCCGGCTTCCGCGCCCATTTCGATGGCAAGACCGATCTCGGCAAGCAGATCACCCGCGTGCGGCCCGACGATGGCGCCACCGATGATGCGGTGGGTGGCTTCGTCGAAGACGAGTTTGGTGAAGCCTTCCGTGCGACCGATGCCGATGGCGCGGCCCGAGGCAGCCCACGGGAATTTCGCCACGCCCACTTGCAAACCTTTCGCTTTGGCCTCGGTTTCGGTGACGCCGATCCATGCCACTTCCGGATCGGTGTAGGCCACCGACGGGATCACGCGCGCCACCCATGCTTTCTTTTCGCCTGCGGCCACTTCCGCCGCGAGCTTGCCTTCGTGCGTGGCCTTGTGCGCCAGCATCGGGTTCCCGACCACATCGCCGATGGCGAAGATGTGCGGCACGTTGGTGCGCATCTGCGTGTCCACGGGAATGAAGCCGCGTTCGTTGACGGTGATGCCCGCCTTTTCCGCGCCGATTTTCTTGCCGTTCGGAGCGCGCCCCACGGCGACCAGCACGCGGTCGAATACGCCCGATTCCAGTTCCGGTTTCGCGCCTTCCACCGCGCTTTCGAAGCCCACCTTGATGCCTTTCTTCTCGGCCTTCACGGTGGCGGCTTTCGTTTTCAGGTGAACGATCACGCCCTGTTTCTTCAGGCGATCCGCCAGCGGCTTGACCAGATCCTTGTCCGCGCCGGGCATGAGTTGATCCATGAACTCCACCACGGTGACTTCCGAGCCAAGCGCGCGATACACCGTCGCCATTTCCAGCCCGATGATGCCGCCGCCGACGACGAGCAGTTTCTTCGGTACCTCGGAAAGTTCCAGCGCATCGGTGGAATCCATCACGCGTGAGTCGTCCCACGGGAAGTTCGGCAGCTTCACCGCCTGCGAACCGGCAGCGATGATGGCCTGCTCGAAGTGCAGCAGTTGCTTGCTGCCATCGGCGGCGGTGATTTCGATTTCGTTCGACGAAACGAATTCGCCGTTGCCTTGAACCACGCGCACCTTGCGCTGTTTCGCCATGCCCGCCAGACCCTTGGTGAGCTGGCCGACCACTTTTTCCTTGTAGCCGCGCAAGCCATCGAGCGCGATGGTGGGCTTGCCGAACTGGATGCCGAAATCCGCAGCGTGTGCGGCCTGTTCGATCACGTCAGCCGCGTGCAGCAATGCTTTTGAAGGAATGCAACCGACGTTCAAGCAGACACCGCCGAGCGCGGGATAGCGTTCGATCAGTACCGTATCCAATCCCAGATCGGCGGCGCGGAAGGCCGCGGTATAGCCGCCGGGGCCAGCGCCGAGCACGACGATGCGGCACTGGATGTCTGCGGTACGGCCGGTGCCTTGGGCCGCTTGTGGCGCAGCCGTGATGGACGGTGCCGGGGATGCAGAACCTGGAGCGGGACTCGCAGGCACTGCTTTGCTCTCGCCCGCCGCAGAGGAAGGCGATGCTGCCTCGCCTTCGGTTTCGATCACCGCAACGATGCTGCCTTCGGCAAGGCTGTCGCCGAGTTTCACCTTCAGTTCCTTCACCACGCCCGCGACGCTGGCGGGAACTTCCATCGTGGCCTTGTCCGATTCCAGCGTGACCAGGCCCTGATCCTTGGCCACGGTGTCGCCCACGGCGACGAGTATCTCGATCACGGGAACGCCGCTGTAGTTGCCGATGTCCGGAACGGCGATGTCGATGCGTGCCATGGAATCCTCCGCAGGCGGTGATGTGTCGTCGTGAAAGGCGCGCGGGAACTCCGCGCGCCGGGCTGGCCGTCAGAGCAGCAGGCGGCGGATATCGGCCAATTGCCGGGCGAGGAAGGACGTGAAGCGCGCCGCATCCGCGCCGTCGATCACGCGGTGATCGTAGGAGAGCGACAGCGGCAGCATCAGGCGCGGTTCGAACTCCCTGCCGTTCCACACCGGCTGCGTCGATGCCTTGGAAACGCCCAGAATTGCCACTTCCGGCGCGTTGATGATCGGCGTGAAGCTGGTACCGCCAATGCCGCCGAGCGATGAAATGGAGAAGCAACCGCCGCTCATGTCCGCAGGGCCGAGCTTGCCGTCGCGCGCCTTCTTGCTGATCTCGCCCAGCTCCGTGGCCAGTTGCAGGAAACCCTTCTTGTCGCAATCGCGGATCACCGGCACCACCAGCCCGTTCGGCGTATCCACCGCGATGCCGATGTGGAAATACTTTTTCAGGACAAGGTTGTCGCCATCGAGCGAGGCATTGAACTGCGGGTACTGCCTCAACGCGGAAACCACGGCCTTGATCTGGAACACCAGCGGGGTGATTTTCAGATCCTTGTTTTCTTCACCGAGCTTTTTCCGGAAAGCCTCCATTTCGGTGATGTCGGCCTGCTCGAACTGGGTGACGTGCGGGATCATCGCCCAGTTGCGCGCCAGATTCGCGCCGGAAATCTTCTTGATGCGCGACAGCGGCGTGGATTCCACCTCGCCGAATTTGGAGAAATCCACCTTCGGCCACGGCAGCAGATTCAGCCCGGAACCTCCAGCTGCGGCACCTGCCGTTGCAGGCGGAACGCCACCGGCGAGTGCGGCCTTCACGAAGTTCTGCACGTCTTCCTTGACGATGCGCCCGCCACGCGCGCTGCCTTTCACCTGCGAAAGATCCACGCCCAGTTCGCGCGCGAGAAGGCGCACGGCGGGCGTGGCGTAGGGCACTTTTTCCGGCAGCACCTGATCGGCATCGAAACTCACCGGCGGTGTGCGCGGCTCGGCGGCTTCGGAGGGCACCACGGGTGCGGGCGGCGGCGCAACGGGAGCAGGCGCAGGTTTGGCTTCGGGAGCAGGAACGGCAGGCGCTGGCGCGGGCGTTGCGGGTGCAGATGCGACAGCCGCCGCACCACCTTCTTCCGCCTCGATCATTGCCACCAGATCACCTTCGGAAAGCGAATCGCCCAGCTTCACCTTGATCTCTTTCACGATGCCCGAAAACGGCGCGGGCACTTCCATCGTGGCCTTGTCCGATTCCAGCGTGACCAGCCCTTGATCCTTGGTGACCGCATCGCCGGGCTTGACCAGAAGTTCGATCACCGGCACGCCGGAATAGTTGCCGATGTCAGGAACGCGCGCTTCCTTGAGGCTCATTGTTGTTCTTCCCTTCCCTCTGGTTGAACCGCCATTTTGATCCCGGCGCGCGGCATATGCCACTGCCGCCGCGTGGGGTGAATCGCATCAACGCAATGCGTAGCCGAACTGCTGGCGGAACTGTTCGGTGAACTTGTCGTAATCAAAGCGCTGGTTCTGCGGCCCCAGGTGCTCGATTTTCAGCGCGCCCATCAGGGAAGCGACGCGGCCCGTGGTGGCCATGTCCATGCCGTTGGTGAGGCCGAAGATCAAGCCTGCGCGATAGGCATCGCCGCAACCGGTGGGATCCACCACGCGCATCGCGCTCGCCGCCGGAATGAACAGATCGCCTTTCTTCGAGTACACGTCCGAGCCCTTCGGCCCGCGCGTGACGATGTAGGCGGAAACGCGCTGGGTGATGTCCTTCACGGACAATCCGGTGCGCTCCTGCAACAGGTTGGATTCGTAATCGTTGACGGTGACGTAAGTGGCCCGCTCGATCATCGTTGTCAGTTCCTTGCCGTTGAACAACGGCATGGCCTGGCCCGGATCGAAGATGAAGGGGATGCCCAACTGCGCCAGGTCTTCGGAATTCTGCAACATCGCCTCGTAGCCATCCGGCCCGACGATGGCGAAGTTCACGCCCGGAACATCCTTCACCTTGTTCTCGTAGCTGCGCATCATCGCGCCCGGATGAAAGGCGGTGATCTGGTTGTCGTCCAGATCCGTGGTGATGAACGCCTGCGCGGTGTAGAGATCGGGGATTTCCTTCACGAAATCCAGATTGATGCCGAAGGCGCGGAAGTGTTCGCGGTACGGCCCGAAATCCTGCCCCACCGTGGCCATCGGCACCGGATCGCCGCCCAGCAATTTCAGGTTGTACGCGATGTTCCCCGCGCAACCGCCGAACTCCCGCCGCATCCGTGGCACCAGAAACGACACGTTCAGGATGTGCACCTTGTCCGGCAGGATGTGGTTCTTGAACTGGTCGGGGAACACCATGATGGTGTCGTAGGCGAGCGAGCCGGAAATCAGGGCGGGCATGGTGAACCTTGGCTGGCGAAGCGGGGAATGGCGAATCGTAGCGGCTCGGCAACGCCACGTTAACCGTGGCAGAGGGTTGACGTCTCAATCCGTGAGACGCAGCGCCGCAGGTTGAGTCGCCGGACCAGCATTACGCCTCGCCGGGATTGCGCTTCGCTTGCGCCAACCCGTTCCCACTTGTGGCTATCCCGTTGTTGTACGGCCACGCCCCTGTTGTTACGCTAAATGGCTTGCTTTCCGCCGGTTTCCGAGCCGGTTCGACAGGATGTCAACCCGCATTGCCCGGCGCTTCCGGGCTGGAAGTTCTCTCATGTTCAAGACCCTGCGCGGCCTGTTCTCGAATGATCTTTCGATCGATCTTGGCACCGCCAACACTCTCATCTATGTCCGCGGCCAGGGCATCGTGCTGAATGAGCCTTCGGTGGTGGCGATCCGGCAGGATCGCGGCCACAGCGCGCACAAGCAGGTGGCGGCAGTGGGTGTGGAGGCCAAGCGGATGCTGGGCCGCACGCCCGGCAACATCACCACGATCCGCCCGATGAAGGATGGCGTGATCGCGGATTTTTCCACCACGGAGGAGATGCTCAAGCACTTCATCCGCAAGGTGCATCGTTCGCGCTTCCTGCGGCCTTCCCCGCGCGTGCTGATCTGCGTGCCTTGCGGTTCCACGCAGGTCGAAAGGCGCGCGATCAAGGAATCGGCGGAAGAAGCCGGCGCGCGCGATGTGTTCATCATCGAGGAACCCATGGCCGCGGCCATCGGCGCGGGCATTCCGGTGGCCGAGGCGCGCGGCTCGATGGTGCTGGACATCGGCGGCGGCACTTCCGAGGTGGCGGTGATCTCGCTCAACGGCATCGTCTATTCGCAATCGGTGCGCATCGGCGGGGATCGCTTCGATGAGGCCATCATCAGCTACGTGCGCCGCAACCACGGCACCTTGATCGGCGAAACCACGGCGGAGCGGATCAAGCTGGAAGTGGGCTGCGCCTTTCCGCAACAGGAGATCAAGGAAATCGAAGTCTCCGGCCGCAATCTGGCGGAAGGGGTGCCGCGCAATTTCACGATCAATTCCAACGAAGTGCTCGAAGCCCTGCACGAACCGCTTTCGGGCATCGTCAGCGCGGTGCGGGCAGCACTGGAACAGACGCCGCCGGAACTGTGCGCGGACGTGGCCGAGCGCGGCATCGTGCTCACCGGTGGCGGTGCGTTGCTGCGCGATCTGGACAAGCTGCTGTCGGAAGAAACCGGGCTGTACGTGCACGTCGCGGACGACCCGCTCACCTGCGTGGCGCGCGGTGGTGGCCGGGCGCTGGAATTGATCGACATGCACGGCAACGATTTCTTTGCGCCGGAGTGATAGAAGCCGGGGTGACCAGCCATACGGCTGTTGAAAGCCGGGATTCGAGATTCGGGATTGGCCAGCGCCAGACCTTCATGCCACCGTAGAACCTGTTGTTGCGAATCCCCCATCCCCTCATCCCCGATCCCGTGGCTTCAACTGGCACCAATTCCCTGTTCGTCGAAGGCGGCGCCGGTACGCTGAAGCTGCTGGCGTATCTGGCCGTGGCGACGATCCTGATGGTGGCGGATCATCGTGGCGGGTATCTGGACAAGGTGCGCGAACTGGCGGGGCTGGCGACGGGGCCGATCTATCGCATCGCTGCGGCACCTGCGGCTCTGGCGCGCTACGTCTCCGATCAGAGCGTTTCGCGCAATCTTTTGATCGAGGAAAACCGCACGCTGCGCGAGCAGGTGCTGCTGGCCAATGCGCGGCTGGATCGGCTCTCCGCCGTGCAGGTGGAAAACCTGCGGCTGCGCGAACTGCTCGGCGGCACGCGCGGGTTGAAGCTGGAAGTGCAACTGGCAAGTCTCGTGGGTGTGGATCTTGATCCGTTCCGGCAGCGCATCCTGCTGGATGCGGGCAGCCGCCGCCACGTGCGCGAAGGGCTGGCGGTGATCGATGCCGATGGCGTGGTCGGGCAGGTGGTGGAAGTGACGCCACTCAATTCCACCGTGGTTCTGATTTCCGATCCTTCGCACGCGATTCCGGTGCAGGTGGTGCGTTCGGGCCTGCGTGCGATTGCCTACGGCACCGGCAGCACGGATCGACTGGAGCTGCCGAGCATTCCGTTGGGTGGCGATGTTCGCGTGGGCGATGAGCTGGTCACGTCCGGGTTGGGTGGGCGTTTTCCGGCGGGGTTCAAGGTGGGCACGATCGAACAACTGCATCCGGACGATACGCGCCTGTTCATCGTGGCCGATGCGCGCCCGGCGGCGCGGCTGGATCGTGGTGGGCAGGTGTTGCTGGTGTGGAATACGGGCGATGAAAACGAAGGCGATTTCATCGGGCCGCCGACCGATCCGGCAACCGCCTCGCCACGCACAACGCAGGAGCCATCGCCGTGAGCCGGGGACGCGATGGTTCGGGCTTGTTGCTGGCCTCCGTGCTGGTGGCGTTCGCGCTGCAGCTGGGGCCATTGCCCGCTGCGCTCGCACCGTTCCGGCCTTACTGGCCCGCGCTGGTGCTGTGTTACTGGCTGCTGGAAGCGCCGGATCGCGTGGGTTTGGGTTTCGCGTTCATCACCGGCCTGATCGGCGATCTGCTGTTCGGCAGCCTGCTCGGCGAACAGGCGTTGCGGCTCACCGCGATGGCCTTCATCGTGCTGCGCTTCCGGCCTCGCCTGCGTTTCTTCACCTTGCCGCAACAGGCATTGGCGATTCTGGCCTTGATGTTGAACGATCGGGTGATCGTGCTGATGGTGCGCGGCCTTTCGCGCGAAGGCTGGCCGCCGTGGGAGTTCTGGATTGCGCCCTTCGTCGCGATGGCGATGTGGCCGTGGCTGTGCCTGCTGCTGGATGATGTGCGGGTACGGCTGCGCGGCAGGGACAGCGCGTGATCGCATCGCGCGCGAAGGTGCGTGACCCGCGCGCCGACCAACAGCTTCAGCAGCGCCGCGCGCTGTTCGGTTTCGTGCTGGTGTTCCTCGCGCTTTCCGTGCTGGCGGCGCGTTTTGCCTACCTGCAAATCGCCAGTTACGGCGTGTTCCACACCCGCTCCGAACAGAACCGCATCAAGGCGCGGCCCATCGTCCCGGCGCGTGGGCTGATCTACGACCGCAATGGCCGCCTGCTGGCGGACAACGTGCCTGCGTGGCGGTTGGAAGCGGTGCGCGAGGAAGTGGGCGATCCGGAAGCCATGCTGCAACGCCTGCGCGAAGTGCTGCCGCTTTCCGACGAGGAAGCCGAAGCCTTCCTCACCGCCTCGCGCGCCAAACCGAAATTCCAGTCCACGCCGGTGAAGCTGCGCCTCACCGAAGCGGAAGTGGCGCGTTTCGCAGTGAACCGGCATCGGTTTCCGGGCGTGGAAGTGGTGCCTTACCTCAACCGGCGTTATCCCTACGGCGAACTGTTCGCGCATGTGATCGGGTATGTGGGGCGGCTGGATCAGAACGACCTGGCCACGCGCGATGCCAGCCGTTACGCGGGCACCACGCACATCGGCAAGGCGGGCATCGAGCGGTTTTACGAAGATCGCCTGCACGGCCAGGTGGGCGTGGAGGAAGTGGAGATCAATGCCGAAGGGCGCACCTTGCGCACCGTGGCGCGCACGCCCGCGCACGCCGGGCAGGATCTGTTCCTTTCCATCGATGCCGATCTGCAACAGGCGGCGGTGGCTGCCTTCCAGGGCCAGCATGGCGCGGCTGTCGTGGTCGATCCGCGCAGCGGCGAAGTGCTGGCGCTGGTAAGCCTGCCCAGCTACGACCCCAACCCTTTCGTTGGCGGCATTGGCCGCGCCGCGTATCAGGCGCTGCTGGATTCCCCCGGCAGGCCACTGTTCAACCGCGTGTTGCAGGGTGGCTACGAACCCGGCTCCACGATCAAGCCTTTCGTCGGGTTGGCCGGGTTGGAGCTGGGCCTGCGCAGGCCTTCCGATACGGTGTTTTCCAGCGGTGCGTATCGCCTGCCGGGGCAGGAGCGCGAGTACCGCGATTGGCGTCGCGGCGGTCATGGCACGGTCGATTTGAGCGCGGCCATTGCGCAATCGGTGAACACGTATTTCTTCCAGCTCGCGGTGGACATGGGCATCGACCGCCTTTCCGCGTACATGGCGCAGCTCGGTTTCGGCAAACCGACCGGCATCGATCTTCCGGGCGAAGGTTCCGGCGTGTTGCCTTCGCGTGAATGGAAGCTCGCCAACCGGAATCAAGTGTGGTTTCCCGGCGAAACCGTCATCAGCGGCATCGGCCAGGGGTTCTGGGTGACGACGCCACTGCAATTGGCGCAAGCCACCGCGATGCTGGCCGATGGCGGCGTTCGCCGACCGCTGCACCTGCTGCGCGCCAGCCAGTCCGGCTTCGACAAGGCTCCGCAGGAAGAAACGCGCATCGATGCCGATGCGCCCATCGTGCACAACCTGGCCAATCTCGATGCCGTGACGCAAGGCATGGTGCGCGTGTTGCACGGGCAAGATGGCAGCGCGCGCAAGGTGGCGCAGGAGTTCCAGTTCGAATATCAGGTCGCCGGCAAGACCGGCACCGCGCAGCGCGTCACACGCCGTGGCGAAGCCTCGCTCAACGTCGAAAGCCTGCCTTACGACCAGCGCCACAACGCGCTGTTCATCGCCTTCGCACCCGCCGATGCGCCGCGCGTGGCGGTGATGGTGGTGGTGGAGCATGGCGGCTCCGGCTCCTCCGTGGCGGCGCCGGTGGCGCTGCGCATCGTGGATGCGTGGCTCAAGAGGAATCCGCAATGAGCCTCTCCTCCAATTACTGGCGACGCCGGCTGGCGCAACTCATCGCGCTGCCGCGCGTGGATTGGCCATTGCTGATCGCGCTGCTGCTGCTGCTGGGTACGGGGTTGGCGGTGTTGCACAGCGCCGCCAACAACAACCCACGCATATTCACCGGGCAGGCGATCCGCGATGCGGCAGGCGTGGCCGCACTGCTGGCGCTGGCACGCGTGCCGCCGAATCGGTTGCGACAATGGACTCCGTGGTTCTACCTCGCCAGCTTGTTGCTCTTGCTGCTCGTTCCGGTCTTCGGTACAGGCCGCAGTGGTCGGCACTGGCTGTATCTGGGTGCGTTCTACGTGCAGCCGTCGGAACTGATGAAGCTCTCGGTACCGATGATGACGGCCGCTTTCCTGCATGGCCGTTCGCTGCCGCCGGGCTGGGGTGCACTCACCGTGTGCGGGGCGATCATCGGCCTGCCGGTGGCGCTGATCGCCGTCCAGCCCGATCTTGGAACTGCCTTGCTGGTGGCGGCCAGCGGCCTCTTCGTGGTGTTCATCGCGGGCATGGCGTGGTGGCGCATTGGTCTGCTCGCAGGTATCGCCGCGCTCGCCGCGCCGCTGGGCTGGAATTTCCTGCACGACTACCATCGCCGTCGCTTCATGACCTTCCTGAATCCGGAAGCCGATCCGCTCGGCGATGGCTGGAACATCATCCAGTCCAAGATCGCCATCGGCTCCGGCGGGCTGTGGGGCAAAGGCTGGGGCGAAGGCACGCAATCGCGGCTGGATTTTCTGCCCGAACACACCACGGATTTCATCTTTGCAGTGCTGGGCGAGGAGTTCGGATTGATCGGCGTATGCCTGATCCTGGCACTTTATCTCTTCATCATCGGCCGCAGCCTTTGGATCGCCGCCAATGCACGCGATACCTTCGGCCGCCTGCTTGGCAGTTCGCTCGCGCTCACGCTGTTCGTGTATGTCATCGTGAACGGCGGCATGGTGTCCGGCCTCTTGCCCGTGGTGGGCGTACCGATGCCGCTCATCAGCTACGGCGGCACCTCCGCCGTCACCCTGCTGGCCGGGTTCGGCATCGTGATGTCACTGCATGGGCACCGCAAGGCGCATCTGCGGTAACTTGACGGGCCCCAAACCTTGGCGTGGCAGGGAGTTTCGGGCATGAAGATAGAGAACATCCTCGATGGCCTGGTGTTCATGGCGATTGGCGGGATATTCCTGTTCTGCGCCTTTGTATCGGCCGGCAACACGCGCGACTTCCACGCCACGGCCCTGCAAGCGCAAGGCACGGTGATCGATTACGAGGAATCATGGAGCAAGGATGAAGACGGCAACGATTCCGTCAGCTATTACCCCATCATCACCTTCACCGCCCTGCGCACCGCGCAACGCGAGAGCTTGGAATACCGCATCGACGAAGGCCGCAAAGTCACCTTCACCGCTGGCGTGGGTGGCAGCAAATCCCGGGGCATCGGCGAAACCGTCTCCGTGAGCTACCAGCCGGATGCCCCGGAGCAGGCGCGTCTGGATGGCTTCGTCCAGAACTGGCTGATGGCAACGGTTCTGGGTGTGTTCGGGTTCGTCTTCGGCTGTGCAGGCAGCGTGATCCTGTGCAGTCGCTGATGCCGCACTCCACCGTCTTTTTCTTTCGGGAAAGAGCAGAGGAAAGGGGCTTGAATCCGATGAACGTTGGCTGCAATCGGCTATTTCGAGGTTGATCCAATGCTGCACAGCCCCGTGCCTGAATCGCCACAACCACCTATAGTTCCACGTTTCCAGAATCCCCCGGAGCATTCGCCATGAGCGCCCAACCTGCGCCCCAAATCGATGCCGGCATGACGCCGGTGACCTTCGACAACCCGATGGGCATCGACGGCTTCGAGTTCGTCGAGTTCGCCTCGCCGGAGCCTGAAAAGCTTCACGCCTACTTCAAGCAACTGGGCTTCGTGCAGGTGGCCCGCCACAAGACGCGGTCGATCAGCACCTACCGTCAGGGCGATTGCACGTTCCTCATCAACGAAGACCCGGATTCCTTCGCGGCGGATTTCGCGGCCAAGCATGGCCCGTGCGCTTGCGGTTTTGCGATCCGCATCAACAAGCTGGCCGAATGGGCGCGGGTGCAGGCGCTGCGCAACGGTGCGCGCCCGATCGAGCACAAGGAACTTTCCAAGGCCGTGGCCGCGCCGGTGATCGAAGGCATCGGCGGCTGCATGTTGTATCTGGTGGATCGCTACGACGAAACCGGCACCATCCACGATCCGGATTACGAATGGCTGCCGGGCGCGGAGAAGATGCCGCGCGGCTTCGGGCTGCGCTTCATCGATCACCTCACCCACAACCTGTATCCGGGCAATCTTGCCATGTGGTCGGATTACTACGAACGCCTGTTCAACTTCCGCGAGATCCGCTACTTCGACATCAAGGGCGTCAAGACCGGCCTCGTCTCCAAGGCCATGACCGCGCCCGATGGCATGGTGCGCATCCCGTTGAACGAATCTTCCGATCCCAAATCCCAGATCAATGAATACCTCGACGAGTACCACGGCGAAGGCATCCAGCACATCGCCCTGTTCACCGACAACATCTACGAAACCGTGGAAGCCATGAAGGCCCAGGGCGTGGAATTCCTCGATACGCCCGATGCGTATTTCAAGTACATCGACGAGCGCATCCCCGATCACGGCGAGGATGTCGCGCGCCTGTGGAAGAACAAGATCCTCATCGATGCGGATCCTGAAACCAAGCAGCGCAAGCTGCTGCAAATCTTCACCCAGAACGCGGTTGGCCCGATCTTCTTCGAAATCATCCAGCGCAAGGGCAACCAGGGCTTCGGCGAAGGCAACTTCACCGCGCTGTTCGAGAGCATCGAGCGGGATCAGATGCGGCGCGGGGTGTTGTAGGGTCTGCTGTTGATCCGGCTCTCGAATCGCCCGATGCGGGTCGCTTTCACCACGTCGAAAGCCCCGCCGCCTCACCGATGCGGTACTGGATTCGGCGAAGCAGGGCATCGTCGGCATAAGCCTCATACGGAAGGCTGAAACTCCGATCCGGCAGGTTGTTCCATTGCGCATCGAACCACGCCGCGGCCTGTGCGATGGGCGCGGCGTCGGCGGGAGCGAGCAGCCGCACGCTGGTTTCCAGGTTGTAGTCGTCGAGGTTGCGGCGGGTGAAGTTGGCGGAGCCTGCGATCAGTTCGGCGCTGCCGTCCTGTGCGCGTTTGTGCAGCAGCTTGGCGTGGCATTGCTCGCCATGCGTATCGCACCAGCGCACGTCGATGCCTGCTTCGTGCAGTTCGCGCGCCACTTGCCGGTTTGGCACGCCGTTCTTGGTGCGGCCAAACGCATCGCGGTTGGGATCGAGCAGCACGCGCAGGTTCACGCCGCGGGCCTTGGCCGAAATCAGGGATTCGACGAGGCTGCGATGGGCGAGGTAGAACACCGCGATGTCGATGTGTTCGCCCGGTTGCGCGGTATCGAGTGCGGCGATGAGGGCATCGCGGATGCGCGATTCGGTGAGTACCTGCACGCGCAGGGGTTCCGTTTGCGTTTCCGCAACCGTTTGCGAGGGTGCGAGGAAGGGATCGAAGGCGACGGGTGAACCACCGGAAAACCCTGCCACCGCGCGTTCGCTGGCGAGCACGTCCAGCGCCGCTGCACCGGAAAACCGCAGTGCGACGTTGCCGTGTGCGCTGCTGGCATCGTGCGGGTTGGCGCTCATCACCAGCGCGGCGTAGCCATCGCCTTCGTCCACGACCAGCGTCTTGCGGTGGTTCGCGGAAAAGTTCGGCAGCGCCAGCCATGAGCGCAGCGTCACCTTGCCTGCGCCAAGCGGATTGGGCAGCCAGCCGCCATCGAGGTTGTTGCCGAAGATGCGGCAGCACAGGTTCCACAGGCCGCTCCATGCCGGATTGGAGGCGCGCAGTTGCGACAGATTCGTGGTGACTACGTGCGCACCGGCCTGCCGCAGCGCATCCAGATGTGGTGCGCGCTGGCCGCCATAGACGGTGTTCACCGGATCGGTGATGACGATCACCGCGATGCCGGGCACGGCGGCGATGCGGTTCAACAGCGCCTGCGTCAGTTCCGAACTCAAGGGCCGCAGCGGTGCGCCGGAAGCGCCGGCGTGGGCGTTGAACAGGAACATGTCCAGCACGATCAACCGCCGCGCGCGGGCGATCATCGCCAGTGCTTCATCGAAGATCGCCTGCTCGCTGTGGCGCACGCCATTCGCATCGACGAAGGTGACATCCGCGAGGAATCGCACGCGCTGCGCCTGCTGCAACGGGGCCGCGATGGAAACGCCTTCGGGCAAGGGCTTGTTCGCTTGCCATAGCGCACTGGCCAGCCAAACCAGCAAAAACGCCGCCAGCCAACGCCGCCAGTATCGAAACCACCGCATCCGTGCATTCCCCAAATCCGAAAGCTGTGGCAGCGTACCCAACTCCGCCGCCTTTGCGTACACCGCATGACGAACGCCGAACGCTTCATCACCAAATGGAAGGGCGTGAAAGCCTCCGAGCTTTCCACCTCGCAAACCTTCCTGATCGAACTGTGCGAACTGCTGGACGTGCCGCGCCCGCATCCCACGGCGGAAATGGACTACATGTTCGAGCGCCCGCTCACCTTCACGCATGGCGATGGCGGCACCTCGGCCGGGCGGGTGGATCTGTACCGGCGCGGCGCGTTCGTGCTCGAATCCAAGAAGCTCAAGGCAGGCGCACACACCAAGGGCTTCGATGAAGCCATGTTGCGCGCCCGTTCGCAGGCTGAAGGTTACGCCCGCGCCTTGCCCGCGCACGAAGGCCGCCCGCCGTTCCTGATCGTGCTGGATGTCGGCCACCGCTTCGAGCTGTATTCCGAATTCTCGCGCTCAGGTGCAACCTACACGCCGTTTCCCGACCCGCGCAGCCATCGCATCGCGCTGGAGGATTTGGCGAAGGAAGAAATCCGCGAACGCCTGCGCAACCTCTGGCTCGATCCGCTCGCGCTGGATCCCTCGCGCGAATCCGCCCGCGTCACCCGCCAGATCGCCGCGCAGCTGGCGGAGCTGGCCAAATCGCTGGAAGCCAGTGGCCACGGCGCGGAAGCCGTGGCGCAATTTTTGATGCGCTGCCTGTTCACCATGTTCGCCGAGGACGTGAAACTGCTGCCGTCCGACGCCTTCCGCGATCTGCTGCAAAAACACGCCGAACAGCCGGATGTGGCGATGCGGATGCTCGCCGCGCTGTGGCGCGACATGGACAGCGGCGGGTTTTCCGCCGCCATTGCCGCAGACGTTCTGCGCTTCAACGGCAAGCTGTTCAAGCAGCCGGATACGCTGCCGCTGACGAAAACCCAGATCGAACGGTTGCTGCAAGCTGCCAGGGCGGATTGGAAGCACGTTGAACCGGCCATCTTCGGCACCTTGCTGGAGCGCGCGCTTTCGCCCAAGGATCGCCACAAACTTGGCGCGCACTACACGCCGCGCGCCTATGTGGAGCGGCTCGTGCTGCCCACCGTGATCGAGCCTTTGCGTGCGCAGTGGAGCGAAACCCAGGCCGCCGCGATGCTGCAACAGGCCGAAGGCGACACGAAGGAGGCCATCGCCACGCTGCGCGGCTTTCATCGCAGGCTTTGCAACCTGCGCGTGCTCGATCCGGCCTGTGGCAGCGGCAATTTTCTTTACGTCACGCTGGAACACCTCAAGCGCCTGGAAGGCGAAGTCCTCAACGCGCTGGACGAACTGGGCTACCGCCAAACCGCGCTGGCGCTGGAGGGCGAACGCGCCGACAGCGCCGCGGGCGAAACCGTCGATCCGCACAACCTTTTGGGCATCGAACTGAACCCGCGCGCGGCGGCGATTGCCGAAGTGGTGCTGTGGATCGGCTACCTGCAATGGCACTTCCGCACCCGTGGCGACGTGCATCCGCCCATCCCGGTGATCCGCGATTTTCGCAACATCGAAAACCGCGATGCCGTGCTGGCTTATGACGACGCAACGCCGGTGCTGGACGAACGCGGCATTCCCGTCACCCGCTGGGACGGCGAAACCATGAAGAAATCGCCGGTGACGGGCGAGGAGATTCCCGACGAAACCGCACGCGTGCCGCTGTGGCGCTACGTGAACCCGCGCAAGGCGCAATGGCCGCAGGCGGATTTCATCGTGGGCAATCCGCCGTTCATTGGCGCAAGCACGATGCGCGGCGCGCTTGGTGACGGCTATGTGGATGCGCTGCGCGCGACGTGGAACGAAGTGCCCGAATCGGCGGATTTGGTGATGTATTGGTGGTACATCGCCGCGCGAAAAGTGCGCGAAGGTTCCGCGCAGCGGTTCGGCTTCATCACCACCAACAGCATCAAGCAGACCTTCAACCGCCGCGTGGTGGAGGCCGCGCTTGCCCCACCCCTTCTCCCTTCGGGAGAAGGGGCCCGAAGGGCGGATGAGGGCGCTCCTGTTCTTCCGCCAACCGCCAAACGGGCCCTTTCCGCCGAAACCCTCGCCTTCGCCCGGCAACTGCGCCAAACATCCACCGATGCCGAATCCCTGCTCTGGAACCTGCTGCGCAATCGCCGCCTGCACGAGATGAAGTTCCGCCGCCAGCATCCGTGGCCGCCCTATACCCTGGATTTTTACTGCCACGAACTGGCGCTGGCGGTCGAACTCGATGGCAGCCAGCATCTGGATTCCGTCCGCGACGCCAAACGCGACGCCGCCCTGGCACACGCGGGCATCCAGACGCTTCGGTATTGGAACCACGACGTGCTGGCCCGTACCGAACAGGTGCTGGACGATTTGTGGCATCGGATGCAAGCGCGGATGGAAGCAAAGGCAGGAGCACCCTCATCCGTCGCTGCGCGCCACCTTCTCCCGAAGGGAGAAGGAAAAGCCGCCTTGCTTCCCTCCACCGGGAGTAGTGCCGACGCTTTGCTCCCCTCTCCTGCCGGGAGAGGGGCTGGAGGTGAGGACGCTCTTGATCTTCCTTCCCCACCCACAAAAACCCTCTCGCTCGTTTTCGCCATTCCCGACCATCCGTGGGTGGACAGCGCCGACGGCGCGGCGGTGCGCATTGCGATGACGGTGGGCGCGGTGAGCGACAAACCCGCGTTGCTGCGCGTGGTGACGGAAGAACGCGAAGGCGGCGATGAAGTGGACGTGGCCTTGGCGGAAAAGCGCGGCACGATCCATGCGGATTTGAGGATTGGCGCGAATGTGGCGGCGGTGAAATCGTTGCGGGCGAATGAGGGCTTGAGTTGTCCCGGCTTCAAGCTGCATGGTGCAGGTTTCATCGTTGCGCCCGATGTGCGCGCGAAGTTGGAAGCCGATGCGCCGATCAAGCCGTATCGCAATGGCCGTGATTTGGCAGACAAGCCGCGCGGCGTATTCGTCATTGACCTTTTCGGCTACGAGGCCGATGAAGTGCGCACGAATTTTCCTGCGACGTATCAGCATGTTTTCGCGCATGTGACCCGAACGCGACGCGAACAAGCGTGCCACCTACCGCGACAACTGGTGGATTTTCGGCGAGCCGCGTGGTGTGTTCCGTCCGGCGCTCACGGGCTTGCCGCGCTACATCGCCACCGTGGAAACATCCAAGCACCGCACTTTCCAGTTTCTCGATGCGGCCATCGCGCCGGACAACATGCTCATCGCCATTGCGCTGGATGATGCGTATTTCCTCGGCGTGCTGTCCTCGCAAGTGCATGTGGCGTGGGCATTGGCCGCAGGCGCGCGGCTCGGTGTCGGCAACGACCCGCGCTACAACAAGACGCGCTGCTTCGAGCCATTCCCCTTCCCCACCGCCACCGACGAACAGAAAACCAAAATCCGCGCGCTGGCCGAACAACTCGATGCCCACCGCAAACGCCAGCAAGCCGCGCATCCCGAGCTCACGCTGACCGGCATGTACAACGTGCTGGAAAAACTGCGCAGCGGGCAGGCGCTCAACGCGAAGGAGCAAACCCTCCACGAACGCGGCCTCGTCTCAGTGCTGAAACAACTGCATGACGAACTGGACGCCGCCGTGCTGGCGGCCTACGGCTGGAACGACCTCGTTTCCCCTTCCCCCTTCGGGGGAAGGTGGCGCGCAGCGCCGGATGAGGGCGCTTTCGATGCTTCCGACAACGCTCCCTCATCCGCCCCTTCGGGGCACCTTCTCCCTGAGGGAGAAGGAAAAGCCGGGCGCGACGAAGCCCTGCTCGAACGCCTCGTCGCGCTGAACGCGCAACGCGCGGCGGAGGAAGCGCGTGGTGACATTCGCTGGTTGCGCCCGACCTTCCAGAACCGCGCCGAACCCACCGCCGTAGAGCCGAGCTTGCTCGGCTCCGAACCTGCCGCGCCGCAGCTGCCCGACGCAGATACGCCAGAAAACGCCGCGAGCAGCGGAGCAAGCAGCGGAGCAAGCAGCGGAGCAAGCAGCGGAGCAAGCAGCGGAGCAAGCTCCGCTCTACGGGCGCAAAAACCGCTGCCGTGGCCGAAGGATCCCATCGAACAAGTCCGCACCGTGGCGGAACTGTTGGCTGCCAGCGCCGCGCCGCTCTCGCTGGCGCAGATCGAATCCCGCTTCAGCGCCAAGGGTGCGTGGAAAAAACGCCTGCCACCGCTGTTGCAAATGCTGGTCGCGCTCGGCAAGGCCAGCGAGGAAAACGGCACCTACCGCGCGGCGTGATTCAGTCCGCGCGGCGTCGCCAATGTCTCCCTCCCCCGCCAGCGGGAGAGGCAAGGGCAGCGAGCAACCAGCTCAATACAAATCCATCGGATCCACATCCAGCGACCAACGCACGCGTCGCGCCTGCGGCAGTTCGCCCAGCGCCGGGAACAATTCGCGCAAGGCCGCCTGCAAGGCCGGGCGATGGGTGGCTTCCAGCAACATCTGCGCACGCAGCCGACCGGCACGGCGTGGCATCGGGGCAGGCAGGGGCGGATGCGCGTCGATGCCTGAAAACGGCTGTGCCAATGCGTGCGCGGCGGCAAGGAACTCATCCAGCGGTGCCTGCTGCGCACATTCGGCACGCAACAGGCACAGGTGCGAATACGGCGGCAGTTGTGCAGCCTGGCGCTCGGCCAGTGCGGCGTGCGCGAAGGCGTGATAACCCTCCCGCACCAGCAATTGCAGCAGCGGATGTTCCGGGTAGTGGGTCTGGATCAGCACCTGCCCCGGTTTGCTCGCGCGTCCGGCGCGGCCTGCCACTTGCACCAGCAATTGCGCGGTGCGTTCGGTGGCGCGGAAATCGGTGCTGAACAGGCCATCGTCCAGGCTGGCAATGGCGACCAGCGTGAGGTTCGGAAGGTCGTGTCCCTTGGCCAGCATCTGCGTGCCGACGAGGATGCCGGGGCCATCGCCGAGCGCATCGAAATGCGCGGCGAGCGCATCGCGGTGGCGCGTGGTTTCCCGATCCACGCGGATCAGGCGCGCATCGGGGAAGGCGTGTGCGAGGGCTTCTTCCAACCGTTCGGTGCCGTGGCCTTGCGGATGCAGCGCAAGGCTGCCGCAGGCCGGGCAGGCGGGCGGCAACTTGCGCCGCGCACCGCAGTGATGGCAGATCAGGCGGCTTCTGCCGTGCAGCGTGAGCGGTTGGCGATGTTCGGGCGTGCCGCAACGTTCGCAATCCGCGTGCCAGCCGCAATCGTGGCACAGCAGCACCGGCGCATAGCCTCGGCGGTTGCGGAACACCAGCGCCTGTTCGCCGCGTTCCAGACACGCGGCAATCGCCGCGAGCAGCGGTTGCGAAAGCCCGTGTTGCAGGCGTTGCGCGCGGATGTCCAGCACGCGCACCTGCGGCGGCACCGCGCCGCCTGCGCGTTCGGGCAGACGCAGCCAGCCATGGCGGCCTTCGATGGCGTGCCGCAGGGTTTCCAGTGAAGGCGTGGCGCTGCCCAACACCACGGGAATGCCCAATGCACGCGCACGCACCAGGGCGAAATCGCGGGCGTGGTAGCGGAAGCCATCCTGCTGCTTGTAGCTGGCGTCGTGTTCTTCATCCACGATGATGAGGCCAGCATCGGGCAGTGGCGAAAACACCGCAGAGCGCGTGCCGATCAGCACCCGCGCCTGCCCGCGCGCCATCGCCGCGAAACCGCGTGCGCGGTCGCCATCGGAAAGGCCGGAATGCAGCGCATGGATCGGAACCGGCAGGCGTTCTCCGTAGCGGCGCAAGGCTTGCGGCGTGAGGCCGATTTCCGGCACCAGCACCAAGGCTTGTTGTCCACGCATCAGGCAGCGTTCGATCGCGGCCAGATACACCTCCGTCTTGCCGCTGCCGGTAACGCCATCCAGCAGCAGCACGTGGAAACTGCCTGCCGCCGCGTTTATGGCGTCCACCGCCTGTCGTTGCGCTTCTCCCAGTGGTTTGGGCGATTGGGCGGGCGGATGCGGAAGCGGGGCATCGTCGCGCCGTTCGACATTCACGTAGCCGCGTTTTTCCAGCCGCCGCAGCGCATCACGGAAATCCGGAGAAAACGCTGCAAGTTCGGTTTCCTCGCGCGGTGTGAGCAGAAAATCCGCCAATGCACGCGGTTTGCTGCCCGCACGCAGCCCGGCCCGGCCCGTGAGGCCGGTTTCATTCAACGAAAACACCCGCCGCGCCGTTTCCGGCAAATCTTCCCCCTGTCGCAGCGGTACGGGCAGCGCAGTCGCCAGCACTTCACCCAGCGCGCGCTGGTAATACCCGGCGGCCCAGACGAGGCTGGCGAACAATTCCGGCAGGAACAGCGGGGTTTCATCCAGCACCGCCTCCACCTGCCGCAGCGCGTGTGCCTGAGCCTGCGCGCTGCCGGCTTCCACGAAAAAACCCACCACCGTTTGCCGCCCGAACGGCACGCGCAGCCGAGCACCCGGCGCAGGCGCGGCATGGGCAGGCAGCGGCAGGTAATCGAACATGCGCGGCAGCGGCGCAGGCAGCGCCACTTTCCATACCGGAACCGGCACCTGCGACGGCGAAACAAGGGCTTGGGACATGGGCACAGTGTAGGTGGCGTGCGGCTGGAAGCGAATCGCTGGCGCAATGGTTTGGCGCAATACGAGGGGAAACAGGGCGCTGACCTGTTTTGGATGGTCAGCGCGTTTTTGGGGGTCCATTGACTTGTGTCAAGGCCATTGCAGAGGTTCAAGCATAGGCTTCGACGTGGCATGGGTTTGCTGACCATGACCGTTTCCATCACCATCAATTGGAAGGTGTAACCATGAAATCTTGCAACAAGACCTACATGAAGCACGCATTGGTTATCGCAATCGGTTCTGCGTTCGCCTTTGCTGCACACGCGAGCGAGAAGGTCAACCACAATCCTCGCGTTCTGGCGCAGGTGCAATCCCTCTATGGGCTGGATGAGGAAGGCGCAATCCAGCGTCTTGCTGCCGAGGCGGAAGCCAGCAACATTTACCGCAGGATCAGGGGATTGGCGATAGATGGTTACGCTGGCGCATGGTTCGATGGCGATACGCAACGCCTGTAGGTGGCGCTCTCCGATCCCGCTTCGGAAAGTGTCGTGGTGCGGCTTGGGGCCGTGCCGGTATCGGCAACCTGGTCGCTTCGCGAACTGGAGGCTGTGCAAGATCGCATCCAGACCGAATCCATTGCCGCACTTGGCGGGGAAGACCCGTTCGCCATTCATATCGACGTGATCGCCAATCGCGTCGTGGTCGCAACCGTGGCGGGGAATGTGGGCCGCTTGCAGCAGGTATTGGCTTCCTACGGGGAAGTCGTCGAAGTGAGGGAGGCGCCTATTGAGGCACTGGTGATACATCCCACGGCCAATATGCGTGGTGCAGATGGCGCGCGTAATCAGACGTTCGAGATAGAGGATCCGAGCAAGGATTATTATTGCTCGGTTGGGTTCACCACCGAGAATGGTTACTACACGGCGGGCCATTGTGGCAGGCGAGCATACACCAAATATGGCGTGTCCTACCCCGCAAATACCATCGTACTCACAGATGGCACCACTCTGCTTGGAACGGTTGGCGACTCGACCATGCCGTTCAAGCCGATACCCATTTTCAACGAGGATACCGCATGGGTGCAAACCGTTTCTGGGCATAATCTGCAATCCAAGATAAACGCTTACAGCGGTGGCACCTATAATGTCGGTGTTTTTGACGTGCCAGCGGCATGGTCCGGTTTGGGCGTTATCTATGTCGGGCAAACCGTTTGTCGTTATGGTTATGGTTCGCAGATGGAATCCTGTGGTACTGTGGATCTCGTGAATTCAACCATGAATGCTGGTGGTGTTG
This sequence comes from Lysobacteraceae bacterium, assembly GCA_041395225.1. GTDB lineage: Bacteria > Pseudomonadota > Gammaproteobacteria > Xanthomonadales > Xanthomonadaceae > Denitratimonas. The sequence goes on from JAWLAV010000013.1 coordinate 26,053, forward strand.
GGTATCTTCATTACATCGTGCAGGTTAGTGGCGGATGCTCCGACGACGGAGACTCGGGCGGTCCGTGGATTTCAGCGAGCGATAACCTGGCTCTGGGTACCAACATCGGTGCCAACCCAACAAACACTTGCCCCACACCAGCCACGTATACATTTTTCCAGCCGATCTCCTATCATATTGCTGCATATGGCTCCAGCGCGGGCAACGTGCTTACCGCACATGGCCCAGTAGCTCCGGACGCCAGCGGTTGGTTGTGTCCCGATCCTTCAATAAGCAGCAGTGGCTGGTTTTTGTGCAGGTTCGACCATTACGAATCGCAGGGAGATACGTCCTTTTACTGGAAAATCGGAAGCGTGGTTAACCCTGAAACCAGTGAATCTTTGTTCGATGCCTGCATAAGCGGCAAGCCAACGATGGTCAAACTGATTCTGACCAATCCCTACGGAACGACGACAAAGACAAGCAACTTCGTTTGCCCGTAGTTCGAGTGGTTTGGTAGTATTGGCCGCAGACAAGTTCACTTCTGCAATGTTTTGATTTCGCAGTGGCGGGCGTGCCTGCGGCCATCGGGATTCGGGGTTGCTCTGTCGTTCCCGTGAAGGCCAGAATCCATGACACTCGCAAGCCAGCTCCATGCGTGCATGAATCGCACGCCGTACCACTTTCGCTCGTCATACGGGCCTTGAAAGGGATCAGTTCCATGAAAGTTGCCGACATTCTCCAACCGAAGATTTGGCTTGCCTGTACCGCCGGCGCGCTCGCGGTAGCACTGCTGCCGCCTTTCGCTTTTGCTGGTTCCGCCCATCTCGAACCCGGCCACGGCGTGATGCGGGATGATTCAAGCCTCGTCGGCGAAGGTTGGCGTGAGAGAGCTTTGTCCAATGAAGCTGCCGTGCCTTTTCGGAAGATCGTGGATGAGCAAGGTGTCGTTTCCATTGTGCCCACCTACCACGGCTGGGGCGATGATGTGTCCATTGAAAATCATTGTGTGCGTACGGATGGGCGTTATTCATCGAATCGAGTCCCATCGTTGCGGCGAGGCAGGATGGAGTCGGTCTGCGATTCCGTGGAAGCTGTGTATGAGGTGGAGCCATTGGGCAGCCTCGACCATCTGCCGTTGACGGACATATACGACATCACCCTGATTGAATTGCCCGAAGAACCGGCAGTACCTGCGCTACCCGGGTGGTTGGGGAGCAGCAATCTGATCCTGCCCGGATCGGTGGCCAACGATGGCACCGTGGCTGCGACCCGAAAAATGGTCAACAGTTCGTCCATGTGGCATAAGCTGGTACGCCTGCGCCCAGGTTCAATGAATTGGGAGAACCTGGCGTCAACCTTGAACGTATTGCAAAACCCCATAATCTCGCATGATGGGGATTCGATAGTTTTTACCGTTGGGTCAAGACGGCCAGCCATTTTCCGTAACGGCGCATTCAATTATCTGCCAAACTTGGTGTACGATTCCCAGGTGAATAGTGCCTCGGACGATTTTTCGCACTTTGCGGGATTGGGCTTACGCCCTGATCCGGATCCGGAAGAAACCTCCAGATGGATTGCTGCGTGGGCATGGGGTGCCGAAGATGGCCAGATCGATCTTCCGGCACTTCTCCCTTGGCCCAGAGCCTATACGCCGTTGACGTATCGTGTGCGGGATCGTTGGTTGCCCCCGGATATTGTCCTCATTTCGCCCTATGCCACGACTATTTCCAACGATGGGAGGCGGGTTGTTGGGATATGGGGGTCAATGACCAGGTTGAGGCCCGACGGGTATCTGGATCTGGGCGGGAATTTCGGGGTTTACTGGCAGGGTGATGAGGAAATACGCATCATCCGTGGACAGAGCGGAGAATATCTTGGCGCTCCACTTGCCTGCGATGCAAATTGCGATACCGTTTTCGGGAACGGTTACTGGCGGCATTATCAAAGCTTCCCTCAATCCTACCTGTACGGGCAATCGGATCATGCCTGGTACTGGAAGCCTGCCACTGGCGAAAGTGGCAGCTTGGGTGCGCTGAACCCGACGCAGGAGAATCCGGAGGGATGGTTCTACATGCTGTTCGATGTGTCCGGTGATGGTGAGCTTGCGGTCGGCTACTACAAATCACCGGAGATGGCTGGTGGCCTGCCCAATGGCACCAGCGCCTACGATGCCCTGATCTGGAGCCAGGCCACCGGTTTCGTATTGCTTTCCGAGGTTCTGGCGGAAACCGGGCTGAGCCTGGATTGGCCCGCGGTGTACGCGCACAGCATTTCCTCCAGTGGCGAGTACATCCTGCTGACTACCGGCGAGGTGTACACCGCGCCTGGTCAGGTAGGGGTTCCTTCACTCGCCAAGATGGCGTTGTTGCGCTTGACACCCAAGGCACCATGAGCCGCAGCAGCGGCGCAGGCAGCGCCACTTTCCACACCGGAACCGGCACCTGCGACGGCGAAACAAGGGCTTGGGACATGGGCACAGTGTAGGTGGCGGAAGACGGGAAGAAGTCAATCCCATTTGCGCGATGGAGTTGAGGCGCAAGGCACGAACTGCCGCCAAGTGCCTGCCAGCACTGGCAAACCTGCCTTAATCCACAGTTTCTGTGGATAAGTGTGTGAAATACGTGCTTGCCGAAGGCTTCCGGGGGGCGCTGCCAAGGCGTTCCGGGCGATCTGGTCAAAAAATGACCAACTTGGTTTTTATCAGTTAAATCAATTAGTTGAAAGATAATAAAAGCGTCACATCGGGCCATGTTGACGTTTCGTGACGCGAAAACGGGCAAGCAAACGCCGCTGTGCACAACGCTGCACCGCGCAAGCCTTGCGGGGCTTGGGAGAGCGGGTTTTTCGGGCCAGTCAAGCCCCGCGTGCGGGGGGATGGCGCACGGCCGATTCCGGGGCAAAAGCGGGCTGCGATATGCTGCGGCCACCCCTTTTCGATGCGCCGCCCACACCTGTGTCCGTTTCCGAACTCCCATTCTCCCGGCAGCCCAAGATCTGGGCACGCGCACGTTTCCGCACGGCGCTGGCGGCGCTGCCGCAGGAGCAGCGCATCGTGTTCGTGCAGCGCGTGCGCGGGGAGGTTGGCCTGGAAGAACTGGCGCAGGCGCTTGGGCTGGAGGCGCGCCGCGTTCGTCAGGTGCTGTTCCACGCCATGCGCCAGATGCGCGAGGATTTGGCCGAAGCCGCCGATGGCGAGGACGACAACGCCTGGCTGGCGCGCTGCCGCGACCTGGTGGGAGACGGCAGCCCGGTGGCGGACCTGGCACCGCCGTTGCCCAGGCGCGAACCTGCTGCGAAACCTTCCGCGCCCGAACCGGCGCTTCCCGAACCGAAACACTCCGAACCGAAGCCTGCCCCCGCGCAGAATTCGCCCTGGCTGTTCCCCGGCCTTGAAGTGGTGACGCGGGAACAGGCGGCCATCACCGATGCGGACATCGCGCGGGGTCAGGCGGCGCGCGAGGCCATTCCGAATCCGGTGGCCGCTTCCACGGCATCCGAGGCGCACACCTTCGTCGATCCCGCGATGGCCTATGTGCCCAGTACGCCGCTGCGGCTGCCGCCTGCACCGCCGCGCGCCAATCGTTCGGCTTGGAAATGGGTGTTGGCATTGATTACCGCGTTGGCGCTGGTGGCGGTGTGGTTCTGGTGGCCGCGCGCGCCTTCCACGCCGCCTGCGCCTGCGACGGCCACGTCGCAACAGGCGGCGGCGTTCGTCCCGACTCCGGCCTTGCCGCCGCCGCTCACCTCCGCCGATCTGCCGCTGCTGGCGTTGAAGCAGGCCCAGCCCGATCTGCTCGATCGCCTGTCGATGCTGATCTGGCTTGCCGAAGTAGGCGCGCCTGCGGCCATCGCGGCATCGCCTGCGGTTGTTGAACCGGACAATCCCGTCGTTTCCGATTGGCCATCCCTGCCGGAAGAACAGCGCCGCCTGCTCGCCGGATGGGCGCAGACCTGGCCGCGCCTGCCGGAAACCGCGCGACGGCAGCTCGCCATGAACGCGCAGCTTTGGCTGGCCCTGGATGAAACCCAGCGCCAACTCCTCACCGAACGCATCGCCGCCTGGGATGCCATGCCCGCCGCCGAACGCCTCGCCCCGCGCGCAAGGTTCGATGCCTGGCAGCAACTCGGCCCCGAAGGCCGCGCCACCGCTCGTGCGGCAGCGACATGGCTGGCGCAGGCATCGCCGGAACAGCAGCAGGAACTGGCCGACACGTTCCAGGCATTGCCACTGAATCAGCAATCCCGCTTCCTGCGCGATGCCGCCACGCGCGACGTGTTCGACACCATCGACGCCGTATTCCCCTTCGTCCCGGAAACTGCCCGCACCGAAACCCTCGCCCTCGTTCGCGCGCTGCAACCAGCCGCCCGTACCGCCCTGCGCGAACAGGCCAAACGCATGAGCCCGCAACAGCGCGAAGCCTTGCGCAAGAAGTTGCTGGCGTTGCCGGCGGATGCGCGTGCTTCCGCGATTGCGCGGTGAGCAACTTCAACTCCCCGGTGGCACCTTGGGCCTGAAGGCCGATTCGGCCATCGTGATGCCGTGAGCAGGCGCTGAGGTTGAGGCACCGCAAGGCGAATGCTATGATGCACGGCTCCCGCGACCGTGCTCCATGCCGTTGCGGGCAGAACGGGCGGTTAGCTCAGCGGTAGAGCACTACCTTGACATGGTAGGGGTCACAGGTTCGAAACCTGTACCGCCCACCAGATTGAACGACACAGGCTCGCTTCGGCGGGCCTGTGTCGTTTCTGTGCCCGGGTCATTCCAATGTCGGCCATTGGCTCGCGATCCCGTAGAGCGCAGCTTGCTGCGCTGCTGGAAGCCAAAGCAGCGCAGCAAGCTGCGCTCTACGCAATCCGGCGGGATCAGATGTGCAAGGCGTGCCCAAGCGCGCGCAAGGCGGCTTCCTGCACGGCTTCGCCCAGGGTGGGGTGCGGGTGGATGATGCCTGCGATGTCTTCGAGCAGCGCGCCCATTTCGATGGATTGCACGAAGGCTATGGAGAGTTCCGAAACGGCTTTGCCGACGGCCTGCCAGCCGAGGATGCGGTGGTCATCGGCGCGGGCGACGACGCGTACAAAGCCATCGGAGGATTCCAGCGTCATCGCGCGGCCATTGGCGGCGAAGGGGAAGGCGGCGGTCTTGATGGCGATGCCTTGTGCCTTGGCTTCTTCCGGCGACAGGCCGACGACGACGACTTCCGGATCGGTGAAGCACACCGCAGGGATGGCGGCGGGCTGGAAGCGGCGCTTCTTGCCGGAAACGATCTCGGCCACCATTTCGCCCTGCGCCATGGCGCGGTGCGCGAGCATCGGTTCGCCTGCCACATCGCCGATGGCCCAGACGTTGCGCATCGAAGTGCGGCATTGGTCGTCGATCTTGACGGCCTTTCCCGCCATGTCCAGATGCAGCGATTCGAGATTGAAGCCGTCAGTCTTCGGGCGGCGGCCCACGGCGACGAGGATGCGGTCCGCATCAATGGAAAGTTCACGCCCTTCGCCATCGCGCACGCGCAGCGCACCAGCATCCGAAAGGCCGAGCACGCTGTGGCCGGTGAGCACTTCAATGCCGGTCTTGCGCAGGTGTTGCGCAACGGGTGCGGTGAGTTCGGCATCGTAGGCGGGCAGGATGCGCGGCTGGGCTTCGATGACCGAAACCTCCACGCCGAGCTTGCGATAGACCGTGCCCAGTTCCAGCCCGATGTAGCCACCGCCGACGACGGCGAGTTTCTTCGGCAGGGTTTGCGGGGAAAGGGCTTCGGTCGAGGAAATCACCTTGCCGCCGAACGGCAGGAACGGCAGTTCCACCGGCACGGAGCCGGTGGCCAGCAACAAGTGTTCGCAGCGGATGCGCAACGACGCGCCGCCTTCGCCTGCACCGGCCACTTCCACGGTCTTGCCATCGACGATGCGTGCCATGCCTGCGACGAGACGCACGCCGTTCTTCTTCAACAGCGCGGCCACGCCGCCGGTGAGGCGTTTGACGATGCCATCCTTCCACGCGATGGTTTTCGCAAGCTCGATGCTGGGCGATTGCACGTGGATGCCGAGCGCGGATTCGTGCGAGAACTCGCAAACCCTGGCGTATTCCTCGGCGGCATGGATCAACGCCTTGGAAGGAATGCAGCCGATGTTGAGGCAGGTGCCGCCGGGCGATGCGCCTTCGACGACGATGGTGGGCACGCCAAGTTGCCCGGCACGGATGCCGGCGACGTAACCGCCGGGGCCGCCGCCGATGACCAGCAGCGTGGTTTCAAGGGTCTGGCTCATCGCATCACTCCACGAACAGCAGTGCAGGGGTTTCCAGCAGGCGGCGGATGGCTTGCACGAATTCAGCCGCCTCCATGCCGTCGATGATCCGGTGATCAAACGAAGATGAGAGGTTCATCAACTTGCGCGCCACCACGTGGCCTTCGTGGAAGGCCGGGCGTTCAATGATGCGGTTGACACCGACGATGGCCACTTCCGGATGGTTGATGATGGGTGTGGACGCGATGCCGCCGATGGGGCCGAGGCTGCTGATGGTGATGGTGGAGCCGGAAAGCTCCTCGCGCGTGGCCTTGCCTGCACGCACCGCCGTGGAAAGGCGCGCGATTTCCGCCGCGGTCTGCCACAGGTCGAGCGCTTCGGCGTGCGCGATCACCGGCACCGAAAGGCCGACATCGCTTTGAGTGGCAATGCCCAGTTGTACGCCTTCGTGACGGGTGACGATGTTGGCTTCATCATCAAAACGCGCATTCATCTGCGGGAACTGGCGGATCGCCAGCACGATGGCGCGGGCCAGCAGCGGCAGCAGCGTCAGCTTGCCGCGTTCCTTGCCGTAACGAGTGTTCAATTGCGCGCGCAACGCTTCCACCTGCGTGACGTCGATTTCCTCGACGTAGGTGATGTGCGGGATGCGCGTCCAGGAGGCCTGCATCTTCTGCGCGATCTTGCGGCGCAGGCCCATGATCGGGATCTGCTGCTCGCCGCTGCGCCTGGCGTAACCGGACGCGGCGGGCGCGGCCTGGCGCGGGGATTTCAGGTAGGCATCCAGATCGGCGTGCAGGATGCGGCCGGCCGGGCCGCTGCCGGGCACGAAGCGCAGCTCGATGCCCAGATCGAACGCACGTTGGCGCACGGCGGGCGAGGCCAGCGGCTTTTCGCCCGGTGCGAGCGCACGCGGTGCGGCGGTGGCGTATTCACGGGTTGCAGGCGCGGCTGGCGGCGACGCGGGCGCGGGCGCAAGCGCGGCCTTTTCAACAACAGGCGCGGGCTTGGGTTCGGCAACGGCTGCCGCTGTCGCAGGTGCGGTTGCGGGCTCGGCGGGCGCTGGCGCGGGTGCCGCCGGTTCGGCCCCGACATTGCCCGGCCCTTCCACTTCCAGCCGGATCAGTTCGCTGCCGACGGCCATCATCTGTCCGGGCTGGCCGCCGAACGAAACCACGGTGCCGGATACCGGCGAGGGAATCTCCACCATCGCCTTGTCCGTCATCACCTCGGCGATGACCTGGTCTTCGGTGACTTTGCCGCCGACCTGCACCTGCCAGGCGATCAGTTCCACTTCCGCGATGCCTTCGCCGATGTCCGGCATCTTGATGACATGGTGTCCCATCTCAATCCTCCATCACGCGCTTGAGCGCCTGCCCAACCCTTGCCGGGCCAGGGAAGTAATCCCATTCCTGGGCGTGCGGGTAGGGCGTATCCCAACCGGTGACGCGCACGATCGGTGCTTCCAGGTGATGGAAGCAGTGTTCCTGCACCAGGGCTGCCAGTTCCGCGCCGAAACCGCTGGTGAGCGTGGCTTCGTGTACCACGACGCAGCGGCCGGTTTTCTTCACCGAGGCGACGATGGTTTCAAGATCCAGCGGCCACAGGCTGCGCAGGTCAATGACTTCCGCATCCACGCCCGATTCTTCGGCGGCGGTGGCCGAGACCCACACCGTGGTGCCGTAGGTGAGCACCGTCACTTCGCTGCCGGGGCGCACGATGGCGGCGCGATCCAGCGGCACGGTGAAATGCCCTTCGGGCACGAGGCTGGCCGGATGCTTGGCCCACGGTGTCACCGGGCGATCGTGGTGGCCATCGAACGGGCCGTTGTAGAGGCGTTTTGGCTCCAGGAAGATCACCGGATCGTCGCATTCGATCGATGAAATCAGCAGGCCCTTGGCGTCGTAGGGGTTGGACGGCATCACCGTGCGCAGGCCCGCGACGTGAGCGAAGATCGCTTCGGGGCTTTGGCTATGTGTCTGCCCGCCGTAGATGCCACCGCCGCAGGGCGTGCGGAACACCAGCGGCGCGGTGAACATGCCGCAGGAGCGATAACGCAGGCGCGCGGCTTCGGAAACGATCTGGTCATACGCCGGATAGATGTAATCGGCGAACTGGATTTCCGCCACCGGGCGCAGGCCGTAAGCGGCCATGCCGATGGCGGCGCCGGCGATGCCGCTTTCGGAAATCGGCGCATCGAACACGCGGTGCTTGCCGTATTTGGCCTGCAAGCCGTCGGTACAGCGGAACACGCCGCCGAAGTAACCCACGTCCTCGCCGAACACCACCACATTGCTGTCGCGTTCGAGCATCACATCCATCGCCGAGCGCAGCGCCTGGATCATCGTCATCGGCACGCCGTCGGCGTTCGATTCTTTCGCAAGTGCGTTCATGGCGTCAGATTCCAAGCTGCTGGCGCTGGCGGCGCAGGTGGTCGGGCAATTCCTTGTACACGTCCTCGAACATGTCCGCAGGGCCGGGGCGCTGGTCGCTGCCGAGGGCGCCGTAGCGTTCGGCTTCCTTCAGGGTCTGGGCCATTTCCGCATCCAGCGCGGCACGGGTTTCTTCGTGCCTGGCCTCGCTCCACAGGCCGCGACCAATCAGGTGGCGCTTGAGCCTGTCGATGGGATCGCCCAGCGGGAAGTGCGCTGCATCATCGGCGGGGCGGTACTTGGAAGGATCGTCCGAGGTGGAATGCGGCCCGGCGCGGTAGGTGACCCATTCGATCAGCGTGGGGCCGCAATTGCTGCGCGCCCGTTCGGCGGCCCAGCGCGACACGGCATACACCGCCAGAAAATCATTGCCATCCACGCGCACCGACGGGATGCCGTAGCCCAGCCCGCGCGTGGCAAACGTGGTGTGTTCGCCGCCTGCAATCGCCTGGAAGGTGGAAATCGCCCACTGGTTGTTCACCACGTTGAGGATCACCGGCGCGCGATAAACCTGAGCGAAGGTGAGTGCAGCGTGGAAGTCGCCTTCCGCAGTCGCGCCATCGCCCACCCACGCCGCCGCGATCTTCGAATCGCCCTTGATCGCCGAGGCCATCGCCCAGCCCACGGCCTGGATGTACTGCGTGGTGAGGTTGCCGGAGATCGTGAAGAAGCCCTTGTCCTTGTACGAGTACATGATGGGCAACTGCCGACCCTTGAGCGGATCGGCAGCGTTGGACAGCACCTGACACATCAGTTCCATCAGCGGTACGTCACGGGCGATGAGGATGCCCTGCTGGCGGTACGTGGGGAAATGCATGTCGCCATCGCGCAGCGCCAGGGTCTGGCCGATGGCGATGGCTTCTTCCCCCAGGCACTGGATGTAGAACGAGGTCTTCTTCTGGCGTTGGGCGATCAGCATCCGTGCGTCGTAGGCACGGGTTTTCAGCATCGCGTGCAGACCGGTGAGCAGTACGTCATCGGGAATGTCCGCTGCCCACGGGCCGACGGCGCGGCCTTCGTCGTCCAGCACGCGAATCAGCGCGTTGGCGTGATTCGTGGTGGCTTCGGCGCGCACGTCCAGCGGCAGTGTCGATGCCTCCCCCGCGGCGGAAAGCCGCAGGTACGAGAAATCCGTCTTCTGGCCGGGACGGGCACTGGGTTCGGGCACATGCAGGCGCAGCGGTGCGGTTTGGCTCATTTCCTTGTTCCTCCAGCTCCGTGTTTTTGTTTGTCGAACGCCCCTAGCCGACGATGGCGGACGCGCCGAAAGGCCGGAAGGGTGCGTGGCGGGGAGCGCGGTCAATTCTAGCATTGCGCAGCCTGAGCCCATTTTCCGTGGCCGTTGAACGGAATTGGTGCCATGTGGTAGTTTTCCGATGCTTTGGCGCTGGCGATTCCGCCACGCCGACGAGGCAAGACGAGCCAAAGGGAAGCCGTCGGGCAACCGGCGGATCAGCGTGCGACATGGCAACTACCACCACCTCCTAAGCCCGCGCCACCGGCAGCTGTCCGGTTCCTTTTCCATTGTCGTCAGAAACGACACTTCTCCGAATTCGCATCTCCCTTCGCCACCTGCGGAGTGCCAGAGGTTTCCATGATCGCCATTACCCTTCCCGACGGCAGCCGCCGCGAGTTTCCGCAGCCGGTTTCCGTCATGCAGGTTGCAGAATCCATCGGCCCGGGCCTTGCCCGCGCCACCGTCGCGGGCAAGGTGGATGGCCGCCTCGTCGATGCCTGCGACCTCATCGATCGCGATGCCGCGCTTTCCATCCTCACGCCGAAGGATGCGGAAGGCGTGGAGATCATTCGCCATTCCTGCGCGCATCTGGTGGGCCATGCGGTGAAGCAGTTGTACCCGACCGCCAAGATGGTGATCGGCCCGGTGATCGAGGACGGTTTCTACTACGACATCTGGTACGAGCGCGCCTTCACGCCGGAAGATCTGGCGGCCATCGAAAAGCGCATGGGCGAACTGATCGGCAAGGATTACAACGTCGTCAAGAAGGTGACGCCGCGCGAGGAAGTCATCGCCGTGTTCAAGCAGCGCGGCGAGGATTACAAGCTGCGTCTGGTCGAAGACATGCCGGACGAAAAGGCAATGGGCCTGTACTACCACGAGGAATACGTGGACATGTGCCGTGGCCCGCATGTGCCGAACACGCGCTTCCTGAAAGCCTTCCGGCTCACGCGCGTTTCCGGCGCGTACTGGCGCGGGGATTCGAAGAACGAACAGCTGCAGCGCATCTACGGCACCGCGTGGGCCGACAAGAAGCAACTGGACGCCTACATCCAGCGCATCGAGGAAGCGGAAAAGCGCGATCACCGCCGCATCGGCAAGGCGCAGGACTTGTTTCATCTGCAAGAGGAAGCCCCGGGTCTGGTGTTCTGGCACCCGAAGGGCTGGAGCGTTTGGCAGGTGGTGGAGCAGTACATGCGTCGCCTCTACCGCGACACCGGCTATGGCGAGGTGCGTTGCCCGCAGATTCTGGACGTGAGCTTGTGGAAGCAATCCGGCCACTGGGACAACTACAAGGACAACATGTTCTTCACCGAATCGGAGAAGCGTACCTACGCGGTGAAGCCGATGAACTGTCCCGGCCACGTGCAGATCTTCAAGCAGGGCCTGCACAGCTACCGCGATCTGCCGATCCGCTACGGCGAATTCGGTTCCTGCCACCGCAACGAACCTTCCGGCGCGCTGCACGGCATCCTGCGCGTGCGCGGCTTCACCCAGGACGATGGGCACATTTTCTGCACGCCGGATCAGGTGGAATCCGAAGTGCGCGCCTTCCACGCGCAGGCGTTGAAGGTGTATGCGGACTTCGGCTTCACGGACATCCAGATCAAGATCGCCCTGCGTCCGGATTCACGCCTGGGAGATGACGCCACCTGGGACAAGGCCGAAGACGCACTGCGCAGCGCCTTGCGCGCTTCCGGCGTGGAATGGCAGGAACTGCCGGGCGAGGGCGCGTTCTACGGCCCCAAGATCGAATACCACTTGAAGGATGCCATTGGCCGCACCTGGCAGCTTGGCACGATGCAGGTGGATTTCATGATGCCCGGCCGCCTCGGTGCGGAATACGTGGACGAGCACAGCACCCGCCAGCATCCGGTGATGCTGCACCGAGCCATCGTCGGCTCGATGGAGCGCTTCATCGGCATCCTGATCGAACACCATGCGGGCCTGTTCCCCACATGGCTCGCGCCGGTGCAGGTGATGGTGATGAACATCACCGACGCGCAGGCCGATTACGTTGCTTCCCTCGGAAAAGCCTTTGCAAATCAAGGCTTCCGTGCCGATGTGGACTTGAGGAACGAGAAGATCGGCTATAAGATTCGCGAGCACACCCTGCAACGCATTCCGTATCTGCTCGTCGCGGGCGACCGCGAGAAGGAAAACGGAACCGTTGCGGTGCGCACGCGGGCAGGGGAGGATTTGGGCTCGATGACGCTCGAAGCCTTCGCCGCGAAGTTGCGTGAAGAACAAGGCCCGCACGCCTGAATCGGCGCGCGGATCAAGCTGTAACCCATTGAGGACGTTTGAATTAATACCGAAAAGCTGAACCGCAAGAACGGCGAAATCCGCGTGCCCAAAGTGCGCGTGATCGGTGCCGATGGCGAGATGATGGGCGTGCTTTCGCGCGACGAAGCGCTGCGCTTGGCCGAGGATGCTGGCCTTGATCTGGTGGAAATCCAGCCCAACGCCGATCCACCGGTCTGCAAGGTCATGGACTTCGGCAAGTTCCGCTTCGAGCAGCAGAAAAAGGCCGCCGAGGCCAAGAAGAAGCAGAAGCAGGTCGAGATCAAGGAACTGAAGTTCCGCCCCGTGACCGACGAAGGCGATTACCAGATCAAGCTGCGCAACATGCGCCGCTTCCTGACCGACGGCGACCGCGTGAAGGTGGTGGTGCGCTTCAAGGGCCGCGAGATGGCCCACACCGAGCTTGGCCTTGCGATGACGCAGCGCATCGAGGAAGACCTCAAGGAAGAAATCACCGTGGAACAGCGGCCCAAGCTGGAAGGGCGGCAGATGATCATGATGGTGGCACCGAAGAAGAAATGATTTCTTAGCTTTCAGGTGTTGAGTGTTTGCGAACGGCTGCCTTGGGGTGGCCGTTCTGCTTTCAGGGTTTTGGTTGGAGCTTTCGCTGCCTGTGGCAGCGGCTGATTCCCCACAAGCCAAATCCAGGGGGTTGAACCGACAAGCGGGACATGGTGAAGCATTGATGGGGCAAAACGGGCGGGCGGGATGAAAACGCCTTTCGTGCCGCGAAAGCTCGTGCACCCATTCTCGACCGACGGAATAGCCGCGTTATCGAGTGATTGTCCGTGCTCGCGCTGACGCGGAAACGTCGATGTTCGGAGCGTTGGGCTGGTCGGCGGTTCGAGGCCAAGAGGCACGGCCCGATCCAGGCAGCGCTTTCACGCATCCGTCGCCCACAAGTGCAAGGGCACATGCTGTGCCGCGTGCATGAAGTCGCGGTCGGTGGTCAGCAGTGTCAGATCGTGGGCGAGGGCCAGTTGCGCGATCAGCGCGTCGGCGCTGCCGAACTGCACGCCATGCTCACGCAAGGATCGTTACAGGCGCGCGGCGGCGATGTGGTCATCGAGCATGGCAGTGACGAAATGCAGCGCGCTGAAAACCTGTGCGATGGCATCCACCAACTTCGATGCAGCCAATCCGTAGAACAGTTCCTGCGCGATCACGCCGGTGACGGCGACTTGTTCTTCTCCGCGCAGGAACCGTTGCAATGCTTCCACCTCAGGTACTTCGGCAGGGCCGTTTTTGCGAAACATCAATGACCAAACACTGGTGTCCACCAGCACCATGAGTCAGCGATTCGCGTGCCTGTGGTCGCGCGACGCACGGTCGGCCTTGTGATCGTAGCGTTCGTCCCACTCCACTTTGCCGACCAGAGCGAGAATCTTCGCCTGCTCGCGGCGCGCGATGAATTCCTGCAAGGCGCGCGTCACGGCCGCCTTTTTGGTTTTTTCCCCGCTCACGGCGAAAGCGTGTTCCAGCAAATCGGGGTCAAGGGCGAGATTGGTAGCCACGGCACCCTCCTTACACAACAGATCACACAACATTACGTCGGTCGAACAGCGGTGGCAAGATGTGCCAGCCCCAAACGCCGATGCAACCGTCACCCGTCAGGCGCGGCGCGCAAACTCCCGGAAACGTGGGCGTTTTCGGCAACAAAAAACCGGCATGAGCGCCGGTTGCCGGTAAGGGAGTGGTGGGCCCACCAGGATTCGAACCTGGAACCAAGGGATTATGAGTCCCCTGCTCTAACCGTTGAGCTATAGGCCCGTTGCGTTTTCGATGATGCCGTCTCGCTGACAAGCAGAGTTACTTGTCGGCGATGTCGTAGGCGGGAAGCTTCTTCGCGATGGCGGTGTTTTTCAGGCGCACGTATTTGGGCAGGCCGTCACGGCCGTAGGGTGGGGCGGATTCACCGCGGATCAGCGGTTCAAGGTACGTGCGCGCGGCGTCGGTGATGCCGTAGCCATCCTTGCGGATGAAGTTCCTGGGCAGAGTCTTTTCCGCGTTCGCCACTTTGGAAAGCGGGGCGGCTTCGATCTTCCAGCGGTACGGGGCATCGGAGGTGCGCAGGATGACGGGCATCACGGCGTTCTTGCCGGCCAGTGCAAATTTCACGGCGGCTTCACCGACGGCCCAGGCGTGATCCACATCGGTTTTGGAGGCCAGATGCCGCGCGGAGCGTTGCAGGTAATCCGGCACGGCCCAGTGTTGCTTGTAGCCGAGTTTGTCCTTCACCAGTTGCGCAATCGCCGGGCCAACACCACCAAGCTGCACGTGGCCGAAGGCGTCCTTGCCGCCAGCTTCGGCGAGGAACCTGCCGTCCGGCGTGCGCAGGCCTTCGGAAACGGCCACTGCGCACCAGCCCACGCGCTTTACCGTGGCATCCACGTGCGCGAGGAACTTTTCCTGCTCGAACGGGATTTCCGGGAACAGGATGATGTGCGGGGCCTGATCCGGCCCGTTTCCGGCCAAACCCGCCGCTGCAGCGAGCCAGCCCGCATGGCGGCCCATCACTTCCATCACGAACACCTTGGTGGAGGATTCGGACATGGAAGCCACATCGAGGCTGGCTTCCAGCAGCGATACCGCCGCGTACTTCGCCGCCGAGCCGAAACCGGGACAGCAGTCGGTGACGGCCAGATCGTTGTCCACGGTCTTGGGCACGCCGATGCAGGTGAGCGGGTAATCGAACGATGCGGCGATCTGCGACACCTTGTTGGCGGTGTCGGCGGAATCGTTGCCGCCGTTGTAGAGGAAGTAGCGGATGTCGTGTGCGCGGAACACGTCGATGAGGCGTTCGTAACGGGCGCGATCGGCCTCCAGCGATTTGAGCTTGAAGCGGCAGGAACCGAACGCACCGCCGGGCGTGTGGGCCAAGGCGCGGATCGCGGCGATGGATTCCTTGGAGGTGTCGATCAAATCCTCGCGCAGCGCGCCGATGATGCCGTTGCGCGCAGCCAGTGCCTTCACGCCGGCCTTGCGGGCGGTTTCGATGACGGCGGCAGCAGTGGTGTTGATGACGGCGGTGACGCCGCCGGATTGGGCGTACAGCAGCTTGCCTTTGCTCATGGTGGAAACCTGCGGCGCGTGCCGCTTCAAGTGGGGAAAAATCCGTGGGGCGATTAGACTTTCGGATGGTTTGACTTGCCGTGGGGCTGCCGTTAGCGTTCGGACATCCACGCTGCGCACCGCAAGGCTTCAAGAGTCTAGCGGAAAGCGCGCAGCCACCCGCACATTCCAGGGGCTTCCCACATGCGACTCGTACTCCTCGGCGCGCCCGGTTCCGGCAAGGGAACGCAGGCCACCCGTCTGAAAGAACAACTGGCCGTGCCGCACATTTCCACCGGGGACATGCTGCGCGCCGCCGTGGCCGCAGGCACGCCGATCGGGCTGAAAGCCAAGGCGGTGATGGAAGCCGGGCAACTGGTGTCCGATGACATCCTGCTTGGCATCATCCAGGAACGCCTGTCGCAACCGGATGCCGCCAACGGCTTCATCCTCGATGGTTATCCGCGCAACGTGAAGCAAGCACAAGCCCTGACCGAACTGCTCGCACAGATCGGCCAACCGCTGCAAGCGGTGGTCAAGCTCGACGTGCCGTTCGATGCCATCATCGAGCGTTGCCGGATCCGCTTCGAGAAGGAGCATCGCAAGGACGATAACCCCGATGTGGTACGCGATCGCCTGCGGGTGTATGCCGAACAGACCGCGCCCGTCGCCGATTTCTATGCGGGCCTCGGCCAGTTGCAGACGGTTGATGGTGTTGGCGAGCTGGACGAGGTCACTGCACGCGTACTGGCGGCCATTGGCGGGTGAGTGGCGGCGAACAGCCGTCCGCTTCGCCCACACTTCATCCACTTCGTTCCTTCCATGAAACTCCACATCCTCGGCATCTGCGGCACCTTCATGGGCGGCGTGGCCGCGTTGGCGCGCGAACTGGGCGATGTGGTGGAAGGTTCGGATCAGAACGTCTATCCGCCGATGAGCACGCAGCTTGCGGCGCTCGGCATCGAACTCAATTCCGGTTACAGCGCCGCGCACATCGCGCCGGATGTGGATGAAGTGATCGTCGGCAATGCGCTTTCGCGCGGCAACCCCGCCGTGGAAGCGGTGCTTGATGCAGGCACGCCCTACACCTCCGGCGCGCAATGGCTGGCGCAACGTGTGCTGCACGGGCGCACCGTGCTGGCCGTCGCTGGCACGCACGGCAAGACCACCACCACGGCATTGATTGCGTATCTGCTGGAGGCGCTCGGCGGCGAGCCGGGGTTCCTGATCGGCGGCGTACCGGGCAATTTCGAGGTCTCCGCACGATTGGGCAACGGGCCATGCTTCGTGGTGGAAGCCGACGAATACGACACCGCGTTCTTCGACAAACGCAGCAAGTTCGTCTGGTATCGCCCCACCATCGCGGTGCTCAACAATCTGGAATACGACCACGCCGACATCTTTCCCGATCTGGCCGCGATCGAACGCCAGTTCCATCACCTCGTGCGCACCGTGCCGGGCAAAGGTCGGCTCATCGTCAACGCCGAGGACGAAAACCTCGCGCGCGTGCTGGCGCAAGGGTGTTGGACGCCGGTGGAGCGTTTCGGTATCGACGTGGCAGCGCAGTGGCAAGCGGTGTTGTCGAAACCTGATGCCTCGCGTTTCGTGGTGAGACATCGCGGCGTGGAAATCGGCGAAGCGCAGTGGAATCTGGTGGGTCGCCACAACACGATGAATGCGTTGGCTGCCATTGCCGCCGTCGCAGCGGCAGGGTTCGATCCAGCCCGTATCGTTGCCGCGCTTTCCGGTTTCCAAAGCGCCAAGCGTCGGCTGGAATTGGTCGGCGAACGCGATGGCATCCGCATCTACGACGATTTCGCCCACCACCCCACCGCCATCCGCACCACGCTCGAAGGTTTGGCCGCGCGGCGTGATGGTGGAAGGCTGATCGTCGCACTGGAACCGCGCAGCAATTCGATGCGCTCAGGCGCGCACGCCGACGGCCTCGCGCCCTCGCTCGATCCTGCCGATGCCGTCGTCTTCCTCGCCCGCCCGGAACTGCCGTGGGATTCGACGCGCGTGATTTCTTCACTGCGCGGAACAGGTTTTGCCGAAGCCAGCGTCGATGCACTGCTGGCACGATTGCATGACGTAGCCAAGCCCGGCGATACCGTGGTGTTCATGTCCAACGGCGGCTTCGAAAACGCGCCGCGCAGGTTTGCGGACGCTGCGCGCGGCTGATCCTTCCGTTCGCCGCCGTATGGCGCTGGGTTATCATCGCAATCCGTTCCGCATCCTTGCAGGCAGCCCGATGGCCAAGCCCACTTCCTTGAATCGCGTCGGCGTCATCGGCGGCGTGCGTGTGCCGTTCTGCCGCAACAACACGGCCTATTACGACATCGGCAATCTTGGGCTTTCGATCCGCGTGCTCGGCGCGCTGGTGGAACGCTACGGCCTCACGGACAAGCACCTGGGCGAAGTGGCGATGGGCGCGGTGCTGAAGCACTCCTCGGACTGGAATCTGGCGCGCGAAGCCCTGCTCTCCTCCGGCCTTGCGCCGAGCACGCCGGGCATCACGATGCAGCGCGCCTGCGGCACCAGCCTGGACACCATCATCGCCATCGCCAACAAGATCGCCACCGGCCAGATCGAAGCGGGCATCGGTGGCGGTTCGGACACCACCTCGGATGTGCCCATCTCGGTGAATCCGAAACTGCGTCGCCGCCTGCTGGATCTCAACCGCGCACGCTCCTTCGGCGAACGTTTGCGCGCCTTCAAGGGGTTCTCGCTGCGTGAACTGAAACCGGAGTTCCCCGGCGTTGGCGAACCGCGCACCGGCAAGGCGATGGGTGAACACTGCGAACTGATGGCGAAGGAATGGAAGATTCCGCGTGCCGAGCAGGATGCGCTGGCTTGCGAATCGCACCGCAAGGCCGCCGCCGCCTACGAACGCGGCTTCTACGATGATCTCGTGGTGCCGTTCCGCAACCTTGCGCGCGACAACATCCTGCGCCCGGAAACCACGGTCGAAAAACTCGCCACGCTGAAACCGGCCTTTGACAAGACCTCCGGCATGGGCACGCTCACCGCAGGCAATTCCACGCCGCTGACCGATGGCGCTTCCGCGGTGTTGCTGGGCACCGAAGCGTGGGCCAAAGCCAATGGCCTGAACGTGAAGGCCTGGTTCGTCGATGCGCAGGTGGCCGCCGTGGATTTCGTGCACGGCGATGGCCTCCTGATGGCCCCGGCGTGGGCCGTGCCGCAAATGCTGGCGCGCAATGGATTGAGCTTGCAGGATTTCGACTTCTACGAAATCCACGAAGCCTTCGCCGCGCAGGTGTTGTGCACCTTGCGCGCCTGGGAATCGGAAACCTTCTGTCGCGAAAAACTCGGTCTGGAAAAACCGCTCGGCAGCATCGACCCGGCCAAATTGAACGTCGTCGGTTCCTCCCTCGCGCTGGGTCATCCCTTCGCCGCCACCGGCGGGCGCATTGTCGCCACGCTTGCCAAACTGCTGGAAGAAAAAGGTTCCGGGCGCGGGTTGATCTCGGTGTGTACGGCAGGCGGGATGGGGGTTACGGCGATTCTGGAGCGGTGAGCGCGACAGGTTGGGCTGAGCGCGGCGATGCCCAACATCGCGCGGCAACCGAAGGCGAGGTGTTGGGCTTGCTTTGCCCTTGCCCTTGCCCTTGCCTGCGTGTGCGAGCACTGCGTTGGCGCATATCCGGATTTCCCCGAGGCATTGTGCCGACGTTGAGTACGGCAAAGCTCACTCACGCACCACCACGAACTTCCGCCCAGGTTCTGAGATGAGGCGGACAGGGGCCTCGCCTTGAGCCTCCGGTGCAGGCAGGAGGCGCAGTTGGCCTTGATCGCTGCCGATGCCGAGCAACACGCCACGGGTTTGGGTTGCTGGCAGAAGGCCGATGGCACCGATGTTGCCGAAGCCGCTGGCATCGAGCGGACGCATGGTTGCCTCGAAACGGGTGCCTTCGGGTGCGCGTGAAAGCGTGAGGTGGGCGATGCTGCCGGCATTGCCCAGCCAGACGCCGCTGCCGGTTTCGTCCGCGCAGGCGGCGTGCCAGGCACCTGCATGGCGTGGCAGGTCGTGCAGCAGGCCGCTGCGGCGGTCGTAAACGGTGAGGCGGCCAGGTTCCAGGCCGATGGCGAGCACTGCGTCTATGGCGGGCAGATCGATCAGGCGATAGCCGACGTGCGCTTCGAACGGTGCACTGGCGATGGCCCATTCGTCTTGTTGGCGGGAGAGGCGCAGCAGGCGGCCATTCCAGGTTCCCGCGAGAAGTTCGGCATCGTCCGGGGAAACCCAGAGTGCGTGCAGTTCCAGCAGTGGGTCGATGCGCGAGCGCAGATCGATGGTTTGCGCGGGGGCAAGTTCCGGCCAGCCCCAGCGCCGCAATTGGCCATCGGATGAAGCGGACCACGGCGATGCGCCGAGGCCGATCTGGTTGACGAGGAACTCGTGGCCGCGGGCGCGCCAGAGCACATCCAGTTCTGGCAGTTTCCATACCGCCAGCGTGCGGTCGTCGGAAGCGCTGATGAGGTGGCCTTCGTGGATGCGCAGATCGGGGATGCCTGCGGCGTGAACCTGCCGCTTTACCGGTTCCTCGCGCGTGCCGGGAACGACGGCGGCCAGCACCGATTCGCTGCCGCCCACGTAGAAGCGGCCATCGAATCCGGCGATGGCCCAGACCTGCCCGACGCCGGTATCCACCGCGACGGGTGCGTGACCGAAATCCAGTCGGCGGAAGCCGGTATCGCTACCCGCAAGCAGTTGGTCGCCATCGCGGAACAGCCATTGCGCGCCGCCGGGCAGGGTTTGTTCGTGCGTGAAGCTGCCTTCGCGCCAGTGCCACAGCGAAAGCTCGCGTCCGGTGGCGGTGAGAAGGCGCGGGCCATCGCCGATCCACAGCACCGCGCTGATGTTGCCCGGCACGGTGGGCAATGAAGTGCCGTCGCTGGCGTGGCGCAGCAGCGCGCCGTCCTCGGTGGCCAGTGCTACTCGATGCAGCGCTTCATCCAGCGCGAGATCGTTGGCGCGGAAGGCGGCCAGCGGTTCGCGCCAGAGCGGTTCATCCGGTTTGCGGTTGAAGGCTTCCAGCACGTAGGCGGCCAGTTCGCGCCGGGGCGTGGCGATGACGAAAAGACTGTCGCCAATCGCAACCTGCGTGTTGGCTTCGGCTGCGCCCTGCAATCGCAACGACGCGCCTTCTTCCCGCAAACCGAACACGGCGAAGCGTGCGGCGTCGATGCGCGCGAGCCAGCGACCACTGCGCGCCAGCGCCCAGCGCGATTGCGCGGATGCGTTGGCCAGTGGTGCGGATGCGGCGACGGCATGGCGACGCTGGCCATCGGGCGTGAGGATGTCCAGACTGCCATCGCGCAGCAGCAGCCAGAGGTTGCCGTTTTCATCCGCGCCGACAAGCCGTTCGCCCGACGCCAGCGCCACGCCCGGCGCGGCCTGGCCGCTTTGCGGATCGAACAGGCTGAAGCCGCCCGGCTGCCGCATCACCAGCGCATCCTCGCGGCTGGCCAGCACGCCGAGGTTGCCGGGCAGCGCGTATTGGCGGCGTTCGCGCAGCCAGTCGCCGGTGGCAAGCATGGCGGTGTTCTGCCAACGCCAGTGCAGCCATCCCAGCGTGCCCAACGCCAGCAGCGCGAGTGCGGCGAAGGCGAGCAATGGCCCACGCCACGGTGCTTTGCGTGCAATCGCTTGCGGCGGTGCAGGCGCGGCCATCGTGGGTGGCGAGGCCGACAGCGGCGGCAATCCCGTGGGGGAAATGCGATGCGATGCAGGCGAAGCCACCTGCGTGCCGGATACGCTGGAAATCTCCACGCGCGTTGCCGTTGCAGGCTGGCTGCTGTCGCACACCGCAGCGGCCAGGCCGGTGCGATCGGGCGATGGCAAAGGCAGCGCCTGTGCGAAGGCATGCATGTCACCGAAGCGTTCGGTGGGAACCGGTTGCGTGGCGCGGGTCAGCGCTGCGGCCAGTTCGGCATCGATGCCCGGCGGCAAGGCTTCCGGCGGCAAAGGCGCTTGCCCATCGCGGTGCAGGATGCCGGTGAGGCTCATGCCAGCGCGCACGGCGCGACCGCTGAGCAGCTCGGCCAGCAGCAAGGCGGCGCTGTATTGATCCGTGGCAGGGGAAACCGGCTCGCCGCGCATCTGTTCCGGTGCCAGGTACATCGGCGTGCCCATCATCACGCCGGTGGCGGTGCGGTCGGTCGCATCGCGCAGGCCGCCGTGGGCGATGCCGAAATCCAGCACGCGGGCGCGCACGCCGCCGCCTTCCAGGGACAGGAACAGGTTTTCCGGTTTCAGATCGCGATGCACGATGCCCTGTGCATGGGCGTGCGCCAGCCCGGCGCAAAGATCTTCGGCGATGACGGCGATGAAGCGTGGTGGCAGGCCGTGCGGATGGCGATCGGCAAAGGCGCGCAAGGTTTCCCCGCGCAGCAGCGGCATCACCAGGAACGGAAAACCGTAAGGCGAAACGTCGAAATCGTAGATGCCCACGATGGCCGGATGTTCGAGTGCCGCCAGGAGGCGCGCCTCACGCTGGAAGCGCCGCACGAAAGCATCGCCTGCGCTGCCGCCTTCGGTCTCCGGCGAGGTGCTGCCCAAACCCGGCTGCAACACCTTGATCGCCGCATCACGCAGCAAGGTCTGGTGGCGCGCGCCGAACACCACGCCCATGCCGCCGCTGCCGAGGATCCGTTCGATCCGGTATTGCCCAGGTTCTGGCCGATCAGCCAGCGCTCATCGCGCAGCTCCAGCGGCACGCTGCAATGCGGGCAAGCCACGGCGGGCGGTGGCTGGCCATGACCGCAGCGTGGGCAAAGACGGATGTCCATGCCGGGAGTTTATCGGGCCGCGTGCAGTGCCGCGTGCTTGGCGCTGAGAAGTGCGTGGCGCTGCACTAGGATGTTGGCGGTAACCGGGCCCATCGCCCGCACCGCAACGCCGCCATGTCCGATGCCAGCCGCACCGCAGCGCAGACCATCCGCGAAGGTTTCGAGCACTACCACGCGCGGTTTTCGGATATCACCCGGCGTGCGCGAACGCGTTTTCAGCAGCACGATGTGGCGGGCCTGCGTTGCGATCTGGTGGAACGCATCGACCTGTACGACGAGTGCATCGCGGCCACCGATGCGCGGCTGCGGGAAACGCTGGGAGAACGCGCGCGGGATCGGGCGTTGTGGCAGGCCATCCGCGCCGATTTTGCCAATGGCGTCTCAGGCCTGCTGGATCAGGAGCTTTTCAAGACCTACTACAACACGCTGACGCGGCGCTTTTTCGGCACGCGCGGAGTGGATCGCGCCATCGAGTTCGTCGCCACCGATCTGGAACCGACGGATCGCATCGTGCATCCGGTGGCGCGCCACAACTATGCGATCCACGGCAATCTTGCGGATGTGTTCGTGCGCGTGCTGGCCGGTTATGCGTTCGATGTTCCATACGCGCATCCGCAACGCTGCGCCGAACGCATGGCCGATGCGGTGGCGCAGCGTTTCGCGCATTGGGATGGCGACGTGCAGCCCTTTGTTGCGATCGAATTGCTGGAAACCGTGTTCTACCGCGAGCAGCGCGCCTATCTGGTGGGCCGCGCGCTGGGCGAGTTCCGCCACACGCCGTTGACCATCGCGCTGGCGAACGGGCCCGATGGCTTGCATGTGGATGCGCTCATCACCGACCGCGATCATCTGGCGCAGTTGTTCGGCTTCACCCGCAGTTATTTCTTCGCGGATTTGCCCACGGTGGGCAGTGCCGTGGTGTTCCTGCGCGCGCTGTTGCCGAAGAAGCCGGTGGACGAGCTTTACACCGTGCTGGGCCGCGCCAAGCAGGGCAAGACGGAACGCTATCGTGCCTTTTCCCGGCATCTGGAATCGCGGCCCGACGAGGGCTTCATCCATGCCGAAGGCGAGCGCGGCATGGTGATGCTGGTGTTCACGCTGCCCTCGTGGCCGCTGGTGTTCAAGCTGATCCGCGACCGCTTCGCCTACCCGAAGGAAATGGCGCGCGAGGAAGTGATGGAGAAATACCGCATCGTCTCCCGCCACGACCGCGCGGGCCGGTTGGTGGATGCGCAACTGTTCCGCCACCTGCGCTTTCCCCGCAAACAGTTCGAACCGGCACTTCTGGCCGAACTGCTGGAAGGCTGTCGCGAAACCGTGACCGAAGATGGCGATGATCTGGTGTTCTCGCTGTGCTACGTGGAGCGTCGATTGCGGCCATTGAACCTGTATCTGAAAGAGGTGCCAAAGGTCGATGCGTTGCGTGCCGTGCTCGATTACGGGCAAGCGATAAAAGATCTGGCACGCAGCGGCATCTTCCCCGGCGATCTGCTGCTCAAGAACTTCGGCGTCACCCGCAACCGCCGCGCGATCTTCTACGACTACGACGAACTGTGCCTGGTCACCGATTGCCGCTTCCGCCGCCTGCCGCAGGCGCAGAACGAGGAGGAGGAAATGCACCACGGCGCCTGGTATCACGTGGATGCCAACGATGTGTTCCCCGAACAATTCCCGCGCTTCCTCGGCCTTTCGCCGCCGCAACTGGAGGCCTTGCTGGCCGCGCACGGGGAGATTTTCGATGTGGGCTGGTGGCTGGAACTGAAGCGTTCGATCCAGCGCGATGGCGTGGCGGACGTGCCGCCGTATCCGGAAGCGGCGCGGCTGGGGATCGGCTCCCCGTAGCGCGCTGCACCTGTCTTTGCGGGAGCGCCACCACCTCGCTCTGCGGCTACGCTTCGCGCAGCATGGCGATGGAACGATCTCAGGCGGTGAACCCCACCGCCCGCTGCACCAGCGCCTCGAACCGCGAACGGTCGTAGCGCAGCAGGATGCGCGCATTGTGCGGCTTGCCGCTGCGATCTTGCCAATCCACCACCGTCATGCCGCGCGTGTGTTCGCCATTGAGTTCCACGGCAAGATGATGCTCGGCGATTTCCAGCGCACCGAAGGGTTCGATCACCTGCGCCATCGCCAGCGCATCGGCGCTGTGCCATTCATCGCCGCGCTTGCCGCGGGCCCAGGCGCGCGTGTTGCGCGAGATCGCATCGTAGAAGCGCGCGGCGGCGGTATCGGCGGCGAACCACGCATCGCAGCGTGCGTGCGGCAGGCCGTGGCGCAGCGTGGCTTCCCAATCGGCCAGTTCGAACGATGGCCAACGCTCGAACACGATGCGCGCTGCCTCCGGATCGAAGCCCGTGTTGAACTCCACGGGCAAGCGCGTATTGCCTTGCCCGGTAACGGCACCGCCCATCACCACCAGCCGCTTCACGCGCTGCGGCAGTTCCGGATCGAGCGAGAGTGCGAGCGCAAGATTGGTCAGCGGGCCGAGCATCACGAAGGTAAGTTCGCCTTCGTGTTCGCGCGCCAGCCGCAGCATGGCCAGCGCCGCATGTTCGGTTTCCGCAGTGCGCGTGGCGGGCGTGTAGCCGGTATCGCCGAACCCATCCTTGCCATGCACGTAGGAAGCATCTTCAGGCGTGGCCACCAGCGGCAGCGGCGCACCGACGAACACGGGTGCATCGATGCCCGCCACTTCGCACAGCTTCAGTGCATTGGCCACGGTATGGCCCAGGCCGACGTTGCCTGCGGCGATGGTGAGCGCTTCGATGCGCGTATCCGGATGCGCGTGGGCCATCAGGATGGCCAGGGCGTCGTCCACGCCGGGGTCGGTGTCGATGAGAAGGCGGTGCTGGGTCATGAGTGTGTTCTTGTTGTGGTCGATTCGTGATTGTGAAGCAAAGACGCGGCGCACTCACGCATCCGCATAGCGCAACCCTTGCCCGATCCAGCGTTCGATCAGTTTGTCCGCAATCGCGGGCGAAGTTTCCAGCAGCGCATCGGCGATGGATTGCACCTGCGGCAGCAAGGCCGCATCGCGCAGCGGATCGGCGATGCGGAAGCCTGCAAGGCCGGTCTGGCGCGTGCCGAGCAATTCGCCGGGGCCGCGCAGTTCCAGATCCTTTTCGGCGATGCGAAAGCCATCTGTGGTTTCGCGCAGGGTATTGAGCCGTTCGCGCGCGGTTTGCGACAGCGGGGCGCGGTACATCAGCACGCAGGAAGATTCCGCCGCGCCGCGCCCCACGCGACCGCGCAACTGGTGCAATTGCGCAAGGCCCAGGCGCTCCGCGTTCTCCACGATCATCAGGCTCGCATTGGGCACGTCCACGCCGACTTCGATCACGGTGGTGGCCACCAGAAGATCGATGCCGCCTTCCTTGAACGCCGCCATCGCGGACTGCTTTTCGGCGGGCTTCATGCGGCCGTGGATCAGGCCCACGGAGAGTTCCGGCAACTGCGCGGAGAGTTTCTCGAACGTGGTTTGCGCGGCCGTCGCTTCGATCTTCATCGCGCCCGGCGGCAGCGGTTCGTCGTTTTCCTCGATCAGCGTGCAGACCCAATACGCCTGCCGCCCCTGCGAACACGCGACGCGGATGCGCTCGATCACTTCATCGCGACGGTGGTCATCGATGGCGACGGTGCGCACCGGCGTGCGGCCCGGCGGCAATTCGTCGATGGCCGATACGTCCAGATCGGCATAGGCCGTCATCGCCAGCGTGCGCGGAATCGGCGTGGCCGTCATCACCAGTTGATGTGGCACGCCTTCCCCGCCGTGGCCCTTGTCGCGCAGCGCCAGACGCTGGTGAACGCCGAAGCGATGTTGTTCGTCGATCACCACGAGCGCGAGCTTCCTGAACGCGACCGGCTCCTGCACCAGCGCATGCGTGCCGATGGTGAGCGGTGCGCCATTGGCGATGGCGGCAAGCGCCGCTTGCCGTGCCTTGCCTTTCACTTTTCCGGCGAGCCACACGACTTCGATGCCGAGCGGCTGAAACCAGCGACGGAAGGCGTGCGCGTGCTGCTCGGCCAGCAGTTCCGTCGGTGCCATCAACGCGGCCTGTGCGCCGGATTCGATCGCCGCCAGTGCTGCGAGTGCAGCCACGATCGTCTTGCCCGAACCCACGTCGCCCTGCACCAGCCGCAGCATGGGATCATTGCGCGCAAGATCGGTGCGCAGGGTTTCCAGCACGCGGTCTTGTGCAGCGGTGAGCTTGAATGGCAAGGCCGCCAGAAGTTTTTTCGCAAGCCGACCGCGCGGCCGCAGCGGCAAGGCGGGCAGGCGCTTGGCCAGCAATCGCTGTCGGCGCAGGCTCAACTGGTGTGCGAGCAATTCTTCAAGCGCCAATCGCAACTGCGCCGGATGGCGGCGTTGCGCCAATGCAGCCAGGTCGATGTCCGGCGGCGGTCGATGCACCAGCAGCAACGCATCGCGGAACGAAGGCAGCGCAAGTTCCTCGCGCCACTGCTGCGGCAACAGATCGAGCGCGTCTTCCGTTGGCAAACGATCCAGCGCGGCGGCGATCAGCCGCGCCAACTGCACCGGGCCGATGCCCTCCAGCGCCGGATAAACCGGATCGAGCGATCGGGAAAGGTGCAGCGGCGCATCATCATCCAGCAGTCGATAGCTGGGATGCACGATCTCCAATCCGAACTGGCCGGGCCGGGGTTCGCCATGCAACAGAATCCTTCCGCCCACGCGAAATCCATTCGCCTGTGCGGAACGGAAATGGAAGAAGCGCAGCGTCAGGCTTGCGCCCGAATCATCGCCCACCGCCACCTTCAGCACGGGCCGAAAGCGAAAGCCGCGTTCCACCGCCTCGATGCGGCCTTCCACCTGCGCCGCCACACCGCCGCGCAATTGCCGGATCGGCGTGATGCGCGTTCTGTCCTCGTAGCGCAGCGGCAGATGCAGCCAAAGATCCTGCAAGGTGCAAAGCCCGCGCGCGGCGAGCTTGCCCGCCAATTGCGGGCCAACGCCTTTCAGCCCTGCCAGCGGCTGGTGCGCGATGTCCTGCGACATGGCTCCGCCTGTGGCCGCAAGCCTCAACCCAGTACGAGGATCGCTTCCACTTCCACCTTGGCCCCGCGCGGCAGCGCCGAAACTTCCACCGTGGCGCGGGCCGGGAACGGCGCGTTGAAGAACTCCGCCATCACCGCATTCACCTTGGCGAACTGGGAAAGATCGGTCATGAAAATCCCGATGCGCACCGCATTGGCCAGCGTTCCGCCAGCGGCTTCCGCCACGGCGGTGAGGTTCTTGAACACCTGCCGCGCCTGCGCTTCCACATCGTCCGAAACCATTTCCATCGTCGCCGGATCCAGCGGAATCTGCCCGGAAAGCCATACCGTATTGCCCACGCGCACGGCCTGCGAATACGGCCCGATGGCGGCGGGCGCGGCGTCGGAATGGATGATCTGGCGGGACATGGTTGGCTCCTTTGAGGGTTGTGTCGGGAGTGTAGCTTGGAAGGCTGGCGCTTCGGCTCGCAATGGCAACGCGGGCAAGCGCCGCGACGATTTGGCTGGGGTACTGGCAGGTTTCGCGATGGCGCTGAAGGCGCAGTGCATGGGCGACCTTCGGCGCTACCCTATCCGTCTCCATTTCCGCCCGACCCGCCACCATGTCCAAGCCCCTGCGCATCGCCCTTGCCCAGTTCGATTTCCCGGTGGGCGCCATCGACGCCAATGCGCGCCGCATTGCGCAGATGATCGGTGAGGCGCGGGATGAGCATGGGGCGGATGTGGTGGTGTTCCCGGAATTGGCGTTATCCGGTTATCCACCCGAAGACCTGTTGAACCGCCCGGCATTCCTGGCGCGTTGTGCGCAGGCGATGCGTGATGTGGCACAGGCGGCGCGGGGCATCGTGGCGGTGGTGGGTTGGCCCGAAGCCGCCGGTGCGGTGGTCTATAACGCGGCATCCGTGTTGCGGGATGGGGGGATGGAAACCACGTACCGCAAGCGCGAGTTGCCCAATTACGCGGTGTTCGACGAGCGCCGTCATTTCGTGGTGGATCCCGATGGCGGGCCGTGCGTGTTCGAGGTGAACGGCGTGCGCGTGGGGCTGGTGATCTGCGAAGACCTGTGGTTCGCCGAACCCATTGCGGAAACGGTGGCGCAGGGCGCGCAGGTGGTGCTGGCACCGAACGCTTCGCCGTTCGAGCGCGACAAATCCGCGCAGCGCGATGCGCTCCTCACCCGGCGCGTGGCGGAAACCGGGGTTGGCATCGCGTATCTGAACGTGGTGGGCGGGCAGGATGAACTCGTGTTCGATGGCGCATCCGATTTGTGCGATGGCGACGGCGCGCGGCATCCACCTGCGCGGGCGTTCGAGGAACACCTGCTGGTGGTGGATTACGACGCGGCCACGCGCAAGTTTTCACGCGTGGTCTGGCCGTGCGAAACCGACGAATCCCGCGAAAGCCTGGCCTGGCGCGCGCTGGTGCGCGGCACGCGGGATTACCTTGGCAAGAACGGGTTTTCGAGCGCGCTGCTCGGGCTTTCCGGCGGCGTGGATTCAGCGATGGTGCTGGCCATCGCGGTGGATGCGCTGGGCGCTGAAAACGTGATGGCAGTGCGATTGCCTTCGCGCTACACCAGTGATCTTTCCAACGATCTGGCCTCGCAGCAGGCCGCAGCGCTTGGCGTGGAATGGGTCACGCTGCCGATAGAGGCTCCGTTCGAAGGGTTCCTCGAAACGCTTGCGCCACTGTTCGCGGGCCGCACCCCGGATACGACCGAAGAAAACCTGCAAAGCCGCTGTCGTGGCGCACTGCTGATGGCGCTTTCCAACAAGTTCGGCGGGCTGTTGCTCACCACCGGCAACAAGAGCGAATACGCGGTGGGCTACGCCACGATCTACGGCGACATGTGCGGCGGTTATGCGCCGATCAAGGACGTGTACAAGACCGAGGTGTTCGCGTTGTGCCGCTGGCGCAATGCGCAGGGCGATGGCGAACGCATTCCGCAGGCGGTGATCGAACGGCCACCGAGCGCGGAACTGCGCGAGAACCAGACGGATCAGGATTCATTGCCGCCTTACGACCTGCTGGATGCCATCCTGCTGGCGCACATCGAGCAGGAACAATCCGCGCAGGAACTCATCCATGCCGGGTTCGATGCGGCGATGGTGGAGAAGGTGTTGCGGCTGGTGCGGATCGGCGAGTGGAAGCGGCGTCAGGCGGCGCCGGGGCCGAAGGTGAGCCGTCGCGCGTTCGGGCGCGAACGGCGGTATCCGATCAGTTCGGGCTGGAGCTGAGCGCAGCGATGGCGCTCTGCGACATCGAAGGCGGCGGTACGGCGGCGTTTTCCGAATTTTCCCAGCGCTTGTTCTCTCCGCCCGGGAACAGTTTGCGCCACAGGCTGCGCGAGCCGGGCCAATCGCCGGAAAGGTAAGGATGTTGCGGATAGTTGAGCCGCAGCACGCGCAGGGAATCCGCTTCCAGTTTTTCCTGGTGAAGCTGCTTGTAGGCCTCGGCCATCACGGCCATGGCGTCGCCATCGTGCTGGCTCTGCGCGTAGTTTTCCAGCACGTACTTGCCGCGGTTGGCCGCGGCCACGTAGGCACGGCGATCCAGATAGAACAAGGCCACGTTGATCTCGTGCCGCGCCATCAGGTTGCGCAGGTAAATCATGCGCTGGCGCGAATCGGCGGCGTAGCGGCTGTTCGGATAGCGGCGCAGCAGTTCGTTGAAATCGTTGAAGGACTGGTGCATCCCGTCCAGATCGCGCTGGGTCATGTCCAGCCCGGCCAGGCGCGTGATGATGCTGTTGCCGTAGCCGAAGTTGATGAGTGCCTTCAGGTAATAGGCGTAGGCGATTTCCTTGTGCGCCGGATAGGTGCGGATGAAGCGGTTGATCGTGGAGGTGGCGTCTTCCAGCTTGTTGCCACGGTATTGCGCGTAGGCCAGCTCCAGCTGCGCCTGTTCGGTGTAGGGGCCGTAGGGAAAGCGCGCCACCAGCCGCTGGTAATAGCGCAGCGCCCGTGAGTTGTTGCCGGCGGTGAGCGCATCCTTGGCTTCCTGATACAGGGATTCCAGCGGCAGGGTTTCCAGCGGATCCTCTTTCTTGAAGCGGGCGCAACCGGCGAAGGCGAGCAGGATGAGCAGCGCCAGGAAAAGGCGCGCGAAGCTGGCGAAAGGACGGGGCATCGGAATCATTCGTCGGGGCGCAGGATGCGGAGCGGGGCATAATAGCCCAAGCCTGTCGGCAGGCTCCATTAAGAACCTGTGAAGCTGCCTTCGCGTTCATTCCGCAGCCTTTTCCCATGACCGATTCCAGCCTCCCCGTCGAAACCCGCAACGCCCGCATTCCGTTCGAAGCCGCTGGCCGCCGTGCGGATCAAGTGTTGGCCGAACTGTTCCCGGAGTTTTCCCGTTCGCGGTTGGCGGCGTGGCTGAAGGATGGGCAGGTGCTGATCGACGGTGCGCGGTTGCGCCCGCGCGATGCCGTGCGCGGTGGGGAAAGGGTGGAAGTGAACGCGCAGTTGGAAGCGGCCACGGCCTCGCAGCCGCAGGCCATCGCACTGACGCTGCTCTACGAAGATGCCGATGTGTTCGTGGTGGACAAACCCGCCGGGCTGGTGGTGCATCCGGGCGCGGGCAATCCGGATGGCACGCTGGTGAACGCGCTGCTGCACCGCGATCGGCACCTGGCCGCGCTGCCACGTGCGGGCATCGTGCATCGGCTGGACAAGGAAACCTCCGGCGCGCTGATCGTGGCCCGCAACCTGCAAGCCCACGCCGCGCTGGTCGAACAGCTCGCCGCGCGCGACATCCATCGCCAGTACGAGGCCATCGTCATCGGGTCGCCCGTGGCTGGCGGCACCGTGGATGCGCCGCTGGATCGGCATCCGGTGGATCGGCTCAAGCGCGCCGTGGTGGAAACCGGCAAGCCCGCCGTCACGCACTACCGGATCCGCGAACGCTACCGCGCCCACACGCGCATCGAATGCCAATTGGAAACCGGCCGCACGCATCAGATTCGCGTCCACATGGCGTACCGGAAACTGCCACTGATCGGTGATCCGCTTTACGGCGGCAACTTGCGTTTGCCCAAAGGCGCAACGCCGGAGCTGGTCGAGGCCTTGCGTGGCTTCAAGCGCCAGGCACTGCACGCCGAACGGGTGGAATTCGCCCAGCCGCGCAGCGGTGAAACCGTGATTGCACAAGCGCCATGCCCGGCAGACTTGGAGCGGTTGATTGCCGCCTTGCAGAACGATGTCGCCAGCCATGCACCCTGATTTCATCATCCCCGATTGGCCCGCCGCCGCGAACGTGCGGGCGCTGGTGACCACGCGCACCTTGCCCGGTGCATCCGTCGCACCATTTCATGCCTTCAACCTTGGCGCTTACTGTGGCGACGCACCACAAGCCGTGCGGGAAAACCGACGGCGCCTGATCGAACTGGCGAACCTGCCCTCATCGCCGCATTGGTTGAAGCAGGTGCATGGCATCGAGGTGTTGCGTTTCGATGCGCCGCCCGCGCCGGATGCCGTCGCAATGGAAGCCGATGCTGCGGTCACTTCGACATCTGGTGTTGTGCTCTGCGTACAGACCGCCGATTGCCTGCCGGTGCTGTTAGCTTCCAGATACGGCGATGAGGTCGCCGTTGCCCATGCCGGCTGGCGCGGCCTGGCCAATGGCGTGCTGGAGGCCACGCTCGCAGCGATGCGCAGCGCACCGGCGGACGTGATCGCCTGGCTGGGGCCAGCAGCCGGGCCGCAGCGCTACGAGATCGGTGCGGAAGTGCGCGCGGCCTTCATCGCCCGCGACGCGCACGCCGCGCGGCATTTTTCCGCGACGCGCGAAAACCACTGGCGCATCGACTTGTTCGCGCTGGCGCGAGATGGCCTCGCACGGGCAGGCGTGCGACAGGTTTACGGCGGCGGTATCTGCACGCTTTCCGAGGCCGCAAGGTTCTATTCGTATCGTCGCGATGGCCGCACCGGGCGGCAGGCAGCGCTGACGTGGATCGCGTGTTGATGCGCTGGCGCGAAACCGAAGCGTGCGGTGGCATTGTGAAGCGAGGATGAAACCGGACGGTCGGGCATGTCGTGTTTTGCCTTTACTATCCGTATTGGTATGCAATGATCGCGAAGTCGGTCGGACGGTCGGGTTGATGTTCGTGGCGCCCGTCATTCGGGCAATTTTGGGAGATAAGACAATGAAACAGTGGGTGTTGAACGTGGCGTTGGCGTTGGCGTGTGCGACGGGCGTGCAGACGGCGATGGCGCAGAACAAGCCGAGCATCGGCGTGGCCGAGTTCCGCAACGAATCCGGCGCGGGCTGGTGGCGCGGCGGCGTGGGTTGGGAGCTGTCGGGAATGCTGACCAACGAACTGGCCGCTACGCGCAGCTTCAATGTGGTGGAGCGAAACAAGCTTGAAGCCGTGCTGAGCGAGCAGGATCTGGGCGCGTCGGGTCGGGTCAAACGCGGCACCGGCGCCAAGATCGGCCAGCTCACCGGTGCGAAATACCTCGTCATGGGCACGGTGACGTCCTACGAAGAGGACGTGAAAAGCACCGGCGGCGGCATCAGCTTCCGCGGCATTTCGCTGGGCGGCAAGAGCGAGAACGCCTACATCGCCGTGGATATCCGCGTGGTGGACACCACCAGCGGCGAGATCGCCTTCTCGCGCACCATCGAAGGCAACGCCAAGGGCGGCGGCGTGAGCGTGGGCCTGTTCCGTGGCGGTTTCGGCGGCTCGCTCGCCAACCAGAACAAGACGCCCGCCGGCAAGGCCATTCGCGCCGCGCTGGTGCTCACCACCGACTATCTGGAATGCGTAATGGTGAAGAAGAACGGCTGCGAGCGCGAGTTCGACGCCGCCGACGGTCGCCGCCGCGACAAGACCCGCAAGGCCTTGAGCATCGATTGAGGCACATGGGTCGCAGCGTCGCGCAAGCGACGCCGCATGAAAAGCCGCCGGAGCGACCCGGCGGCTTTTTTTGTCGCCGAAACCGCCTTGAAGCCGCGAGCCTGCGCCCGCATTTGCCCATCATCGCGGCGCATTGCGCCAATCACTTTTCCGGAGCATTCCCATGCGAATGGACAAACTCACCTCGCGCTTCCAGCAGGCATTGAGCGATGCGCAATCCCTCGCCGTCGGGCGCGACCACAACATGCTCGAACCCGTGCATGTGCTTTCTGCCTTGCTGGATCAATCCGGCGGCTCCACCGCGCCATTGCTGGCGCAGGCTGGCATCAACGTGAACGCGGTACGCCAGCGCGTTTCGCAGGCACTGGAAGCCTTGCCGAAAGTGCGCGGGCAGGAAGGCAACATCAATGTCTCCAACGATCTCAACCGCCTGTTGAACCTCACGGACAAGCTCGCCCAGCAGCGCGGGGATGCCTTCATCGCCAGCGAACTGTTCGTGCTGGCCGCGGTGGACGACAAGGGCACGGCAGGCGATGCCCTCAAGTCCGCAGGCGCGACCAAACCCAAACTTGAAGCTGCGGTCGAAAAAATGCGTGGCGGTGAAAAGGTGCAATCGGAAAACGCCGAGGAAACCCGGCAGGCGCTGGAGAAATACTGCGTCGATCTCACCGCGCGCTCCGAAGGTGGCAAGCTCGATCCCGTCATCGGGCGCGACGAGGAAATCCGCCGCGTGATTCAGGTTCTCCAACGGCGCACCAAGAACAACCCGGTGCTGATCGGCGAACCGGGCGTCGGCAAGACCGCCATCGTCGAAGGTCTGGCGCAGCGCATCGTCAACGGTGAAGTGCCCGAAGGCCTGCGCGACAAACGCGTGCTGTCGCTGGACATGGGCGCGCTGATCGCAGGCGCCAAGTTCCGGGGCGAGTTCGAGGAACGCCTCAAGGGCGTGCTGAACGACCTTTCCAAACAGGAAGGTCGCGTCATTCTTTTCATCGACGAACTGCACACGATGGTCGGTGCAGGCAAGGCCGAAGGCGCGATGGACGCGGGCAACATGCTGAAACCTGCATTGGCGCGCGGTGAACTGCACTGCATCGGTGCGACCACGCTGGATGAGTACCGCAAGTACATCGAAAAGGACGCCGCGCTCGAACGCCGCTTCCAGAAAGTGTTCGTGGGTGAGCCTTCGGTCGAAGACACCATCGCCATCCTGCGCGGACTGAAGGAAAAGTACGCGGTGCACCACGGCGTGGAAATCACCGACCCTGCCATCGTCGCCGCGGCCACGCTTTCCCATCGCTACATTCCTGATCGCCAGTTGCCGGACAAGGCGATCGACCTGATGGACGAAGCCGCCAGCCGCATTCGCATGGAGATCGATTCCAAGCCGGAGGAGCTGGATCGCAAGGAACGCCGCCTCATCCAGTTGAAGATCCAGCGCGAAGCCTTGAAGAAGGAGAAGGATTCCGAATCGAAGCAGCGCCTGTCCGACCTGGAAAAGGACATCGAAACCCTCGAACGGGAGTTCTCCGATCTGGAAGAAATCTGGAAATCGGAAAAAGCCGCTGTCGCCGGTGCCACCACGATCAAGGAACAGATCGACCACGCGAAGATCGCGCTGGAAGCGGCGATGCGCCAAGGCGATTACGCCAGAGTTTCGGAAATCCAGTACGGCCAGATTCCGCAACTGGAAAAGCAGTTGCAGGCCGCGAGCAATGCCGAAACCGCAGGCTTCAGACTGTTGCAGGACAAGGTGACGGCAGAAGAGATCGCGCAGGTCGTCAGCCGTTGGACGGGAATTCCGGTAAGCAAGATGCTCGAAGGCGAGCGGGACAAGCTGCTGCGCATGGAAGATGAACTGCACCAGCGTGTCGTCGGGCAAGATGAAGCCGTGCGCGCCGTGTCCGATGCGATCCGCCGCGCACGCGCCGGTCTTTCCGATCCGAACCGCCCGAACGGTTCCTTCCTGTTCCTCGGCCCCACCGGCGTGGGCAAGACGGAGTTGTGCAAGGCACTCGCCGGCTTCCTGTTCGACACCGAGGAAGCGATGGTGCGCATCGACATGAGCGAGTTCATGGAGAAGCACTCCGTGAGCCGCTTGATCGGTGCGCCTCCCGGCTACGTCGGCTACGACGAAGGCGGCTACCTTACCGAAGCCGTGCGTCGCCGCCCGTACAGCGTGATCCTGCTGGACGAAGTGGAGAAAGCGCATCCGGACGTGTTCAACGTGCTGCTGCAAGTGCTCGACGATGGCCGCCTCACCGATGGGCAAGGCCGCACCGTGGATTTCCGCAACACCGTCATCGTGCTCACCTCCAATCTCGGCTCCAACCTGATTCAGGACATGGCAGGGGATACCGAGGAGGAATACACCCAGATGAAAGCCGCCGTGATGGGTGTGGTGCAGGGCGCGTTCCGACCGGAGTTCATCAACCGTCTGGATGAAATCGTCGTGTTCCGCCCGTTGGACAAGCGCCAGATTCGCCAGATCGCCCGCATCCAGACCGCAGGATTGGCCAAACGCCTTGCCGAACGCCAGTTGAAACTGGAAATCTCCGACACCGCACTCGATCTATTGGGCAACGTCGGCTTCGACCCGGTGTACGGCGCAAGGCCACTCAAGCGAGCGATCCAGCAGCAACTGGAAAACCCGTTGGCGCGGCAGATTCTGGAAGGCCGATTTGCTGTGGGCGATGCGATTGCAGTGGAGGCGGAGGGTGGGCACCTGGTGTTTCGCAAAGCCTGACTGGCCAAGGCAAGCGAATGGGTCTGGGTGGATTCCCACGCCTGCGCTCGTACCTTGCCCGGGGCCTTTCGTGCTTTGACATCGCAAGCGCAATAATGCGCCATGACTTCCCTGTTCCGCCAACTGTTGGGTGATGCGCTGGATCGCGTTCCCGCACCTGTCCGTGCGTTGCATGAGACGCCGTTGCCGCATCGTTTCGAAGGCGAAGCGCAGATGCGCGCGGCAAGCAATTGGTTGGCGCGGTTGGCGGCGCGTATCACGGGCTTGCCCAGGCATGAAGGCCATGTGGCGATGGCGATCACGATCGAACATGAAGGCGATGGTGAACGATGGACGCGGCATTTTCCGCCATCGCCGTTTGTGTCCAGGCTATGGCCGCGCGATGGGTTGTTGTGCGAACGTCTTGGGCCGTCGGATATTCGATTTCGACTGCATGCCGATGGCGATGGCATCGTCTGGGAGCCCGTAGCGCTGCGCGTGCTCGGTTTTCTTCCGATGCCTGCTTTCCTGCTGTGCGGCGTGAAGGCGCGTGAAGGCGTCGATGCGCTGGGGCGTTACACGTTCAACGTGGAAGCGCGGTTTCCGTTGATCGGTTCCGTGGCGGCATATGAGGGATGGCTGCATGTCGAATGATCCGGGCAGCGCGATCGTCGTGTTCGATGGTGTGTGCCATCTGTGCAACGGCTGGGTGCAATTCCTGCTGCGCTTCGATACGCGCGGCGTGTACCGCTTCGCCAGCATGCAATCGGAAGCCGGACACAAGCTGTTGAGCGATCACGGCCTGAACCCAGACGATCCTTCTTCTTTCCTGCTGCTGCGCGAAGACCGTGCGTGCACCGACAGCGATGCGATTCTTGACGTGCTCACGGGATTGGGCGGGCCGTGGCGCATGTTCGGCGTGTTGCGCCTGGTGCCACGTGCGTTGCGCAATCGGATCTATCGCTTCATCGCGCGGAATCGTTATCGCCTGTTCGGCAAGCGCGAGTTCTGCATGATGCCCACGCCGGAGATGGCGACGCGGTTCGTCGATTAGGAAATGTTGTACGTTTCGCAGGTCACGCGGATATCGAAGCCTTCCAGTGCGGACAGGAATTCGTCCAGCGAAAACACATCCAGACACGGCCTTGCCCCGCGCACGGAAAGTTCGCCGCGCGACAGTTTCTTGGCCAGCACCACGGCGGGCGTGGCGGGAATCTCCGGGCCATCGCCGATGCCTGCGACGATCATCCATTCCCGTTTCAGCGCATGACCTTGCGTGTCGATGCCGCGCACGGTGAGGTGCATTCCGCCGACATCGCTTCCGAGGCGCTCGAACCACTGGCTCATGCGAAACAACATGGGTGCATGACGCGACCAATCCCGCACCAGTCGCATCGAAGACAGCCACGACAGCGACCACAGGCCAAGGTGCAACAGCGGAAGTTCCAGCCCGGCGCGGAAGCGCACGTCGCGCGCACCGTAGCGCTGCGGGAACAGTGCAAGATCAGGTACATCGCAAGCGGCGAGCCAGCGCATTCCCATCGGTTCGGGATAGTGGTGACGGCCACAATCCTGCCAGCCGGATACGGCTTGCCAGCGGCCATCGCGCCAAATCCGGATCGGCCGTCCGACGTAGCTTAAGATCGCGGCCACCGTAGCCAGCCCGCGCTCGGTGCGATTGCCGGGGCTGATGCCGCAATCGGTCGCATCGATGCGCGAAAACGCAGGACGCATCGAATCGATGGCCGCTGCGGTCAAACCGGGCACGGTGCTGGCACCGGTGACGGCCAGCACATCGGCTTTCCGCGCAGCGGCATCGAGCCTGCCGAAGCCTTCGACATAGCCGCGCGCATCGGCCAGATCGACGTAGTGCGCACCGATGCCGATGGCAGCTTCCGCAAGGCGGTAATCCTGAGCCTGAAACGGCCCGCAGGCGTTGATGACCAGATGCGGCGCGTGTTCGCGCAGCTTCGATGTCAAAAGATCGGGCGGCAGGTTGGCGTCGAATGCGGCGGCAGTGCAATGTCCGGGCAAACCCGCAGAAAATTGCGCCGCGCGCTGTGCGGAACGGCCTGCGATGACGAGTTCCATGTCTGTATTACCCGCCAGCCGCCGCGCGATGCGGGCGCCGAAATTGCCGTAGCCGCCGATCAGCAGGATGCGGAAACTCATTTTCGTGCCGGGGTTGGGTTCATGCCGCTGCGGCAATGCGTGGTTCGTCGATGTCGCCCATCCGGTGCTGGAACCACTCGCGAACGATGCAAACCTGTTGTTCGCCGGTTTCCGCCGCGTTGACGGCTGCACGGAAGCTGGCGGCGTTTTCGTGATCCTGCGCGTACCAGCCCAGATGCTTGCGGGCGATGCGCACGCCGTGGGGTTCGCCGTAGAAGGCGTGCAGGGCGATGAGGTGTTCGAGCAGGAGGTCGCGGATTTCCGCCGGGGTGGGTGCGGGCAGGGTTTCGCCGGTGGCCAGATGATGTGCGATCTGTTGGAAGATCCACGGCGCGCCCTGCGCGGCGCGACCGATCATCAGGCCGTCTGCGCCGGTGTGGCGCAGTACCTGCGCGGCTTTTTCCGGGGAATCCACGTCGCCGTTGGCAAACAGCGGCAGGGAAACGGCATCGCGGATGCGGGCGATGGTGTCGTATTCGGCATCACCGAGGTATTTGTCCGCACGGGTGCGGCCATGCACAGCCAGTGCGGCGATGCCGGCGGCTTGTGCGATGCGCGCCACGGCCACGCCGTTGCGATGTTCACGATCCCATCCGGTGCGGATTTTCAGCGTGACCGGAACATCCACGGCGGAAACCACGGCATCGAGGATGCGGCCCACGAGGGCTTCGTCCTGCAATAACGCCGAGCCTGCCCACAGGTTGCAGACCTTCTTCGCGGGGCAACCCATGTTGATGTCGATGATCTGTGCGCCGTGATCGACGTTGAAACGTGCCGCTTCAGCCAATGCATAGGGATCGGCACCGGCGATCTGCACGCTGATGGGTGCAGGTTCGCCTTCGTGATCCATGCGCCATCGGCTTTTGCGGGTGTGCCAGAGGTTAGGCTGCGCGGTGGTCATTTCCGAAACGGCCAGCCCTGCACCCATGCGCTTGCACAGCAGCCGGAATGGCTTGTCCGTGACGCCAGCCATCGGGGCCAGCGCCAGGGGTGGAGTGATTTCGTGAGGGCCGATGCGCATGGCGCGCATTTTACGCGGGCCCGCTCAAACCAGTCCGCACATGCGCACCTCGCGCAGCAGATCAGCCGCCGAAGCGTGCTTCGACTTCGGCGCGCATGGGCATGGCCAATGCGGCACCTTCGCGTTCAACGCTCAACCCGGCAACACGGCAGGCATGGCATATGGCAGTGCGGAATGTTGATGTCGCGTCATGTGCAATCGCAGCGGCCAATGCGCCGGTAAAGGCATCGCCCGCGCCGGTGGTATCGCGCACCGTCACGGTTTCTGCTGGAACACGATAGAACAATGCGTTGTCGCCGCGCGCATCTTCGGCATCGTGCGAGACGAAAATGCCGCGTGCGCCGAGTGTGATCAGCACCGTGGGTACGCCCAGTTTTCGGCAGAGCGCGTGCAGTTGCGCATCGGGCAAACTGGCCAGGGTTTGCGCTTGGAGCTGTTCGCCAGTGCAGCGCGCCAGCAAGTGTGCGAATTCGGTTTCGTTCGGCGTGAGCACATCCACCCGATCCAGCAGGCTGCCATCTTCATCGGCCAGCGGCGGCGCAGGATTGTGCAGGGTGAGCGTGCCGGCAGCGCGTGCCAGTTCCAATGCGCAGCGCGTGGCGGCGGGGTTCACTTCGTGTTGGGTCACCAGCACTTTCGCGGTGCCGATGGTCGTGGCCTGGGCCTGGATGTGTTCGACGGAAAGCTGCGCATTCGCACCGGGGCCGACGACGATCAGGTTCTGCCCGCTGGCATCCACGAGGATCGCCGCCGTGCCGGTGGCGGCATCGCTGCGGCGCTCGATGTGCGGTGCGATGCCTTCGGCCTGTGCCAATGCCAGCGCGCCATCGCCGATGACGTCACAGCCGAAGGCGGCGATGAAGGCCGTCTTCGCGCCTTGCCGCGCGGCGGCGACGGCCTGGTTGAAGCCCTTGCCGCCGGGGCCGCTGGAAAAAGCACCGAGCCGGGTTTCGCCCGGCACCGGGAAATGCGGTGTGCGCCAGACGTGATCGTGGTTGTATGAGCCGACGACGACGACTTCGACCGGGTTCATGGCGTCACGGAACACGCCATGGCTGCCGCAGTTTCCGAGGAAGTCTGAAGCACGTAGATCACCCCGGCGATGGTGGCCGTCATGAACGTGGCGATCGAGCCACCAAGCACCGCACGCAAACCGAAGCGTGCCAGATCCTGGCGCCGGTTCGGGGCCAGCCCGCCGATGCCGCCGATCTGGATCGCGATGGAGGAGAAGTTCGCAAAACCGCACAGCGCATAGGTGGCGATCAGCGCACCCTGGTTGGTGAGGGAGGCACCAGGTGCCTTGCAGTTCACGATGTCCGCCAGTTGCAGGTAGGCGACGAATTCGTTGATGACGATCTTCTGGCCGATCAATCCGCCGATGGCGTTTGCATCGTGCCAGGGCACGCCGATGATCCACGCAATGGGTGCGAGCAGATAGCCGAGCAGGCTGGCCAGATCGGTGGGGCGGCCCAGCGCATTGGAAAGGCCGGTGATTTCACCGATCCAGGTCAGCGGCCAGTTGATCATCGCGATCAGTGCGATGAAGGCCAGCAGCATTGCGCCGATGTTGAGCGCGAGTTTCAGCCCATCGGCCGCGCCTGCGGCGGCGGCGTCGATGACGTTGCTGGAGGTCTTTTCCACTTCCATCTTGACGCTGCCGCCGGTGAGCGGATTGCCGGTTTCCGGAATCAATATCTTGGCGATCACCAGCGTGGCGGGTGCGGCCATGATGCTCGCCGCCAGAAGATGCTTGGCGTAGAACACCTGCTGGGCCTCATCGCCGCCGCCGAGCAGTGCGACGTAGGCTGCCAGCACGCCACCGGCGATGTGCGCCATGCCGCCGATCATCATCGTGAGCAGTTCGGATTGCGTCATTTTCTCGATGTACGGACGCACCGTCAGCGGCGCTTCGGTCTGGCCGATGAAGACGCTGGCGCAGACGCTGGTGGTTTCCGCACCGGAAACTCGCATCACCTTGGTGATCGCCAGCGCCATCACTTTCACGATCCACTGCATCACGTTGAGGTGGTAAAGCACCGCCATCAGCGAAGCGAAGAAGATGATCGTCGGCAGCACCTGGAAGGCAAAGATGAAGCCGTAGGTATTGGTATTCATCAGGCCGCCGAAGATGAATTCCGAACCGGCGTTGACGAAGCTCAGTATCTTCACGAAGCCGTGCCCCAGCGCATCAAACACATCCTTGCCGCCGGGCACTACCAGCACCAGCACCGCGAAGGCGATCTGAAGGGCGATGCCGGTAAGCACGAGCCGCCAATCGACCGCGCGCTTGTTGCTGGAAAACAGGAAGGCAATCCCGACAAGGCAGGCCAATCCGAAGATGCCGAAAAGAATGTGCAACATGCGTTGATCCCCAGGCCAATCCGACGAGGTGGCCGACGCCGGAGCGTAGGGCGAGCGCGGGGCGCGGCGCAAGCGGCGATGCGGCAGGAGCGTGGCGGCCTCTACACTGGCCACAGTGTTGCAAGGAGAAGAATGGAATGGACTACCGCCGTCTTGGAAACAGCGGGCTGGAAGTGTCGGTGCTGTCGCTGGGAACATGGATCACGTTCGGCGGCATCATCGGGCGTGGCGCGGCGCGCGAGCTGGTGGGCTGCGCGTTCGATGCGGGCATCAATCTGTTTCACAGTTCCGAATCTCACGCGCAGGGGCAGGCACAGAATCTGTTGGGCGATGTGATCGCCGATCTGCGATTGCCGCGCGATGCGTTCTGCGTATCCAGCAGCATCG
Source organism: Lysobacteraceae bacterium (assembly GCA_041395225.1). GTDB lineage: Bacteria > Pseudomonadota > Gammaproteobacteria > Xanthomonadales > Xanthomonadaceae > Denitratimonas. The sequence goes on from JAWLAV010000013.1 coordinate 67,657, forward strand.
GCGCGGGTGCCGTGCCGGATCCGCGCCCAACCCAGCGCGGCCTCTCGCACAAGCATTTGCGCGATGGCGTGGATGCGGCCTTGAAGCGCTTGCATGTGGAATACCTCGATCTGTGTTTCTGCCAATGGCCCGATCAGGCAACGCCGGTGGAGGAAGCCGTGACGGCGATGGACGCGCTGATCCATCAAGGGAAGGTGCTGTATTGGGGAACGTCCGGATGGCCGGTGGAGGAAATCGCTCAGGCCATCGACTTCGCCCGCGACAATGGTTTGGTTGCGCCGTCGGCGGAACAATCGCCATACCACCTGCTGCATCGCGAACGGGTGGAGCGCGAACTTGCACCGCTGCTGCCGCATCCGGGTCTGGCTGTTGCGTCATCGCCTGCCGATCGGCATGAAACGAAGATGGCGCGCATCGATGCCTTCGCGCATTCGCTTGGTGCGGAACCGGCGGCGTTGGCGATGGCTTGGTGTCTTGCGAATCCGCATGTTGCAACCGTGATTCTGGAATGCAGTTCGGTGGCGCAGTTCGAAGCCAATCTGCGGGCACTGGAATGGGTGGAAAAGTTCGACGCGGAGCTCATGGCGGCGCTGGATGCCGCGCTGGCGGCAACGGCCATGTGAAGGTTCGATGCGATGGCGCTTGACGTGTTAATGAGAATCGTTATCATCACGACATCGCCAGCCGCCGCCCCGCGATGTTCCTGCCAGCCTTCACCCTGCGCCGATGAAACCGCAGGGTCAGCTGGCCGACGATCATTCCGCTTCGGAGATTCGCGCCATGAGTTCCGTGTTCCCGATCACCCGCCCGCTGACTTCCTCTTCCATCCGCGCCACCGCTTTCGTGCCCACGCGCCCCAGCATCGACAGTCGCGAGCTGCTCCAGGGCGGGCGTGAACTCATCATTCGTCACGGCGATCAGGAATACCGCCTGCGGCATACGCAAAACGACAAGCTGATCTTGACCAAGTGACCCTGGTTTCAAGCAGTAAACGGTTCGTTGAATCCAACGGACGGGTCACACGGTGAAGATTGGTGAGAGTATGTGAGCGGCGAGCGCCGCTACAATTCTTTGAAAACTCTCCTGATCTGCGGAAACCATGCACCTTCCCGATGATTCCTCTCGCGATTCCATTGCACGAGTCGCCGTGGTTGAAGACGATGCCGAGCTGCGCGACCGGATCCTCGTGCCGGGCCTGCGCGTGTTCGGGTTCGACACCACCGGCATGGATTCGGCAGAAGCGCTTTACCGCTACATCATCAGCAACCGTCCGGATCTGGTGATCCTCGATGTGGGTCTGCCGAACGCGGACGGGTTTTCCGCCGCCCGGCATCTGCGCACTGCGCTGGGGATGCGCGTGGGCATCATGATGCTCACCGGTCGCATTTCAGGCTCGGATGTGGTGCAAGGGCTGGGCGATGGCGCGGACATCTATCTGCCCAAGCCGTTCGAGATCGAAGTCGTCGCGGCCAGCCTGCACAGTTTGCTGCGCCGGATGCAAGCGTTCACCACCGGTGAATTGGCGGCGGTTTCCAGCGAAACCGGCTGGCGGCTGGAATCGGATGGCTGGTGCTTGCGCTCGAACAACGGCAAGCGCATCGCATTGACCAATGCCGAACGCAGCGTGGCGCGCCTGCTGGATGCCGCGCGCGGGGAAACCGTGTCGCGCGAAACCCTGATCGCCGCGCTCACGTCCGATGTGGAAACCTTCGATCCACACCGGCTGGAAATGCTGATCCACCGCCTGCGCCGCAAGGCCGAAACCCAGGCCGGCGAAATACTGCCGCTGCGCTCGGCGCGCGGGGCCGGCTACGCACTGCTGCGCAGCGTCTGACCGCTCCTTGTTGATCCGGCTCCAGGACAGGAGCGACTATCGGGCTTTCGTGGGGGCGTTTTTGCCCGCAATCAGCCTTTGGCTTGCCTGTGCATCCATCGCGGCTGAAGCTCCCACGCACCGCGCCGCCATGCTGCGCGCAGCAAAGCGCAACTACAGCAGCGCTCTCCGAGCGGGGCAAACTTCACCCTGCGGAAGACCATCTTTCGCAGTCACACAGCGCCGCTGTACCCGTCCGGCTTATCATCGACATTCCCACCCTTGGAGCCGCGTCATGTTCTTCGTCTGGATACTGATCGCTTTCGTCGTCATCTCCATCTTCCGGGGCGTGCGCTCCGTGCCGCAGGGTTACGAATACACGGTGCAACGCTTTGGCCGCTACACCCACACCCTGACGCCGGGTTTGGGTTTCATCGTGCCGTGGATCGATTCCATCGGCCGCAAGATGAACATGATGGAGCAAGTGCTGGACGTGCCTTCGCAGGATGTCATCACCAAGGACAATGCCGTGGTGAAGGTTGATGGCGTGGTCTTCTTCCAGGTGCTGGATGCAGCCAAGGCGGCCTATGAAGTGGCGCAATTGGAAATTGCGATCCTGAACCTGGTGATGACCAACATCCGCACCGTGCTCGGTTCGATGGATCTGGACGAATCCCTCTCCAAGCGTGACGAAATCAATTCGCGCCTGCTTTCGGTGGTGGATCAGGCCACGCACCCGTGGGGCATCAAGGTCAACCGCATCGAGATCAAGGACATCCAGCCGCCGCGCGACCTCATCGATTCGATGGCGCGGCAGATGAAGGCCGAACGCGAGAAGCGCGCCAATATCCTGGAAGCCGAAGGTTTCCGCGCCGCGGCGATCCTCAAGGCCGAAGGCGAAAAGCAAGCCGCCGTGCTCGATGCGGAAGGCCGCCGCGAAGCCGCATTCCGCGATGCGGAAGCGCGCGAACGTCTGGCCGAAGCGGAAGCCAAGGCGACCACGATGGTCAGCACCGCCATTGCGCAGGGCGATGTGCAGGCGGTGAACTACTTCGTCGCACAGAAGTACGTCGATGCGCTGAAGGATTTTGCCACCTCGCCGAACCAGAAGACGCTGCTGCTGCCGATGGAAACCACCGGTGTGCTCGGTGCGCTGGCCGGCATCGTCGATCTGACCCGCGCGGCGGCAACCGACAAGCCTGCCGCAGCAGCACGACCCGGCAACAAGCCGCAGCTTCCGCCGCAAGGGTGATCGCCATGGATTTCTCCGGTGTCTCGGTGTGGTTCTGGGTCGGGCTGGCGTTGGCGCTGTTCGCGGCGGAAACGCTCGTGCCCGGTGCCTTCATGCTGTGGCTCGGCTTCGCGGCGGCAGGTTCGGCGCTGGTACGTTTGCTGTTTCCGGACTTGCCGCTGTTCTGGCAGTGGATCGTGTTCGCCGTCTTCGCATTGGCGGCGACCTGCGCCGGTTGGCGATGGCGCAGGACGCATCCACCGCAGGAATCCGACCAGCCTGCGTTGAACCGGCGCGTCGCGCAGATCGTCGGTGTCGTGGTGCCGCTGGAGGCCGCCATCGAAAATGGCCGTGGCCGTGTGCGGATCGGCGATGCCTACTGGCAGGTCGAAGGCCCGGAGCTTCCCATCGGTACGCCGGTGCGGATCGATGGGGTGAATCCGCACGATTCGATGCTGTTGAGGGTGTATCCGGCATAAGGTTGAACCAGGTGGCGCGCCGAGCGGCCCGCTGCCTGCGATAATCGCGGCTTCCTTCTTCCCGCGAGTGCCGTCATGTCCCAGCAGACCATCCTCAACGCCACCCACCGCGCCGCTGGCGCGAAGATGGTCGATTTCGGCGGCTGGGACATGCCGATCAGCTACGGCTCGCAGATCGAGGAACACCATGCCGTGCGCCGCGCGGCGGGCATGTTCGACGTTTCGCACATGACGGTGGTCGATCTGTATGGCGAAAAGGTGCGGCCCTTCCTTTCATGCCTGCTGGCCAATTCCGTCGCCAAGCTCGCCACACCCGGCAAGGCGCTGTACTCGTGCATGTTGAATGAGCGCGGTGGCGTGATCGACGACCTCATCGTCTATTACCGCAACGAGCGCTGGTTCCGCATCGTGGTCAACGCGGCCACGCGCGAGAAGGATCTGGCGTGGATCGGCCAGCAGGCCGCTTCGTTCGGTGTTGAAGTGAAAGAGCGCCCTGAGCTGGCGATGATCGCCGTGCAAGGCCCGCAGGCGCGTGACATCGTGCTGGGCCTCATTGCCGAATCCGATCGGGCGCGTATCGAAGCGCTGGGCAAATTCTTCGCCGATGAGGCGCAAAGCACGCTGGGTCAAGCGCTGTTCGTCGCCCGCACCGGCTACACCGGCGAGGATGGATTCGAGATCGTGCTGCCCAGCGCGGATGCGGTTGCGTTCTGGGAGGCGCTGGCGAAGGTCGGCGTCGCGCCCGCAGGCCTGGGCGCACGCGACACGCTGCGGTTGGAAGCGGGCATGAACCTCTACGGTCAGGACATGGACGAAACCGTCACGCCGTGGGAAGCGGCATTGGCATGGACGGTGGCGCTGGACGGAGGCCGCGACTTCATCGGTCGCGCCGCGCTGGAAGCACAGAAGGCCGCCGGGGTACCGCGCCGCATGGTCGGGCTGGTGATGGACGAGAAGGGCGTGCTGCGCCACGGCCAGCGCGTGCTTACTGCGTCGGGTGAAGGCGAAATCCTTTCCGGCACGTTTTCACCCACGCTCGGCAAGGCCATCGCCTTCGCCCGCATCCCCGGCGGCGAGGCGGGCGATGTGCGCGTGGACATCCGTGGCCGCGAAGTGCCGGTACGGATCGTCAAGTTCCCGTTCGTGCGCGACGGCAAGCCAGCCTGAGGCAAAACTTTCTCGTGAGCCGCGATCTACAATCCTCACGGCTTCTCTCTACTTCACCCAACGGAAAGGAACACATCATGAGCGATATCCCCGGCGATCTTCGATTCCTCAAATCCCATGAGTGGGTGCGGCAAGAGGCCGATGGCCGCGCAACCGTCGGCATTTCCGACCACGCACAGGAAGCCCTCGGCGATCTGGTCTATGTGGAACTGCCCAAAGTGGGAGAGCGCGTCGAACAGGGCACGGCAGTGGCCGTGGTCGAATCGGTGAAGGCGGCTTCGGACATCTACGCCCCGCTCACCGGCACCGTGGTGGCCGTCAACGAAGCGCTCGCCGATGCACCGGAGACGATCAACTCCGATGCCTACGGTGAAGGCTGGATGTTCGTGTTGCAGGTGGAAGACGCTTCGCAGTTCGATGGCCTGCTTGGCCCGGACGATTACGCTGCCTCTGCGGAAGAAGATTCGCACTGACGAACCTTTCGCCTGCGATCTCGTTCGATGTGTGCAAGGCATGTCGAACGATGCAGGCAAGACCTTCACGTCGATGCTCGAACACCTTCTTCGAGCATCGTCCTCGTCGCAAAGTTTGCGCAAATCAGCTTGTGCATCGCCACAGACGATGCGTTCGACGCCGATCTTTCGCATCGGAGCAAAAAAATTTTTCGATGCCCGCTCGCGCAATGTCGCAAAGCTCGAGCAACGGTGTCGCAATTTTCGTTCGACACGCTGCAAGCCTTGTGATTGCTTGCTTTGCGAGGCATTGAATGATGCAAGGAGCGATAGTGCGAGACGCATTTCGAGCCGCTGCGCACCTTGCTTCGATACCTTGCAACGGCGCGTTGAAGGCATCGTCGCGAAGAAAAACGCATCCTTGTTGATGACACCTTGTTGACAGCGTTGCATCGCGTGCTTAGCTTTCGCGCAACTTCACAACACTCGAACGAACTTAGTGGAACGCATCGACAGCGACAAACGGAATCTGGATGTCATCAAGGCGACGCCGAGCTGCTTCAAGGCACGGCCCCAGGCCTCCCTTCTCCGCTTCGAAAAACGCGCTTCCTCTCCTCGTTCCGATCACCGGAATACGACGCCTGTACCGTTCCTCGGTGCGGGCGTTTTCGTATGCGACGCGAACCGTGTCGCACTGCTGGGCAGTTGCTGTACATCCCACCACTGAAGGAGAACATTACCGATGGCAACCAAGAAAGCACCTGCGAAGAAAGCGGCCGCGAAGAAGCCGGCTGCGAAGAAGGCCGCCGTGAAGAAAGTCGCGGCGAAGAAGGCTCCCGCCAAGAAGGCACCGGCCAAGAAGGCTGCTGCGAAGAAGGCTCCAGCCAAGAAGGCTGTTGCCAAGAAGCCGGCTGCGAAGAAGGCTCCGGCCAAGAAGGCCGCTGCCAAGAAACCGGCTGCAAAGAAGGCACCGGCCAAGAAGGCTGCTGCGAAGAAGGCTCCGGCCAAGAAAGCTGCCGCCAAGAAACCGGCTGCGAAGAAGCCTGCGGCCAAGAAGCCGGCCGCGAAGAAAGCTGCATCCTCGGTGCCGCCGGCTCCGGTGGCTCCGGCGCTCTGACGTCATTGGCGCGCCGTGCGAACGGCGCGCCATTGTCGTTCGTTCTTATCGTTTCATTGTTTCAGGGGGCGCTTTCCCCGGTCGCCCAGCGGGGAAAGCCGCCGTTCCCTGATCCTTCCGGAAAGAGATCAGCGCCGTCTGGCAGTACGCTTCGTCGGCGGTTTCGCATCCAGCCCGAGAAAATCCCGGTCGGGCAATCGCAGATAGTCGTCCAGTGCCGTGGCCAGCAAACCGGCGGGCGTTGCGCTCTCGCAGTTCCACACCGCCATGAAACCAAAGCCATGCTCGGGCAGCATTCCGGTCATCGCGCGATAACCCTGCACCGCACCGGCGTGATAGACCAGCTTCTCGCCCATGTAATCGTAGATGCGCCAGCCCAGCGCGTAGTGCGCATCGTGCAGGCGTTCGCGCCGCCACGGAGATGCGGTCATCTCATGCGGCGTCTGCACCAACGGCGTTTGCACCGTGGTCAGCACCGCAGGCGAAACGACTTCCGGCATCCGGCCCAGTTGTGCGCGCAGCCAGAAGGTGAGGTCGTGGATACTGGCGTTGACGCCGGCGGCGGGCGGTACGCGGTAATAGGTATCGCGCGGCTGCACGGCGACCCAGCGATCCCCTTTGCGAATGTGCGGGCGCGCCCAGCGCGCGCTCATTTCCAGCCCGTCGCGGCCATAAGTCGCATCCAGCATTCCGAGCGGATGGAAGATGCGCTTTTCCACCTGATGCGAATAGAAATCGCCGGTGGCGGCGAACACCATGTCTCCGATCAGGCTGAAGGCGATGTTCTGGTAGCCATAGCAATCCCCCGCATCACACGTCGGTTCGATTTCGCCGAGCTTGGCAACCAGCAAGGGATAGGGTTCGTCTTGTTCCAGCAACTTGTCGCCGGTGTTGTACGGCAGGCCAACGCGGTGGCTCAGGATGTCCTTCACCGTCAGCGCCTGCGCCGCGTGCAGGTTGCGCAGCTTGAACGCGGGAAGGTGATCGGCGATGCGCGTGTCCCAGCTCATCGCCCCTTCCGACACCAGCATCGCCGCGACCGTGCCGGCGAAGGCCTTGGACAGCGAGGCGAGCCGGAACACGGTGTGTTCGTCAACCGCTTCGCGCGAACCGATGGTGATGACGCCGTAGCCTTTTTCCAGCAGCACCGCATCATCCTGCACGATGGCGATCGCCATGCCGGTGATGCGACCTTCGTTGGCGATGCGTTGGCCCAGAGCGTCGATGCGTGCGGCCAGCGTGGCAAGTTCTGCGCTGGAAGGCTTGTGTTTCTGCAAGCGTGGAATGGGCGCGGGCGAGGATGTCGTGTCTGCTGCAACTGCACCTTGCGCAGCCATCGCCACAGCCAGTGCAAGCGTCACACGCGCAACGCATCGCAGTCCTGCTTTGGTAGATTCGCCGATCACAACGAACAATGCTCCTGATCTTTCTCGTGAAATCTTATCGCCATTGTTTCGATCCTGCCTGAAATTCGCGTTGCAACGCTTTGTCCACCAAGGAGAAACCCATGTCCTCCATTTTTACTTTCCTGCTCGTGATCTGCGCCATTGCCGTGGCTGTGGTGCTGTTCTGCGTAGGCCTCTACAACGGCCTGGTGACGGCACGTAACGCCTATCGCAATGCATTCGCGCAGATCGACGTGCAACTGAACCGCCGCTACGACCTCATTCCCAACCTCGTGGAAACCGCCAAGGCCTACATGGCGCACGAGCGCGACACACTGGAAGCGGTGATGCGCGCCCGTGCCGGCGCCATCGCGGGCCTGGGGGCGGCCAAGGCCAATCCAGGCGAGGCGAATGCGATGAAGCAGCTTTCCGGTGCGGAAGGCGGGCTGTCCGCCGCATTGGGGCGTTTGATGATGGTGAGCGAGTCCTATCCCGATCTCAAAGCCAGCCAGACCATGGCGCAGCTTTCCGAGGAACTCACCTCCACGGAAAACAAGGTCGCCTTCGCGCGGCAGGCGTACAACGATCAGGTAATGCACTACAACAACCGGCGCGAGACCTTCCCCAGCAACGTCATCGCCGGCAGCTTCAACTTCCTGCCCGCCACGTTGCTGGAGATCGCCATGAACGATGCGCACAAGCGCGAAGCACCGAAGGTTTCCTTCGGCTGATCCGCCTGGGCATGGCTGCCGCACACAGGGAAACCGCATGAACTTCTTCCATCGCCAGGCACAAGCGCGCTCGTCCTCGCAACGGCTGGTGTGGCTGTTCGTGCTGGCCGTGCTGGGCATCGTCGCGGTCATCGATCTGGCGGTGTACGCGGCGATGAGCATGAAGCTGGCCACGAGCCAGCATCCGGGCGAAGGCGTCGGCATGACGGGGGCGCTGACTGTCACCACGCTCCTCGTGCTGGCGACCATCGGCATCGCCAGCCTCGTGCGCATTTCGCAGTTGCGCAGCGGCGGCTGGGAAGTGGCGCTGGACATGGGTGGCGTACAGGTCACCGCCGACACCACCGATCCAGCGCTGAGGCGTTTGCGCAACGTGGTCGAGGAAATCGCCATCGCTTCTGGCATGCCGATGCCCGATGTGTTCGTGATGGAGAAGGAAGACGGCATCAATGCCTTCGCCGCCGGTTACGGCCCGGACGATGCTGCCATCGCGGTGACCCGCGGCGCGCTGCGCAGCCTCAATCGCGACGAATTGCAAGGCGTCATCGCGCACGAGTTCAGCCATGTGTTGAACGGCGACATGCGCCTCAACATTCGGCTCATGGGCATCCTGTTCGGCATCCTGATGCTCAGCGTGATCGGCCGGAAGATGCTGACCCACATGCGCCACGGCAGCGATTCGCGTGGCGTGTTGCCGGTGATGGCGGCGGGCATGGCCTTGTTGATCGTCGGTTCCATCGGGCTGTTTTTCGGGCGGCTCATCAAGGCCGGGGTATCGCGTTCGCGCGAACAACTGGCCGATGCCTCGGCGGTGCAGTTCACGCGTCAGACTTCCGGTTTGGCGGGTGCATTGAAAAAGATCGCCGGTGTGCCTGCCGGTTCGCGTCTGGAGCATGCCAAGACCGAAGAAGTGAGCCACATGCTGTTCGGCGAGGGCTTGGGATTTTCCTCATGGTTCGCCACGCACCCGCCGATCCTCGAACGCATCCGTTCGCTGGAACCTTCATTTGATGCGCAAGGGTTGGAGCACCTGCGGCAGCGTTACCTGCGTGAACCACCTTCCGGTGTGAATGAAGATCTGGCACTGGGCTTCGCACCGGATGGCACGCGGGTTTCCTCAAGTGCCTCGTTGCCGGATGCGCGCAGCCATCTGTCGGTGTCCGGCGATGTGGTTGCGGCGCAAGTGGGTACGCCTGCACGGGATGATTTCGAGCGCGCCGGGGCAATCACCTTGGCACTGGATGACGATTTGCGTGATCTGGCGCGCCAACGTGGATCGGCATCCGGGGTGATCCTCGCCTTGTTGATCGACCGTGACCGCGAGCTGGCCGCACGCCAGTTCGAGGAGATCACGCGCTGCATCGACGCCGACACTGCCAAAGCCGTGCGCGAACTGAGCCCGCGCATTGCCGCATTGCATCCCATGCTGCGACTGCCGCTGGCGGAACTGGCGTTCCCGCAACTGCGCCGCAGGCCGCGCCCGGAACTGATGGCGTTTCTGGAATGTTGCCGCGCGCTGATCCGCAGCGACAACAAGGTGGGGTTGTTCGAATACTGTCTGGAGCGGCTGCTGCGGCGACAGGTGATCGAAGCATTGGATCCATCGCGGTACAAGCCGAACGGGCGGCGCAAGCTGATCGAGGTGAAGTCGCAGGTGGCCTTGCTGTTCGCCGTCATCGCGCGCTATGGCCACGATGCGGAACGGGAGGCGCAGCGTGCCTATGCCGCCGGATTTTCGCGTGTGTTTCCGCGATCCACATTGGCTTACGCACCGCCGGAGGATTTCGTTGCCGAATTGGATGAAGCGCTGCCGAAACTCGACACGCTCGATCCGCTTTCCAAAGGGTTGCTGATTGAAGGCCTCACTACCGCCATCGGCCACGATGGCTGCATCGCCGTGGCGGAAGCCGAATTGTTGCGTACCGTCTGCGCGGTGCTGCATTGTCCGGTGCCGGTGATGATGGAGCGGTGATTCGGGATTCGTAAAAGAGCCAGGGTTCCGCGAGCCTTCTGCTCTTGCGAGCATCTCTCAACGAGCGAAGACAGGTCATCGCGAATCCCGAATCCCCACTCCCGAATCCCGCCACCAACTCCATACGCACCCGTATTGACAACCTCGAGCAGCGCAAACCATACTATTGCGTATGGATACCATCCTGCCCATGCCAGACACAGCTTCCGAGGCTTCGAAAGCCTTCCCGCGCCTTGGCATGGAGCGGTTTCCCGGTGATGTGGAAAAGCCCACGCTGATCTACGCGCACGGCTTTGGCCAGACGCGGCTGGCGTGGCACAAGACGGCTACCAGACTCTCCTCCGCAGGCTATGCAGGCATCAGCTTCGATGCGCGCGGCCACGGTAGCAGCCGCTGGAACGCAGCCGATGAAAGTTACGGCATCGAACAATTCCTCGGCGATCTTGCTGCCGTAGCGAAACTGCCCTCACAGCCACCTATCTTGATTGGTGCCTCGATGGGTGGCCTGCTCGGCATGGGTGTGCAGGGTGCGAGCGAAGCGCCGCCGTTTTCGGCACTGGTGCTGGTGGACATCACTCCGCGCTGGGAAACGGCAGGCGTGGAACGCATTCTGGATTTCATGACCGCCCATCCCGGCGGCTTCGACAGCCTGGAACATGCGGCGGAGGAAATCGCCGCCTACCTGCCGCACCGCGCGCAGCGCAAGCAGCCGGGCGAATTGCACAAGCTGTTGGAGCTGCACATCGATGGCCGCTGGCGCTGGCATTGGGATCCGCGCATGATCGACGGCATCGCCCGCGGCAGCGAGCGTTATCAGGCGATGATCATGCAAGCCGCACAACGCATCACCGTACCCACGCTGCTGGTGAGCGGCGGGCGCAGCGACATCGTTTCAGCCGCCACCGTCGAAGAGTTCCTCGCATTGGTGCCGCACGCGGAACACGTGCATCTGCGCGAAGCCACGCATATGGTGGCAGGCGACGACAACGACGCCTTCACCAGCGCCATTCTGGATTTCCTCACCGCGCTGCCCCAAAGCCGCGCTTCATCCTGAGCTGCATCGACACACCGGAGACTTCCGATGAGCATCGCCCTGCCGTTTATCGCCCTGCTGGTGGCCGGACTTGCCGCCGCCCATTTCCGTGCCTCCCTGCGAACCTGGGTCATCGCCAGTGGCGCAGCGCTGGTGGTGGCATTGCTGCTGAAGGCCAGCATCATCGCAACCATCATCGCCGCCGTGCTGCTGGCCGCCGTGGCCGTGCCGCTGCTCAATGCGAACCTGCGCCGCAGCAGGATCACCGCGCCGCTGCTCAAACTGTTCGCCAAGGCGCTGCCGAGGCTTTCCGATACCGAACAGACCGCGCTGGATGCGGGCACCGTCGGCTTCGAGGGTGAGTTGTTCTCCGGCCTGCCGGACTGGAAAGTGCTGCTGTCCCAGCCCAAGCCGGAACTTTCTGCCGCCGAACAGGCCTTCCTGGATGGCCCGGTCGAAGAAGTTTGCAGGATGACGGACGATTTCGACATCACCCATCGCCGCTACGACCTGCCGCCGGAAACCTGGGAGTTCCTCAAGAAGAACAAGTTCTTCGGCATGATCATCCCGAAGGAATACGGTGGTTTGGGATTCTCCGCGACGGCGCATTCGCGCGTCATCGGCAAGCTTTCCTCGATTTCCTCCACACTTTCTTCCACCGTCGGTGTACCCAATTCGCTCGGCCCTGCCGAACTGATCCTGCATTACGGCACCAGCGAACAGAAGAACCATTACCTGCCGCGCCTGGCCGATGGCCGCGAAGTGCCGTGTTTTGCCCTCACTGCGCCGACCGCAGGATCGGACGCCACTTCCATCCCGGATTTCGGCATCGTCTGTGAAGGCGAATGGAATGGCGAAAAGACGCTCGGCGTGAAGCTCACCTTCGACAAGCGCTACATCACGCTCGCCCCGGTCGCCACCGTCATCGGCTTGGCCTTCCGTTTGTACGATCCGGATAAGTTGCTCGGCGAGACCGAAGATCGCGGCATCACGCTCGCCTTGATGCCGCGCGAAACGCGGGGGCTGGATGTCGGTCGCCGCCACTTCCCGTTGAACTGCGCATTCCAGAACGGCCCGGTGCGCGGCAAGGAGGTGTTCCTGCCACTGTCCGCACTGATCGGCGGAGAGGAATACATCGGCCAGGGCTGGCGGATGCTGGTGGAATGCCTCTCGGTAGGCCGTGCCATCACGTTGCCTTCCACGGCTTCTGGCGCGATGCGGTTGGGTGCGCTGGTCACCGGCGCGTATGCGCGCATCCGCAAGCAATTCGGTTTGGCGATTGGTCGTTTCGAGGGCGTGGAAGAAGCCCTGGCCCGCATCGGCGGTCACGCCTATGCCGCCAGCGCGCTTTCCGGTGCCACTGCCGCAGCGGTTGATCGCGGCGAAAAACCCGCCGTGCCTTCTGCGATTGCCAAATACCACTGCACGGAACTTGGCCGCGACGTGGCGAAGGACGTGATGGACGTGCTCGGCGGCAAGGGCGTGATCCTTGGCCCGCGCAACTTCGCCGGTCGCAACTGGCAGGCTTCGCCGATCTCGATCACGGTGGAAGGGGCGAACATCATGACCCGCAGCCTGATGATCTTCGGGCAGGGCGCGATCCGCTGCCATCCCTATGTGCTGCGCGAAATGAAGGCGGTGCACAACCCGGATCCGGAAAAGCGTCTGGCCGAATTCGACGATGCACTGTTCAGCCACATCGGCTTCGGCATTTCCAATGCCGTGCGCAGCCTCGTGCTCGGCCTCACCGGCGCGCGCTTCGGCAGCGCACCCGGCGATGGCTACACGCGCCGCTTCTACCGCAAGTTGAGCCGCTATTCCGCGAATCTGGCGCTGGTGTCGGATATCTCCATGCTGATGTTGGGTGGCCGCCTCAAGTTCAAGGAAAGCCTCTCCGCACGTCTGGGCGATGTGTTGAGCCAGCTTTACATCGCCAGCAGCATCCTGAAACGCTACGAAGACAACGACCGCCCCGCAGGTGATCGCCCGCTGCTGGCATGGGCGATGCACGATGCCATCCACAAGATCGAACTCGCACTCTCCGGGGCGCTGCGCAACTTCCCGATCAAGCCGGTCGGCTGGGCGTTGTGGCTGCTCGTATTCCCGCTGGGCCGTCGCGCACACGCACCGGGTGATCGCCTCGGCCATCGCGTCGCTGCCGTGCTGATGAATCCCAGCGACACGCGCGACCGACTGGGCAATGGCACCTTCCTCACGCCGTGCGCCAACAACCCCGCAGGCCGCATCAACGCCGGCCTGCCCAAGGCCGTTGCAGCGGAGCCGGTGGAACGCAAGTTCCAGAAAGCCATGAAGGCCGGCGAAATCCACGCCCACGGCTTCGAAGCGCAATTGCAGGAAGCGCAGTTGAAGGGCGTGCTCAACGCCAGCGAGGTCGCGCTGCTGCAGGAATTGCAGGCGATCACGCTGGATGCCATCACCGTGGATGATTTTGATCCATCCGAATTGGTGGCTGCCGTGCAGCAGGGCGACAACAAGGCCATCGGCAAGGCCGCGTAAGCGCAGGCCGCATCGGGAGATTAGAGGTGTCCAGTGTCCTGCGCTTGCATCGCCGCCTCGCATGTCGCCCGTTCGGCGTCTGGCTGTTTTCGCGTCTGGTCTGTCTCAAAGCGCCGTACTTCTCCAGCATCGGCCCGCGCGTCCATCTTCTGGAGCCGGGCCGCTGCGAGGCCACGATCCGCAATCGCCGCAAGGTTCGCAACCACATCGGTACGGTTCACGCGATCGCGCTGTGCAATCTGGCCGAACTCACCGGTGGTCTCGTCACCGACGCCTCGATTCCCGATTCCATGCGCTGGATTCCCCGTGGCATGACGGTGGAATACCTGAAAAAGGCCAAGGGCACGATGCGCGCCGTCGCCATGCCCGACGCCGCGCCGCGCGAGGCGGCCGAAGGCTACGAACTGCCGGTCGTGGTGGAGGTGTTCGATTCCGCGGGCGAAAAAGTATTCCGGGCGCGCATTGCGATGTGGGTATCGCCCAGGCGCACCTGAGCTATTCCGGCAAGGCCCATCCGAACAGCGCCAGCGCGGCGCGGAACTGCGCATCCGGTTCCGCGCTCGCGACCATGCGCGCACCGCTCGCCGGATGCCGGAAACCCAGCCGCCACCCATGCAGCAACATGCGCGAAATACCGCGTTGTCGGAACTGTTCGTTGCGGCGGCCATCGCCGTGGCTGGTGTCGCCGATCAGGTGATGGCTGGCGTGCTTGAGGTGGCGGCGAATCTGGCGGAAGCGTCCGGTTTCCGGTGTGCAGGCAAGCAGCGCATAGCGCGATGTCGGAAAGCCCGCCGCTGCTTCATCCAGTTCACCGATGGCCAGGCGGGAAAAGCGGGTGACCGCCGGCTTCTTCTCCGGCTTGCCCGGCCCGCCGTCGAGTGGATGATCGATGAGGAAATCCTGCGCCGGCCAGCCACGGCACACCGCCAGATAGGTCTTCTCGACCTCGCGGCCCATGAACTGCGCACCGAGCGTGGCGGCGATATCGCGGTCGAATGCAAACAGCAGGCATCCGCTGGTGGCGCGATCCAGCCGATGCGCAAGATAGATCGGACGACCCATCTGTCGGCGCAAGCGTTCGGCCGCCGAATCGGTTTCGCCGCCGGCCAAGGCGCTGGCGTGCGGCATCAGCCCGGCGGGCTTGTTCGCCACCGCAAGCTGTTCGTCACTGTGGATCAGCGGCAAGGCATCGACAATCATGGCTAATGCATGCCGCTGGCTTTCCCTGTGGACGACGCTCACGCCGCCCGCAGGGAAAGCAACTGGATCAGGCTTTACGCTTCAAGCCGAACCACGCCACCGCGCCCAGCAGCAGGGAAAGAAGTGCCAGGGAGTAATGGCTGTTCGCCGGAACCTGGGCAACAACGGGTTCGACGGTGGGCCCGGGGCCTGCCGCGCGGCATTCGCCGTCGATGGCGAAGGAGAATGCGAGAGGGCTTCCGCCGATGACATCGGGAGTCGGTGTCCAGTTCGCGACGCCGGCGCCCGGTGCGATGATGACGCCGTTGGCGGTGGTGCCGGGGGCACCAGCGGACGCGGCGAAGAAGTTGTTGAAGCCGCCGGAGTTCGCCGCTGCATTCGCGCCGTAGCCGGAGATCCAGTAAACCGTATCGGCCAGCAACGTCAGCCCCGTGGTATCGACGCTCACCTCGAAGATCGACGTGCCGGTACCGAAGGGGCCCAGTGCCGTCTGGCTGGTCTGAGGATAGGCGGCGATAGGGTTGATGCCCGTGGAAGGAGCGCTGCCGCTGCCATTGTCTTGATAGATATCCAGACGGAAGGGCTGCGCCGCTGCATCGGCCTGCACCATCTGGAAACGGATGAGGGAGACATCGAATTCGCCGGAGTCGCAGTTGCCGGCAGGAAGGGTGAAGTCATCGGCCGACCGTGCCGTGAAAGTTCCCGAGCTGTCCTGCGAGGCCAATGAGGTGGAACCATCGGATTGCGCGTTGTCGAACAGCGACCCGGCGGGTACGTAGGGCCCACCGGACGGAATGCCTTGCGGGGCGGCATCGGAAATACTGCTGAACAGGGTGGTGGGGGCGGCGAGGGCGGCGGGCGACAACACGACGGCAGTAACTGCGCTGGCCAGGAGCAGGCGGGAAAGATGCACTGGGCTGTTCCTTGGTTGATGTCGG
>JAWLAV010000014.1:0-70813 GCA_041395225.1 Lysobacteraceae bacterium
GGCGTTGCCGGGCGCGGTGGTGGTACGACGGGCGCAGGCTCCGGCGTGGCTACGACAGGCTCCGGAGGCGGTGCGGGGCGCGGCGGCGGTGCTTCGACGACCGGAGGCGGAGCAACCGTTTCCTCCACGACGGCCGGCGCGGGTGCTGCTGCGGCAGCGGCGGCGCGTTGCTGCGCAGCCTGTGCCGCCAATTGCGCTTGTTCCTTCGCTTCGGCTTCGGCGGCACGACGGGCACGCAATGCGGTGACTTCGCGTTGCAAGCGCGGCAGCGCGGGTGCGCCATCGTCGGCCTTCTGCATCAGCCCGAGCACGCGCTCGCTCTCTGCCAGGTCACCGGCGGCCACGCGCTGTTCCACGTACAGCAGCGCATAGGGGAAGAAATCGATCAGCGCGTTGTGAGCGGTGAGGTTGTCCGGGGCCAGTTCGACCACGCGCAGGTAGTACTCGAACGCATTTTCGCCAGGAGGAACGAAAAGCTGCTTGTCGGCCACTGCGGCCTTGGCCAGTTCCAGCAGTTCGGGGACAGTGAGCGATTCGGACACCAGCAGTTGCGTGCCGACTTCTTCCTGAGCCGGTGCCGGCGCTTCCTGCGCTGGTGCAGGTTCCGCCGCCGCTGGCGTTGCGGGTGCTGCTGCCGGCGTCGGCGCCGCCTGTTGCGGAGCTTCGTCGCCCGAACACGCAGCCAAAGCGAGTGCGCCTGCCATCAGCAGGACGGACAGACGTTTCTTGCCGACAAGAAGGCCATCACGCCCCTGCCGGAACCGTTCGAAGTTGGATGAAACCATGTTGTTGTCCCCAGACCGTGAAGTGTGGAGCACGCCGTCGGCGATGCCACACGGCACCATAAGCCAAACCGGCACGCAAGCAAAGCCGGAATGCGCCTTACTGCGTGTCGAAACTATTTTCCGATACAAAAGTTCGCAAATATGCGGCCCAAAAGGTCTTCCACGCCGAAGGTGCCGGTGATTTCTCCCAGCGCGGCCTGCACGACGCGCAGATCTTCAGCCGCCAGTTCCAGCGGAACGCCGCCGCGCAGCCCTTCGCGTGCGCCATCCAGTGCCAAGCGGGCGCGTTCCAGCGCTTCCACATGCCGGGCACGGGCGGAAAACCCGTGCTGGCCGTCACCGATGCCCGCGCCGCGCCGCAGTTCGGCACGCAGCAATTGGATGCCTTCACCGTTCCGGGCCGAAAGCCGGATCGTGATGCGCCCGTTCGCATCGGTGTACGTGCCAGGCACAAGGCCATCGCGGTCGATCTTGTTGCGCACGATCAGCACGGGAACATCGGCAGGCACGCCATCCAGCACACTGTGCGCATCCGGTGCATCGGATTCGATCACCAGCACCACCACATCGGCACGGTCGCGTTCGATGCGGGCGCGACGTATGCCTTCACGTTCGATTTCATCATCCGCTTCGCGCAGTCCGGCGGTATCGGCGAGCGCCATCAACACGCCATCCACTTCCACGGTTTCGCGCAACACATCGCGCGTGGTGCCAGGGGTGGCGCTGACGATGGCGCGTTCACTCTGCGACAACGCATTCAACAGGCTGGATTTGCCCGCGTTCGGTGGGCCGATGATGGCCACTTGCGGGGTTTGCGTCAGGCGTTGGCCTTGTCGTGCCTCTTTCAGCAACGTGGCGAAATCCGCATCGAGCCGTTGCGCGGTTTCCTCCAGCGCGATGCCCGCCAGGGCATCGATGGGTTCGTCGGAAAAATCGATCGCCGCCTCGATGCGCAATCGCACCTGTACCACCGCTTCGGTGAGCGCGTGGACGCGGCGACTGAATTCGCCATCCAGGCTGCGCATTGCTGCGCGTGCCGCCGCTTGCGTGCCGGCCGCGATGAGATCGGCCACGGCTTCGGCCTGCGCCAGATCGAGCTTGCCGTTGAGGAAGGCGCGTTCGGAAAACTCGCCGGGCCGCGCCATGCGGATACTGAACTGTGCCAGCCGTTCCATCAGCGCGTGCAGCACCGGCACGCTGCCGTGGGCATGCAGTTCCAGCACGTCTTCGCCGGTGTAGGAATGAGGCGCGGCGAAGAACAGCAGCAGGCCTCGATCCAGCACTGTTCCATCGGCACCGGTGAATGCGGAAAAGTGTGCGTGGCGCGGTGTCGGTGCATGGCCAAGGAAAGCTTGCGCCACGGCGGCAGCGGCCTTGCCGGAAACGCGCACCACGCCGATGCCTCCCGCACCGGGAGGCGTGGCAATGGCCGCGATGGAATCGTTCGTCGCGGCCATCGTTGCCTTATTTCGCGGCGGCAGGTGTCGCCGGATCGGCATGGCGACGCATGATGTACCACTGCTGCACCAGACCAAGCAGGCCGTTCGTCGTCCAATACAGCACCAGACCCGCCGGGAAGAAGGCGAACATCACGCCGAAGACGATGGGCATGGCCTGCATCATCTTCTTCTGCATCGGATCCATGCCCGTGGTCGGGGAGAGCTTCTGCGTCAGCCACATCGTGGCGAGGTTCACCACCGGCAGCACGTACAGTGGATCGGGCGCGGTCAAGTTCTGGATCCAGAGAATCCACGGTGCGTGGCGCAGTTCGACGCCTTCCACCAGCACCCAGTACAGCGCGAGGAAGATCGGGAACTGCACCAGCATCGGCAGGCAGCCGCCGAGCGGGTTGATCTTCTCCTGCTTGTACATCTCCATCATCGCCATCTGGTACTTCTGACGATCGTCGCCATAGCGTTCCTTCAAGGCTTCCATGCGCGGCTGGATGCGACGCATCTTGGCGAAGCTCTTGTATTGCGCCTCGGAGAGCTTGAACAACGCGGCCTTGATGATGACCACCAGCAGCACGATGGCCCAGCCCCAGTTGCCGGTGAGCCAGTGCAGCCACGCCAGCAGCGCGTGCAGCGGCTGGGAAAGCACGGTGAAGATGCCGTAATCCAGCGACAGGCCAAGACCTGGCGCGGTGGCTTCGAGCGGATCGCGCAGTTTCGGGCCCAGGTACAGCGTGGCTGTGGTGGTGGCGCTCGCGCCGGGTGCCACATCGAGCGCGGAACCGAGCGAACGCAGCAGGTAACGCCCGCCAGGCAACACCGCGTTGGCGAACTTCGCGTTCGATTGCGGATCGGGCACGACAGCGGCGACGAAGTAATGTTGCAACATCGCGATCCAGCCGCCGGTCACATCGCGCTGGAACGGAGCTTTCGGATCGAAATCGCCGAACTTTAGCTTCTCGAACTTTTCCTGCGGGCTGTACCAGGCCGCACCGGTGAAGCTCAGGCTTTCCGGGTTGGTGAAGCCGCCCTTGGCCGGTGGTGGTGGCAGCCGCAACATCTGTTGATAGGCGCTGCCGCGCCAAGCCACGCCACTTCCATTGACAACCGTATCCTCGATCACCACTTCATAACTGCCGCGCTCAAGGCGATAGCTGCGGCGCACCTGAATGCCATCGCCGCCATGCCAGAGGAAGGAAAGCTGCACGGAACCCGCGCCTTCGGCCAAGGCTTGATCTCCGCTTTCGGCGGTCATCGCATCCTGATGGCTGGGCGCAACCGGCGAACCCACCAGGCCGTTCTGCACGATGAAGTAATGTGAAGGCGTGGTGGTGAGCAGTTCCACCGGCGGGCTGCCCGCCTTGGGTTCTTGCGCGTAGGCCAATAGTTCAGCTAAGACAATGCTGCCGCCCTTGGCGTCGATGGCAAGGCGCAGCACATCGTTTTCCAGCCGCACCGGCTTTGCCGACTCAGGATTGGAGGCTTCCAGTTCGGCGGTCATCACCGGCACCGCGCTTGCAGCATCTTCAGCGCTGGGCACGGAGGCATCGGGAATTAAGGCGGCATCGGGGATCGAAGGATCAGCGACGGCTTCCACGGCATCAGGCGTGTTCGCCTGCGGCGCGGAATAATCCTTCTGCCACGCATCCCAAAGGAAGAAGGCCACCATCAGCCAGGCAATCAGGAGAAAAGTTCGGGTCTGGGTCATTTTCAGTCTCAACGCGCGCACCACAGCGACCGGACGGATCGTCGTCCGCGAAGGTGACGGGCATGGGCTTCTTCAGGATTCGGCCGCCGAAACGGCAGGGCCGGGCATTGTGCCGTGCCCGACCGCTGGCTTCAACGCACGGCAGCGTTTGGCCATCATGCGCAGGTCTTCGCGCAACTGCTGCGGCAGGGCGGTTTTGGCGGAGGGTTTGGCGATGACGACCAGATCGCAGTCAGGCAGTTTTATGCGGTAATGGCGAAACCAATCCCGCACCAGACGCTTGATCCGGTTGCGCCCGACCGCGCGTTTGTCCACTTTCCTGGATACCGCAAGCCCAAGCCGATGCGATGCAGCATCCATGTGCGTGGCCCGCTGCGCAGCCGGCAAGACAATGCAGCGGAAATAGCGCCCATTCACGGCGCTTCCGGCATCGAAACAGAGGGTGAACTCGCCCGGCTTGCGGATCCGGGAACAGCGCGCGAAGCGCCGACTGGCATTGGCGGGAACGCGAGGCATGGAAAGAGCCTTGCCCGCTTGCCGCAGGTTCCGGGATGGTGATGCCATCCCGAACGCGGATTACGGGATCAGGCGCTTGCGGCCCTTGGCGCGGCGGGCGCTGAGCACCTTGCGACCATCGGCGGTTTTCATGCGGGCGCGGAAGCCGTGGGTACGGGCGCGCTTGAGATTGGAAGGCTGGAATGTGCGCTTGGTCATGGCAGCAGCTTTGAATGGGGTTGGTCGAGAGAAAGACTGACAAGTATAGGGTCAACCTTGCTTGAGCGTCAATCAAGCACAATGCAGGAGTCATGTTGCACAGGGTTCGTGGTTCATCACCCGACCAAAATCTCAGGTTTCCCCGCGGCTGCGACCTTGCGCCATTGGCGCTAGACTTGCCTCCTTTCCCTTTCCCACCCGCCACGGCAGACGCCATGCTGTCCGTGCGGAACCCCGTCCGGATTTTATGCTCGCCGTCTGGCCACAAAGCCTTGCCCGTCTGGAAGCCGAACTGCCCGCCGAGGAGTTCCAGACCTGGCTCAAACCCTTGCAGGCCCAATGCGGTGCTGGCGCTTCCGCGCTGGTGCTGTACGCACCCAATGCCTTCGTGGCCGAACTGGTGGCCAAACGCTTCCTGCCGCGCATCGTGGAACTGCTGCGACAGTTGAGCGGCAAGGCCGACGCACAGGTGGAACTGGCCGTTGGCAGCCTGCCGCGCGAGGCACCCGGAAAACCGAGCAAGCCGCGTGCTGCAACCGCTGCGCGCCTGGACGAAGCCAAACCGCAGGAAGACTTCGTCGGCAATCTCGACTCCAGCTATACCTTCGACAACTTCGTCGAAGGCAAATCCAACCAGTTGGGCCGTGCTGCCGCGTGGCAGGTGGCACAGAACCCGGGCTACCGCGCCCACAACCCGCTGCTGCTGTACGGCGGTACCGGCCTGGGCAAGACGCATTTGATGTACGCCGTCGGCAACGAGATGCGACGGCTCAACCCCGCAGCGCGCGTGCTGTATCTGGCGTCGGGCGAATTCGCCAACGCCTTCTTCCGCGCGCTGCAAGGCAAGACCACGGATCAGTTCAAGCGCCAATTCCAGAACATTGATGCGCTCTTGATCGACGACATTCAGTTTTTTGCCGGCAAGGACCGCACGCAGGAAGAGTTCTTCCACACCTTCAACACGCTGTTCGACGGCAAACAACAGATCGTGATGACCTGCGATCGCTACCCGCGCGAGGTGGAAGGTCTGGAGCCTCGCCTGAAATCACGCCTGGGTTGGGGGCTTTCGATGGCGATCGAGCCGCCGGATTTCGAAACCCGCGCGGCTATCTTGTTGAGCAAGGCCAAGGTGCGGCGCGTGGAATTGCCCGAAGACGTGGCTTTCCTGATCGCCAAGCGCATTCCTTCCAACGTGCGCGATCTGGAGGGCGCCATCAACACCTTGATCGCCCGCGCCAACTTCACCCGTCAGGTCATCACTGCAGAGTTCGCCCAGGAAACCTTGCGCGATCTGCTGCGCGCGCACCAACAAGTGGTGTCCATCGCCAACATCCAGAAGGCCGTGGCGGATTATTACCAGTTGCGCCTTTCCGACCTCAATTCCAAGAGCCGCACCCGCACCCTCGCCCGCCCGAGGCAAATGGCGATGGCCATCGTGAAGGAATTGACCTCCCACTCGCTGCCGGAAATCGGCGACGCCTTCGGTGGTCGCGACCACACCACCGTACTGCACGCCTGTCGGCAGATTCGCAAGCTGCTGGATACCGATGGGCAGTTGCGAGAAGACTGGGACAAGTTGCTGCGCAAGTTGTCGGAATAAGGTTCCTCGTTTGCTTCGTTGCGTGCGTTCGATCACCGCCCAAAGGCAATCAAACACCGCAACGAGCTGCTTCGTGTCAAGATACGCGGCACAATCTGGGGATTGCCTGTGGACAAGCCTCTGCGAAACCGGCCTTCCTGTCGGGGGCGCAGCTTCCATCCACACCGCGCAACAACTTATCCACAGTCAAGATTTACAATAAAAACCATATGAAACAATGGGTTGGGTGAGTTTCGAAGCGTTTTCAGGCACTCTACTTCCACCATCTTCATATAGATACAAGAAACCAAGAGCAGGAAAGCCCACGATGCGATTTTCGATCCAACGAGAAGTTCTGCTGAAACCCTTGCAGCAGGTCGTCAACGTCGTCGAGCGCCGCCAGACGATGCCGGTACTGGCCAACGTGCTGGCTGTGGTCGAGGCAGGTGTGCTTTCGCTTACCGGTTCGGATACCGAAGTGGAAATGATCGGGCGCACGCCGGTGGAGGATGCCGAGGCCGGGGAAACCACGATTCCGGCACGCAAGCTGTTCGAGATCGTTCGTGCACTGCCCGACGGCAGCCGTCTGAAGTTCAGCCAATCCGGCGAGCGGGTGTCGATCCAGGCCGGGCGCAGCCGGTTCACCTTGTCCACGTTGCCAGCTTCGGAGTTCCCCGCATCCGAAGCGCGCGATGTGGTGGAGAGGGCGCAGATTCCGGAAAGTACGTTGCGCGAACTGATCGAACGCACCTCGTTCGCGATGGCGCAGCAGGATGTGCGTTTCTATTTGAACGGCCTGCTGCTGGATCTGCGCGAAGACGTGCTGCGTTGCGTGGCGACCGACGGCCATCGCTTGGCGTTGTGCGAAGCCGAATTGCCTGGCAACAGTTTCGGGCGACGCCAGATCATCCTGCCGCGCAAGGGCGTGCTGGAACTGCAACGCCTGCTGGAAGGCGGCTACCGCGTGCTGGAACTGGAATTGGGTCGCAACCATGTTCGCGTGCGGCGCGAAGACCTGACGTTCACTTCCAAGCTGATCGATGGCCGCTTCCCGGATTACGAGGCCGTGATCCCGATCGGTGCGGACAAGGAAGCCAGGGTGGAACGCGAAGTGCTGCGTGCGGCCCTGCAACGTGCGGCGATTCTTTCCAACGAGAAGTACAAGGGTGTGAAGATCGAGTTCTCGCCCGGCCAGTTGCGCATCGTGGCGCACAACCCGGAGCAGGAAGAAGCCACCGAGGAAATCGAGGCCAATACCAGCGTGAACGAGCTGGCCATCGGCTTCAACGTGGTTTATCTGCTCGACGCGCTCAATGCGTTGCGCGATGACGAAGTACTGCTGAACGTGCGCGATGCCGCATCCAGCACCTTGGTGCGCGAGGCCAGCAACTCGCGCAGTCGTCATGTCGTGATGCCGCTGCGGCTTTGACGCAAGCGGCTGTTTCCGTCGATTCCGGGCCGAAGGCGATGCGTCTGGCCCGGCTCGGCATCGAAAACCTCCGCGCGTTCTCGCGCGTCGAGCTTTCCCCCGCGCCGCACTTCAACCAGCTTGTGGGTGACAACGGCGCGGGCAAGACCTCCGTTCTGGAAGCCATCCATCTTCTGTCCACGGGCCGTTCCTTTCGCAGCGGAGCGCGTGATGCGCTGATCCGTCGTGGCGAATCCTCCTTTCGCGTGTTTGCGCAGGTGAGCGATGAAGCTCATCAACGCGATGCGCGGCTTGGGCTGGAACGTGGCGCGAAGTCGTGGGCGGCTCGGCTGGATGGTGAACCCGTAACCTCGCTCAGCCAGTTGTTCGCGCAGTTGGCGGTGCTGTGCTTCGAACCAGCCAGCCACCAACTGATCGGTGGCGCGGCAGAACACCGACGGCGGTTCGTCGATTGGGCATTGTTCCACGTGGAACCGCATTTCCTGCCTGTGTGGCGGCGATACCAGCGTGCTCTGAAACAACGAAATGCCCTGCTCCGAGCCAACCAACCGGACGAATGCGAGCCCTGGGAAATGGAACTGGCGGTGTCGGGTGTAATCATCACCGAACAGCGACGAGCATGGTTGTCAAAATTGGAGCCTTCGCTGCAAGCCACGGCCAACCGGTTTCTTCCGGAACTGGGCGAGGTTCGCTTGCAGTTTTCGCCCGGCTGGAACGAACGCACCGAACTGCGCGATGCCTTGATTGTGGGGCGTACTCGCGACGCCATTCTCGGCCACAGCGCCACAGGCCCGCACCGTGCGGATTGGGTTTTGTCTTTCGAGCACGCGCCAAGCCGCGACATGCTTTCGCGCGGGCAGGAAAAACTGGCGGTGCTGGTATGCCTGCTGGCGCAGGCGGAACGGTTCTCACGGGAAACCGGCAGGTGGCCGGTGCTGTTGTTCGATGACCTGGCTTCGGAACTGGATGCCCAACATCTGCAACGCACGCTGGAATGGTTGGCCGCGATCCAGGCGCAAGTCTGGATCACTGGCACCTCGGCGGCACCGATTCCTGCCACCAAGGACAGCATCGTGTTCCACGTGGAACATGGGCAGGTGGAGCAAGCCGGGAATCCGGCCTGAAAGCGCCCGCTGCTATAATCAACGAACTCGATCCACAGGCGCTTTTCGGCTTGTGGATATTTCATTCGGACGGCACATGAACGACGAACAGAACACGCAAGGGAATGGCGACGCGAGCGCCTACGACGCCAGCAAAATCACCGTATTGCGCGGTCTGGAGGCGGTTCGCAAACGCCCCGGCATGTACATCGGTGATGTCCACGACGGTACCGGCTTGCACCACATGGTGTTCGAGGCTGTGGACAACTCGGTGGATGAAGCCCTGGCAGGCCATGCGGACGATATCGTGGTGAAAATCCACGCCGATGGCTCAGTGTCTGTTTCGGACAATGGCCGTGGCATTCCGGTGGACATCCACAAGGAAGAAAACCGCTCCGCTGCCGAAGTCATCATGACCGTGCTGCATGCGGGCGGTAAGTTCGATGACAACAGCTACAAAGTGTCCGGCGGTCTGCACGGCGTTGGCGTTTCGGTGGTCAACGCCTTGAGCGACAAGCTCACGCTGAACATCTGGCGCGATGGCTACCACCACGAGCAGGAATACAAACTCGGCGAGCCGGTGTATCCGCTCAGGCAATTGGAAGCATCGAGCAAGCGCGGCACCACGCTGCGTTTCTGGCCTTCGCCGGACATCTTCACCGACGTCACCTTCCATTACGACATTCTGGCGCGCCGCCTGCGCGAGCTTTCCTTCCTCAATTCGGGCGTGAAGATCACCCTGATCGACGAGCGGCCGGATGAAAACGGCAAGCAGCGCCAGGATGTGTTCCAGTACGAAGGTGGCATCAAGAGCTTCGTGGAACATCTGGCAACGGTGAAAACACCGCTGCATCCCAAGGTCATCGCCGTGAATGGCGCGCAGAACGGCATCACCGTGGATGTTGCGCTGCAATGGACGGATGCCTATCAGGAAACGATGTTCTGCTTCACCAACAACATCCCGCAGAAGGATGGCGGCACGCATCTGGCCGGTTTCCGTGCCGCACTCACCCGCACGCTGACGCAGTACATCGACCAGAACGGCATCGCCAAACAGGCCAAGATTTCCCTTTCCGGCGATGACATGCGTGAAGGCATGATCGCGGTATTGAGCGTGAAGGTGCCGGATCCGAGTTTCTCCAGCCAGACCAAGGAGAAGCTGGTCAGCTCCGAGGTGAAACCCGTCGTCGAAGCCGTGGTTGGCGAGAAACTCATTGATTTTCTTCAGGAAAATCCTTCGGAGGCGCGTGCGATCTGCGAAAAGATCGTGGATGCCGCCCGCGCTCGTGAGGCTGCTCGCAAGGCGCGCGAGATGTCCCGTCGCAAGGGTGCATTGGACATTGCAGGGCTGCCCGGCAAGCTGGCCGACTGCCAGGAAAAAGACCCGGCACACTCCGAACTTTTCATCGTCGAGGGCGATTCGGCAGGCGGCTCGGCCAAGCAGGGTCGCAACCGCAAAAACCAGGCGGTGCTGCCGTTGCGCGGCAAGATCCTCAACGTGGAACGTGCGCGCTTTGACCGAATGCTGGCTTCGGCGGAAGTGGGCACGCTCATCACCGCGCTGGGCACCGGCATCGGCAAGGACGAATACAACCCGGACAAGCTGCGCTACCACCGCATCATCATCATGACCGACGCGGACGTGGACGGCTCGCACATCCGCACCCTGCTGCTGACCTTCTTCTACCGCCAGATGCCCGAACTGATCGAGCGCGGCCACGTCTATATCGGCCTGCCGCCGCTGTACAAGTTGAAGCAGGGCAAGAACGAGATTTATCTGAAAGACGATGCAGCGCTGAACCAGTACCTCATCAACCATGCGGTCGAAGGCGCGGAACTGCGTTACGAGACCGATGCCCCGCCCATCACCGGCATCGCGCTGGAAAAGCTGATGAACCAGTACGCCGAAGCGCAGGACGCCATCGGTCGATTGGCGCATCGCTTCGATCCGCAGGTGCTCGATGCGCTGCTGTCGCTGCCGCCGCTGGATTCCCGAAGTTTCGACGATGCCATGGCCATGGCCGATTGGGCCGGTGCACTGGAAATCCGTCTGGCGCAAAGTGGCCTCGGCAAGCCGCGCTACAAGATCACCGCACACGCCAGCGAAGGGGAACGCGGTGGTTCCTTGCAGATCGAACGCCAGCATCACGGGCTTTCGGTGATCCAGAACATTCCCGCCGGTGCGTTTGACAGCGGCGAGTTCAAGCCGATCCATGAAGCAGCCGTCGCGCTGAATGATCTGATCCGCAACGATGCACAGATCCAGCGCGGTGGCCGATCCGCGCCGGTGGCGAACTTCGCCCAGGTGCAAACCTTCCTGATGGAAGAAGCCAAGCGCGGCCGTGCCATCCAGCGGTTCAAAGGTTTGGGCGAAATGAACCCGGAACAGCTGTGGGATACCACGGTGAACCCGGAAACCCGGCGTCTGCTGCGCGTGCGCATCGAGGATGCGGTGGCCGCGGATCAGATCTTCGCCACCCTGATGGGCGATGTGGTGGAACCGCGCCGCGATTTCATCGAAGACAACGCCTTGCGCGTGGCGAATCTGGATGTGTGAGGGCGCGAACCGAATTCCGCGACCGGTCGGAAAGCGGTGATTCGACCGTATTGACGCATTCTTGACGAATTTTTGAGGGTTTCTTGAGGGTCTTCGGAAGTTTTTAAGGCGCCTTGGAGGCACGTTGGCCGGGCGGCTCGCAGGGGCCGTCGTGCCAGCCGACCTCCGCCAAAGGACATCCTCATGCGCTTCCCGCCCGTGTTCCGTTTCTTCGCCCTTGCCGCCGCTGCGCTGGGAGGGGCCTTCTGCCCGCCCGCACAGGCCGAGGCGCTTGGCCCCAGCGTGCTGGTCGCGCATTTCGACGACAAGACGCCCGGTGCGTCCATCGGCACGGGCGGCGCGGCGCTCGGCGAGCCGGTTCAGGTGCCGTCGAATCTGTCCGCCGTCGTCACCCAGATCGCGCCGGGCGATCAGGTGCTGCGCCTCACCCGCACCAGTGGTAGCTCAGCTGCCTATGCCAGATTCGAGCTGCTCGACGGCATGGAAGTGACCGAGGGCGTTGTCCGCATCCGCCTCACCCTTTCCAGTCTCGGCCCTTACAGCGTACTGGTGAGGGAAAGTGGCAGCATGGCCCAATCGTTTCTGACGCTGGATCTCACCCCGTTGGGGTTCTTGGCGAGCGACGCCGCAGGCGCAATCCCAACCAACCCGCTGAGTCTCCAGGCCGGCGAGCCGCACCGCCTGGAGCTGCGCTTCGACATGGATGCCGGCACGCACCAGACCACCGTCAACGGCCAGGTGCTGTACACCGGTCGCGCCCACGGCATCACGACGCACGGCGTCGGACGCCTCAGTGTGGGCCACAACGCGAACAACGACACGCATGGCATCGATCTGGACAGTGTGCGGGTGATGCTCGACGGCCCGTTGCCCGACCGCATCCTCGACGCACACTTCGACGAGCACCCATTGGGGCCGATCGGCGTCGGCGGTGCCGAAGTCGGGGAGCCGGTCTTCATTGGCCAGACCCTGACCGCGGACGTGGTGGCGGCCGGGGGTGTTGGCAACCGGGCCTTGGAAGTGGAAGGACACAGCGGCGAGGAAAGCGTCCAGGCGATGTGGTGGGAGGCGCTCGACGGCTTCGAGGTCGAAACCGGCGTGGTGGAAATCAGTGCCCGGATAAGGTTCGACGTGCTGGATCGTTACGTCGTGCTGGTGCGCGAATCCAGCGGCAGCGTGCCGCCTTTTCTGCGCCTGAACCTGGACTCGCTAGGCAACATTACCGCCACGGCCGCCCCCGGCGCAGGTGCGTTCGGCACCTACGCCGCCGGTGTGCCGTATCGGCTGAGGCTGGGTTTCGACCTGGACGCCGGCACCGTGGAAGTGGCACTCAACGACGACATCCTGCTCCCGCCTACGCCGCACGGCGTGACCAATCACGGCGTCAGCCGGTTCATCATCGGTGCGAACGCATTTTCCCAGACGGGCAGCCAGTTCCTGCTCGACGATCTGGTCATCGACACCGACGCCGCCGGCCCGGTGCCAGCGGCGTTGGCGTTCCTGCAACAGCCCAGCAATACCCCGCCGCTGGCCCCGATCGCGCCGCCGGTGCGGGTGGGCGTGGTCAACCTCTTCGACGAACCCATCGTGGACGGCACGCCGGTGACGCTGGAAATCGCCAGCGGGCCATCGGCCACGCTCAGCGGCAACAGCGCTCTGACCGTGGGCGGGGAGGCGAGCTTTCCCGATCTGAGCGTGGATGCGGCCGGCGAATTCACCTTGCGCGCCCGGTCGGGCGCCACCGCGACGGCACTCAGCGATGCGTTCACCGTAGCGGCGGCCACACCCGACGTGACGATTTTCTACAGCGCCACACCGCCGACGGGCAGCACCGTCAACCTTTTGCAGACGATCGACTATCGGGTAGTGGTCACCATCACGGACATGGCACTGACCGAGGCGCTGGAACTGGCGACCCAGCCCGGCCCCGGACTTGGGCAGGCGACGATCGTCGCCAATCCGGGCAGTTTCTCCGTGCTGGCAGGCATGAACAACGGCCTGTTGATCTCCTTGCCTGCCGGGCGTGCACCGGGAAGCTACGAACTGGTTTTCCGGGTGCAGGTGGGAATCGACGCCGGCATCCTGGTCGAAAATCCATTCTTTTTCCGGTACGGCCCGGGCATCGGCACCGGCGGCGATCCGTCGCCCGGTTGCAGCGGCTGCACGGGCATGTCGCATCCGGTGAACAACCCAAAAATCTTCGCGGACGGGTTCGAGAACGGGAGCGAAACCTGATCGGGCAACGCAAACCTTCCCCCTCACCTTGCGGAGCGCCACGACCATGCTGTTCAAGCTCAGCCTATGCGCCTTTCTGCTGATCGGCTTGGCGCTGGCCACCTTCGGCGTCTATTTCATCGCCGAGGGCTACGAGGCCAAACGCTGGCCGCAGACGACGGGGACCATCGTCTCGGTCGCGGTGCGCACGGACACGGCCGGTTACAACAAAGGGGTGACGCGCGCGCAGCGGGAGCGCAGTTACCGTTACTACCCATCGATCCTCTATCGCTGGAACGTCGATGGCCGCACCTACACCGGCTCGCGCTACCGGCTGGGCACGACGCACGAAAAGTATGGAGCGCGCGAGGAGGCGGTCGCGGCGGCGTCCGCCTATCGCAACGGCGCGGCCATCGACGTCTTCTACGATCCGGCGAATCCGGATCAGGCGGTGCTGGTCAACGCGCCGTCGGGCGGTGTGTTCGTGCCGCTGCCGCTGGGCTTGCTGATCGCCGCCATCGGCGGCTTCGGGTTGTGGCGGTTCGATCTGATTGCGAAGGCGGTGGCAGCGGGATGAAAGGATTGCGCGAACAGTTGAGGACGCTGGATCAGGCGCTGTCGGAGATCGGCTTCGCGCGCGGCAGTGGCCTGGGCCGGGCCGTGTGGCGGGGGCGGTGGGCCGGGCGCGAGTGCGAAGTCAGCACCGCGCCGCAGCGGCGCACGCGCTACAGCGGCGAGGTGCGTTATCGGGAAACGCTCGGCTATCGGCTGCGCCTCCAGATGCGGACGACGATCCGCACGCAACTTTATTTCGTGCGCGAAGGATTCGCCCGGAACCGGGTCATCCAGTGGGTTTACCGGCTGCGTCGGCAACGCACGGTCTGGCCCTTGCCCGAGGCGTTGCGCGGATTTGCCGCGGTGACGATCGACGGCGCATGGACGCAGCGGTTTCTGGCCGAGGACGAGGTGCTGTCCGAAGTGTCGCGCCTGCTCACCGAAGGCGCGACCACGGCGATGGCCGGAAGCGTTTACTTCGCACCCACGTCCAAGTCCGGGCAGCTCTGGTACGCAAGCCCTGTCGTCACGCTGGAAACGCTCGATGGCGACCGGGTGAAGGAGGTGCTCGACGCGCTCGAACGCATCGCCGCCACCGTTGAACAGCTACCGGCACCGCAGGTCGTGTACGAGGCGTCCGCCTTCGGTCGCTTCGGCGAGCGGTATCCCTGGGCGGTGGCGATCATGGTGATCGGCGGCGGTATGGCGTTGCTGGCCGCTATCGCCGGCGTGGTCATCGCTGTGGTCGTTGCCCTTGTCGTGTTGTTGAACTAGGCCGAAGCCGAGCTTGCTCGGCTGCGCTGTCGCGTCGTCGTCGTCAGGTACACTCCCGCCGATGCGCTACCGCTTCGGAAATTGCCTGCTCGACACCGACACGGGCGAGCTGTTTCGCGATGGCGCGCCGGTGCCGTTGCGGCGGCAGGCGTTCCGCCTGTTGCAGGCGCTGATCGAACGCGCGCCGACGCTGGTGGAACGCGACGTCCTGCTCGACAGGGTGTGGGGCCACGATGCGCTCTCGCCGAACGTGCTGCCGCAGACCATCAGCGAACTGCGCCAGGCGCTCGGCGACCACCCGCAGTCGCCGGACTGCATCGAAACCCGGCATCGGCGTGGCTACCGTTTCATCGCGCCGGTGACGGTGGATGCGTCGGCATCCGCGTCGATTTCCACCATCATTCCAGCGACGCCGCAGAACGAACTCACGGCTGCTGCGGATGCCGCGCCTGCGTGTGCCGTCCTGCCCACCGACACGCGCATCGCGCCCGCGCGCTGGCCCCGTTTCGCGCTGCCAGCGCTGATCTGTCTGCTGGCGCTGATCGCTGCGCTCGGCTGGATGTGGCGCTCGCCGCCGGGCAACGTCGGCAGCGATGCCGACACCGCCATCGCGATCGGCGTGTTTCCGACCGAGAGCGACGTGCCGGAATGGATTCCCGGCGCGGCACTGGAACTCATCACCCAGTCGCTGCACGGCGTGCGCGGCACGCGGGTGCTGCGCAGCGAGGCGCTCGGCCTGTCGCAGGCCGCCGCCGATGCGCGCTGGCAGCACCTGATGCACGATCTGCTTGGTGCGCCGGTGGCCGTGACCGGCCACTGGCGGCGCGAGGGCGATGAACTTGCGCTGGAACTTTCCGTGATCGATCTGGGCAATGGCCGCGTGCTGCGCGCGCAGCGTCTGGTGGCGGCGGAAGATGCGCTCGACGATCTCGTCGAGCAGGCGCGCACGCAGGTGCTGGCGGCGCTATCCCTGCCGGTTTCGGCAACGGCACAGGCGCGCCCGGAACGCAACGTCAGAACACGTTACTGGGAAGCGCTGGCGCAACTGGCGGCGGGCGAATCCGCAGCGGCGGCGGAAGCGTTGCTGGCCTTGCGCACCGACATGGCAACCGAGGCCACCTGGCTCGATCCGGCCCTGATCCGCGCTTTGCGCGAAGCCGGTCGCACGCAGGAAGCAGGCGAACGCATCGCCGCGCGTCTGGCCTGGGGCGATGATCTGCCGCTGGGCGAACGCCTGCGGTTGCAAGCCGAACAGGCCACGTTGCAGCATCAGCCCGAGCAGGCCGCCGCCGCGCTGCGCGCCCTGCGCGAACTGGAGCCGGACGACGTTGCCGCCGGTCTGGAACTGGCAGCGCGCGAACTGGACGCGCTGCAAGGCGAGGCCGCGCGCAACACGCTCGCCGCCCTGGGCCGAGACGTGCGCGCCCGCAACGATCCGCGTCTGGCCCTGCTCGCCGCGCGTCTGGCGCGGATCGACGGCGATCTGGATGCTGCCTGGCGTGAGGACGAGAACGCCGCGCAAGCCGCGCAGCGGCATGGCCTGGCGCAACTGGCCGCCAATGCCGCCACCGGCATGGCCGCAACGCAGCGCGCCCGTGGCGAACTGGACAAGGCAACACAGACCTTGCAGGCCGCGCTGGACGAATGGGGCGAACGCCTCTCGCCCTCGCGCCGCGCCGATCTGCAACTGGAACGCATCGCCCTGATGCGCGAACGCGGTCAGCACGATGCCGCATTTAAAGCGCTGGACACCTTCTTCGCCGAATCGCCTCCCGCCGACCGCATGACGCGGGCGCGGATCGAAGGTGCCTTGCTGTATTTCCTGGCGAACCAGCCGCAGCCGGCGCGCACCCTGCTGGATGCCGCCCGCACCGAGGCACTGACGCAGGCGACACCGGCGCTCGCGGTGGCCTGGCACAACGCCGCCGCGCTGGCCGCACTGGAAGCCGGGCAGATCGACGCCGCACAGCAGGCCTTCGAGACGGCATTTTCGCTTGCCCGCAGCCACGGACTGGCGGGGCAAAGCGTTGCGCTTCAGGTCAACGCCGGCTTGCTGCTGGCCCGCCAGCGGCGATTCGCCGAAGCCGAAGCGTTGTGGGGCGATGCACTGGAAGTGTTCGAACGCCTCGGCGACCGCCGTGGCCAGGCCACGTGCCTGGGCAACCTGGCCGCGGCCGCCTCATCCCAGGGCCGGGCCGAGCGTGCCGACGAACTCAATACCCACGCGCTCACCCTGTTCCGCGAACTGAAACTCACAGGTCCGCAGGCGCGCACCGCCTACAATCTCGGCCTTTCGGCGATGCGCGCCGGAAGGCTGTCATCGGCGGATGCGCTGCTGGGCGAAGCGGTTGAAGCCTTCGCAGCCGAAGGCCAGCCCGATCCAATGCTGCAAGCCCTCGCCATGCAGGCGCAGGTGCGTTTGCAGGCAGGTCAAACGGATGCGGTCGTGGCACTGCTCGATCCACTCGATGCAACACTCGCCACGGCATCTCCATTGCGCCGCTCGCACGTGCTTTCCGCCCGCGCCCGGCTGCACGAAGCGCGCGGCGAACGCGAATCCGCACGCGGCCTGCACCGCGAAGCACTGGCGCTGCGCAACGACGGCACCACCCCGGCCTGGGCCGCGCTCAGTGAATTGGCTTTGTTGCGGCTGGATCTGCAAGATGGCGCCGAACCGGGCATGATCGCCGCCCGTGCGGAGGCACTTGCGCAACACCTGACGGTACTGCGGGAACCACGCGATGCGGCACGGGCGCACCTGCTGGTGGCCGAAGCCCGCCTCACCCGCAAGGATCCGGAACAGGCGGAACAGGCATTGGAACAGGCCCGCACGGCGATGCAGGATTTCAGCGATCAGGACATGCACCTGGATTTCAACTGGATTCAAGCCTGGCTGGCCGATCCGGTCGAGCGCAACGAACGCCTGCGCCTCCTGGTGCAGCGCGCCACCGAGCTTGGCTACGGACGCCACGCCGCCCGAGCCGCCGCCGCGCTGGATCGGCGTACCACCGGCATCTGGCTGGCGGAACCGCTGCCGCCATACGCCACGCCGTGAACCGCCGGTAGTAGGCCGAATCGTTATACTTTGCGCTTCGATGCGACGAGGGGCTGCATCGTCCAGGCACATTCCATGAAGAAAACACACCTATATCTCCTGGCGATGCTGATCGCCGCTCTCGGCATCGCAGCGATCTTCTACAAATGGGACGTGCTGAAGTTCCCGTTGACGCCGAACGAGGAAGCCGAAGTCTGGACGGTGCAGGCGCGCATCGAATACCAGCCCCGGCGCGGCAACAACAAGATCACGCTGCTGCTGCCGAAAGATCCGCCCGGCTTCACCGTGCTGGACGAGCGCTTCCTCGGCAAGAACTATTCGCTGCTGGAGGAAAGCGTCGAAGGCGTGCGCCAGGCGCAATGGACGATCCGCCGCGCGGTGGGCAAGCAAGTGTTGTATTACCGCGCCACCATCGTGCGTGGCGAGGCGCAGGACAACGCATCGAAGAAACCAGAACCCAGCCCTCGCCTGGCTCCGTTGCCCGCATTGGAAGAACCCTACCAAACGGCGGCGGAAACCCTGCTCGCGCAGGTGCGCGAAGGTTCTGCGGACATCGCCACCTTCGCGCAGGAACTGGTGCGCCGCTTCAACGCGGCAACGCCGGGGCAGGAAGTGGAACTGCTCTCGGAGAACCTCGCCGATGCCGAATCGCGCGTGCGCTTCATGGCGCAACTGCTGGCGATCCGCAACATTCCCGCGCGCGTCGTGCACGGCTTCCTGCTCGGTGAAACTCATGGCAGCGAGGCGATGCTGCCGTGGTTGCAGGTTCACAACGGCGTTGCATGGATCACGATCGATCCGCGCAGCGCCGCCGAAGGCTGGCCGAAGAATCTGTTGCTCTGGACCGATGCGGATCGCCCCGTGTTCGCCGTGGAGGAAACCCCCAATGCCGTCATCGGCTACTCGGTCAGCCGCAACCTGGCCGATGCGATGGCCGTGGCCGAGCAGCGGCTGGAAGTGCAGAACGCGGATCTGGTGAACTACTCGCTGCTGAGCCTGCCGCTGCAAGCCCAGGAGGTGTATCGCATCCTGCTGATGGTGCCGATCGGTGCCTTCATCATGCTGCTGCTGCGCAACCTGATCGGCGTCACCACCTTCGGCACCTTCATGCCGGTACTGGTGGCGCTCGCCTTCCGCGAAACGCGCCTCATCGCCGGCATCGCGCTGTTCGTCATCGTGGTGGGCCTGGGCCTGCTGGTGCGTTTCTACATGGAACGATTGCGCCTGTTGCTGGTGCCGCGCCTCACCGCCGTGCTGATCCTCGTGGTGCTCCTGATGGCGGGTGTTTCCGTGGTCAGCAACCGGCTCGGCATCGAAGTGGGGCTTTCCATTGCCCTGTTCCCGATGGTGATTCTGGCCATGACGATCGAACGCATCTCTATCGCCTGGGAAGAACGCGGCCCCGGCAAAGCCATGCGCGAAGCCTTCGGCACGCTCGTGGTCGCATCGCTGGCGTATGTGGTGATGAGCTGGGATTGGCTGGAACACTTCGTCTTCGTGTTCCCCGAAGTGCTGCTGATCCTGTTCGCACTGACGCTGGTGCTGGGCCGCTATTCCGGCTATCGGCTCTCCGAACTGTTCCGCTTCCGCAACCTGGCGCGCGAGTCGGAAAAGAACGTGCCGCCGGATGCGCCGCCGCCGGCTTCACCGCCAGACGAACCCTCCGCGCCCACTGCTCCGGCACAAGGCTGAGCCGCCATGTACGGACTGTGGCGCACCGCCAAACGTCTGCGCGAAATCGGGTTGATCGGCATTGGCCAGCGCAATGCCGAGTACGTGCTGAAGTACAACCAGCGCCGCTTCTATCCGCGCGTGGACGACAAGCTCATCACCAAGGAACTGGCGCTGAAAGCCGGGCTGCCCGTGCCCGAACTCTATGCCGTAGTACGGGCTGAGCACGAGATTACCGAACTGCACGCAAAGCTCGCGCCCTACGATCAGTTCGTCGTGAAACCTGCGCATGGCTCCGGCGGCGATGGCATCCTCGTCGTCACCGGTCGGCGGGGGGAGAAATACCGGCGCGGCAACGGTTTCATTTCGCGCGACGAGTTCGATCATCACCTCTCCAATGCGCTGTCCGGCCTGTTCTCGCTGGGTGGCCAGCCGGATCACTTGTTGATCGAATACTGCGTGCAGTTCGATCCGATCTTCGAACGGGTGAGTTATCGCGGCGTGCCGGACGTGCGCATCATCGTGTTCATGGGTTATCCGGTGATGGCGATGATCCGCCTGCCCACGCGCATGTCCGATGGCAAGGCCAACCTGCATCAGGGCGCGATTGGCGTGGGCATCGACATTCCCACCGGCATCACCAAGCGTGGCGTGTGGGGTACGGAAATCATCCGCGAGCACCCGGATACCGAACACAGCATCGTCGGCCTTTCGATCCCGCGCTGGGACGATCTCCTGCACATGGCCGCGCGCTGCTACGAGCTTTCCGGCCTGGGCTACGTGGGCGTGGATTTCGTGCTGGACAAGAACCTCGGCCCGCTGATCCTGGAATTGAATGCACGCCCCGGCCTTGCGATCCAGATCGCCAACGGCAACGGATTGCAGCATCGGCTGGAAAAGGTCGAAGCGCTCATCACCAAACGCGAGGCCTCCACCGATCCGGCCGAACGCGTGGCCTTCGCCCGGCAGCATTTCCCGACGCTGGGCTGATTTCCCCGGCATCCTTCCCGGGGCATTCCATCGTATCGGTGCATCGGTATGATCGGCGTGCGCGACCGTTCACCCTTGGAACCTGTCCATGAACACTAAACTTCGCTGTTTTCTGACTTCTGCCGTCGTTTCGGCGCTGGCCGTGGCCTGTACCACCTCGCCCACGGGCCGCAAGCAACTCATCATGGTGTCCGATTCGGACGTGAACCAGATGGGTCTGGCGGCGTTCGCGCAGATGAAGCAGAAGGACAAACTCTCCACCGATCCACGCAAGAAGGGCACCATCGATTGCGTGGTCAACTCGCTGGTGGCGCAATTGCCGGAGGATTGGAAGAAGCTGCCGTGGGAGGCCCAGGCCTTCGCGATCGATTCACCCAATGCCTTCGCATTGCCCGGCGGCAAGGTTGGCGTCAATACCGGCATGTTCAAGGTCGCCGCCAATCAGGATCAACTGGCTGCCGTCATCGGCCACGAGATCGGCCATGTGCTGGCGCGCCATTCCGCCGAGCGGCTTTCGCATGAACAACTCGCGCAAGTGGGAACGGCCGTGGCTGGTGCCTACATTGGCCGCAATGCTTCCCCGGCGCAGGTGAACCAGCTCATCGCCCTGCTCGGCGCGGGTACGCAGGTCGGCGTGCTGTTACCGTATTCGCGCCTGCAGGAAAGCGAGGCGGATCGCATCGGCCAGGAACTGATGGCACGTGCCGGGTTTGATCCGGCCCAGGCACCTGAGCTGTGGCACAACATGATCCGCGCAAGCCAAGGCGCAGCATCGCCACCGCGTCTGTTGTCCACGCACCCGGATTCCGCCGACCGCGCCAGGGTTCTGGCACAGGACGCGCCCGGGCTGGCCGGTGCCTATCAGCAGGCCCGCGCCGCAGGCCGTACTCCCAAATGCGGTTGAACCAACCGACAGGTGCTTGAGAACCACACACCGAGCCGCTAGGCTCTTCCGCCCGCTTCCGCGAATTGCGCACCGCGCAGCCAGAAGAGAACAGACATGAACATCGCGAACATCCTCAAGGCCGGTTTTGCCATGCTGCTGCTCAGCGCGCTGCTGGCCTCCCCCGCACAAGCTGATCGCCGCAGCAAGGAAAAGAAGGCCGAGCCGATCTATCCCAACGCCACGCGCGTGGAACCCAAGATCAAGCCGTCCTCGCGTACCCAGCGTGACATGACCAAGCTCTACAAGGCTTACGAAGAAGAAAATTTCGACGAAGTCGTCGTCGTGGCTGAATCCCTGCTCGCCAACAAATCCGCTGGTGACTACGAGCGCGCCACGGCCAACCAGTTCATCGGCATGGCCCGCAGCGACAAGGATGATTATGCCGGTGCCATCGCGGCCTACCAGAAGGCCATTGAGGCCAACGCGTTGCCGAACGACCAGCATTTCCAGCTCATGCACCAGGTCGCGCAGATGCAGAATGCCGAGGATCGGTTCGAGGATGCCAACGCCACTCTCGACCGCTTCATCGCGGAAACCAAGGTGGACAAGCCGGAAGTGTCTCTGCTCAAGGGCAACATCCTGTACGAGCTCAAGCGCTTCGACGAAGCTGTGCCCTACATCCGGCGTGCCATTGATACGTCCGAAAAACCCAACGACAGTTGGTACCAGGTGCTGATCCAGATCTACATGGAACAGAACAAGGTCGAAGAAGCGGTAGCGGTGGGCCGCGAGCTGGTGCAGAAGTACCCCGGCGACGTCCGCTATCTCACCAATCTGGCTGCGATCTATTCCGAAGCCGACAAGTACCCCGAAGCTGCCAAGGTGCTGGAAGAAGCCCGTGCCCAGGGTCTTCTGTCCGATGAGCGCGGCTATCGCCAACTCTATTCGCTCTACGCCAACATCGATGGCCAGGAAGCCAAGGTGATCGAAGTCGTCAACGACGGCCTGGCCAAGAACATCCTCACGCCCAGCGTCGAGATCTACAACGTGCTGGGCCAGACCTATTACTTCTCCGACAAGATCGATCAGGCCATCGAGGCTTACAAGAAGGCCGTACCGTTGGCCAAGGACGGCGAAAGTTCGCTCAATCTGGCGCGCCTTCTGAGCAACGAAGAGCGCCACACCGAGGCCAAGGCTGCCGCGAAGACGGCGCTGGAAAAAGGCCTGAAGCGTCCTGGCGATGCCTGGATCGTGATCGGTCGCTCCGAACATGGGTTGGGCAACAAGGCTGGCGTCGTCGCTGCCTACCGCGAAGCCGCCAAGTTCCCGGAAACCAAGCAGGCGGCCAGCGACTGGTTGAAGAAGAACGCCAAGTAACGGTAGTAACGGCAACGCGCTTTGGTATAAGCTCCGCAATCCTCATGCACCCCTCTTGCCAGGTTTCGGTACATTCCGCGAACCGGCAACCGAGAGGTGTTCGACTCCACCTGTTTACGCAGCCAGCATGACGCAGTACGAACCCAATTCCGAATCCGAGAGCGGCAAATTCAGCTGGCTGCGTGTTGCCGGCATCTCGTTCGCGCTGGCCCTGCACGCCTCGGCCTTCATGTTGATGCTCACCCCGGCGGCACCGCCAGCCGTGGCTGAAGAGGAAGAGGAAGTGGTGGAGGTCACCTTCATCGAACCACCTCCCCCGCCGCCGCCGCCGCCGCCGCCGCCGCCGGAGCCGCCGAAACGTCCGCCGCCGAAGATCATCGAGAAGCGGGAAGCGCCGCCGCCGCCGCAGCCTGAAGCGCCGCCGCCGGTGATTCTGGAAGAGGCCACGCCGATGGCCTACGAAGCGCCGCCACCGGCTCCTCCGGCACCGCCTGCGCCGCCAGTCAGCTATGGCGCGACCGAGGACACCAGTTACCGCCGCTACAAGCCGCCGAGATACCCGCCGCAGGCCATCCGCCAGCGTCAGGAAGGCGAAGTCATCCTGCGCGTGCTGGTCGATGTGGACGGTAACCCCGCCCAGATCGAAGTCGAAAAGACCAGCCGTTCGCGATTGCTCGACCGTGCTGCCATGGATGCAGTGCGGAACTGGAAGTTCAACCCCGGCATGCGCGATGGCAAGCCGGTTCAAAGTTGGGTACTCGTACCTATTTCGTTCAAGCTCAGTGATCTCTAAGAAGGGACAGGCGTTATGCAACAAGATGCTGCTACCACCCAGACGGCCCCCGCTACCGGGTTTTCCGGTGCCTCGGACGCCGATGCCCTGTCGCAGATGGGTTTTTCCCACCTGTTCCATGCGATGACCTCCAAGCCCGGCGAATTCGCCGTGTCGTGGATCGTGCTGGGCGCCCTCGTGATAATGTCGGTGGGCTCCTGGTACTACACCATCGTCAACCTCCTCAAGAACAGCGTGATCCGCAGCCGTGCGGAACGCGTCATCCGCACGTTCTGGGATACGCCGAACCCGGCCGAATCCATCCGTGCGATGGAAGAGCAACCGCCCAATGAGCCCTTCTCCAAGATCGCGCTCGATGCTGCCCAGGCCGCGCATCACCAGGCCCAGGGCAACAAGCTCACCGAATCGCTGAACCGTTCCGAGTTCATCGACCGCGCCCTGCGTCAGGCCGTCACTCGCGAAAGCTCCAAGCTCGAAAACGGCTTGACCTGGCTTGCGACCACCGGCTCCACCGCGCCCTTCGTCGGCCTGCTCGGCACCGTGTGGGGCATCTACGGCGCACTGATCCGCATCGGCGCATCCGGTCAGGCATCGATCGACGCGGTCGCCGGCCCCGTGGGTGAAGCGCTGATCATGACCGCACTCGGCCTGTTCGTCGCAATCCCGGCAGTGGTGGCGTTCAACACCTTCGTTCGCATCAACCGCGACACGAACGCCAAGTTCGACACCTTCGCGCACGATCTGCACGACTTCTTCGCCACCGGTTCGCGCGTCGGCGACGTTGCGACCAAACGCTGATCGTCGCGCAGGCCCACGGAGACCTTGAATCATGGCATTCAGCAGCAACAGCAATAGCGGCGGCCCGATGGCCGAAATCAACGTCACGCCGCTGGTGGACGTGATGCTGGTGCTGCTGATCATCTTCATGATCACGGCACCGCTGATGGCTCACAAGATTCAGATCAAACTGCCCGAGGCGAATCTGGATACCCGGCCTGACCCCACGTCGAACAAGCCGGTCACGCTGGCGATCAAGGACAACGGCGATATCTACTGGAACGACGAACTGGTGCAGCGAACCGTGCTGGAATCCCAGCTCGCGCTCGAAGCCCAGAAGTTGCCGCAGCCACGTCTTGACATCCGCGCCGACAAGACCACCAAGTACAAGGTCGTGTCCGAGGTGGTGAAGACCGCCAAGAGCGTGGGCATTGCCAAGGTTGGTTTCGTCGCAACGCCGGATCGCTGATCC
The DNA here is from genome assembly GCA_041395225.1 of Lysobacteraceae bacterium. Taxonomy (GTDB): domain Bacteria; phylum Pseudomonadota; class Gammaproteobacteria; order Xanthomonadales; family Xanthomonadaceae; genus Denitratimonas. Next base: position 24,891 of record JAWLAV010000014.1, read on the forward strand.
GGCGGCTTTCCCTGATTCAGAGGTAACACGTCATGTCTTTCTCCACAGGCGGCAGCGGTGCAATGTCCGACATCAACGTCACACCTCTGGTGGACGTGATGCTGGTGCTCTTGATCATCTTCATGGTGACGGCTCCGATGCTGTCCTATGAAATCCAGATTGATCTGCCGCAGCCATCCAAGGAAAAACCCATCAATCCGGAAGAACCACCACCGCCGATTCGCCTGCGCATCGATGAAACCGGTGCATTGTTCTGGGACAACAGCCCGCTGCCCAAGGCCGCGCTGAAACCCTCCTTCATGGTTGAAGCCTCGCGTCCGGTGCAGCCACTGCTGGAACTGGAAGCCAGCCCGGACGTGAACTATTCCGTCCTGGCCGAAGTACTGGCCACCGCGAAGAATGCCGGCATGATCAAGATCGGCTTCGTCGAAGCGCTATAACCAAACCTTGTTGCATGCCGCATCCACAATGCCGCCTCCGGGCGGCGTTGTCGTTTTCGGCAATGACGAGCACGCAGGTTGGATCAACGCTGACGTCAAACCCAATGGCCAACACGGTTGCGCCATGAAGATGGATGCATCGCTTCTGCCGTATTGGAAAGAAAACGCTGCACCTCCTGGGCAAGTGCATCCACACTGGCATAACGTTGCGCAGGATCGCGCTGCAATGCACGCGCACAGATCGCATCCAGATCGCCTTGCAACATCTCCGCCGAAATGGCGACGCCATCTTGTGCAGCATCGGCAGCAATTGCGCTTGGCGCAGGGGCGTCTTCATCCACGATTCGCCCGATGTAGGCAGGCAGATTCCCGTCGAATGGCGGATGCGGCCCACGCCCGGTGAGCAGAAACACCAGCAGCGCACCAAGCGAATACACATCCGTGCGCATGGTGATCGGATCTCTGCACAATTGTTCGGGTGCAGCAAATTCCGGTGTCAATGCCAGTTGCCGTGTGACGCCCGACTCAGCTTCAGGCAGCAACCACTTGGCGATGCCGAAATCCAGCAGCTTCACCGAGCCATTGTCGGCAACCCGAATGTTGGATGGCTTCAGATCCCGGTGTACCAGATGCATGTCGTGTGCGTAGGCCACCGCCTCGCAAATCCCAACGAACACGCCAAGCCGCTCATGAAGAGAAGGGTTGACGTGTTTCAACCAGACATCGAGGTTTTCCCCTTCGGCCAACTCCATCGCCAGCCACGGTTGTCCATCCCCGGTGACACCTCCATCGATCAAGCGCGCAATGCCCGGATGATCCAGTTTGGCCAGAAGATGCCGCTCACGTTCGAGCGAATCACGGAAACGCGGATCGTTGCCGCGCAGCAGCTTGATGGCCACACGCTTTTCGAATGCGCCATCCGCACGTTCAGCCAGATATACCGCACCCATGCCGCCGCGCCCAATCTTCTCCAGCAGCCGCCAGGAACCGGCACGCAGGCCGTGACGGTTGGTGGGTTGTTCGCGCGTCAGTTCTTCGGCAAGCCCTCCAAGGCGCGGCATCAAGGCTTCATCCTCGGAAAGTGCCGTGCGCAGATCGAATATCAAGTCGGGATAGATGCCTTCGCACAAGGCAAGAAAGCGCTCGCGTTTCTCACCGGAAAGCTCCAGCGCGCGGTCGATCAGCGGTTCCAGCCGCCGGAAACGTTCGTCGATCGCTTCATTCACAGGAGAAACCCGCAGGGAAAAACCGATTCTGCAACGACCCCCCGGCACATCGCCATACTTGCCAGTGCACACGTGTCAGAACACGCTTGCCAGAACCGGCGCAGCCCGGACAATCGAACCATCCAATGCCATCGAGCAGGCGCGAATGAAACCTTCCACTTCCAACTGGATGCCAGACCTGTGCCGCACGCCGGCATTGTTCGGCATCGCAGTAGCGGTGGAAGTGGTGGTGCTGGCGGCGATGCTCACGCGCCTGCCACAAACTGCGGCGGATTGGACGGCGCTGTTCACCGCCAGCCTGTTCGCGCAATGGATGGCGTTGCTGTGCGCGGCAGCGTTGTGCCGCTTGCGGCCCCTCATCCACGCGCTGCCGCAGTTGCCGGGTGTTGCGTTGGCGCTGGTCGTGCCCACGGTGATCTGCACGTTCGCAGCCTTGTTCGTGGCATTGATCGACCAGAGTTTCAACGCTGGCTGGACGGTGCCGCCGGAAAAAACCGTTCGCTTCGCCGTGGTGTGCGGGGCGATCGGATTGCTGCTCGCTGCAGGCCTGTTGCGCTACTTCTACATCAACGAACAATGGGCCGCGCAGATCGCCGCCCACAGCGGTGCACAAGTACAGGCCTTGCAGGCGCGCATCCGACCGCACTTCCTGTTCAACAGCATGAACTCCATCGCCAGCCTGATCCGGCATGACCCGGCCACAGCCGAACGTGCTGTGGAAGACCTCTCCGAACTGTTCCGCGCCGCGCTCGGAAGCGATGCCGGGGAATCCACGCTTGGCGAAGAACTGCACTTTTGCGAACGCTATCTGGCCATCGAAGCCCTGCGTCTTGGCCCGCGATTGCAGCAACGCTGGGAACTGGCACCGAAACTTCCACGCCAACTGGCGTTGCCACGGTTGATCCTGCAACCACTGGTGGAAAACGCCATCGTGCATGGCATCTCACCCTTGGCCGAAGGTGGCGCAATCATCGTCCGCGCCCGCTGCGAAGGTGATGCGCTGCATATCGAAATCGCCAATCCCTGCCCGGAAAAACCTGCGCGCATCCACGGCAATCATCACGCACAGGACAACATTCGCCAACGCCTCGCGCATCGCTTCGGCACGCGCGCCAGCATGACCGCGCAGGCAACGCCGGGCTACTATGCCGTCGTCCTCACGCTGCCTTTGTCCACGCCGACATGAAACTCATCATCGCCGACGACGAACCCTTGGCCCGTCGCCGCCTGCGCGATCTCATCGGTGATCTGGGCGGGCATGACATCATCGGCGAAGCGGGCGATGGCAAGACACTGTGCGAACTGGCCGCCGAACGGGAACCGGATGCCGTCGTCATCGACATCGCCATGCCCATCCTCGATGGCCTGGAAGCCGCGCGCCACCTCGCGCGGCTGCCGCATCCGCCCGCCGTCGTGTTCTGCACCGCCTACGACGAACACGCGCTCGCCGCCTTCGATGCCCACGCCGTGGATTACGTGGTCAAACCCATTCGCGCCGAGCGCCTTGGTGTTGCCCTGGATCGCGCTCAACGCTTCACCCGAGAACGCGCTGCCAAACTTGAACAACACCTGCCCGACAATGCTGCACGCCGAAGTCACCTCAGTTCACGCCTGCGCGGCGCACTGAAGCTGATTCCCATCGACGCCATCCGCTTTCTGCAGGCCGAAGAGAAATACGTCGTCGTGCATCACGCCAACGGTCAGGATCTGGTGGAGGATTCGCTCAAGTCGCTGGAAGCCGAATTCGGCGCACGCTTCATCCGCGTCCACCGCAGCTGCCTCGTCGCCGCCAGCGAACCGCTCGAACTCACCCGCGATACGCAAGGCAACGACATCCTCAAACTGCGCCATGACCCAACCCCGATTGAAATCAGCCGTCGCTGCTTGCCGTTGTTGCGGCGGCGGATGAAACACCTGTGATCGCTTCCCGATGAACAAACTCCGCATCGCCACCCGCAAGAGCGCGCTCGCGCTGTGGCAAACCGAACACGTTGCGACGCGGTTGCGTGCCGCGCATCCAGGCATCGAGATCGAGTTGTTGCCGTTGTCCACGCGCGGGGATGAAGTGCTGGATCGTTCGCTCGCGGCCATCGGTGGAAAGGGCTTGTTCCTCAAGGAACTGGAAATCGCCATCGAATGCGGGCAGGCAGATTGCGCGGTGCATTCGTTGAAGGATGTGCCGATGGAACTGGATGCGCCTTTTGCATTGGCGGCGATCCTGGAACGTGCGGATCCTTTCGATGCTTTCGTTTCCAATCATTGGGAAACGCTCGATGCGTTGCCCATCGGTGCCAAGGTCGGTACGTCTTCGCTGCGTCGGCAAGCGCAACTGCGTGCGCGGCGTCCTGATCTGCAATTGGCGGACTTGCGCGGCAACGTCAACACGCGGCTGGCGAAACTGGATGCTGGCGAATACGACGCCATCGTGTTGGCCTGTGCCGGATTGCAGCGCTTGGGTTTCGATGCACGCATCGCTTCGCGTCTTGTTGCGCCGGAGTTTTTGCCTGCCGCTTCGCAGGGCGCAATTGCGGTGGAATGTCGCGCCGATGATGACGAAACGATCCAGCTCATCGCTGCGCTGGATCACGCCAGCACGCGCGAATGTGTCGGCGTGGAGCGTGCGATGAACCTGCGGTTGGCCGGAAGCTGTCAGGTGCCCATCGCCGGTTTCTGCGAAAAACACGCGCAGGGCTACACCTTGCGGGCGTTGGTTGGTGACGAACGCGATGGCCGCCTGCTGCGTGCGCAGGCCAGTTCGCCGGTAACCGAAGGTCTGGGTGTGGCCGTGGCGGAGCAGTTGTTGCGCGAGGGTGCGGACGAACTTCTGCGGCGCGAGTGAGCCATTGCTCAATAAACCGGTTCCATCCCCGCAGGCCGTCGCTTGAAGCGCTTGTGTACCCACAGATACTGCGCAGGCGCCTTTCGTGCCATTGCTTCGATCGCGCCCATCGTGCGTGCCGTATCGGAAGCCGCATCGCCACTGGGAAAATCCTCGAACGCAGGCGAAACTTCCAGCGTGTAACTGCCATCGGCTTCGCGCCGATGCGAGAACGCGAACACCGCCGCGCCGCTCATGCGCGCCAGTTGGTGTGTCGAAGTCAGACTCGATGCCGGTTGCCCGAAGAACGGTATGAATACGTTGTCCCCGCGCAGCGTGTCCTGATCCGGCGCAAACCACAGCACGCCGCCATTTTTGAGGTGACGCAGTGCCGGGCGCAATTCATCGCGTCCGAACATGGCCCGCGCATAGCGCAGGCGGCCGCGCTTCACCGCCCATTCCATCGCATCGGTATCGTGCGGGCGGTACATGCCTGCCAGCGGCACCTTGTCGCAAAGCAGCCGCCCGCAGATTTCCAGCGTCATGAAATGCCCGGAAATCAGGATCGCGCCTCGGCCTTCCTCGTGCGCCTTGGCCAGGGCTTCCCAGCCTGAAATACGCATGCTGCGCCGCATCGGTTCGATGGAACCCCACCATGCGCGGGCGAACTCGAACACGCCGATGCCCAGCGCAGCGAAGTGCTCGCGCAACAACACGAGGCGCTCGTTTTCGGAAAGTTCGGGAAAGCACAATTCCAGATTCACCTGCGCCACATGTCGCCTGGATTTCAGCGCACGCAACATCAACCCGCCCAAGGCACGCCCCAACGCACGTTGCACGCCCCACGGCAGCCGCGCCAACAGCCACAGCGCGCCAATGCCCAGCCACACGGGCCATTGCCCGGGTGAACGCGGCGGTGGAGGCAGCGGAAGTTGTGGTGGAAGGGCAAGCGACATGCGGGAAGTTTAGCGGCGCGGGCGCGCCAGCCATTATCCTTTCGCAATGCCTGTTCCCGCCGCCACGATGCGGGCCGTTGATGCCGTACGGCGCGTGACCTACACGCTGATCCTGTACCTGCTCACGCCGCTGATCTTCTACCGCCTCGCCTTCCGCGGCCTGCGCGCGCGCGGCTATTTTTCGCGCTGGTTCGAACGCTTTGGCTTCTTTCCCGATCCGCACATCCAAAGCTCCATCTGGATCCACGCCGTTTCCGTGGGCGAGGTGAACGCCGCAGCGCCCTTGATCGACGCACTGCGCGAACGCTACGCCGACCACAGCTTCGTCGTCTCAACCGTCACGCCCACAGGGTCAGATCGCGTGCGCCAGTTGTGGGGTGACAAGGTGTTCCACGTCTATCTGCCCTACGACCTGCCCGACGCGGTGCGGCGCTTCCTCACGCGCATCAACCCGGTGATCGCGGTCATCATGGAAACGGAGATCTGGCCCAACCTGTTCCGCCACTGCGAAAAACGCGGCGTGCCCATCCTCATCGCCAACGCGCGGCTTTCGAGCAAATCGCTGAAAGGCTACGGCCCGATTCGCCCCTTGGTACGTGCGGCGATCCGCAGCACCAACTTCATCGCCGCACAAAGCCAGATCGACGCCGAACGCTTCCTCGAACTGGGCGCGCGGCCCGAACGCATCCGCGTGGTCGGCAACCTGAAATACGACATGCACGTTCCGCCCACGTTGAAACCGCAAGCCGCCGCATGGCGCGAGGCCTGGGGTGCGCGCAGGCCGGTGTGGATCGCCGCCAGCACGCACGAAGGCGAAGAGCAGGCCGTGATCGACGCGCACACGCGCCTGCTGCGGCGTTTTCCCGATGCGCTGTTGATCGTGGCCCCGCGCCATCCCGAACGCTTCCGCCCGATGATCCAGCTTTGCCGTGGCTACGGCTTCGTCACCGCCTGCCGCAGCGAGGACCAGCTCGCGCGCATCGACACGCAATGCTTCGTCGTCGATTCGATGGGCGAACTCGTCGCCTTCTGCGCCGCCGCCGACATCGCCTTCGTCGCTGGCAGCCTCGACCCCATCGGCGGCCACAACGTGCTGGAACCCGCTGCGCTTGGCGTGCCCACGCTGGTCGGCCCCAACACCTTCAACTTCGCCGAAGTCACCGATCTTCTGATCGAACGCAACGCCTGCCTGCGCATCGCCAACCCGGACGACCTGGCCACCACCCTGCAACGCCTGCTCGGCGATGCGGAGAAACGCCGCCGCATGGGTGAAAACGCGCTTGCCGTCGTCGATGCGCAACGCGGAGCGGCGGCCCGAACGCTGGATATCGTGCATCGTGTGCTGGCAGGGATGAATCCGATTACGTTGACGGGGGAATCGGTTGGGTCGCGGGAAGTGACGAAGCCACAGGAGGGTGGACGCGGGTTTTGAAGTTAGTCTGTTGCCAAATGCATCATCAGGGGGAGCACGTCATGGCTTCAACGTACCGGTTCGGAACGCGGGTTTTCTGCTTGCTGACAGGCTGGTCTGTCTGTCTGGGGTGGGCTTGTGCGGCGGAAATCTTGGTCACCACCACCACGCAGGTCATCGATGTTCCGGGGGCCGTGTTCATTCCCGAAGATCCCGACGGGCGCAGCGGGCTGTATGTGGCTGAGAGCCTGCAAATCGAGGATCTGCCCGGCAGCGACGGACTGGTCAGCCTGAGCGAGGCGCTGATCGCGGCCAACAACACGCCGGGCGATGACACCATCGTGCTGGCCGAAGGCGCGCTGTACGAGATCGGCACGCCGAACAACCACTGGTACGGCGCCAACGCGCTGCCGCCCATCACCAGCACCATCGTGGTCGAAGGCAACGGTGCCACCCTCGCGCGCAGCGGCAGCAGCCCGATGCGGTTTTTCTTCGTCAATGGCAATCATCACAGCGGCGGTGCGGGCAAGGTGGCGGTCGGCGCCGGTGATCTCACCCTGCGTCGGCTCAGCCTGCGTGATGGGCGGGTCGAAGGAGGCAAAGGTGGCAATGGCGGCAGCAGGGTCTCCGTCGGGCGGCTGTACGCGAGCGGCGGCGGTGGCGGGGCGCTGGGGGCCGGCGGGGCGCTGTTCAGTCAGGGGACGCTGACGCTGGAGGCGTGCAGTCTCCACGGCAATACGGCGCGCGGCGGCGATGGTGGCGGACGGTTGGGAAGCGGCAATGCTTTTTCCATGTCGGGTGGCAGCGGTGGCGGCATGGGCGCTGCGGGTAGCAACTACGCCAATCTTGACCTCACCGGATCCGTGACGGTCGGCGGCGGATTCTACGGTTCCGGCTTTTTGGGCGGCGAGGCCGGCGGTATCGGCGGAGTCAGCGTCTTTGGCGGCAATGGCGGGCCGCCGTCCACATTCTCAGGTGCCCCGGCGGGCGGCGGTGGCGGCGGCTTTGGCCCGGCGGATACGGCGGCGGATGCGCAGGGGGTGAATGGCGGTGGCGACTCTGGTGCAGACCAAAGTGTCCCCGGCGGTGGTGCCTTCGGTGGGGGTGGCGGCGGCCGCGATGTGTCGTATCCCGCCTCACAAACGGGAGGCAGCGGCGGCGGGGTGGGTGGCGGCGGTGGTGGTGGCGGCGCGAATTTCCTCCCAGGTGGGCAAGGCGGGTTCGGCGGCGGCGGTGGCGGTGCGCCGGTTGTTGGGTTTGCGAGCAACAACAACACCGTTCGGGGCGGTCGCGGCGGCTTTGGCGGCGGAGCCGGCGGCGGAGGTGCCGACGGCGTCACCGGTGTCCAATGGTATTCGGCAGCCGGCAATCCCGGTTTTGGCGGTGGACAAGGCGGCAGCGGCGTGGACGGCGCGGGCGGCGGCGGTGGCGGTGCCGGTATGGGCGGGGCGATCTTCAACCACGGCGGCAGCCTGCGCATCGTCAATTCCACCCTCACCGGCAACCGCGCGATCGGTGGTGATTCGGCGGCTGGCGGCGGTGGCAATGCCTACGGCGGCGCGGTGTTTTCGATGAACGGCGTGCTGGACATCGAGGCCAGCACGCTGGCCGGCAATTCGGTGCAACGGGGTACCGGCCTTGCGTGGGGCGATCAGGCCTGGGGCGGGGCCGTTGCCATCATGGGCGAGTATTGCGGCGATGGTGTCGGCGCCTGCCCGGCGCAGGACAACCTCAGCAGCATCGTGGCCAGCATCCTGTCGGACTCCGTGTTCCCCAATGGCGGCATGGACGATTTCACCCGGCAGTCCGGAAACCCATCCGCCGACAGCGCGGACGGGGCCAGCATCGTTGGCAGCGGCTGGTGGGGAGGCACCGGCACGCCGCGCAGCGGCAGCGCCCACCTGGCCGCCCTGGCCGACAACGGTGGCCCGACCCTCACGATGGCACCGCAACCGGGCAGCCCGGCGCTGGATTCGGTGGCTTGCGACGACCTGCCATCGACCGACCAGCGCGGCGCAGCCCGGCCCGACCCGGCCAGCGGCAGCGCCATGCCTTGCGACGTGGGCGCGGTGGAAGCGGCCAGCGCCTATGTGTTGCAGGTGAGCGTCAGTGGCAGCGGCGCAGTGGATGGCGATGTCGCCAGCGGCATCAGCGATTGCCGCGCGGCCGGCGGCGGCTGCACCGGCAGCGCCACCGCCGGGCCTGCGCCGCATCCGACGATCACCCTTGTCGCGACCGCCGACAGCGGCTGGCAGTTCGTGCAGTGGAGCGGAGACTGCAATGGCAGCGATGCCAGCGTGCCGGTGACGATGGATCGCAGCCGCCAGTGCAGCGCGAGCTTTGCGCCCCTCAGCATGGACGTGTTCGCGGACGGCTTCGAGGACGAGTGAACCGTAGGCTAAGGCGCGATCCGACCAGTGTTCGCGACTGAAACGAAACCGCCCTAGCCGTCCTGCTTGAAGCGTTGTCGAAACTTGTGCAGCAACGGCTCGGTATAGCCATTGGGCTGGTTCAATCCCTCGAACACCAGCGCACTCGCCGCCGCGAACGCAATGGATTTCCCGAACTCCGGAGCCATCGGGCGATAGAGCGGATCGTCGGCGTTCTGTTTGTCCACCACTACGGCCATGCGCTGCAGCGCGTCGATCACCTGTTCGCGCGTAGTCACACCATGGTGCAGCCAGTTGGCCAGGTGCTGGCTGGAAATGCGCAAGGTGGCGCGGTCTTCCATGAGGCCCACGTCGTGGATATCGGGCACCTTGGAGCAGCCCACGCCCTGTTCCACCCAGCGCACCACATAGCCGAGGATGCCCTGGCAGTTGTTGTCGATCTCCTGTCGGATGTCTTCCGCGCTCCACGTGGCTTTTTCAACCACGGGAACGGTGAGCAAGCCGGCCAGCAGTTCATCGCGTTCGCTGGCGAAATCGGTTTTTTCCAGTTCCTGCTGCACCGCCTGCACATCCACCTGGTGGTAATGCAGCGCGTGCAAGGTGGCCGCCGTGGGCGAGGGTACCCAGGCGGTGTTCGCGCCTGCTTTGGGATGGGCGATCTTCTGTTGCAGCATCGCGGCCATGAGGTCGGGCATGGCCCACATGCCCTTGCCGATCTGCGCCTTGCCGCGCAAGCCAGCAGCCAGGCCCGCAAGCACGTTGCTGCGTTCGTAGGCGGCGATCCAATGGCTTCCTTTCATGTCGCCCTTGCGCAGCATCGGGCCTGCTTCCATCGCGCTGTGCATTTCATCGCCGGTGCGGTCGAGGAAGCCGGTGTTGATGAAGGCCACGCGACTGCGCGCGGCCTTGATGCAGGCGGAAAGGTTGAGCGAGGTACGGCGCTCCTCGTCCATGATGCCGATCTTGATGGTGTGGCGCGCAAGCCCCAGCAAATCTTCCACGCGCGCGAAGGTTTCGTCCGTGAAGGCCACTTCCGCAGGCCCGTGCATCTTGGGCTTGACGATGTAGATGCTGCCCGCGCGCGAATTGCCACGGCGCGGAAGATCGTGCAGCGCGATGAGGCTGGTGACGAGCGCATCCATCAAGCCTTCGGGAATCTCGCGGCCTTCGCCATCGAGCACGGTGGGCGTGGTCATCAGGTGCCCGACGTTGCGCACGAACATCAGCGCGCGGCCCGGCAAGGTGAGCGTTCCGCCATCGGGCGCGGTGTAGCTGCGATCGGGATTCAAGGTGCGGACGAGGGTCTTGCCGTTTTTTTGCAGGGTTTGCGAAAGATCGCCCTTCATCAACCCGAGCCAGTTGCGATACACGAGGATCTTGTCCTGCGCATCCACCGCCGCAACCGAATCCTCGCAATCCATGATCGTGGTGAGCGCCGCCTCCATCAGCACGTCCTTCACGCCTGCTGCATCCGACCTGCCGATGACATTCGTGCGGTCGATCTGGATTTCCAGATGCAGGCCGTGGTTCTTCAGCAGCAATGCCGAAGGCGTGGAGGTTTCGCCTTGGTAGCCGATGAATTTTTCCGGCTGCGCCAGCGTGGTAGCCGCGCCGTTCTTCAAGGTCACGGCAAGGGTTCCATCCACCACGGCATAGCGTGTGGCATCGGCGTGGCTGCCAATGAAAAGCGGCGCGGCCTGATCAAGAAAGGCGCGTGCGAAAGCGATCACCTTCGCGCCGCGCACCGGATTGAAACCGCCGCCGCGCGTGGCACCATCATCTTCACTGATCGCATCGGTGCCATAGAGTGCGTCGTACAACGAACCCCAGCGTGCATTCGCCGCATTCAGCGCGTAACGCGCATTCATCACCGGCACCACGAGTTGCGGCCCGGCTTGTGATGTGATTTCCGCATCCACGTTCGCCGTATCGATGGAAAACGGCGAAGGCGGTGGCAACAGATAACCGATGGACTCAAGGAACGCGCGGTATGCCGTCGCATCCTGCACCGGGCCGGGATGGCCGCGATGCCATTCATCCAGACGCGCCTGAAGGCGATCGCGCTGCGCCAGCAGATCGCGGTTCTTCGGGGCCAGATCCTGCACCAGCGCATCGAATCCGGCCCAGAACGCCGCCGCTTCGATGCCTGTGCCCGGCAGGGCTTCTTCCTCGATGAAACGCTTGAAACCGCTGGCAACGGCAAGCCGCCCACAAGACACACGATCGTTCACGATGACCACTCCACTGGATGGGTTGCATGAAGGCACTGATGCAGTGCACCAATCCGGCAACGATACCCGGATTTTCGGCCTTGTGTTCGTGGGAAGCGAAGTACAGCGCCACGAAAGTTTCTATTTCCGCTGCATCTGCGAAGGCCTGTTCCTGTTTGAGCACAGGCGCGGTCCAGTGACGTTCTCTCTTGATCCGCGAAAACGAAGGCGCTGAATTACACGCTTGGCTGCTTCACCATTTCCTGCCGCCACTTCCACGCACCGTAGATGGCATTGAACCAATACACGGCATAGAGGAACGAAGTGAGGAACAGGCCACGGGAGGCATACAAGGGCACGGCCACGGCGTTGACCAGCAGCCAGAAGGCCCACGTCTCGATGCGTCGTTTCATCAACAGCAGTTGTGCCAGCACGCTGAACGCCAGAACGATGGAATCCGCGAAGGGCGCATAGGCATCGGTGAAGCGATGGAGCAAAAGCCCGTAACCGAACGCCACGATGGCTGCGGTGATTGCAAAGAGGGCAAGCAGCCCAAGCCTCGTGCGCACGATCGGCAGTGGCGCACCACGTGCGCCATACAGCCATTGGTACCAGCCATAAACGCTAGCAGTGACGAAGAAGCCTTGCAGAACGACATCCGCATAAAGCTTCGCTTCCCAGAACAGCCATCCGAACAGCGAACAGCCGATGATGCCAAACCACCAGGTATGCACATTGTTGCGGGCAGCCAGCAGGATCGAACCTGCCACGGCAACGTTGGCGGCGATTTCCAGTGTCGTCATGTATTCCAGGCCCTTTCCAGGAAGCGTTCCTGCTGGTGCGTCTTAACGTGCTGCTCCAGCAAGGCAACCATTCGTCTCAGGGGGAATGGCGCGCCCGGAGGGATTCGAACCCCCGACCAATGGCTTCGGAAGCCACTACTCTATCCGGCTGAGCTACGGGCGCGTTGTCGCGATGTTCCGGCGCGTGGGCCGGTGGCGAGCGGCGCAGTTTAGCAGACGGTGGTGCTTGCGCCGCAGGTGGAAACCTCAGGGTTCGAGCACAGGTACCGTGCCGAGTTCGCGTTCGAGCAGTGCGGCCAAGCGGGAAGCGGCCAGACGCACTTGCGTTTCGGCGAGCGGGCGTTGGGTTTTCAGGTAGTCCCAGGGCAGCTTGCCGGGCCGTTTCGGATAGAAGCCCTGCATGTCCGTCAAGCGACATGCGCTTTCGGCCCATTGTGCTGGATCGAGCGTGCCCGACGGTGGCAGCGGCGTTTGCGAAAGCAGATCGTGATACTGCGTGAATGGCAGGCCCGCGCTTGCCAGCACGCTGTGATCCCAGATGCGATGCAGGTTCGTGCCTTCGCCCAGCGCATTCACCTGGAAGCGGTTGCCGCCGAGGTCGCGGCGGTGACCTGCGTGCAGCGGCTGGTGTACATCGCCGACGAAGTGGACGAGGAACTTCAATGCTTCGGTGCGTTCGGCCAGGGGCGCGCCGGTATCGCCGAGTACCTTGGCGTAGCGGTCGATGGCGGCGATGACGCATTTTCCACCCGGGCAATCGCGCGGTGGATCGAAACGGCAAACGCCGACGAAGTTGACGTAGTGAAGCGGCGAGGTTTCGCGGTACTGGGGTTCCCCGCGAATCTCGTCCGCCCATGAGGCGATGGAGGGCAGGCGCGGCTCTTCCGGTTGATCTTCTTCCGGTTGATCGGGCAGCAGCAATGCGATCTGCGCACGCGCCTGCGGTGAAAGCTGGCGCTCGGCCAGGGAGGCGATGAGTGCGTGGCCGAGCCGATCCCATGCCAGCGCAAGGCTTGGTGCGAACAATCCTGCTGCGAAAACGAAGGATGCAACGATGTGCGATAAACGACGGTGGATCACGAAATCCATTGCTTCTTTCGAGCTTTGATCGAATACCAGTACAGGAACGCGCCGATGGTGAAGATCACCAGCGGGAACGTGGCGGCTTGCGCCAGGCCGAGCAGTTTCACCGTGTCCATCACGCCGAGGAAATAGCTGAACTGCACCACCACGGCGATCAGCGATACGAGGAACAGCGGCATCGCGACGGCCTTGCGCAACACCAGTGCAAGCGCACCGAGGAAAGCGGTGCCGGTGGCCAGCGCATACAGTACGAAAACCCATTGCGGGCGCTGCGCAAACAATTGCTTGCGGGCTTCGTCCAGCCCGGCGAGCTGGCTTTCGTCGGTGATGAGATCCATGACCCAGGCGGTGACGCCCAATGCCGTCCAGATGAGAGCGAGAACGGCGATGATCCAGAAACTGCGCGGCGGTTTCGTGTTCGACATGATGCGTTCCCTCTTTTGGTGATCGCAACGAAAACGGCCCGCCAGCGCGGGCCGTTCGCATTGTGCGCCAGAATGGGGAAAACGCATCAATCGGTGCTGGTGTCTTTGTTCCAACCGCCACCCAACGCCAGCGCCAGATCGACATAAGACGAACCTGCGGAAAGCTCCGCCTGCGAAACCGCAAGGCGCGCCTGCAGCAGCGAGCGGCGGGCGTCGAGCACGGAGAGGAAGTCGTCGTAGCCTTCGTCGTAGCGGCGCTGTGCCAGACGCAGCGCGTGGGAGAGGGCTTCGCTTTGTGCCAATCGTGCCTGGTGTACCTGCGCGGCGGCATCGCGGGCATCCAGCGCATCGAGCACATCACGGAAGGCATCGCGCACGGTGTCGCGGTATTGCTCCACCAAAGCACCCTGCCGCGCCCGTGCCGCTTCCACTGCGCCGCGTCGTGCGCCGCCTTCGAAGATGGCCTGCACCAGTTCCGCGCCGATCGACCACAACGAAAGGTGCGGGCCTGCGAACAGGTCGGAAAGATCGCCGCTGGCGCGCCCGGTCTGGCCGGTGAGCTGCAGCGATGGCAGGAATGCGCGCCGTGCGGCGGAAACATCCGCACTGGCGGCGGCGAGGTTGGCTTCGGCGGCGCGCAGATCCGGGCGGCGTTCCAGCAGTTCGCTCGGCAGGCCCAGCGGCACCTGCGGCAATTGCGAAGGTGTGGGCGATTTGCTTTGCACTTCCAGCGCATTCATCGCTTCGGTGGTGGGCCATTCACCGGCAAGCACCAGCAGCGCACGGCGCGTGGCGTTCAATTGCGCCACGGCCTGCGCGAGCTGCGCACGGGAATCTTCCAGTTCGGAACGGGAACGCTGCATGTCCAGTTCGGAAATCGCGCCAAGCGCGAAGCGGCGTTCGGAAAGCGATACCGCTTCGGCAAGCAGTTCCACGTTGTCCGCAAGGATGTCGCGGGCGCGGGTCTGCGCTTGTGCGGCGAGATAGCCGCGCGTGAGTTCCGCCGCGATGGAAAGCTGCAATGCGGCCTGCGTGTAGCCCTGGGCCAGGTAGCGTTGGCGTGCGGCATCGGTCTGTGCCGAAAGCCTGCCCCACAGATCGACTTCGTAACCGATGGAAACTCCGAAGCTGCCGCCATCGGAAACCACGGTTGCGCTCGGCGTGGTGGTGGAAGCGGCACGCTGGCGGTTGCCGCCGACGAACACGCCCATGTCGGGAATCTGCCCGGCGCGGGTCTGCTTCAACACGGCGGCGGCTTCACGCAGGCGTGCTGCGCCGATGATGAGGTTGCTGTTGTGTTCCAGCCCGCGTTCCACCAGCGCATCCAGTTGCGTGTCACCGAAGGCACGCCACCACTGCGCATCGAGTGCTTGCGATTCGGACAGCGGTGCGACCTGCGAGAACTGCGTCGGCAATTCGGCGGCAATGTCCGAAACCGCCGTGGTCTTTCCCAATCCGGCGCAGGCGGCAAGACTCCCTGCCAATACCGTGACCAGAATCGTGCGTCGTAGAGCACGGCTTGCTGCGCTGATGTTCACCGGCAAGCGCAGCAAGCTGCGCACTACGCGGGAATGGGTGTGCGAGGGATTCATGCGTGCGTCTCCGAAGCAGTGGCCGCCGCCTTGCGGCCCGCACGCTCTTCGCGGCGGCTCACCCAGCGGAACAGCGAGGGAATGAAGAACGTGGCGATCAGGGTGGAGAACAACATGCCGCCAATCACGCCGGTGCCGATGGAATGGCGTGCATTCGCACCCGCACCGGAACTGATCGCCAGCGGCAACACGCCCAGGATGAAGGCCAGCGAGGTCATCACGATGGGGCGGAAGCGCTGGCGTGCAGCGTGGATGGCCGCATCGACCACACCCATGCCTTCGCGCACGTTCTCCGCTGCGAACTCCACGATCAGGATGGCGTTCTTCGCCGACAGGCCAATCAGCGTGATGAGGCCCACCTGGAAGTAAATGTCGTTGGTGAGGCCACGCAGCAACACGGCCAGCACCGCACCCAGCAGTGCGAACGGAATCGACAGGATCACCGCGAGCGGCAGCGACCAGCGTTCGTACTGCGCCGCCAGGATCAGGAACACGAAGATCAGGCCGCCGATCATGGTGATGTAGGAAGTGGATGCGACCTGCTTTTCCTGATAGGCCGAACCGATCCACGCCACCGAATAACCTTCAGGCAAGGTTTCCTGCGCCAGCTTTTCCACTGCCGCAATCGCGGTACCGGAAGAAACACCGTGGCCGGGGTTGCCCATCACCTTGATCGCCGGATAGCTGTTGAAGCGCTCCACCAGTTCCGGGCCGACCTTCTGTACCGGCGTCACCAGCGTGGTGAGTGGCACCAGTTCGCCGCTGGCCGCACGCACCGAGACGTTGCGCAGATCCTCGATCCGTGCGCGCGCATCGGCCTTGGCCTGCAACTGCACCTGGTAGGTGCGGCCATCGCGGTTGAAATCGTTGACGTAGAGCGAGCCGAAGGTGGATTGCGTGGCTTCGAACAATTGCGTGAGAGAGACGCCCATCTCCGCGGCCTTGTCGCGGTCGATCTCAAGCTCGATCTGCGGCGAGGTGGCCGAGAACATGGTCTGCACGCCGGAAAGCGCCGGGTTCGCATTGGCGGCGGCGATGAAGTCCGAAGTCACCTGCGCGATCTGGCCGTAATCGGAATTGGCACGGCTTTCCAGATAGAACTCGAAACCGCCCGTGGTGGAAAGCCCCTGGATCGGCGGCGGCGCGATCGCCAGCACGAAGGCATCGCGCACCTGGGTCATGCCATAGCCCATCAACTGTCCGGTGAAGGCTTCGATGCTCTGATCCTTGTCCTTGCGTTCGCTCCAATCCTTCAATGCCACGAACTGCGACATCGCGTTCGGCTTGAGCGAGAGCGAAAGGAAATCCAGCCCCACCAGCGACACCGCATGTTCGGCCAGCGGATGCTTCAGCTCGAAATCGATGAGTTGGTCGGCCACGCGCGAGGTATGCGCCAGCGAACTGGAATCGGGCAGCTTGGTGATGACGATCGCCGTGCCCTGATCCTCGTTCGGCACCAGTGCACCGGGCACGCGGGTGAACAGGCCACCGGCGGCGAGGATCACCGCACCGAATAATGCCGCCGTCAGTACGCCGTGGCGCAGCAGGTAGGTCACGCCCTTGGCGTAGCGTCCGGTCGTCCGGCCGAACCAGCGGTTGAAGGCCTGCAACCAGCCGAACTGCGCCTTGTCTTCGGATTTCAGCAGCAGCGCGCACAGCGCTGGCGTGAGCGTGAGCGCGACCAGGCCTGAAATCGCCACGGAAACGGCAATGGTGATGGCGAACTGCTGGTACATCACGCCCGTCATGCCGCCGATGAAGGCCACCGGCACGAACACCGCGCACAGCACCAGCACGATGGCGATGACCGGGCCGGTCACCTGGCCCATTGCCTTGATCGTGGCTTCCGTCGGCGGCAGATGTTCCTCGTGCATGATGCGTTCCACGTTCTCCAGCACCACGATGGCGTCGTCCACCACGATGCCGATCGCCAGCACCATGCCGAACAGCGTGAGCGTGTTGATCGAGAAACCGAGCAGGTACATGCCGCCGAAGGTGCCGATCAATGACACGGGCACGGCGAGACTGGGGATCAATGTGGCGCGCCAGTTGCCCAGGAACAGATACACCACGGCGAATACCAGCACCATCGCCTCGAACAGCGTCTTCACCACCTCGTTGATCGAGATGCGCACGAACTTGGTGGTGTCATACGGTATGGCGTACTGGAGGCCTTCGGGGAAGGTCTGCTGCAATTCCTCCAGCCGCGCCTTCACTGCATCCATCGTCGCCAGTGCGTTCGCGCCCGGTTGCAGGAAGATGCCCATCGGCACCGCCGGGGTTTCGTCGTGACGTGCGGAAAACGCATAGCTCTGCGCACCCAGTTCCACCGTGGCCACATCACGCAGCCGCACCACGCCGCCATCCGCATCGCGGCGGATCACCACCTGGCCGAACTCCTCCGGTGTGTTGAGGCGGCCCTTGGTCGTCATGGTGTAGGTGAAGCCGATGGAGGCATCCATCGGCTCGGCCCCGATCTTGCCTGCGGGCAACTGGTTGTTCTGGTCGCGCAATGCGGCGGCCACGTCCGAAGGCACGATGCCGAGCGCATTCATGCGCTGCGGATCCAGCCACACGCGCATGGAGTAATACTTCAGGCCGAACAGTTGCACGTTGCCCACGCCGGGAATGCGCTTGAGTTCATCGACGACGTTCACCAGCGCGAAGTTGGAAACGAATACTTCGTCGAATCGCCCATCCGGGGATTTGACGACGGCCACGCCCAGGATGCTGGACATGGATTTGCGTGCGGTCACGCCAAGCCTGCGCACGGATTCGGGCAGCATCGGCGTGGCGGCGGCGATGCGGTTGTTCACCTCCACCAGCGCATCATCCGGATCGGTGCCGGTGGCGAAGGTCACCGTGAGGGACATGCGCCCGTCCGAACTGCTGTTGGAGTTCATGTAGATCATGTCGGTGGCGCCGTTGATCTGGTTCTCGATCGGCGCGGCCACGGTGTTGGCGACCACTTCGGCACTCGCGCCGGAGTAGTTCGCATCCACGCTGATCTGCGGCGGCAGGATTTCCGGGAACTGGCTCACCGGCAGGCCGAGCATCGCGCCGCCGCCCAGCAGCACGATGACGATGGAAAGCACCGTCGCGAAGATCGGACGGCGGATGAAAAATTCGGAGAACATGGTCGCCTCCTCAGTGCGCGGCTTTCGGCGCGGCGGGCTGGTTCGCTTGTGCTGCGCGTTGGGCCTTCTGCGCGGCATCTTCCTCGCGCGTCAGCGGCTTCACCGGCGCATCCGGACGCACCTTCATGATGCCTTCCACCACGATGCGCTCGCCCGGCTGCACGCCACCGGCGAGCACCCAGTCGTCGTGCCAGCTTTCGGCGATCGTCACCGGGCGCGGCGAAGGCTTGGCGTCTTCGCCGACCACCCACACCATCGCCCCGTGCTGGCCAAACATCACCGCGCCCTTGGGCACGGCAACCGCCTGCGGCAGCGCAAGGCCGGTGACTTCCACCGCAAGAAACTGGCCGGAGACGAGACAACCGTCTTCATTGGCGAAAATGGCCCGAGCGCGCACCGTGCCGGTGGTCGGGTTCACGAAGCTGTCGGTGAAATCCACATGGCCTTCACCTGCGCAGCTCGACCCTGATTTCACTTTCACCGCGAGCCTGGCTGCATCCTGCTGCGAAAGTTCGCGCAGGCGCAGGTATTCTGGTTCCGTCATCGAAAACTCCACGTAGGCCGGATCGGCCTGCACGATGGTGGTGAGCAAGTCACCGCCCGCGCCCGTGCCGCCGTTCACCAGATTGCCCACCGTCACCGCTTCCTTCGAGGCGATGCCGGAAACCGGCGCGCGCACTTTGGTGTACTTGAGATTGAGGTTGGCGGAGGTGCGCGTGGCCTGTGCAGCGGCCAAACCGGCCCTGGCCTGGCTCAGCGTCGCCTTGGCCTGATCGAATTCACGCTGGCTCACTGCGCCTTCTTCCACCAGCGCCTTGATGCGGTCGTAATCGGCCTGCGCCTGGTTGATCGAGGCCTGCTGGATTGCCACCTGCGCACCGGCCTGATCGGAAATGGCCTGGTAGTTGTCCGGCTCGATCCGGAACAGCAGGTCGCCCTGCTTCACCGGCTCGCCTTCGCGATAGGCACGTTCTACCACCACGCCGTTGACGCGGGCGCGAACTTCCACCACGCGCGAACCGGAAACGCGCGCCGGGTATTCCATCGTCAGCGGCAGATCGCGCAGCGTGATCGTATCCACCACCACTTCCGCTGGTGGCATCTGGTGTTGTTGTGGCGCGCCGCCACCGCAGGCCGCAAGCAAGGCCAGCGCGGGAACCAGCGCGAAGGGGAGAATGGCGGGGAAGCGACGCAGCTTCCGGGAAAGGAGGGCAGTCATCGAGAAAACCTCAAGAAAGATGAAGCGGCACTTGCTGCCATGCAGCATGACCGAGCGGTCGCACTTTACTTACATTCGTGCATGTATGTAAAGTGCCATTTCGCACACCACCTTCGCTGCCGGGTTTCGCGTTCATGCAACCCTCACCCGCGCGACAACATCACAGCAAGCTTGAGGAACATGGCCAGGAAAACCAAGGCGGAAGCCCAACTCACCCGCGATGCCATCCTCGACGCCGCCGAGGAAGTCTTCCGCGACAAGGGTGTCTCCCGCACCCGACTGGAAGACATCGCCCAGCGCGCCGGCTGCACCCGTGGCGCGGTCTATTGGCACTTCAAGAACAAGGCCGACGTGCTCACCGCGATGTTCGACCGCGTCACGCTGCCGCTGTTCGACAGCATCCAGCAGCTGGTTGCCGCCGCACCCGCCGATCCCTTCGGCGCATGGCGCGCGCACCTGACCCGCTCCATGCACAAGATCGAAACCGACCGCCAGCAACAGAACGTCTGCGACATTCTCACCAACCGCTGCGAACTCTCCGACGATCTGCAAGCCCTCAGCGACATGGAACTGCAACGCAAACAGTTCTTCATCTGCGCCACCGAACGCCTGCTGGAACAGGCCAAAGCGGCGGGCCAGATAGACCCGAACGTGGATGTCCACACCGTCGCCATGGGCGTCCACGCCACCATCCATGGCCTGATCCACATGTGGCTGCGCCAACCTGCCCAGTTCCGCCTGCATGAAACCGTGGACAAGTTCGTCGATGTGCTGGCGCGGGGGTTGGGAGTGAAGTAGCCGGACTTGATCAGGCTATTTCCAGAGGGCACTTGACGGCCACGGTTCTCCGAGGGCCGCAAGACCAGCAAGAGCGATCTGGACAGCGGCACGACGAGTTACCAGTACAACGCACTGGGAGAAGTGATCGCGCAGGTAGATGGCAACGGCCACCGGATCGAACGGCACCTCGATGCGAGGCCGGGTGTGGCAGGATCAACGCGCCAATCGCGGATATGCCAGACTGGGAAAACCCGACCACCGAGGAACCCCCATGTCCATCGCCTACTGGTGCATCCTGATCGCTGCGTTTCTGCCGTATGTCTGGGTCACCATCGCCAAGTCCGGTGCGCCTGGCTACACCAACAGGGATCCGCGAGGCTGGATTGCGAAGCAGGAGAGTTTCCGTGTCCGCAATGGCCATGCCGCGCATCTCAACGCCTTCGAGGCCTTCGCGCCATTCGCGGCGGCAGTGCTGATGGCGCAGTTCGCCGGTGTCGATCCGGGTCTGATCTCGCAGATCGCCATCGCCTTCATCGTGTGCCGGGTGCTGCACGGTGTGTTCTATCTCGCCAGCGTTCCGATGCTGCGCAGCCTGGCCTGGGTGGGTGGCTTTGGCTGCGTGGTGGCGTTGATGGTGCTGGCAGCGTTGCGGGTGGGTGGCTGACGGGTTCCTCCGGCGTCGGTCGGGAATTCGCCCAGGAAGTGATGCTATCCGGCATCAAACATGATGCTTTCCGGGGCCGCCATGCGCTCCACCGTCACCATCGAAGACGCGCTTTACCAGCAGGCGCTGGAGGTTGCCGATCCGGCGATGGACAAGGCCGATCTGTTCCGTGAGGCCATTCGTACCTTCGTTCGGGTGCAGGCGGCGAAGCGATTGGCGCGGCTGGGCGGGAAAGCCCCGGACATGCCGGATATTCCACGTCGGCGGGCGGAGCCGGCGCGCTGATGGATGTGCTGGTCGATACCTCCGTCTGGGTCGATCACTTTCGCAACACCAATGCGGAACTGGTCGTCCGGTTGAGCCAGGATCTCGTACTGATGCACCCGTTCGTGCTCGCCGAGTTGGACTGCGGTACGCCACCTGCGCCGCGCAAGCGGACGTTGTCGAATCTGGGCTTGCTGCGCCCTTGCCGCGAGGCCAGCCAGAGCGAATTGCTGGAGTTCATCGAGCGGGAACGCTTGTACGGATTGGGCTGCGGGATGGTGGATCTCGCTTTGCTGGCGTCTGCCCTGATCACGCCAGACACGCATCTTTGGACAATGGACAAGCGCTTGTTCGATCTGGCCAGCCGGTTCGGGATTGCCTGGCGTTCTTGAGTGGATGACGAATACAGCGAAGCAAGCTCTGCGGGAGGCTCCGAAGGCCGGGCCAACAGGCAGGCCTCACCGCCGCCAACCCAACCCCGCCACCCACACTCCCAGCATCGCCATCAGCAACAATCCCCACACGGCGGAATACATCGCATAGTGGGTGTTGAAGGGGAACAGCATCACGATCAGGGAAAACGCGGCGGGAAGCGCGGATTCGCGGTTTTGCGGTGGTGTGCTGCGCCAGAAGCGGATGGCGAACACGGCAGCGGCGAGCCAGGCGATGAGGCCGATGAAGCCGGTTTCGCTGGCCACTTCCAGCACGATCTGGTGTGCGTGCAGTGCGCCTTGATGCAATGTCAGATCAACCCACGGATCATCCGCTGCGGCGTAATCCGGATAGGCGTAACGGAAGCCGCGCACGCCGACGCCGTTGATCGGATGCGCTTCCACCATGCGCAATGCGGTGGCCCAGATCGGAAGGCGGCCTGACAGCGCGTGATCGAGCGCGGCTTCATCGCCTGCGAAGGCGGCGGCAGTGCGATCCACGCGATGGGCGAAGCGTTCCGAGGCGTGATAACCGATGGCTCCGGCCAGTGCTGCGGCCAGCAGGAAGATGCCGAATGCGGGCAAGGCGCGGCGGGTACCGAAGCCGTGCCACAGCACCAGCGCCGTGCCGAGTGCGAAGCCGATCCATGAAGCGCGCGCGCCGGCCAGCAGGATGACGATGGCCACCGGCAGCGCCGCGAGCAAGGCCAGCGTCATGCCACCGCGCCGGGCGCACCAGATCAGCGCGAACGGCGAAAGCACGGCGAGCGCGCCGCCCAGTTTCAGATCGTCCGCGCCGAAGATGCCGGAAAGCCGATCCGACGTGGCCGCGCCGCCAATGCTGAAACCCGTCGTCGCCTGCACCAGCGCATCCACGCACCACAGCGCCACGATGGCGGCGATGCCGCCGGTCAGCAATGATGCTTCGCGCGGGTTGCGGACTGCCGTGGTGGCGAATAACAGAAAGGGCAGGAAGCGCAGGTCGATGGCCGTTTCCTGCCAGGTTTTTTCCTGCGCACGGGAGTCGAAAGCGGAGAGCAATTCCGGCAGCCAGTACGCGGCGAACAGCACCAGCACCAACCGCACCACGGGTGCGCGCCAATCGATCCGATGACGCGCGATGGCGACGAGGCCGCAGACAGCGCCGATCAGCATCGGGGCTTCGGCACTGCGGCTGAAGGGAAGCAGAAAGGGCACGGCGAGCAGCAGCCAGATGCGCCAGTGTTGGCATGGGGAAAAGAAGCGCGTCGTGTCATTCATGCGAACGCTCCTGCAAAGCCTCGCGATACAGCGCCAGCGTGGCGGCCTGCATCTGTTCCAGCGTGGTGCCGGTGAATGCGGGCACCTTGATCGGGTTCGACAGCAGTTCGGCGGCGCGGGCCGCGAGCGCATCGGCATCGAACGGCGCAACTGCGCCTTGTGAAAAATGCCTGGCCAGCAATTCCCCGGTGCCACCCTGGTTCCAACCCAGCACCGGCTTTCCCAGGCTCAGCGCTTCGGCGACGGTGCGGCCGAAGGCTTCGGGTTTGTTCGAGAGTTGCAGCACCAGTGCCGATTCGGCCATCACCTCTCGAATGTCGGGACGTGAGGGTGCGATGATGAGCCGATCATCGATACCCAGCGCCTTGGCTTGTTCGCGCAGTTCGGCCAGATAGCGTTCGCGTCCGACTTCCTGCGCGCCTTGCAGCAGCAACGCCAGATCGAAACCGCGAAGACGCAGCGCTGCGAGCAGCGCGATGGCGTGTGCGTGGCCTTTCAACCGCGTGCCACGGCCCGGCAGCAGCAGGAACGGGCGCGAAGCAAGCATCGGATGTTCGGCATGGAAGCGTTCGCGCCACGCAGGTAAGGCACGATGGCCGCGCGGGAACCGGGCCGGATCGATGCCGCGTTCGATCACGCGAAGTTTTTGCGGATCGAGCTGCCGGTAATGCGCCAGCACGTAGTCGCGCACGGTGTTGGAAACGCATTCCACCCGCGCGCCGGAGGTGAGGATGGCGCTGTAGCGGCCCGGCGAATTGAGGCCGTGTACGGAAGTGACGAATGCAGGCCGAACCCCACGCAGGCCGCGCAGCGCGAAATGCGCCACCCACGCCGGAAGGCGTGAACGCGCATGGATGATGTGCGGCTGCGTCTTTTCGATGACCTGCCGCAACGCACCGATCATGCGCAGCGTTGCCAGCGATTTCCTGCCGATGGGAAGCGTGATGTGCACAGCGCCGATGGCTTCCAGTTCCGGCACCAGTTTTCCACCGGCGGAAACCACGATGGCGCGGTGGCCCTGGCGCACCAATGCCTGCGCGGTTTCGATGACGGAACGCTCCACGCCGCCCGCAACGAGAGCAGGCAGCAACTGCATCACCGTGAACGCCGTGGCCACGGCGGGGCAGGCATCAATCCTTCAGCACGTACAGCGCACCGCAATACGGGCAGCGCGCTTCGCCGGTGGCCTCGATCGGCAGGTACACCTTCGGGTGCGAGTTCCATGTCGTCATGTCCGGCATCGGGCAGGAAAGCGGCAATGCTGCGTGCGTCACTTCGTAGCGGGGCTGGGCGTTGGCTTGGACGGCGGCGGACATGAGGGAATCCCGATGAAAGTCCCGCGATTTTAGCAACAGCCGGGCTTGGGTTGATGCGTGCGCTCCGGTAGGCTCGTGTTTCCCCCACTTCACAGGAGCAGGCCATGAAAATCATCGCATTCGCGTGGGTTCCGTTTGCCGTGTTCGCCACGTGCGCGGTTGCGTCCGAACCGGTCACCAGGCAGGCATCCGAACAAGCATCCGGGCAGGCATCGAAACAAGCATCGAAACAAGCATCAAAACAAGCAGCCAAAAAAGTGTCCAAAAAAGTGTCCGAACAAGCAGCCGAGCGGGCAGCCAAGCGGGCAGCCGAACAGGCATCCGAACCTTCCGCTGCCATGGCCATCGCCGCACTGGTCGCACGTTCGGGCAGCACGGTTTCCGGCAGGTTGCAATTCAGCGCCGAAGGCGATGGCGTGCGCATCATCGGGAAGATCGCGGGCGTTGAACCGGACAGCACGCACGGCTTTCATCTGCATGAAACCGGCGATTGCACCGCGGAGGACGGCAGCAGCGCGGGGCCGCATTTCAATCCGAAGGGCCACGCGCACGGCCATCCCGGCGAGGGCGAACATCACGCCGGGGATATTCCCAATCTGGTTGCCGATGCGGATGGCGACATCACGGTGAACGTGCTGGTGCCGGGCGTGAGCCTGCGCGATGGCGGCGAAGGCGACATCCATGGCCGCGCCATCGTGCTGCACGCGACGGCGGACGATTACGCCAGCCAACCGGCCGGCAACTCCGGCGCGCGGATCGCCTGCGGCGTGATCGAGTAAGTCGGGACAGGGGATTGGCAGAAGCCTGCGAACATGCCTGCCTTTGCCACGCCTGAAATCGACGCCTTGCTCGAACAGCAACTGGCGCGGCTTGCGCAAGCCGCACCAGTTGCCGCGGCGCAAGCACGCGCGGAACCTGCCCGCTTTGAGCGCCTGGCGCGATTGCTGATCGCCAGCGATTACGCACTGGAAAGGCTGTGCCGCGATCCGGAACTGGTGGATGCGCTCGAGGCACCATCGCCCGGGCTGCACCTTGATCCCGCCGACGAATCGCAATGGCCCGCGCGCATCCGGCGCTATCGCCATGCGCAAAGCATTCGCCTGATCCATCGTGACGTGAATGGCATCGACACCATCGAAGATACCCTGCGCGGCGCATCTGAACTGGCGCAGCAGTGTCTTGCTTCCGCATTGGAGGCCGTGCGTACATCGATGGAACTTCGCCACGGCGTGCCGCGCGATGCGCAAGGCAACGCGCAGCAATTGATCGTGTTCGGGCTGGGCAAGCTCGGTGGCGGCGAGCTGAACTTTTCTTCCGATATCGATCTGGTGTTCGCTTATCCCGAATCCGGGCAGAGCGATGGCGAGCGGCCCTTGGACAACGCCGAATACTTCACGCGGCTGGGCCAGCGGCTCATCAAGCTGCTGGCGGACGTGGATGCCGATGGCATGGCCTTTCGTGTGGACATGCGGTTGCGGCCCTTCGGGCAGGTGGGGCGATTGGCCTTGTCGTTCACGGCGATGGAACAGTATTTCCAACGCGAAGGCCGCGATTGGGAGCGCTATGCCTGGATCAAGGCGCGGCCCGTGGCCGGGGACATCGCGCAGGGCGAACATTTCCTGACGCAATTGCGGCCCTTCATCTACCGCCGCTATCTGGATTTCGGCGCGCTCGAAGGCCTGCGCGAGATGAAGGCGATGATCGAGGCGGAAGTGGCGCGACGCGAGCGCGAGCGCGATCTGAAACTTGGCCGGGGCGGCATCCGCGAAATCGAGTTTCTGGTGCAAGTGCAGCAGCTGATCCGTGGTGGGCGCGAGCCTGATCTGCGCCAGCGCGGATTGATCGCGGCGCTGGCACGATTGCGCGAGCGCGGCCATCTGCCCGATCACAGCGCCGAAGTGTTGCTGTCCTCCTACCGGTTCCTGCGGCGGCTGGAAAACCGCGTGCAGATGTTGCGCGAGGAACAAACGCACCAGATTCCCGATGCGCCATTGGATCGCGCGCGGCTGGCATTCGGTTCGGGATTCACCGATTGGCCCGCACTGGAAGCGGCATTGGAAAGCCATCGCGCACACGTGGCGCGCGAGTTCGCGCAGGTGTTTCAGGCGCGCACGCCGGATGCGTCCTCGCACACCACGCAAGGCGAAGAAACGCTTTCGCTGATGGCCAACCTCTGGCGGCAACCGGGCGATGAAACCAATGCGGAAAAACTCGCCGCCGCAGGGTTCGACGATGCGCCAACGCTGGCGCAGAAGCTGGCCGATTTCGCCCGCCTGCCCGCATTGGCGGTGCTTTCCGAACGCACCCGCAAGCGCGTGGATCGGCTGTTGCCTGCGTTGCTGGTCGCCGCCGCAAAAAGCCGGGCGCCGCGCCTGGCAGCCGAACGCGCATTGGCATTGGTGCAAGCGGTGTTGCGACGTTCCAGTTATCTCGCCTTGCTGGACGAACGCCCGGATGCGCTGGCGAGATTGATCGAGGTATTGGCCGGAAGCCGCTGGATGGCCGAGCGGCTTTGCGCGCACCCGTTGTTGCTGGATGAATTGCTGGATGCGCGCAGCGATGCCAATCCGCCAACACGCGATGAAATCTGTGCGGCACTGACGCAAAGCGTGGCGCACTTGCCTCAGGATGATCCGGAAGCGCGGCTTCTGGGGCTCAACGAATTCCGCCAGGGCATTTCGTTCCGCATCGCACGCGCCAGCCTCATCGACCGGCAACCACCGCTGGATTCCAGCGCGCAGTTGGCATGGCTGGCGCAGGCCGTGGTCGGCGACGTGTTACCGATGGCCCAGGCCGAAGTGGTGCGTCAGCATGGGAACGTGCATGGCGGGCTGGCTGCAATTGCCTACGGCAGTTTCGGTGGTGCCGAACTGGGTTTCGATTCGGATCTGGATCTGGTGTTCCTCTACGCCGCCGATCCAAAGCTGCGCGAAAGCGATGGCGCAAGGCCGCTGGAACCTTCGCGCTGGCATACCCGCGTGGTGCAGAAAACGCTGTCGCTGCTTGATCTTCAAACCACCTCCGGACGCCTGTACGAAGCCGATTTGCGGCTGCGGCCCGATGGCGGAAAAGGCTTGCTGGTATCGAGCCTTGAGAGCTTTACGGCCTACCAGCGCGAACGCGCATGGGTGTGGGAACAGCAGGCGCTGGTGCGGGCGCGGCCCGTGGCCGGCGATGCGCAGGTGGCACAGCGCTTCGCCGACATCCGTGCCGAAACCTTGTGCCGGAAACGCGATGCGGTGGAGGTACGGCGCGAAGTGGCGAAGATGCGCCAGCGGATGCGCGCGGAGAAGGATCGTTCCACCGGCCAGCACTTCGATCTGAAACAGGGCGTCGGCGGTCTGGTCGATCTGGAATTTCTGGTGCAGGCCGGTGTGCTGATCCATGCGCACGCCCATCCACGGCTGATCGAGGAAACCACCACGCAGGCGTTGATGGATGCGCTGGGCAGCATCGGCTGGTTCGATGCGGACACGGTGCGGGCCTTGCATGAGGCCCACAGTGCACTGCTGGCGCGTGCCCTGGCCTGTACGCTGGATGGCCGCTCGCGGCTGGTTTCGCACGATGTCTGGCTGGTCGAAGCGCGCGAGGTGATCGCCGCCGCGTGGCAGGCGCGGTTACCTGCCGCCCCGCTTTCGTAGAGCAAAGCAAGCTGTTTTGCGGCGCGGTAAAATCAGCTGTTTGCGTGAATGGTGTGAAACACGTCGATGACTTCCAACGATTCCTCCTCTGACGCAGAGCTGCGCGGTCTGCGCCAGACACTGGCGGATGCGATCCATTCGCCCGCCTTTGCCGGTGTGTTGCTGGTGGCGTGTGCTGCATTGGCGATGCTTGTGGCCAACTCGCCGCTGCGCGGTGCTTACGAGGCGTTCCTGCACTGGAAACTCGGCGTGCCGGGCGTGCTGTTCAAGCCGATGCTGCTGTGGATCAACGATGCGCTGATGGCGGTGTTCTTCCTGTTCGTGGCCTTGGAGATCAAGCGCGAAATGGTGATGGGGCAACTGCGCAGCCGTGCGCAACTGGCCTTGCCGTTGCTGTGTGCGCTTGGTGGCATGGTGGTGCCTGCGCTGATCTATCTGGGGTTTGCCCACGCCGATGAAATCGCGCGCCGGGGCTGGGCGATTCCCTCGGCCACCGATATCGCGTTCGCACTCGGCATCCTCGCCCTGCTCGGTTCGCGCGTGCCGTTGTCGATGAAGGTGCTGCTTTCCGCCATCGCGGTGCTCGATGATTTGGGTGCAATCATCGTGATCGCGCTGTTCTATGGCGAACATCTGGCACCGTGGTGGCTGCTCGGTGCGCTGGGCGTGTTGGTGGTGATGGGCGTGTTGAACAAACGTGGCCATGCGCGCATCGCCACGTATCTCCTGTTGGGCACGGTGCTGTGGTTCCTCGTGCTGAAATCCGGCATCCACGCCACGATCGCAGGTGTTGCCACGGGCTTGATGATTCCCCTGAACGATCCGGGGAACCCGGTGCGCACACCGCTGGAAACCCTCGAACGGCGGCTGCATCCGCCGGTGAGTTTGTTCATCCTGCCGCTGTTTGCCTTCGCCAATGCGGGGCTGGATCTTTCTGGCATCAAACTGGAACAGGCACTGCACGCGGTGCCGATGGGCGTGATGCTGGGGTTGGTGCTAGGCAAGCCCGTCGGCATCGTCGGTTCGATCTGGCTGGCGGGCTTTTTCGGGTTGCGGCGTCCGCCGAATCTCACCTGGAACATGCTGATCGGTCTGGGCTTGCTGTGCGGCATCGGGTTCACGATGAGCCTGTTCATCGGTTCGCTCGCATTCGCGCCGGAGGCCGAGGCTGCGATCACGCATCGGCTCGGCATTCTCGTAGGCTCCACCATTACAGCATTGGCCGGGTACTTCTGGCTGCGCCGCGCGTTGAAGGCACCGGCATGACACGTGCGTTGGTATTCGGTGCCAGCGGGCAGATCGGTCGCTTTCTGCTGCCGCTGTTGCAAGAAGCTGGCATCGAGATCGAAGCCGTCTCGCGCAGGCTGCATGAAGCGACGTCCAGCACGAGGTGGACGCAACTGGATCTGTTCGGCCAGGGCGATGTCATGCACGCGCCGGATTGGCTGTTCAGCGTCGGCCCGCTCGATGGCGCAATGGCGTGGTTGCAACGCAGTGCGAAAACACCGGCGCGCGTGATCGCCTTTTCCTCCACCAGTGCGGCAAGCAAGGCGCAATCGCCCGATCCAGCCGAGCGTGCGCTGTCGCAACATCTGGAAGAGCAGGAGCGAGCGCTCATCGACTGGTGCGAACAGCGCAACATTGGCTGGACGATCCTGCGCCCCACGCTGATCTATGGTGCGGGCGTGGATCGCAACCTCACGCGCATCGCGCATCTGGCCCAGCGCTTTGGCGTGATGCCGCTGCCGCGCGGCGCGACGGGTTTGCGCCAGCCGGTACACGCGCAGGACCTTGCGATCTGCGCAATGGCGGCAGCGATGCGTCCGGCGAGCCCCTCAAAACGCTACGATCTGCCTGGCGGGGAGACGCTTTCCTGGCGAGAAATGGTGCGTCGCACCACGGCCTGCCTGACGCCTGCGCCGCAGGTTCTGACGTTGCCGGATGTCGCCTTCGCCATCACCGCGCGGCTTGGCCTGTTGCGTGATTTCGGCCCCGGAGTGATCGCACGGCTGCGGCAGGATCTGGTGTTCGATATTGGCCCGGCAATGGTCGATCTGGCCTATGCGCCACGCCCTTTCGTACCCAGGGCCGACATGTTCGGAATCGGTATCCAAATGGAAAAGCCCGCCTGAACTGGTGCGTCGCAACAAGGTGACGCATCGCAAACCATACGGCGCAGCATTGCGGACGACTTCGATGGCTTCCTATGATGCAGGTTCGTTGCACTGACCCGATGCGTCGAAGGAAGAAAGACATGCGATCGAAAATCACCCTGGCCCTGGCAGGTTCGCTTGTGCTGCTGACCGCCTGCGGCGGCTCCAGCAACAGCGACCGCGCAGTTCCCACTCCGCAAAACACCAACAACAACGGCACACCCGTCAACGGTGTGCTGACGGCCTGCTTTGACCCGGCCAACGCCAATGCAACGGGGCATCCGTGTCGTGGATCGGTACCGCTGCCGAACAATCTGCTGCTGTCAGGTACCACCGATCTCACGCTGAACCCGCCGGTGGCCAACCCGAACAACTACGGCGATCCCTACGTGGCGATCTCCTCGCTCGACGGCTGGGGCACCAGTGGCCCGCTGAGCATGAAGTTCAACAACAAGCCTGCGGCGTCTTCGATCGTGCCAGGACAATCGGTGCGCATCTTCCAGGTTTCGCTCACCGGCCCCGGCGGCGGCGTCACCGGCATCAGCCGCGAACTGGCGGCGGGGACGGAATTCGTCGCCGCGCTGGCCCCGAGCGATCCGGCGCAGGCGACGATGGCCATCATTCCGACCAAGCCATTCGAGCAACTCACCTCGTACATGGTGGTGGTAACCGACGGCATCACCGATACGCTCGGCAACGACGCCACGCCCGACCAGGTGTACAGCTTCTCCAAGCGCACGTCTCCTCTGTGCGCCAACGGTGCCAGCACCGATCCGCTGCTGCCCACGGCCACCGCCTGTGCGCTGGAGCCGGTGCGCCAGTTGACCAACTCCCATCTGGCTGCTGCCAGTGCGGCAGGCATCAACCGCAATGATGTCGTCGCAAGCTGGGTATTCACCACGCAGAGCATTACTCCAGTGATGCAGGCGGTGCGTTCGGTCACGACCGCCGGCGCGGCGCGGCTGGTGCCCACCGGCATGAACCTCTCACATGTCAACCCGGCGCTGGCTCCGATTGCGGACATCTACATCGGCACGCTCACGGTTCCGTACTACCTCAGTGCACCTTCCGTCGAAAATCCGACTGGCCCGCTCAAAGGCTTCTGGAAGGCAGCACCCGGTGCCTATGTGCCACCGTTCACCACGGCGGGCCTGAGCCCGACTTCGACCAATCTGACCTTCGCCAATCCGTTTCCGGTGAAGACGACGGATGCAACGATTCCGGTGCTGGCGGCGATCCCGAACGCCAATTCCGGCCGCAGCAAACCGGCTACCGGGTGGCCCGTGGTGATCTTCCAGCACGGCATCACCGGCAACCGCACCCACGCACTGGCGGTGGCGCAGACGCTGGCCTCGCAAGGCTTCGCCGTGGTCGCCATCGATCTGCCGCTGCATGGCCTGCCGCCGGAGAGTCCGCTGGCCATCGGCAACTCGCCGTTCGGCGCAATCGCCAAGGAACGCACCTTCGATGTCGATTACGTCAACAACCAAACCGGCGCTGCAGGCCCGGATGGCATTCCCGATGATTCCGGCACGCACTTCATCAATCTGACCTCGCTGCTCACCTCGCGCGACAACCTGCGCCAGGGCGTGGCCGATCTGTTCGTGCTCACCGCTTCGTTGCCGACAATTGATCTGGACAACAACGGCACGCCGGATTTCGACTCTTCCAGCATCCAGTTCGTCGGTCTCTCGCTCGGTGCCATCGCCGGCACGTCGTTCCTGGCGCTGGAGCCGAACGTCAACGTTGGCTTGCTCTCCGTGCCTGGCGGTGGCATCGCACGACTGCTGGACGGCTCGGCCACGTTCGGCCCGCGCATCCGCGCCGGTCTGGCGGCGGCGGGCGTCACCGCCGGTACGCCGACCTACGACAGCTTCATGTTTGCCACCCAGCAGGTGATCGATTCCATCGACCCGATCAACTACGGCTTCGCCTCGGCGCAGAACGCCATCCTGCTGCACGAAGTGGTTGGCAACGGCATCGGCGGCGAATCGCTGCCCGACCAGGTGGTTCCGAACAGCGTGCCCGGTGCGCCGCTGTCCGGTACCGAGCCGCTGATCCGCGCGCTCGGCCTTGCCACCATCACCCAGACCACGCAGGCCGCCAACGGCGTGCGCGGCGTGGTGCGCTTCACCGCCGGCGAACACGGTTCGATCCTGCGGCCGGATGTTTCCGCTGCGGTCACCACCGAAATGCAGCGCCAGATGGCGAGCCTGCTGGCGACCTCGGGCACCACCGTGGTGGTTTCCGATTCTTCCGTCATCCGCGCGCAGTAAGCCAGGAGAAACAGACCATGACTCTCAATTTCCGCTCCTTCCCGACGCGCGCGCCGCTGGCTTTGGCCATAACCGGCCTTCTGGCTGCAGGCTCGGCGTCCGCCTTTGATTTCAGCAAGGGCGAGCTGTCCGGTTCGATCGACACCACGGTGTCCTACGGCGCCACCTGGCGCGCTCAGGATCAAGCCGAAGATCTGCTCGCAAAATCGTATTTCGATCCCACCATCGTGGCCCAGATCGCGGCACTGACCAATCAGGGCCGTTACATGGAGGCTCAGGCGCTGCAACTGGCTGCGGCAGGCCGCTTCTCGGCCAACCGCGACGACGGCAACCTGAAATACGACAAGGGCGACTTGATCTCCAACGCCGCCAAGATCACCTCGGAGTTTTCGTTGAACTGGCGCAACTCCGGCGCCTTTGCCCGCGCCACCTACTTCTACGATTTCGAGAACGCCGACCGCGACGATCTCACCCATGATGCGAAGAACCTGATCGGCGAACGCTTCCGCCTGCTGGATGCCTTCGTGTTCCACAACTTCAGCTACGGCGAAGCCGGACAGGGCAGCGTGCGCGTGGGCCGACAGGTGGTGAGCTGGGGCGAATCCACCTTCATCCAGAACGGCATCAACGTCATCAATCCGTTCGACCTCTCCGCCCTGCGCGTGGCCGGTGCGGAACTGAAGGAAGCCTTCCTGCCGGTGGATTCGATCTGGGCCTCGTTCTCGCTGACCGAAAAGCTCTCGCTGGAAGCGGTGTACCTGACCGAGTTCGAGGAAGTGGAGATCGATGCCTCGGGCACGTATTTCTCCGCCAACGATTTCGCATCCCCGGGCGGCAACCACGTGATGCTGAACTTCGGCACCGTGCCGCAGCCGGTGAACAACCCGGACAACTTCTACAGCACCTGCTTCAACGGCACGGCGGGTTACGCATCGAGCGACCGCTTTGGCGAACTGTCCGCGCAATACGGTGCTCAGACAGCGATGACCCTGATCGGTGCCGGCTGTTCCGCCGCCTTCCCGCGCGCGGCCAACAACAACGCCAAGGACAGCGGCCAGTACGGCGTGGCGCTGCGCTACTTCTCCGATCTGCTCGGCGGCACCGAATTCGGCCTGTACTACCTCAACTACCACAGCCGCGTGCCGGTACTCTCGGGCATCTCTGTCACCACCACCTCGCCCGCCTCCGGTCGCTACTTCCTCGAATACCCCGAGGACATCCATCTGTGGGGCCTGTCGTGGAACACCTCGCTGCCGGGCGGTGTCGCCTTCCAGGGTGAAGTGAGCTACCGCGACAACATGCCCTTGCAGATCGACGACGTCGAACTGCTCTTCGCCGGCCTCTCGCCGCTCAACACGGTGATCCCGCAGCCGGGGCTGCGCTTCTCCAGCCAGCTTGGCAACTACGGGCCGGGCGAGTACGTGCAGGGTTGGGATCGCCACGAAGTCAGCCAGATCCAGTCCACCTTCACCAAGGCCATCGGGCCGGGCAACTGGCTGGGCGCCGAACAGATCGCCCTGGTCGGCGAAATCGGCGCAACCAAGATCTGGGATCTGCCGGATCCGTCCGAACTGCGCTACGAGGGTGAAGGTACCGACACCGGCGGCGGCTGGGACATCAGCACCGGCGGATTGCGCAATCCGTCCACGCTGAGCGGCGGCTTCCCGACGGCTTTCAGCTGGGGTTACCGCGTGGCCGCACGCGCCGACTATCCGGGCGTCTTCGGAAGCGCGATCAACGTCTCCCCGCGCATAGCCTTCAACCACGATGTCAACGGCATCACCCCCGGCCCGGGCGGCAACTTCCTCGAAGGCCGCAAGTCCGGCACGATCGGCGTGGAGGCCAGTTACCTCAACAGCTGGTCGCTGGATCTGAGCTACACCGTCTTCACCGGCGGCAAACCCTACAACCAGATACACGACCGCGATTTCTACTCGGTTGTGGCCAAGTATTCGTTCTGATGGCGGCCAAGGAGCTAGAACCCATGAATATCCGTACCACCCGACCCCTCCTTGCCGCACTGGCCTGCGCCCTGACCTGCGTCCCGGCGATGGCTGCCGTTGATGCCCAGCAGGCCGCGCGCCTGGGCCACGAACTGACCGCGCTCGGTGCCGAGGCCGGCGCCAACGCCGATGGCACGATTCCGGCCTGGAACGGCGGCGTTACCCAACCGCCGGCTTCCTACAAGCTCGGTGCGTTCCATCCGGATCCATTCGCTTCGGACAAGCCGCTGTTCTCGATCACGCCGGACAACTACAAGGAATACGGTGACAAGCTCTCCGAGGGCCAGAAGGGCATGTTCGAGAAGTACGCGGATTTCCGGATGGACATCTATCCCAGCCGCCGCTCCGCCGCGTTCCCCGAACGCACCTATGAATACAGCATCAAGAACGCCACCACCGCCACGCTCACCGCCGATAACGACGGTGTGGAGAATGCGGCCGAAGGCATCCCGTTCCCGATCCCGCAATCCGGCGCGGAAGTGATCTGGAACCACAAGATGAAATACAAGGGCATCAGCGCCGCGCGCTGGACGAACCTTGCGCCAGTCACCGCTGGCGGCCAGTACAACCTGGTCAAGATTCGCGAGGAGTTCATGGGCCTGTACTACAAGCCCGGCAACACCATCGCGGATATCGACAACATGCTGTTGTACTTCTACCAGTCCGTCGAAGCACCGGCGCGCCTTGCGGGCCAGGTGCTGCTGGTGCACGAGAGCCTCAACCAGTCCAAGCAGGCGCGCAAGGCATGGGTTTACAACCCAGGTCAGCGCCGCGTGCGTCTGGCCCCGAACGTGGCCTACGACAACCCCGGCACCGCGGCGGATGGCCTGCGCACCTCGGACATGACCGACATGTTCAACGGCTCGCTCGACCGCTACGACTTCAAGCTCGTCGGCAAGCAGGAGATGTACGTGCCGTACAACTCCTACAAGGCGCACAGCGACAAGAGCAAGGTGTCGGACATGATCAAGAAGGGCCACATCGACCCGGATTACCTGCGCTACGAACTGCACCGCGTCTGGGTGGTGGATGCCACGCTCAAGCCCGGCAAGCGCCACATCCACCCGCGCCGCACCTTCTACGTGGATGAGGACAGCTGGCAGATTCTGGTGCTGGATCACTACAACAACCAGGGCAAGGTCTGGCGTTATTCCGAAGCCCCCGCCATCACCTATTACGAGGTGCCGGTGTTCTGGACGACGATGGAAAATCACCACGACCTGCAATCCGGTCGATTCCTTGCCACTGGTGTGGACAATCAGGACAGCGCACCGGATTTCGCCCTGCCCAGCTCGCTGGAAAACTACACGCCGCAGGCGCTGCGCACGCGCGGCGTGCGCTGAACCCTCATCATGGCGCGACCGCCGCAACGGTCGTGCCATGGCTGGAACCCGTAGAGCCGAGCTTGCTCGGCTCTCTTTTCGACCGAAACACCTGCCGCATCGAAAGGGTTGCCGTTACGATGCGGACACCTGTCAGGGAGATGCGAGGATGACTTCGAACAGATGGATGCCGCTGGGCGTGTTGGCGCTGGCTCTGGCAGCAACACCCGCAGTGGCGCAGGATGCTTTGCCGCCATCCAGTGAACTGATGCCGCTGACGGCCACCCAGGGCTTGATCCTGGACATGACCGAAACCGATTCCCGCGCCATTGCCGTGGGCGCACGCGGCTCCATCCTCGTCTCCGAATCGCGCAGCGACTGGCGGCAGATCGAGAACGTGCCCACGCGCGCCACGCTCACCGCCGTGAGCGCCATCGGCAACGCCGCCTGGGCCGTCGGCCACGATGGCACCATCATCGCCAGCCGTGACGGCGGCCTCACCTGGGCCTTGCAGCGCGTGGATGTGCAACACCCGCAAGAGGATCCGAACCTGCCATTCGATCCACGTCAGGGCGTGCCGCTGCTCGATGTGCTGATGCTCACGCCCGAACACGGATTCGCCATCGGCGCATACAGCCAGTTGCTGCGCACCGACGATGGCGGCACCACCTGGACCTTCGTGCCCACCGCTGCCGACTCTTCAACGGCCCAAGCAGATGAAGGCATCGACGATGAGGACATCCTCGAGGAGGGCGATGAGGACAGCATGACCCTCTCCGACGACGATCTCGCGCTGGACGAGGAATCCGAACCGCATTTCAACGCCATCGCGCGCACCGGCAGCGGCGCGCTGTTCATCGTCGGCGAACGCGGCGCGGCCTTCCGCTCACGCGACGACGGCCACACCTGGGAGCGTCTCGAACTGCCCTACGCCGGTTCGATGTTCGGTGTGCTCGGTTATGCAGGCGATCACGTCGTTGCCTTCGGGATGCGCGGCAATGTTTTCGAGAGCCGCGATCTGGGCGACACCTGGATTCAGATCGAAACCGATACCGAACTTTCCCTGATGGGTGGAGCGGCGGTGGACGCGGGCGGCTTCGCGCTGGTGGGCGTCAACGGCATCGTCCTCACCCGCGCCAACGCGGGCGCACCGATCGTCAGCAGGCTTTACGCCAACCACGCGCAGGAAACCCCGGTGCTGTCCGGCGTGTTGGCACGGCCCGACGGCAGCCTGCTGGTGGCAGGCGAAAAAGGCGTGGATCGCTTCGCGCCCGGCACGAAATAAGGAGATCAGGACATGGCGCACGGCGGCAACACGGAAGCGGGCCCGATCACCCGCGCACTGGAAAACCTGATCTTCGGCGCGCGCCCGGTGGTGCTCGTCCTGTTCGCGCTCATCACCGTGGCAGCGTTGGCGCTGGCCAGCCAGCTTCGGGTGGATGCAGGCTTCAAGAAACTCGTGCCGCTCGAACACGAGTACATGCAGACCTTCATCGACTACGAAACCGATTTCGGCGGTGCCAACCGCGTGCTGGTCGCGCTCGTGGCGAAGGAAGGGGACATGTTCACCCCGCAGTTCTTCGGTGCGCTGGAAGGCATGACCAACGATGCGATGGCGATCGACGGCGTGGACAACTCGCGCGTGCGCTCGCTGTTCACGCCGAACGTGCGCTTTGTGGAAGTGGTGGAAGACGGCTTCGCCGGCGGCAACGTGATCCCCGCCGAGTTCAGCGTGAAAAACGCCACGACCGAGGATTTCCAGTCCGTGCGCGCCAACATCGTGAAGGCGGGCATCGTCGGCCGGTTGGTGGCGAAGGATTGGTCGGGCGCGATGATCTGGGCCGATCTGGTGCCGGAAACCGATACCCGCAAACTCGATTACCAGGCCATCGCCGGGCAATTCGAAGCGTTGCGCGGCAAGTACGAAGCTCAAGGTTTCGACGTCCACGTCATCGGTTTCGCCAAGATGATCGGCGACATCTCCGATGGCGCACGTTCGGTCATCAAGTTCTTCGCGCTCACCATCGTCTTCACCTGGCTGCTGCTGTTCCTCTATTCCAGCTCGGTGAAGCTGGCCAGCCTCACCGTTTTCGTCGCGCTGATCTCGGTGATCTGGATGCTCGGCGCGTTGCGCCTGATGGGCTTCGGCATCGACCCGATGAACATGCTCACGCCCTTCCTCATCTTCGCCATCGCGGTGAGCCACGGCGAGCAGATGATCAACCGCTTCCGAGGAGAAATCTTCTTCGGTGGGCTGGAAGACGGCAGCGTGGAAGACTTGCGCCGTCGTACCGGTGTTGACTCCCTCACCGCCGCACGCGCCGCATTCCGCATGTTGCTCGTGCCCGGTGCGGTGGCGTTGATTGCAGGCTGCATCGGCTTTGCCACGATCCTGATGATCCCGATCCGGATCATCTACGAACTGGCCATCACCGCCACCATCGGTGTGGCCATCACCATCCTCACCGATCTGGTGTTGCTGCCGGTGCTGCTCAGCTACACGAAGCTGCGCAACATGGAAAAGAAGCGCGACTACCGTCTGCGCCAGCTTACCCAGTTCGACAAAATCTGGGCCTTCCTTGCCCGTTTCAGCCGCCGCATTCCGGCTGCGCTGGTCATCATCATTGGCGTGGTCGCATGGTGGTTTGCCGAACAGCAGGGCGACAAGGTAATGATCGGCGATGCGCAGGAAGGCGTGGCCGAACTGCGCCCGGAATCCCGCTACAACCAGGATGCACGCGCCATCACGCAGAAGTTCGCCCTTGGCGTTGACATCCTCAATGTGATCGCCGAGGCGCGGCCTGATGCCTGCACGCTGAGTTATCCGGCGATGGAACTGATCGACCGCTTTGCCTGGCACCTGCAAAACGTGCCCGGCGTGCAGCAGGTGATGACGCTGCCGATGGCGGCCAAGATCGTCAACGCAGGCTGGAACGATGGCTCCATCAAATGGCGCGTGCTGCCGCGCGATGCGGATTCGCTGCGTCTTGCCACGCAAGGGTTCGAATCCGAATCGGGCCTGCTCAACACCGATTGTTCGGCGATGCCGATCATGGCCTTCCTTTCCGACCATCGCGCCGAAACCATCGACCGGGTGATCGGCGCGGTGAAGGAATTCCGCGAGAAGAACGACGCCTTTCATCCCGGCGTGAACCTGCGCACGAAACTCGCCGATGAAGCACAAGCCTCTGAGGCCAACGGCGAGGAATTCCACTCCGATGCGGTGAACCTGCGCCTTGCCACCGGCAACATCGGCGTGGCGGCGGCCACCAACGACACCGTGCGCTCGGTCGAGCACACCATGCTGCTGATGCTCTACGCCGCCGTGTTCCTGATGTGCCTCTTGAGCTTCCGCAACCCGCTCGCCGCGTTGTGCATCGTGCTGCCTTTGGTGCTCGTCACCGAACTGGGCCACTCGCTGATGGTGGAGCTTGATATTGGCATGAAGGTCAACACCCTCACCGTGGTCGCGCTGGGCGTGGGCATCGGCGTGGACTACGCCATCTACATCTTCGCCCGGATGCGTGAAGCGATGAATCAAGGCAGCAGCGTCACCGAAGCCTACTTCGTCGCGCTGAAGACCACCGGCATCGCCATTTTCTATACGGCCCTGACACTGGCCGTGGGCGTGGCGATGTGGATCTTCTCCGACCTGAAATTCCAGGCCGACATGGGCCTGATGCTCACCTTCATGTTCGTGGTCAACATGTTCGCCGCGCTCATTTTCCTGCCCGCACTTTGCCGCTGGCTGTTGCGGCCCTTCGAGAAGGATACGTTCCGGCCGCAGGTGTGACCCCGGCGTTTTTCGGGCAGTAGCGACGGCCCAAGGCGTGCCGCCATGGATGGCGGCAACGCAATGTCTGCTGTCCGCAGGTTTTCGCGTATCCCCGGTTGAAGCCCTTTTTCGCCGAGGAAGCCGCCATGAACCGCCCAGCCACTCTGCCCCGCGTCGCCGTATACCTTTTCGCCCTCTCGACGCTGGTTTCAAGCGGCGTCGCGCAGGCCGCCAGTTACCTGGTCACCGGGATAGACGATGTTGCCACCGGCAGCCCGGCCAGCTGCACCGGCGCTGCGCCCAATTTTTCCTGCCCGACCTTGCGTGACGCCGTCGCCGCCGCCAACGCCACGCCGGACGACGACGAAATCAGCTCCCAATCCCCCTTTACCCTGACGATCACACTCGTCCACGGCCCGCTGGCCATCGCCAACAACGGCAGCCTCGCCATCGACGGCAACACCCTCATCAATACCAACATCGCCATCAGCGGCAACAACGCCTCGCGCGTGTTCGTGATCGAGGAAAACGCCGTGGCCACGCTGCGTCGGCTGGACGTCGTCAACGGTAGCGCCGCTTTTCCCGAGGGCGGCGGCGGCATCCGCACGGCGGGGAACCTGACGCTGGAATACGTCACCGTCTCGGGCAACGGTGCCTATGGTGTGGGCGGCATTCAGAACAGTGGCACGCTGGAACTTCGCACAGCACGGTCTCGGGCAACACCGCCTTCGGCATCGGCGGCATCGGCAACACGGGCGCACGCTTGAACCTTGCGTACAGCACGGTTTCGGCCAACACCGGCAGCCAGACCAGCGGCGGCATCGCCACCAGCAAAGGCGGAACCATCGCCTCACCGCCAGCACCATCGCCGGCAATACCGGCGGCGACTGAAGCGGCTGGATGGCGTCATCGGTGCCAGCCACAGCCTTATCGGCGATGGGGCTGGCCCTCGCCTCAACGGCACCAACACCGCCAATCTGGGTGGCGACGCGAAACTCGCCGCGCTCGGCGGCAACGGTGGCCGCACCATCACCCATTACCCCATGCCGGGCAGCCCGCTGATCGACGCGGTGGTCTGCGATCTCGTACCCGACACCAGTCAGGATCAGCGTGGCGTGACGCGGCCGCAGGGCGTTCGCTGCGATATCGGCGCGGTGGAAGCCGACCAGATCGTGGTCGATACCACGGCGGACAACACCAGCGCCGACGGCCTTTGCTCGTTGCGCGAAGCCATCGTCAACGCCAACAGCAACGGCCAGACCCACACCGACTGCGCCCCCGGCTCGGCCTACGACATCATCACGTTCGATCCGACGGTGTTCGCCAATGCCAACGCCTCGACCATCGTTCTGGGTGCGCTCTTGCCCAACATCGCTACCGACCTGCTCATCGACGGCACGCGCGCCGACGGCGGCAATGTCGCCATCAGCGGCAACAATGCGAGAGGGGTGTTTGTCGTCCTGTCCAGCCGTTCGGTGAGCTTGAGGAAACTGGGCATCGTCAAGGGAAGAAGATCCGGGAATGGCGGCGGCATCGTCAATCAAGGCACCCTGAGCATCGAGCACAGCACCGTGTCAGGCAATCGTGCGGGGGATGGCGGTGGCATCCACAGCGGGGGGACATTGGTCATCCGCCACAGCACGGTAACGGAAAACATCAGCATGGAATTCGGTGGCGGCGTGCGGGACAACGGCGGTACGGCCGATGGTGGTGTGGATACGTCGGATTGGCACGTTTTTGCCATCACCGTCGGCAAAGGGCTGGATGTGGGCGTGTCCATTCCGAGTGCTGAACCGATCTCCAACCTGTGCCGCTTCGACGACTACGCCGTGCTGGTGGAAAACCTCGGTACCGTCGTGGCCAATGCCGTGCAGGTGGACATCCCGCTTCCGGATTCGCTGCCAAGCGCGAACTGGACGTGCACGCCAGTAGGCGGTGCCACCTGCCCGCCTTCCGGCTCCGGCCCGATCGAGCACAGCGTGAACCTGCCGCGCAACGCGGGCGTGATCTACCGCATCACCGGCCTGTTCTCGCCTGGCCCGGAACCTGACGACACCTTCATCGCCCACGCCTTCATCTCCGGCGACGTGTTCCCGGACAACGACATCGCCACGGCCGCGGCCACGGCGTGCCTGTTCTCGGACGGGTACGAAGGCGAGCTGGAGTAGGAGCTGCGGCACATGTGGATGAAGCTGCGTCGGCTTCGATTCGCAGTCCGCATCCGGTTCAGGAAGCCGACGCTAGCTTAGGAGTGGTTCCGCCAGTTGCGGCGGTCGTTCGACAGGAGATCGCACCATGCAAACCATCGTCCCGATTCGCGTATCCGTCGCGTTTGCCGTGGCCTGTCTGGCGCTTGCCGCTTGCGACCGCAGCGCCCCGGCAAACCGCGAAAACGCTGCCCCGCCCGTGGCTGCCGCGCCTGTCGCGGCCACGACCACTGAACCGGCGCCGGTTCCCGCATCCGCCGAACCCGTCGCGCCGGTGGCTGCGCAAGCTCCTGAACCCACGCCTGTACCCGCGCCAGTCGCAAGCGCTCCAGCGCCCAAGCCAGCGCCCAAAACGCCCGCCACGCCGCCCGCACAATACGCCCAGGTCGTCAGCGTCACGCCGGTGAAGCAGTCGATCGACAATCCCAGGGAAGTCTGTCGCGAGATGGAAGTGGTGTATCAGATCACGCCGAAGGACGAGCACAAGATCGCCGGTACCGCCATCGGCGCCGTGATCGGTGGGGCCATCGGCAACCAGGTCGGCGACGGCAAGGGCCAGGATGCCGCCCGCATTGCCGGGGTCATCGGTGGGGCGATTGCCGGACGCAAGATCCAGGAATCGCAGCAGGCCAAGA
The DNA here is from genome assembly GCA_041395225.1 of Lysobacteraceae bacterium. Classification (GTDB taxonomy): domain Bacteria; phylum Pseudomonadota; class Gammaproteobacteria; order Xanthomonadales; family Xanthomonadaceae; genus Denitratimonas. The sequence goes on from JAWLAV010000014.1 coordinate 67,328, forward strand.
AGACCGAAACCCGCACCGAAACCCAATGTGAAACGATCAACGACACCCGCTACGAAACCATCGCCTACGACATCGTTTACAGCTACGACGGCCAGACTCACAGCGCGCGGGTCGCGCAGGATCCGGGCGAAAAGATCAAGCTGCCGGTGCGCAGTATCGAATGAACGGCTGTCGGCTTGCTCACTTGAGCGGGATCGGCTTCACGCCATGAACCCCAGATCCGCCACGTTGAAGTTTGCAAGGCTCGGGAAAATATCCACGATGTCGTCATTGCCCACACCGAGCCAGCGCGCCAGCGTGGCGGCGTATTGATCCACCGACGTGGTCGGGATGATCTGGCCGTAGCCGGTTTCATCCGGATTGTTCTGCGCCCGCAGGCTGGGCATCGTTCCGTAAAAGCGCTGCCCATGCACGGCGTTGCCGACGACGAAGTGATGGCCGCCCCAGCCGTGATCGGTGCCGTCGCCGTTGATACCCAGACTGCGACCGAAATCCGAAGCGGTGAAGGTGGTCACGGCATCGGCGATACCCAGTTCCTCCGTGGCGGCGTGGAAGGCGACCAGGGCATCGGAAAGTTGCGTCAGGTTGGATTGCTGGTCGTCCACCTGATAGCTGTGGGTGTCGTAGTTGCCGACCGCGCAGAAGAACACCTGCCGCTGCATCTCCAGCGTCTGCCGCGCCTGCATCAGGCGCGCCACCATCGCAAGCTGCGCGCCAAGCGGGCCGGTGGGGAATGGTGTGGCCAGCGGCGGCTGGGCGGCAAGCGCACTTCGGACGATCTCGTAAGCGGTAATCGCACGCCGGTTGGTGTCGGCGAAGGCACGTTCGAGCAAGTGCGTCTGTGCGTTCTGGGCAATCAGCGCGTGGTAGGCCGCCACATCGTTCTGGCCGGCCCCGATCACCCATGACTCCGGGCCATCGCCCAGATAACTCATCGCATCGATGCCGCCGGCGCTCATGCCGTAGGAACTGGTCAGTGCACCACGCTGGAACGGATTGTTGCCGGCGAGCGAGATCGCCATCGGGATCACGCCGGGATTCTGCCCATGCAGAAGATCGGCCACGCGCCCGCCCCAGCCGTTGGCATTGGCATCGTCCGGGCGCGAGGTTTGCCAGAACACGCTTTGATCCGAATGCGAGAAAAGCTGCGGCGGCACCGGCACCGTGCCGGCCTGATATTCGGCCCGCGTCACCGGATACAGCAGCGTGCCCACGTTTGCCACGATGGCGGCTTTGCCTTGGTTGAACAGCCCGCGCAATCCGGCCAGCGCCGGATGCAGGCCGTAGCTGCCGCCATCGCCGGGCGGGCCATCGGGCAGCGGGGCAAGCGCTTGGGCCTGAATCTCGGCCTGCGTGAAGGCCAGCCCGCCATTGGTGATGAGCTGCTGGCGCGAGGTGCGGTAATCGTTGTACTGGCTGGTGCTGCAGGGCATCACGCTGTTGAAGCTGTCGTTGCCGCCGAACAGGAACACGCACACCAGCGCGCGGTAATCGTTGCCCCGCGGCTGCGCGGCGGCGGCCAGCACTTTCAGATTGCCAAGCGCGGTGAAAAGGCTCGCGCCGCCGAGCGCGGTGTGAAGGGAGCGGCGCAGGAAGGCGCGACGGTCGAAGGTCATCATCCGGCTCCTACTTCTGGATCGCGTATTCGGGCGAATTGAGGATCAGGTACAGCGCGTGCTGGATGCGCCGCCGCGCGCGTTCGTTGCCGCTGCCGCCCACTTGATTCAATCGAGTGCTCAGCACCGAGCGCATCGCTGGCGACATCTGGCCGGAGAGGAACAGCAGGTCGTAGCGGTCGATCAGGCCATCGATGCTGCTGGCCGCCAGCGCCATGTCTCGCGCCGTATCCAGATGCAGCACCGCCTCGCCCTGGCTCCAGCAACTGCCGCCGTAAGGTTCGCCGGGCGCGCTCCACCAGCAGAACGAAAGACTGAACAGCCGGTTGGCGGTATCCACGGCAGTGGAATCGGTGAGGATCTGGAACTCCGGCGCAATCAGCGCCGAGCCATCCGGCGCGGTGAGGCCCAGCGGGCTGAAATCGGGCCGGTAGAAATTGAATACCGAAGGCGAGCGCAGCGGGCCTTGCCCGTACCAATCCTGGATCGGCGGCCACGGTTCCAGCGTCTTGATGCGGCCGCTTTCCGAACGTGCCTCCATCGCGCGCCACAGGTGTGTGGTACGGATCAAGGGTTCACGCAGCTTGCCGAAGATCGTGGGCCGGGCAAGGTGGCCAAGGCGCGCCTCCTCATCGAGCAGCACCGCGCGCACCACCGCGGCCAGATCGCCGCGCACGCCTGCGCCGTTGTCGTCGAACGCTGCCGCCACACGCGCCACGTAGGCCGGTGTCGGGTTGCTCGTCACCAAACGCTGGATCAATCGCAACGCCAAAAACGGCCCGACATTGGGGTGATGGAAAATGTTGTCCAGCGCCGCATCCAGTTCCTGCTGTGCATTGCCGCCCGCCAGCAGCACGCCATCGGGCAGCGCCACGTCCGGATAGATCAACAGTTGCTTGTCGCCGACGTTTTCGTGGAAGGCTTCGATCGGCTGCATCGGCAGTTGCCAGGCCAGCTTGTCGTGGCTGGCCTCGCCGATCGGCCCGCAGTTGCCGTAGTTCTGCGCAGTGCAACACACGTGCCCGTTCACGCCACAGCCGGTGTTGTTCCAGTTCCAGCCGGTGAACACCGCCGCGAAACCGCGCACCGTGGCTTGGTCGTATGTGGGGATGGGCTGCACGCCGGGCGTGGCAGGATCGCCGTCGAGCACCGTGCCATCCGGATTCAGATGCACCAGCCCGATGGAGAAAAGCTGCATCACCTCGCGCGCGTAGTTTTCGTCGGGCCGCACGTTCAATGCGAGGTTCTGCTTGCGGTTCTGGATGTGGCTCAGATACACGCCCATCGCCGGATGCAGCGTCACCTCGCGCAGCAGATCGCGGTAGTTGGAAAAGGCGTGCTCGGCCAGCATGTCGTTCCAGTCCGCCACCGCCCACGGCTCGTAGATCAGCGTGCCGTTCAGTGCGGAAACGACGAACACCTGGCTCCACGCAAAGGCCACGCGCTGGCGCAACTGGTCACGCGGGGCGACCAAACCCCGGCTCGGATCGGGCGTGCCAAGTGCATTGATCGTCCAGATTTCCAGCCGCGTGCCGTCGGTGACGGAATTGCCGTCCGGTTGCGCCGGCTGCGTGGCGACCCAATCCAGATACGGCACCTGCCTCGATGCTGGCTGCGCAAGCTGTTCATCGATCCACGCCGAATAGCCGATCTGACGCAGGTGCGCGATGTCCTGCAAGGTCGGGCCGAACGTGGCCTGTGCGAGGAAGCGTGCGGCTTCGGCATCGTTTTCGGGCCAGTTGAACCGGGCCTCGAAGTTGTCCACGAAGATCGGCTGCGCCACTGCGACCGTCGTCGGAAGCCATGTGCCCACCACGAGGAGGAGAACGGCAGTGATGCGTTTCCGGAGGCTGGGAGGTTGTCCTGGCAT
>JAWLAV010000015.1:0-70475 GCA_041395225.1 Lysobacteraceae bacterium
ACCTCTCGGAGCACCCTGCATCATGCGCATATCCATCAAACACAAAATCAGGACCCACTTGGCCGCCTGTGCACTGGCCGGCATGGCGTTTTCCGGCAGTGCCCTTTCCGCGATCGTTTACAGCGGCCCGGTCAGCATCAACGTTCCCGACAGCGTCGATGGCACCTATGTCAATCTGGTGACCGGTGCCAGTGGCGTCCCTGCACCTGCGGGCTACGACATCAATCCCTATAGCGCAGTCGCAGGAAACTTCAACCTCTGGGGCGCGACCACGCAGACTTGGTACAACACGGCAGCCTCTCAAACGAATGCCTCCGGTTATCTTCTGCCCATGGGTACGCCGATTCCGAACGCGGCGGCCAACTTCTTCCGCCCGGGTGGCGGGACGGACATCGGAACTGCGGTCACCCTGAACAGCTCGAACAACTACTTCGGCGTCCGCTTCACGAACGAATCCACGAGTGCCTTCAACGTGGGCTGGGTGCAGATCCAGTTTGGCGCTACGCCCGGCACGCGCACCATTGTGGCCTACGCCTACGAAGACACCGGCGCTGCCATCGCGGCAGGCGATACCGGCACGCCTGGCGGCGGTGAAGCCGTGTTCGGCTTCAATCTTTCCTCCCTGGACTTCGGCAGCATCGCCGTCGGCAGCACCAGCGCACCACAGTCGGTCACCCTCACCAACTCTGGCGACGCCACCGGCCAGATCGCCAGTTTCAGCATCACCGCGCCGTACGCCATCAGCGGTGGCTCTTGCGGTGCTGCGCCGGAGCTGGATCCGGCTGAGACATGCACCGTGGCCGTGACGTTCTCGCCCACGGTCACAGGCCCTGTGGAGGAAGCGCTCTCGTTCACGGAGGGCGGTGGTGCCAGAGGGGTGATTACGATTGTGGAACTGAACGGCAATGGCATCCCGGGCGGCCCTGGCCCTGGCCCCGGTGCAGAACCGGTGGTCGCCACCGTTCCGGTGAATTCGCCTTGGGCACTGGCGGCTTTGCTCGGCCTGTTCGGTCTGATTGCAGGGGCGATGCTGCGCCGTCGCTGATTCCAGATTCCAACCGCAACACGAAACGCCCGCCTTCATGGCGGGCGTTTTCGTTGGTGCTGGATCACGCAGGCGTCTCCTGTATGCCTTCTTGTTCCAGCACATTGCGCGCCATCTGCACGGCGGCGGGGAAATCCGGCGCCAGGCCCAGCAGCGCCGAGTGCTGCATCAGGCCCATGTCCGCGATGAGGCGTCGCGGCTGGGCTTGCAGGCCGGAGAAGATCACCTTCACGCCGCGTCGCTGGCAACGATGCAGCAATTGTTCCAGCGCGGTTTCACCGGAAGCATCCACGATGGGCACGAGCCGCATTCGCAGGATGAATACCTGGGTGCCGTGCGGAAGCTGGTCGAGCACATCGTCCAGCCGGTTCACCGCCGCGAAGAACAGTGGGCCGGAGAGGCGATACGCTTCCACACCCTTGGGCAACTGCGCGCGCTGCTTCGAGCCTGCGGCTTCCGGCTCTTCCTCCGCGATGCTGGCTTCAGCTTGCGCCATATCGTGTTCCAGCTCGAAGGAACGGCTCATGCGGTTCATGAAGACGAACGCCGCCAGCACCATGCCCGCTTCGATGGCGATGGTGAGATCGAACATCACGGTCAGCACGAAGGTGACCAGCAACACCAGCCGGTCGCCCCAGGAAGAACGCATCAGGTGGTGAAAGCGTTCCACCTCGCTCATGTTCCACGCCACCATCAGCAGCACAGCGGCGAGCGCGGCCAGTGGCACGTAACGCATCAATGGTGCGAGCAGCAGCATGAAGGCCAGCAGGAAGGCCGCGTGCAAAATACCGGCCATCGGTGAACGCGCACCGGCGCGGATGTTGGTGGCGGTGCGCGCGATCGCACCCGTAGCAGGCAAGCCACCGATCAGCGCCGAACCCACGTTCGCCACGCCTTGCGCCACCAGTTCCGCATTAGAGCGGTGACGTCCGCCGGTCATGCCATCTGCCACCACGGCGGAAAGCAGCGATTCCACGCCTGCGAGGAAGGCGATGGTGAAACTGGCGGGCAGGAGTTCAGCGGTGCGATTGAACGGAATCGTCGGGAAATCGACCACCGGCAGGGCGCTGGGCAGCTCCCCGAAGACCGAGCCGATGGTGGCAACCGGCAAGGCGAGTGCGGCCAGGGAACCGGCCACCACGGCCATCAGCAACATCGGCCATGTCGGCCGCCAGCGCTTCACCGCGAGGATCAGCAACAGGCAACCCAGCGTCAGTGCGGCAGCGGCCCAGTTGATCGTATCCACGTGCTGGAAATAGCTGTGCCAGCGCTCCAGGAATTCGCCCGGCACCTGTGCGATGGAAAGGCCGAGTGCATCCTTCACCTGGCTGGAGAAGATTGTCACCGCGATGCCTGCCGTGAAGCCGGTGATCACCGGTTGCGGCATGAACTTCATCAGGTTGCCCAGCCGCAGGAGACCTGCGGCAATCAACATCAATCCGGCCAGCAACGTGCACAGGATCAGGCCACCGTAGCCGAACTTTTCGATGACGTTGAACACCACCGGGATGAAGGCGGCGGTCGGCCCGCCGATCTGCACCTTGGAGCCACCGAGCACGGAAATCAGGAAGCCTGCGACGATGGCAGTGTGCAACCCCTTGTCCGGCGTCGTGCCCGAGGCGATGGCCAATGCCATCGCCAATGGCAGCGCCACGACCGCCACGGTGAAGCCGGCGACGATATCGGCGCGCAGGTCGGAGAGCCTGTAACCCTGCCGCAGCACGGTGACGAGCTTGGGCTCGAACGGCTTCCAGGCTGCGGGCGAAAGGAAAAGCCGGGTGTTCATTGATGGCAAGTGGCCGCAGCGTGCGAGCCGCGATTCCTCAGCGCGATGTCGTGATGTCGGGCAAACCCGTGGTCAACCACCAGGTTTTGCGGGCTTCGTCCCATTGCCATATCTGGCGATCGGTGACGACGCGCTCGGCCTGCGTATGTTCGTTCACCAGTCGAATCTCCACGATCTGGCCGATGCGGTTCTCGTCGAACTGCTCGCTGCCTTTCACGTCGTAGCCGGTGATGCGCACCTGCTCGAAGCGGGCGCGATCCAGCGCGGTGAAGGGATGTTTTTCCAGATACGCCGGATCGACCAGGGTAAGCGCATCGTCGATCTGGCCCCAGCGGATCGCCCCGCCATAAACGTAAAGTGCGTGGTCGCGCAGATCGTTGCGGGAACCGCCGCCGGAGCAGGCGGCGAGCAGCACCAGCAGGAGGCAGGCCGGAAAGGAACGGAAGAAGGAGGACGACATGCGCGTATTTTCACCGATCAAGAGAAGATTTGTCTGCACGCCGCCGGGGCGGTCGCGCGGGCGTGTGAAGATGCTGGAACGGACACAGGAAATCCCAGGTGGCGTTGAAATCGGCAAGGAAGATTTCATGTCCGCCGTTGAGCGCGGCCCATTCCACCGATTCGCCCGCCACCCAGCCGCGCGCGGCGAATCGGTTGTAGTTGGATTGCATGGTATGGAAGTACGGATCAGTCACGCCCACGCGCAGCGTTACCGGAATCTTGCGTGGAGCCGCATCCAGCAGCGCATTGCAACTGGTTACCGAGTTGCAGGCATAGGCTTCCAGCACACCGGCGGCCACGGCATAGGCGGCGAAGGTGTCGCTGCCCAGGTTTGGAAGATGCTGGTTCAACGCGATGTCGTGCAGCACATGCCCGCCCGCCGAAAAGCCCCAGCCGTGGATGCGCGAGCGGTCGATGTTGTAGTGCGCGGCCAGGTCTTCCAGTACGGCAGCCATCGTGTAGTAATCGCGGTCCGGCAACCAACCGCCGCCGCTGCCGGTGGAAATCGGCGCGACCACGATGAACTCACGCGCCTCAGCCACGTCCTTCCAGGCATCGCGCAGCAACCGGGCATTGCTGGTTGCAGTGCCCGCCCCGCCTGCACCGTGCAGCACCAGCAACACCGGCAGTGCTTTCGTGGGGGAATGGGTTTCCGGAACGTAGGCGAAATACGTGCGCAATACCGGCGGCGAACCCACCAGCACGGTACGCGCCACCGCACCGGGAAACGCACCGCCTGACCCACGCGAAGGCTCCTGCCGGAACAGCGGTCGCGAAGGCTCGGTGCAACGCACTCCGGCGCGCAGGCAGGCAAATTCTTCCGGTGGCGGCGGCAACGCCTGATTGCACGCCCATGCAGGCACTTGGCTCACGTCTGCCGCGTGTGTGGGGACTGTCGGCAGCAACGCAAACAGCAGGGTTGCGATGAGTTTGGTGGAGTGGAGCATGGTTGTTTCGGGGCATTGCAGATGGCGTTACGTTACTCCCTTGGGCGTGTTGTTGCGGAAACCATGGGATGGGCTCTTCGGGAGCTTTCGGTCGCTTCACACTTGGACACAAGAAAAGGCAATGCGGGCGCGTGCAACCGAAACATCTTGAGTTTTCCGGAAAGCAAATAAACTGATCGGATGATTTCCTTACTCCGCCCGTCCGCCGCATTGCTGCTCGCCATCGCGCTGTTTCCTTTGCACGCATCCGCACAGGGAGCTCAAACCCCGTGGCCCGATGAACAAGGCATGGTGCAACGCCTGGCCGCCTGCGCCGCCTGTCATGGGTCGCGCGGGGAAGGCGCGCCGGGTGCGGAGTATTTCCCGCATCTGGCGGGCAAACCGGCGGGGTATCTGTTTGCGCAGATGCAAGGCTTCCGCGATGGGCGTCGGCATTACCCGCAGATGGTTTATCTGATGCGCAACTGGAACGATGCATGGCTTTCGCGGATCGCTTTGTTCTACGCAGCCCAGCCGATTCCGGAACTGCATTCGCAAGCCGCCGGAAAACTCGATGCGCAAGGCGCGGCGCGTGCGAACACCTTGGTGCGCGAAGGCGATGCGCAAGCGGGATTGCCGCCGTGCGCCGCCTGCCATGGGGAAAAACTGGAAGGCCTGGAACCGGGCATTCCGGCGCTCGCGGGGTTGCCCATGGATTACCTCATCGCCCAACTCGGTGGCTGGCTTACCGGTGCGCGCCATTCGCTTGCGCCTGATTGCATGGCGCAGATCGTGAGCAAGCTGCAACCGGGCGATATCCGTCTGGTGGCGACGTATCTTTCCGCATTGCCCGCCACGCCTGAAGATCGGCCTGCGCCGGAAGGCAGTCGTGAACCGCCGCTGGCATGTGGTGGCATCGGGCAGTTCGATGCAGCACCGCAGGCATCGCCATGAACGCGCCGCGCCGTCGTGTTTCGCCCATGGCGCTGTTCGCGCTGGTGCCGTTGCTGCCGCTGTTCGTCATCGGTTGGGTACTGGTGAACGCGCAAGGCGGCATCGGCGTGCTTTCCGCACCGCGTGATGGAGAAACTTCCATCGCCAGCGATGCGGCCACGTTGCAGCGCGGTGAATATCTGGCGCGGTTGGGCAACTGCACCACCTGCCACACCACGCGCGGCGGTGCGGAACTGGCGGGCGGGCGCGCGTTCTCCACGGACTACGGCACGATTCATTCCACCAATCTCACGCCCGATGCGGCCACCGGCATCGGCGAATGGTCGGTGCAGGAGTTCGGCCACGCAATGCGCCACGGTGTCAGCCGCCACGGCCTGCTGTATCCGGTGTTCCCGTTCCAGAACTTCCAGCACCTCACCGATGCGGACGTGGATGCGATCTTCGCGTGGTTGCGTTCGCGCCCTGCCATTGCGCAGGCCACACCCGCGAACACGCTGGCGTTCCCCGCAAGTTCGCGCGCGATGGTGCTGGGCTGGCGGATGCTGTTCCATCGCCCGCAGCCGTTGGTCGAAGATGTTTCGCGCAGTGCGCAATGGAACCGTGGCCGGTATCTGGTGGAAGGCCTGGGCCACTGCGACATGTGCCACGGCGAACGCGCGGAGTTCGGTTCGTTGCCTTCCGATCGCCGCAATGCAGGCGGCACGATTCCCGGCCTTGGCTGGCGCGCGCCGCCGCTGGATCAGGACGCACTTTCGCGCTGGAGCCAGGACGAACTGGCGTACTACCTGCGCGCAGGCACCGGGAAGCACGGCAGTGCCTACGGCCCGATGGCCGAAGTGATCGCTTCCAGCCTGCAATATCTGGAACCTGCCGATGCGCAAGCGATGGCGGCGTACCTGCAATCGCTGCCGCCCGCGCGCATCCATCGCGTGCCGGTTCGCCAGCCGCAGGCCAGTGCGAGTGTCGGCCCGGCTTCCATCGCGCTGTACGAACGCCACTGCGCCGATTGCCACGGCAGCAAGGGCGAAGGTGGCGAGCGCGCTCCGCCGCTGGCGGGCAATCCGCAGGTGACGGCGGAAGATCCCGTGAACCCGATCCGCGTGGTGCTCTACGGTGCCGCCGCGCCTGCCACGCGCGCCGAACCTGCACCGCATTCCATGCCGCCGTTCGTGGATCGGATTTCCGATGCGGACATCGCGCTGTTGCTGAACCACATTCGCGGCAGCTTCGGCAATCAGGCCGCCGCCGTGAGCCGCGAACAACTGAGCGCGGCGCGCACGCTGCCGCTGGAATGAGCCAACGTCTGGCCATCGCCATCGTCGGCTATGGCACCGCCGGGCAGGCTGCGCGGTTGTACCTGCAACGCGCCGGACACCTCATCGAACATTTCGAGCAGGCATCACGGCTGGAACCGGTCGGCGCCGGATTCCTGCTGCAACCTACCGGCTTGGCCGTGCTCGATGATCTGGGTCTGGGAGAAGCCGCCCGTACCTGCGGCGCGCGCATCGCGCGGCTGTATGGGGAAAACGAACACGGCAAGCGCATCATGGACATGCGCTATGCCGAACTTGCGAGTGATTGGCATGGCCTGGGAATGCAACGTGGTGCGCTGTTTGAACTGCTGCGCAGCGCGGATGCTTCCGCACACAATGTGCGAACCGATGCGCGCATTGCCGCCATCGATGCACAAGCTGGAACCCTGCGCGACGAACACGGGCAGGTGCACGGCCCGTTCGATCTCATCGTGCTGGCCGCCGGTGCGCATTCGCCGTTGCGCGCCATCCTCGGCGATGCCGTGCGGCGAGAGCGCGTGTATCCGTGGGGTGCGATCTGGTGCCTCGCCGACGATGTGCACGGTCGCTTCGGCTGCGATCTGGAACAACGCTACCGCCGCGCGCGGGAAATGATTGGCGTGTTGCCGGTCGGTTCCCTGCCCGGGGATTCCGCGCGCCGCGCGAGCATTTATTGGAGCGTGCGCGCTGCCGAGCAGGAAGCCACCCTCGCCGCAGGCATCGAACCCTTGCGCGAACGCTTTGCGGCGCTGTGGCCGGATGCAGCGGCACTGCTCGACAACATGCAAGACCTTTCTGCGTGGCGACGCGCGACGTACCGCGATGTATCGGTTTCCAAACCGTACCAAGGCCGCGTGGTACTGATCGGCGACGTGGCCCATGGCATGAGTCCGCAGCTTGGACAGGGTGCGAACATGGCGCTGCTCGATGCACAGGCACTGGCGCACGCCTTGGTCGAGCACCAACACATCGAAACCGCCTTCGCCGCCTACGCGAAAATCCGCGCGCAGCACCTGCGCATCTACCAGTTCCTCAGCCGCTGGCTGACGCCGCTGTTTCAATCCGACTCCGACGCACTGGCATGGTGGCGCGACCTGCTGTTCCTGCCCGCCAGCCGCCTCCCCATCTCGCGCGGGGAATCGTTGAAGGTATTGACGGGCATTAAACGCGGATGGTTCGGGCGGTTGAAGGTGTAGGGCGGAGGATTGAGACGTTTCGCTTCCTGATTGGCGCGCCAATTGTTGGCTATAACATCGCAGTCTCGCGCATCCACGACATCCGCATCGTAGTAGTGTCGCTGCAATATTGTGTACGAGAATCGTAGTCGGCGGATCGGGGTTTCAGCCGGTTTCCGCAGGTGGTAGTGAGGAACCGCCCTGTAGGGAAGTCTGGGAAAATCGTCGTCAATACACTGAATTGTCGCTGACAGCAGTGGCGCAGTTGCTGGTTCGGCGATTCTAGCCTTCCGTCAAGTTCAATGCTTCCTGCCGGATGCTAACTCAGTTCCAACCGCCACACCATGCGCCCGCAAGGATTCCAGAAACTCGCCAATCCCGTCCGTCACATGCACGAAGTTCTGCATCGTCTGAACCACATGCTCGGCGATGAACGGGGCGGCGGGGATGTCGCAGGCGGCGACGATGCCGTCGCGGTGCAGGTAGAAGCGAATCATGCCGTATCGTTTGTTGAGATCGTTGAGGAAGGCCAATACCTCGCGGGAATCTTCGACTTCGCGAATGAGTAACGCGCGGAATTCGATGGTTGCGGGCGAATCCGTCAGTCGAATGGAAATCGCGGTCTTTCCATGCGTGACGCCGATAGTGCCGTCGTCGTCGAAGTCCAGATCGCTCAGTCCGGTGATGACGCGCATGCCCTGCAACAGCATGTCTGCCAGTTCCGCCATCACGGCTTGCGGATTGCGACTGGCGCGCCGCAGGTTCAATTCAGCGCAGATCGTTTCATTGCCTGCCTCATCGAAAGCGTCGTATTCGAGGAAGATCGGGCTTGGTACATCGAAGACTTCGCGCAAGGTGCGAACCGCCATTTCCGCCACTTGATCCAGATTGGCGTTTGGCTGGAAATCGCGGAAATAATTGGGCGAACCCTCCGGATCGTTCTCCGGTGTGGATTGTGCCGGGCCGTTCGTGGGCGGCAACCATCCCAGTGCCTTCAGTTTGCCGATGGCGGTGAGGTCGAGTCTGTCCTCGCCGCGCAGATAAGCATTGCTGGTGGCTTCGGCGCGCAGGCCATGCCCGCCCTGCGCCGCGAATTGCACGAAGCGACCGCTGCGCTTCACCAAGATCACGAGAAAATCGTCCTCGTTCATGCGCACCAAGGCGCGGGTCAAGCGCCGCGCCAGATCGGCCCACACCGCGATATCGAGCGTATCCATGTTCATGTGCGTTGCTCCCCGTATCCGACACCAATACGAAGCACGAGGAATTCGTCGGTTGTTCTGGTCATTTCAATGCTCCGGATAACGTTCAAAAAAATCGCCGACGCCGGGCAAATCGCTGTCGTCGCCATCGAGCAACGGCGCAATCGTCAGATCGTCCGCCACTTGTTCAATTATTTGCCGCAACTCCAGCGATTTCAGCCAGCGTGCCGGGATCGCGTCCATTCCGTGCATCGCGCCGAGCAGGTTTCCCGCGATGGAGCCGGTGGAATCGCTGTCGCCGCCGTGGTTGACGGCCAGTATCACGCCGGTTTCAAGATTGGGTGCGACGAGTGCGGCATAGAGGCCGATGGCAAGCGCTTCTTCGGCAACCCAGCCCTGGCCAAGTTCGGGCGGAATGGTTTCAGGTTCGGGAAACGCGGCGGCCAATTCGAGGGCGTGTTCGACCGCGCGCAAGGTTTCTTCGTGATTGGAGTGGGTTCGCAGTATCGCGCTGCCGCGTTCGAGGGCTTCGGGCAGCGCGACGCCGTGAACAGTTTGCGCGATCATGGCGGAAAACAAACCTGCCGGAAGTTGCCCGCTGGGATGGCCGTGCGTGATCGCGGCGGCGTCCACGCCGCAGCGGAACGCATCGTGCAGGCGCAATTCGCACGTGGGATCGGTTTGTTTTTCGGCGGCGAACCACAACCCGATGGGCGCCACCCGCATCACGCCGCCGCAGCCTTTGCTGTTGTTCGCCGCGCGTTCGCCAAGCGACTTCATTTCCCGTAGTGTGGAAAGGCAGGTGTTGCCGGGCGCGCGCAGCGCATGAAGCTCCGGTATGCGGATAAGCCATCCGTCCGGGTTGTTGCCGTGCAGCGGGTGTGGCTCATCTTGTGTTTTCAGCCAGCGCAGATAGGCGTTGGCGATGACGCTCGGCGGGTGGCAGATGCCCTTGCCAAGCCAGCGCGAGTACGCGCGCAACATGCCTTCGGCGGTGAACAGCGTCATCTGGGTGTCGTCGGTGATCGCGCCGATGCGACCATAGGCCGGGGCGAAATCGCGGATGCCGCCCGCGCCGAAGCGTTTGCGGATATCGCTCAATGCGAGAAATTCGACCGCGCCGCCGAGCGCATCGCCCGCCGCTCCCGCGAGCAGGCAGGCGCGGGTGCGATCCCGCACGGTTGGATCGATGCGACTGGCAGGCACTTCTGGCTTCGTCATGGAAACCCCGCAGGTTGGAAAAGGGGAAACGCCATCTTGCCGTATGTCCATCTCACGGATTGAGACTGGAACGGGATGGATGAGGGGCGCTGAATGCCACCGTCCATGCCGAACTCGAGTGCATCGAAACCAGTTTCGCCGCTTACGCCAAAGTCCACGCGTAGCACCTGCGTATCTACCAGTTCCTGCCTGCCAGTCGCTTGCAGGTGTCGAGTGGGGAATCGCTGAAGGTGCTAATGGGCATCAAGCGCGGGTGGTTCGGACGCTTGAAGGTGTAGCGGCGCGGGCTCGGCTCATCCCGGCCTGTATGGCGGTGCGAACGCAGGCAACCGGGCGCGTGCATACTGGCCCCCCTTTGCCGGAGCCCGAATCATGAGCCTGACCTTCTATACCAACCCCATGTCCCGCGGCCAGATCGCACGCTGGATGCTGGAAGAAACCGGCCTGCCCTACGAGGAAGTCCTGCTCGACTACGGCACCACGATGAAAGCGCCCGAGTACCTGGCCATCAACCCGATGGGCAAGGTGCCCGCCCTGCGGCACGGCGATACCGTCGTCACCGAATCGGCCGCCATCTGCCTGTACCTGGCCGACCTCGTGCCGGAAAAACGCCTCGCCCCGCCGCCCGGCAGCCCCGAACGCGGCCCGTACTACCGCTGGATACTGTTCCTCGCCGGCCCGCTGGAAGCGGTATTGACCGCCAGGCATGCCGGCGCATTGGCCCCGCCCACCAGCGCAGGCTACGGTGCGGAAGGCGATGTGGTGCGTGTGCTGGAACAGGCCGTCAGCGGCAAAACCCATCTAGCTGGCGACCGCTTCACCGCCGCCGACCTGTTCATGACCGCATACCTGAGTTTCTACATGCAGTTCGGGATGCTCGAACGCCGCCCCGCGTTCGAGGCGTTCTGCGCGCACCATCTCAACCGCCCGGCAGGGCTGGCGGCGAAGGCGCGGGATGAGGCCTTGATTGCGGCGCAAAAGGCGACGTGATCGATGTGATCGCCGGATTCCACAGGGTGAGACGTGCGGCATTGTTTTTCCCGCGCGGCGCTAGAATCCGAAGTTCCCTCGTTCACGGTCATCGCAATGTTCCATGTCGCGCCACTGCCCACCGAGAAGCCCGCCGCCTATGCAGAGCTTGCGCAACAGGCGCGGGCATTGCTGCATGGTGAGCGCGACCGCATTGCCAATGCGGCCAATCTTTCCGCGCTGGTGTATCACGCGCTGCCGCAGCTGAACTGGGTGGGGTTCTATTTCTTCGACGGCAATGAATTGGTGGTCGGCCCGTTCCAGGGGCAGCCGGCTTGCGTGCGGATCGCGCTGGACAAGGGTGTCTGTGGTGCGGCGGCGACGTCGCGCACCACACAACGGGTGGAGGATGTATTGGCCTTCGCAGGTCACATCGCCTGCGATGCGGCATCCCGCTCCGAACTGGTGGTGCCGCTTTGTCGGGGCGATGAACTCATCGGCGTGTTCGATCTGGACAGCCCGGAACCGGGCCGTTTCACGCACGAGGATCAAACCGGGCTGGAAGCCATCGCCACGATTTACCTGGAGTCGATTGCATGAGTGTGAAGCTGCAAAACATCGGGCCGAAATCCGCCGCCTGGCTGCGGCAGGTGGGCATCCGTTCGCAGGAAGATCTGGTTGCCGCCGGTTCGGTCGAAGCCTTCCTGCGCTGCAAGCGCGCCGGTTTCCGGCCCAGCCTCAATATGCTGTATGCGCTGGAAGGCGCGCTGCTGGGCTGCCACTGGCAGAAGATTCCCGAAGAACGCCGCGCCACCTTGCAGGTGCAGGTGGAAGAGGGCGTGGCCAAAATCCCCGTCTCCCGCGGCCGCGCTGCGGCGCTGGCCGTTTCCGAAGTGCGCGACGTTTCCATGGACGATGCTGGCAGCGGCATGGAACACAGTTTCGGTTTCGATGATCCTTCGGTGGATTCCAGCCGCGAATCGGAATGAGCGGGTTGGGGATCACGGGCAAGGCCCATCGCGGCCAAGGCCGCTCCCGCCAAAGCAGCATCGCTTTTCCGTGGGAGCGGCTTCAGCCGCGATAAGTGCGCGGTCAAGTGGGGAGTGATGGCAGGCCATGGTTTGACCGGCTCATGCGCCCACGAACATCAAGGCCCGATCAGGGAAAAGTTGCGCGCCAGCAGCTCATCCTGCCCACGCCCCGTGCGCGCCAGCCGCGTGTGGCGTTCGCTGTCGCCTTTGTGCTCGTCGGCTTTCGCCACCAATGCGGCGGCGAAGTGAAGTGACGCATCGCCAGGACGCAGCGCCAATGCCTGTTCGATGCGGGCATTGCCGTCACCGGATGCAAGCAGTTGGCGCAAACCTTTCGTATCGGCATGGTCGAAAGGTGGCCGGTCGTCGGCCTGCACGCGCACGATTTCCTGCAAGGTTTCGCGGAAGTAACCCGCGTCGAACAGGGCCAGCGCCTTCGCTTCCTCGCCTTGCGCCGCCTGTGTGGCTGCATCGAGCCGGGCAGCCAGATCGCGCGCGATGGTGCCGTCGCCGCTGGCGTAGATCGCCGCACGACGCAGGGTTTCCATGCGCGCCACGACAGGCGTTTGTGGCGTCAACAGTGCCTGCGTATTTTCGCCGAGTGCGGCCAGGTCGTAATCGCGCAGCGGCTGGTTCCAGCCTTTGCCGTTGCCCCAATCCAGCGACGGCGCACCGGCGGTATCGAAGGGATGGCACAGCAACGGCGGGCCCGCGAAGGCGGGCGCGGCGAACAGCAGTGCGGTGAGGGCGAGTGCGTGCCGAAAGGAAGTGCGTGTTTCGGTTTTCATCGGTGTGTCCTCCAGAGTGGGCCGCGCCGGGATCGGGCAGCCGCGCCACGAACGTGCGCGATGCAAGGAGGGTTGCAATGGCGCGAGTGTTAACTGCGTGGCTCAATGTGTTTCTTCGCGCAGCAGCGTTGCAGCATCTTCACGCGCACCGAAGGCATCAGGCCAATGCAGCCACCAGCGCTTCACGCGCGGATACGGCAGCGCATCCCACCACGGTGAAAGCGCCACCACACCGCGTTCGCGCCATGCCGCGCGGGTGACGTGCGCCGTGGCGGGCATCAGTTCGTTGAGGCGATCGAACAACGGGCCATCGGTGAGTTGCGGCCTGGCCTGCAATAGCAACAGCAGGCTGATGGCATCCTGCGGTCGCGCGGTCGTCACCAAGGTGCGAATCGCCTCCTCGTTGTCATCCGCGCCTTGCGTATCGATCATTCGCAGCGCCGCGAGGAAGGCAGCATCCGCGCCAAGATCGTAAGGCGTGCCGGGCCGCCCGCCGCGGCCGAACTCGACCCGCGCGCCCTGCGGCACCAGCACTTCGCGGAAGGCGCTGTCGATCTGCACCCAGCCACTGCGCACCGTGAGCGCGCCGCTGCCATCCTGGCGCGCATCGAGCACGAACTCGCAGCCCAGATCGAATACGTCGCCTGCGGGTGTCGCCACGCCGAATGCGCCCGGCGGTGCCCAGAGCTTTGCCCACAGGCGGCCATGTTCCAGCACGGTGCGATGCTTGCCGCCGCCGGTCTGGCGCAGCGAGAAGCGCGAATCTTCGCCGATCACGATGTCCCCGATGCGTGCCACGCGCAGCCGTGCGGTGCCGTCGGGGCCGGTTTCGAGCACGGCATCTTGCGCGAGTTGTGCGTTCGCGTCGACAGCGCGGCCATCGATCCGCACGCCGCCTTCAATTGCCGTGATCTGCCAGGGCTGCGCATCCGGCCATTGCAGGCGGTAGCGGAAACCGGCGTGCAGCCCGAATGCGATCAGCGCCAGCGTGGCGGCGATGGCCGCAAGGGTGCGCCAGCGGCGAGGTGGCCTGGCCATCGGAACAACCTTGCGCGGTGTCCAGGGCCGTTCGCGCCACGCCTGTGGCGCCAGCAGCCGTTCGAGCCGGGCGATGTCTTCATCGACCGGGCCACGATGGTTCCACAGGAAATCTTCGTGCGCGTCATCTTCGGGGTGAATGGGTGTCATGTCCTGGTTCCTCGTGCGTGTTCGGCCAGCGCGGTGCGCAGCAGCGCCATGCCACGGTGCAGATTGACCCGCACGCTGCCGGCGGTGAGGCCGGTGCGTGCGGCGATTTCCGGGCCATCCAGGCCTTCCACCAGCCGCAATAGCAAGGTGTCGCGGTAAGCCTCCGGCAGTGCACGGATCGCCTGCAGGGCGCGTTCGGCTTCGATCCGGTCTTCAAGGTTGCCGGGCGCGGTGAGGGTGTCCGGTTCGGTGTCGTGCAGCGGCTTGAACCTGCGCTGCGCATCGGCGGCAGCGCGGCGCGCGATGGCGATGATCCAGCCGGGAAACGCCGCGTCCTCGCGCAGTTCGGGCAGGCGCGTGAAGGCGGTTTCGAACACGTCCTGGGTCAGGTCGTCCGCATCGGCGCGCGATACCCGCGCCAGCAGCAGGCCATGCACCACTGGCGCGAAACGGCGGTACAGCCGATCCAGCGCATCGCGGCTGCCCGCGCGCGCTGCGCCTACCCAACTCGACAGGGGTTCCGCTGCGTCCATCCGATCTCCGCCCAAGGCCCATCCAGCATGACGTCGGCGCAGGGGCGAGCGTTAACAGGTCAAGGCGTTTCGCCGGTCTGCAATCGCCACAACGCCGCATACGCGCCATTGCTCGCCAACAACGCCTCGTGACTGCCGGATTCGATGATGCGCCCTGCCTCCAGCACATGGATCGCATCGGCATGGCGCACGGTCGAAAGCCGGTGTGCGACCACCAACGTAGTGCGCCCGCGCGCCGCGATGCGCAGCGCAGCCTGGATCGCGGCTTCGGTTTCGTTGTCCACGGCGGACGTGGCTTCGTCCAATACGAGGATGGCCGGGTCGCGGTACAGCGCGCGGGCGATGGCGATGCGTTGGCGTTGGCCACCGGAAAGCCGACTGCCGCGTTCGCCTGCGGCGCTGGAATAGTTTTCCGGCAATGCAGCAATGAAATCGTGTGCCTGCGCGGCGCGGGCGGCGGCTTCGATCTTCGCCAAGTCCGGCGACGGATCGCCGTAAGCGATGTTGTCCGCCAGCGTGCCGTCGGTGAGGAAGGGTTCCTGCGATACGTAACCGATGTGATGGCGAAGATTCGCCGGATCGAGCGTGGCGATATCCACGCCGTCCACGCGCACCGCGCCACCGGCAGGCGGCACGAAGCCCATCAGCAGTTTCAGCAGCGAGCTCTTGCCGCCGCCGGTGCCGCCGACCAGCGCCACGGTGTGGCCGGCGGGCACGTGCAAATCCACGCCGTGCACCACGTCCCGATCCTCGTAGGCCACGCGCACCTGTGCGAACGCCACTTCGCCGCGCACAGGTTCGGGCAAACGGCCCTGCGGGCGCGGCGGCAACGGCGTTTCGATCAAGTCCATCACGCGGTTCACCGAGGCCATCGCGCGCTGGTAGAGATCGGTCATGTCGGCCAGCCGCGTCAGCGGCCACAACAGGCGTTGCGTCAGGAATACGAGGGCCGAATAGGTGCCCACACCGATCTCCCCGTGCAACGCCTTCCAGCCGCCATAGGCGAGCGTGGCGATGAAACCGGCCAGCACGGCCATGCGGATCGTCGGCGTGATCGCGGCCGCGAAGCGGATGGCTTCGGCGTTGCGTGCGCGATAGCCATCGGACGCGGCGCGCACGTGTTCGGCCTCGAAGGCTTCGGCGGTGTAGGCCTGCACCGTGGCGATGCCGGAGAGGTTGTTGTTGAGCCGGTCGGACACCGTGGCCGCCGCCTCGCGTGCGGCGGCATAGCGCGGCGCAAGTTTCTTCTGGAACCAGAACGCGCCGACGAGGATCAGCGGGATCGGCAGGAAGGCCAGCGCCGCCAGATCGGCGGTGAGCACGAAGAACACGCCGCCCACCAGCAGCGAGGAGACGAACACCTGGATGAGATCGTTCGCGCCGGTGTTGAGGAAGCGCTCGACCTGGTGCACATCCTCGTTCAACACCGCCATCAACCGCCCGCTGCGCGCGGTGCTGACGAAATCCGGCGGCAGCGCCTGCACGTGCGAATACGCCGCCAGCCGCAGTTCGTGTTGCAGATCCTGCGCCAGCCTGCGCCACTTCACCGCGTAGAGGTACTCGAACAGCGATTCGCACAGCCACACGCCGATCGTGATCGCGGTGAGCCACAGCAACTGATGCCACGGATCGGCTACGCCCAGCCGCGCCATGAAGGAATCGCGCTGGTTCACCACGATATCCACCGCCACGCCGATCAACGCCTCGGGCAGCACGTCGAACAGCTTGTTGAGCACGGAATAGGCGCTGGCCAGCAGCGCATCGCGGCGGTAGGGGCGGGCGTAGCCGAACAGGCGGCGGAGCGGGTGCATGGCGTGGTTGCGATGGACGGGGCGCGGAGTGTCGCATGGGGGCGCTGGGAATTTTCCTACCCGATGTTGTGGCATTCGCCGATGCCGGAGATGGGGCGCGATCCGGAGACTGTGTTTCACCGGCGGCGGTGATGCCGAACCGGGAAACACTCATCAACCATCGCTCATCGCTCACTCAAAGGAATACCGCCATGCACAAGATCATCTTCGTCCTGCGCACCATGCTGCTCTCCCTCGCCTTCTGCGCCAGCGCCTTTGCCGCGGGCAAGGTCAACATCAACACTGCCGATGCGACCACGCTGGCCGCTGGCCTGAACGGCATCGGCCCGGCCAAGGCTGTGGCCATCGTGGAGTACCGCAAGGCCAATGGGCCGTTCAAGAGCGCGGATCAACTGGCCAGCGTCAAGGGCATCGGCCTTGCGACGGTGGAGAAGAACCGCGAAACGATCGAAGTTTCCGCACCGACCAAGGCGCAGTAAGTCGCGCTGCACGCATCGCCGGAAAAAGGCGAGGCCCAAGTCCATGACTCGGGCCTCGTCATTTCCAGGCCACGACCACAGCGCAACGTCAGGCCGTGGTCAGCGCGGACGCAAGCTTTCGATCACGTCAATGCCGGATCCACCTTTTCCGGATCGATGCCGAAGGTCTTGATCGCCCGTGCCACATCCTTCGCATTCATCTTGCCTTCGGCGGCGAGTGCGGAAATCGCGGCTTGGGCGATGTGGTAGCGATCCACTTCGAAGAAGCGGCGCAGGTTGGCGCGGGTATCGGAGCGGCCGAAGCCATCGGTGCCGAGCACGGTGTAACGCTGCGGAACGAAGGCGCGGATCTGATCGGCGAAGGTGCGCACGTAGTCGGTGGCGGCGATCGCAGGGCCGGCGCGGCCTTCGAGCAGTTGCGTGACGTAAGGCTTCTTCTGGGCCTTGGCTTCCGGGTGCAGGCGATTCCAGCGCTCGGCTTCGAAGCCGTCGCGACGCAGTTCAGTGAAGCTGGGGCAGCTCCAGATGTCGGCGGCGACGCCGAACTCCTTTTCCAGCAGTTCCGCCGCGGCGATCACTTCGCGCAGGATGGTGCCCGAACCGAGCAGTTGCACGCGCAGTTCGCCCTTCTTCGGCTTGCCGCCATCGCGCAACAGATACATCCCCTTCACGATGCCTTCCGCCGAACCTTCCGGCATGTCCGGATGGGCGTAGTTCTCGTTCATCAGGGTGATGTAGTAGTACTCGTCGATCTGTTCGGTGAGCATCCGCTTCATGCCGTATTGCAGGATCACGGCCACTTCGAAACCGAAGCTGGGATCGTAGGCGCGGCAGTTGGGAATCGCACCGGCCAGCAGGTGCGAATGGCCATCCTCGTGCTGCAAGCCTTCGCCGTTGAGCGTGGTGCGGCCCGCGGTGGCACCGAGCAGGAAGCCGCGCGCGCGCATGTCCGCCGCCTGCCACGCGGCATCGCCGATGCGCTGGAAGCCGAACATGGAGTAGTAGATGTAGAACGGCAGCAGCGGCAGATCGTTGTTGCTGTAGCTGGTCGCGCAGGCCATCCACGAGGCGAACGCACCGGCTTCGGTGATGCCTTCTTCCAGCACTTGCCCGGCCTGATCTTCGCGGTAGTACATCAGTTGATCCGCATCGACCGGCTTGTACTTCTGCCCGGAGGAGGCGTAGATGCCGATCTGGCGGAACAAGCCTTCCATGCCGAACGTGCGGGCCTCGTCCGCGACGATGGGCACCACGCGCGGGCCGATCTGCTTGTCGCGCAGGATGATGTTGAGTGCCTGCACGAAGGCCATCGTGGTGCTGATCTCGCGCTCGCCGGTGCTCTTGAGCAGACGGTCGAACGTGGTCAGTTCCGGCACCGCGAAGGATTGCGTGGCGCGGCGGCGGCGTTGCGGCAGGTAGCCGCCGAGTGCGGTACGACGGGCCTTGATGTACTGGATTTCCGGCGAATCCTCGCCGGGGTGGTAGAACGGCACTTTGCCGTCGGCCAGTTGCGCATCGGTGACGGGAATGTTGAAGCGGTCGCGGAAGGCGCGCACCGCGTCGTTGTCCAGCTTCTTGGTCTGGTGCGTGGGGTTCAGCGATTCGCCCGCCGCGCCCATGCCGTAGCCCTTCACCGTCTTGGCGAGGATCACGGTCGGCATGTTCTTCGTGTTCACTGCGGCGTGATAGGCCGCATACACCTTGTGCGGATCGTGGCCACCACGGTTCAGGCGCCAGATGTCCTCGTCGGAAAGGTTCGCCACCATTTCCGCCGTTTCCGGTGTCTTGCCGAAGAAGTTCTTGCGCGTGTACGCGCCACCGAAGGCTTTGCAGTTCTGGTATTCGCCATCGACGGTTTCCATCATCACCCGGCGCAGCGCGCCTTGGGTGTCGCGCGCCAGCAGCGGATCCCAATAGCTGCCCCAGACCACCTTGATGACATTCCAGCCTGCACCGCGGAACACGCCTTCCAGTTCCTGGATGATCTTGCCGTTGCCGCGCACCGGGCCATCGAGGCGTTGCAGGTTGCAGTTCACCACGAAGATCAGGTTGTCCAGGTTCTCGCGCCCGGCCAGCGAGATCGCGCCGAGGGATTCGGGCTCATCACACTCGCCATCGCCCATGAAGCACCAGATCTTGCGGTCGCTGGCTTTCAGCAGGCCGCGATGTTCCAGATACTTGCTGTTGCGCGCTTGGTAGATCGCGGAAATCGGCCCCAGGCCCATCGAAACGGTGGGTACCTGCCAGAAATCGGGCATCAGCCACGGGTGTGGATAGGAGGAAATGCCCTTGCCATCCACTTCCATGCGGAAGTTGTCGATCTGCGCTTCGGTGAGGCGGCCTTCGAGGAAGGCGCGGGCGTAGATGCCGGGGCTGGAATGGCCCTGCACGCAGAGGATGTCGCCGGGGTGGTCGCCATGCGGGGCGCGCCAGAAATGGTTGAAACCCACGTCGTAGAGCGTGGCCGAGGATGCGAACGACGCGATGTGGCCGCCCAGATCGCCTGGCTTGCGGTTGGCGCGCACCACCATGGCCATCGCGTTCCAGCGCAGGATGGAACGGATGCGCCATTCCAGCGCGTTGTCACCGGGGCTTTTGGCTTCGCGCCACGGCGGAATGGTGTTGATGTAATCCGTGGTCGGGGAGAACGGCAGTTGCGCACCGGCGCGACGGGCGAGCGATGCCATCTGTTCCAGTAGGAAGTGGCCGCGTTCGGGGCCATCACTGCGCAATACCGCGCGCATCGCATCCATCCATTCGCGCGATTCGGTGGGATCGATGTCCTGGTTCAGTACGTCTTGCATCAGCGCGTTCATGGGGTCTCCGAACGGAAAGCGACAATTTTTGGATTCTGGGAGCAGAGGATTCTAGCAGCGCACCCCGTTCGACTTTTTGCGGTTGCGTCATGGTGGGTGCGGGAACCATCGCCGGGAGCTTTTGTCGATTGCGCCCATGGTTTCCTCATCTTTCGACCCTTGGCGCGCGCAATTCCGGTTGGAATGGCGCAACCGCTTCGCACGCTGGCGGGATACACCGGGCGAAAGCGCGTTTCATGCAGGCATCTGGTTGGCGCTGGCGGCGTTGCTGGCGTGGCTTGCCGCTTCTGCATGGCAACGCAAGGAGATGGCCGAGGCCCTTGGTGCGGCAGTGTTGCGCTGGCCTGCGGCCACGTTGGCGATGCTGCTGGCCGTGATGACGATGGCGCAATCGCGACGCTTGGGCGTGCTGCGCGAAGTTGCCGTGCATGGCTGGCTGCACGCGCAGCCGGTGGCCGAACGCGTGTTCGCATGGCGACGGTTTCGTGCGTCGGTTGTTGGCTGCGTGGTGCAGTGTTTGAGCGCTGCCGTGTTGCTGGAGTGGTTGCGGTTGCCTTCGGCGGCGTGGCTTGCGGTGATGTTGGTGAGCCTTGCGGCGGCAATGCTGGCCGCAGTGCTGGAAGCTAGGGCATCGGCGCGTGGCATGGGAAAGGCCGGAAGCAAACCCATGCTGCGTTCGCGTCTGGTGGATGCCGGTGCGGGCAGCCTGTGGCGCTGGCAGAAGATCGAAGCGTCGCTGGCGCTGCATGGGCGCAATTTGGCACCGGGGTTGTTCGTGTTGCTGCTGATTCCGATGGGAGCAGGCATGCTGGTGGTTGCTGCCAGCCTCATCGTGGCCTTGACGATGGTCGTTGCGGCAACGGCATGGCAACGAATGCTGGCGGTGTTTCCTGCCGCGCAACGATGGCTCGGTACGCAGCCGATGCACTGGCGCGATTTGATGCGCGATGGCGTGCCTTTGCCGTTGGTGCTGCTCGTCGTTGCCAGCACCGCGGCGGGCGGGTTGCTGTTCGTGCCTGGAATGCGGTCACTGTCTGCAATGACATTCACCGCGTTGCTGTTCGCTTGCGGCGTGCTGCATTTGCTGGTGAACCTTGCCGAACGCGCCCGACCTTCGCGCATCCCGCTCACGACCACACTGCATCTGGTGCTGCTGCTTTGCATCCTGCAAACCCTGCCGCCCGCAGCACCGATCTTCTGGCTGATTCAAACGATCTGGCTATTGCGCCGATCCATGGAACCCAAACGATGACTGCGCGATTGCGTCTTTCCGGCCTGCGCCTTTCCTTCGGCGAGCGCGACATCCTGCGCGGCATCGATCTGGAACTTCATCCGGGCGAACTCACCGGCCTGATCGGCCCGAACGGTTCGGGCAAGAGCAGCCTGATGCGCGCTTGCGCAGGGCTTCTGGATAGCGCGGGCGAATTGCGCATCGAAGGGTTCGATCCACGCCGTGAACCGATGGCGGCCCGGCAGGTGTTCGGCTACGCGATGGAACCCGAACGACTGCCCGGCACGCTGCGCGGACGCCAGTGCATCGAACTCATCGCCCGCACGCGGCAATTGGATGGCGATGCCGTGGCACGTTCCATCGAACTGGCGCAGCGCCTGGGCCTTGGCCCGTGGCTGGAACGGGAAACGGCGGACTACTCGCTGGGAACGCGCCAGAAACTGGCCATCGTGCTGGCGCTGATGGGTGAGCCGCCGTTGTTGCTGCTGGATGAAGTGCTCAACGGTCTGGACCCGCTCTCCGCCTTCGCGTTGAAGGAAGAACTGCGTCATCGCGCCGATGCAGGTGCCAGTGTGTTGCTCGCCACGCATGGGTTGGAAGTGGCCGAACGCTTCCTCGGCCGCGCCGTGCTGCTGCTCGATGGCCGCATCGCGGCGGATTGGAACCGCGAAGAACTCGCAAGGCTGCGCGAGCGTGGCGGCGGGTTGGAAGCAGCGGTGGTGGAGCGTTTGCGGAAGGCGCAGACGGCGTGAACGATGTCCGGCCTACTGCGCCCGCAATCCCCAGCGCCGCCCCAGCGCATACATCAGCCCGGTGAAGGAAAGCAGGAAATACACGGAGCCTGCCATCGCCACCTGCCAGGAACGCGCGCCGTCGGACAGCAGCGCGGCGATCAGCACCGAGGCAAGGCCCGTCAGTACGAATCCGGCGTATGCGGTCGCTTCCCCGGCGGTATCGGCGGCCGCTTCGCGATTCAGCCCCAGTTGGGAGCGGGCGCGCCACGACAGTGCGTACAGGCCGCCGATGCAGGCCGACATCGAGGCGAACGCGAAGCCGTAGATCATGAACACATGGGCCATCGAGCGCGGCCCGGTGACGTCGTTCAACGGCATCGGCAGCCAGTTGCCGCTGATCCACGCGAAGAACGTGCCCATCAACAGCCGCAGCGGGTACACGTACACCAGCACCATGAACACCAGCAGCAAGGTCAGCAAGGTGGCGGGAACGGTGTCCAGACGATAGCGTCGGCTCCAGCGCACATGGGCGTACCAGAACACCACCACCAACGCGAAGCTGGCGGCGAAGGCCGGGATGCTCTTGAGCGCCAGCAGCAGCGCCTGCACGCTGTCCGGGATGCGCTCCACCGAGATCACCAGCAGTGTGACCGCGAAAGCGAAAGCGGCATCGACGAAGGCTTCCAGCCGTGTACCGTCGCTGCCGCGCCAGCGCGGTGCCGGGTCGTTTGGTGGCGTCGTATCCATGTCGCAAGGCTCGGGGTTGGCGGAGGATTCCGCATCATACGCATACGGGATCGGCGCACGCGGCGACCGATCACCATCAGCCGCAATCGAACACCAGCTCGATCGCGCCGAAGCGCAGCCGGTCGCCCGGTTGCAGTGTCACGCTTTCGCCCGGATTCAAGCGACGGTTGTTGACCCAGGTGCCGTTGGCCACGCGCGGTTCTTCGCGCAACGAGACGCCCGAGCTGTCATGCCACAGCCTTGCGTGGCGGCGGCTCAGGCCGCGTGCCATGTCCAGCGGGGAAAGATCGATATCCGGTGCTGCGCCGGTGGTCGGGTCGGGGCGACCGATCAGCAGGTTGCCGCGTTCCAGCGGCAACGGGATGTCGAGGTTGGCGTGGCGAAGCTGATAGCGGCTGCCGGTGGTTTCCGCCAGATTGCGCAGCACGGGCTGGATTTCCTGCGACAGACGCATCGATGGCAGCGTGTTGGAAGCATCGTGCGAGATGCGCGAGGCGGTACCCACGGCGTGTCGCAGCGAAACCAGATACCCGGCCAGGTTGTGTGCCAGCGTGGCTGCCAGTGGCGGCTCGGAAGCCAGCACCTTTTCCAGATTCATGCGGGGAATCTTCGCCAGCTTCACCGCCGTCACCGCGACGGCGCGCACGTTGGGCAGGCTGCCGGGCACCAGGGCCGATTCGCCGAAGAAATCACCCGGCCCGGCAGTGTTGGCGTGCATCAATCCGGCCTGTTCGATGCGCACCGTGCCCGATTCGATGCGATAGAGCGCATCGGCGGGCTGGTGGAAGTCGATGACGACGCGGCCAGCGTCCAGTTCGATGGATTCGATGCGGGGGGCGGAATCGGACATGCGGTTGGGACGTGTTGCGGGTGCCGTTGCCGACGATGAGGGGGATTATGCGCAGCCGTTTTGGTGCATCGCAATGCGGAGGGATGAATTGTGTGAATCAGGTCGGTGGTTTGGGGTGCTTCACGGGCCGTTGCCAGCCTTCCATCGTCTGCTGCCGCACCCGCGCCAGGGTGAGTTTCTCTGCCGGGGCATCGTGCGTCACCACCGAACCTGCGGCGATGGTGGCGTTCTTGCCTACCGTCACCGGCGCGACGAGTGAGCTGTTGGAACCGATGAAGGCACCATCTTCGATCTGCGTGACGAATTTGTTCGCACCGTCGTAATTGCAGGTGATGGTGCCCGCACCGACGTTCACGCCTGCGCCGATGCGCGCATCGCCCAGATAGGTGAGGTGATTGGCCTTGCTGCCTTCGGCCAGAACGGCGTTCTTGGTTTCCACGAAGTTGCCGATGTGCACGCCATCGGCCAGTACCGTGCCGGGCCGCAGCCGTGCATAGGGGCCGATGAAACACGCGCCCTGCGTCACCGCGCTTTCCAGATCGCAGTGCGCGCGGATGAGGGTGCCTGCGGCCAATTCCACATCGCGCAAGCGGGTGAACGGGCCGATGCGCACGCCGTCACCCAGCACGACGCGGCCTTCCAGGATCACATCCAGATCCAGTTCCACATCGCGCCCGGCGATCACCTCGCCACGCACGTCCACGCGTGCCGGATCGGCCACGCGCACGCCCTGTGCGCACAGCGCCATCACCGCGCGGCGCTGGAAGGCGCGTTCCAGTTGCGCCAGTTGCCACGCATCATTCGCGCCTTCCACTTCGAGGGCATCGGCGCAGCGCACCGCCGCAGCGGGCGAGCCTTCGCGTGCGGCCTGGGAGAACACATCGGTCAGGTAATACTCGCGCTGGCTGTTCTCGCAGCGCAGGTTCGCCAGCCAGCCGCGCAGCGATGCGGCATCGGCGGCAAGGATGCCAGTGTTGATCACGCGAATGGCACGTTGCGACGGGCCGGCATCCTTGTGTTCCACGATGGCCGCCACGCGGCCATCGGCATCCAGCACGATGCGGCCATAGCCGGTGGCATCGGCAGGTTCGGCAACCAGCACCGCGAGCCTTGCATCGGCTTCAATCACGTCGTGCAAGGTGGAGGCGCGGATCAGTGGCACATCGCCATACAGCACCAGCACCCGCGCAGCGTCGGGGATGCCTGGCATCGCCTGCTGCACCGCATGGCCGGTGCCCAGCCGCTGCATCTGTTCCACCCACGCAATGCCGGTTTCTTCCGCGAATGTCGCCCGCACCGCATCGCCGCCGTGGCCGTACACCACATGGATCGCGGCTGGATTCAGTGCCTTCGCGGTAACGATCACATGCGCCAGCAGCGGACGGCCCGCCAGCGGCATCAGCACCTTCGGCAATTCCGAACGCATCCGCGTACCTGCTCCGGCGGCGAGGATCACGACATGCAGCGGGGAAGGGGATGTGCTCATCGGGGAATCCGGGAGAAAATCAGAGAGGCGGCATTATCGGGCAAGCGGGGTGTGCGCCTGTACCCGAAAAATGAACGGCCCCGCCGAGGCGGGGCCGTGTCATGTCATGCAATTCGGGCAATGAGGCTTACGCGGCCTGCTTTTTCTCATCGTAGAACTGCGCTTCCTCCGTGGAACCTGTCAGCGCGGTGACGGACGAAGCGCCGCCCTGGATCACGGTGGTCACGTCGTCGAAGTAGCCCACGCCCACTTCCTGCTGGTGACTGACGAAGGTGTAGCCCTTTTCGCGCGCGGCGAATTCCGGTTCCTGCACCTGTTCCACGTAGTGCCTCATGCCTTCGCCACGGGCGTAGTCGTAGGCGAACTTGAAGCTGTTGAACCAGTTGATGTGGATGCCGGCCAGGGTGATGAACTGGTATTTGTAGCCGAGCGCGGAGAGTTCTTCCTGGAAGCGGGCGATGGTGGCGTCGTCCAGATTCTTCTTCCAGTTGAAGCTGGGCGAGCAGTTGTAGGAAAGCAGCTTGCCCGGATGTGCGCGGTGCACGGCCTGGGCGAATTCACGGGCGAAGCCCAGATCCGGCGTGCCGGTTTCGCACCACACCAGATCCGCATACGGCGCATAGGCAACGCCACGGCTGATGGATTGTTCCAGCCCGTTCTTCACGCGGTAGAAACCTTCGGACGTGCGCTCGCCGGTGAGGAAGGACACATCGTTGGCGTCGTGGTTGGAGGTGATGAGGTTGGCGGCTTCGGCATCGGTGCGCGCCAGCACGATGGTCGGCACGCCCAGCACGTCCGCCGCCAGACGCGCGGCGACGAGTTTCTGCACCGCTTCGCCCGTGGGCACCAGCACTTTGCCGCCCATGTGGCCGCACTTCTTCACCGCTGCGAGCTGGTCTTCGAAATGCACGCCTGCGGCACCGGCGACGATCATGTTCTTCATCAGCTCGTAGGCATTGAGCACGCCGCCGAAACCGGCTTCGGCATCGGCCACGATGGGCAGGAAGAAGTCGATGGCGTCCTGCTCCTTCGTCTTGCCGTCGCAGATGGCCTTCCACTGGATTTCATCGGCACGCTGGAACGTGTTGTTGATGCGACGAACCATCGTCGGCACCGAGTCGTAGGCGTACAGCGACTGATCCGGGTACATGGTTTCCGAGGTGTTGCCATCGGCGGCGACCTGCCAGCCGGAGAGATAGACCGCTTCAAGCCCGGCCTTGGCCTGTTGCATCGCTTGCCCGGCGGAAATTGCACCGAAAGCGTTGACGTAGCCTTTCTTCGCCTCGCCGTTGACCAGCTTCCACAGCTTCTCCGCGCCACGCTTGGCGAGCGTGTGTTCCGGTTGCACGCTGCCGCGAAGGCGCACCACGTCGGCGGCGGAATACGGGCGCTTCACCTGGTTCCAGCGCGGATTGGTGTTCCATTCCTTTTGCAGGGTGGCGATCTGTTCGGCTTGCTTGCTCATGGTGCGGGTTCCTGGCTGTGTGAAGTGGCGGCGGTAGGCCGCGTTCCCGATCCGCGCTGGGCGTCCGGGGTTGCCAAGCTAGGTGCTGCACTGCAACTTTGCCAAGATAAATGTTTCAATGAATGTTATTAACATATGAAATACTTGATCTTGAATATTCCGCCACTGCCTTGAATCCATGCCCAAAGCGCCCGCCCGCTTCTATTACAAAGGCAGCCGACTCAAGCAGTTGCGCGCGTTTTGTCATGCCGCGCGGCTGGGCTCGGTATCGCGCGCTGCCGAGGCACTTTTCCTGAGCCAGCCCGCCGTGAGCCTGCAACTGGGCGCGTTGGAGGCCGAATTCGGGGCGCAACTGTTCGAGCGCCAAGGCCGCCGTCTGGCGCTCACCGCCGAAGGCCAGACCCTGTACGACATGGCGCGACCGCTGGTCGATGGCCTGGATGCGCTCGAAGGCCAGTTCAAGGATCGCCTGCGCGGGTTGTCCTCGGGCGAGCTGAACATCGCTGCCGGCAGCTCCACCATCCTCTACTTCCTGCCGACGCTGGTGCAGGCGTTCCGCGACGCGCATCCGGAGGTGCAGTTGAAGCTGCACAACGTCACCGGCCGCGACGGATTGGCGCTGTTGCGCAGCGATGGCGTCGATCTGGCGGTCGGTTCGATGCTGGACGTGCCCAACGACATCGATTACGCCCCGGTGCGCAGCTACGACCCGATGCTGATCGCCCCGCTCGGCCATCCCTTGGCCACCAGGCATCCGTTGACGCTGGAAGACCTCTCGCCCTACGGCCTGATCCTGCCTCCGCAGCGCCAGACCACGTATCGCCTCGTCGATCTGGTATTCCAGCAGCACCGCGTGCCCTACACCGTGGCGCTGGAAGTGGGCGGCTGGGAAATCATCAAGCAATACGTCTCGATGGGCTTGGGCATTTCCATTGTCACCGGCATCTGCCTCACGCAGGCCGATCACGAACGCCTGGCGGTACGCAATCTGCGCGCCTACTTTCCGCCGCGCAGCTACGGCGTGGTGATCCGCAAAGGCAGGTTCCTCTCACCACCGGCACGCGCCTTCGTCGATCTGGTGAAGCCCTCGCTGTTCACGCGGCGTGATTGGTATGAGAGCGGGCATTCGGAAAGATGAAGCCATCGGCTCTGGTGCACAGGCCATGCCGCGCGTATCGTGAGGTTTCGTACATCCTCAGGGGAGATTCCGCATGTTCCGATCATCCGTTGCATCCTTGGTTCGCAGCCTGTCATTCATTGTCCTTGCAACGGGTTGCCCCGCCTTCGCGGTGGCCGATGTCTTCACCGTGGGGCAGGGCGGAACCTATTTGCAACTTCAGGATGCGGTGAATGCAGCCCTTGCCCATGCCGGCGACGACGAAATCCGGATCCGGGGCGGCGGCACTTCGATGAGTGGCCAGATCGTCACCATCACCCAGGTGGTGAATGAACGCCTGGACATCAGTGGCGGGTGGGACGCCGCCTTCAACCAGCAGACGATCAGCGTGTACCAGACCACGCTCAGCGCCAGCCATGAAGGGCGGACGCTGAGCGTGGATGCCTATGCGGGGGTGGTCACCGTGCGCAATCTTGCGCTCTATGAGGGCAGAAAAGTTTACGCCGCCAATGCCTCTCTGATCGCCCGCCCGGGTGCGCGCGTGGAGATGTCCGACTGCTTTATCAATTACGGACTTGCAGATGGCGGCACCACGTTAGTGGCCGACGGCGGTGGCATCTCGCTGGCCGCCTACAACGGCGCCTCGGTGGTATTCGAGCGTTGCCAGGTTCGGAACAACACCGTGACCGGCAGCTACGGCAACAGTGCCGGCATGAGCGCGGCGGTGGTTGGCAGCGGCCAGATACGAATTGCGGATGTGCGAATCGCCGACAACACCCTGCAGGTATCCAGCGGTCATGCAGGAGGGCTATCCCTGATGGCCGTCGATTCCGGAGTGATTGAATTGGACGGAGTGGAAATCTACGACAATCGAATCATTGGCGATTCCACTTCGTCGCTTTTGGGCAGTGGGCTCTCGGTCATCCTCAATGCGCCTGGCGAATCCAATGCACAAGTTCTGATGCGTCGTTTGCGCGTTGCAGGCAATTCAACAACAGGCTCCACGGGTTCCACACATCAGGTCATTCTGGAGGCCCACGACAACCAGGTGATCGTGTTGGGCGACAGCGAAATTTCGCGCAGCACGACTGACGGAGGCGTCCATGCGCGCCAGATCGGGGATGCGCAGGTGGCGCTGGTCAATCTCACCGTGCCTGACAACGCCGGTTTCGACCTTGCAGCGAGCGGCGCCGTGGACATCAGCAACACCTTGGCTGATGTGACCGATGCCAGCATCGCCGTCGCCAATGCAGTTGAAAGCCTGTTCGGGATCGATCCGCACTATGAAGATCGGGAGAGTGGCCTCTATCAGCTGCTTCCTTCTTCCCCGGCCATCGGTGCGGGCGCATCCACACCGCCGGGAGGGCTGGGCGCGCTGGATCTGGAAGGCAACCCGCGCGTCATCGGCATGCGGGTGGACATCGGCGCTCATGAATTCGATGACCCCGTGCTTTTCATGGATGGTTTCGAGGATGCGATGCCGTAAGCCTGCCGACGATGGGGCGCAGGTTGCCGCACCATCGCCATGCCCTTAGAGTTCCCGGCCCGCTTTCGTTCGCGAACCCATGCCGATGCGCCTCCCCGACTATCCGTTCACACCGCAACGCTTCGAAGTTCGGCCCGGCATTGCGATGAGCTATCTGGACGAAGGCCCGCGCGATGGCGAGGTGGTGTTGATGCTGCACGGCAATCCGTCGTGGAGCTATTACTGGCGCAAGCTGGTGGCCGGGTTGAGTGATCGTTATCGCTGCATCGTGCCGGATCACGTCGGCATGGGATTTTCGGACAAGCCGGACGATGCCGCATACCGCTACACGCTGGCCTCGCGCATCGAGGACGTGCAGACCCTGCTGCAACACCTCAACATCGAAGGCAAGGTGACATTGGCGGTGCACGACTGGGGCGGCATGATCGGTTTCGGCTGGGCGCTGCGCGATCCTGCGCGGGTGGCGCGGCTGGTGGTGACGAACACCGCCGCATTCCCGTTGCCGCCGGAAAAGCCGATGCCCTGGCAATTGACGCTGGGCCGCGATTCATGGCTTGGGGCGTTCGCCATCCGCGCCTTCAATGCCTTCTCCGGCATCGCTTCGCATGTGGGCGTGGTCACGCGGATGCCAGCGGACGTGCGCCGCGCCTATGTCGCGCCCTACGATTCCTGGGCCAACCGCATCGCCACGCTGCGCTTCGTGCAGGACATTCCGTTGAAACCTGGCGATGCCGCGTGGGATCTGGTGGCCGAATCCGGCAAGCGTCTTTCCGAATATGCGGATCGTCCTGCACTGCTGGCCTGGGGCCTGCGCGATTTCGTGTTCGATGCACATTTCCTGCGCGGCTTCGAGCAGCGCCTGCCGAATGCGGAAAGCCTGATCTTCGACGATGCAGGCCACTACGTGCTGGAAGACAAGGCCGCGATCATCGTGCCGAAGGTGCGGGCGTTTCTGGATGCGCATCCGCTGGGGTGAGCGCGCGGTTCAACCGACGCACCGTGGATGAGCACCGGCGACCGTTCCGCTGAAAGCCCGCCTCAGGATTTCCCCGACCGCAACCGAACCCGGGCCATGAGCACGGCCAGACCGATGGCCGGCAGGGCGAGGATGGAGAACACGATGAGGCCCAGCGGCAAGAGACCGAAGCTGTCGCTGGAGACGAGCAACACCAAGGCCTGAGCCAGCATCACCGCCAGGCCCCAGCGCCAGGGTTTTTCCGGCGCCCAGTAGCCGATGCCGCCCGCCAGGCCGATGCTCAACGGATAGGAAAAGAGCCAGTACAGCGGGGAATCCCAGGCCTCGCTCCTGCCGCCGATGGCGGCGGCGAGCAGCCACGGGAGCGCGCCACCGAGGGTCGCGGCGGCATAGGCCTGTTTCGCCGTGAGTTTCATGTCCGCTCCCGTCAATCCGCCGGTGTCGCCTGCCGTTTTGCACCAGGAATGCGGGTGCCGCCGTCACTCCACCGGCAACAACAGCGTGAACACCGTCGCCCCGGCCTGCGAGCGGAACGACAGCGCACCGTGATGTTCACGCGTTACCTGCTGCGCCAGGGTCAACCCCAAACCCGTGCCTTCGGCTCGACCTGAAACCAGTGGCAGGAAGATGCGTTCGGCCAGATCTTGCGGTACGCCACGGCCGTTGTCTTCGATGTCCACACGCAGGGCAAGGCGATGCGGGCGGTCGCCGATCAGGGCGTTGTGTTCGGCGCGGGTGCGCAGGCGAATGTCGGTGGCTTGAGCATCCAGGGCGTTGCGCACGAGGTTCCACAATGCTTGTGTGAGTCGATCCGGATCGCCGTCGATTTCCGGCAGGCTGGGGTCGTAGTCGCGCACCAGTCGAACCGCGCCGCCCGCTTCGGCTTCAGCCAGCAGGCGCACGCGCTCCAATGCTTCATGCACGTTGGTCGGGCGCGTGCCATTGCCCTGTGCGGGGTTCAACAGGCGGTCCACCAAGGCAGCGAGGCGGTCGCATTCGTGCAGGATCACCTCCACGTAACGCCGCGAATTCGCGTCTTCGCTGCGGCGGGCGAGCAGCTGCGCCGCGCCTTTGAGGCCAGCCAGCGGATTCTTGACCTCGTGCGCCAGGCCTTTCAGTGCAGCGTGCAGCGCGCCAGGCAGGGCATCGGCGAAATCGCCCGCGGGGGAAGCATCGATGGGATGGACTTCGATCAATGCGCCGCCTTCAATGCAGGTCAACCACAGATCGGCCACCCGCGCCGGTTCCGGCGGCACGCGCAGGCTGGCGCGGCACGCGATCAAGGGCGCATCCGCGCCGGGCGAAAGACGCGCGAGCAAGCCATCCAGGCGTGGTGCCTGCGTATCGAGCTGATCGAGTTTGAGACCGAACAAGCGGCGAGGGCTGATGCCGAGCCAGCGTGCGAACGCGACGTTGCAGCCTTCGATGCGGCCTTCACGGTCGGCCCAGGCGATGGGTGTGCCGAGCTGTTCGAGTTCGGGCGGCGGCAATGGTGCGGGCATCTTCATGGAGCGTGGCAAACGGGAGGCGGAACGATAGCGCAGCGCAGCACGGGAAGGCTGCCTGCACCTCTACAATGCACGGCTTTGTTGTTCGATACGTAAATCCTTCCATTTCCATGCTGACGATTTCCTCCACCATCGCCATTCCCGACGAGGAACTGACCGAGCGCTTCGTGCGCGCGTCCGGGCCGGGCGGGCAAAACGTCAACAAGGTATCCACGGCAGTGGAACTGCGATTCGATGCAATGGCTTCACCTTCATTGCCGGAAAGCGTGCGGGCGCGGCTCCTGGCACGGCGCGATCGGCGCATTGGTACAGATGGCGTGATCGTGATTTCCGCCCAGCGCTTCCGCAGTCAGGATCGCAACCGCGAGGATGCACGGGAACGGCTGGCGGCGCTGATCCACGCGGCATTGGAACCGCCGAAGCCGCGCATCGCCACGCGGCCTACGCGCGCCAGCCGTGAGCGGCGTCTGGATGCAAAAAAGGAACGCGGCCAGATCAAGCGGGCACGCACGTCGAGGAATTGGGAATGATGAAGCCCGTCGTCCCCGAACTTCCGCCGTGTGCGCCGCGTTTCGGCAATGCCTTCACGCGATGGATCGGTCGCGCCGTGCTGCGGCTGTGCGGCTGGCGCATCGTGGGCGAATTCCCGGATGTACCGCGCATGGTGCTGGTGATCGCGCCGCATTCCTCCTTCTGGGATGGCATCTTGGGCATCGCCGGGATGTTTGCGCTGGGCGTGCGGATCGAGTTCATGATCAAGGCCGAACTGTTCCGTGGCCCGCTGGGCTGGTTCCTGCGGATGGCGGGCGGCGTACCCATTGATCGCTCCCGCGCGCACGGCGTGGTGCAGCAGGCGGTGGCGCGCTTCAAACGCGAAGGTTCCACCTGGCTTCTGATTGCGCCGGAAGGCACGCGCCGCCGCGTGGAGCACTGGAAAAGCGGCTTCTGGCACATCGCCCGCACGGCGGACGTGCCGGTCTTCTGCGCGTATTTCCACTATCCCGAACGCATCATGGGTCTGGGTGTGCTGATGCGGACCACCGAAGATGCGGAAGCGGACATGGCCAGGCTGCGACAGTGGTACGTGCCGTACATCGGCAAGAATCGCGGAACCGTGTAATGGCGAACTGGACTAGGGCACGGATGCGCCTCTACGCTTCGAACATTCGCATGACATCCACACTTTTCGGGGGCGCGTCGATGCACGCCATCATTCACGCGGGAACGGTTGCGTTGTTGACCGCAGGGCTGTTCTTCGCCACGCAGGCAAATGCAGCGGATCAGGACGACGAAGCCTGGATCGCCAGCTACGTCGCCAGCGGCAAGGCGCCGGGGCTGATCCGCAACAAATCGCAGGAACGGGGCATCGAGTTCGATGCGCTTTCCAGCATCACCGGCAAACGCGCGCGCTTCCTGCTCGCCAACGGGCGCGAGCGCATCGGCGTGGTGGAACAGGTCGAAAAGAACCGGGTGCATCTGCGCTCCCAATACAACAGCGGCTATTTCCGCTACAGCCTGGCGCGCCGCGACATTCGCGCCATCAAGGTGGATTGACCATGTTCGGTCACGGCCTGCTGTTTCTTCTCTGCCTGGGCGCTGCGCTCTTTTTCACGCTGTGGATGGTGGTGCGCATCTGGCGGCGCAGCCCGCTGCTGGCGATTTTGAGTTTCCTGTTCTGGCCGGCATCGATCATCGCGCTCATCCTCTACTGGGGCGATGAGGATTCGGACATCCGCGTGCCGTTTTTCCTGAGCCTGGTCGCTACGGCCTTGCTGGCGTTCATGGCGATGCGTACCGTGGATGCCGGCATCAACGAGATGGCCGCCATGCTCAGCGACGCGGACATCGCCGAGATCCGCCGGGAAAACCCGGCACTGGCCGATCAGCTCGAACGCGCCCGCAACGAGGCTCATGGGGACGAGGACGAGGCATATTCCGCTGGAATGATCGAGGCCCCCGTTTCCCGCCCTGCCGCGAACCCCGCACCGCGCGCGGAGGCCGTCGTCACCAATCCCGAATCCACCCACATCCCCGTTGCGCTGCCACCGGAAGAAGAGTTGGCGGAACAGGAGGCGCAGCACCGCTCCGAACTTTCGCAGGCCGCAACCTCGCTTTCCTGGCGCGTGGGCACGGTCGATCTGGCGCCGGCACCGGCGCGGTTGAAATTGCCTTCGCAATTCCGGCTGCTGGCGCGGCAATGGGTGATCCGGCTGGCGCGTCTGCACGGCGTGCCTTACGACAACTACGCGATGGGCTGGGTGGTGCACCAGAGCGTGGATCTGGGCCGTGAGGATGCGTGGTTCGTGCAGGTGCGCTTCCATCCGCAGGCCGAACGCTTCACGCCGCCCAGCGTGACCTTTGGCGAAGATACGCCAGAAGCGCTGGCGGCCTTCGTGGCACGCATTGCTGCCAAGGTTGATCCGCACAGCATCGATGCGCTTCTGTCCCCGAACTGGGACAAGGAAACGGGCGTGGCCACCTGGAACAGCGCCGAGGGCGATACCGCCGCTCCCACCAGTTACTACGCCGCGCACGTGGTGGATGGCGGCTTGCTGGTGTTCGTCGTTTCCAATGTGGACGACACTCACGCCGAATTGGCGCAGCGCAGCGTGCGGTTGATCGCCTCCAGGGCGCAGCCGTTCAAACGCGCACCGGGGCAGTGAGGCCATGTCTGCCCTGTCGAAGATCGTCTCCGGTGATCTTGAGGCCACCTTGCAGACGCAGGGCTTCGCCTTCGTCGAAGGTGCAACGATGCAAGCGTGGCTGGAACGCGCCGGCACGTTGAACGATTGGCATGCCTTCGCGCAAAGCTGGGCCGATCTGCATCTGGATACCTACATGGGCGATGGTGGGCGCTACCGCCGCCGCCGCCATGCCGTGTTTCAGGCCGAGCGTGGTGCCGTGCCGCTGCGCCAATCGCACCAACCGCATTGGCAGAGCCTCAACTACAACCCGTTGAACGGCGGCCAGGAGCGCTGGTTCGAGCCGGTGACGGATGCCGCAGCCAGCAGTCAAAGCCTTGCCACGATCCTGCACTGGGGGCGGGAGATGTGCGACGACCTGGCACCGCAGGCCGCCACATGGCGGATCGAAGTGCACCAGTTCCGCATCGAAGCCGCACCCGATGCGCCGGGCCAGCCCACGCCCGAAGGAATGCACCGCGATGGTGTGGATTTCGTGCTGGTGCTGCTGGTGGGCCGCTACAACATCCGTGAAGGCACCACCTCGATCCTGTCGCTGGATGGCAAGCTGCTGGGCAGCTTCACGCTCACCGTGCCCTTCGATGCGGCTATCGTGGAGGATGCCCGCGTGTTCCACGGCGTTACTGCGGTGGAGCCGCTTGATCCGGCGCAACCGGCCTGCCGCGATGTGTTGGTGGTGACGTACCGGCGCATCTGAGCGTCATCCGAACGAATGGACGGGCAACGATGTCCGGTTTTCGCCCCGTGCTCCGTATTCCTGTGCATCGTGCCTGTTGCGCGATCCCTTCGACCCTTCCATGAGGAGTTCCGACATGAAAAAGTTGACCTGGCTGGTGTTGCCCGCCCTGATGCTCGCCGCTTCCCAGGCGCACGCCGATGCCAAGAGCGATGTGATTGCCGCTTACGAGAAGGCCTACGCCAAGGGCCGCTACACCGCCACCATGACCGGCGAATCCCGCGGCAAGGCGCAGCGCACTACGGTGCGCGTGCAGTTTCCCGGGAGCTTCCACATCATCACGGATGCGAGCGAGATCATCGTGTTGCCCGGCGGCACCTACATGAAAGCGGGCGCGCAATGGATGCAGGTGCCGGTGGACATGAGCAAGATGGTCGAGAACGTCAGCATGAATGCCTACAAGGAAGGTGCGAACGCCGTGCAGGACGTGCGCGAAATCGGCAGCCGCAACGTCGGTGGTTGCAATGCCACGCTCTATGCCTACCGCGTCGATGGCAAGACCATGGGGCTGCGCAACGAAGCCGATGTGGAACTGGCCGTGTGCAACAGCAGCGGCCTGCCCGTGCAGGTGGTATCTGCCGACAAGAAGAACCGCAGTTCCGTGGATTTCGATTTCGAGACGTCATTCGAGATCAAGCGCCCGATGTGACGGTAGCCACTTCGTAGGTCGGCTCAAGCGCCGCAGGCGCGGAGCCGACAGGGAAGCGCGGAACCGACATTTCCTGCGGAATCCGTCGGCTCCACCGCTTCGCGGCTTGAGCCGACCTACGGGAAAGCCGGGCTACAGCTCGAAGCGGTAGGCAAGCTTGACCACCAATTGCTCGTCATTGCGCAGCGAGAACGCATCACCCAACAGCGTGCTGGTGGATTCGGAAATCTCCTCGAACGCATCGCCGCCGCGCCCATAGACCACGTAGAGGTAGGACAGCGGTGCCAGTTCGTAGCGGTAGCGCACCTGGAAGCCGAGGGTGTGCAGGCTGAAATCGGGCACTGGCGCAGCGCTCACCTGCACGCGGCCATCGGGCTGCACGTCCCAGGCGTCGCGCAGTTCCGCATCCATGCCCAGCGCCTGCAACTTCACGCGCAGTTCCTGGCGCTCGTCGATGTTCCAGTTCACCGAGCCGTTGAGCCGCAGCGAGTGCTGTGCGAATTCGCCCACGGTGTTGCCGCCGCGCCAGAGCATCCAATCGGATACGCGCTCGGCGCGCAGGTCCACCGTGAAACTCAAGGCATCGCTGGCGAACCACGTCGGCCCGAACCCCGCCGTCCAGCCCAGGTTGTCATTGCCCGCCAACCCGCCGCTGAAGACTTCGGCGAAGGTGAAGAATCCCCAATTCCCCTTGCGCGGGCGTTCGAACTCGATGTGGCTGTTGAAGTTGGCCGGCAGCCACAGCGGGTTGCCGCCGCGCGTGATGCGATCCTCGAAACCGGCGCTGTTGACGTTGATCTGCGCGTACAGATAACTGCCATCGCGCAGGCGGCTTTCCCGGCTCAGGCGGAACTGGCGTTGCAGCTTCAGGCCATGATCGTTGTCGGTGAAGCTCACCCGCGCGCGCCAGTCGTGCGAGGCGAAGACGGAGCTTTCCGGCAATTCGGTGATCCGTCTGGATACCTGGTAGTGGCCGTAGTTGAGGTTGTTGCGCGAGAGGAAACCGAAATCGTTGATTTGCAGATCGTCGCCGAAGTGCATCGCCATGAACTGCTGTCGCCAGCCGCGCGCCATTTCGTAATCCGCCCAGAGCGTGCCGCCGCTGCCGCGCGTGGTCTGCCCGGCCTCGTCGATGCTGCTGCCGATCAGGCGCGTGCGAACCGTCCACTTCGCACTTGGCCGCCAGTCGTGATCGAGGCCGAGCACGTTGGCATCGCGGTCGAGAAACGGATGCTCCACCTGGGTGAACATCAGGCCCAGGTTCTGCGCGCTGAAATCGTGTACCAGCCGCAACGCGCGAAACGAACGGCCCACCGCATCGCCTTCCTCGGCCAGGAACATGCCGTATTTGGTGGAGCCGAAGTTGCCGTTGAACTTGAGCGCGGCAGTGATGTCGCCCGCACCGCTGCCATCGTCGTTCGCGCCGCCGACGCGACGGGTGTACAGCAACTGGCTGTAATCCGAAGGCGTGGTGAACTCGAACAGGCCCTGGTTCTCGGTGAAGAACGGGCGCTTGTCGCTGAAGAAGGTTTCGTTCGCGCTGAAGTTCACCACCAGATCGTCGCTTTCCACCTGGCCGAAATCCGGGTTGACGGTGGCTGTCAACTGGAATTGGCCGTTCGGCTTCCAGAACACATCCGCGCCGCCGTCCAAATCGCTGTCGTGGCGCACGTTGTCGTACAGGCCGGAGATGTACGGCGTTATCGCCAGCAGCGCGG
This sequence comes from Lysobacteraceae bacterium, assembly GCA_041395225.1. Classification (GTDB taxonomy): domain Bacteria; phylum Pseudomonadota; class Gammaproteobacteria; order Xanthomonadales; family Xanthomonadaceae; genus Denitratimonas. The sequence continues at coordinate 37,123 of JAWLAV010000015.1, forward strand.
TGGAATAGGCGGTGATTTCCATCGGCTCGAAATCCGAAAGAAAGCGCGGGCGCTCGAAGCTCGCCAGTGGCCAGGCCATGCGTTCGCCGGTCGCACCGACCACCCGATCCAGATAGATGCGAACGCTGCGCTTGCCATTCGCGCCTTTGGCCATCGGTGCGATGTACCAGGGAATCAGCATTTCCGCCGACCAGCCTTCGTCATCGGAACTGACCGCGTGCTGCCAGTTGCCATCCCAGTCCCGGCTGAACTGCGATTGGTTGGTGATGACCGCATCGTTGATGCCGTTGCTGGCGCTCACCATGAAGTTGTAGCCGGTGCGCCCATCGCCTTCGAAGTCGATCATCAGGTTGACCTTGTCCACCTGCGCCTGTTCATCGCGCTGGATCTTTTGCACGGTACGCGGAACCTCCGGCGGCTGCGCTGCGCGGAACGCCACGGCCAGCCCTTCCGGCGTGGCCAGAATCCAGGCTTCGGTCGGCAGTGAGCCAGGTTCCCCCGTCAAGGGCTGGGTGCTGCGGAAATCGGTGACGTGGCGCGCGCCGCGCCATTCGTCCGGGTCGATGGCGCCATCCACCACGATCTGCGCCAGCGCGGGCGTGGAAAGCGTCGGCAGCAGGATCAGGCCGGAAAGGGACTGCAAGGCGGATCGGGACATGGGCGAGGTACTCCGGCCACTTGTGGGTGATGGCACGGGCAAGATGGCCCTGTGCCGCGCGTGAGTGAAATGTCGTTGGTCATGCCATCGAATCGTTTTTCATGACCCGCTTCCGTAGAGCGCAGCTGGCGGCGCTCAAAACGCTGATGCATCGGGCGAACTTGTCATGGACGCAGCGACAGGCGCGGCCGTTAACAGGCAGGATCGACACGGCTCCGGATGGATCGTGTGCCGGGCATGAAGTTCCATTGAATGGCCGAGGAACTTTCCGTACGCCGCCGTTCGCGCTTGCGCAAAGCAACGGAGTCTGGTCGGATGCGGCCACCTTCCCATCAGGCTTGGCCCATGTCCGGACACAGCCAATTCGATCTGCTGCGCCGTCGTCGCTTCCTGCCGTTTTTCCTCGCCCAGGCCACCGGCGCGTTCAACGACAACCTCTACAAGAACGCGCTGATCGTGCTGATCGCGTTCAAGATCGCAGGGTTGACCAGCGCGCAGATCGACCTGTATTCCAACCTCGCCGCAGGTTTGTTCATCCTGCCGTTCTTCCTGTTCTCCGCCACCGCCGGGCAATGGGCGGAGAAGGTGGAGAAATCCCGCGCGATTGCACAGGTGAAGCTGCTGGAAATCGCCATCATGGTGGCGGCAGGGTTTGCGTTGTGGAGCAGTTCGTTGCCGTTCCTGCTGGCGGTGTTGTTCCTGCTCGGTACGCAGAGCGCGCTGTTCGGGCCGTTGAAGTATTCGATCCTGCCTCAGGCCTTGAAACCTGCCGAACTGGTGGGCGGCAATGCGCTGGTGGAGGCGGGTACCTTTCTTGCCATCCTCACCGGCACGCTGGCCGGTGGAGTGCTCATCAATCTGGACAAGGGCAAGCTCGCCGTCACCCTCGCGCTGTTGGTGGTTGCGATTGCCGGATGGCTTGCCGCACGGGCGATTCCGCAAGCACCGGCCAGTTCGCCGGGGTTGAAGATCAACTGGAATCCGGTGAGCGAAACCTGGCGCAATCTCACCTTCCTGCGCGGCCATCGCGCAGTGTTGAACTCGGTGCTGGGCGTGAGCTGGTTCTGGTTCTTCGGTTCCATCTTCGTGGCGCAACTGCCCAACTACACGCGCTTGTATCTGGGTGGAGACGCCACGGTCACGCCATTGGTGCTGATGCTGTTCTCGCTCGGCATCGGCGCAGGTTCGCTGCTGTGCGAAGTGCTCAGCCGCCGCACCGTGGAAATCGGCCTGGTGCCCTTGGGCGCATTGGGCCTCACCTTGTTCGGCGTGGATCTGTATTTCGCCCGCCCGGAAATGACGGACATCACAGGGCTATCGTGGCGCGAATTCCTCGCCGCCGCCGGCAACTTGCGCATCTGCTTCGATCTCGTTGCCATCGGCATTTCCGGTGGCCTGTACGTGGTGCCGCTGTTCGCCTTGATCCAGCAGCGCGCACCCGCCGAACACCTCTCGCGCACGATCGCCGCCAACAATATCCTCAACGCCGCCTTCATGGTGGCCGCCGCCGTGATGGCGATCGCGGTGCTGAACCTGGGCCTGATGTTCGGCATCCACATCAACGTGCCGCAACTGCTGTTGATCACTGCCTTGTTGAACGCAGCGGTTGCGATCTACATCTTCACCCTCGTGCCCGAATTCGTGGCGCGCTTCCTTGCGTGGATGGCTGCGAAGGCGTTGTATCGGCTGGAGGTGAAGGGCATCGAACAAGTGCCGGATCACGGTGCCGCGCTGGTGGTGTGCAACCACGTCAGCTTCATGGATGCCGTGCTGGTGATGGGCGCCTTGCCGCGCCCGGCGCGCTTCGTGATGTATTACAAGATCTTCCGTCAGCCGCTGATGAACATCGTCTTCCGCGCCGCCCGCGCCATTCCCATCGCGGGCATCAAGGAAGATGAAGCACTGATGGAAGACGCCTTCGCGAAGATCGATGCCGCATTGGCGGAAGGGGAAATCGTCGGCATCTTCCCCGAAGGTGGCCTCACCACGGACGGGGAGATCGCGAAATTCCGCAAAGGCGTGGAGCGCATCCTCGCCACTCGCCCCGTGCCCGTGGTGCCGATGGCCCTGTGCGGCATGTGGGAAAGCATGTGGAGCCGTCGGGATTCTGCGCTTGCCCGCGCTCGCCTGCCGCGCCGCTTCCGTGCCCATGTGGAACTGCGCGTGGGCGCGCCGGTTTCACCGGAGGAGGCGAGCGCAGAAGCGCTGGAAGCCAAGGTGCGGGAATTGCGCGGGGCGGATCGTTAATCTTGCCGCGTCAAAAAATGCCGTGCGGCCGATTTCAACGCAACCACGAACACAACCACGCAGGTCGGCTCAAGGCGCGAAGCGCTGGAACCGACATCCCGCACAATCCCGTCGGCTCCACGCCTGCGGCGCTTGAGCCGACCTGCGTTGGACAATTTTCGTCTTAGGGTTCCGGCTTGCGGAACGGCAGCACCACGCCGCGCGGTTCTTGCTGCGGGTCGGGCCGTTGCCACAGCACCGGCACATTGCCCGGCGCTGCAGGTTCGTAGGTGTCGCGGTCGCGCTGGGCCAGTTCGTCCTGCACAGGTTCGAGGGTTTCGTCTTCGTTTTCCCACGAATACACCTTGCGCGGTGGTGCGGGATCTCGGCGGAAGAGCAGGATCGCGGCCAGCGTGCCGGAGAGCGCGCCGAACAAATGTGCCTCCCACGAGACTTTCGGATCGCCCGGCAGCACGGTGAGCAACATGCCGCCGTAGAGGAAGAAGGCGATCATCGCCGCTGCCACGCCGGGCCGGTCGCGGCGCAGGAGGCCAAGCACGAACAGGAAGAACATCAGTCCGTGGCTCAGGCCACTGGCGCCGATATGGACGGAATGATCCTGCCCGAACAGCCAGATGCCTGTGCCCGAACCGAGCCAGATCAACACCATGGCTGGTTTGAACGCGCGCGGATAGATCGCCAGCGCCAGCGTGCCAAGCACGATCAGCGGCAAGGTGTTGTTGATGAGATGTCCGACGGAGCCATGCACCAGCGGCGAGGTGAAGATGCCGATCAGGCCGGACAGCGTGCGCGGGGCCACGCCCAGCCCGCCGAAGCCGGTGCCGATCCAGCTGCCGATCAGTTCGATCCACCACAACGCCGAAACGAAGACCGCCGAAGCGAACAGCGCACGGAAGAACCGTCCGCGATCGGCTCGCGCCTGTTCGCGGGGGTCGGCGTGGGGTTCGTGGGCAGGAATATCCATCGGGGCGTCCATGCGGGGGAGTCGGATGGATGCGGGCGGGACGGAGAGAACACAAGTGCAAGGGTTCCCGGAAACGAAAACGGGCCGCGCAAGGCGACCCGTTCAGGAACGTGTTTCCGCCACGCTCAACCGAAGCTGTTGTCCGGCGTGTTGAAGGTATCCGCGTAAGGGTCGTGCTCGGCGGTGCCGCCTTCGGAAAGGCGGATCTTGAGCGAAAGGCCATCGCGCGAATCGGCTTTGCGCAGGGCTTCTTCCAGCTCGATCTTGCCGTCCTTGTACATGCGGAACAGGGCCTGGTCGAAGGTCTGCATCCCTTCCTGCAGGGAGCGATCCATCGCTTCCTTGATCTCGTGCACCTGGCCGCGCCGGATCATGTCGCGGATCAGCGGGGTGTTGATGAGCACTTCCACCGCCGGCAGGCGCTTGCCATCCGTGCCGACCACCAGGCGCTGGCTGATGATGGCCTTCAGGTTCAGCGAGAGGTTCATCAGGATGTTCTTGTGCGCGGATTCGTGGAAGAAGTTGAGGATGCGCTCAAGGGTTTGATCGGCGTTGTTGGAGTGCAAGGTCGCCATGCACAGGTGGCCGGTTTCGGCGAAGGCGATGGCCGCTTCCATCGTGGTCTGGTCGAGGATTTCGCCGATCAGGATCACATCCGGCGCTTCGCGCATGGCGTTTTTCAACGCGTTGTGGAAGCCGTGCGTATCCAGCCCGACTTCGCGCTGGTTGACGATGGATTTCTTGTGGCGGTGCAGGAATTCGATCGGATCTTCGACGGTGAGGATGTGGCCGTTGGTATTGCTGTTGCGCTGGTCGATCATTGCCGCCAGCGTGGTGGATTTGCCCGAACCCGTGGCACCGACCACCAGCACCAGGCCGCGTTGTTCCATCACGATGTCTTTCAGGATCGAAGGCAGGCGGAGCTGGTCGATGGTGGGGATGTCGCTCTTGATCGCGCGGATCACCATGCCGATTTCGCCGCGTTGCTTGAACACGTTCACGCGGAAACGGCCGGCGTCCTTCACCGCGATGGCCATGTTCAGTTCCAGGTCGCGCTCGAACTGCGGCACCTGGCCTTCATCCATCAGCGAGTAGGCGATCTTCTTCACCATGCCCGGCGGCAGGCCGGTGCTGCCCAGGGCGTAGAGCTTGCCCTCCACCTTGATGTTCACCGGCGCGCCCGTGGTCAGGAACATGTCCGAGGCGTTCTTCTCGGTCATGAGTTTCAGAAAATACCCGATGTCCATGCGATCATCCCTTGGTGTTGCGCCCGCTGGCGTTCTGGTTCCCTGGTGTTCTTCGAGGGGCGCGGACGTTACGCTGCAACCGGGAATTGCGGGATGGCCCGAGCGATTCCAGAATGCTTCCCTGCCACGTTGAGACGCCCCCTTCGTCCCTGCATCATATGCCAAGCCTCTACTCCAAACTCAAAATCGGTGCATTTTTTGCACTCCTGATGCCGCTTTCCGCGCTGGCTGCAACGCCGCCGCCGGATTATTTCGGCCCCGCACAAGCCGCGATTTCCCAAGCCCGCGCGCTGGAAGCGGAAGACTACGCGCCGGTGGAACTGGCCCGCGCGGAGCGCAAGCTCGCCGATGCCAAGGCCGCACTGGCCGCACGCAAGAAGAAGGATGCCGCGCTGCTGGCGCAGCAGGCGGGGCTTGAAGCCCTGGTGGCGCAGGCCCGCGCCCGCGCCGGTGCCGCACGCGCGCAGGTGAGTCGCAAGACCGAGGAAAACGCACGTTTGCGGTTGGAATTGCTGGGTGAGGAGGGTTCGCGATGAAGCACTTGATCCTCACCGTCGTCGCGCTGCTGTTCTGCATGGCAGCCAGCGCCGCACCCAAGCTCGATCCGGACGTGGGGCGGCTGCGCGCGCAGTTGCAGAGCATCGATGCGGATCCGGCCTATGCGGATCTGGCGGGCGTGGAACGCTTGCAAGCCAGACAGGCCATCGAGGCCTTGGCCGTTGCACGCCGCCGCGACCGCGAACAGGCGCTGTTCGTGGCCGAACGCCGATTGGACATCGCCCGTTTCGTGGCCGAGGCCGAACACCACCAGCGCCAGTTTGAACAACTGGAACGCGAACACGACAAGATCCTGCTCGAAGCCAGTCGCCGCGATGCGGAAATGGCGCGGCTGGAAGCGGAAAAACTGCGCCTGCAAAGCCTGGCCCGTGCCGAGGAAGCCGAGCGTGCGCAGGAAGAGGCCGCCAACGCGATCGCGCTTTCCGAGCTTTCCACCGCCGAAGCCGAACAGGCCAGGAAACTGGCGCAGGCGCAGGCCACCGAGGCTGCATTGGCGCGCAAGGAAGCAGACCTCGCCTTCGCCGCCGCCGACAGCCTGCGCCAGCAACTGCAAACCCTCACTGCCACCACGGATTCGCGCGGGCAGGTGATGACGCTTTCCGGCGATGCCTTCGCCAGTGGCCAGGCGAAGCTGCGACCGGAAGCGCGTGCGAATTTGCAGCGCGTGGTGGAGTTCGTCGGCAAGGCACCCGGCAAGGCCGTGCTGATCGAGGGCCATACGGATAGCCAGGGCAGTGCCAACCTCAACCAGGTATTGAGCCAGCGCCGCGCGGAAGCGGTGCGCGATGCGCTGATTCAGGATGGCGTGGAGGGTTCGCGGCTCACCGCCGTGGGCATCGGCAAGGATCGCCCCATCGCCGACAACGCCACCGCCGATGGCCGCGCCCGCAACCGGCGCGTGGAAATCGTGGTGCTGGAAGGCCGTTGATGCCGCCGTGGGGATCCGCGCTCGCGGCGATCCAACCCTGGAAACCCAAGCCATGACGAACCTTTCTGCTTTCGTTGCACCGGGCGATGCGCCCGACGCCATTTCGCTCATTGCGATCCGTACGCAAGCCCTGGACGCCACGCTCGCCACGTTGCCGCCATCGGTACAGGCTTGGGCACGCGCCAACGGTTTTACGGCCAAGCCGCACACCGTGCTGACGGTACCGCGCGCCGATGGCCGCATTGCGTTGGCACTGGTGGGCATGGAAAGCACGGAGGATGCTTTCGCACTGGCGCATCTGCCGTTCGCGCTGCCTGAAGGCAATTACGTGCTCAGCGCCGATGCGGGTGAGCGCGTGTGCCCATCCTCTGCCGCGCTTGGTTGGGGCTTGGGTGCGTATCGCTTCACGCGCTACTGCGCCGCCTCGCGTGCCCCGGCGCGATTGGCGCTGGACATCGACGCTCTTGCCGATGCGCGCGCACAACTGGAAGCCACCACGCTGGTGCGCGAACTGGTCAACACGCCCACGCAGGACATGGGGCCGGAGCAACTGGAAGCCACCGTGCGCGCCTTGGGCGAACGCCACGGTGCCGCAGTGCGTACCATCGTCGGCGATGCCTTGCTGGCCGAAAACCTGCCCGCGATCCATGCCGTGGGCCGCGCCAGCCATCGCGCGCCGCGCTTGATCGAATTGCGTTGGGGTGATCCTGCGCACCCGGCGCTGTCTCTCGTCGGCAAGGGCGTCTGCTTCGATACCGGCGGGCTGGACATGAAGAACTCCGATGGTATGCGCAACATGAAGAAGGACATGGGAGGCGCGGCACACGCCATCGCGCTGGCCGCCCTCGTCATGGCGCGCGGGCTGAAGGTTCGGCTGCAACTGCTGGTGCCTGCCGTGGAGAATTCCATTGGCCCCGATGCCTACCGCCCCGGCGAAGTGATCGCCACGCGCAAGGGGTTTTCGGTGGAGATCGACAATACCGATGCCGAAGGCCGCGTCGTGCTGTGCGATGCGCTCGCGCTGGCCGCCGAATCCGACCCGTCCTTGATTCTGGATTTTGCCACGCTCACCGGCGCGGCCCGTGTCGCACTCGGCCCGGATGTGCCCGCGCTTTTCAGCAACGACGATGTCTTGCGTGCGGAGTTCCTCGATGCGGGCATGAAGGTGAACGATCCCGTCTGGCCGATGCCGCTGTGGCGGCCTTATCGCCATTACCTCAAGAGCTCGGTCGCCGACTTTGCCAACGCAGGTTCCCGCATGGCTGGCGCCATCACCGCCGCGCTCTATCTGGAACGCTTCGTCCCCGAAACCACGCCGTGGGTACATCTGGACACCTACGCCTGGAACGACCGCGACCGCCCCGGTCGCCCTGCCGGTGGCGAAGCCATTTCCCTGCGCGCTGCGTGGGCCGTGCTTTGTGCGCGGTATGGTGTGGCGGGAGCGGGAGAGTGACGGACATGCGCCGGACGCGAAGCATTCGATAAAAGGCAGCGCTCCGCTACTGTTTCAGGTGTTCAAGCGAAACTCCCTTCCTCCCATATCGAGGAGCAAACAATGGCCGAAAATTTTGTCCAGATTCCCCATGGGAGCCGCTTTGCTGCCCTCCTTGCCGGACTGGCATTTGCCATCGCGCCGGTGTTCTCCGACACGGTGGATGCTGCTTGCATCGACGCCGTCTTCTTCGATCTGGGCGATACCCTGGTGGAATCAGGAACCGGCGGCCTTTTCGTGGCCAAGCCCGGTGCCCAACAGACCGTCGATGAGTTGCACGCCTTGGGCAAGCAAGTCGGCGTGATCACCAATGTGCCGTCCGGTTGGACACGCGATGACCTTGATGCCGTGATGGCGCAGCCGTCCTTCTTGGATCAGTTCGAGGTTCTGGTGCTCTCCTCGCAGGCACCTGCGTCCAAGCCCAATCCGCTGATCTACACCCACGCCCACGGTTTGTTGCCGACGCCCGTGCCGATTGGCCAGACTGCCTTCGTCGGTGAATTGCTCTCGGAAATTGCCAACAGCCAGTTCAACCCGACCAGTGGTGCCCGTGCTGCCGGCATGATCGGCATCCACCTGTCGAGCGGCGCCCCCAGCCCGCTGGCGGATTACACCGTCGCACCGAACGCGCTGCCCAGCATCGTCGGCCTGGTTGAGAACCTCTGTGCCCCCCTTTTCGGGGATGGCTTCGAGACGCTTGCCGCCAGCCATGGGCAATGAAGCCGGGCCGGTTATCAGACGTATCCCGCCAACACGAACAACGCCAGCGCGGCCAGCCAAACGATGAGGATGCGCCACGCCAGACCCATCGCTTCGGCCAGTGCGGCACGGGAAGGTGAGGCGGCTTCGTCGGCAGGTGCGTCGATGCCGGATTCAGTCGCTTCGGCGTCGATTTCGGCCTGAATCTGCGCGTGTTCGCGGCGCACGCTGGCTTGTGCGGCAGCGTCGAGGAAGCCGGTGTTGAAGTCATCCCGTTCGTGTTCGCGGCGGGCGTTGTGCCAGTCGCGCCATGCGCCATACACCGCGTCGAAATTGCCGGCCAGCGCCAGGGCCAACGTCATCACCTGCGCCACCGGCCATTCCAGAATGGCGAGCAGGCGCGTGAAGGCGCTGGATTGGGCGGTGGGCAGGTGTTCGCGTGCGGCGGCTTCGGTGCCGCGCTGGGCCAGGCGATAAAGCAGGGCACCGAACGGGCCGAGCAGCAGGAACCAGAACAGTACGCCGAACCAGCGCCGTTTGGCGGCACGGAACACCAGTGCGACGGTGCCGGAAGCATCGTCGGGAAGGGGTGTCGCCTCACCTGCCAGTGTGCGCAGTGCGGTCTGGTGCGATTCGTTGTCGGATGCTTCCAGCACCGCTTCCACGTCCACATCCAGATCGCGCGGGCCCCAGCAGTAGAACAGTACCGCCAGGCCGAACACGAAACCGGGCAAGCCGAAGAACACGTCGGAAAGGCCGTGCTGGATCAGCGCACACAGCGCCAAGGGCAGGCCAAGCGATACCAGCATCGCGAATGCGGAAGCGTACCAACCGCCGTCGATGTGTTCGCGCAGCCATTTCAGCCAGCCGGTGAACCATCCGAAACGGCGCAGCTGCACCAGCGGCGCGGCGGTGTGGCCCAGGATCAGTGCGAAAACGACGGCGATCAGCGTGGCGGACATGGCGGCTCCTGCGCAGACATGAGGCCGATTCTACGCGGGCCGCGCGGACAATTCGGCGACGATGTGTTCACCCAGATGTTCCACCAGCCAATCGTCCACCAGTTGCCGCGATACCGCGATGGGTGGCGGCAGTTTCACCGTGCCGTGGCGAATCGCATCGGCCAGTTCTGCCGGCGTGAACCAACGTGCATCTTCCAGTTCATCGCCGAGTTGAATCGACGCATCCGCCGCTTCCGCATCGAAGGCGACCATCAGCGAACCGGGAAACGGCCACGGCTGGCTGGAGTGATAGCGCACACCGCCGACGACCACACCGGATTCCTCGGCCACTTCGCGCCTTACCGCATCTTCCAGCGATTCGCCCGGTTCCACGAAACCGGCAAGCGTGGAGTAGCGATTGACCGGCCAACCGGGCGAACGCCCGAGCAGGGCGCGTTCCCCATCGCGCACCAGCACGATGATGGCCGCATCCGTGCGCGGGAATTGCTGGAAGCCGCATTCGGCATTGCTGCATTGCGCGCAGTGCCCGGCGCGCGTCAGCACCGTGGCCGCGCCGCACACGCCGCAGTGGCGGGCGCGGCTTTGCCACAGCAACAGCGCCTTGGCGTAGGCGAACAGGGCCGAATCGAACGCACTCCAGTGGCGCGCGGCGGTGCGCAGGTCTATCCAGCCGGGCACCGTGGCTTTCAGCGATTCGGAAAGTACGGAAGCAGGCAGCGCGAACCATGCGGGTTCACCCGGATTGTGACCAAGGAAACAAGCGGCTTCGTGCAGCAATGGCGGAAGTTGTGCGCTATCGAATGCGAACGGTGCATTCGCATCACCTGCCGCGTTGCCTTCGAAATCCACCGCCACCACGCGCGCGTCGTTCCACAGCGCAGCCAAAGTGGCAGGGTTGTTGCGCAAGGCGTCGTGGCGATCCAGCGACAGCGCGGTGAAGCGGTTGCGGCGGCTTGGGTCGATCACCGTATTAGGGCCTGTTGACATATACGAAATGGGTCGCGTTGGAGCTGTGCGCCCGCAGCGCAAGGAAGAATGAGGAAGTTTATGTCGATAAACGACCGAATGATGACGCAGCGATGTGGGCGCACAGCTCCAACCCTTCGGGCTGCGCCCAGGCCCGCGCGATGCGGCGTCATCACTCGGTTGCGTATCGACATACGCGCCCTCGTTCTTCCTTGCCTCGCACGGGCCTGGGCGCAGCGCGACCCATTTCGTATATGTCAACAGGCCCTAGGCCGAGAACGAGGAGCCGCAGCCGCAGGTGGTCTTGGCGTTCGGGTTGCGAATGGTGAACTGCGCGCCTTGCAGGTTTTCCGTGTAATCCACTTCCGCACCTTGCAGGTATTGCAGGCTGAGCGGATCCACCAGCAGCGTGACGCCTTCGCGTTCCACCGCGATGTCGTCCGCCTCGCGGTTCTCGTCGAACTCGAACCCGTACTGGAAGCCCGAACAACCGCCACCGGTGATGTACACGCGCAGCATCAATGCCGCATTGCCTTCCTCGCGCGCCAGTTCCGCCACCTTGCCCGCAGCAGCGGCAGTGAACAGGATCGGCGCGGGTGGCGGCATGGCGCCGGGCAGGGAAACGATCTGACTTTGCATGGCGGGAATTCTAGGAGAACTGGCTGCCAAGATGCGTCCGAACCGCGCAAGACTCAAGACAATCCGGCGGCTCTCAAGACAGTTGCCCCCGCGAACGCCGGGAAATCGGGGTTTCAGGAGGGTTGCCAGCGGTCGCAGCACAGCAAGCCGCGCGCTACACCGGTAAAGTGCGAGGCCATCTTCACTTTTCCCTTCGCGCCGTCCGGCACCATGAACTCCGAGACCCAATCCTCGCTGCTGACCCAACTGGGATGCCTTGATCCGCGCAGTGCCGCCGATCTGCTGGCCGATCAGCCGGATGCACGGATCGCCGATTTGCTCAGCCGCCTGCACATCGGCCATGCGGTGGAAGTGCTGGAGGAGTTCGAGCCGGCCCGGCGCGAAACCATCGCCGCTGCGGTGCCGTTCGGGCGCGAGCCGTTGTGGCTGGTGGGGCATACCTATCCGGAAGGCACGGTCGGGCGATTGATGGAGCGCCCGCCCGCCGTGTTCGCGCCCGGCGCCACGGTGGACAGCACCATCGCCACGCTGCGTGAAATCATCCGGCAGCGCATGGTGGTGTATGTGTTCGTCACCGAAGCCGATGGCCGCCTCGTGGGCGTGGTTGCATTCCGTGAGCTGGTGTTTGCCGATCCGCACGCGCGGCTTGCGGACATCATGCTGGGCGATCCGTTCTTCCTGCGCCCGGAACAGAAATTCGTCGAAGCCATGCGCGAGGTGGTGAAGCGGCATTTCCCGATTTACCCGGTCTGCGACGAAGCCGGGCGGCTGATGGGCGTGGTAAAGGGGCAGGCGCTGTTCGAGCAGCAAGCCTTCGAGATTTCCGCCCAGGCCGGCAGCATGGTGGGCGTGGAAAAGGAAGAGCGCATGGCCACGCCGTGGCAGCGCAGCTTCCGTTTCCGCAACCCGTGGCTGCTGCTGAACATGCTGATCGCCTTCGGCACCGCCACCGTGGTTGGCATGTTCGACAAGACGATGGAAGCGCTCGTGGTGCTGGCCGCCTTCGTGCCGGTGATGCTGGGTCAATGCAGCAACCTTGGTGCGCAGGCGCTGGCGGTGACGATCCGTGGCATGACGCTGGGTGAACTGGATACCGCCCTGCGCTGGCGCGTACTGGCCAAGGAGGCCGGGTTGGGGTTGTTGAATGGCGCGGTGAGCGGGTTGCTTGCCGGGACGGCGCTGTACTTCGCCGCAGGCTCGCAAACCCGGATCGCGCCATTGCATCTGGCGCTGGCGATCTTCACGGCGATGTCGCTGAGCTGCATGTTGTCCGGAACCGCCGGTGCGGCAATTCCCATGCTGCTGCGTCGTTTTGGCCTTGATCCAGCCACCGCCTCGGCGATCTTCCTTTCCGCCGTCACCGACATCAGCAGCACGGCTCTGTTCCTGGGGCTGGTGGCGTGGATGTTGATGGGTTAGCCCGATGCCCCCGTAGCGCTTGCTGCGCTGCCCTCATTCGCCAGCCAGCTTCGACATCCATCGCGGGCAAACCCGTTCCCACAAAAGCCCATGCTCATCGAGTCGTTGAGGCTGGATGGGTTTCAGGCTTCCGGATTGCGCAGGAACCGCGCGATGGAAGGCGTGTTGCGGGTCGGGGCGAATTCATGGGCGATATCGACGAAGCCGCGCATCAGGGCGATTTCGCTGGGGCGGCGGTTGATGGCATCGCGTTGTTCGGGGTTCGCGCCAAGATCGAGCAGGGCGCGCACGACGCGGCCCATGCCGTGCAGGGCGGCCAGATGCAGCGGGCCGAAGCCGCGACGATCTTGCGCTGCGAGTTTCACGCCGTGGCTGCCGAGGAGTTGCACCTGCGCCAGCACGGTATCCTCGCGCAGATTCGCGCCCGGTTCGTAGCCTGCACCGAGCAGCAGCAGCAGCGGTGTTTCGCCAGCGGCGTTGACGGCATCAAGGTCGGCCCCGGCGGCGATCAGCACGCCCCACAGATCCAGCACCGAAGAGGTGTTCGAAGCGCTGAAACCGAACTGCGCGGCGGCGTGCGCCACGCTGCCGCCGTGTGCATCCACGGCGCGGGCGTCGGCACCTGCACCGAGCAGGGCCCGCGCGGCGCGGGTCTGGCCGAGCGCTGCGGCCACCATCAACGCGGTGACGCCGCCGGGCAAGGGTTGGTCGGGATCGACGCCGCGTTCCAGCAAGGTGGCGACTGCGGGCAGGTTGCCGGAACTCAAGGCGGCGGAAAGGCAGGTGGCACCGGAAGTGGCAGGCAGTGTGGCGTCCGCGCCGCGCTCCAGCAGCAGTTGCGCCACGGACAGATGGCCGCCGCCGCAGGCGCGCAACAGTGCGGTGCAGCCTTGTGCATCGGTGCTGTTCAACGGCAGGTTCAGATCGAGCAGATTGCGCACCGCGAACACGTCGCCAAGGCGCGCGGCAACGATGAGATCGGCGGGCCGCAGCGGACGGCGCGGCAGGGGCCATTGCGGCCATTCCAGCCAGCGCCGCAGATCGCCGCGCCCGTGTTCGAGCGCGTAGCCCAATGCGGTTTGGCCATCGCTGGTGCGGGTGGAAGGTTGTGCGCCGTGGCGGATCAGCAACCGCACCTGTTTCTCGTCGCCGCGTTCGCAGGCCATCAGCAGCGCGGCGATGCCGTTGCCGTTGCGCGATTCGGGATTCGCGCCGCGAGCGAGCAGGGTTTCCAGCAATCGATTGAAGCCCAGCCGCAGCGCGTGCGGCATCGGCGTGACGTGGCTTTGGGCATCCGCGCCGAAGGTGTCCGCGCCGCGTTCCAACAATTCCAGTGCGAGCGTTTCGCAGGTCTTGTCCTGCGGCGTGGCGGCAGCGAGGAAAGCGGCGAGCAAACCGGAGCCTGATGGGCTGGCACCGCGTGCCAACATCGTGCGGATGGCATCTTGTGCAGTCGGCCCTTGCATCAGCAGATGCGACATCAGCGATGCGCCGTGTTCGTCGCAGGCATCAAAGGGAATTGCATCGGCCAGCAGGCGCAACGCAGGTGGCGCCAGGCGTGGATGGATGTCGAGGAAGAAGGCGGTTTTTTCGGCGGGCGATTCGAACACGACCACGGGCGAATCGGCGGCGAGAAGGGCGTGTGCGGAACCCAGACGTTCGCGTTCCAGTGCCAGCCGCAGGCGCAACTTCGGCGGCGCGTCGGTGAGTTCCTCGTCGTTTTCGACCAGGCTGGCGGGAATGGTGTAATCCGGATCGAGCAGCAATACGTGCGACCAGCGGCCGGCGGCGACGGCGTAGTCGATGGGTTTGCGGCCATCGGCGGCGGCATGGTGGCGATCCACGCCCAGTTCCAGCAGGGCCGCGATCACGCCGCTGCCGGTGTGCGCGGCCTGGCAGGCGATCGCCAGCGCATTGCGCCCGGCGGAATCTTCGGCGGCGAGGTCGGGTTTGTGCGCTGCCAGCGCGTGGATGGTTTCCACGTGACCTGCGCGTGCGGCTTCCAGCAGCGGCGTGACGTTCTGCGCATCGCGTGCATTCACGTCCGCACCGGCGGTGAGCAGCGCCTTGACGATGGTGGTGTTGCCCGCCAACGCGGCTTCATGCAGTGCGCTGCGGTCCAGCCGGCCACGCGCATCCATTCGGGCCTTGTGTTTCAGCAGCAACTTCACCGTAGCGGGATCGTCGTTCGCGTGCGTCGCAGCCGCGAGCAATGCGGGCTGGCCGTTCGCAGGTTCGGCCTTGGCGCGGCGTTCGAGCAGGAAGGTGGCCAGCGCGAGGTTGCCGGTGGCGCAGGCCATGCCGAGCGGCGATTGGCCTTGCTTGTCGATGGCATCGATCAGTGCGCCTGCATCCAGCAGCAATGCAGCAACGCCCGGATCGAGGCTGCGTGCGGCGTTGTGCAACGGCGTGCTGCCTTCGGCATCGGCCACGCGCGGATCGGCACCGTTGGCCAGCAGCGTCATCACCGCATCCGGGCGGCCGTGGTAACTGTCGCGCACGGCGGCCAGCAGCGGCGTGAGGCCGGAGTGGGAACGGTTCACGTCAATGCGCGCCTGAATCAGGGCGCGCAGCAGGCGCAAGTCGCTTTGTACCGCCGCCAGCATCGGCAAGGTGCGCTGGTCACGTGAGGCTGGATCGGGCAGGGCGTGTGGATCGACACCGCTTTGCAGCAGTTGCAGCGCATCGTCGATGCGGCCTTGTGCGGCGGCGGCATAAAGCAGGGCCGGGCCATCGATGGGCGGCGAGGCATCGGCGTCCGGCTCGATGACCAAATCTTCCTTCGCCGCGCGTTGCGCTTCCTCGCGGGCGAGGGATTCGCGGAACTGCTTCTCGCGCGCCAGCGTTGCCCAGCGGCTGCCCGCGCGAATCGCAAAACCGGCGGCAATCGGTGCGATCAGCAGGGCATGGATGAAGGTGAAGATGCGGTGCGCCTCCACCGAAGGCCATATCACGCGCCAGCCGCAGGCCAGGGCGGACAACGCCAATGCCAGCAGCGCGAAGGCGATCAGCCACGGCTTCATGGAAAGGAATCGCGCATCGCCGGTTTGCGCCAGTTCGTCCCGTGCGCGGGCGATGCTGCCGTTCGGGTCGGGATCGGTTTCCAGTTTCGCGGGCAAGGTTGCGCGCCGCCATGCCAGCACCAATGCAATGCCGATCAGCATCGAAAGCGCGAGCGTTGCGAACACGCCGCCACGATGCACCAGCCAGTTCGCCGGGATGAACAGTGCCGCGCCGAGCACCAGCAGCGCAGCAAGGAAGTACCAGTAGCGCCCGCGCAGAAAACGTTGCAGGCGCGTGTTCCAATCCAGTTCGCTGCCTGCGGCCAGCAGGAACAACGGTGCCGCCGCAATCGCCGCCCAACCCCACCACGGCGAACCGGGCAGCGCGGCGACAAGGCTCAAGGCCACCGGCAACAACCAGCCACCCAGCCGAACTATCGTGCTGGATGAATCAGTCGCCATGCTCATCCTGCCCGGCAACCACGGGCGGCATTTGCAGGTGCCAGCCGCGCACGGTGAGGTTTTCCAATACCTGCACCGCATCCTCGCGCGCCAGCGTGCGTTCGGGCGTGAGGTCGAATTCCACGACGAAAGTCAACGGTTCCAGCGTGGCGCGCAGCGCATCGGGAATCGCGTCGAAACCTTCGCGCGTGGCGAGGTAAACGTAGGTATCGGCGCGGCGGGCGCTCTTGAAGACGTGGCAACGCATTCGCGGATCGGAGGCTGGGTTCTGCGCAAGCATAGGGGGTGTTCGCCTCATCTGCCCGCCATCAACGCTTCCAGTTCCTCGCTGTGTTTGGGCAGCGCCCGGCTCAGCACCTCGCAGCCGCTGCGCGTGACCGCCACGTCGTCCTCGATCCGCACGCCGATGCCGCGCCAACGCGCCGCGACGGTTTTGTCGTCCGGACGCACGTACAGGCCAGGTTCGATGGTGAACGCCATCGAAGGCTCCAGCATCCGGAACTCGTTGTCGATGCGGTAATCGCCCACGTCGTGCACGTCCAGGCCAAGCCAGTGGCCGGTCTTGTGCGGATAGAAGCGGCGGCAGCTTTCGTCCTTCAGGTTCTGCTTCAACGTGCCTTTCAAAAGGCCCAGTCGCAGCAAGCCATCGGTGAGCGTCTCCACGGCGGCTTGATGCGGTGCGATCCACGAGGCGCCGGGTTTCACGGTGTCGATTGCCGCCAGTTGCGCTTCAAGCACCAGATCGTGGATGGCGCGCTGCGCCGGTGAATAGTGGCCATTGGCCGGAAAGGTGCGGGTGATGTCCGAGGCGTAGCCTTGCACTTCCGCACCGGCGTCGATCAGCAACAAGTCGCCGTCGGCGATGCGCGCATCGTTGTTGCGATAGTGCAGCACACAACCGTTGCTGCCCGCAGCCACGATGGGCGAATACGATGGCACCGCACCGTGGCGACGGAAGCGGTACAACAGCTCGGCCTCGATTTCGTATTCCATGCAGGCAGGCTGCGTGGCGCGCATTGCCGCAACGTGGGCTTCGATCGCCACGGCGCAGGCGCGCCGCATCAGCGAAAGTTCTGCAGCGCTCTTGTACAGCCGCAGTTCGTGCAGCAAATGTCCGATCTGCTGGAACTCGTGCGGCGAGGTGGAGCTTCCGCGCAGTTGTGCGCGCACCCGCTTCACCCAGCCGATCAGTTTCAGATCGAAATCGGCATCGCGGCCGAAGTGGAAGAACACGCGGCTGCGGCCTTCGATCAGGCGTGGCAGGATTTCGTCCATGTCCGACCACGGATACGCATCGTCCATGCCGTAGCGTTCCACCGCGCCTTCCGGCCCGGTACGCGGGCCATCCCAAGCCTCGCGTTCGGGATCGCGTTCGCGGCAGAACAGCAGTGCTTGCCCGGCACTGCGGCCTGGCACCAGCACCAGCACGGCTTCGGGTTCCGCAAAGCCGGTGAGATACCAGAAATCCGAATCCTGCCGGTAGGGATAGTGCGTGTCGTTGCTGCGGATGCGTTCGGGCGCGGCGGGAATCACCAGGATCGCATCATCGCCGGCCATTTCCATCAAACGGCGGCGGCGACGCGCGAATTCGGCGGCGGTGATCGGCGGGGCATTGTCACCGACCAACGCGGGCTTGAGTTGCGCGTTCAATGCAGCCTCGAACGCGGCATCGCTTCCACGCGGCAATCCCCGTGCAGCAGCAATGCGGCCACGCGCACGAACTCCAGGATTTCCTCGAAGGCTTCCTGCGCTTCCTCGTCATCGTCGGAGATCGCATCGAAGGCCGCGATCTTCGCCAGATCGTGCAGGGCTTCGGAAGATTCGGGCGAGAGAGGTGCTTCATTGCCCGCCGCCAGACCGAAGCCGCCGAGGAAGCCGCGGCTCCATTCCAGCAGCGCCTGAACCCGCTGCGAAAACGGTTCCTGCGCGGATGGAAGCAACGGCATGAAACCGAAATCCGGTGCATCGAGCGCTTCGCGGCTGGCATCCAGCAGGGCGTGCAACACCGGTTCGGATGCCGCAGCTTCACTGGCCTCATAGCCGAGCCGTTCGATCAGATTGCGGTCGGTGGGATGGCCGCCGCCGGCCAGATACCCGCACAGCGAACCGTGCAGTTCGGATGCGGCAACGCCGAGCTTGAGGCGGGAAGCGGCCTGATCGACTTCGTCGAGCAGCGGCATGGGTTGGGAAGTCACGGGAGATTCCGGGCCGGAAATGGGGGCAATTCTAGTGTAGTGCTGCGTGTTAAGCGGTGCTTGCAGGTCTGTGGATTTGCGTTCGTGGCAAGGCGTAAACCACAGCGATACCCGAAGGTATCGCGAGGATTTGCAACGCCACTACGGGCGCAAAGACGCGGGCCTGCAAGTGCCGATTGGCGGGCAGCACTGCACTGGCAACCAAACCGGTGAGTGGCCGGGTGTACCCAAGGCCCGAAAACACAAACGCCGGGCAAACCCGGCGTCGTGCGTGCAGCGTGTGGCGATGCGCTCAGCGGGTTTCGGTGGAAGCGATGTTCCAGCCGAACTTGCCGCCGCCGCCCAGGCTGCCCTTGTCGTCCTGTGCTTTGTATTCGAACTCGATGTCCTCATACGCCAGGCTCACTTCTTCGATGATTTCACCGTCCTGGTTGCAATAGGGTTTGACCGAGCTGACCTTCACCGGCTTCATCTTGATGATGAGGTAATCCTTCTGGCCGTCACCGGATTTGCGTGCGGTGATCGTGGCCGTGGCGATGTGCTTGCCCGAAGCGGCGTTCTTGGCCAGAACCGGGGAGGCCTTGTCGTAACGGTGGCGGAAAACGAAATTCAGGGGCACGCCCTTGCCTTGGCCGCCGCCGGAGCCCTTGCCGAAGGTGGAGGGGTTGGTAACGCCCCATTCCCAGCCGATCAGTTCGATTTCGCCGCTGTGATCCTTGTGTTTGGATTCGCCGTCGATGCCGTCGAGTTTCAGGTGGGTGTCGATGGTGCTCATGGTGTCCTCGCAAATTTGAGTAGTGGGATGGATCGCCGCCGGAAGCGATGTGCCGCCGACGTGGTTCGCTTTGCGGCGTTGCCGCGCGGCGAAGTCGGCTGCGATCCAGTGACGGTTGACCGCCGACTCTTTGGCAAGACGAAGCTGGCGCAGGCATTTTCAAGCGCGCTGCAAATCCGCCGCATGGGGAAACATTCAGATTCGGCACGCATGGGAGGCGATTTCAAAATGCCCCTGTGGCAGCCGTCTTGTTGGGACGGCGCGCCGCGCCGCGTTTCCCGCATTTTGCCCGACGAGGCCATCATGTCCAACATTTCGAACAATTCGCAGCCGTCGAGCATCAACGATCTGCTCGACCTCGACCAGTTGGTGCTGAGCGAGGACATGGACATGCTGCTGGAGGTGAAGCCCAAAGGTGGCGGCACGCCGCTGAAGGGCGAAGGCCGCCCTGCGGCGGGACTGGGGTCGCCCTCGCTCATCCTGGGCTTTCGTTGGGGTCAGAGTCGGCATGCGGGCGAAACGGCGTGGAAGGACTCCGCTTCGCTTGGCGCGCGCATGGTGTCCGATCTGTACATCGTGAAGGAAGTGGATTTGGCCACCGCCGGGCTGGCTGGAATATGCGGCACCAACAAGGGAGTCGAGAAGGCTACGCTGGTGTGCCTCAAGGCCGGCGACGGCCAGAAGGAATACTTGCGGATCGAGGTATCCGATGGTGGCCTGCGCAATCACAACGTATTCACCAGTGGACGCCACAACCGCGTGCTGGAATCCTTCCAGATCACCTTCAATACCCTGACGATTACCTGCCTGCCGCAAACTGGCAAGGGCAGCATGGGTGGCGCCACGCAGTTCCAGTTGGTCATTCCCACCGCCTGATGCGGTTCCCCTTCCACGAAAACCAGAACCCACCACGGAGCACCGCATGAGCCAGGCCGAAGACCTGCTGCGCCAGGGGCAGCCCGATGCCGCCCTCGCGGCCTTGACCGAACAGGTGCGCAAGGCGCCGGGCGATTCGAAATTGCGGGTGTTCCTGGCGCAGTTGCTGTGCGTCAACGGCGCGTGGGAACGCGCGCTGGCGCAGTTGAAAGTGGCCGCCGAACTGGACGCTTCCGCCATTCCGATGCAGCAGATGATCGGCGATGCCATCGGCTGCGAAGCGGTGCGCCGCGATGTGTTCGCGGGCAAGCGCTCCCCGATGGTGTTCGGCGAGCCGGAGCCGTGGCTGGCACTGTTGATCGAATCCCTGCTGCAAGCAGGCAACGGCCAGCACGCATTGGCGCAGGATTTGAACGAACGCGCACTGGATGCCGCGCCCGCCAGCAGCGGAACCCTGGATGGCAACCGCTTCGAATGGATCGCCGATGCCGATACGCGGCTTGGCCCGGTGCTGGAAGCGGTCATCAATGGCCGTTACTACTGGGTGCCGTTCACGCGCCTTTCCGAAGTGAACACCGAAGCGCCCACCGATCTGCGCGATCTCGTCTGGCTGCCGGCGCGGCTGGCCTTCACCAACGGCGGCGAAGCCTTCGCATTGTTGCCGGTGCGGTATCCGGGCACGGAATTGCTTGAAGACGGCGTGGTCCGTCTGTCGCGCCGTACCGAATGGAAGGAATCCCAGCCGGGCCGTTATCTGGGCTTGGGCCAACGTTTGCTGTGCACCGATGCGGGTGAGTCGGGTCTCCTGGAAATTCGCAACATCGTGCTGGATGAAGCATCCGCCGGGGAAGACGAAGGGGAGGCTGTGCCGGACGCTGCGCCTGAGGCATGATCCGCCGATGGCCAGGACGCATACCCAGCCGGCCCAGCGCCTGCAACCTTCGCTGCTCGATCGGTTGATCGACGACGAACCGCGCCGCGCCACCGAAGCGCCCGAATCCCGCGTGCTGGACAAGCGCGGCCTGCGTGCCGCCGTGCTGCGCGATCTGGCCTGGCTGTTCAACGCCATCGACTACGGCGATCAGTTCGAGCCTGCGCACTATCCTCAGGTGGCGCGCTCGGTGTTGAACTACGGCCTGCCGCAGCTTTCCGGTGGCTATGCGTCCAGTGTGGACATCACCCGGCTGGAAGCCACCATTCGCAGCAGCATTTTGCTGTTCGAGCCGCGCATCGTGCCTTCCTCGTTGCGCGTGATTGCGCAGATGAACCACTCCATCCTGGACGTGCACAACCAGTTGGCGCTCACCATCAACGGCCTGTTGTGGGCGCAGCCGGTGCCGCTGGAAATCCACCTGCGCACGCAGATCGACCTTGAGCACAACAACGTCACCGTGGTTGATGCTTCCAGCATTGGAGCGATCTGATGGATCCCCGGTTACTGCGCCACTACAACCAGGAACTTCAGCACCTGCGCGAAATGGGTGCGGAGTTCGCCAAGCAATTCCCGAAGATCGCCGCGCGCCTCACGATGGATGGCGTGGAAGTGGCCGATCCTTACGTGGAGCGGCTGCTGGAAGGCACGGCCTTCCTCGCCGCGCGCGTGCAGTTGAAGCTGGACGAAGAGTTTCCGCGCTTCACCCAG
This sequence comes from Lysobacteraceae bacterium, assembly GCA_041395225.1. Classification (GTDB taxonomy): domain Bacteria; phylum Pseudomonadota; class Gammaproteobacteria; order Xanthomonadales; family Xanthomonadaceae; genus Denitratimonas. Next base: position 58,854 of record JAWLAV010000015.1, read on the forward strand.
CGCATGTTGCAGATCGTGCATCCGCACGCGCTCGATCCCACGCCTTCCATGCTGGTGGCGCAACTCGAACCGGAAGTGGACAACCCGGCGCTGAAAACCGGCGCGCTGGTGCCGCGCGGCACCGCGATGACCGGGCGCAAGCCGCCGGGCGAAACCACTGCCTGCGAGTTCCGCACCGGGCAGGATGTGCGGCTGTGGCCGGTGAAGATGGAGCAGGCGCGTTACCTCGCCCATGCCGGGGAATTGCCGCTGGCCGGATTGCCCTATGCGCGCCGCGTGAAGGGCGCGTTGAGGATGAGGCTGCAGACCGGTGCGGGCATTCCGTTCTCGGAACTGGCGATGGACAAGCTGCGGCTGTACTTCGCCGGCGGTGAAGAGATCGCCTTCAAGCTGCACGAGCTTTGCACCGGCAATGTGCTGGGCGTGATCGTGTCCGATGGCAAGCGCACCGGCGGCCAGCGCGAAGTATTGCCCGCCTCGGCGGTGTCGCTGGCCGGGTTCGACGATGAAGAAGCCTTGCTGCCGGTCACGCTGCGTTCGTTCCAGGGCCATCGCCTGCTGCGCGAGTACTACGCCTTCCCCCAGCGCTTCCTGTTTGCGGATATCGACGGGCTGGCCCCCGTGCTGGCGAAGTTTCCCGGCAAGCAGATCGACATCGACATCCTGCTGTCCGATGGCGTGGGTGCGCTGGAGCAGCAGGTGTCCGAAGACAACGTGCTGTTGAATTGCACGCCTGCGATCAACCTGTTCCCCAAACGCGCCGGGCGCACGCTGGTGACCGAAGGCACGCACGATTTTCACGTCGTGGTGGATCGCGCAAGGCCGCTGGATTTCGAGGTGCATTCCCTGGTGGATGTGCGCGGCTTTGCCGCCGGCAACGATGGCGAACAGGCGTTTCATCCACTCTATGCCGCTTACCACCGCGAGCCTTCCGGCGTGGATGCGTTTTACGTGATGCAGCGCGAGCCGCGCCTGATGTCCGAGCAGGGCAAGCGCAAGGGGTTTCGTTCCGGTTACATCGGCAGCGAGGTCTTCGTCTCCATCGTGGATCGCAACGAAGCGCCGTGGCCGAAGGAATTGAAGCAGCTTTCCTTCAACACGCTGTGCAGCAACCGCGACCTGCCGCTGCTGATGCCCGTGGGCGGCACGCGCGGCGATCTGGAACTGGATCACGCCGCGCCCGTGGCCAAGGTGCGCTGCGTGAAAGGCCCATCGCGCCCGCACGCGCCCAGCTTCGACGCGGGCCTGCATTGGCGCAGCATCAGCCAGCTTTCGCAAAGCTATCTCTCCATTCTGGATGCCAGCCCGGAGGAAGGCGCGGCAGCGTTGCGCAGCCTGTTGGCACTGAATGCGCCAGTGGAGGATGCGGCCACGCGCAATCAGATCGCAGGCGTGATGTCGGTGAAATCCGCACAGGTCGTGCGGCGCTTGCCGATGGCCGGCCCGATCGCCTTCGGGCGCGGGCTGAAGGTGGAGGTTTCGGTGGACGAGATGGCCTTCTCCGGCGGCAGCGCCTACCTCCTGGGCTGCGTGCTGGATGTATTCTTCGCGCGCCACGTATCGATCAATTCCGTGGTCGAAACCGCGCTCGACAGCGGCGCACGCGGGGGGATCTACCACGGCCCACCGCGCTGCGGCGCGCGCCGGATCGGATGATGCGGCGATGAGTGGCGAGGCGCCCAAAGAAGAGGGAGCCATGGAAGATTCCGTCGCATCGGAATCTTCTGCTGCGCTTTCTCCGCGTCTGGCCGAACAGGCGAAGCTGACGGCGTGGCTGGAAGAAGTTCGACAAGCACCCTACGACTACGATTTCTTCCAGTTGCTGCGAAGAATCGAAGCGATGACACCGCACTGGCCCAGGCTCGGTCACGCCTTCCGCCCGGTGGACGAACCGGTGCGCGTGGGGCAGGACGTTTCGCTCAGCTTCGCCCAAGCCACCGTCGCTTCGCTCGACATGGACGATGGCCCGCATGCGCCGCTGCTGCTGCAACGCGCCTTCGGACTGCTTGGCCCGAATGGCCCGATGCCGTTGCACCTCACCGAATTCGCCCGCGAACGGTTGCTGCACCATGGCGATGCAACCTTCGCGCGCTTCCTCGATCTGTTCACCCACCGCTTCGCGCTGCTGTTCTTCCGCGCCTTCGCCACGGGCCGCCCGGCCATCGGGCAGGATCGCCCGGAACAGGATCGCTTTGCCCAGTACATCGGCACCATGCTCGGCCTGGGTGATACGCCGTTCGAACACCGCGATGCCGCGCCCGATCACGCCAAGCGTTTCTTTGCCGGCCACTACGCCTCGCACACCAGAAGGCCCGATGGTCTGGCCGGAATCCTGTGCGGCTATTTCGAATTGCCGGTGAAAGTGGAACCGTTCCACGGCCGCTGGATGCGCCTGCCGCCGGAAGACTGGCTACGCCTGAAGCCCGCGCCTCCGGTGCGACGTGGCGGGTTCGCAGGCGCAGCGCTGGCGCGCGGGGCAGTGCTGGGCAAGACCGTCTGGGATCGCCAGCACGGCTTCCGCATCCGCATCGGCCCGACCGATCTTTCCGCCTACCTGCGTTTCATTCCCGGTGGCGATGGCCTGCCCGCGCTGGTGGCGTTCGCGCGCCAATACCTCAACCGCGAACTGGACTGGAGCCTGCAACTGATCCTGCGTCAGGAAGAAGTGCCGAAGCTGCGGCTCTCGCGCGGATTGCGTTTGGGCTACACGACCTGGCTCGGCCACTACCGCCGTGGCCGCGATGCGGATGACCTCACCTTCGACGCCGAAGCGCGCGTGCCGCTGCAGAATTGAATCGGTATCGTTTCGAGGAGCGCAGTTGCGGCATAACCTGGATCATCCATGGGCGGCGGCAATCCGAGGGAGGATTTCCTCCCTTGGTCGTGGTTGGGGATGGAACGATCAATCAGGGAATCGGATCGAGTCTGCTCCCAGGCAGCGGGTGACGGAAAGATACTTCCGCAAAGAAAGACAGTTGCTCCCACGGGGACAGTCGGCTGTCGGTCATCTAAGCGCGACAGGCTACGAAAGCGTGGGAAACGCCAGCACCACGCTGAAACCGCCTTCGCCCTCGATCCGCGCACTGCCACCATGCGCGGCAGCGACGGAGGCGACCAGGGCCAATCCCAAGCCGTTGCCCGGTGTCGAACGCGAACGTTCGCTGCGGGCGAAGCGATGGAACAACCGGCGTGCTTCCGCCGCTTCCACGCCGGGGCCGTTGTCCGAGACTGCGATCTGCACTGCGCCTTGCACGCGCTGGGCGGTGAGTGAAACCTTCGTGCCCGCTGGCGTGTGCCGCAGGCTGTTGTCCAGCAGGTTCGCCAGTACCTGACTCAACAGGCGGCGATCCCCGCTCAACGTCAGCCCCGGTTCGATTTCACAATGCAGCGCATGGTCGCTGTCTTCCATGTCCGGGCGATAGGTTTCGGCCATCTGTTCGATCAGGCCGGAAACATCCACGCTCTCGCGCGGCAGGCGTTCGGCCATGCCTTCGATTTCGGCGATGCGCAGGATGGCGGAGAACAGATTGAGCAACTCCGCCGCCTCATCGCGCGCCGCTTCGATGCGATGGGTTTTCTGCGCAGCATCCAGCTCCTCGATGGCGCGATCCAGTTGGTGATAAAGGCGCGTCAACGGCGTGCGCAGATCGTGCGCCACGTCGCTGGAAACTTCCCGCAGGTTTTCGATGAGGCCACCGATACGATCCAGCATCCGGTTCAGCACGTCGGCCAACCGGTCGAACTCGCTGCCCGATCCATCGCGCGGAACCCGGCGCGAGAAATCGCCCGCCAGGATGCCCAGCGCGGTGTTTTCGATGCGTGCCAGGCGCCGCTGCGTCGTCACGCCGATCAGCGCCGCCGAACCCATGCCGACCAGTGTCAGCGCGATCAGCGCCGAGACAAAAAGGAGGATGAACTGGCGATCGATCGCATCCAGTTCTTCACGGTCGGCGGCGACCACCAACAGCCCGCCGGGAATGGGTGTGGCCATCGCCCGCGCCTCGCTTTGCCGGCCTTGGCGCCGGTAATGGAGGTGTTCCGTATAGCCGGGCTTCACGGGTGAATCGGGTTGCATGGTGGAAGCCAGCACTTGGCCGGCATCATCCAGCACCAGATAGACCAGGCTCGCGCTGGAACGCGCGGAATCGCGCCGGCGTATTTCCGCCGCCAGTGCCGAAATATCGCCATCGTCCGTCCTGCCCAGCAAGGCCTCGGTTTCCACCTCCACCCGGCGATCCAGTTGCTCTTCGATGGCTTCGTGCGCCAGCCACGAAGCGGCAGTACCGATGACGAGTGTGGCCAGTACGAACCCCAGCGCCACCATCGCCGACAGTCCGAACGTGGATCGCCACAAGCGCGCAATCATCAGATGGCCCGCATGATGTAACCGGCACCGCGCACGGTTTCGATGGGGTCGAACTGGAAACCTTCGTTGAGCTTGGCGCGCAGGCGGCTGACGTGGGTTTCCACCAGATTGGTTTTCGGGTCGAAGTCGAAATCCCACACACGTTCCAGCAGCATCGTGCGCGTCATCACGCGGTGCGGATTGCGCATCAGTTCGGCCAGCAGCGCGAACTCGCGCGGCTGGAGCAGGATGCGCCGCCCCGCGCGCTCCACGCTGCGCCGGTGCAGATCCAGCACGATGTCGCCCAGAATCAGCCGGTGCGGATCGGCGCGGCCCGCGGTGCGGCGGGCCAGCGCATGGATGCGGGCGGTCAGTTCGGGGAGCGCGAACGGCTTGACCAGATAATCGTCCGTTCCGGCATCCAGCCCTTCCACACGATCGGCGATGCCGCCCACAGCGGTGAGCATCAGCACCGGCGTCGTGTTGTTTTCCCCGCGCAGGCGGCGCACCAAGGCCAGCCCATTCAAGCCCGGCAACATGCGATCCACCACCAGCACGTCGAACACGCCGCGCATGGCCTGTACCAGGCCATCCTGCCCGTTGTGGCAGGCCATCACTTCATGCCCAAGCGCCTTCAGCCCCCGCGTGATGAAGTGGCTGGTATCGACATCATCCTCGACGATCAGGATTCGCATGAGGTTTCGTTGTGCGATGGCGTTTGTTGCCTGGAACGGCAGCATAACGTGGCGCATTCCACAGGGTTCGCGGCGCTTTTATACCGATTGGTAAGGTTCGGGCTTCGCGCGAAAACCGGCTACCAGACTCTGTTGCCCATCATGGGTAACTCGGAGCGAGTGTGGGTTCGATACACGAGTGTGGCAAGGCACCAAACAGGCAAGACGCGCGGCATGTTCCTTCTCCCGCGACAGCGCATCGCACGCCCTGGCAGCCATCGTGAAGATGACCGCCAACCGCTTGTGCCTGCTGGTTGCAGGCTGGATCGTGCTCACCGCGATGGGGGCTTTCTGGCAACTGTTTGTGAAGCATCAGGGCGGCTTCTGGCAGGTGTGGGTGTTCGCGGTTTCGCTCGCGCTGGCGCTCACCGGCCTCAACCTGTTCCTGCTGCGCATCCTTTCGCCCGGACGCAGCCTGCGCATCATGTTGAGCGTAGTGCTGGTGGTGACCGCGCTCGACAGTTGGTTCATGGATTCCTTCGGCGTGGCGATCGATGTGGACATGCTGCGCAACGCCATCGAAACCGACGTGGCCGAGGCCAGCGACTTAATCGGCCTGCCCATGTTCTGGCGTCTGCTGTGGCAAGCCGGATTGCCGATTGCCTTCATCTGGTGGGTGCGCCTGCCGCCTTCGGGCTGGTTGCGTTCGGCGCGCGATTACACCCTCGGCGCATTGGCCGGGTTGGCATTGCTGTTCGGCGCGGCGTTGCCGGTGTATTCGAGTTACGCCTCGTACTTCCGCAACAACGAACTGGCCCGTTACCTGATCGCGCCGGCCAATCTGGTGACGGCCTCGCTCTCGCTCGCGCACAAGGCGGTGCAGGCCAGAAAGCCATTCGTGAAGGTTGGTGAGGACGCACATCGCATCACCGTGCCGGGGCGAAAGCCCTTGCTCACCGTGTTCGTCATCGGCGAAACCGCGCGCGCGGCCAATTTCTCGCTTGGCGGATACGAGCGCAACACCAATCCGCTGCTGACCCAGCGTGATGTTTTCTACTTCAAGAGTGTGCGCAGTTGCGGCACGTCCACTGCCGTTTCCGTGCCGTGCATGTTCTCGGTGCTGCCGCGCGATGAGTTCAATCTGTCCGAAGCCAGACGCCGCGATTCGGTGCTGGACATCCTGCAACGCGCCGGAATGGCGGTGACCTGGGTGGAGAACCAGGTTAGTTGCAAGGGCGTTTGCGACCGCGTTCCGATGCACATGGGCCGCGACTATCACCCTGAATCCTGCGAGGACGGCGAGTGCCTGGACGACACGCTACTGGTCGCACTCGCCGATCTGTTGCCGAAAACCACCATGGATGCCGCGATCTTCCTGCATACCATGGGCAGCCACGGGCCGACTTACCATAGCCGCGTCACGCCCGACCGCGAAGTCTTCAAGCCCATCTGCCCCACGCAGCGCATCGAAACCTGCACCGATGCGCAGATCATCAACTCCTACGACAACTCCATCGTTTACACCGATTACATCCTGGACAGCCTCATCGGGCAGCTCACCGCGCAGCAGGATCGGCTTGATGCCGTGCTGGTGTATGTCTCCGACCACGGCGAATCCCTTGGGGAAGGCGGCTTGTACCTGCACGGCCAGCCCTACCTGTTCGCACCCGATGTGCAGAAGCAGGTGCCGATGCTGTTCTGGTTCTCCACCGATGCGCCTGCGCGGCTTGGATTGGATACGAACTGCCTGCGCGAGCGCTTGCAGGATCCCATCTCGCACGACCATGTCGCCCACACCCTGATGGGCCTCAACGACGTGCAAACCGCAGTCTATCGCCCGCAATTCGATTTGCTGAAAGGTTGCCGCGCAGAAGCCGGTTCCTGAAGAGGTGGCTGACGATGCAGCCATCGCGACGGCTGCGGTTGCTGGTGCAGTGGAGCGGGTGAAGGGAATCGAACCCTCGTCAGTAGCTTGGGAAGCTACAGCTCTACCATTGAGCTACACCCGCATGGTGACTGGCCTGATGCGGCGCGGACGTTGAACGGTGCCTGCGAGGCGGCGATGATACCAGCCCCTTGCGCTGCGGCAATCGCGCAGCCTTCGCTTTCCGCGTGAATCCACATGCAAATCGTATTGAATGGCCGCAGCACCGAAGTTCCCAATGGCATCGACGTGGCGGGGTTGCTCCAGTTCCTTGGTCACGGCGAAAAGCGCGTGGCGGTGGAGGTGAACGGCGGCATCGTGCCGCGCAGTGCCCATGCCGGCACCCATCTGCACGAGGGTGATCGCGTGGAACTGGTACATGCCATGGGCGGCGGATAGCGTGGGCTTTCCGGCACGTTGATCTTGCGGGAAACCGCAAAAACTGCCGGGAGCGAGTTTTTGACATCGCGCAGCGATGGCCCGAAGGGTTGCCGCCATGGATGGCGGCAACAAAGAACAGGCCGCCCCGGAAACCCGGAGCGGCCTGTGGATTGCATCTGCAAATGAATAGATCAGGCGTTGCTGCCGCGACGCATCACCACGGCGGCCACCATCAGGAACAGGCCGGCGAGGATGCCAAGACCGATCCGGTTGTTGCTGGGAACGACCGCGACTACCGGCGTGTTGGTGCCGGCCGGTGGCACGACGGATGAGCCGAAGCCGTCCACGTACACGTAACCGCCGTGGCCAGTCTGCGAGCAGTCCGCTGCGACGATGGTCAGTTCGATGTCTTCGCCGATGTCGGCCAGCGTCAGGGTGGCATCGACGTTCTGGAAGGGCAGGAACTTCCAGCTTCCGGTGCCGTTCTCGAACGGTACGCCCGCCTGGCCGGAGTAGGTGAACTGCTCGAACAGGATGGAGCTGTCCGACACCTTGCGCATCACCACGTAGAAATAGGGCTGCTCGTTCGGCGAGTGGCTGGGGTCGTCCAGCACCGGCGCGAAGGAGAAGCGGATGTGCGGCAAACCATCGCCGTTGTCAATGTCCGCGTTGGTGAGAGCATCCTGCTGGGTGAGCGTGGTGACGAGCGCACCTGTGTTTTCGTCGTTGATCTTGGCAGTGGAGCTGCCCACGCGCGGCAGGAGCAGGGCGGGCGCCTGAGGATCGACGATGCTTCCGACGATGGAGGCCGGGCCCGGCGTCGAACCCAGCGATACCGCCGGAATCGAGCTGTAGGTGAAAGGCTCGGAACCGATCAGGCCGGGGTTGGTGCCGCCGCCCAGGGTCCAGCCGGTGAAATCGCCCTGCTCGAAGCCGCCGTTCTCGAACACGGCATGGGCGTGGGAGGACACCAGCGTGGCGGCCAGTGCGGTGCAGAACAGGAGCGGTTTGGTCAGTTTCATGCGGGGTTCCTCATTGCAGGTTTGTGAGTGGTACGTGGGGGGTGGTTGCAGGGCGGTTGGAGGTGGTATCCGACGAATCCGTGATCGGCGCCTGGCCCGTCATCAGGGAAATCGGCAAACTGGCGTGGCGTGAAACAGCGGCGTTGGCGGACATGCCGGCGAACAGCACCGGCGGCGGGTACTGCCCGTTCACTGCTGCGGACAGGATGGCCTTGCGTTCGCCTTCGGTGATTTCGGCCTGAAGGTCGAACGCGATCGCATGGAGTTCCCCCGTGCCCAGGCCGGACAGGCGCAGAAGGCGCGCCAGACAGGGCGAGCCACGCACACAGGCGGTTTCGTGGACGCGGCCCAGCACGCGCTGACGCCACTGTTCCAGTCCGGTGCTGGTGGTTTCCCTCGGGAACACCGCGATGTACTGGAATGGCGTATCCGCCCCCACGCTTTGGTCGCCGACACGGGCTTGAGCGCCATTCCCCGCCGTCACGGAGGCGTTGCGTGCGGGGTCATGATCGTGGCCATCATGTTCTTGACCATCATGGCCGTGCGAGTGCGCGTGTTCTGAAGGTACGGCAAGCTGTTCGTGTTCCGGCCAGAATGCGGCCACGGCACAGGCCGCCGCCGCCAACACCAGCCCGGCGGCGGTCAGTTTCCTAGCTTTGGAGATCTGTGCCTTTTCAGGCTGCCCGGCTTCCACGAATATCCCCCCATGAGAGTGCCCGCAAGTATAAATTTACGGGCACTGCGGTGCTACCCCCTGTTTGAGGGGGATGTGCGTTGAACTTGCGGCGCTCTGATGGAGATCGTCGATAATGCGAAGGTGCCGATCATCGTGGAAGTTCCCGAGGGCAGCGACGTCGCAGGCCTGCCCCAATTCCCCAGCCACGGTGGCAAGTGCGTGGCGGTGGAGGTGAGCGGCGACGGCAAGTAGCGCGGTGCCCATGCCGGAGCGCGCCTGCACGATGGCGACCGGGTGGAACTGGTGCATGCGATGGGCGGCGGATAGAGCGGCGATCCAGGCCGCCTATCCCAAAGAAAAACGCCGGGCCTGTTGCCAGGTCCGGCGTTTGACGTGGAGCGAAGAACCGCGGTTACGCGCGGCGTCGGAAGGCCGCGAAGCCAAACAGGCCGAGCAGCGCACCGAGCAGCGCGGTCGCATAAGTGCCGAGCGTGGGTACCGTGGCCACCACTGGCTGGTCGCCGCCCGGGCCGGGGCCGGCGGGGTTGATGGTGGTGAACGTGATGGCGGAGTTGTTTGCCGGGTTCGGATCATCCGCATCGCTGACCACCGTGGCCGTTGCGACTGCGCCTGAGCCGCCCGTGGCGGAGGGCGCCATGGCGGTTGTGGTGATGACCACCGTAGCGCCACCGGAAGCGCCGATGCTCGTCCAATCGCAGTTCACCGTGCCGCTCGCGCCCACTGCGGGCGTGGTGCAAGTGGCGGTGCCGGATGTGATCGAAGCGAAGGCCACTTCCGCAGGCAACGGAATGTTGAGATCCACGTTATCGGCCGCATCCGGCCCGGCATTGCTGACGGTGGCGGTATAGGTGATGGTGTCGCCGACGTTGACCGGATCCGGAGCGTCGGTGAGGGTGACCGAGAGATTGGCTTCGTCGGGATCCGGGACGCCTACTACTGCGGTGCCCGTGATGCTGAGGGTGAATGGCCCATGGCGACCCGTGTTGGATCCTGTCGCTGAGTAGAAAGAATCAACGAACAGATGATAGGTGCCTGCCGCCAGCACTGGCACGGTGAAGGTTTCCGCACCATTGGCGACGGCGGAGTCGGAGCCTGCAACGCATCCAGTGGTTACGACGTTGCCAGTGCCGGCAGGGCAAGTGGCAACGCCTCCGTCCAACAGGTAGATCGACGTATCGTAGCCGGATGAGGGCGTCACGGTGACCGTCAAACTGCCTGGGGTGGAGACTACCAACTGATAAATCTTGTCTGCGCCAGCGACTGTGGTGTAAGAGCCGTTGCAGGACAGCGGAATGGAATTGACGGTGTTGTTGCCCCCAATAGTTGTGCCTGAGTCGTTGAACGGCAGCGCCGACACATCGGTGCCCGGGCAGTCGTCGGTACCATCGGCCATTGCCGCAGTGCTGATCAGAAGTGCGCCACTGGCCAACATGGCCGCCAGTAGCTTCATACGCGATGGGTTCCGCCCTTCGTGCAGGGCGCGGATGTCTTGGACGTGCATGGGTAGATATTCTCCGTTTGCGAAGCGAAAGGTCGAACGTCTTGCGGTTGTCGTCGGAAGCCCCGCCTGGCTCGCCCGGGCACTCCAGAATCTTATGCGGCGGCTCGCGCGAGCATACACCTGAACAGAGGTTGAAGCCATTGAAATGCGAGAGCGGCCTTGATTGCGATTGGACTCCCATCGCGACAAGGGCCGCTCCTACGAAGCCGGCAGGCCGAAGGGTCTGAAATCCGTGCCGGGAAAGAACCGCGCCAGCATGGCGATCCGTGCCTTCTGTTCATCCGTCAATCCCTGTTCTCCGCGACCGGTCACGCCCTGATTGAAGCGGTTGCTGCGGCGGTCGGCGTTGCGCACGGCCACGATGCCTTGCAAGTCTTCGGCGCGCGCCTGCATCCCGTAGAAGCCCAGCACGCGGGCCAATGCGATAGGCGGGTCGGATATCAGTTCTTCATAGGTGAGGAAGAATACTTCCAGCCGCTTCGCGCGCGCGGCGCGCTGCCATGAGGCCAGGAACTGGAAGTGCCAAGGCAGGGCGTACTCGATCAGAAGGTCGATTTTCTCTTCGGGCGCCAACGCCATGTAGTGCTCGCGCTCGAAGAAGGTGCTGTAGATGAAGCCGCCATCGTAGAAATCGCGCAGGCTCATCGCGGTGTCGAAGATGTTGCGCACCAGCACCACGGGCCGGATGCCGAAAGCCTGCATCAGATGGATGTTGGCCTCGCTGGCGCGGCAATGCTGCTGGGTGACGGTGTTGCGCGCGGCGAACTTCAGCAGTTGCGGTAGATCCAGCTCGTGCTCGTTCTGGATGGCTGAGTACACGCTGAACATGTCGGCGAACTTCGTCGTGTCCAGCAGCAGATGCTTCAGGAAAGTGGAGCCGCTCTTGGGGGCGCAGGCCACGAACAGATGCTGCCCAAGCTGGGCAGGCGTGATGTTCTGCGCATAGTCCTGCAGGCGGGCGCGGCCCTTGGTGAAGGCCAGCGCATTGGTCAAGTCGATGTAATAGGAAGGATCGGGTGCGATCTCGATGGCGCGGCGCACGCAGGCCAGTGCCGCTTCCCAGCGCTGGGCGCGATAG
>JAWLAV010000016.1:0-30892 GCA_041395225.1 Lysobacteraceae bacterium
CCGCCATCGGCTTCACCACCGTCAACGACAGCGCGCCGACCGTCGCCACCAACCCGGCCAACGGCGGCAGCAATATTGCGCTGAACAGCAACATCACCGTGACTTTCAGCGAACCCGTCACGCTCACCGGTGCCTGGTTCCGGCTCGATTGCGAAACCAGCGGCGTGCGCACCAGCAGCGGCGAACTCACCGGCACCGGCATCGTCATCATCGAGAACACGCCGGATCTGGTGTACACCATCGATCCCACCGCCGATCTGGCGGACGATGAGAATTGCATCATCACCATCGATTCGGCCAATGTCGCCGACAACGATGCCATCGATCCGCCGAACGAACTGGACGGCGATGCCAGCGGCGACACCACGGACGGCGATAACGACGATTACGTGGCTCAGTTCAGGACGCCCGATATTGCCCCCAGCGTCACCACGGCAACACCGGCCAATGGCGCACTGGTAAACACCACCCCGACCATCACCGTGAATTTCAGCGAATCGGTGAATCTGGACACGGGCACCTTCGTGCTGAACTGCGGTAGCGGCCCGCTCGCCACCACCGCGACGCCGTCGCTGCCGGCCAACGGCGTCACCAGCATCGCCTTCGTGCCCACCGCCCCGCTCGCGCCGGGCGCAAGCTGTGCCGCCACGGTGGTCGCCACGGACGTGCACGATGCCGACAGCAACGATCCGCCTGACACGATGGCGGCCAACTACGCCTGGAACTTTGCCGTCGATGCCGCGCCAAGCGTCAGCGGCATCGTGCCGGCGAATGGTGCCAGCAACGTCAACCCCACCAGCAGCATCGTCGTCAGCTTCAGCGAGCCGGTGAGCTTTGACACGACAGCGAATGCGGCCAACACCAGCTTCGGTCTGGAATGCCCGGGAGGCACGGCGGTCGATTTCACCGTCGTCACCGCCAGCCCGGCGGCGAGCGTCACGCTGAATCCGCTCGACAACGCCATCGCGGGGCGCACCTGCACCGTCACCGTGCGCGCGGCCGGCATCAGCGATGCCGACCTCATCGACCCGCCCGACCAGCTCGGTGCCGATGTCTCGGCCACCTTCAGCTTCGGCGCCATCGCCAACGACGACAGCGTCAACGTCACCCCGCACCTCATCGTCAGTACCGCGGGCGGCGCGATCAATCTGACTTCAAACGATATTCTCGGCTCCGGTCAGATCACCGGCTTCGGTTTCGGTAGCTGTACCGGCACCACGCCCGGCACCCAGCTTGATGCAGGCGCGGCCAATGGCCGCCTCACCCTCGCGGCGGACGGCAACTTCAGCTATGAGCCACCGGCGGGTGTCGCCAACACCACGCGCACGTTCTGCTACACCGTCACCGGCGGTGATACCGCCAACGTGGCGTTCGTCATCCAGAACAACGAGCTGGTGTGGTTTGTCGATGCGGCCGCTGCGGCAGGCGGCATCGGCACGCAAGCGCGTCCGTTCAATGCATTGAGTGCCGCCGGCACGGCGCAGACCGCCAACGACACGATCTACGTTGCCTCGCACGCCTCCCCGTACACCGCAGGTATCACCCTGCTGAATGGCGTGCGCCTGATCGGCCAAGGCTCCAGCGGCACACTGACGGCACACAGCGGCGTGACGCCCGTCACTGGCTCTGCCTTCCCCGCGCTGGGTGGCCTGGCACCCACGTTCACGGCCAGCAACGCCACCGCCATCACACTGGGGAGCGGCAATACCTTGCGCGGATTCGTGGTCGGCGATACGGGAGCCACCGGCGGCACCGACATCGCCGGCACCAACTTCGGCACCGTGACCGTGGCCGATGTGGCGTTGAACGGCAACGGTCGCGCCTTGAACCTGGAAACCGGCGCAATGGCCGGCACCGGCTTCACCGGCATCAGCGTGACCGCCAGCGGCAGCGAAGGCATTCGCCTGGTGGCTGTCACCGGCACATTGTCACTGGGCACCGGTGCCATCGCCGGCATCGCAGCCAATGTTCCGGCGTTCCAGATCGTCGGTAATCTCGGCACGCTCACCTATTCGGGCAGCATCGGCAAGACCACGGCCGGGCGCCTGATCGACATCGATGGCGCAGGCAGCGCCAGCACGATGACGCTCTCTGGCAACTTGAGTTGCACCGGGAGCTGCGGCACCGGAGCCAACCCGGCAGGCATCCGCACCAATGCCCGCAACAACGGCACCTACACCTTCAGTGGCAGCACCAAGACGATCAACAGCAGCGCCAGCAACCCCGGCGTCAGCCTGACCGGCAACACTGGCGCCACGATCCACTTCACCGGTGGCGGGTTGAACATCGTCACCACCAGCGGCACGGGCTTCGCTGCCACGGGCGGTGGCACGGTCAGCGTGCAGGGCACGGGCAACACCCTCGTTTCAACCACCGGTACCGCGCTCAATGTCAGCAACACCAGCATCGCTGCCGCAGGCCTGAGCTTCCAGTCGGTTTCTGCCAATGGTGCGGGCAGTGGCATCGTGTTGAACAACACCGGCACCGCCGCCGGCCTCACCGTCACGGGCAATGGCAGTGCCGGCAGCGGCGGCACGATCCAGAACTCCACCAGTCACGGCATCTTGCTCACCGGCACCAGAGCCGTATCGCTCAACTGGATGAACATCCAGGGAAGCGGCGATGACGGCATTTTCGGTACCCGTGTCGCGGGTCTGGCGCTCGGCAACGTCAACGTGACCAACAACGGCAATTCCACCGCCGACGACGGCATCTATCTGGTCGATCCATCCGGCGCGCTCGTGTTCACCAACGTCGTCGCGACCGGCAATGCCCACAACAATCTCTGGGTGTACGACTCCAACAACACCGGCGGCAACACCACCCTGACGATCAGCGGCGGCTCCTACAGCAATACCGCCAACGCGAACGGCAACCATGGCGCGCTGATCGACATCCTCGGCGCGGCCACGCTCGGCACCTCGACCATCAATGGCGCCACCTTCCAGAACAACAAGGTACTGGGCCTGCAAGTGCTCACCGGCGATAGCGCCGCGATCACCGATCTGACGATCAGCGGCAACACGTTCTCCGACACCGGCACGGGCAATTCGCAGGAAATCTCGATGGACATCTCCAAGGCGGGAACCTCAACGCTGACCGCCAAGGTGCTGAACAACACGACCATCCGCGGCCACAACAGCCATGCCATGAACTTCTTCACCGCGGCCGGCGCGGGGACGAGCGGCGTCTATAACGCACGCATCGCCAACAATGTCATCGGCAATGCGGCGACTGCGGGATCGGGTTCGCTGATCGGCAACTGCGCGCGCATCAACATCAACGGCGATGCGGATGCCGCCGTGCTGGTCGATGGCAACAACGCGCGGCAGTGCCCGAACGGTCGCGGCTTCGAAGTCATCGCCAGGAACGGTACGGGCGGCCTGGATCTGACCGTGACCAACAACGATGTGAACACCAACGACGTCAGCGGTTTCCCGCTGGCGGCCATCCTGGCGCAGTCGAACGACATCACCATCCCGAACACGCTGCGCGCGGATATCCGGGGCAACACGGTGCCCACGGGCACGTCCTACGACGTGATCACGACCTTCATCGGCGCGGTCGAAACCGGTGCCTCCACCCTGCAACTGGTCGGTACGTCGCCCACGTGCACCGCGCAGCTCACGGGCACCAATACCGGCAGCGCCAGCGCCAATGCGGGCTGTTCGCTGATTCCCGGCCCGATCACGACCCCGCCATGATCCCCATGGATTTCACCGTTTCCACACAGGAGGCCGGCAATGGCTGAACCCTTCCTCTCCGAAATTCGCATCATGAGCTTCGTGTTCGCGCCCAAAGGCTGGGCGCTGTGCAACGGGCAACTGCTGCCGATCAACCAGAACCAGGGGCTATTCTCGCTGCTGGGCACCACCTTCGGCGGCGATGGCCAGGTGAACTTCGCCTTGCCCGACCTGCGCGGCCGCGCCCCGATCCATGTCGGCAGCGACCACAACCTGGGCGAACGCGGCGGCGAGCAGGCTCACACCGTCAGCATCGGCGAGATGCCCGCGCATATCCATGTCGCCCATGCCTCGTCCGGAACCGGCACACAACTGATTCCGGCGGCCAATCTGCTCGCGGTGGCGAATCTGCCGATGTACCGGACGCCGGATGCGCTGACCGCGATGTCGCCTGCCACGGTCGGGAACACCGGCGGTTCGCAGGCCCACCTGAACATGCAGCCGTTCCTGACCCTGAACTTCTGCATCGCCCTGCAGGGCATCTTCCCAAGCCAGAACTGACGGAGAACGACGATGGCGCAACCCTATGTCGGCGAGATTCGCATGTTCGCCGGGAACTTCGCCCCCGCGGGCTGGATGTTCTGCGAGGGCCAATTGATGCCGATCTCGGAGAACGAAACGCTGTTCAACCTGATCGGCACTACCTACGGCGGCGACGGGCAATCCACCTTCGCGCTGCCGGATCTGCGCGGGCGCGTCCCGATCCATCAGGGCAACGGTTTCATCCTGGCCGAGACCGGCGGCGTGGAAGAGGTGACCTTGACCGTCCAGCAACTGCCGTCGCACTCCCACGTGTTTCTGGCCAGCGCATCGATCGCCAGCGATGCCAGCCCCGAAGGGCGGGTACTGGCCCAGACCTCCACGTTCGATGGCTACCAGACCACGGCAGCCAATACTGCGATGGCACCGCAGAGCATCGGCAGCGTGGGCGGCAGCCAGCCGCACACCAACTTTCAGCCGTATCTCTGCGTGAGCTTCATCATCTCGCTGTTCGGCATTTTCCCGTCGCCGACCTGAGGAACAGATCATGGCCGACCCCTTCGTTGCGGAGATCCGCATTTTCCCCTTCAACTTCGCACCACGTGGCTGGGCCTGGTGCGATGGGCAACTGCTGCCGATCAGCCAGAACACGGCGCTGTTTTCGCTGCTCGGCACGACTTACGGCGGCAACGGCAAATCCAACTTCGCATTGCCTGATTTGCAGGGACGTCTGCCGATGCATCCCGGGCAGGGGCCGGGCTTGTCATTGCACGATCTGGGCGAAACCGGCGGCAGCGAGACGGTGACGCTGCTGGAGAGCGAGATTCCCGCGCACTCTCATTCGCTCAATTCGCTTCCCGCGCCCGGCGACGTGCCGAACCCGGAGATCCACTCCATCGCGCGCACGATCGGCGCGACGCCGTATCTGCCTCCGGCCGGCGCGGTGCTCGTGCCGATGGCAGCGGAAGCCCTCGTTCCCGTCGGTGGCGATCAACCCCACAACAACCTGATGCCGTACCTGACCTTCTACTTCTGCATTGCGCTGCAAGGCGTGTTCCCGCCGCACGGATGAGGATCGAATCATGAAACGACGCGATTTCCTGTGGCGCTCCGGCGCGGTTTCCCTCGCAGTGACAGCACCGCTCGGAGGGGTCGCGATGCTGCGTCGCCCGGCCTTGCTCGAGGATCCCCGCGCTTGGGTGGGCACCGAGTTCGTCTCCACGGCAGGTGTGCGCCTGCGCCTTTCGGAAGTATCCAGTTTCCGTATGGATACGCACACGATGCAGGCCAGCCTCCAGTTCGAGGTCGTGGAAGGGGTAGAGCCGCCGGAAGGCAGCCATCTGTTGAGCTGCATCGGGACGGACGAAACCCTGTTTCTCCAATCTGGCCGACGCGGCCCGGTGGCGTGCGTCAACCGCCTGCACCGCTCGCTGGTCTAGCGCCTTGTCCATCGACTTTGCACTGGGCCAGTTCGAGCCGCTGATCGGGCAGGCGTTTACGATCGATGTTGGATCCGATGGTGTTTCCGCCGTGCTGATCGAGGCGAACAATCTGCGCGAGGCGCAAGGCATCGGACATCTGAGCCGCCAGTTCTCGCTGGTGTGGCGCGGCCCGCGTGATGTGCGTCTGGAACAGCGCATTTACTCCGTGCGGCACCCGGCGCTGCCACCGCTGGATCTGTTCCTGGTCTGCATCGGGCCGGATGCAGAAGGCATGCGCTACGAAGCCGTATTCACGTGATGCCGCCAGAATCGGGTGCGTCGCTGCTTTTGCCAGCGGGCGTTGAACTGCGGCCCATCGTCGAAACCGACCTGCCGCTGCTCGAACGCATCTACGCCAGCACCCGTACCGAAGAATTAGCGCAAACCGATTGGAGCGAGGCACAGAAGGCGATGTTCATTGCCTTCCAGTTCCAGGCTCAGCACCAGCATTACACCATGCACTATCGCAACGCTCAGTTCTTCGTGATCGAACGTGACGGCGTTGCGGTGGGGCGGTTGTATCTGCATTGGCGCGAGCAGGAACTGCGCATCGTCGATATCGCGCTGTTGCCGCAGGCGCGCGGTCAAGGGCTGGGAGGTGCCTTGCTCGATGCGCTGATGGCCGCTGCAGCAGCAGCGGACAAGGCGGTGAGCATCCACGTCGAACAGATGAATCCGGCCATGCGCCTGTATTCGCGGCTGGGCTTTCACCGCGTTGGCGAGCATGGCGTCTATCACCTGATGCAATGGAGTCCGGGTGTCCGCTGAAATCCCTTCTGCGTACCGACGACTGGCGTTGGCGGTGGCACTTCTGATTGCCGCATTCCAGCTCGTCGCGCAGGACACTCCCGAAATGCTGGCGGCCATGCGCACGCATCTGCCGCCGGTGCCGGAAAACGTGCCGGAGCGTGCCGCATTGCCGGAGGAACTGCGTCGAGAGATACCCGCCGTCAGGCTGGAAACCCATCGCTGGCATGTGGAACCGGCGCAGCGCTTCGTGATCGTTCATGGCCGCCGGATCGAAGAAGACGGCGTGATCGACCGTGATCTGTGGCTGCGTCGCATCCGCAAGGATGGCGTGGTGCTGCAATTTGGCAACACCCTGTTTTTCCAGCCGCGCTGACGAAAAACGCCGGCACGGGGCCGGCGTTTCGCAGCGCATGAAGCGGTGGATCATCGCCTCATGAAATCAGCGCTTCATGAAGTTGAAGAACTCTTCGTTGGTCTTGGTGTTCTTCATCTTGTCCAGCAGGAACTCGATGGCGGCGATTTCGTCCATCGGATGCAGCAGCTTGCGCAGGATCCAGATCTTCTGGAGGAAATCCGGGTCGATGAGCAATTCCTCGCGGCGCGTGCCGGAAGCGTTGATGTTGATGGCCGGATACACGCGCTTCTCCGAGATGCGGCGGGAGAGGTGCACTTCCATGTTGCCGGTGCCCTTGAACTCCTCGTAGATCACCTCATCCATCTTGGAGCCGGTTTCGATCAGCGCCGTGGCCAGGATGGTGAGCGAGCCGCCCTCCTCGGCCTTGCGCGCCGCGCCGAAGAAGCGCTTGGGACGTTGCAGCGCGTTCGCATCGACGCCGCCGGTCAGCACCTTGCCGGAGCTTGGCACCACGGTGTTGTAGGCGCGGGCCAGGCGCGTGATGGAGTCGAGCAGGATCACCACGTCCTTCTTGTGTTCCACCAGGCGCTTGGCGCGCTCGATCACCATTTCGGCAACTTGCACATGGCGCGCGGCGGGTTCATCGAAGGTGGAGGAAATCACCTCGCCGCGCACGCTGCGCTGCATTTCGGTGACTTCTTCCGGGCGCTCGTCGATGAGCAGCACGATGAGGTGCACGTCCGGATGGTTGTGGATGATGGCTTGCGCCACGTTCTGCATCAGCATCGTCTTGCCGGCCTTGGGCTGGCTGACGATCAGGCCGCGCTGGCCGCGCCCGATGGGTGCAACCAGATCAAGGATGCGGCCGGTGATGTCTTCGGACGAGCCATTGCCGCGTTCCAGCACGAAACGCTGACGCGGGAACAGCGGCGTCAGATTCTCGAACAGCACCTTGTTCTTGGAGACTTCCGGCGATTCGCCGTTGATCGTGCCGACGTTGTGCAGCGCGAAGTAGCGTTCGCCATCTTTCGGGCTTTTGATGCGACCGGTGATGAAATCGCCGGTGCGCAGGTTGAAGCGGCGAATCTGGCTGGGCGAGATGTAGGTGTCGTCCGGGCCTGCGAGGTAGCTGGCATCGGCCGAACGCAGGAAGCCGAAGCCATCGGGCAGGATTTCCAGCACCCCATCGGTGGCCACGCCATCGCCGTGGCGCGTGAGGATTTTCAGCACCGCGAAGGTGACATCCTGCTTGCGCGCACGCGCCACGCTTTCCGCAATGCCGAGCTGCTCGGCGATGTCCAGCAACTTCTGTGCCGGCATCCGCTTGAGGTCAGCGAGGCTGTAGGTGGGGAAATCCGGCGGCAACGGCGGCAACGGGGCGCGGTTCTCCGCAGGAGCCTCATCGCCTTCATCGTCGTCGCGCATCTGGTTGCGCGGATCGTTGTTGCGGTTGCTGTTGCGGTCGCGGCCACGGCGGCGATCACGGTGGCGATCGCGGCGGTTCTGGTTGCCGTTCTGCGGGTTGTTGTTCTGTTGCTGGCCCTGCGGCGCAGCGGATTCGCCGCCGCTTTCGTTCGACGCCTGCGGCGCGTTGTCGGAAACGGGACGGGAAGGTTCGGCCTGGGCAGGCGCGGGCGCGGCGGAGCCGACGTTATCGGAATCGTTTTCTTGCACGGGAAGCGACCTCGCGGAGTGGCGAGCCAGTCGGAAGGGAAAGGGGATCGGGTTGACCCGGAAACGCCGCCGCGCAGATCAGCACAGCGGGATGCCGCGCACGTTAACCCAAGGCGGCGGCGGCGTAAAGATGCAAAGGATGTTGCGGTTCAGCGGCGAACCCGCCGCACGAACGCGAGCGGCGGGCGATGCAATGCGCGAAGGATCAGAGTGCGCTCTCGATCATCTGCGCAATCTGGTTCTTGCCGACCGCGCCAACCTGCGTGGCCTGTACCTGCCCATCCTTGATGAGCAGCAAGGTCGGAATGCCGCGCACGCCGTAGCGGGCGGCGGTTTCGCGGTTGTGATCCACGTTCACCTTGGCCACTTTCACGCGACCGGCATAGGTATCGGCCAGTTCCTCGACGATGGGGCCGATCATCCGGCACGGGCCGCACCACTCGGCCCAGAAATCCACCAGCACGGGCTCGGTGGATTGCAGCACTTCGGCGTTGAAATCGGCATCGCCGACGTTGAGAACTTTGTCGCTCATTTCAGCTCCTTGGGGAATCCGAAAATCCGGATGCCGACGGAAGGTCGGCGGCATCGGCTACAATGGGTAGCCTTGCGGGGCCGTTCAAGACCCGCAAGACCGGGCTGGCCGAAAGTGTGGAGGCTGCCCATTGGCCGCGCAAGCGGTGCACTTGTCTGCGTTCAGCGCTGTTCCCGCTTGCGCCGCAGCACCTTCCCTACGGGGCATCTCGACCGTCCGCCCGGAAATCCATGAGCGACAAACCACTGACCGATATTTCCTTCTCCAGCCTGCCGCTGGCACCCACGGTGCTTGCCGGGCTGGAATCCGCAGGCTTCCTGCGCACCACGCCGATCCAGGCGCTCACCCTGCCGCTGGCATTGCAAGGCCGCGACGTGGCCGGGCAGGCACAAACCGGCACCGGCAAGACGCTGGCCTTCCTCGTGGCGGTGGTGAACCGCCTGCTCACGCGCCCAGCACTGGCCGAGCGCAAGCCGGAAGATCCACGCGCGTTGATTCTGGCCCCCACGCGCGAGCTGGCCATCCAGATCCACAAGGATGCGGTGAAGTTCGCCTCCGATCTGGGCCTGAAATTCGCGCTGGTCTATGGCGGCGTGGATTACGACAAACAACGCGAACTGTTGCAGGCCGGTGCGGACGTCATCATCGCAACGCCCGGCCGCCTGATCGACTACGTGAAGCAGCACAAGGTCGTTTCCCTGCACGCCTGTGAAGTCTGCGTGCTGGATGAAGCAGACCGCATGTTCGATCTGGGCTTCATCAAGGACATCCGTTTCCTGCTGCGGCGGATGCCCGAGCGCACCACGCGCCAGACCCTGCTGTTCTCCGCAACGCTCAGCCACCGCGTGCTTGAACTGGCTTACGAACACATGAACGAGCCGGAAAAGCTCGTGGTGGAGGCGGAAACGATTACCGCTGCGCGCGTGCGCCAGATCGTCTATTTCCCTTCCAACGAGGAAAAGCTGCCGCTGCTGCTGGGCCTGCTTTCGCGCAGCGAAGGCGCGCGCACGATGGTGTTCGTCAACACCAAGAACTGGGTGGAGAAAGTGGCGCGCACGCTGGAAAAATCCGGCTACCGCGTCGGTGTGCTGTCCGGTGATGTGCCGCAGAAGAAGCGCGAGGCATTGCTGGCCAGGTTCCAGAAGGGCCAGCTGGAAATCCTCGTCGCCACGGATGTCGCCGCGCGCGGCCTGCACATCGACGGCATCAAGTACGTGTACAACTACGATCTGCCGTTCGACGCCGAAGATTACGTCCACCGCATTGGCCGCACCGCGCGCCTGGGCGAGGAAGGCGATGCCATCAGCTTCGCCTGCGAGATGTACGCGATGAGCTTCCCGGACATCGAGGCGTACATCGAGCAGAAGATTCCCGTGGGGCAGGTGACGGCGGAGCTGCTCACCGCGTTGCCGCGCGCCCCGCGTGCGGAGCTGACTGAAGGCAAAGGCGATGCGGAAGGCGAAAACGACGAATTGAGCATCGGCACGATCTTCCGCGAAGTGCGCGAACAAAAAGCGGCGGAAAAGCGCGATGGCGACAAGCCGCGTTCGCGCAAGCCGCGCGGCGAAGGCGGTTCGCGTTCGGGCCAGGGCGAACGCGATGCTCGCCCACGTCGTCCGCGCCGTGAACGCCCGGAGCAGGGTGAACTGTCGGTGGAAGCGCCCGTACAGGCCGTGGTGGAAACGCCTGCACAGCCCGAACCTGCCGCCGAAGGCGATGCCGCCCGCAAACCGCGCCGCCGCCGCGGCGGTCGCCGTCAACGCGAAGCCCGCGAGCGTGCCGAAGCGCGGTTGCGGCAGGGCGATCGTTTGGTACCGACGGGTGATGCCGCTTCCACCGCAACCGAACAACCTGCTTCGTTGCTTGGGCGCATCAAGCAGCGCGTCAAGAACTTCTTCAAGCGGCCTTCGCCGAGGCATTGAGGGCAGGGATTGGGGATTCGGGATTCGGGATTGGCAAGAGCCAGAAGCCCGCTTTCCCAATCCCGAATCCCCGCTTTCAGCAGCCGAACGGCTGGTCATCCCGGCTCTTTGCTACAGTGCCAATCATGTCCGCCGCCTCCGCCATCGTCACCACATTGCGCCGCTCGACCTGGCCCGCAGGCCTGGCGCTGGCGTTGGCGATCATGCTGGCGGCATTCGCGCTGGTGAAGATCATCTGGCTGCTGCTGGCTGGCCCGGCATTGCCGCAGGTTTCATCCGAATCGGTGAGCCTGCCAACGCAGGCTGCCGCGCCGCGCGGTTCGGTGTCGCAGTGGCACCTGTTCGGCAATGGGCAGGCACCGATGATCGACGCCAAACTGACGGCGGCGAAGGAAACCACGCTCAAGCTCACCCTGCGCGGAACCTTGAACGAATCCGCGCCCGATGGCGGGCTTGCGATCATTGCCGATGAAACCGGCGCGGATGCGTCCTACCGCGTGGGCGATACCTTGCCCGGTGGCGGGTTGCTGAAGGAAATCCATCAGGGCCGCGTACTGTTCCTGCGTGAAGGTGTGGCCGAAAGCCTGAGCCTGCCGCGTGATCCTGCAAATGCACCGGCGGCTTCCAGCCGCGCAACACCGAATGCGGCATCCCGCTCCAAGGCTCCGGCACTGCCCGGCATGGCCGTTTCCGACATGAGCCAGATCGGCAAGATCGGCCCGATCGCGCCGAACATCGCGCCGGGCCTGCCCAGTTTCGAGAGCCTGCGTGCGGCCACCGGCATCGACCCGGCGCAACTGGCCAGGCAGGTGCAGGTGTTCCCGGTGTTCGCCAATGGCCGGATGCGCGGCGTGCGGTTGGCGGCGGGGCGCGATTCCAGCCTGCTGGAAAGCACTGGCCTTAAACCCACCGACCTCATCACCTCCGTCAACGGCATCCCGCTGGATGGCCCGGCGCGGCAGAGCCAACTCGTTGCCAGCCTTGGCCAGGGGCGCGTTGAAGTGGAGCTGGAACGCGACGGCAAACCGATGAAACTGGTCATTGGTTTGTAGAAGCCTAGGCCGCAGCCCGCTACGGCTGGTGCAGTGCTGCGCGCTGATCGGCACTTATTGGCCCGCGTCTTTGTGCCCGTAGCGGCGTTGCAAATCCTTGCGATACCTTCTGGTATCGCTGTGGTTTGCGCCTTGCCACCAACGCAAATCCACAGACCTGCAAGCACCGCTTGACACGCAGCACTACACTAGGCGCGCTTGCCAAAATCCGTTATCGCCTCCCGGAACCGCTCCATGCCCATCACCCGCTTCCTCGCCTGCGCGCTGGCGCTGGCCCTCGCCGTTCCGGCCTTCGCGCAACAAGCTGCGGATGCGCCCGTCGTCACCTCGCGCGATGGCCGCCACACGCTGAACCTGAAAGCTGCCGATCTGCTGGTGCTGGTGCAGACGGTGAGCGAGATCACCGGCAAGAGTTTCATCGTCGACCCGCGCGTGGAAGGTCGCGTCACGGTGATTTCCTCCAAACCGCAGACGCCTGCGGAAATCTACGAAACCTTCCTCTCGGTGCTGCGTGTGCACGGCTTTGCCGCGGTGGCATCCGGCGACATGGTGAAGATCGTGCCCGATGCCATCGCCGCACAGGACGGCACAGCGGGTAACGGCGGTGGCGGCCCGGATGCGCTGGTCACGCGCGTCATCGAAGTGAAGCACGTTCCGGCGGATGAGATCGTCAAGTTGCTGCGCCCGCTGGCCCCGCAACAGGCCAACTTCATTGCACACGGCGGCAGCAATTCGATTCTCATCACCGATCGCGCGGGCAACGTGGAACGGTTGATGACGCTGATCCGGCGCATGGATACGGCTTCGGATACCGACATCGAAACCATCCCGCTGCGCCACGCCAGCGCCGCCGAAGTGGTGCGCACGCTGACCTCGCTCGAAGGCAACGCCGCAGGGGCGAAGCTGATCGCGGACGAGCGCACCAATTCCATTCTGCTTTCCGGGGATCGCAGCAGCCGCTTGCGGCTGCGCACGCTGGTGGCGCATCTTGATACGCCGCTGGATGGTGGGGAGAACACGCAGGTGCTCTACCTCAACAATGCCAGGGCGACGGATCTCGTGCCGATTCTGGAAAGCGTGGCTGGCACGCTCACCGGCGGCGCACCGGCGGGTGAAGGCGCAAAGGCCGCGCGTGCGGCAACCATCCAATCCCATGCCGAAACCAATGCGCTCATCATCACCGCATCCCCCGCCGTGTACCGCGATCTGGCTGCCGTGGTGCGCCAGCTTGACGTGCGTCGCGCGCAGGTGCTGGTGGAGGCGATCATTGCCGAAGTCACGGACGATCTGGCCGACGAACTGGGCGTGCAGTGGCAGAGCACCAATTTCGATGGCAACGAAGGTTACATCGGCGGCACCAACTATCCCGGCGCAGGTGGTGTGGGCGGCATCATCGGCGCAATGCAGAATCCACTCGCCACGCTGGGAGGAAGTGGCGGTTTCAACATGGGTTACATCGGCGGGCGGATCGAAATCCCCGACGGCAATGGCGGCACCACGACGCTGTTCCAGATCGGCGCATTGGTGAAGGCGCTGCGCGGTGATGGCCGCGCCAACGTGCTCTCCAATCCGCAGGTGGTGACGTTGGACAACGCCGAGGCCGAGTTCAAGGTGGTCAACGAAGTACCCTTCCTCACCGGCCAGTACACCACCACCGCCAGCGCCGGGCAGAACTCGGTCAACAATCCCTTCCAGACCGTGGAACGCAAGGACGTGGGCCTGATCCTGAAAGTCACCCCGCACGTCAATCAGGGCGACAGCGTGCGGCTGGACATCCATCAGGAATCTTCCACCATCGCCAATACGGTCAGCGGCGCAGTCGATCTCATCACCAGCAAGCGTGAGCTCACCACCAGCGTGATGGTGCCCGATGGCGCGCTTCTGGTACTCGGCGGGCTTTCAGACGAATCCATCAACGAAAGCACGCAGGGCGTGCCGGGCATCTCGCGCATCCCGCTGCTCGGCCACCTGTTCAAATCGCGCACCGCCAAGCGGCAGAAGCGCAACCTGATGGTATTCCTGCGCCCGACCATCCTGCGCGATGCCGCGACCGAGGCAGCGGTTTCCAGCGAGAAGTACAACTTCCTGCGCGCCGAACAATTGCGGATGCGCGAGAACAAGGAGCTGCGCTATCGCAATTCCCAGCCGCTGCTGCCCGAACTTGCGCCGTCCGCCGTACAGCCACCTGACCTGATCCGCAATCCACCGCCGGTGGAAACCCGCGACATCCCGCTGGAGCCTGCGCACGATGAGTGAGGTCGCGCTGCCGCAGCGCCCCGGCTTCGGCTTCGCGCGCCGCCACGGCGCAACGCTCATCGCGGTCGAAAACGGACAGGCACGCATCGCGCTGCGCCCCGGCGTGAAGCCGGAGACGCTGGCCGAACTGCGCCGCACGCTGGAACTTCCGCTGCGGCTGGAACCGCTGGACGAGAACGCCTACGAACAATTGATCCGCCGTCTGTACGAAGGCGGCGGCGATGCTGCGCTCTCCGTGGCGGCGGACGTGGACGATTCTCTCGATCTGGCGCAGATCGCCGATGCGCTGCCGGAACCGGAAGACCTGCTGGAAAGCGATGACGATGCGCCGATCATCCGCCTCATCAATGCCATCCTCACCGAAGCGGTGAAGGAAAACGCCTCGGACATCCACATCGAGCCGTTCGAGAACCGCCTCGTGGTGCGCTTCCGCATCGACGGCGTGCTGCGCGAAGTGCTGGCCCCCAAAAAGGCCGTCGCAGCACCCGTGGTGAGCCGCATCAAGGTGATGGCCAAACTCGACATTGCGGAAAAACGCTTGCCGCAGGATGGCCGCATCGGCCTGCGCATTGCCGGTCGCCCGGTGGATGTGCGCGTATCCACCATTCCCGCAGGCCACGGCGAACGCGTCGTGCTGCGTTTGCTGGACAAGCAGGCTGGAAGGCTCGATCTTTCGCAACTGGGCATGGATGCGGAAACCGCCGGTCGCATCGACCAGCTCATCCATCGCCCGCACGGCATCCTGCTGGTCACCGGCCCCACCGGCAGCGGCAAGACCACCACGCTCTACGCCGCGCTCACGCGCCTGAACGATGCCACGCGCAACATCCTCACCGTGGAAGACCCGATCGAGTATTACCTCGATGGCGTCGGGCAGACGCAGGTGAATCCGCGCGTGGACATGACCTTCGCACGCGGCCTTCGTGCCATCCTGCGACAGGATCCGGACGTGGTGATGGTCGGCGAAATCCGTGACCTTGAAACCGCGCAGATCGCGGTGCAAGCCTCGCTCACCGGCCATCTGGTGCTTTCCACCCTGCACACGAATAGTGCGGCAGGCGCGGCGACGCGCCTGCGCGACATGGGCATCGAGCCGTTCCTGCTGTCCTCCTCCTTGCTCGGCGTGCTGGCGCAGCGCCTGGTGCGCGTGCTCGATCCGGCCACGCGCGAGGCTTACACCCCCACGCCCGCCGAATGTGCCGCGTTCGGCAAACCTTTCGATCCGGCATTGCGTTTCTTCCGTCCCAGCGCGCAGGCCGCAGGCCGCAACGCCGGTTACAAGGGCCGAACCGGCCTGTACGAGTTCATCGTCGTGGATGAAACCCTGCGCGGCCTGATCCACGAAGGCGCAAGCGAGGCCGCCCTCATCGCCCACGCCCGCATGCACAGCCCGGCGATGCTGGAAGATGGCTGGAACAAAGTGCTGGCCGGTGTGACCAGTGCGGATGAAGTGCTGCGCGTCACGCGCGACGAATAGCACCCGAAGAAAAAGGGCGTCACCTTTCGGCCACGCCCTTCTTCGTGTCGCGGTTGCGATTCGGGAATCGGTTACAGCGCTGCGATGAGCTTGTCCGCGAATTGCGAGCATTTCACTTCGGTGGCGCCTTCCATCAGGCGGGCAAAGTCATAAGTGACGGTCTTGTTGCCGATGGCGGCGTCCATCGCCCGAATGAGGGAGTCGGCGGCTTCCGTCCAGCCCATGTAGCGCAGCATCATTTCACCGGAGAGGATCACCGAGCCGGGGTTCACCTTGTCCAGATTGGCGTACTTGGGCGCGGTGCCGTGGGTGGCTTCGAACACGGCATGGCCGGTGACGTAGTTGATGTTGCCGCCCGGTGCGATGCCGATGCCGCCGATCTGCGCGGCGAGTGCATCGGAGAGGTAATCGCCGTTGAGGTTCAGCGTGGCGATCACGTCGAACTCGTTGGGGCGCGTCAACACCTGCTGCAAGGTGATGTCCGCGATCGCATCCTTGATGAGGATCTTGCCCGCAGCCAGCGCGGCCTTCTGTTCCTCGTTCGCGGCGGCTTCGCCCTTGGCGGCCTTGGTGTCTTCCCACTGATCCCAGGTGTAAACCTTGTCGCCGAACTCACGCACGGCAAGCTGGTAGCCCCAGTTGCGGAACGCGCCTTCGGTGAACTTCATGATGTTGC
The DNA here is from genome assembly GCA_041395225.1 of Lysobacteraceae bacterium. Lineage (GTDB taxonomy): Bacteria > Pseudomonadota > Gammaproteobacteria > Xanthomonadales > Xanthomonadaceae > Denitratimonas. Next base: position 16,399 of record JAWLAV010000016.1, read on the forward strand.
CCTTGTGCACGATCGTCACGGACTTGCGGCCGTTATCGATGGCGTACTGGATGGCGGCGCGGATCAGGCGTTCGGAACCGTCGCGGGAAACCGGCTTGATGCCCACGCCGGAGGTTTCCGGAAAACGAATCTTGCCGTATTCCTTCGGGAACTCCGCCTTGAGGAACTCCATGAACTTGGCCACCGCAGCGGAGCCTTGTTCGAACTCGATGCCCGCGTAAATGTCTTCGCAGTTCTCGCGGAAGATCACCATGTCCACTTGATCGGGGCGCTTCACCGGCGATGGCACGCCCTTGAACCAGCGCACCGGGCGCAGGCAGACGTACAGATCCAGCATCTGGCGCAGCGCCACGTTGAGCGAGCGGATGCCGCCGCCGATCGGCGTGGTGAGCGGGCCTTTGATGCTCACCAGGTAATCGCGGCAGGCCTGCACGGTGGAATCGGGCAGCCACGAACCGAAATTGGCGTTGGCCTTTTCACCGGCATAGATTTCCAGCCAGTGAATCTTGCGCGCACCGCCGTAGGCTTTTTCCACCGCCGCATCCAGCACGCGCACTGAGGCGCGCCAGATGTCAGGGCCAGTGCCGTCGCCTTCAATGAAGGGCACGATGGGGTTGTTCGGCACATTGAGCACGCCGTTTTCGATGGTGATTTTCGCGCCGCCCGCAGGCGGGGTGAGAGTGGGTTCGGCCATGAGGGTTCCTCCCGGGTTGGAACCGGCCCGAGGCTTGGCGGGCCGGTTTGATGATGTTGCAGGGCGCACGAAGCGCAGCGCGCCATTGTGGCGGAGTGGGCGTTTCAATTGAAGTGCGCGATGGTCGAAAGCATCGGGGTGGTACGAGACGGTCGGTTTGTTTCACAATCCGCGATTGGCCTTCGTTCGCCCATTCGGATTTTTCGTGTTGGACTTCGATCTCGCCCGCGTCCGCCAGCTCTTGAGCCGTGTCGATATGCACGGGCTTTTCCCCCCGGCCATGCTGAATCGTGCGGAAACCGGGTTGCTTTCCAACCGCCTGCGCAACGTGGAAGTGGTGCCCGATGGCACAGGTCATCAGTTGCGCGCCGAAGCGATGGGCACCGGACGCAAGGGCCAGGTGTTCGAGCCGTGGGTGGCGCTGCCCGCCGCACCCGGCGCGACGGAAGTTCGCAGCGGCTGCGATTGTCATCAAAGCCAACCCTGCGAACACGTGGCAATGCTGCTGATGAACGTGCAGGTGTTCCCGCCGGAAATGTGGCCCAAGCGCGTTGATGCCGATGCGCAGGATGACGAAGACGACACCTGCGACGAACCAACCCCACCGCGCCGCCGTGCCGCGCCGCCCACCTACACACCGCCTTCACGCGCCGCGCCTGCGCCGGTGGCCATGCCCGAATGGCTGCAGCGCATCGTGGACAACACCACAGGGCAAGCGCAGGCAGGCGGCAGCGCGTGGGATCGCTGGTTCGCGCAGCTCGCCCGCGCCCAGGGCGGGCAGACGAAAGCCGACGACGAAGACGACGATGATTCGCGCAGCTTCGGCATCCTGCTGCGCGGCGATGACGATGGCCGCCTGCTGGCCAACCCGGCATTCTTCCGGCAGGGGCGCGGGCGGCAGGGCGGGCTGGTCGATCCGAAACCCGTGCTGCTCACCACCAAGGGTGCGGATGCTGCGCCAACGCAGGGTTGGTCGAACGAGGATTTGATCGCACTGGCAGGCTTGCTCGGCGCGCCCGGCGACCGGCTGAAGAATGGTGCCTTCAAGGATTGCGTGGTGGTCGAATCGGCCCACGCGGAACTGGCGCTCACCTCGCTGCTGGAACGCTGGCCCGCGTATTTCGAGCGTGGCAGTGTGCCGCTGGAAGCAGGCCCGGCACGCGAAGTCGGTTTCGTCTGGGCCGATCATCCGGATGGTTCGCAGGAATTGCAGGCCAGGGTGGAAGCCCCGGAGCAGGCCAGGCTGCTGCGCGGGCATGGGCTGTGGTACGTGCTGCCTGACGCGCGCATTTATGGTCGCGTGAAGGCTGATCTGGGTTTGATGGAAGCCATCGAATCCGCCCCGCGCCTGCAACCGGAAGACGTGGCCAGCGTGCAGCCGCGCTTGAAGCGCATTGCAGGCGTCGAGCTGCCCGCCCCGAAAATCCGCCGCGTGCGCAGCATTTCGCCAACGCCGGTGCCGGTGCTTTCGATGAGCGTGGTGGAAACCTCCGCACTCAACACGAACCGCCGCCTGCCGCAGCGTTTGGGCGTTGCCGCCCTGTTCTTCGATTACGAGGGCCATCGCCTCTCGCCCACGGAAGGCCTGGAAGCCAAGCCGCGCCTGCTGCATCAGGGCGAAGTGGTGGAAATCGAACGCGACCGCCGCAAGGAACAGCGCACCGAAGCGCGGCTGGAACAGGCCGAACTGCTCGATGCGCGTTTGTGGGCGTATGACGCGGGCATCACTCGTTCACCGTTCGCGCACAACCAGCATCTGTTGCAGCAAGGCGGGCGGCGCGTGCCGCTCGCGCCCGAAGCGTGGACGGCGGTGCTGGGTGAACTGGCGGGCAGCGGTTTCCGCATCGAATACACACCGGAGTTTCCGCGCGATGACGTGGTGGACATCACCGGCTGGAATGCGACCATCGAGGAACGCGGCAACGCCTGGTTCGATGTCACGCTCGGCATCGACGTGGGCGGAACGCGCGTGGATCTGTTGCCGATCCTGCGCCGCATCCTGGCCGATCCGGAGTTCCCGCTGCGCCCGCATTCGGACGAGAAGCCCGATGCCACGTGGAAGGTTCGGCTGGACGACAGCCGCAGCATCAAACTGCCGCTGGCACGCCTGCGCGCGATGATCGAACCGTTGCTGGAATGGCTGCTGGCGGATGATCGCGGCCTGCGCGTGCATCGCACCCAGGCCGATGCGCTGCTGCGCGTGGCCGAAGGCGCGAAACTTTCCTGGCGCGGTGGGGAAAAGCTGCGCAACCGGATCGAACAACTCAAACAGAAACCCGCAACCATCGGCCCGCCGCCGAGCTTCCGCGCCGAACTTCGGCCCTATCAGCGCGATGGTTTGAATTGGCTGAACTTCCTCGCCGATGCGGGGCTGGGCGGCATCCTGGCCGATGACATGGGCCTTGGCAAAACCGTGCAGGTGCTGGCGCATCTGTGTTGCGAAAAAGCGCGCGGCAAGCTCAAGCACCCGGCATTGGTGGTCGCGCCAACGAGCCTGGTCGGCAACTGGCGCGATGAAACCGCACGCTTCGCACCCGACCTGAAAGTGCTGGTGCTGCACGGCGCAGGCCGCGCCGCGCGCTACGAGGAAATCCGCCGACATGACATGGTGATCACCACGTACCCATTGCTGCCGCGCGACCGCGACGATCTGCGCGCACAGCAGTTTTCGCTGCTCATCATGGATGAAGCCCAGGCGATCAAGAACGCCCGCAGCCAGGCCGCGCAGGTGGTGCGCGAGATTCCAGCCAAACGCCGATTGGCGATGACCGGCACACCGCTTGAAAACCATCTGGGTGAACTGTGGGCGCAGTTCGATGCGGTGGAGCCGGGCCTGCTTGGCAGCGAAAAAGCCTTCGGCCGCGCCTATCGCACACCGATCGAAAAGCACGGCGATGCCGAACGCCAGCAACGTCTCAACAAGCGCGTCGGCCCGCTGCTGCTGCGCCGTCGCAAGGAAGACGTGCTCACCGAACTGCCGCCCAAGACGGAGATCGTGCATCCACTGGAGCTTTCAGGTTCACAGCGCCAGTTGTACGAAAGCCTGCGCCTTTCCCAGCACGAACGCGTGCGTGAATCCATTGCGGCGCGGGGTTTGGCGCAATCGGGCATCGTGGTGCTCGATGCGCTCCTGAAACTGCGGCAAGCCTGCTGCGATCCGCGTTTGGTGAAACTGGATTCGGCCCGCAAGGTCGAGGAATCCGCCAAACTCGATGCACTGCTGGAACTGCTCGATGGCCTGATGGACGAAGGCCGCAAGGTGCTGGTGTTTTCCCAGTTCACCACGATGCTGGAACTGATTGCCCAGGCGTTGAACGAACGCAAGCACAGCTTCCTGCAACTCACCGGCGATACCCCCGCAGGCCAGCGCACCGAGCTGGTACGCGAGTTCCAGACCGGCAGCGTGCCCGTGTTCCTCATCAGCCTGAAAGCCGGCGGCGTAGGCCTCAACCTTACTGCTGCCGATGCGGTGATCCACTACGACCCGTGGTGGAACCCGGCCGTGGAATCCCAGGCCACCGACCGCGCCCACCGAATGGGGCAGGACAAACCCGTGTTCGTTTACAAGCTGATCTGCGCGGGCACCGTGGAAGAAAAAATCCAGGCCATGCAAGGCCGCAAGGCGGAACTGGCGCGTGCCGTACTCGAAGGCGGTGGCAGCACCACCTCCTTGCGGTTCGACGAATCCGACCTTTCCGAACTGTTCGCGCCGCTGGATTGATGCATCACCCGCGAGAAAGGGAAAAAAGCGGCCAAAGAAACCCGTTCAGCTTCGAGCCGCTTCCGTGCCTTCCGATTGCACGGCGATTCATCCGTCAAGCGAAATGCTTGATCCCGCGCCGGATCGCGGCGCGATCGTCTGGAGAATCGCCATGCGTACCTTGCTCGCTCCGCTGGTTCTGGCTGCTGTCGGCGTGTTCGGCGTTGCCGCTGCCGCCGCTGCACACGGGCCGGTTCATGGGTCAGCCTATGGGCCTGTCCATGGCCCGGTTCATGGGTCAGCTTATGGCCCGGCTTACGGTGCGCACGTTCACCACGGCGATGCGCGCATCTTCGTCAGATTCGGCGATGTCAGCTTCGTGCGTGGCCGCCCTTATCACCGCCATCTGCACCGTCCACTGATGGCCTTCGGCCCGCCGCACGCGGTGCGGTATTTCTATTACGCACCACCTCCGCCGGTATATGTCGTGCCACCGCGCCACCATCCGCGCGATTACGGTCGTCCCGGGTATCCGCGTTACCGCGACGGCTACTACCGCTGAGCCAATTCGCTGCGCAGCGCCGCCAACATCGGCGGCGTCTGCGGAACCTGGCCGTGCCATAGCGCGAACGCCAGCGCGGCCTGTTCCACCAGCATCCCCAGCCCGTCACTTGCAAGCGTGGCGGGGTTTTTCATGGCCCATTCCAGAAACGGCTGCGCCGCCGTGCCATAGGAAAGGTCGTAGCACAGCGCCCCGGCAGCGGGCAGCGATGGCGGCAACGCCAGTTCCGGCCCGCTGCGACCTGCGGATGTGGCATTCAAGATCAGATCGAAATTGCCTGCTTCCATCAGTGCATCGAAGGCCAGCACGCGAATGGAGCCTGCGATGGCGAGATCATCCGCCAACTGGCGTGCGCGCTCGGGGGTGCGGTTGGCAATCACCAATTCCGCGATTCCCGCCTCGAACAGCGCAGGAACCACACCACGCGCCGCACCACCCGCGCCCAGCACCAGCACGCGACGGCCATGCAATGGCCAATCCAGATTCACTTCGATATCGCGCACCAATCCCGCGCCATCGGTGTTGTCGCCGAACCAATGATCCTGCCGCCAACACAAGGTATTCACCGCCCCCGCCAGCCGCGCCGCAGGCGAAAGCTCGCCGCACAGGCTGGCGGCCAGTTCCTTCAACGGCAGCGTGACGTTCGCACCCCACCCGCCTTGCGCACGGAAATCCTCCAGTGCTTTGGCGAACCCTTCCGGTGCGGCCTCGATCCGGTCATACACCAATTCCACACCACACTGCCGCCCGAACATCGCATGGATGAACGGCGAACGGCTGTGCGCGATCGGGAAACCGAAGACAGCGTGGTGGTTGGGATGGAAGGCGGGCATGAGCAGCAAGGTAGCATCAGTGATTGCCGCAAGCCCCCAGGATCATTTTTACATATCGTGTTTGACCATCGTGAACCCGCGCGCCTGATAGTTGCGCCAGCGTTGGCGCTGCGGTTCGCGTGCCGCTGGATCGGCGGGAACCACTTCCAGCACGCGCTCGCAGGTGCCGTGGAAGGGTTCATCGCGCAGGTTCAGCACGAAAGGGCGATCCGGGGAATCCACGCCGGGCGGAAGGATCAGCACCGGTGTGTGGTCATCGTCTTCATCCTGGCCTGCGATCTGGTGCGGGATGTAGGCATCCTCGTCGAACTCCCAGAGCTTGCCGTCGATGAGATCGGCCTGGGCCTCGTCGCGGGCGAGGATGAGCGTGGGTTTGCGCGCTGCAAGGCAGCGCCGCGCCAACTCGCAGACCAGCAGCAACGGGTCGTCGAGGAAGCGCGGTTTGGCGATGAGGTAGAAGTCGGCTTGCGGCATTGAAAGTTATTGCTGGTGGCTCAACCATTCCACCAGCAAACCCACCGGCCTGCCGGTGGCCAGGCCCTTGCGGCCTTCGTCCCAGGCGGTGCCTGCGATATCCAGATGCGCCCAGCGCGTGCCTTCGGTGAAGCGGGCGAGGAAGCAACCGGCGGTGATGGCGCCTCCCCATTTGCCGCCGATGTTGGCCACATCCGCGTAGATTGAATCAAGGCCGGATTGGTAGTCATCCCACAACGGCAAGCGCCATGCGCGGTCGTGGGCGGCTTCGCCGGCGGCGATGAGTTCGGCGGCGAGATCATCATCGCGGCTCATCAGGCCGTGGGCGTGTTTGCCCAATGCGACCACACAGGCACCGGTGAGCGTGGCCACATCAATGAGGGTTTGTGGCGCATGGAAGCGCTGCGCGTAGGTGAGCGCATCGCACAGGATCAGGCGGCCTTCGGCATCGGTGTTGAGCACTTCGATGGTCTTGCCGCTCATCGAGGTGAGCACGTCGGAGGGGCGATAGCTGGCACCATCCGGCATGTTCTCCACCGCAGCGGCAATCGCCACGAGATTGATCTTGAGGTTCAACTTCACGGCAGCGAGGAAGGTGCCAAGCACGGTGGCCGCCCCGCACATGTCGAACTTCATTTCTTCCATCGCGGCGGCGGGCTTGATCGAGATGCCGCCGGTATCGAAGGTGATGCCCTTGCCGACCAGTACGTAAGGTTTCGCATCGGACTGCCCGCCATCGTGGCGCAGCACGATGAGTTTGGGCGGATTCGCGCTGCCGCGTGCCACGCCGAGCAGCGAACCCATGCCCAGCGCCTCCATCGCCTCGCGGTCGAGGATTTCAACGTTCACGCCGGGATTCGTCGCTGCCAGCAGGCGCGCCTGTTCGGCCAGATAGGAAGGCGTGCAGATGTTCGGCGGCAGGTTGCCCAGTTCGCGCGTCAGGGCGATGCCTTCGGCCAGTGCGGAGGCTTGTGCGAGTGCGGCGGCATCGGCTTGCCCGCCTGCGAGGCTCAATTCGGAAAGCTGCGCGGGCTTGGCGGAGTTCTTGGTGGCGGTGTAGGTGTAGGCCACATGCTCGGCAGCCAATGCGGCCTGACGCAGTTTCCATGCGGTGTCGCGGCCTTGCACGGCGAGTTCCGGCAAGGTGCTGTGGATGTGCTTCACCGGCGCGTTGCGCAGGGAGCGAATGGAATCCAGGGCGGCCTTCACGTAGCGGCCTGTGTCCAGCCGTGCGGATTCGCCCAGGCCGATCAGCAACACGCGCTTGGCCTTCACGCCATCGAGCGCCAGCAGCAGCGCGGTACGGCCCAACTTGCCGGAAACATCGTCGCTTTCCAGCAGTGCGCTGATGCGGCCACCGCTGGCCTTGTCCAGTTCCTGTGCGGCTGGAGAAAGGCCAATGTCGTCGAAGACAGCCGCGATGATCGCATCGGCGTCGATGGTGGCGAGTGGCTCGTTTGATGCGCGCAGGTTCAGGCTCATGGTTTTCCTGTGACGAGGGGAGAGGCGATACTTGCGCATTGCGATGGCGCATGTGGCGCTGACGCTGGTACAGCAAGTTCTCAGGATTCTAGTGCAAACCCCATCCCGTCCGAACGCCCGCCGCAGGCCGTGGCTGCCGCTGATTGATCGCTATCTGGCGCGCGAAGTGGCGCTGAGCTTCGTGGCCTGCCTCACCGTGCTGGTGCTGGTGAGCATGGGCGGCTTCTTCGCGGATGTGCTGGGAAAGATCGCACGCGGCAAGCTGCCGCCGGGCTTGCTGATCTCGCAGTTGGGTTTGAACGTGCTGGATTTCCTTCCCATCCTGCTGCCATTGTCGTTGTTCCTCGGCGTGCTGCTGGCGTATGGCCGATTGCATCGCGACAGCGAGATCGCGGTGCTTTCATCTTCAGGCATGGGCAGCCGACGCTTGGCGCGGCCCATGTTCTGGATTGCGATTCCGGTGGCAGTGCTGGTGGGCCTGACCTCGCTGTGGCTTTCACCGCTCGCCCTGCGCACATCGCAGGCGATGATCGAGGCGGCGAACAAATCCTTGCTGCTCGCAGGTCTTGAGCCGGGGCGCTTCGTCAACATTCCCGGCGGGCGCGGCGTGGTCTATATCAGCGCGATGAGTGACGATGGCCGCACCTTCGAACGCCTGTTCGTTCATGCCGAACGCGAAGGCCGCATCGATGTGATCACCGCGCAGGCCGGTGAACTGTTTCAGGAAAGCCAGGGCGAGGAGCGTTACTTGAGCCTCACCGATGGCTTCCGCGTGGAAGGCGTGCCGGGCAGCGATGCCTTTCGCATGATGCGGTTTCGCCGCAACGACATTCGCCTGCCGGATGTGCAAAGCGGCTCGGTCGGGCGTGTGGAGCAACGCATGACCACGCGCGAACTGATCGCCACCGCTGAACCTGTGGAATTGGCCGAACTGCACTGGCGCATCGCAACACCACTGGCCACCGCGATTCTTGCGCTGCTGGCCTTGCCGTTGGCGCACACCGCGCCGCGTCAGGCACGCTATGGCCGTTTGATCGTGGCGTTGCTGGCTTACGTGGTCTATTTCAACGTGCTGATGCTGGGGCGCAGTTTCCTTGCCGATGGAACGATTCCATCATGGGCCGGGCTGTGGTGGGCGCACTTGCCGGTGCTGGCGATGGCGCTATTCCTGCTGTGGCGCGATGAGCACTTGCCCAAGACGCGCGAAAGCGTGCCTGTCGGGAGCACGGCATGAGCTTCCCGCGTTTGACGGATCGGCTCATCGCCAGCAGCGTGTTGGGCGCGGTTTTGATGGTGTGGGTGTTGCTGGTCGGTTTCGACTCGCTCGGTGCCTTCGCCGGGCAACTGGGCGACATGAGCGGCGAACACTCGCTGTCGTCGGCCCTGATATTCATCCTGTGGACGCTGCCGCGCCGCGCTTACACGCTGTTCCCGTTCGCCGCCGTCATCGGCTCGTTGCTGGGCCTCGGTACGCTGGCCACCTCATCCGAACTGACCGCGTTGCGGGCGTTGGGCCTTTCCAAACAGCGCATCGTGATGTCCGCATTCTGGGTGATCGGTGCGTTGACGCTGGCGATGGTGCTCGTGGCAGAAACCCTTGGGCCGTATGGCGAGCAGCAGGGCCAATCGCTGGCGATGGCGGCCAAATCCGCCGACGTTTCCCGCGCCAAGGGCTCGGGCTTGTGGGCGCGCGAAGGCGATACCTTCATCAATGCCCGTGAAGGCAAGGTCGCAGGCACCGGGGTCAACGCCACCATCGAATTGTTCGGCGTGACGCTGTACGAGTTCGATCCGCAAGGCCGATTGGCTTCCATTGCCAGTGTGGGCCGCGCCACGCATCAGCAGGGCGCATGGACGCTCTACGATATTCGCCGTTCGCGCTTCCTCGCACGCTCCGTGGAAAGCCGCAGCATCGAACAGGAGCAATGGCATTCCGCCCTGAACCCCGATGCGCTGAAACTCGGCGTTAGCAAGCCGCGCTATCTCTCCATCGCGGAATTGAGCGCGGGCCTTGAATACCTGCACCGCAACGAACTGGATGCCTCCGAGTTCGAACACGCCTACTGGTCGCGTTTCTTCTACCCGCTCAATGTGATCGTGCTGTTCCTCGCCGCCGCACCCTTCGCCTTCGGCAGTTTGCGTTCGGGCGGATTCGGCAAACGCCTGTTCATTGGCATGATCGTAGGCGTGAGCTTCTTCGTGCTGCAAACCCTGGCGGGGAACCTGGCGCAGGTGTATCACGTCGCCCTGCCGCTGGCCTTCCTGCTGCCGCCGCTGGTGTTGGCGGGAGGCTCCTGGTTGTATTTCCATCGACGGGTTTGATGGGATGCATTGAAATACCCACTGCAAGGAAATCCACCATGTCCACACTCCAAGGCAAAACCCTGTTCATCACCGGTGCTTCGCGCGGCATCGGTCTGGCGATTGCGCTGCGCGCCGCACGCGATGGTGCGAACGTGGCCATTGCGGCCAAATCCGCGGTGCCGAATCCGAAACTGCCGGGCACCATCCATTCCGCCGCCGCTGCGGTCGAAGCGGCTGGCGGGCAAGCGTTGGCGATCCAGTGCGACATCCGCGAGGAGGATCAGGTGGAAGCGGCGATCGCCGCCACGGTGGAACGCTTCGGTGGCCTGGACATCCTCGTGAACAACGCCAGTGCGATCTGGCTGCACGGGCTTGCGGCCACGCCGATGAAGCGTTTCGACCTGATGCAACAGGTGAATGCGCGCGGCAGTTTCCTGTGCGCGCAGAAAGCGCTGCCGCATCTGTCGAAAGCGACCAATCCGCACATCCTCACATTGGCCCCGCCACCTTCGCTCGATCCGAAATGGTGGGGGGCGCACACCGGCTACACGCTGGCCAAGATGGGCATGAGCCTTGTCACGCTGGGGCTGGCGGCGGAACTGCGCGATGCGGGCATCGCCGTCAATGCGCTGTGGCCGCGCAGCATCATCGCCACCGATGCGCTGAACATGATTCCAGGCGTGGACACCGCCGGTTGCCGCACGCCGGACATCGTGGCCGATGCCGCACACGCCGTCCTCATCCGCACCGCGCGCGGCTTCACCGGGCAATTCCTGATCGACGAAGACGTGCTGCGCGAAGCGGGCGTTTCGCGCTTCGACGGCTATGCGGTGGATCCTTCCAAACCGCTGCTGCCGGATCTTTTTCTGGAAGGCTGAATCGCCAGCACTTCAATGCCTGCGCCGCGCCTGCATGATGCGGTCGTAGGCGGCATTGACGGCGCGGGCGCGTTCCTCGGCCAGTGCGCGGATATCGTCTGCCGCACCGGCCACCTTGTCCGGATGACAGCGCGCCATCTGCCTGCGGTATGCCAGATCGATGTCTTCATCACCGGCAGTGGGTGAAACTTCCAGCGTGGCGTAAGCCTCATCCAGCGGCGAGCGCGAAGATTCCCGCGAACCGCCCCGGCGCAGCCAACCCGCATCCAGCGCATGGCCCAGCAACGCACCGAGCAGCAGGCCGAACGGATGCCGCATCAATGCGAAACCGAGCAGGCCGCCGAGGATTTTTCCGTAGTAGCGCATCGGTTTTACCGTCACTCCCCAACGTGCTGCGCAGGCCAGGTCTGGGCTGCGTACCAGTGCGCGAGCGCTTCGATGTCGCGCTTGCTCAGCGTGCCGGCCACCGCACTCATCACATCGCCTTCGCGACGGCCTTCGCGGTACTGATTCAAGGCCCAGATCAGATACGCCTCGTTCTGCCCGCCGATATGCGGCGCAGCAGGCGTGCGGCTTTTGCCGTCCGTGCCGTGGCAGGCATCGCACAGGCCCAGTTTCGCGGGCGCAGCGGGTTCCTGCGCAATGGCAGGCGTTGAAGCGGCCAGCAGTACGGCCAGAGGGAAGAAAATACGGCTCATGCCGGGGATTCTACGCGCGGGAAGCGCATTGCTCGCACGCAGTACAATGCGCGACCGTTTTTCGCTCGGATGCCACCGTGGCCACGACGCTGCACACCTCCAACCTTTCCGGCCTTGAACTGCTGCATCGGGGCAAGGTGCGCGATGTCTATGCGGTATCGGACAGCGCCATCCTCATCGTCGCCAGCGACAGGCTTTCCGCCTTCGACGTGGTGCTGCCCGATCCGATTCCCGGCAAGGGCGAAATGCTCACGCAGATGTCCAACTTCTGGTTCGCGCAAACCGCTGCGCTGTTCCCGAACCATTTGCTGGATGTGGACGCCGCCAGCGTGTTGCCCGAAGGCACGGATGCACAGCTATTCGCACGTCGCAGCACCGTGGCACGGCGTCTGAAACCGCTGCCGGTGGAAGCCATCGCGCGCGGTTATCTGGCAGGTTCCGGCTGGAAGGATTACCGCGCTGCCGGCGCACTGTGCGGCATCACATTGCCGACCGGATTGCAGCAGGCCGAACGCTTGCCGGAACCGATCTTCACCCCATCCACCAAAGCTGCGGCTGGCACGCACGACGAAAACATCGGCTTCGATGCGCTGGTGGCAAGCATCGGCGGCGAACTGGCCGAACAGGTGCGCGCAGCCACACTTTCCATCTATCGCCATGCGGCAGCTTTCGCTGCCGAACGCGGCATCATCATTGCCGACACCAAACTCGAGTTCGGCCTGGACGAAGATGGCACGCTGCGCGTGATGGACGAAATGCTCACCCCCGATTCCTCGCGCTTCTGGCCTGCGGACGAATACCGCATCGGCACCAGCCCGCCCAGCTACGACAAGCAGTTCGTGCGCGACTATCTGGAAACCCTGGACTGGAACAAGACCGCCCCCGGCCCGGAACTGCCCGTGGCCGTGATTGCAGGCACCGCACAGCGTTATGCCGAGGCACTGAAACGGTTGACGGGGCTTGATCCTGCGTCGTGGTAATTCTCCAATGCCCTATGGCGCGCCCGCGGACGGCACCTGGCGCGAAGGCCCCGGCTTCACCGGCCACCAGACCGACGCGGCCACGACGCTGATCTACATGCAGCACTTCTTGTAGGGCGGTAGCTGAAAAGCTTGGCGTAACGAACGTTGGTCCATAGGGTGTTTTATGGAAAGCAATGAATTACATCCTTTGGATTATTCGTCGGTGGCGGGATGGCTGGACGATGTGCTAGTGACGGCATCTTTCGACAATGACGCATGGAGGAAGGCACAAATTGCTATAGCGTTTTGCGAGCTAATAAGCAATGCTCTGGATTCAAGCCAGTTGGATGCGGTCGCGCATGCAAAGCATTTCTGGGCTACTGGCGACGAGACTAGACATGCGGAAATGCTAGAGGAATTCGCTAGAAAGATGGATGCTGACGCGCGAACCAAAGCATCAGCTCATGATGCGGCGATGAATCGGCTGGTGTTCTCTGCGCTCAGTAAAAACACGGGGCTTACAAGTTACGCCGGTGATTTTTTGATCGGATTGGGGGCGGATGCGGGCGTTTCTGCCGATCAAATGGCACAAGTATTTTCCGAGCTTGTGCCGGGCTTTGTCTCATCAAGGTCGTAGATAGCGCTGTAGGCGGAACCGCGAAGCGATTCCGCCGCCTGATGCCAAGGCCCGCTTCTGCGGGCCTTGGTGTTGTTGCCGCTACCGCTACCGCAAATAAACCGACTTGACCCAGCGCCCACGGCCATCGCCATGCCCCAGATCCATGCTGGTGCGTGCGAGGGCCTCGGCCATCGGGATGCCATCGCGCAGGTAAGCGTCCACGCGGTTCCGCACGAAGGCATAGCGCAGCGCATGGCCCTGCACGCCGAGCCGGTGCATCGCGTTGCGATACCACGTCCCGGCCTGCTTGAGGCCCTTGCCCTTCGCCAGCCGGTGCTGGTTCTGGAGCACGGCCAAGGCCTCGCGCACCACGGCCAGGGCCTGTTCCGGGTTCGGCAGGTGCGTGGTGCGGGGCTTGCCGCCCTTCGTCCCCAACACCACCTCGATGGCGGTCTGGCCCTGGGCCAGTTGCCGCTCCCACACGATGAGGCGATCGCGGCTACGGATCGCTTCCATCGCCCGCAGGCCCAGATAGGCTTTGCAAAAGCATCGATCATCCATACAATGTATAGATGATCAAGTTTGACTGGGATCCAGCCAAAGCCGCCTCAAACCTCAGGAAGCATGGCATTTCCTTCGAGGAAGCTCAGTCTGTCTTCTATGACGAGCTCGCCATTCAGTTCTATGACGAGCCACATTCATCAGATGAAGAGCGCTTTCTCATGCTTGGCATGAGCAGCGGGGCGCACCTTCTCCTTGTCTGCCACTGCGAGCGCGGCAATGGTGGCGTCATTCGTATCATTTCAGCGCGCAAAGCCACGAAGCAGGAAAGCTCCTTCTATAGTCAGTGACCGCCATGAAAGCCGAATACGATCTCTCAAAAATGAAATCCCGCCGCAACCCATATGCGGCCAAGCTCAAGAAACCCGTCTCTATGCGCCTCTCGGAGGATGTAGTGGACTACTTCAAAAGCATGGCCGATGAGGCTGGCGTACCGTACCAAAGCTTGATTAACCTGTACCTGCGCGATTGCGTCATGAAGCACCGCAAGGTGCAGATTGCATGGCCAAGCGGAAAGGCCTGAGAATTCGTGTGTGGACTCCCCCGTCAACCCCTGACGGCAGGATATTGTGAAGCGTTGGCTTCACGGCGTTTGATTCTCTGTTTTTCCTGCTGACGTTTTTGCTTCAACCCCGGCAAGGCGGGTGCGTAATATGCTGGTGCGTGCAATGGCTTCAGCCATCGGGTTGCCATCGCGCAGGCAGGCGCACGCTGGCCTGCGACGCGC
>JAWLAV010000017.1:0-30062 GCA_041395225.1 Lysobacteraceae bacterium
GCCGCCGCTGCCGCAGCAGCACCCGCGCCGGCCGTCGTGGAGGAAACGGTTGCTCCGCCTCCGGTCGTCGAAGAGCCGCCGCCGCGCCCCGCACCGCCTCCGGAGCCTGTCGTAGCCACGCCGGAGCCTGCGCCCGTCGTACCACCACCGCGCCCGGCAACGCCACCACCGGCCCGTGTCGCCAACTCCTTGCCACCCGTGATCTCCTCGGTGCAGCCGCGTTATCCCCCAGCCGCCTTCCGTCGCCGCATTTCCGGTTCGGTCGAAGTGGGTTTCACCGTACTGCCCGATGGCAGCGTGTCCAATGTGCAGGTAATTTCGTCCAAGCCATCCAACGTGTTCGACCGTGAAGCCGTCAACGCAATGGAACGCTGGCGCTTCGCTCCCTCCAACGGCACCAGCGAAGGCCGCCGCGTATTCGACTTCAAGATGGAATGACGGCAAGTTGCATCGCTGATAAACGAAACGGGCAGGCTGAGAAGCCTGCCCGTTTCGTTGACGAAGGATATGAAACGGTGTGGGCGGATGCTTGGGCGCCCTGGCCTCGAAGCGCCGCAGTGTCGATGCACCTGATCCAGTTCCAGCCCGGACGGTCCCTGTCCGATTTCATTCACAGGGCTACCGATTCGTAAGCTGTATCTCGATCCGCCGATTCAAAGCATAAGCCGTTTCGTTCTCCGCGGTATCCAGCGGCCGGTGTTCACCGAAACCATTGGCGGCAAGCCGTTGCGCGGGGATGCCGTGGGCGATGAGGTATTTGACGATGGCAATTGCGCGGGCGGTGGAAAGCTCCCAGTTCGAGGGGAAGCGCGGGGTGCGGATCGGGCGTTTGTCGGTGTGGCCGTCGATGCGCAGCACCCAGTCGATTTCCGGCGGAATCTGGCGTGCAACTTCGTTCAAGGTGGCGGCAAGGCCATCCAGTTGCGCTTCCGCTTGGGGCCCGAGTTCATCGCTGCCGGAAGCGAACAGCAGTTCACTGGGCACCACGAAACGATCACCTACGATCCGCACATCCTCGCGATCGCCAAGCGCCTGCCGCAGCTTGCCGAAGAAATCCGAACGGTAGCGTTGCAACTCGCCGACCTTGCTGGCGAGGGCGAGGTTCAATTCGCGGCCCAATTCATCCAGCCGCAGATCCTTGGCGCGGTTCTGCGTGTTTGCAAGTTCCAGTGCGGCGGATATTTCTTCAAGTTGCAGGCGCAAGGCCGCCATCTGCCGGTTCAGCAGTTCCACCTGCGCGGCGGATTGGGCTGAAAGCTCGGTCTGCACGGTGAGCTTTTCGCGGGTTTCCTCAAGCTGCGCCAGACGTGATGCGATTTCGCTTTCCAGTTGTTTCTTCAGTTCGGCCAGTGCGTTGATGTCGGCGGTAAGGCGCGCAACGTCGTTCTGGCTGGATTCCAGTTGCGCCCGGGTTTGCATCAATGCCGCGCCGGTTTCATCCAGGTTCAAGCGCAGCGCGTCGCGTTCGGAACTGGTGGTTGCAAGCGAGGCGGAAATTTCCTCGATGCGATCCAGCGCCTGTGTCTTGGCCGCTTGTTCCATCGATAGGGATTTGGCCAGTTGCGCCAGTTCCGCGTTGAGTTGCGCCAGCGCCTTGTCGCGCCCGGAGAGCGCATCGGACAGCACGAACTGGCCGATGGTGAACACCATCAGCACGAACACCAGCACCATCAACAGGGAACTTAACGCATCGACGAAGCCGGGCCAGAAGTCGATGCCGCGACGGCGGCGGGCGGCCAGAGTCATGTGGGTTTGCGTCCTTCCATCGCAGCGGCCAGCGTGCGCGATAGCAGACGGAACTCGGCGCGCAGTTCATCAGTGAGGCGTGTGCCGCCTTCACCATTCTGCGCGAGGGCTTTCAGCGTGTTGCGCAATTCGCTTTGCGTCTGTGCAAGTTCCGAGGTGGCACGCGATTCACGCCCCAGATGTTCGGAAAGTTTTTCCAGATGCCCGTTGAGTTCGGCCATCTGCTGCGCATTGCCGCGCCGTTCGCGTTCGCTTTCCACCAATGCGCGCTGCATCCGTTCCAGGCCATCGGCGGTTTGTTCCAGCAGCGCCTGCACGTAGGCCGGCACCGAGGCATCGCCTTCGCCGATGGCCGAACCGCTGGAAAGTTTGGTCATGCCCGAAAGCCAGTCTTCCAGTTCGGTGTAGAAGCGGTTGGCGGCGCGGCCTGCGAGCAGATCGAGGAAGCCCAGGATCAGCGAACCGGCCAACCCGAACAGCGAGGTGGAAAAGCTCGTCGCCATGCCCGAAAGCGGGCCTTGCAACTGCGTCTTGAGCGCACCGAACATCGCCAGCGCATCGCCACCGGCGGACAACCCACCGATGATGTCGCCGATGGAAGCGATTGTCTTGAGCAGGCCCCAGAACGTACCGAGCAGGCCGAGGAAAATCAGCAAGCCCACGAGATAGCGCGAGAGGTCGCGTTGTTCTTCCAGTCGCAGGTGAACGCTGTCCAGAATGGAACGCATCGAGGCGGTGGAAAGCGAACGCGGCTTGGCTTCGTTCTGTCCGAGCATCCGCGCCATCGGTGCCAGCAACACCGGCGGATCAAGCTTGCGGTTCGGTGCGGAACGGCGATAGCCCTCGATCCAGCGCACCTCCCGTTGCAAACGCAACACCTGCACCAGATTCGCGCCGATGCCCACGGCGAACACCATCAGTATCACGGCGTTGAAGATCGGTGTGGCCCCGAAGGCGCGCGACAGCGGCACGATCAGCACGGTGGCGGCAAGGCCGATCAGGACGAGGAATCCGAGCATCCAGACGAGGACGCGATTGGGTTGGCTCATGTGCGCTCCGGGCGTGGCAAGGTGCAATTCATCGCCGAGCTTGAACCGGAAGGGCTGAACCTTCGCGCATCGGCGCACGGTATCGACATGGGCGATACCGCCAAGGTTCCCGCGTGTGCTCAACCGTTGCGCAAATCTTCGAGCAAGGTTCCCGCCGCCCGCGAATCCGCTTCATGCGCCGCATCGCGCCAGGGCTCGGCCAGTGCCGCGGCATACCAATCCCGCATCGGAGTCAGATCAAGCAGGCGCTGCACGTAGTCCATGGCGAATGGCGGAAGTTCCAGCATGAAACTCTGGATGCGGAACGCCACCGGCGCAAAGAAGGCATCCGCTGCGCTGAAGTGTGCGCCAGCCAGGAACGGCCCGCCAAAACGATCAAGACCTTCGCGCCAAAGTTCAACCAAACGCGAAAGATCGGACGACAGCAATTGCAACTTTTCAGGCGATATCGCAATCCGCAGGCCGCAATTCATCGAGCACACATTGCGCAACGTGGAGAAGCCAGCGTGCATTTCCGAAGCAGCGCTGCGCGCAAACGCCCGCGCGGCGGCATCCGCAGGCCACACGCCCGGATGCCGCTCGGCCAGATATTCGGCAATGGCGAGCGACTCCCACACCACGATCTCCCCGTGGTGCAGGCACGGCACCTTGGCGGTGGGAGAAAACGCGAGGAAGGTTTCCCGGCTGGAACCTGACGGCCCCTCCACGAACGGCACGAAGCGTTCCTCGAAGGCAATGCCAAGCTCGCGCATCAGCACCCAGGGCCGCAGCGACCACGAGGAATAGTTCCTGTTGGCGATGAACAGCTGGTAGCCATCTGCATTCATGAAAGAAGCCTCCCGATGGGAAGGCGAGCATACGCCGCCAAGCGAGGCTTCGCGCATCCGGCGAACGTACAATGCCGCGATGAAAACACTCGTACTGATCGATGGTTCTTCCTACCTCTATCGCGCCTTCCACGCGTTGCCACCGCTGACTGCGCCTGATGGCTCGCCCACCGGCGCACTGTTCGGCGTGGTGAACATGCTGCGTTCCACGCTGAAGGAAAAACCCGATTATGTCGCTTTCGTGGTGGATGCCTCCGGGCCGACCTTCCGCGACGAACTGTTCCCCGACTACAAGGCGCAGCGTGCACCGATGCCGGACGAATTGCGTGCGCAGGTGAAACCGATGCTGGCGATTGTGGAAGCGCTCGGCATTCCGATCCTGCGCGAAACAGGCGTGGAAGCGGACGATGTGATCGGCACGCTGGCCGTGGCTGCGGCACGCGATGGCATTGATACCATCATTTCGACCAGCGACAAGGATTTCGCTCAGCTCGTGCGCCCGCAGCTTGCACTGGTGAACACGATGAGCGGCAGTCGCCTGGCCACCGATGCGGATGTGATCGAAAAATTCGGCGTGCCGCCTTCGCGCATCGTGGATTACCTCGCGCTGATGGGCGATACGGTGGACAACGTGCCGGGCGTGACCAAATGCGGGCCGAAGACGGCGGCCAAGTGGATCGGCCAGTTCGGTTCGCTGGATGGCGTGATCGAACACGCGAACGATGTCACCGGCAAGATCGGTGAAAACCTGCGCGAAGCCTTGCCGCGCCTGCCTTTGAACCGCGAACTGGTGACGATCCGCACCGATCTGCAATTGCCCGAAACCCCGCAAAGCCTTCACTTGCGCGAACGCGACGTGGAAGCTTTGAAGGTGTTGTACGCGCGCTTCGGCTTCAATCAGGCCTTGCGCGAACTGGAAGGTTCCACCGTTGCGCCGCAGACGGACATTACGGAAAAGGAACCGGCCAAGGCACGCGGCAGCGCCTATGTCATCGCGGCGGCATCGAGCGAAGCAGTTGACCCTTCGTTGTCGGCAAAAGGCGAATACGAAACCATCGTCGAAGCCGACGCGCTCACGCGCTGGATCGAACGGTTGCGCGATGCCAAGCTCATCAGCTTCGACACCGAAACCGATTCACTCGACCCGATGCGTGCGCGCCTGGTTGGCTTGAGCTTCGCAGTGGAACCGCAACACGCCGCATACGTGCCGTTGGCGCACGACTATCCCGCGGCACCTGCGCAGCTTCCGATGGATGAAGTGCTGACTGCGCTCAAGCCCATCCTCGAAGATGCCGCGAAGAAGAAACTTGGCCAGCATGGCAAGTACGACCTGCACGTGTTGCGCCGCCACGGCGTACACCACGCCGGCTACGAACACGACACGCTGCTGGAAAGTTTCGTGTTGAACTCCACCAGCCGCCACGACATGGATTCCCTCGCGCAGCGGTATCTCAACTACCGCACCCTCCAGTATCAGGACGTGACGGGCAAGGGCAGCAAGGCGATTGCCTTTTCGCAAGTCGATCTTGCCACCGCCACGAACTACGCCGCCGAGGATGCGGACATCACGCTGCGCCTGCACCGGCAACTGTTTCCGAAATTGCAAGCAGAACCATCATTGCTGCGTGTGTATGAGGAAGTGGAAATGCCGCTGGTTGAGGTGTTGACGAAGATGGAAGCCAACGGCGTGCTGATCGACGTGGCTGAACTCAAGCGTCAGAGCCGCGATCTTTCCGCGCGGATGCTGGCGATCGCCAGCCGTGCCTTCGAGGTCGTGGGCCGCCACTTCAACCTGGAATCGCCCAAGCAGTTGCAGGCGGTCTTGTTCGACGAACTGAAACTGCCACCGCAGATGAAGACGCCGACCGGCCAGCCTTCCACCAACGAGGAAGCACTGGAAGCCATTGCCGATCAGCACGAATTGCCGCGCCTGATCCTGGACTATCGCGGCTTGGCGAAGCTGCGCAGCACCTATACGGACAAGCTGACGGAAATCGTCAATCCGGAAACCGGCCGCGTACACACCAGCTATCACCAGGGCGGTGCGGCCACCGGGCGGCTGTCCTCCAGTGATCCGAACCTGCAAAACATCCCGATCCGCAGTGACGATGGCCGCCGCATCCGCCGTGCCTTCATCGCACCGGCGGGCCGACGCATCGTGGCTTTCGACTATTCGCAGATCGAACTTCGGATCATGGCGCATCTGTCTGGCGATGCCGGTCTCATCACGGCCTTCGAACAAGGGCAGGACATCCACCGTGCCACGGCAGCGGAGGTGTTCGGTGTGCCGCTGGAACAGGTGGAACCGAACCAGCGTCGCGCTGCCAAGGCCATCAACTTCGGCTTGATCTATGGCATGGGTGCGTTCGGCCTTGCACGCCAGCTTGGCGTGAGCCGGGGCGAAGCGCAGGACTACATCGCGCTGTACTTCAACCGCTATCCGGGCGTGCGGCAGTTCATGGAGCGCACCCGCGAAGAAGCGCGCGAACGCGGCTACGTTGAAACCGTGTTCGGACGGCGGCTGACCCTGACGGAAATCCATTCGCGCAACGCCAACCAGCGCGCCGGTGCCGAACGCGCCGCGATCAACGCACCGATGCAAGGCACCGCTGCGGACATCATCAAGCGCGCCATGCGCGTCGTGCACGATTGGCTGGTACCGCAACACGACGGCCATGCGCGCCTTTTGATGCAGGTACACGACGAACTGGTGTTCGAGGCCGACGAGGGCTTCGTGGAAACGCTGATTCCCGCCGTGCGCGAGCGGATGCAGGGTGCAGCCAACCTGCGCGTGCCGTTGCTGGTGGACGTGGGCCAGGGTGCGAATTGGGATGAGGCGCATTGAAGTCTGCGGTTTTGGCCCTCCCGGATTAACGCGGAAATTACACTTCCCGTGTTTCATGGCCCCGTTGCGAATCAGAGTAGAACCCGCCCCGGAAAAACCACGGCTTAGCCAAAAGTCTAATATGACGTTTGACACTTCCGTTCGTGGCAGAAACAAGGCAACGTGCAGCCTGTTACAGGGGGTTTCGTGCGCTATCGCTTCACATTGATTTGTTTCTTTTCAATGGGTTGGTGATGTTTTTCGCACATTTCCCCGGAAGGTTCCGGGTTTAATCTGCCGATTTTCAACCGTTGTCTTGAGTCTTTCGGAAAGTTTCCGTGACCATTCCGTAACAAAAGGTCACAACCGGCGTAAATGACGGCTGAACTGTAATCTTCACAACGGATTTGCTCACGGAACCTTCAGGCTCATTTAGTAATCTGTACGCACGGTGGACGCAACGCCACCTGCCGGGTTCATCTGCCCCCCTCGGATGAACCCCCGCTGGGACAACGGCTCTCCCCTGGCCGCCCAGCCCCCCGGCCCCGCAAGTCCCCCCCTGGCTTGCGGGGCTTTCTTTTTCCGATGTCGGCGCACGCCAAGATCGGACAACGATGCGAACTCGCCGCGCATAGCCGCCGTGCACGCCGGATGCGATGCTGCGCGCTTCCGCCATCGCGAGGCCAAGCTGCCATGACACCCGTTTCCCTGTTGTTCGCCCTGATGCCCGCTGCGGTGATGCCTGCCTGTCCGCCGGAAGGCACGACACGCGAATCCCTGCATGCCCTGCACGAGAACCCTTCGTCGCTGGAAGATTCCGCGGAAAGAACGCGCTTGGCGCTGGCGCTCACGGCATGTCTGGATGTCGGCGACCCTGTGCTGCGCGACGAGTTGGGGTTCGGTCTGCTGTCGAACTGGATGCGTCAGGGCGTGTTCGATGTGCAAACCCTGCGCGCCTTGCGCGATGCGGGATTCGCACGACTGCAAGGCGAAGATGGTGAAGGCTTCGGCAAGCCGTTCGCGGCATTGTTGTTGGCAGAGGTGGCGCGTACCGATCGCATTGCTGTGTGGATGACGCCGGAGGAACGCAACACGATGGTGGAACGCGCCACCGGCTATCTGCGAGGCATCACCGACCATCGCGGCTTCGATGCGACGGGCGGCTGGCGGCATGGCGTGGCTCACGGTGCGGACTGGCTGATGCAGCTTGCACTGAACCCGGCACTGGACAAGCCACAGGCGAACCTCATGCTGGCCGCGATCGCGCAGCAGGTGATGCCCTCCCGTGGTCATGCGTATGTGGCAGGGGAATACGAACGCCTCGCCCGCCCCGTGCTGTATCTGGCAAGCCGTGGCTTCATCACGCGCGAGGAATGGGACGCGTGGCTGGCGGGATTGTCGGCATCGCTGGGTGATCCAACGAAGGCCTGGCGCGATACCGGCTGGATCGCACGCCGACACGATCTCTACACCTTCCTCGCCGCACTCAACGTCTCGCTTGCAGCTTCCACGCATCCGGCGCTCGCCGATCTGCGCGATGCGGTCGGCGACACCCTGAAGACGCTGCCGTGAATCTTCTCCTGCCGGACGGGGTTCCGGCAGGAGAAGACAACCTCATCACCAGTCGCAGGACAGCGACAGCCGCACATCACGCGCAGCCTGGAAGAACTGCGGCAGGCCGTAGTTGGGAGCCTGCTGGTCGGGCGCCAGTTCGCCCACTTCGTCGAATTCAGTGACGCGCCGCTGGTTGAGGATGTTCACGACATCCAGCTTCACGGCCAGGCGCTCCGCCGACCATTGCCGAATTTCCGCATCAGCCAGTCCGCGCTTGCGACCAGCCCACGGGAGCGGTCGCTGCAGCAGACCGATGTCTTCCGCTGAGACTCACTGCAACGGCGCGCTAAACTAGGAGACACGCCTATCCACGCACGATCCGATGCCCTGCCTTCACGCACTCCGCCGCCTGCCATTGCGTCTTGCGCAACGCCTCCCAATCAAGCCCGGTTGCCGCGCATGACACTCAGCAAACGCCTGCGCGGCGTGCGCCGTCTCTGGCAAGTGGCCCGCACGCTGCTGCGCTATCGGCTGGATACCCTGGTTGAAGGCACACCGCTGGCGCGCAGGCTTGCGCCGTTGCGCTTCTTCGCACCGCGTTCGGCAGATGCAGCGAATCTGCCACGCGGAGAACGGCTGCGTCTGGCCTTGCAGGAACTGGGGCCGATCTTCGTCAAGTTCGGGCAGATTCTTTCCACGCGACGCGATCTGCTGCCACCGGATATCGCCGATGAACTGGCGAAGTTGCAGGATCAGGTTGCTCCGTTCGATGGCGCGATTGCGATGGCCAGCATCGAAGCCGCCCTGGCGCGCCCGCTCACGCAAAGCTACGCCAGTTTCGAACGCGAGCCATTGGCCTCGGCGTCCATTGCGCAGGTACACGCCGCCACATTGCCCGATGGCCGCAGCGTGGTGGTCAAGGTGCTGCGGCCCGGCGTGGCGCATCGCATCGAGGAAGACCTTTCGCTGTTGCGGCTGATTGCAGGCGTGCTTGAACGCCACCATCCGAATGCGGACAAGATTCGCCCGGGCCTGGTGGTGGACGAGATCGCCGCCACGCTGCACGCGGAACTTGATCTGCAACGCGAAGCGGCGAATGCAAGCCTGCTGCGTCGCAACTGGCAAGGTTCGGACGATCTGCTGGTGCCCGAACCGATCTTCACCCACACCGCGCAGACCGTGCTCACACTGGAGCGCGTGCACGGCATTCCGGCGGACGACATCAAGGCGCTGGATGAGGCCGGCATCGATCGAAAAGCGCTCGCCGCCAAGGGCGTGCGCGTGTTCTACCTGCAAGTGTTCCGCGACAACTTCTTCCACGCCGATGCCCACGCGGGCAACATCTGGGTCGATCCTGGCCGCCGCGCGGAACCGCGTTTCATCGCGCTGGATTTCGGCATCATGGGCCAGCTTGCGCGCGAGGATCAGTACTATCTCGCCGAAAACTTCATGGCGATCTTCCGGCGTGATTACCGCCGCATCGCACAGTTGCACCAAGAGGCCGGCTGGATGCCGCGCCATATCCGTACCGAAGAACTGGAAGCGGCTGCGCGTGCCGTCTGCGAACCGTATTTCACAAGGCCCCTGTCGGAAATTTCCCTCGGCGAAGTGCTGCTCAAACTGTTCCGCACCGCGCGTGCATACGAATTGACGCTGCAACCGCAATTGATCCTGTTGCAGAAAACCCTGCTCAACATCGAAGGCATCGGCCGAAGACTCGATCCTTCCATCGACATCTGGGCCGTGGCGCAGCCAGTGCTGGAATCCATCCTGCGCGAGCGCTACGGCCCCAGAGCGCTGTTGCGCGAGTTCGCAAGGCAAGTGCCGGAGCTGGTGACGCACGCCCCGCAAATGCCGCGGCTGGTGCGCGACTGGTTCGCGCAGCAGAACGCGGGTGAACACGCCACCATCCTGCAATCGCGCGAATTGGCGGCGCTGGCCCAGGCTGCAAACGATGCCCCCGGGCGCATCGTCCGCGCCGTGTTTGGCAGCGGCTTACTGATCGCCGCCGCCGTGCTGTTCGCACTGGATCAAAACACCCCGCGCTGGTTCGGATGCCCGGCGAGTGCGTGGATCGCGGCGGGTGGTGCGCTTGTCGCTTTCATTTCGGCACGAACGAAGCGACGCCCATAGGTTGCGGGTGAGCCAGAGTCGAACCCCAGCAAACGACGCATCCAACGCCCGGGATACGCAAAATCGCACCGCCGGGGTTCGCAAGCGCATCCCAACCCATGACAATGCGGCCATGCTTACCTTGCCGCCGCTGGCGCTCTACATCCATATCCCGTGGTGCGTGCGCAAATGCCCTTACTGCGATTTCAATTCACACGGACAGAAGGGTGAACTGCCGCAGCGCGACTACGTGGCTGCGTTGCTGGCCGATCTGGATCAGGATCTGCCACTGGTCTGGGGCCGCCCGGTAACGAGCGTGTTCTTCGGCGGCGGCACGCCAAGCTTGTTCGATGCCGCGCACATCGGCGCGATCCTCGATGGCTTTGCTGCGCGGTTGAAGTTCGCGCCCGGTCTGGAAGTGACGCTGGAAACCAATCCCGGCACGGTGGAACACGACCGCTTCGAATCGTATCTGGCTGCTGGCGTGAACCGGCTTTCCTTCGGCGTGCAGAGCTTTGACAACGGGTGCCTTGAACGCCTGGGCCGCATCCACGATGCGCAACAGGCACAGCATGCGGTGAAGCTGGCGCAGGACGCAGGCTTTGCCAACATCAATCTGGATCTGATGTACGCGCTGCCGCAGCAGACGCTGGCGATGGCGCTTCACGATCTGGAACGCGCCTTCGCGTTGCAGCCCACGCACCTCTCGCACTATCAACTCACGCTGGAACCCAACACCATTTTCGCCGCGAAACCGCCGCAAGGCATTCCCGACGACGATGCTTCGTGGGAAATGCAGGAAGCCTGTCAGGCGCTGCTGGCCGAACGCGGTTTCCATCAGTACGAAGTCTCCGCCTACGCCCGCGAAGGCCGACAGTGCGCGCACAACCTCAACTACTGGCGCTTCGGCGATTACCTCGGCATTGGTGCAGGCGCGCACGGCAAGATCACATTGCCTGCCGAACAGAACATCCTGCGGCGCTGGAAGATCAAGCACCCGACCGCGTATCTGGCGAATGCCGCCAGCGCAGCGCGCATCGGCGGCGATGACTTCATCTCCGATGCATCGCGCCCGTTCGAGTTCATGCTCAATGCGCTGCGGGTGAATGCAGGATTCGATCTGGCGATGTTCGTGGCCCGCACCGGCTTGCCAGCTTCGGCGCTGGAACCGACGCTTTCGCAATTGCAGGTCAAAGGCTTGCTGCAACGGGATGAAAACCACATCGCACCCACCGAACTTGGGCGGCGCTTCCTCAACGATGTGATGACGGCCTTCCTGTAACCCGCCCTCCGGGGATCCTTCGGTGCATCGGCACCCGCTGAGGAAAGCCGCCCGGACATTTTGCGCCGAACCCCTCGCCCGCTTACGCTTGCTGCTTCCCCCGCTGCATCCCCTCATGACCGAGCCTTCGCCCTCCGACCCCGCCGCCCTGTTCGGGCAGCTTTACGAAGAACTCAAGAGCGTTGCGCATCGCTATCTGGCCTCCGGCGGATCGACGCTGCAAACCACGGCGCTGGTGCACGAGGCCTACCTGAAGTTGGCACGTTCGCACGCGCTGGATGAGGAACATCTGGTGAACCTCGCCAGCCGCGCGATGCGGCAGGTGCTGGTGGACATGGCCAGAGCGCGCGGGCGCGACAAACGCGGCAACCATCTGCATCTGGTCACGCTGACCGAGGGCATTGCGGCCATGCCCGAACGCAGCTTGGATGTGCTGGTGCTGGAACAGAGCCTGCAACGGCTGGAACAGGCCGATCCACGATTGGCGCAGGTGGTTGAACTGCATTTCTTCGGCGGTCTGAGCTTTCCGGAAATGAGCCGCGTGCTCAAGGTCACCGAACGCACCCTGTTCCGCGATTGGCGCGCGGCGCGTGCGCTGATTCACAGCGATCTGCTGGTGGCGGGAGGCACGTGAGCACCACGGGCAATGAGTCGCAGCGTCTGGCACAAGCGCTGCGCCTGATGCGCGAAGTGCTGGAACAACCCGATGCGCAACGCGCCGGATGGGTGGCACAACAGTGCGGCGCGGATGCAGCCCTGCACCAACAGGTATTGCGCCTGCTGGAAGCCGATCAGGAAACCGATGGACTGCTCGATCGACCACTGATGGTTGCATTCGCGCAAGGCGTCGAGGACGAGGCCGATCCGCGCATCGGCTAGCGCATCGGCCCTTTCGTGCTGCGCGAAACCATCGGGCGCGGTGGCATGGGGCAGGTATATCGGGCGCAGCGCGAGGCCGAGGATTTTGCTCAGACCGTCGCACTCAAATTGCTGCGTGCAGGCACGGGCGAGGATGCCATCGCACGTCGAAGGCTGGCGCGCGAGCGGCAGATTCTGGTGCGGTTGCAACACCCGAACATCGCACGCTTCCTTGATGGCGGTGTCACCAACGATGGCCAGCCGTGGTACGCGATGGAGCTCATCGAAGGCGGGGAAACGCTCATCGCACACGTCGAACGCACCGAGGCGGATCTGCCGACACGGCTGCGCTTGTTGATGCAGGTTTGCGATGCGGTGCAGTTTGCGCATCAGAACCTCGTGCTGCACCGGGATCTGAAACCGGCCAACATCCTGATCGACACGCAAGGCCAGGTGCGGCTGCTGGATTTCGGCATCGCCAAGCTGCTCGATGCCGATGCCGAACCTGGCAGCGGGCAGGCTACCGGCACGGCATTTGGGGCCTTCACGCCGGATTACGCCGCACCCGAACAGATGTCAGGGCAGGCGGTGGGCACGCCTGCGGACATCTATGCGCTCGGCGAGATCCTGTACGAACTTCTCACCGGCGAACGCCCGTTCCGGCGCGGCATGGTGGCGTTCACCACCCACGAGTTCACGCCTGAAGCGCCGTCGAAACGTCTGGCGCGAACCGATGCCCGCCGTGCTGCCGCACTGCGCGGCGATCTGGACACCATCGCGCTCACCTGCCTCAACCTGGGAATCCATCAGCGCGCAAGCCTTGCTCGATCTGGCCGCCGATCCCAACCTGCTCGGCCAGTTCGGTGATGCGCCAATGCAGGCTGCGCTGCAACTGGCGCTTTCCGATCTGTTCCTGCAACGCGGCGATTACCCGCGTGTGCTGGAGCTGCTCGATGCGATGCAACCGAACCTGCTCACCGCGTCTGCACGCACCCGCGTGCTGGCCGATCTGAACCGTGCCGACGCCGCCATCCGCGTCGGAAAAATGGATGAGCTGGATGCCGCGCTCATCCGCATCGAACGCGACATGACGCCCGAACAGCGCGAAGGCGGGATGGTGCCAGCTCATGCATTGATGCTTCGCGGCCAATGGCTGCGGGCACGCGGCGACATGCAAGGCGCAACCGATGCGGCGCGGCAGGCGGCAGCGCTGGCGGCGAATGCACGCGACGGCAGCCCGCTGGCGCGCGGCATACAGGTGGGCAGCGCCTCCACCGCGCTGTTGTTGGCGGGCGATCTCCCCGCCGCCATCGAACTTGCCGAACAGGCGCAATCCCTCTGGCGCGATGCCAATGTCAGCATCAATACGTATGCCAACACGGTGGCCAGCAATCAGGCCAATGCCCTGTTCCTGCGCGGCGATGTGCAACAGGCCATGGCCCTGATCGAGCGCATCGATGCCGATCCGGATCAATCCGAATCGCCGCCCTCGCGCGCGGCGCGCGCCATCACGAAGGCCAAACTGCTCGCCCTGCTGGATCGCCCGATGCAAGCCATCACCACGCTCGACGCCGCCATCGACATCATGTGCCGCCATGTTGGCCGCGACAGCCCGGATTGCTTCAGCACACGCCTTGCGGGCGTGGATGTGGTCACCGACGATGGCGACCTGGTTGCTGCCATTCACGGCCAGTGCGGCCACGGTATGGGTACGCGGATCGTTGATGTTGCCGAAATAGGTCACGCTGCGCCCGCTGTGGATCGCAGGGTAAACGTTGGCGGTGCAGGTGGTTTGGCACCAGGTGGTGTCGTAGTCGCCACTGGGCAGCAGGCGTGCCATTCCGATACGGACGCGGCCCAGATTCAGATCGAGCACGTTGCCGCCGATCACGATGCGGCCGGCGCTGTCGATGGACATGGCGGTGGCGATGGCGAAACTGCGCCCGGGAATCACCTCGTAGGGGATTCGCCGTTTGCCGCCGTTGTTGAACGCGGGGTCGAGGGTGCCCGTCGGGAGCAATCGGGCGATGCCAAACTCGACATCGCCAATGTTCGAGGTATTGGCAGACCCGGCCACCACGATGCGATCCGTGGCGTCGATCGCCACGGCCAGCGCTTCATCGCGCCAGTCGCTATTGGCCACGTCGAAAGAAACCTCCCGGATGAACGACCCATCGAGCGCGCCCTGGGGCGTCAGGCGCACGATGCGGAAATCGTGATCCGGCCCGCTGCCGATCTTGTGGCTGCCCACCACCACGATGCGGCCCTGCGAATCGATGGCTGCGGCGCTGACCCGGGTGAAATTGGCGGTGACGCTCGTATAGTTCTGGCCGATGAAAAAGCCGTTGTCCGCGAAGCGCTCCACCACCAGACACCACCGTTCCGCCGGGCAACTGTTGACGGTCTGGTAAGCGAACACCACGGCCGATCCGCCGTCCGGCCTTGGCAGATGGGCGATGGCATGGACGTCCGCCCCGCCCTCGGAGAGGATATCGATGCCATTGGTGGCGAAATTGGTATCCAGCCCCCTCGCACCGGCCAGCGGTGCGAGCGCAAGACATGCCAGCACTGCCCATCGCGGCCAGCCGTGCGGCCGGGCGCAGGCGGGAAGGATGAAATAAGGCCGCCAGCGCGGCAGATGAAGCAGGATTCACGTCGTTCTCCATGTCGGCAGGCCGGAAGTAGCCTTGCAAACAGGTAAAAACGACGTTTGGCAAAAACCCCTGACATCCCCCGACACAAAAAATTCAAGATTTGTTCATGGAGGCGATACTGCGACTGCGTATCGCTCCACATGACGATTGCGGGTGTCACCCTGCGCGAAGTCGCAGGGTCGCTTTTCTCCTTCTCCCGCCAGCAGGAGAGGGCAAAAGATCGCAGTTACTTCACCCCAAGCTGCCTCAGCATGAAGGCATACCACTCCGAGGTTTGCTTGTAACGCTCGAAGCGGCCGGATTTGCCGCCGTGACCGGCCTCCATGTTGGTGCGCAACAGGATGGGCGCATCGCCGGTGTTGACGGTGCGCAATTTGGCGACCCATTTGGCCGGTTCCCAGTACTGCACCTGCGAATCCCACAGGCCCGTATCCACGTACAGGGCCGGATACGCCTGCGCCTTCACTTGATCGTAGGGCGAATACGCCAGCATCACCTCGTACCACTCCGGCTGTTCCGGATTGCCCCATTCGTCGTATTCGTTGGTGGTGAGCGGAATGGAGGTGTCCAGCATGGTGGTGACCACATCGACGAAGGGCACGCCTGCGTTCATGGCGGCGTATTTCTGCGGGGCCAGGTTCGCCACGGCACCCATCAGCAAGCCACCGGCGCTGCCGCCCGCCGCTGCCACGCGGTTCGGTGCGGCATAGCCTTCCTTAACCAGAAAATCCGTCACGTCGATGAAATCGTTGAAGGTGTTCTGCTTCTTCTTGAGCTTGCCGTCCTCGTACCACTGGCGGCCCATTTCCTGCCCGCCGCGGATGTGGGCAATGGCATAGGCGACACCGCGATCCAGCAGGCTTGGCACGGAAACATTGAAGCGCGGATCCATCGAGATGCCGTAGGAGCCGTAGGCGTATTGCAGCAGCGCGCCGGTGCCATCGCGCTTGAAATCCTTGCTGGTGACGATGGAAACGGGAATCTTCGTGCCATCGCGCGCCGTGGCCCAGCGGCGCTCGGTGACGTAGCGGCTGGCGTCGTAACCGATCACAGGTTCGGTCTTGAGCAGGCGACGTTCGCCGGTAGCGACGTTGAGTTCATAAGTGGTCGGCGGCGTGGTGAGCGAGGTGTAGCTGTAGCGCAGCCAATCGGACTGCGCTTCGGAATTGACCGAAAGGCCCATCGTGTAGGCCGGTTCATCCGAGGCGACGAGGAAGGATTCGCCCTGTTTGGGCAGCACGCGCACTTTCAGCAAGCCATCGGAGCGTTCGCCGATGGCGGTGAAATCGTCGAACAGTTCAACGCCCGCAATGAATACCGCCGGATCGTGCGCGATCCATTCCTTCCAGTTCGTCCTGCCGCCGCGCACGGCATCGTCGGCCACCGTCATCAGGCGGTAGTTCGGTGCATTCCAATCCGTGCGGATGACCCATTGGCCGTCCAGATGATCCGCGCTGTAGAGGAAATCACGTTCGCGCGGGGCGAGTACGAAGAATTCTCCCGGCTCATGCAGATCGACGCAGCGGGTTTCCGAAGACACGGTGCCGCGCAGGCCGATGCACAGGTAGCGTTCGGAGCGGGTGCGGTCGATCGACATGTAGAAGGTGTCGTCGGCTTCCTCGTAGATCACGGTATCCGCGCTTGCGGGCGTGCCTATGACGTGCGCCTTGACGCGCTTTTCCAGCAGCGTTTCCGGATCTTTCTCAAGGTAATAGACGGTGCGGTTGTCCGTGCCCCACACCAGGCTCGGCGAGATGTTCGTCACTTCGTCCGCGAGTATTTCCCCGGTTTGAAGATTCTTGAACTTCAACGTGTACTGGCGACGTCCCACCGCATCCTCGGCCCAGGCCAGCAGCCGGTTGTCATCGCTGACACTGAGGTCACCGACCGCGAAGTAGCCCTTGCCTTGCGCCAGTACGTTGGCATCCAGCAGCACGTCCTCCGGCGCGCCTTCCTTGTCTGCGCGGCGGTGGAAGATCGGGTACTCGCGGCCATCGTAGCCGGAGCGATACCAGTAGCCATTGCGGCGGTACGGCACGCTGGAATCGTTCGGCTCGATGCGACCGGTGATTTCCTGGAAGATCGCCTCGCGCCGCGCGGTTTCGGGCGCGAGGATGGCATCGGTGTAGGCATTCTCCGCTTCCAGATAGCCGATCATCTCCGGGTTCTTCCGGGTATCGTCGCGCAGCCAGTAATACGGATCGATCCGCACCGCGCCGAACGGGGCTTTCACTTCGTGCGGCTTCACTGCTGCCACCGGCGGGCGAGGAGTTTGCTTGGGGGAATCGGTCATCGTTTCAGGTTCGGGCATCGAAGCACAGGAAACCAAGATACCCGACACCGCCATCGCACACAGGCCGCGCCACGCCGAAAGTTTCATCTCACTTGCTCCCGAACAGCTTTTGCTTGAGGAAGGTATAAGCCAGCGCCTGCATGTGCGCGCGCTGCTTGTTGTCCGCCGCGCCGCCGTGGCCGCCTTCGATGTTTTCGTAGTAGGAAACATCGTGGCCCTGTTCCTTCATGCGGGCGAACATCTTGCGGGCGTGGCCCGGATGCACGCGGTCATCGCGCGTGGAAGTGGTGAACAGCACCGGCGGATAGTCCACATCGGCCTTCACGTTCTGGTAGGGCGAGAAGGTCTGGATGAACTCCCAGTCCGCCGTATCCGGGTTGCCGTATTCGGCCATCCACGACGCCCCGGCCAAGAGCTTGTTGTAGCGCTTCATGTCCAGCAGCGGCACCTGGCACACCACCGCGCCGAACAGTTCCGGATACAGCACGGTCATGTTGCCCATCAGAAGGCCGCCATTGCTGCCACCCTGGATGCCCAGGTGTTTCGGGGAGGTGATCTTGCGGGCGATGAGATCCTGCGCCACGGCGGCGAAATCCTCGTAGGCGCGCAGGCGGTTTTCACGCAGCGCGGCCTGGTGCCAGCGCGGGCCGTACTCGCCGCCACCACGGATGTTGGCGACCACATACACACCGCCTTCGCTCAGCCAGCCGCGCCCGGCGCTGGCGTTGTAGCCGGGCAGCATGGAAATCTCGAAACCGCCGTAGCCATACAGCAGGGTCGGGTTCGCCCCATCCATCGACAGGTTCTTCCGCGCGATGAGGAAGTACGGCACCTTCGTGCCGTCCTTGCTGGTGGCGAAGTTCTGCGCGACCTGCAACTCCTTCGCGTCGAAGAAGGCCGGAAGCTGCTTGAGCAGTTGCGGTTCACCGCCGCCGATGCTGCCCAGGTACAGCGAGGTCGGCGTGAGGTAGTCGGAGATGGTCATGAAGAAATCATCGGATTCCTCATCGTCCACCGCGGAAAGGCTTACCGTGCCGAATTGCGGCATGTGCGCAAGCGCGCTGCGTTCCCAAATGTCCGCGCCCGGCTTCACCAGATAGATGCGGTTCTTCACATCTTCCAGCACGTTGATGAAAAAGTGGTTCTTCGTCGCGCCGAAGCCGGCCAATGAAGAATGTTCGTCCGGCGAGAACACGACAGAGAACTCGCGCTTGCCGGCCATGAAATCGTCGAAGTTCGCGGCCAGCAGCGAGCCTGCGGCGTAGGTCTTGCCCGCCACGGTGAGCGGTTCGCGCAGTTCCAGCGTCAGCCACTGGCGATGCACGTTCTTCTGGGCGCTGTTGGGCGCATCGATCTTCGCCAGCGCGCCATCCTTGCCGCGCAGGTACAGCTCGTCGTTGTAGAAGGCCAGCGAACGCTGCACGAAATCCCGCTCGAAGCCTGGCGTGCTGTCGTGGAATGCGCTGACGGCCATGTCCTCGTGCGTGCCTTCATAGACGACTTTCGCCTCGGACATCGGCGTGCCGCGCTTCCATTCCTTGACGATGCGCGCATAGCCGGAACTGGTCATCGAGCCTTCGCCGAAATCGGTAGCCACATACACCGTGTTTTCGTCGATCCAAGACAGATCGCCTTTGGCCTCCGGACGGAAGTAGCCGTCCTTAACCCATTCCTTGTTCACAAGATCGAACTCGCGCGTCACATCGGCATCCGCGCCGCCGCGCGAGAGCTGCACCAGACAGCGCGCATAGGGCGCGCCCTTCATCGTCGGGCGCAGGCAGGACGCACCATGCCACACCCAGTTCTCGCCCTCGGCCGCGTTGAGCGCATCCACGTCGATCAGCGTTTCCCAGGCCGGATCGGCCTTGCGGTACTCGGCCAGCGTGGTGCGACGCCACAGGCCACGCGGGTTCTTCTTGTCCGTCCAGAAGTTGTAGAAGTAGTCGCCCTGTTTTCCGACGAAGGGAATCTTCGCGTCCGAATCCATGATCGCAAGCAGGTCGGATTGAAGCTTTGCGAATCCGGGCGCGGCCTCGATCGCGGCCTGCGAGGCGGCATTGTGTTCGCGCACCCACGCCAGTGGCTTGTCTCCGCCCACGTCTTCCAGCCACAGGTACGGGTCTTCCACCGTTGCAGCAGGTTCGGGCACGATGATTTTCTCGTTCACGGGCGCACAGGCGGAAAGCAGCAGAAGCCCGGCGGGCAACCAGGCGGAAAGGTGTCTGGACATGGGATTACTCCGGCAGGAAAAGGCATGACCGCCGCACGGTAGCACGGTGTTGGGGTGCGGGCTGCGGTCGGAAGTCATGGGCGGGGTTCTTCGGCCTTCGCAGGTGCGATGGTTGAAGCAATCGGCCACAATGCGCGCCTCCAACGCCGCCGCCCTCCGCCATGACTCTGGTACTTGTCGCCGCGCTGTTGAGCGTGCTCGTTTCCGTGCTGCTGAAACTGATGCCGCGCCATGGCATCGATGCAGCACAGGCAGTGACGTGGAATTACCTGATCGCGGCATTGCTGTGCTTCTTCATGTTCGATCCGCCACTGGCTGTACTTCAGGAACCGGATGCGCCGTGGCTGTTGTGGCTGACACTTGCCTTCGCCTTGCCGACCCTGTTCCTGATATTGGCCGCCTGCGTGTGCCGCGCAGGCATCGTGCGTACCGATGTGGCACAGCGGCTTTCGTTGCTGCTGTCGTTGATCGCAGCCTTCGCATTGTTCGGCGAACGCGCCGGTGCATGGAAGCTTGTCGGGTTGGCGCTGGGGCTGGCTGCCATCGTGGCCATCCTGATTCGCCCCGAACCTGCCAGGACCACCACCGAACGCAGCACATTGGGTTTGTTGCTCGCAGTGTGGGTGGGCTTCGCGCTGGTCGATGTGCTGCTGAAAAGCATCGCCAGCGCCGGCACGCCGTTCGCCGCTTCCCTGCTGGTGGCGTTCTCGCTCGCCTTCGCGGGCATGTTGGCGATGCAGGTGTGGCGGCACGTTCGCGGGCGTCGTTTGAATCGGCGCAGCTTCCTTGCCGGTTTGCTGCTGGGCGCACTCAACTTCGGCAACATCGTCTGTTACGTGCGCGCCCACCGCGCCTTGCCGGACAGCCCGGCCGTGGTATTTGCCACGATGAACGTGGGCGTGGTCGTGCTCGGCACCGTGGTTGGCGCGCTGGTGTTCGGCGAACGCATCGGGCGCTGGAACAGGATCGGCATCGTGCTGGCCATCTTCGCCATTGCAGTGATCGCATTCGCGCCGAAGGCGTGAATCAATCCCCATCACGCAAAAATGCCGCGCCAACAAAAAGGCCCTGCCATCGCTGGCAGGGCCCTTGGAATCCTTCAGGATTTCCCGATCAGCGGCGACGCAGGGCGAACAGAGCGATACCGGCCAGACCCGCCAACAGAGCCAGCAGGCTCAGGAGCGATGTGGACGGCACCGTGGCGGTGACCGTATCAGCCGGTGCCACGCCTTCGCCTTGAAGGGTAAAGGTCGGGTTGCCACCGTTCGAACTGACGGTAATGACCTGCGAGGAAGTCACTGCGGCCGTGGGTGCGAAGGTGTAGATCAGCGTGCAACTGGCGCTGGGGGCCAGCGTGAACACATCGCCTGCGCAGGTGCCGCCGGTGCGCGAGAAAGGAGCCGTGGCAGCGGTGATGGCCGTGACGTCCAACGGTGCGTTGCCGGTGTTGGTGAGGGTTTGCGTGCTGGTACCGGTGCTGCCGACCATCAAGCTGCCGAAGTTCAGGCTGCTGGCGGTGAGCGTAGCGGTCGGGCTGCCCAACGAGGGGCATTGGGTCGGGATTGCACCCTCGTATTCACCCAGCGGGTTGTCTTGTACCAGCGTGGTGAAAGCGCCCGTGGCGAGATTGAAGGTGCCGAAGCGGTTGGTGCCGGCACCGGTATAGATGTAGGCATACAGGGTGCCGTCCTGATTGTCGAAATCCATGCCCTGGGCAAAGTTCGCCGCCAAGCCGTGGGTGCCGATCAGCGTACCGGCACCGGTCGTGGTGCTGACCGAATACAGGGCATCATCGGCGATGTTGTGGGCAAACAGTTGACCTTCGCAGTTGATGGCAATATCGATCATGAGCGTGCCGGTGCCGTCGGTCGGGGCGGTGATCTGCCCCACCAGGGTCAACGCGCCGGTGGCCAGGTTCAGCGTGTAGAGACGCGCCGTGGACGGTGAGCCGCCAACTGCGGAGAAGTACGCCAACCCCGTGCGTGGGTGGATGGCCAGGCCCGAAGCGCTATCGCCTGCGGTGAGGCCGGTCAACGGTGCGATGGCGGTGAAGGCACCCGTGGTCGAATTCAGTGTGCCCAGCGTGTTGGGGTTGGTCATGGCCGAGCTGCCGGTGATGGCATACAGCGTCGTGCCCGCTTCGTTGAAATCCATCGCGAAGATTGATGCCTGCGACGAAACGCCACGCAGGGTTTGCGTGTTGAACGCATTCAGCGTGAACGAATACAGGGAGTTCGGCAGGCGCGGACTCTGCCCGCGTATATCCAGGGCGAAGCCGGTATCGGTCGGGGCCAGATTGCTGACGGCAACAGAGGGCGACGGCGCGGGAGCACCGCACTGCGCAGCATAGCCTTCTGGTTCGGCCAGAGCGCTGTTGGCCAGTGCCGCACAATCCAGTGTTTCTGCAGAGATGGAACCGGCGCCCAGCAGCGCCATAAGACAAAGACCCAGACGCTTCATTGTTTTGACTTCCCGAGTGGAGGAGGGCGCATTGTCAGGCTTATCAATCAGCCATGCAAACAATTGCAACTCCGCCGTCCGGCACAGGAACAAATGTGGCTCTGGCAGGAATGCATGGTGATCAATCCATGCCGATGGCACGCACCATGCGCAGTGCGGCACAACCATCCTCGTAATAGCGTTCACGCCGCCCGAACGGCACAAAACCTGCGCGGCGATACAGCGCAATGGCGGCGGCGTTGTCCTCCCGCACTTCCAGCCGAAGCGAAGTCTTTCCGGCGCGATGCGCCTGTTGCTGCGCATCGGCCAGCAAGGTTGCGCCAAGGCCCAGGCCACGCCAAGCAGGGTCAACCACGATGGAATACAAACGTGCAGCATCCGAACCTTTGCGCAGCAGCGTCAGCGCATAGCCTGCCGGTGTGTTTGCCAGGAGTGCCACGCGCAACTGTGCCGAAGGCGATGCCAGATGATGACGGAACTGGCGAAGGCTCAAGCGGTCGCCAGGGAACAGGCGTTCCAGCGCCACAAGGCCGGGAAGATCGGCGACAGACGCATCGCGCACCACGGGGATTTCATGGGTTTGCACAGGCGATTCCGCAGGGCCAATGAACCGCGCGCAACGGCGCGAAAAACGCCGCATCCGGCGCGCTGCGATTCTGTCAGAATCCGCGCCGCTTCGCGCTCATCCGGCGCATCAGGTTGGCAGACCAGGCACCCATGAGCCGCCTTCTCATCGTCGTCGAAAAAACTTCGGACTGGGGTTCGTACTATCCGTCCGACAACGTCGTTTCCGCTACCGATTACCTGAAAGAACCGCCACCTGCGGAAGGCGAGGAGCGGGTGCAGGTGATCAATCTGTGCCGCAGCTACAAATACCTGGGCCTGGGCTATTACGTCTCGCTGCTGGCCGAGGCGCGCGGGCAGCGCGTGATTCCTTCCGTGCGTGCCATCAACGATCTTCGCCGCCGCTCGATCTACGGCCTTGACATCGGCGATCTCAACCAGCGTCTGGCGAAGTTCTTTCCCGACGGCGGGGCCGATGCCACCGATTTCGGCTTGCTTGTGTACTTCGGCCAGACCAACTACATGCCGCTGGCGGAAGTGGCGCGGCAGGTGTTCGAAGCCTTCCCGTGCCCGATCCTGAAGATCGAATTCGAACGCCAGCGCGTGTGGCAGATCGGCTCGATCAAGGCGGTGGGCCTGAACACGCTGAACGATGCACAGGAAGATGCCTTCGCCGCCGCGCTGGATGCCTTCTCCCGCAAGATCTGGCGCAAACCGCGTGCGCGTCGCAAGTACCGCTACGACATCGCCATGCTGCACGATCCGAACGAAGCACTGCCGCCTTCGAACAAGCGTGCATTGCGGTTGTTCGTGGAGGCCGGCAAGGAACTGGGCATCGACGTGGAGCCGGTCACGCGCAACGATTTCTCGCGGTTGGCCGAATACGACGGCCTGTTCATCCGCGAAACCACCTCGCTGGACAACCACACCTACCGCTTCGCCCACCGCGCCGAACGCGAAGGCATGGTGGTGATCGATGATCCCGTTTCCATTCTCCGCTGCACCAACAAGATCTTCCTCAACGATCTGCTGCGCGCCCGCAAGCTGCCAATGCCGCGCACCGAAGTGGTGTTCCGCGACAACGACAAGCAACTGGCGGAACTGCCGGAAAAGCTCGGCCTGCCGCTGGTGCTGAAGATTCCCGACGGCTCCTTCTCGCGTGGCGTGGTGAAGGTGGAAAGCGATGCCGCCTTGCGCGCTGCCGCCGAAGAACTGTTCCAGCATTCCGCGCTGCTGATCGCGCAGGAGTTCATGTACACGCAGTTCGATTGGCGCATCGGCGTGCTCAACGGCCAGGCGCTGTACGCCTGCCAATACTTCATGTCGCGCGGCCACTGGCAGATCTACGATCACGCCAACGCCCACGGCAGCAACAAGATTCCACGCAGCGGCGGCTTCAAGACCCTGCCCGTGCGCGAAGCCCCCGCCGACGTGCTGAAACTCGCGCTGAAAGCCACCTCACCCATTGGCGATGGCCTCTACGGCGTGGACATCAAGGCCGACGGCAGCCGCGTGGCCGTGATCGAAGTCAACGACAACCCTTCGATCGATTCCGGCGTGGAAGACGCCTACCTCGGCGAAGACCTCTATCGCCGCATCATGGAGGAGTTTTTGCGGCGGCTGGAGCGCAAGCGGCTGGGGATCGAGGAGTAGTGATTTTCCCGATGAATCGGGATTCCATTGAAAGCCTCGTGGCGACCTTGCAGGGCTGGAAAATCGGCCCAACCGCCTGCATCATGCCTGTACATTTTCCGGGGAATCCCATGAACCACTCCGTTTTCGACTGGCTTGCACACGGCATCACCGGTGCGGGCTGGGGCACGCTTGCCATCTATTTGTTGATCGTCACGCAGATCACCATCTTTGCAGTGACCTTGTACCTGCACCGCTGCCAGGCCCATCGCGGCGTGGATTTCCATCCGGCGCTGGCGCATTTCTTCCGCTTCTGGGTGTGGCTCACCACCTCGATGATCACGCGTGAATGGGCCGCGATCCACCGCAAGCACCATGCCCGCTGCGAGACGGAAGAAGATCCGCACAGCCCGCAGTTCCTGGGAATCGGCAACGTGCTGCGTCGCGGTGTGGAGCTGTATCGTGCCGCGCGCCGCGATCGGCCTTCGATCGAGAAGTACGGCAAGGGTTGCCCGGATGACTGGATCGAGCGCCACCTCTACACGCCGCACGCCACGCTCGGCCCGGTGCTGATGCTGGCGATCAATGCGCTGCTGTTCGGCTTCGCGGGCGTGGCGGTGTGGGCGATCCAGATGTTGTGGATTCCGGTGTGGGCCGCAGGCGTGGTGAACGGGCTGGGGCATTGGTGGGGTTATCGCAACTTCGAAACCAGCGACAAATCCACCAACCTTTCACCGTGGGGCGTGTGGATCGGCGGTGAAGAACTGCACAACAACCATCACGCCTTTCCAAGCTCGGCGAAGTTCTCGCTGCGCCGCTTCGAGTTCGACATCGGCTGGGCCGCGATCAAGGTGCTGGAAAAACTGCGCCTGGCCACCGTGCTGCGCGTGGCACCCACACTGGACGTGCGCCCGAACATCGCGATGCCCGATGGCGAAACCTTGAAGGCATTGCTCAGCCACCGTTTCCAGGCCATGACGGATTACTACCGCAACGTGATGCTGCCTGCTCTGCGTGAAGAAGCCGTGCACGCGGGCGAAAACATCAAGGCGATGCCGCGCCGTTTCCGCAAGGCGTTGGCCGATGGCGGGCGCTGGCTGGATCACGACGCACGCGAAAGGATGCACGCACTGGTGGCACATCGCCCGCGCCTTTCCACGCTGGTGGAGTTCCGCAGCCGCTTGCAGGCCCTGCTCGAAGAACGCTCGCACGATGCCGCCGCCACGCTCGCACGCTTGCAGGCGTGGTGCCACGAGGCCGAAGCCAGCGGTATTCAATCCTTGCAGGAATTCGCCGCAAGGCTGCGCAGCTATGCCTTGGCTCCGGCGCGCAACTGACGCGCTTTTGTGGGGGCTGCTGCCGACGTGTGCAGCAGCCCAGTCCACCACGCCACATCAATACCTTGCCCAATTCGACAGCAACGGCGATGGGCGCGTTTCGCTGGCCGAATATCAGGATTACCTCAATCGCGGGTTCCACATGCTGGATCGCAACGGGGATGGCGTACTTTCCCCTTCGGAATGGCCCGAAGGCGTGCGTGGGCGGGGCAGTGTCACGCTGATGGGCAAGCGCCGCGCCCAGGCGATGATGTTCGATCGGCTGGATCGCAACCGCGATGGCTTTCTGGATTCAACCGAACTGACCGCGCCGTATTGAGGGTGCTGAATTGCCTGGCGGGAGATGCGTCACTTCCTGCGCCCGGCTCCCAGCTTCCGTGTCAGCGTGTTGCGCCCCAAACCCAACCGATGCGCCGCTTCCTGACGGCGGCCCGATGTGGCAGCCAGTGCCGCATCCAGCAGGATGGTTTGCAAGCGTTCGCTCGCCAATGCGTGCAAGCCGTTGGTGCCTGCGGTCAGTTGCGCATCGGCCCAGCGGCGCAAGGCGGATTCCCAATCCATCGTGGCATCAGGTTCGCCCGCACTTGAAAGCGCGTTGCCACCATCGCGTATCGCAGGCGGAAGATCGGCAGGCAACAAGGTATCGCCGGGTGCAAGCGTGGCCAGCCGCCAGCACAGATTTTCCAGTTCGCGCACGTTGCCGGGCCAGTCGTAGCGGCGCAGGGCATCCAGCGTGGCGGGCAGGAAGCGTTTTGGTCCGGCATTGACGCGGCGTGCGGCTTCGGCAAGGAAACGCTGCGCCAGGATCGACACGTCTTCGCGCCGTTGCCGCAGCGGCGGCAACGCGAGCCGCACCACATCCAGACGATGCAGCAAATCCGCTCTGAAGCGGCCTTCGGCGACGGCACGCTCCAGATCCTGATGCGTGGCGGCGATGGTGCGCACGTCCACGCGGATCAGTTCGCGCCCGCCAACGCGGAAAAACTCGCCCTGCGCCAGCACGCGCAACAGGCGGGTTTGAAGCGGCAGCGGCATGTCGCCGATTTCATCCAGAAACAACGTGCCGCCATCGGCCTGTTCGAATCGCCCGATATGGCGCTTGGCCGCGCCGGTGAATGCGCCTGCCTCGTGCCCGAACAATTCCGATTCCAGCAATTCCGCTGGAATCGCGGCGGTGTTGAGCGCCACGTAAGGCCGTGCCGCGCGCGGGGAATGGCGATGCAGCGCGCGTGCCACCAGTTCCTTGCCGGTGCCGGTTTCCCCGGTGATGAGTACCGAGAGCGGCGCTTGCGAAAGCCGCCCGATGGCACGGAACAGATCGCGCATCGCCTGCGAATCACCCAGCAGTTCCGCTTCACCGGAAGCCGGTTCCGTCGCATCGGGCACTGGTACTTCCTGATTCAACGCACGCCGCGCCATCGCCACCGCTTCGTCCAGATCGAACGGTTTGGAGAGGAAATCGTGCGCGCCGCCGCGGAAGGCACTGGCGGTGGAAGGCACATCCGTCCACGCGCTCATCACGATGACGGGCAACTCCGCATGGCGATTTTTCAACGCATCCAGCAGCGCCAAACCATCCAGTCCCGGCATCCGCACATCGGTGAACACCACGTCGGGCAAGCTTGAGTTCAACGCTTCCAGCGCCTGCGCCGCGCTGCCGAACTCGCGCACGATGAAGCCTGCTTCGCGCAATGCCTGCGCCAGCACGAAGCGCACGGAATGATCGTCGTCGATGACCCAGATTTCGCTCATCAAGGCACCCCCAAATCCAGCACTACGGCATCGTTCTCCACGCGCAGATCGCGCAGCGCCAGCTTCACCGCTTGCTGGCGCGGATCGTTGTGATCCAGCGTGTAAACCGGATACCGCGAAAACACTTCGGCCAGCACCAAGCGCGCACCATCCTGCACACGGGAAAGGTGTTTTTCCGGCACGCCATCCAGCGCCAGATCGGTGATGACCGGATCAACGAGGAACAGTGCGCCAGCGGCATCGTCGTAGCGCAGCCCGGTTTCAACCTCGAGGCTGCCCTGCAGTTTCGTGCGTTCGCCATCCAGCCGCGCATTGAGGCCGATGAAAAGGCCCAGCGACACGCGGCCGGTTTGCGGCAACAGCGTGAGGCGTGGCTCGGAAAGGCGATAATTCAGCAGCAAGAACACCGGGCGTTCAATGGGAAAACGCTTGTCCAGTTCCGCACGCAACTGCGCCTGCCCGATGCGCACGATGGTTTGCTCCCCGCGCAACCACAACGCAATCCCGCCGAGCAGCAGCGCGGCGAACACCAACACCAGCGCAACCACGACGGACGGGCGACGCATCATTCCACTGGCTCGAACGGGCCACGGCGCACGGTGCGGCCTTCGTGCCGATGCACACGGCCTTGTGCGATCACCGTTGCGGCATGGTTGGCGTCATCCAGCACCAGCAGATCCGCATCCGCACCCAGTGCGATGCGACCCTTGTTCGGCAAGCGCAGCAGATCCGCGACATTGGAAGTGAACGGCGGCAAGGCACGTTCCAGCGGCAAGCCAGCGGCGAGCACGTCGCCCAGGGTTTCCAGCAATGCACCCGAATCGCCCACGTCCATGTGTTCGATGTGGCCGTGTGCATCGAAGCACGGCAGGCAACCACCCGCATCGGAACTGATCGTGAAACGCTTTGCGGGCAAGCCCGCATCCAGATAACGCAGCAACGCAGTGGCAGCGCTCCACGCATCTTCATCCTCGGCCACCGGAAAAGCCGTGGCATCGATCGTCACGCCACGCCTGGCCAGTTC
Organism: Lysobacteraceae bacterium; assembly: GCA_041395225.1. Classification (GTDB taxonomy): domain Bacteria; phylum Pseudomonadota; class Gammaproteobacteria; order Xanthomonadales; family Xanthomonadaceae; genus Denitratimonas. The sequence goes on from JAWLAV010000017.1 coordinate 28,199, forward strand.
CAGGGCTTCATCGAACAAGGCACGACGGCGGTTGACGTGCGTGGGCTGGAACACGCGCGGCGGCAGTTCACTTTGCGCCAGCGCACGGCTCACCAGTTCCAACCCGCGTTCGCCATCACCCAGATGCAGATGCACGATGCCCGCCTTGCCCGTCATCAGCCCCGCCACATGCGCCTCGCTCGCCACGCGCAGCAATTCATCCAGGGTGGGCTGGCTGGAACGGTGATCGCTGACAGCCAATTCACCTACGCCGATCAAGGGTTCGACGAACACGATGTCCCCGCGCACCGAGCCGGTGAGCGTGGCCGGTGGCAAGTGATACCCGCCGCAATGCCCATACGCGGAAAGCCCCAGCTCGCGCAGCCCGTACAACGTGGCGATGAGTTCACGCGGCCCGCGCGCCACATCGTCCGTGCCGAGCAACCCGATCACCGTGGTGATGCCATGCGCGGTGTAGTTCGAAAGCGGCAAGGCCGGAACGCGCGTGGAAAACCCCGCCTCGCCACCGCCACCGGTGACGTGCACATGGCCATCAATGAAGCCTGGCACCAATCGTGCGCCATGAAGATCCAGCGTTTTCGCGCCGGGAACGTGGCGCACCTCCTCCGCATCCTCGCCCATCCACAGAATCGACCCGCCTCCCAGCAGCAGATGACGAACGCCCAAAGGCTCAGGCGCAAACACCCGCGCGTTCAAAAGCACCAAGGGCGTGGCAGGAGGCAGAGTCGGGAGAGGCACGGCAGCGGCATCGCTTCGGGAACGTGGCGAAAGCGTAACGGGCGCGGGCGGTTCGTGCGATAGCGGGTGCAAGCTGTTCTCCCTCTCCCGCTGGCGGGAGAGGGCCGGGGTGAGGGTGGAACCGCCCACGGCATCGAATTCCCCGCAAGCCCGCGCTCTCACCCTCACCCGGCGCTTCGCGCCGACCTCTCCCGCCAGCGGAAGAGGTGCAAAGTTGTTTGAACAGCAAAATTCACGCTCGCGCAGCGATATCCAGAGGGCTTCGCACGCCGCCCGCACCGCGATTGAGCACATGCAGATAAATCTGCGTGGTGCTCACATCCGAATGTCCAAGCAATTCCTGCACCGTGCGGATGTCGTAGCCGGATTCGATCAAATGCGTGGCGAAGGAATGGCGCAAGGTGTGGCAAGTCGCCGGTTTCGCCAACCCGGACACCCGCACCGCCTGCTTCACTGCACGCTGCACTGCGGATTCATCCATGTGATGCCGCCGGATTGCACCATCGCGCGGATCGGCCACCCGCTGCCGCGCCGGAAACACGTATTGCCACGCCTCCTCGCGCGCCGCCGCCGGATATTTCCGGGCCAACGCATCCGGCAACCACACCTCACCGAACCCGGCAGAAACATCACGCCGATGCACGCGCCGCGCCTCCTCGATCTGCAACAGCAGCGGCGAAACCAGCGCCAACGGCAACATCGTGCGCCGATCCTTTCCGCCCTTGGCACGACGGATCATCAATTCACGCCGCCCGAAATCCACATCGGCAATCCGCAAGCGCAACGCTTCCAGCAAGCGCATCCCGCTGCCATACAGCAAACTCGCCACCAGCCACGGCCCGCCGGAAAGACCTGCCAGCAATTGTCCGACTTCATCCGTCGTCAAAACCGTCGGCAGCCGTGCGGGCCGTTTCGCACGCTGGATATTCGTCATCCACGGCAAATCCTGTTCCAGCACTTCCCGATACAGAAACAGCAGCGCCGCCAGCGCCTGATTCTGTGTGGAAGCTGCCACGTTATCGCTGATTGCCAGCGACGTGAGGAATGCTTCCACCTCACGGCCACCCATCTCGCGCGGATGGCGTTTGCCACTGGCGAGGATGAAGCGACGGATCCAGCCCGCGTA
>JAWLAV010000018.1:0-26664 GCA_041395225.1 Lysobacteraceae bacterium
GCCGGAAAACGCCATGCCGGCCAGTGCACAGGCGGCCAAGTGGGCCCTGATTTTGTGTTTGATGGATATGCGCATGATGCAGGGTGCTCCGAGAGGTGGAAGGGCAACGTGGGGTGATGCGATGGGCGTGGAGAAGAATCCGCCGATCCGTGGCAGCAAACGCAAAGAAACATGTCCGAGTGTATGCGGCAATTCCGGCTGGGACAACCGAAAATGTGACTTTCGTCATGTTTCAAGGTTGTTTGCCACCAACGAAAACGCCCGCCATGAAGGCGGGCGTTTCGTGTTGCGGTTGGAATCTGGAATCAGCGACGGCGCAGCATTGCGCTACCTGCCGCGTTGTACCAAGTTGCAGTAGTCGCGCCCCAGGACTGAAATTGGCCTGCGACTGCGCTGCCGGGAGTGATGTCTCTGCCATGTCTCACGCTTGCATCAACCGCCGCAACGGATCGAGCAAGGCTCCGTAGCGCCCCGCCCGTGCCGTGCCCGTGCGGATCGGCTGACGCACCTGTGCGGCACTGGCAGTACGGATGGCGCGTTGGGCCTCATGTGGGGCAAGGCAGGCGGCGGTGAAGGGCAGGCCGCAGAACTCCAGCAATTCGCGGACGGTAGATTCGGTATCGGCAACCAGTTCTTCGTAGTGAAACGTGCGGAAGCGCTTGGGTTGGCGCGTGTTCCACAGGCTGGCTGCGGTGAGGTATTCCTTCCAGTACGCGCCGATATGGGCGAAATCAAAGGCCCAGTCCGCCATCCCCGGTGCAAACAGTTGCTTGAAGCAGGAAAAGCCGGTTTCCACGCCGTCACGGCGGCAATCCACGAAACGTGCGCCGGGCAGCATCGCCATCGCCGCACCGGCGAATCGCCAGTTGCCGGGCATCTTGTCCGTGGACACCGGGCGCGTGCCGCGCCAGCGCGCGGTGGCGGCGAGGTAGTTGCGGCCCAGCCGTTCCCAATCCGCCGCGCTGGCTTGCGGTGCCCACGTTTCCAGCGGCAAGCGGCGGCGCTGGCTTTCCTCTGCCAGTACCCGCTCCAGCCATGGCAGTTCGCTGGCACCTTCCACCTGCGGATGTGCAGCCAGCACTTGCTCGAACAAGGTGCTGCCCGAACGCGGCAGGCCGACGAGAAACACCACTTCCGCGCCGCGCGTTGAATCTTCCTCGATGGCGATCTGCCCGCACGCAGCATTGATGCCATGGATCTGCGTGGAAAACACGACCGGATTCCAGGGCCGCGTGACGGCGGCGGCGCGATTGGCGCGCGCAAACGTGGCGAAGGCTTCTTCATGCCGCCCGGCAGCTTCCTGCGCCTGACCGAGCGCGAAGCCGACGAAGCTGCGTTCGTCAGGCTCCATCGCATGATGCTCGGCGCGCTCCAACGCGGCCAGTTCCGCGGGGGTGATGGCTTCGGTTTTCAGATCCAGCAGACCGAACCAGCCGCGCGCCGCATCACGGCCTGCGGCGATGACGCGACGGTATTCCGCTGCGGCATCCGTGGTTCTTCCCAAGGCTTGCAGGCAGCGCGCCCGCATCAGCCGCGCCCGGGTGGCGTTCGGTGTTTGTGCCAGCGTCTTTTCCGCTGCGGCCAGGGCATCCTCGTGCTGGCCCTGCTGATCGAAGGCGATGGAAAGCTCCATCCAATCCGCTGCCTGTGTGGTGCAGCCAGCGGCTTGCTGCAGGATGGCGAGTGAGGCTTTGTAGTCCCCTTGCGTGGCAAGCGCAGAACCCAAGGCCCGCAACAGTTGCGAATCCTGCGGGCGCTGTTCCACCGCGTGCCGCAGTGCCACCACGGCCTTGGCGACATCGCCGTTGGCCAGATGCAGTTGCGCGGCCCAGCGCAGGATTTCCGGATGATCCGGCGCTTCCATCGAGGCCATCAGCCAGTTCGCCGAAGCACTCGCCAAGTCGCCACGCGCATGGGCGCTGGCCACCTGCGCGAGTGCTTCGCGCTGCCGTGCATTGAGGCCGACGAGGCGCTTGTCCTGCGTTTTTGCAGCTGGCGCAGCGCGGTTCAGATCGCGTCCTCGTCCATTTCTCCGGTGCGGATGCGGATCACCTGCTCCAGCGGGGAAATGAAGATCTTGCCATCACCGATCTTGCCGCTGCGCGCGGCCTGGCAGATGGTTTCCACGATGCGCTCCACGGCCTCATCGGGCGCGGCGATCTCCAGCCGCACCTTGGGCAGGAAATCAACGGTGTATTCGGCCCCACGGTAAAGCTCCGTATGGCCGCGCTGGCGGCCAAAGCCGCGCACTTCGGAGACGGTAACGCCATGCACGCCGATGTCCGAGAGCGCCGAACGCACATCGTCGAGCTTGAACGGCTTGATGATCGCAGTCACCATTTTCATGCGGGTTCGCCTCCCTTGGGCGGATCGTCTGGGAATTTTCCCAGATGATTTTAGTGCGAACCCCGAGCGCTGCGGCGATGCCGATGCGTCAAGCTTTCGTCCACCGCAACCGCACCTTCGAGGAACCTGCACATGATCGACCTTGCCGCCGTGGACGACCTTGCCCGCCGCATCTCCGCCCTCGTTCCGCCGGGGCTTTCCCAAGCGCGTACCGATCTGGAAAAGAACGTCCGCGCCGCCTTGCAGGCCGGGCTGGGGAAACTCGACCTGGTAACGCGCGAGGAGTTCGACGCACAACGCGCCGTGCTGCTGCGCACCCGCGAAAAACTCGAAGCACTGGAACGCGCCGTGGCGGCGCTTGACACCACGCAGAACTGATCCGGCCATCCCGGCTTTTGCGGGAGAGCTTTCTCGTGGGAGCGGCGTTGGCCGCGATTGCCGAATGCAGTCGCAAGGCCAATCGTGGCCAACGCCACTCCCACGAAAGCCCAAACCATCAAAACAGCTGCTTCCCCAAAGCCGGTTTGCCGATAACCCGAACGGAACTTGCTCCACTGCCTTGGTTTTGAGGTGGGCAAGCTCGGCCCTACCTCCTGGAATCGTCATGTCGCTCGCCATCGTTTACAGCCGTGCCCAATCCGGCGTGGATGCGCCGGAAGTGCGTGTTGAAGTGCATCTGGCCGGCGGCCTGCCAGCCATGAGCATCGTCGGCCTGCCCGATGCCGCCGTGCGCGAAAGCCGGGATCGGGTGCGTGCGGCGCTGTTGTCTTCGCAATTCGAAGTGCCGCAGCGGCGCATCACGATCAGCCTTGCGCCCGCCGACTTGCCCAAGGACGGCAGCCGCTTCGACTTGCCCATCGCTCTGGGTATCCTCGCCGCCTCCGGCCAGGTGCCGCGTGAAGCATTGGCGCATCTGGAAGCCTTCGGCGAATTGGCGCTCACCGGCGAATTGCGCGGTGTGGATGGCGTGCTGCCCGCCGTGTTGGCCGCCAAGCGCAGCGAACGCGCCGTGATCCTGCCCGCTGGCAATGCGGAGGAAGCCGCACTGGCCTCGCACAATGAAGCACGTTGCGCCCGCACTTTGCTGGAAGTCTGTGCCGCCTTGTGTGGCCGATGTGAACTTCCCGCGCCGCCGCCACGCGAAGCGACATCTCCTGCGCTCGCCTGTGCGGATCTGGCCGATGTGCGCGGGCAGGCACAGGCACGTCGCGCACTGGAAATCGCGGCGGCAGGCGGACACAACCTGTTGATGACCGGCCCACCCGGCAGCGGCAAATCCATGCTGGCCGCGCGCCTGCCGGGCCTGTTGCCTGAGCTGGACGAAACCCGCGCACTGGAAGCGGCGGCGATTGCTTCTGTCGCTGGTGTCCCCATCGATCCGGCGCGCTGGGCCATTCCACCGTATCGCGCACCACACCACACTGCGAGCGCCGTGGCCTTGGTCGGCGGCGGTTCGCAACCCCGCCCCGGCGAGATTTCCCTCGCCCACCACGGCGTGCTGTTTCTGGACGAATTGCCCGAATGGGAACGGCGCGTGCTGGAAGTGCTGCGCGAGCCGCTGGAATCCGGCCGCGTCACCATCAGCCGTGCTGCACGGCAAGCCGAGTTCCCGGCGCGTTTCCAACTGGTGGCAGCGATGAATCCCTGCCCCTGCGGCTTCGCGGGCGAGCGTTCCGGGCGTTGCCAGTGCAGCGCCGAACAGATCGCCCGCTATCGCGCCCGCATTTCCGGGCCGCTGCTGGATCGCATCGATATCCAATTGGACGTGCCACGCCTTTCCGCCGCCGAACTGCGCCCGGATGCGCCGCGCGGGGAATCCAGCGCACACGTTCGGCAACGTGTCGCCGCCGCGCGGCAACGCCAGTTGCAGCGTGCAGATGTACCCAATGCACAACTTTCCCAAGCACTCACCGAACGCGATTGTGCACTTTCAACCAGCGACCAAACCTTGCTGGAACGCGCCATCGACCGCCTGAACCTTTCCGCCCGCGCCTCCCAACGCATCCTGCGCGTGGCGCGCACGATTGCCGATCTGGCGGGGGCCGACCGCATCGCCACCGCACACCTCACCGAGGCCATCGGCTACCGGCGCACCGGAGCGGCACGCCAGGCGGCATGAAGTTCATGCCAGCACCCGGAACCCGCCCGGCATCAAGCCATCCAGCCGGTGCGTGCCGATGGCGATGCGCACCAGCCGCAGCGTCGGCAAACCGACCGCTGCGGTCATGCGCCGCACCTGGCGGTTGCGGCCTTCGCTGATCGTCAATTCGATGAAGGCATCCGGCACGGACTTGCGGAAGCGCACTGGCGGATCGCGCGACCAAAGCCAATCCGGCGCTTCCACCACGCGCACCTTGGCCGGGCGCGTGGGGCCATCGTTCAACATCACGCCGTGCCGCAGTGTTGCCAGTTTTTCCTCGTCTGGCACACCTTCCACCTGCACCAGATAGGTTTTTTCCGCGTGATGGCGTGGGTCGGTGAGCTTGTGCGCCAGCGCGCCATCATCGGTGAGCAGCAACAATCCTTCCGAATCGAAATCCAGCCTGCCTGCGGGGTAAATGTCCGGCGGCAGACCGAACCCGGCCAGCGTGGCGCGTGGCGGTGTGCTCCTGTCCGTGAACTGGCAAAGCACATTGAAGGGTTTGTTGAAGGCGATCAGCATCAAGAGAGTGTCGCATGGACAACCCGTTAAACTTGGCAGCCTCTCCGTTCGACGAATTCCCGATGTCCAATCTCGAAGCACAAGCCCTGGCCAAGACCTGGTTCTACCCTTACCGCCTGCCGTCGGGAAACATCACCCCGACCTACGGCAGCGGCGAACTGGATGCGATCCACCACACCCGCACGCAGATGCTGGATGCGCTGTTGGCCCGCGAGTTTCAAGGTGCGCGCGGCGGGCTTTCAGCTTTCGACATGGCCTGCCATCAGGGCTGGTTCTCGATGCATCTGGCGCAAACCGGGTTTGGCCGCGTGGTGGGTGTGGATGCACGCAGCGAACACGTTGCCGATTCCAAACTCATTCGCGATGCGCTTGGTTTGTCGAACACGGTGGAACTCCTCCAACACGACGTGCATACGCTCGATCCGGAAACGCTCGGCAGCTTCGACGTGTGCCTGTGCTTTGGCCTCATCTACCACCTGGAAAACCCGGTCGGCGCATTGCGCATGGCGCGCGCGCTGACGAAAAAGGTCTGCATCGTGGAAACCCAGGTCGTGCCCGGCCTCACCGGCTGGGTGGATTACGGCAGCTATCGCTTCGTGCGGCCATTGAAGGGCAGTTTCGGCATCATCGACGAAACCGAGGAAACCCACGGCCCGGAAGCCTCCACCACCGGCATTTGCCTCGTGCCCAGCATCGAAGCGTTGTGCTGGATCATGGATCGGCTCGGCTTTTCGCGCATCGAGATCCTGCCGGTGCCCGAAGATGGCTACGAGCAACTGGTGCATCGAAAGCGCGTGATGGTGGCCGGGTTCGTGGAATGAACAACGCGCGGCGGATCAGTCTTCCGCCGCCGCAGGCTCGACTCCCCGCGCCATCTCCGGGGTGACCTTCAGGATCGAATGGATCACCTCGCGCGAGAGCACGAGCTTGGCGTCCTTGGCCCAGGTTTCCAGCGCTGCGTCATAGACGAGCTTGCCGTTTTCATCAGTTCGAATCAGGCGTTGTTCGCGCAGCACGGCGATGAAGCCCTTGAACAGGGAGCGATCGAAGAACTCCGGTGCAACCTGCGCGTAGAGCAGTGAAAGCCGCTGCGCGGTGAGGTGGCACAAGGTTTCCAGTTCCCCTGCGCTGATCTTGCCGGAGCCGTTCTTGGCCAGCACCGCCAGGGCGATGTAGTAGCGTTCGAAGGCCTGCATCAGCGTGTTGGCGATGCAGCGCAGTTTGAACACTTCATCCGTCTGGCCGATGCCGCGATGCAACTGGCCGGATTCGGCGTCGCAATGCAGCAGACCCAAGCCTTCCATCGCGCTGATGTTGGCTTCCAGATTGCGCTCGAAACCTGCTTCATCCCACGGCAGGAACAGTTCGCGCTTGAGGAAGGGATACAGCAGCTTGCCGAGCTTGATGACGCCGGCGCGGCTCATGCGGCGGGTGTTCTGGAAGCAGCACGCCACCCATGCAGCAGAAGCGAACAGGTGCTGCACGTTGTTGCGGAAGTAACTTTGCAGCACGGCGCGTTCGCCCTCGACGGAGAGCACATCGCCGAGCGGATGGCGGGTGCGCGTGAGCACGCCCACTTCCTCGCCGTAGGCCACCACTTCCGGCCCGGAAAGCGATGTCGTGGTGACGCGCTCGGAATACGGCGCGGCGTTGAGCAGTGCCTTGAGCAGATCGATCTGTGCGATGAGATCCGCTTCGGACATGGCGAACTTCGGCGTGGCCAACAAGCACAACGCCAACAGGTTGATCGGGTTCACGTCGGCGGCGCGGTTGATGTTCTCCTGGATGCGCTGTGCCACCTCATCCACGACGGCACCGAACCATTCCGGCTTCCCGTCGGCATCTTCCATCTGCCGCCAGCCTTGTGGGGCATGGCGATCCAGCACTTCGTCCAGCTCGATCGGCTCGGCGTAACTCACCGCGACGCGCCCGTAGTTGTGCCGCAGGATGCCGGCCGCTGCGCGCAGCAGCGCCCATACCGTTTCCTTCTGCTTGGGCTGGCCGGAGAGTTCGTCCAGATAACTCTTGCCCTCCATCAGCTTTTCGTACCCGATGTAAACCGGCTGGAACAGCACCGGCTTGCGCGGCTGGCGCAGATAGGCGCGCAGGGTCATCACCAGTGCACCGCTCTTGGGTTGCAGCAGGCGTCCGGTGCGCGAGCGTCCGCCTTCGATGAAGTATTCGATCGAGTAACCGCCGCTCACCAGCTTCGCCATGTATTCGGAAAACACCGCCGAATACAGTGCGTTGCCACGGAAACTGCGGCGGGCGAAGAACGCGCCACCCTTGCGCAGGATCGGGCCGATCCCCGGCAGGTTGAGGTTCACCCCGGCAAAAATGTGCGGCGGCACCACGCCGTGGGTGTAGAGCAGGTAAGACAACAGCAGGTAATCGATGTGGCTTCGGTGCGAGGGCGTATAGACCACCTCGTGCCCCGGTGCGGCCTGCTTGAGGGAATCGAAGTGGTGCATCGCCACGCCGCGATAGATCTTGTTCCAGAACGGCGTGAGCACGAACGACAGGGAGCGGATCACCGTGTGCGAATAATCCGCGGCAATTTCCCGCGCATAGGAATGCGCGCGCCGCCATGCGCTGGCGGGGCTGATGTTGTCGCGCCGTGCCTGATCGGCGATGGCTTCGCGTACCGGCTCGGCGGCGAGAACGCCGTCGATCAGGATGCGGCGATGCGAAAGATCGGGCCCGATGGTGGCGGTGCGGATGCGGCGGAAGTGCGTTCGCAGCACGCGCGATACCTTGCGCACCAATCTTTCCGGTTGCGCTTCCTCGGCCATCGCCGCACGCAGTGAAATCGGTTCGGCGAAATGCACGATGGTGTTGCGGCCATTGAGCAGGATGGACAACAGGCGACGAAAGCGCCCGGTGATCGCCCAGTTTTCCGAGAACAGCACGCGGAACCAGCCGGTAGTGCGATCCGGTGCGCGGCCCACGAAGATGGAGACGGGCACCAGTTGCACGTCCAGCTCCGGATTGGCGCTCAGTGCCGCCACCAGATGCGCAAGACTTTCCGAATGGGTGCGCGTGCGCGGCTTGGCCAGCCAGAAGCCATAGCGGCGCGACAAACCGACCACGGCGCGGTTGCGGCCCAGCAGATCGCCGGGCATCGGTGCCAGCGGCGAAGGCAGCCCGGCCTCGCGGCAGCTTTGTTCCAGGATCAGCGCGTTGGAAAGGCCATAGCGCTCGATCGCATAGCACACCGGAAGATCGGACTGGATCTGCGGCAGCGCATTGGCCGGTTCGCGTCGAATCGCGATCCATGGGGCGAGCAGCTTGCCCAGCACGCGGAACAGCCAAGGCGCCTGCGAGGTTCGGACGGGCGGGGAATCGCTCATGGGCGCTCAAGCGTGGCGAAAAAGAAAAGGCCGTGCATCTTAGTGGATGCACGGCCCTGGATTGCCGTCGAACCGGAAGCGCAGCGCCGCTTTTCCGTGTGAGCGGCGTCAGCGGCGATGGATGTTCAGACAGGCCGGAGATTGATCGCGGATAGCCCCGCTCCCATATCAGTCGGCCAAAGCCGCTTCTTCCTCTGCTTCGGTTTCGCCATCGGCACCATCGGCAACTTCCGGTTCGTCACCGCCGGCCATCGCCTCGAAAACCGCATCCAGCGATTCCTTGCCATACCAGCGGCCTTCGACCTGCACCAGATCGGTTTCGTTGGTGATCTGCTTGCCGAGGAAGTTGTAGGTGGTGGCGACCTTGGCGGCATCCCCTTCCTGGGAAACCAGCGAAGTCTTGGCGCTGGCCAGGCTGGCGTCCATGTCGATACCGTACAGCGCAGCCACGTTCTTGATGCCGCCGAACACGATGCCGGCCTTGCCGAGCAGGCCGTCGAAATCCAGCGCTTCCACTTCATCCAGCGTTTTGAGGTTCAGATCGCGTGCGGTTTTCACGGCCACGGCAATGCCCTTCTTGGCCAGTTCGCGATCGCCGAACTTGGCAGTCTGCGCCCAGCCGGCCAGTGCACCGAGGGTTTCGGTCGCCTGCTTCTTCTGGGCCTCGTTCATGTCCTTGTTCTCGTTGATGGCCTGCATCGCAAAGCCCTGGCCCATGCCCACCATCATCGGCAACTGCGGTGCCATTTCGGTATCAAACTTCACCAGCAGCGGTTCCAGTTCGGCGTACAGGGCCGTCTCTGCATCGGATGCGGTGAACTTGGCCATCTGCTCGGCGAACTTCGCCTTGTCTTCCGCCGAAGCCGGGTTTTCCGTCTTTTCCTTGGTCCATTTGGTGCGCAGCTCGTCCAGCTTGGCTGGCGGCAGCATCAGCGCAGCCACGCCTGCCAGATCGTTGGCCTTGAGCTTGGCCATGACCGAATTGACCGCTTCGACCGGATTGTCGGTCTTCTTCGCAGCACTGGCCGGGGTTTCTGCGGCGGGCGCGGCGGCATCGTCCTTGCTGCAAGCCGACAGTGCGAACAGGCTGGCAAGGGCCAGCGTCGCGGCGAATTTTGGCGCGGTGATCTTCATGACAGTCTCCGTGGGGTGTGGGATAAGACGGGCATGATGCCCGAAAACTGCAACCGGCAGTAACGGCTGAAGTTGGAATGACTTTCGTCGGAGTGGATGCGGGCAATAAAAAAGGAGGCCGAAGCCTCCTTGGTCAAGGGCCCGGCATCCTGCCGGCGCAGATCGTTATGGTTGTGGGCTTGCAGTTTTCGGGAATCGCCGCGTCGCAGCGTGGCTTGGATAAAGCCTACCTTACAATGAACTCCTAATGCAATACCTTAAAAAACTTTATCCAAATTATTGAAATTACTATCAATAGTCATGATGAAGCGCGGCGCGGCGGCAGGCGGCGGGGTTGGTCTGATCCGCGCAGGAACGCAGGATCGCGTTCTCCCACGACCCATAACTGGGGTTGGGCAGCATGAACCAGCGACGGCCCCACCACTCCGCATAGGGTGCAGCCAGGGCTTTTCGGGTTTCGATGCTGGAGTTGATGCCGTCGAGGAAATCGCCAAGGTTGTCGCCGAACAACATCACCACGCGGTAATCGCGGTCGATCAGCTTGCGGCGCGTGCCTTTTTCGCGTTCCGGTGCACGCGAATCGCCACGCAGCACGAAGTTGGAAAAATCCTCCTTCACGGGGAAGCCGAGTTGCTTCACGTTCTCGATGGTCGCGGCCAACTCGGCGGGCGCATCGCGGTTGGTGACATAGAAGAAGGTGACGCCACGGCTGGCGGCGTATTGCGCGAACTCCAGCGCGCCGGGCAGGGCCAGGGCCTTCTTGGCGTTCACCCATTGCTGCCAGCGTTCCAGCGTGAAGCCCGCGTTGTCGGCGATGCTGCGCGCCTGATACGGGCTGTTGTCGATGAAGGTTTCGTCCAGATCCACGATGATCGCCGGTGGCTTGGTTTCAAAGCCCGACGAGGATTCGTTGGCGGGCAACGCGTTCCACGAGGTATCGGCCAGCGCCGCATCAAGCGTGTACTTCGCCGCACCGAAGATGCTGCGCGTGGCAGCCTCGTATTCGATGGCGGTCTGCATCCACAGCGTGGCGTTGAGGTTGTCGTGTGCGGCGATTTCGGAAGGTGCAGGCGCAGCGGTTTTCTGCGGTGCGGCGGCGCAGGCGGAAAGCAGCGCGGCGGCGAGGATCAGGCTGGGGCGGGCAAGGCGCATCGGAAGCTCCGGGCAACGGTGGAATCCGGCGAGTCTAACTGCTGGCGATGGCGGCGGCGCTACAACCCGAGCAGCGCCTTGAGATTGGCAATCGCGCTGTCCGCGTGTTCCTTCGTGCGTTCTGCATCCTGTTCGGCATCACGACCGATGACATGCAGTTCGGCGGCAGGCAATTCGTCGAGAAAACGGCTGCGCGTCACTTTCACATGCTCGCCGAAGCGCTTGGCATGGCGCGTGTAGGAAAGGTGCAGCAGGTGCTTGGCGCGCGTGATGCCCACATACATCAACCGTCGCTCTTCCTCCAACCGGCCTTCGTCGATGGAAGATTCATGCGGCAACAAGCCATCTTCCACACCGACGATGAAGACGTTGGAAAACTCCAGACCCTTGGATGCGTGCAGCGTCATCAGCCGCACCGCGTTGCCCGCGGAATCCCGATCCGCATTGGTGAGCAGGGTGAGTTGCGCGATCAGTTCGCCCGGCCCGCCCTTGCCTGCGGCATCGAACCACTGCGCCAGTTCATCCACGTTCTCGCGGCGGCGCTGGAACAGGGCTTCGTCCTTGCAGGCCGCGCGAAGTGCCGCAAGCTGGCCGGATTCCTCCACCAGTTTCCGGCACAGGTCGCCGGGTGCCACCACCTGTGATGCCTTGCGCAATGCAGCGATCAGTGCGACGAAGCCATCCACGGCACTGCTGCTGCGGCCTGGCAGCTGGTTCAACACGTCAAGACGCTGCGCGGCACGCAAGAGGCTGACGTGCAGCGTGTTCGCCATCTCGCCCAGCCGCGCCAGCGTGGTGCTGCCGATGTCTCGCTTGGGCGCGGCCACGGCGCGCAGGAAGGCGGCATCATCGTCCGGGTTGGCGATCAATCGCAGCCACGCGATGGCATCCTTCACTTCCGCGCGTTCCAGGAACGCGGTGCCGCCGGAAAGGTGATACGGGATGCGTTGCAGTTGCAGCGCCTTCTCAAGCTCTCGCGATTGGTGGTTGCCACGGAACAGCACGGCGAACTCGCTCCATTCCGTCTTGTGTTTCTGTGCCAGGAAGGAAATCTCCGCCGCCACGCGCTCGGCCTCGTGCTGCGCATCGCGGCACTCGAACACGCGGATCGGTTCGCCTTCGGCGTGCTGGCTCCACAGGGTTTTCACATGCGTGTGCGGGTTGTTCGCGATCAGCGCATTGGCTGCACGCAGGATGCGTTTGGCGCAGCGGTAGTTCTGTTCCAGCTTCACCACGGAAAGGTTCGGGAAATCCTTCGCAAGCCGCTCGATGTTTTCAGGGTCGGCCCCGCGCCAGGCGTAGATGGATTGGTCATCATCGCCCACGCAAGTGAACGCGCCGCGCGTGCCCGCCAGCAGTTTCAGCAGCGAATACTGGGCGGTGTTGGTGTCCTGATATTCGTCCACCAACAGATAGGCCAGCTTCTGCTGCCAGCGTTCGCGCAGGGCTTCGTGCTCGCCGAGCAGCTGCACCGGCAGGCGAATGAGATCGTCGAAATCCACCGCGTTGAAGGCGGCAAGGCGTTTTTGGTACTGGCCATAGACATCGGCGGCTTCGCGCTCGCGCGGGCTTTTCGCCAGTGCGGCGGCTTGCTCGGGTGTGAGGACTTCATTCTTGGCTTTCGACACCAACCCGCGCACGGCGTTGAGGTGATCGGATTTCACGCCCTTGGGCAGCAGTTCCTTGATGAGGTTGCCCGCATCGTCCGCATCGAACACGGTGAAGCCGCGCCGCAGGCCCGCTGCCTCGTGCTCCATTTGCAGGAGCTTCAGCCCCAGCGCGTGGAAGGTGCAGACCGTCAGCCCTTCCGCATCAGTTCCGCGCAGCAGCCTGTTGGCGCGCTCGCGCATTTCGCGCGCGGCCTTGTTGGTGAAGGTGATCGCCGCGATCCTGGAAGGCGCGATGCCGCGCTTGCCGATCAGGTGAGCGATCTTTTGTGTAATCACGGAAGTCTTGCCTGACCCTGCGCCCGCCAGCACCAGCAAGGGTGAGGTGCAATGCTCCACGGCCAGACGTTGCGCAGGGTTGAGGCTCATCGGAAAGAAGGCGTGCGGCGCGAAAGGGGCGGCATTGTGGCGCGATGGCCCGCGCGGGCAAAGCGCACGGTTATTTCTTCGGCTTCGGCAATCGCACGATCACCGTGTTCGAGGCCAGATCGTGCCAACTGCGCCGCTCGCGTTCGAACAGCGACCACAGGAACCCCAGCCCGAACAGTGCGAGTGAAAACGGCGCGACCACGGCTCGCAGCAGAATCTGGCGCCACGATGGCGCGCCGCCCTGTGCATCGAGCAACCGCAAGCGCCACGCGCGCATTCCCAGGGTTTGCCCACCGCGCCGCCATGAGAGGCCGAAATACGCGAACGTCGCCAGCAACAGCAACACTTGTTCTGCGAATGCGGAGAGCCCGCCGGGCACTACCGGCTGACCCAGGCGCAAGGCCAGCATCAGCGCGGCCACTGCGAACCAGATACCCAACAGCGGCAACACGTCGTAGATCAGCGCCAACACGCGCCAGCCCAGCGCGGCGGGTGTGGCGGCTTGGGGTTTTGGAGATTCGGAAACGGTGTTCATGCGGTGCCAAGTCTAGCGGTGCAGGTTATTTGACGGATCGGTTACATTTTTCGCGAACTGAAACGAAGGTGTCATGTTCGGTACGTCCAATGCGCGGGATTTTTCTTCCCCACGCAGCGGACAACCCCGATGAACCTCAAGAAGAACCTGTTGGCCTGTGCCATCGCAGGCCTGATTTCCACGTCTGCGCTTGCTGATACCGCTGCGCCCGATCCGCAGCAGGCGCGAAATCTCGATGCCATCGTGGTGCAGGGCGAAATCGCCTACCGCGATCGCACCCCGGACACCGCGCCAACCCTGGTGTATGGCCTGGAATACTTCCAGCGCTTCGAGCCGAACACCGTCGGCGACATGCTGAAGCGCGTGCCAGGCGTGGCCTTCGTCGGCTCCGACATCATGGAGTTCGATGGCGCGCAGTTGCGCGGCATGGCGGGCGGCTACACGCAGTTGCTGATCAACGGCAAGAAGGTGCCGGGTGCGGGTGATGATCGTTCGTTCTGGGTGGATCGCATCCCGGCGGAAATGGTGGATCGCGTCGAGATCCTGCGCAGCAGCAGCGCCAACCGCAGCGGCGATGCCGTCGCCGGTGCGATCAACATCGTGTTGCGCGATGCCTACGTGTTCGATGGCAGCTATGTACGCCTTGGCGTGAACCGCTGGCACGACGGCGAGATCAACCCGACTTTCGGCGCGGTGACCAGTGGCAACGCCCTGGGTGGCCGCATTCTTGCCGGTATCAACGTACAAGATCGCTACCGTTCCAAAAACAAGCGTTCGGATCGCTTCGAGGATCCGTCGATGGAAGAACTGGTCAGCTGGGAGGATCAGGTGGAAGTGAAGGATGGCCGCGATACTTCGGCCAACGCCTCCTACACCGTCGAGGTGGGCGATACCGGTCGCTTCGGCATCGACGCCTTCTACGTCCGAACCGACCGCGACGTGACCGAAGTTTCGCATGAGGTCGAATACGACGATGGCGATGTGATCGAATCCAACGTGCCGGGCCTTAACCCGATCGACCAGAAGAACTGGGGCATCAGTGCCGAATACCGGTTCGACATAGCCGACGGCACCACCCGGTTCGATCTGGACTACGCGAGGTTCGAAGACGACAGTTCCGAATCCGAGGAAAAGCACGAGGTCGTCAACGGCGAATGGGATGCATCCGAAGCCGAAGCCTTGGCGGTGGATGCCAAGGACGCCGAAACCGGCTTCAAGGTGTCGCACAGCCGTTCGGTGGGAGGTGCCATCGAAATGGAATTCGGCATGGACTATCACCGCAAGAAGCGCGACATTGCCCACACCAGCTACGAATGGGAAGCCGACAACGAAGGCGACCCGGTGGTTTACGAACTGGACGGCGTGATTGCAAGCGTGATCAAGGAAAAGCGCCTGGATCCTTACCTGATGTTCTCCGGCCAGCGCGGCATCCTGAGCTGGGAGGCCGGTATGCGCTACGAAACCACGAAGTCGGACATCCGCTACGTCGAAGACGGGGAAGTGGAGGGCACAGCCAACCATGACACCCGCGAACTGCTGCCGTCATTGCACCTGAAGTGGGATGTGACCGACGCCGATCGCATCAGTCTGTCGCTGGCCAGAACCGTGAAGCGACCGAACTTCAACGAACTGATCCCCGCACTGCTCGACGGCGAATACGGCGACAACGATTACATCGGAAATCCACTGCTGGATCAGGAGATTGCCAACGGCATCGATCTGGGCTTCGAGCACCGATTGGGCAAGCGTGGCGTGATCGGCGTGAACTTCTTCTACCGCGACGTGGCGGATCTGATCGAACTGGTCAACACCGGCGAACCCAGCGAGGACGCACTCGACAGCTACGAGGATGACATCGAAGACCTGATGAACGAGGAAAACCTGTCCGAGGAAGAAGCGATGGCGCTTCTGCCGTTCGAGCCGGAAAGCTGGTTGTTCACCTCGGCCAATGTCGGCGACGGCAAGGTCTATGGTGTCGAGTTCGATCTTTCCACGCCGCTTTCTGCCTTTGGTCTGGACAACACCGGTGTGTTCCTGAATTACTCCTGGCTCCAGAGCAAGATCAAGGATTTCCTCGGCGAGCGTCGCTTCAACGATCAGGCCAGATCGGTCTATAACCTCGGCTTCATCCAGGATCTGCCGAACCTGACCGCCAGCTTCGGCGCGACCTACCGCAAGCAGGGTGATGCCTTCAGCCGCATCCTGGCCGAAGAAGTGACCATCCGCTATGGCGACGATCTGGAACTGTTCGTGGAAAAACGCATCGGCGACAACCTCTCGCTGCGCCTCACCGCCGCCAACCTGCTGGATGCCAGCAAGGACGAGTTCTTCCACAAGTTCGACAACCAGGCCGATCAGATCGAACGCGACTACGACGAGTACGAACTGGAAACCGAAGACGCCGGCCCGAGCTACCAGCTCGTGATGCGTTGGGCGTTCTAACAGGTTGTCGAGAAATGCACATCCTGTGCATTTCTCAATCGAACAGTACAAGCAAAGCTTGCCCACGTTCTCCGGCTGTTTCTCGACAGCCTGCCAAGGCAAATTCGACGGGAATGTTTGCATTCCCTTCGCGGCCGCGAAGGCGGGGGCCAGTGACTTTGTCGTTGGTCTGGAAAAGCCGAAGACACTGGATGCCTGCCTTCGCGGGCATGACGAAACTGCAAGGGCTTGCACTGAAACTGCTCCAGACATTGCTCATTCAAAAAGGATCGAACCATGACACCGCACAAAGCTCTGCTGGCGGCACTGCTGCCTTTCTCGCTGCTTGCCGGTTGCGCCACCGCGCCCGATGCCAAACCCGACGCCAACCCCGATGTTTCCGAATACGCGCCGGAACCGGATCAGGGCAAGGATGACGACGTCACCACCGCGCGCAGCGGCGTGAAGTACACGCTCGTGCCTGAAGCATTCGTGTCGGCGCTGACGCCCGACCACAACGTCGATTCACCGGCAAGCTGGCGCGCACCGGGTGGGGCGACGCTGCTGTTCGCCACCGCCAAGGCCACCGACCGCGTGCTGGTGTACGACGGCGACACCGGCGCCTTTCTCCATGCCGCAGCAGGTTCGGGCAAGGCGCTGGGGCAACTCGACCGCCCCAACGGCATCTTCGCCATCGACGATCTGCTGTTCGTCGTGGAACGCGACAATCATCGCGTGCAGGTGTTCGCTTTGCCGCAAGTCACCCCGCTGGGCGTGTTCGGCGCGGACGACCTGATTCAACCCTACGGCCTGTGGCTGCGTCAGCGCGATGCGGGCTACGAAGTGCTGGTCAGTGACGCTTACATGAGCGAAGCCGACGAAGACGTGCCACCGCCGCTGGCCGATCTTGGCCGGCGCTTCAAGCGCTATGCAGTGATGGTGCGCGATGGCGCGCTGCACGCGGAACTGCTTGGCACCTTCGGCGACACCAATGCCAAGGGCGCAATCCTGATTCCCGAATCGCTGTGGGGCGATGCAGCCAATGGCCGCATGTTGCTGTCCGAGGAGGAACAATCCGGCGGCACGCGCTTGAAACTCTATGGCCCGGATTTCCACTATGCCGACCAGGACATCGGCAGCGGCCTGTTCCGTGCCCAGGCCGAAGGCATCGCCCTGTGGCAATGCCCGGATGGCAGCGGCTACTGGATCGCCACGGATCAGTACACCGACAAATCCGTGTTCCATGTTTTCGAACGCGAAAACTTCGAGCATCTGGGCGCATTCGCCGGCAGGACGACGGCGAACACCGATGGCGTATGGCTGAACCAGGCACCGACGAATGCCTTTCCGGCGGGCGTGTTCTACGCCGTACATGACGATCAGGCCGTTGCCGCATTCGATTGGCGCGACATCGCCCGGGCACTGGAGTTGAAACAGGATTGCGCAGTGCGCTGAACCTCATGGCTCCGGCCCATCGCGGGCAAACCCGCTCCCGCAACGGGCGCAAACACGAAGGGCGCGGAAATTTCCGCGCCCTTCATGTTTGCCGCATGGCGCACTCATGCGCCGGAAGGCATCACCATTCGTAGCCGATGTTGGCGTAGATGAAGCCGCCGTTGAAACCGAACGGGGACGCGCCGGAATAGACGAGCTGGCCGCTGGTGGAGTTGGCGAACAGAACTTCATCCGGGTAGGCGTTGAGCACGTTGTCTCCGCCGACGGTGAACTTCCACTTGTCCAGCGCGTAAGCAAAGGCCAGATCCAGCGTGTATTCCGCGCCGAAGGTCTGGTCGAGCTCGGGGTTGTTCTGGAACACGGAGAACTTGCCCCAGCGAGTTGCCGTGGTGCTGATACTGAACGCACCGATGCTGTACACGCCGCTGACGAAGGCCTTGTCCTTGGGCGCGCCATCGGTGATGCGGCCAATCTCGGTGCGGCCCACGCGCACAGCCGTCGGGTCGATGGCTTCCAGCGCCGACGGGTTCGGCGCAATGGCGTCGATGTCGGTCTTGTTGTAGTTGAGGCCAAAGGTGAGATCGAACGCTTCGCCGAAGGTGTAGGTGCCCACCACGTCGATGCCCTGGGTGGTGGTGTCGATGGCGTTGGTGAAGTAGCGCCCGCCACCGACGCCGGGGAAGCCGTGCGCGTTGAGGTAATCCCGCACGGCGGTGCTGGTGAGGTTTTCCGAAAGCGTGATGCGGTCGGTGACCTTGATCTGGTAGGCATCGATGGTGATGTAGAACCCATCGGTCGGTTGCAGCACCAGACCCAGACTGTAATTCGTGGATTCCTCGGCCGAGAGCGGTTCCGCACCCAACGCGATGGCTGCTGGATGGTTCACGCGGAAGGTCACGATGTCATAGGGAATGCCGCCGATGAAGTTGGTGGCCGTACTCTGGTAGTACTGCTGTTGCAGTGAAGGCGCGTGGAAGCCGGTGGAAACGGTGCCGCGCAGCGCCACTGCATCAGAGAATGCATAACGCCCGGTGACCTTGCCGGTGGTGGTGGTGCCGAAATCGCTGTAGTTCTCGTAACGCGCGGCAAGGCCGAAGGAGAACTTCTCGGAAAGGTCACCTTCCAGCCCGGCATACAGCGAGCTGTTGTTGCGATCGAACTTGCCGCCGTCGCTCGGCTTGAAGCCGGGGAACACCTGCGCGCCAGGCAGGTTGGCGAAGCTGCCCAGTGCGTAGGAAAGTGGTTCGCCTGCGAACTGCTGGAATTCATCCTTGCGGAACTCCGCACCGGCGGAGAACGTGAGCGGGTATTCAAGGCCCGTGCCGACAAGCTTGTCCAGACCAAGGTTCACCACATGCTGCTTGATGCCGAGCGCACCGGCATGGAACTCCGTCGGCGAGGTCGGGCCGAGGCTGCGGTTGAGCGTGTTGAGAATGTCGTAGGAAAACTTGTTGCGGCCGTAGGTGTAGCTGAAATCCAGATGGGTGCCGTTCTCGGTGCTGGCGCGCGCACCGACCTGGAAGCTGGTATCGCGCGAGACGTTGAAGATCTGCGGCAGGAAGCCGTTCGGATAGATTTCCGGGATGTTGCGCGCATCGCCCGCCGCGCGGAAGAAGCCGTTGGAAAGCGATTCGCGCTTGCCGGCCAGGGCGTAGGAATACAGCGTGAAGATATCGTCCAGGGCGAACTCGGCGTTGTAACCTGCGGAGACATGATCCACTTCAGGATCGCCCTGACGCTGCACTACCTTGCCTGCCGGTGCGGAAGTCGGCGTAACCGTGCCCAGATAAGGCCGTGCGCGGTCGGTCTGATCCTGATGGCCGCCCTGGCCGAACAGATGGATGAAGCCATCTTCGCCCAACCCGAAGCCCGAATCGGCGGTCAACTGGTGCTGTTCGCCGTCGCCCGCGCTGTAAACGCCGTAGCGCGCACCGACGCTGCCGCCAGCGGAAGCGCCTTTCAGCACGATATTGACGACGCCCGCAATGGCATCGGAGCCGTACAGCGCGGAAGCGCCATCGCGCAGCACTTCCACGCGCTCGATCGCGGCGATGGGAATGGCGTTCAAATCCACCGGCGAGGAGCCACGGCCCTGACTGCCGTTGACGTTGACCAGCGCGCCGGGGTGGAAGCGCTTGCCGTTCACCAGCACCAGCGCGTGATCCGGAGCCAGGCCGCGCAATTGTGCAGGGCGCATCGCATCGGTGCCATCGTTGATCGCAGGGCGCGGAAAGTTCAGCGAGGGAATGGCACGGGAAAGCGCGGTCGCCAGTTCCACAGTGCCGGTGGCGGTGAGCGTTTCCGGCGTGATCACGTCGATCGGCGCGGTGGATTCGGCAATGGTGCGATCACTGACGCGGGTGCCGGTGACGACCACCCGATCCAGCGCGCGGACAGCATCTTCGGAAGTCTCCTGGGCAACAACGGGGCTGGCGAGCAGGGAGAGGGCAACGGCTAGGGCAAGTGGCGCGTGCTTCATGGCGAATGTCCTTGTGTGGATTCGGGAACGGAATCGGCGGGCCGTTCCCCAACAACCCGCCGGGAGAGAACGCAAACAACTGCAAGCGGGCCGACGATGAACCACGGCAGGAAATACGTCAATGCTCCATCAATTCGATCTGGTCATGAGGACATCATGGTTCATGAAAAACGGCAGGACAGCCGTTTTTCACAGCGAAGCTGCCCGAAGGGTGGCGCACATGGATGTGCGCCATGAAAAAACGGCAGGACAGTCGTTTTTCACAGCGAAGCTGCCCGAAGGGTGGCGCACATGGATGTGCGCCATGAAAAACCCCATGAGGCGAGGGTTGCAAACCGGCAGCCTCAGCCAGCCACTTCCCGCAACTGCCGATACGGTGGCGTGGCCATCACCATTTCGGCCATGCTGAAGGCCAGTTCGCGTTCGGCCATCACCGCGCCATCCGCGCCATGTTCGATCAGGTGCTTCACCTCGGCATCACTGTGGGCACGGGCGAAGATGGTGAGCGCGGGGTTGGCGGCGCGCAGGCGTTCCACGATGCCGCCAGCTTCCAGCGCCTGCGGCACCGCGATCACGGCGATCCTGGCCTTTTCCGGTTGGGCCTCGGCCAGCACGCGCTCGGAAACGGCGTTGCCGCGCACGGCCGGAATCCCGGCGGCACGCGCACGCTGCACGTATTCGGCCTGGGCATCGATCACCACCACCGGCACGCCACGATCGCGCAGCAGGCTCACCAACGCTGTGCCAACCCGTCCGTAGCCCACCACGATGGCGTGATCCTCGCCTTCCAGCACCGGGCCCGGGGGCAGTTCATCGTTCTGCGGCGGGCTTTGTTGCGCCGAAAGGGCGGCGGCGGCGTCCTGTTCCGCCTGTTGCCGCGCCAGCCAGCGATCCAGCAGGCCAAACACCAAGGGGTTGGCGACGATGGAGATCAGCGCCCCGGCCAGCACCAGATCGTGCCCTTCCTCCGGCAGGATACGCAGGGAAACGCCCAGCCCCGCCAGGATGAAGGCGAATTCGCCGATCTGCGCCAGGCTGCACGAGATCGTCAGCGCGGTCTGGTTGGGGTGGCCGAAAGCGCGCACGATCAGGTAGGCCGCCAGCGATTTGCCGAAGATGATGATGAAGGCCGTGGCCAGCACATGCAGCGGCTGCTCCAGCAGGATGCCGGGGTCGAACAGCATCCCCACCGAAACGAAGAACAGCACCGCGAATGCATCGCGCAGCGGCAGGGAATCGTTCGCGGCCTTGTGGCTGAGTTCGGATTCGTTGAGCACCATGCCGGCGAAGAACGCACCGAGCGCGAACGAGACGCCGAACAGCCAGGCCGAGCCGAAGGCCACGCCCAACGCGATCGCCAGCACCGACAGGGTGAACAATTCGCGCGAGCCGGTACCGGCCGTGTGTTCCAGTACCCACGGGATCACGCGCTTGCCGACCACCAGCATTACTGCCACGAAGGCCGCCACCTGCAACAGCGTCGAACCCAGCGTGACCATCAGGCTGCCGAACGATATCTGGGCGCCTGCGTCGTCCTGATTGAAGGTAGTGGCCAGCACCGGCAACAGCACCAACGCCAGCACGCAGGCCAAGTCTTCCACGATCAGCCAGCCCACCGCGATGCGTCCGCGCATGGTGTCCAGCAACCGGCGTTCCTCCATCGCGCGCAGCAGCACCACGGTGCTGGCGGTGGCCAGGCAGAAGCCGAACATCAGGCCTTCGATCATGGACCACCCGATCAGCCATGCCTGCGCCCAGCCCAGCAACGTGGCCACGGTGATCTGCACCGCCGCGCCGGGGATGGCGATCCACTTCACCTCCATCAGGTCTTCCAGCGAAAAATGCAGGCCGACGCCGAACATCAGCAGCATCACGCCGATTTCCGCCAACTGCGTCGCCATGCCGGCATCGCCGACGAAACCCGGCGTGTGCGGCCCGACCACGATCCCGGCCAGAAGGTATCCGACCAGCGGCGAGAGCTTCAGCTTGTTCGCGACGAAGCCGAAGACGAAGGCCAGCGCCAGCCCGATGGCAACGATGTCGATGAGGTCGGTGTGGTGATCCATCCTGGATGAGGCTGCGGCTGTGATGTCTTGCAGTATTGCGGGCAAATGCGGCGCTGCCAAGGCGAAATCGCGCATGGGATGTGACATTGCAGGTTGCCATTCACGCGCAGGCGCAGTTGCGCCACCATGCACGGCTGTACGAGCGAGTGTTTTTCCCAATGTCGATCCTGCTGTTCGCCCACCTGTTGCTGGCCGCTTCCCTGCTGCTGGCGCTGGGCTTCCACCGCCATCGCGCCGCGCAGGTGGCGGTGGTGCTGTGGCTGCTGCTGGCTGGCGTCACCGATGTCTCGTTGCGGGTGCAGACCGGCGCACTGCACTTTCTGCCGTGGCTGTTGCCGCTGTGCGTGGCCATGCCCGAAGCGCGGTTGTTGTCGCGCCGACACGCGGTGTTCGTCGGGGTGATCGCAGCGCTGGTCGGCATCGTGTTGCGCGCCCCATCGCATGTGTTCGAACCGTTGCGTGATCTTGCCGCTGCGCCGTTGTTTGGCTTGATGCCTGCATCGGGTGCGGCACTGCTGATCCTGCTGGCGGCAATCTTGGCCGGGGTGCGCTGGTTCCGGCAGCGCCAGCCGATGGATGCCGGGCTGGCATTCGCGCTGCTGCCTGCCGCCATCGGTTGTGTGCAACACCACAACGCCACGGCGTGGTTCGCCGCAAGTGGCATGTTCATGCTGATGGCGATTCTTCATGCCAGCTATCGCATGGCCTTCATCGATCCACTCACCGGCCTGCCGAATCGCCGTGCACTGGATGAAACCCTGGCGCGGCTTTCCGGCCAGTACGCACTGGCGATGATCGACATCGACCATTTCAAATCCTTCAACGACACCCACGGCCACGCGGCGGGCGACGTGGTGTTGCACGAAGTGGCAAACAGCCTGCATCGCCACGCGCAGGGCCGCGCGTTCCGCTATGGCGGTGAGGAGTTCTGCATCGTCTTCCGTGCAACCCGGCACAAGAGCGCACAGGCCGCACTTGAACGGGCGCGCGAACGCATCGAGGCGATGAAGGTTCGGGTGAAATCGGCGAAGAAACCCGCATCGAAGAAAAACCCGAACACCGCACGCGAAGTGGACGTGATCGTCACCATCAGCGCAGGTTGCGCCAGCCGCAATGAAACCCTGCGCACGCCGGAGGCGGTGTTGAAAGCGGCGGATGCAGCGCTTTACAAGGCGAAGGCGAAGGGGCGGAATCGGGTTGTGATGGTTTGAAGCTCCGAACAATTACTGCCCGGAGCAAGTTCTTGACATCGCGCAGCGATGGCCCGAAGGGTTGCAGCAAAAACGCCCCGCAAAAAAGCGGGGCGTCTTTCTCATCTCGCGTGGAATGAAACAGCGCTCAGCGCTTGTCCTTCGCCACGTAATCCCGCGAGGTGTGGCCGGTGTAGATCTGGCGCGGGCGGCCGATCTTGGTTTCCGGGTCGCATTGCTGTTCCAGCCAGTGCGACACCCAACCGGCGGTACGGGCGATGGCGAACATCACGGTGAACATTTCGGTGGGGATCTTCAGCGCCTTGTAGATGATGCCGCTGTAGAAATCCACGTTCGGGTAGAGCTTTCTGGCGATGAAGTAATCGTCCTTGAGTGCGGCTTCTTCCAGTTTCAGCGCCACTTCAAGCAGCGGATCGTCCACGCCCAGTTCACCCAGCACCTTGTGGGTCATCTCGCGGATGATCTTGGCGCGCGGGTCGAAGTTCTTGTACACGCGATGGCCGAAGCCCATCAGGCGGAAGCCGGAATTCTTGTCCTTGGCCTTGGAGACGGCAGATTCGACGTGTTTCGCGTCGCCGATCTCTTCCAGCATCTTGAGCACGGCTTCGTTCGCGCCACCGTGTGCAGGCCCCCACAGCGCCGCGATGCCAGCGGCGACGGAAGCGTAAGGATTGGCGCCAGTGGAACCGACCAGCCGCACCGTGGAGGTGGAAGCGTTCTGTTCGTGGTCGGCGTGCAGGATGAAAAGCAGATCCAGTGCCTTGGCGACGATGGGCTTGAGCTCCAGCGGCTCGCTGGGCACTTCGAACATCATGTGCAGGAAACGATCCACGTATTCCAGATTGTTGCGCGGGTAGCGGATCGGCCAGCCGACCGAATAGCGGTACGCGGCGGCGGCCAGCGTGGGCACCTTGGCGATCAGGCGGATGGCAGCCAGGCGGCGCTGTTCGGGGTCTTCCAGATCCAGCGTGTCGTGATAGAAGGCCGAAAGCGAAGCCACCGAGGCGCACAGCATCGCCATCGGGTGTGCGTCGTGGCGGAAGCCGTGCAGGAACTCCTTGAGCGACTCGTGCATCATCGTGTGATGCGTCACTTCGTGCTCGAACTGCTTGAATTCCCCGGCGCTGGGCAGTTCGCCATTGAGCAGCAGGTAGGAGGTTTCCAGGAAGTTGGAATGCTCGGCGAGCTGTTCGATCGGATAGCCGCGATACATCAGCACGCCAGCGTCGCCGTCGATGTAGGTGATGGCGCTGCGACAGCTTGCGGTGGAAACGAAACCGGGGTCGTAGGTGAAATAGCCGGTATCGCGGTTGAGTTTGCCGATGTCCAGCGCGGGCGTGCCGATGCTGCCATGCAGCACGGGCAGGGAAGCGGTTTTTTCGGTGCCCGGATCGGTCAGCACGACGTCATTTTTGTCAGCCACGGGGTTCTCCCAGATGCGTTGAATCCAGTGCGTGGCCGGGGAAAGCGGCGATTTGGCAGATGCGCTTCGCAATGCCGGGGACACCCCCGCAATTCACGCGAAAAGGGCCACGCGAGAACTGGGAATTATCGCACAGCAAAACGCCGCACGTCTGTGACGTACGGCGTTCGGGATGCGACCTTGGTAGAACGCGCCGAGCGCGTTCTGCGCTGCTGCTTACTTGGCAGCGTAGCGACGGCGGAACTTGTCCACGCGACCGCCGGTATCCACGATCTTGTGCTTGCCGGTGTAGAACGGGTGCGACTGGCTGGAGACTTCCAGCTTCACCAGCGGATAGGTTTCGCCGTCTTCCCACTTGATCGTCTCCTTGCCGGAGAGCGTGGAGCGGGTCAGGAACGCGAAGCCGGAAGAAACGTCCTGGAAGACCACGGCTTTGTAATTGGGGTGGATGTCGGCTTTCATGGGGAACACCATTGGCTGAGTCACCGGGCCAGACCGAACCATTCGGCAGTTTTCCGGCGGAAAAGAGCGGCATGATAGCCTTCCCGGCTGGATGGTGCAAGCAGTCACGGCTTGGCCCTGAGACAACGAAGGTGGTTCATGTCCCGGATTTTCCTGCCGCTGCTGCTCGCGCTCGCCGTCACGGCGTTGCACGCCGCCGTGCCTGCTTCGGTGCAACCGTCCATCGAACAGGCCCGCCGCACCCTGGCAGCACAAGGCGATCTGGCAGATACCCGGCGCACGGAACTGACGCAACGACTGGATGCCGCGCTTGCCGCCGATACGCAGGCGACCGAACTCCTCGCCGAAGCCGCGAAGATCAACTCCGAAGCCAAGGCCGAACCTGCCCGCATCGCCACGCTGGAATCCGGGCTGGAACGCGATCCAGCGGAAACCTTCCGGCAATGGCGACAGGCGCTGGATACCCGCCAGCCCTCGCAGCTTGCACAACAGCTTTCCGAACTGCGCGCTGCCGCCGCCAATGATGCCGACCGCAACCACGCGCTGGATGCCGAACTGGATGGCCTGCTGCAACGCCCTGCGACTCTGGCACAGGAACTGGATCAGGCCCGCCGCGATGCGGAAGCCGCTGCGCCTGCCGGCACGACACGGCAATCCGATACCGAACGGCTGATCGCATCGCTCGCTGCACAAGCCACGCAGCGGCAGCATCAGGCACGGATCGAAAAGCTCTCTGCCGAACGCGCCGCCCTGCCCGAGCGCACCCATCGGCTGGAGCTGGAACAGCGTGCCCTGCAACGCCATCTCACCCTCGCGCAGCGGCAAATCGAAGTACTGGAAGCGTTGCTGGCGCAGAACACCGACGAGGAACTGGGCGAACTGGGCACGCGGCTGGAAGCACAGGCGGCGCAGGCAGCAACCGATCCGGAATTGGCCGCACAGGCGCAACGCAATCTGGCACTGTGGCGGCAACTGGCGGATAGCGAGGCCGATGCGCGCCGCATCGCCGAACAGACCCGCACTGCCCAGAGCCGCTTTGCCGAAACCTCCGAAACCCTGCGCAATACCAGGAGTCGATTGGCATTGGGCGATGCGGATGAAACCGTCGGCCTGATCCTGCTGAACGAGCGGCGTCGGCTGGAAAATCCGCTCGCCATCGCCCAGGCACTGTCGCAGGCACGGCGCAAGCTGGCGCAAGTGCAGTTGCGATTGATCGATCTGGAAGAACAGGCCACAGCGCTCGCCGCAGCCGATCCACTCGCCAACATCGCGCAAGGCGATGAAGAAACGCCCGTCACCACATCGCAACATGCCTTGCAGCCGCTGCTGGAAGCCCGCATCGGTCTTGTGGCGCGGCTGAAGACCGCCGAGCGCGCCCGCCTTTCCGCACTGAACGGGCTGGAAGCGGCCCTGGCCCAGCAACACGACACCGCCACCACGCTGTCGCAACTGCTGGATCGGGAACTGCTGTGGTTCCCCAGTCACGATCGCGTGGGCGCGGCGTGGTTCTCGCGCCTGTCCTCCGGCTGGGCCGATCTGTTCAAGCCATCCCGCTACGCCACCTCGCTGAAACTCCTGCCCGCCGCGCTGGAACGGCAATGGCCGCTGGCGCTTTCCGCGCTGGTGCTGCTGTTCGTGCTGACCCAACGTACCCGCCGCTTGCCCGAACGGCTGGCCGAACTGGCGCAGCCGCTGGCGCGGGTACGCACGGATCGCTACCGCTACACCGTGCAGGCGCTGTTCGCCACGCTCGCAGCCGCCCTGGTGTGGCCGTTGCCGCTGGCGCTGCTGGGCTGGCTGCTGCGGCAGGCCGGGCAGGCCGGCAAGTTCAGTGATTCACTCGGCAGCGCAATCATCACTACCGCAGGCGCACTGTTCTTCTACACCTTCCTGCGCTGGTTGATCGTGGAGAACGGCGTGGCACGACGGCAT
>JAWLAV010000019.1:0-24017 GCA_041395225.1 Lysobacteraceae bacterium
CAGCAAGCACGAGTGGTTCTACGCCTCCATCCTGGATCTGAACCTCAATGGCGACGTGCAGCAGGTGTTGCTGCGCGACATGCAGCGCCACCCGGCCAAGCCGCGCATCATGCATCTGGATTTCCAGCGCGTGATGCCGAACGAAGCCATCCGTCTCTCCGTGCCGCTGCACTTCCTCAACGCCGAAACCTCGCCTGCGGGCAAGACCGGCGGCGTGGTCATCACGCACGAACTGAACGAAGTGGAAGTCTCCTGCCTGCCGGGCGATCTGCCGGAGTTCATCGCGGTCGATCTGGCCGAACTGAAGGAAGGCGACGTGATCCATCTTTCCTCCGTCAAGCTGCCCAAGGGCGTGACGATTCCTTCGCTCAAGCTCGGCACCGACCACGATCTGGCCATCGTGATCGCACGTCAAGCCAAGGTCGAGGAAGAGGAAGTGGCCGCCCCCGCCGCTGCCGAAGTGCCTTCGACCAAGGCTGCCAAGGCTGCCGCTGCTCCAGCCAAGGGCGCAGCTCCGGCCAAGGCTGCTCCGGCGAAGAAGAAGTAATCGCGCGTTCCTCGCCCGCGGGCCCACTGCACGCGGGCGTTGGAACTGTACAGCGGCATGGCTTTCATCTCGCTCATCGTCGGCCTGGGCAACCCCGGCGCCGAATACGACGGAACCCGGCACAACGCCGGGTTTCGTTTCGTGGACGAACTCGCGCGCCAGCACGGCGTGCAGTTTCGCGACGAAGCCAAGCTCTACGGCAAAGCCGCGAAACTCTCCATCGGCAGCGATTCGATCTGGCTGCTGAAACCTTCCACCTTCATGAACCGCAGCGGTCAATCGGTTTCAGCGGCGCTGCGCTACTTCAAGATCGCGCCGGAAAACATGCTCATCGCGCATGACGAACTCGATCTCGCGCCGGGCATCGCACGCTTGAAATTCGATGGCGGCCACGGCGGCCAGAACGGCCTGCGCGACATCTTCTCGCATCTGGGCCACGGCAAGTTCCACCGCCTGCGCATCGGCATCGGCCATCCCGGCCACAAGGACAAGGTGACGCCCTGGGTGTTGAGCCGCGCCGGCAGAGACGACGACGCGGCGATCGCGCGCGGCATCGATGAAGCGCTGGCCGCGCTGCCCTTGCTGCTCGAAGGCAGGCCCGAAGAAGCGATGAAAAAACTGCATACCACCAAGCCGTAGAGCGGAGCTTGCTCCGCTGCTTCGCGCGCCAAGCCGGGCAAGCCCGGCTCTACAACAAGGACACACAATGGGCATCCAATGCGGCATCGTCGGCCTTCCGAACGTCGGCAAATCCACGCTGTTCAACGCGCTCACCCGCGCCGGGATCGCCGCGGCGAACTTCCCGTTCTGCACGATCGATCCGAACGTCGGCGTGGTGCCGGTACCCGATTCACGCCTGGATGAACTGGGCAAGATCGTCAAACCGCAGAAAACCATCCCCACCGCCGTGGAATTCGTGGACATCGCAGGTCTGGTCGCGGGCGCGAGCAAGGGTGAAGGCCTTGGCAACAAGTTCCTCGCCAACATCCGCGAAACCGATGCCATCGCGCACGTGGTGCGTTGTTTCGAGCACACCGACATCATCCACGTCGCGGGCAAGGTCGATCCCATCGCGGACATCGAAACCATCGACACGGAACTGGCGCTGGCCGATCTGGAATCGGTGGAGAAAGCACACAACCGCTACGAGCGCGCCGCCAAGACCGGCGACAAGGACGCCATTGTCCGCCGCGATCTGCTGGCCCGCGTGCGCACACATCTGGACGAAGGCCACCCGGCGCGCTCGATGGGCCTTGATGCGGAAGAAAAAGCACTGCTGCGCGAACTGTTCCTGCTCACGCTGAAGCCGGTGATGTACATCGCCAACGTGCGCGAGGACGGTTTCACGAACAACCCGCATCTGGACGTCGTGCGCGCCCGCGCCGAAAAGGAAGGCGCGGTCGTGGTTCCGGTGTGCGCGGCCATCGAAGAAGAACTCTCGCAACTGGACGATGCCGACCGCAACGTGTTCCTCGCCGATATGGGCTACGAGGAGCCGGGCTTGAACCGCGTGATTCGCGGCGCTTACGCCCTGCTCGGCCTGCAAACCTACTTCACCGCAGGCGTGAAGGAAGTGCGCGCATGGACGGTGAAGAAAGGCGCCACCGCCCCGCAAGCCGCCGCCGTGATCCACACCGACTTCGAAAAAGGCTTCATCCGCGCCGAAACCATCGGCTATGACGACTTCATCAAGTACAAAGGCGAATCCGGCGCACGCGATGCGGGCCGGTTGCGGCTGGAAGGCAGGGAATACATCGTGCAGGAAGGCGATGTGCTGCACTTCCGGTTCAACGTGTGATCACGCGACCGCCAGTCCCGATCATGCGCCGCCGCGTGCAGATCACATCGTGAACGTGTTCTTCTCGCCATTGAGCAGGCCCGCAAGATGCGTCTCGATCTTGCCGCGCACCATTTCCCCTTCCGCGGATTCGGCAAACTGCACGCCGATACCGGCAGGGCGCCCGCCTTGCGCACCGGCGGGCGTGATCCACACTACGCGGCCAGCCACGGGCAGGCGTTCCTTGTCGTCCAAGAGGGTGAGCATCACGAACACTTCGTCGCCAAGGGCATAGCGCTTGGGCGTGGGAATGAAGATGCCACCGCCTTTCAGGAACGGCATGTACGCCCCGTAAAGCTGGTTCTTGTCCTTCACCGCCATCGAAAGCACGCCTTGTCTGGCGGCACCACCGGCATTCGGCATCATTGCATCATCCCCTGTCGCGGTTCGTGTGGAACGGCGTCCGAGCGAAAAGTGATTCCATACATTCGCGGGATGTTAGCGCGAAAGTTCCTGCCATTGGCGCATCAAGTCCGCAATTTGCAGGTCGGGGCGAAGTGAAGTTTCGAGAGCGGCCCGCACATGATTGGCGTTGTCGAACCAAGTAGCGGCCCTGGTTGAAGGCAAGCGCTGTGGCAATCCGGCGCGCACCAGTTCATCCGTTCCCGCTGCGCCGGAAACGGCGGCGAGGTGTTCGCGCACCAGCATCGCGGCGAAGGCCAGGCGTTGCGCAGGACGATCCTTGGCCCACGCATCCATCGTTTCCACCGGGCCATTTCCACCTTTGGCCAGTGCGGCAAGATCGCGCGCCACGGAAGCTCGAAGCGCCATGCCGCCTTCGGCCAGCCAGCGCCGTGCGATGCCGGGATTGCCGCCTGCGGCCTGCAAGGCAGCCTCCGCTTCGTTGCGTGCGATACCTTGCGCCACCAGCCATGCCAAGGCTTCCTCGCGCGAAGGCGGATCCACGCGCAGCACCTGACAGCGGCTGCGGATCGTCGCAGGCAAGCGCATTGGGCGATCTGCGATCAGGATCAGATGGCGGCCTGCGGGCGGTTCTTCGAGGGTTTTCAGCAAGGCATTGGCGGCGTTGCGATTGAGTGCATCCGCAGGATGGATCAACGCCACCTGCCCTGCGGCAATTTGTGGCGTGAGCATCAACGCATCGCACAGCCTTCGTACTTGCGCGATCAGGATTTCCTTGCGCGGCTCGCCCTTGTCCGTGAGCTCGAAGGTTTCTTCGAGCAGATCAGGATGTGTGCCTGCGGCAAGCAGCTTGCAGCTTCGGCACTGGCCGCAGGCGAAACCTTCATGCGGCTGTCGGCACAACAAACGGTTTGCCAGCGTGCGCGCCAGTTCCACCTTGCCCAAACCCTGCGCGCCGGTCACCAGCAGTGCGTGGCTCAAACGCTCGCCATCGAGCGCGACAAGCGCCTGCGAGTAGGCGCGTTGTTGCCACGGCGCAAGCGTGTTCATGTGCCGCACCGCAGGAAGAAATCGTCCAGTGCAGCAGCCAGCTGCACCAGTACCGCGTCGATCGGTTGGCTGGCATCGATGATGCGCCAGCGCTCCGGCTCGCCCGCGGCGCGTTCGCGATAGACGGCACGCACACGCTCGAAGAAGGTGGCCGATTCGGTTTCGATCCGATCGGCCGGCCCGCGCCCACGCGCGCGCGCAAGGCCCGCTTCCACCGGCAGATCCAGCAACAGCGAGAGGTCGGGCTTCAAACCGACCACGCGCCGTTCCAGTTCCACAATGAAGTCATCACTGATGCCGCGCCCGCCGCCCTGATAGGCGAAGCTCGCATCGGTGAAACGATCCGCCAATACGAACGCACCGCGCTCCAGCGCAGGTTTCACCGTCTGCGCCACCAGTTGCGCACGCGAGGCGAACATCAGCAGCAATTCCGTGTTCGCATCCAATCCCTTGAACTGCGGATCGAGCAATACGGCACGGATCGCTTCGCCTGCGGGCGTGCCGCCGGGTTCGCGCACGCGCACCAGTTCCACGCCGCGCGCGGCGATGCGCTCTGCCAGATACGACATCGCCGTGGATTTGCCCGCGCCCTCCCCGCCTTCAAGCGAGATCAGTTTTCCGCAGGCGCTCATGGCGTGCCGCCTGCGGCACTGCGACGCCGCAACTGGTAGCGGGCCACGGCGCGGTTGTGTTCGGTGAGCGTGGCGGAGAACACATGGCTGCCATCACCACGCGCCACGAAATACAACTCATTGCCTGCAGCCGGATGCAGCGCAGCCTCGATCGCATCGCGGCCGGGCATGGCGATGGGCGTTGGAGGCAGGCCGAAGCGCGTGTACGTGTTGTGCAGCGTATCGGTTTGCAGATGCGCGCGCGTGAGGTTGCCGTTGAAGGCTTCGCCCAGGCCGTAGATCACGGTGGGGTCGGTTTGCAACTTCATGCCCAGTTTCAACCGCCGCACGAATACGCCAGCGATGCGCGGGCGCTCGCTGGCTTTCCCGGTTTCCTTTTCGATGATGGAAGCCAGCGTGAGTGCTTCGTAAGGTGTTTTCAGTGGCAGATCGGCGGTACGCCCATCCCAGGCGTGTTCCAGGGTCTTTTCCAGCGCAGTGTGGGCACGACGCAGCACATCGATATCCCGGCTGCCGCGCGTGAAGTGATACGTCTCCGGCAGGAAGCGGCCTTCGGGAGCTTGATCCGGCACGCCGAGCGCGGCCATCACCTCATCATCGGGCAGGCCGGTGATGGTCTGTTCCAGTGTCGGTTCCTTGGCCAGCGCAAGACGCAGCTCACGGAAGTTCCAGCCTTCCACGATGGTGAAGCTGTGCTGGATCACGAGGCCGCGTTCGAGTTTGTCCAGCAGCCCGCGCGGCGTCAGCCCGTGGCGCAGCGCGTATTCGCCCACGCGCAGGCGGCGCACCACGTCGGTTTCCCACGCCAGCCCCTTCCAGTACAGATCGTGGCCATCCTGCACGCCCAGCTTGCGCAGGCGCGAGAGCACGCGCTCGAAGGAATCCCCAGCCCGCACTTCCAGCACCAGTTCATCGGCACCGATGGAAAGCTCCGTATCGGCAAAACGCAGGTAATCCCGATGCACCCGCCAACCCGTGAACGCAGCCACGATCGCGAACAGCAGCACGCCAAGTGCAATGATCTTCGCGCAGCCGCCGCGTTGTTTGCCTTCAGCCATGTGCCTGCCGATCCAGCCTTGTAGGAGGATGAAGGATAACCGCCCTCACCAGTTCGGGTTCAGCAGCCGGTGCCAGAACAACGACAGCACCTTGGGTTCCAGCACCAGCGTGAACAGCACGCCATAAGCCGCGCCCCACAGATGCGCGCTGTGGTTGATGTTGTCCCCGCCCTTCTTGTCCATCCAGATGCTGTAGGCCACGTAGGCCGCTGCGAACACGATGGCGGGCATCGGAATGAAGAACAGCAACAGCATCCGCCACGGATCGAACAGGATCGAAGCGAACAGCACCGCCGATACCGCGCCCGAAGCGCCAAGGCTTCGGTACTGCGGATTGTTCCGGTTGCTCAGGTAGGTCGGCAGGATCGCAACGACGATCGCGGACAGGTAAAACCCGACGTAACCCCACGGCCACGGCAGGCCGATGCGGCGGAACACCACTTCCATGCCGATGCCGAACGAATACAGCGTCACCATGTTGAAGATGAGGTGCATTCCATCCGCATGGATGAAGCCATGCGTCAGCAGCCGCCAATACTCGCCGCGCCGCGCAATCGCCGGCGGCCACAGGATCAGTTGTTCGATCAGGCGCGTGTTCTTCCACGCCAGAATGGAAATGATGGAAGTAACGGCGACCAGAATCAGAGTGGCGGAAAGCTGCATGGGCAAGGCACCGGGAACGGAAAGGCGGAATGGTAACCGCGCCGCTTCTACAATCTCGCTTCTACAACCTCGCATCCCCCACTTCAGCCCATCGCCATGCCGCACACCCGCTACCTGCAACTGGACGTTTTCCCCGCCGCACGCACCGGCGGCAACCCGCTGGGCGTGGTTGTCGATGGCGAAGGTTTCGACGATGCGCAGATGCAGGCCATCGCACGCTGGACGAATCTGGTGGAAACCACCTTCCTGCTGCCGCCCACCACGCCGCAAGCCGATTACCGTGTACGCATCTTCACGCCTTCCAGGGAAATCCCCTTCGCAGGCCACCCCAGCGTGGGCAGCGCGCACGCCGCGCTGGAGGCGGGCTTGTGCTCGCCGCGCGATGGTGTGCTGGTGCAGGAATGCGGCGCAGGTCTGCTGCCCGTGCGCGTGGAGGGCGCTGGCGAAGATCGCATACTGCTGGTGCAATCGCCGCCTGCACGGATTCTTCCAGGTGATGCACAGGATCGCGCGATGCTGGATGCGCTGCTGGCCCCGTTCGTGCCCGGAAAGCTCGGGCTTTCGCTGGTGGATGGCGGGCGGCGCTGGTGGATCGCCGAATTCGCGGATGTCGCGCAACTGCGGGCTTCGCGGCCTTCGCACGAAGCGCTGGCCACCATCGCCCAACGCAGCGATTCAATGGGCCTTGCCGTGTTCGCACGCGAAGGCGAAGGCGTGGCGGTGCGCGCATTTGGCGCAGGCGCAGGCATCGTCGAAGACCCGGCCTCCGGCGCGGCGAACGGCTTGATCGCCGCCGTGATCGCACAACGCGAACCCGATGGCCCGCTCGCACGTGGCTATGAAGTGAGCCAGGGACGCGAGATCGGTTTCGATGCCCGGCTTTCGGTACGCATCGATGCCGACGGAACGATCTGGACGGGCGGGAAATCCACCACGGTGATTGCCGGGAACCTGCACTGGCCACGACCTCGTCGCATCGTACCCACCTCGATCATGTGACCCGCAATTCGGATTCGACCGCGCCGGTAGCAGCGGCTCGCAGAAGGCGTCCGTCCTTGGATAAAAGCACATGACGGCGAGCACCTGATGAAGAGTTGGATCGTTTCGAGTCAGCACCCCGCGAGTCGCCCGGTTCTTGAGCCTCAGGCAGACACGCCTTTCATGAATCGACTCCTTGCAGTCACGATGCCTGCGTGGTGCTTGTTTGCCCATGCAACCAGGCTCTTCATGGGCGTGAGGAATGAGCGCCCCTGAGGCGTGAGCTTGTATTCGACGCGCGGCGGCACCTCCGCGAACACCGTGCGGTGCACATACCCATCCTGCTCCAGCTTGCGCAGTGTGCGCGAGAGCATCTGCTTGGAAATATCGCCCAGTTCACGCATCAGGATATTGAAGCGCTTGGTCTCAGGCTCCAGCGCCTCCAGCACGAGCAAACTCCACTGATCTCCGATGCGGTCCAGGACGTCGCGGATCGGACAAGGCTGCTCAAAGGTGATCGACACACTGGATGCCATGGTTTTCTCGCTGATCGATGTGGGGATCTAAAGGTCATCTGCATGTGACCAGATCACGTCCCGATGACTTCTTGCAGCTCTTTAGTCTCGCAAATAGACTAGTCTAGATAATAGACCTTAAAGTCACGAAACTGGGGAAGAATATGTCCAAAGTAGCTCTCATTGGTGCATCTGGCGCAGCAGGTTCGCGCATCCTCAAGGAACTCTCAGATCGCGGCCATACCGTGACCGGTATTGCGCGCAGCCCCGAGAAGATCGCAGCACTGCCTGGCGTCACCGCCGTCAAGGCCAACGTGTTCGACAAGGACGCCTTGGCACAAGCGCTGCGCGGCCACGATGCCGTGGTGAGTTCGGTGCACTTCACGGCCAGCGACGCTCAAACACTGATCGACGCAGTGCGCGCCTCCGGCCTCAAGCGCTACCTCGTGGTCGGCGGCGCAGGCAGCCTGGAAATCGCTCCGGGCAAGCGCTTGATCGACCAGCCGGACTTCCCCGCCGCCTACAAGGCCGAGGCCGCGAAGGGCGCCGAATTCCTGAATCTGCTGCGCGCCAGCGTGAGCGATCTCGACTGGACCTTCATCTCTCCTTCGGCCCTGTTCATTCCGGGCGAGCGCACCGGCAAGTTCCGCCTGGGCAAAGATCAATTGCTATCGAACGATTCGGGCAGCAGCATCTCCTTCGAGGACTTCGCGATAGCACTGGTCGATGAGTTGGAAAAGGCCGCCCACGTACAGCAGCGTTTCACGGTCGGGTACTGACATGGCAAGCGAACAGGAAAGCGCCGATCTGATGCTGGTGTTCAAGTTCTACGACCAAGTCTTCAATCGGCACGAGGTCGAGGTGCCGTTCGGCTTCGGCATGGACGTGAACACAATCAAAGCCCATATCGTCACCCCAGATGCTGCCTGAGCACCTCCATTACAAGATTGGATCTGGCATGACAACGCACACCTCTGCGAACAGGCTTCCCACCTTCTACATTTCCCACGGTGGTGGCCCGTGGCCGTGGATGGATGGCATGAAGGAAGGCCCGTACGCGCAGTTGACTACGTCGCTCCGACGCATGACAGAGGATGCGGGTCGCAAGCCCCGTGCCATCCTCATGGTGTCAGCTCACTGGGAAGCACCGGTGTTCACGGTGCAGTCGCACCCGCATCCCGCGATGATCTATGACTACGGCGGATTTCCTGAGCATACGTACCACATCCGGTATGCGTCGGCGGGC
This sequence comes from Lysobacteraceae bacterium, assembly GCA_041395225.1. Lineage (GTDB taxonomy): Bacteria > Pseudomonadota > Gammaproteobacteria > Xanthomonadales > Xanthomonadaceae > Denitratimonas. The sequence goes on from JAWLAV010000019.1 coordinate 8,890, forward strand.
GACCCCGCACTCGCACAACGCGTGTCCGATCTGTTGCATGCGGCGAATCTGCCGGTCTCTCTGGATGCCACGCGCGGCTACGACCATGGCATGTATGCGCCCATGGTTGTGGCGTATCCCAATGCTGACGTGCCGACCATCCAGCTATCCTTGCTCAGGGGGCTCGATCCACTCACTCATATCGCTTTGGGCAAGGCGCTGGCACCACTGCGTGACGAAGGCGTCCTCATCGTAGGCAGTGGCCTGAGCTACCACAACCTACGAGCTTTTGGCCCGGCAGCGGCTCAGGTATCCGAGACTTTCGACTGCTGGCTTCAGGAAGCGTTGGCTCTGCCACCCGAAGAACGCTCGCAGGCGTTGCTGGATTGGGAGCAAGCGCCGAACGCGCGTCAAGCCCATCCTCGCGAAGAGCACCTGCTGCCACTCATGGTGGCAGTCGGCGCGGCTGAGCTGGAGGACATGAGCGTTGTCTATCATGAGCAAGGTTTCATGGGTGGTGTCACGGCATCGAGCTTCCGATTCGGACCTCCCTCCAATCAGGAAGTCGTAGCGGGCTGAGGTCACAGTCAACAGTTCCATCTGCGGATCGACTGCCCCGACGTTCTGAGAGCTTGAGGAGTCGCAGCGCCCCGCATGCGACGCATCTCCATGACATCGAAGCAATCAATGCCATTCATCAATGCCATGAAAAAACAGTGCTTGGCGATGCCAAAGATTGCAGATAGCGCCAGATGAAATCGAAAAAAGCACGCATTGACACGGGATTAAGTATGTTCTGGCACTATCAGTAGCCAGCCGATGTCAGGCCGCTGAATCACTCCCACTCGATCGTAGCAGGCGGCTTGCCGGAAATGTCATAGACCACGCGGGAAACGCCGCGCAGTTCGTTGATGATGCGGTTGCTCACGGTGCCGAGCAGTTCATATGGAAGTTCGGCCCAATGCGCGGTCATGAAGTCGATGGTTTCCACGGCGCGCAGGGCGATGACCCATTCGTAGGCGCGGGCGTCGCCGACGACGCCGACGGATTTCACGGGGAGGAAGACGGCGAAGGCTTGCGAGGTTTTGTCGTACCAGCCTGCGTTGCGCAGTTCTTCGATGAAGATGGCGTCGGCTTTGGCGAGCAGTTGCGCGTATTCGGGTTTCACTTCGCCGAGGATGCGAACGCCCAGGCCGGGGCCGGGGAACGGGTGGCGATAGACCATTTCGCGCGGAAGGCCAAGTTCCACGCCGAGGCGGCGTACTTCATCCTTGAACAGTTCTCGCAGCGGTTCCACGAGGCGCAGCTTCATGTGCGCGGGCAGGCCGCCAACGTTGTGGTGGCTCTTGATGACGTGAGCCTTGCCGGTCTTGCTGCCAGCGGATTCGATTACGTCCGGGTAGATGGTGCCTTGGGCCAGCCATTTGGCGTTGGTGAGCTTGGCCGATTCTTCCTCGAAGATGTCCACGAACAGGTTGCCGATGATCTTGCGCTTGGCTTCCGGATCGGCCACGCCTTGCAGCGCGGTGAAGTAGCGGTCGGCCGCGTTGACGCGGATCACCTTCACGCCGAGGTTGTCCGCCATCATCGCCATGACCTGATCGCCTTCCTGCCAGCGCAAAAGGCCGGTATCGACGAAGACGCAGGTGAGTTGCGTGCCAATGGCCTTGTGCAGCAGTGCCGCGACGACGGAGGAATCCACACCGCCGGAGAGGCCGAGGATCACTTCGTCCGTTCCCACCTGTTCGCGCACCCGCGCGATCTGGTCTTCGATGATGTGGGCGGCTGTCCAGAGGGTTTCGCAGCCGCACAGTTCCACGACGAAGCGTTCCAGCAATGCCTGGCCTTGCTTGGTGTGGGTGACTTCCGGGTGGAATTGCAGGCCGTACCAGTGCTTTTCATCGTTCGCCATCGCCACGATGGGAACGGTGGATGTGGACGCAGTGATGCGAAAGCCGCGTGGCACTTCCTCCACGCGATCCCCGTGGCTCATCCACACATCGAGTTTCGGCGGGTTCCCGGCTTGATCGTGGATGCCTTCGAGCAGGGCGCAGGGCGCATCCACTTCCACTTCTGCATAACCGAATTCGCGTTCGTGCCCTGCCACCGTCAGGCCACCCAACTGCGCCGCCATCGTCTGCATTCCGTAGCAGATGCCCAGCAGCGGAACGCCAGCATCGAACACCTGTTGCGGTGCGCGCGGGGAGTTTTCTTCCGTGGTGGATTCAGGGCCGCCGGAAAGGACGATGCCTTTCGGTGCGAAGGCTGCGATCTGCGCGGGGTCGTGATCCCAGGCCCAGATTTCGCAATACACGCCGATCTCGCGGATGCGGCGGGCGATGAGTTGGGTGTATTGCGAGCCGAAATCGAGAATGAGGATTTTGTCGGTGTGGATGTTGGACATGGGATTCGGGATCGGAGATTGGGGATTCGCAAAAGCGGATTGTCGCGACCTGACGGGGATACGGCGGGCTTCTCTCGAATCCCGAATCGAATCCCGGCCTTATCCCATCCGGTAATTCGGCGGTTCCTTCGTGATCTGCACGTCGTGCACGTGGCTTTCGCGCTGCCCTGCACCAGTGATCTTCACGAACACGGGCTTTTTCTGCATGTCCTCGATGGTGGCGCAGCCCACGTAACCCATCGTGGCGCGCAGGCCGCCGATGAGTTGATGGACGATGCCACCAACCGGGCCGCGATACGGTACGCGGCCTTCGATGCCTTCGGGCACGAGCTTGTCCGCGTCGGAAGAATCCTGGAAGTAGCGATCCTTGCTGCCTTTCTCCATCGCGCCCAGCGACCCCATGCCGCGATAGCTCTTGTAACTGCGGCCCTGGAACAGTTCCACTTCGCCCGGTGCTTCTTCGGTGCCCGCGAACAGGCCACCGATCATCACGGTGGAAGCGCCTGCGGCAATGGCCTTGCCCAGATCGCCGGAATAGCGCACACCGCCATCGGCGATGAGCGGGATGCGGCCCTGCAAGGCTTCGGCCACCATCGAAATCGCGGTGACTTGTGGCACGCCGACACCGGCCACCATGCGCGTGGTGCAGATGGAACCGGGCCCGACGCCCACCTTCACTGCATCCGCGCCTGCATCCATCAGCGCCAGTGCGGCATCGCCGGTGACGATGTTGCCGCCGATCACCTGCAACTGCGGGCAGTTCTTCTTCACCCACGCCACGCGATCCAGCACGCCTTGCGAGTGGTCCGTGCGCGGTATCCACGATGATGACGTCCACGCCCGCTTCCACCAATGCCGCCACGCGCGCATCGGTATCCCCGCCCACACCGACTGCCGCGCCGACGACCAGGCGGCTTGAAGCATCCTTGGCCGCGTTCGGGTTGTCGGTCTTTTTCTGGATGTCCTTCACGGTGACGAGGCCGCACAAGGCGAAATCATCGTTCACCACCAGCACTTTCTCGATGCGGTGCTTGTGCAGAAGCTCCAGCACCTCGGCGTCGCTCGCGCCTTCACGCACCGTGACCAGGCGTTCCTTGCGGGTCATGATGTGGCGTACCGGATCGTCCAGTTTCTTCTCGAAGCGCATGTCGCGGCCGGTGACGATGCCGACGAGTTGGTTGCCATCCACCACCGGCACACCGGAGATGTTGCGGGCGCGAGTGAGCTTGAGCACTTCGCCGATGGTGGTATCCGGGCCGACGGTGAAGGGATCCTTGATGACGCCCGCCTCGAACTTTTTCACCTTCGCCACTTCTGCGGCCTGCTGCTCCACGGTGAGGTTCTTGTGGATGATCCCGATGCCCCCCTGTTGCGCCATCGCAATGGCCAGGCGCGCTTCGGTGACGGTATCCATCGCGGCGGAGACGATGGGCAGTTTCAGGCGCAGGCCGCGCGTGAACCGGGTTTCGAGGGAAACATCCTTGGGCAGGACGCTTGAATGGGCCGGGACGAGCGAAACGTCGTCGTAGGTGAGTGCTTCGGCCAGGATGCGCAGCATGTGCGGCTCCGCGGGAAGGAAGCGCGCAATTATAGCGGGTGGAGGGTATGGGCTGCTGACAAACCAGCAACTCCCGTTGAAGCAACTGTCAGCAAGGGGCGACCAGTTCCGTGAAAGCAGGCTTTTGCGGGGGCGGGTTTACCCACGACAAATGCCAACGCAATCCGGAAACTGCTTGCGGGCGGATCCGCTCCCGCATAAGCCTGCCTGCATCAAGACAGCTGCTTTCACTCAAAGAGGGCGATCTTCCAGTCGCAACAGCAGGATTTCCGCCCCGCCTTCAATTACTACGCGCTGGTTGGAAGCATTCGGGCGCAGCCATGCGCTGTCTTCGCGTCCCAGCACGGCATTGCCTGCACTGCCATGCATGTCCAGGCCACGCATGTTCACACTGCCTGCCAGCACATGCAGGCACCACTGCACGCCGCGTTCAGGCAGGAACACCATCGAGCCCACGAGCGGGCGGTGCAGCAGTTTTCCATCGAGCCGATCACGCTTCCAGATCGCATTGAAATCCTGCACCGGGCCGTTGAGCAAACGGGAAGTCACCACTTCATCACCGCTGAAATGCACGCCCATGCGGCGGTTCCAGGCGTTCGCGACGGCCATCGGCGAAGGAAAGCTCCACGCCCTCGCCCGCCAGCAGCGCCATCGCGCGATCGCAGCCGGGAAACAGCGAGAACAGCGAATCCTCTCCGATGTCGGCGATGGAAAGGCGGAAATCGAAATCCTCGCCTTCGCCCTGCGGCACGCGCAGGATTTCGCGCGTCCAGCCCCGCCCGTTGCGCCAGCGCACGCGGCGGGTTTCGTGTACCGGCAGGATCAGGACGGGTGCTTCGGCATCGCTGGACATGCGGGCATCCTAGCAAGACGGCACCCCGCTTTTCCGCACATCGCCGCCACTCATCGCCCCGATGGCGATGACATGCTGATTTCCCGTGATTGGGACGTTAGCGTGCGGCCATTCCTCCTACGGAACGCCCCATGGCCGCGCGACTTCCCCGGGTACGTTCGACGCTGGCGCTGCTGGCCGCGATGGCGATGGCTGCTCCGTGCCTGGCCGCCGATGCCATCTTCAAGGACGGTTTCGATCCGCTGCCGCTCATCCCGTCGAACGATGCGGAAGCCGCGCGCTTCCTGACGCAAGCCACGTTCGGCCCCACGCTCGCCGATATCGCCCATGTGCGCGACATCGGCTACGGCGCGTGGATCGACGAACAACTGGCTGAACCTGCTACTTATCTGGTGCCGTACCTGGACTACATCGACGGCCTCGGCGAGCCGGTGTACAACAACGCCCGGCTGGAAGCCTGGTGGCAAAACGCCGTCGTCGCGCCCGACCAGTTGCGCCAGCGCGTGGCCTTCGCGCTGAGCCAGATCTTCGTCGTCTCCGAGGCCAGCGATGCGATCCACTCCCCGTATGCGACCGGATATTTCTACGACACGCTGATCCAGCGTGCCTTCGCCACCTATCGCGATCTGCTGGAGGCGGTGACGCTGGCCCCGGCCATGGGCAATTACCTTTCCATGCGCGAGAACCGCCCGCCGGATGCCACCGGAACCATCCGCCCGGACGAGAACTACGCGCGGGAAATCCTGCAACTGTTCTCCATCGGGCTGGTGCTGCTGAACCCCGACGGCACGCCGGTTCTGGAAAACGGCGTGCCGGTGCCTTCGTACACGCAGTACAACGTCAAGACCTTCGCGCACATCTTCACCGGCTGGAACTACGGCAACTGCACCGGTTTCGAGTGGTGCGACGTCGGCTGGCCGATCGCGGTCGGCTGGTCGATGCCGATGCGCGCCTTCGCCGATTTCCACCACGTCGAGCCGGATAGCGACCCGGACAACGATGTCCTGCTCGGCAACGTGCCGCGCCCGCCCGGCGGCACGCCCGAATCCAACATGGCGTTCGCGCTGGACAACATCGCCAACCATCCGAACGTCGGCCCGTTCGTCTCGCGCCGGCTGATCCAGCACCTGGTCACCAGCAATCCGACGCCGGCCTACATCGCGCGGATGACGGCGGTATTCAACGACAACGGCGCGGGCGTTCGCGGCGATCTGGCGGCGCTGGTGCGCGCCATCCTGCTCGATCCGGAAGCCCGTACCGGGCATCTGCTCCGGCCCACCAGCTTCGGCAAGGTGCGCGAGCCGCTGCTGCGCCAGAGCCATCTGTGGCGCGCCTTCTCGGCGATTTCGATCAACAGCCGCTTCAGCGACTGGAACCCGGAATTCGACTTCGGCCAGGCACCCAACCGCGCGCGTTCGGTGTTCAACTTCTTCCAGCCCGATTACCAGTTGCCCGGCGAAGTGACAGCGGCCGGGCTGTATGCGCCGGAAACCCAGATCGTCAACGAAACCCTCGTCACCACGACGGCCAACCGCTTCTGGAACCAGACCGAGCGCGAGCACGTCGATTCGCCATGGGCGCAGGATCCGGAAAACGACTGCATCCAGTGGCAGGTCTGCCGCATCCTGCTCGATTTCCGCCCGTTCCAGCCGCTGGCGGCGAACCCGGACGATCTGCTGGATACGCTCGACGTGCTGCTGATGAACGGGCAGATGTCCACGCACATGCGCGGCGTGCTGGTGGCTCACCTCAACCAGATTCCGTGGATGGGCGCGAACGATGCCGGCGGGCGCGAGCGCACCTGGGGCGCGGTGCACCTGATCATGACCTCGCCCGAGTACATGGTGCAGAAATGATGAAGCGCCGCGAACTCCTCTCCCGCACCCTGCTGGCCTCGCTCGGCGGCGCCAGCCTGTTCTCGCAGTTCGGCCAGCTTCGCCTGGCGCAGGCCGCCGCGCTGGACGATTCGGCCATCGCCTTCGGCAGCGACTACAAGGCGCTGTTGTGCGTCTTCCTCAACGGCGGCAACGACAACGTCAACACGGTGATTCCGCGCGATACGGCGACCCACGCGATCTACCAATCCGTGCGCCCGAACCTGGCGCTGCCGCTGGCCTCGCTGACGACGGCCACGCACCTGAATCCGGCCACATCGCAGCCGGGTGGACGCCAGTACGCGCTGCATCCTTCGATGCCGGAAATCGCCTCGCTGTTCGCCACCGGGCGCTGTGCCGTGGTCGCCAACGTGGGTACGCTGATCGAGCCGGTCACGCGCGCCACGTACCAGGCCGGCCTCGTGGACGTGCCGCCGCAACTGTTCTCGCATTCGGATCAGGCCGTGTTCTGGCAGACCTCGCGCCCGGATGCGACGGAAAAAATCGGCTGGGGCGGGCGCATCGCCGATCTGCTGCAATCGCAGAACGCCAACCAGCAACTACCGATGAGCCTGTCGCTGGCCGGGCAGAACGTGTTCCAGACCGGTACCACGGTGCAGCCCTACAGCGTGGGCACGAACGGCCCGGTGGAGCGGCAGGGCTACTACGGCGATTACCACGCCTCGCGCCGCGCGGCGATCGATGCGCTGCTGAACCATTCCCAGGGCCATGTGCTGGAACGCGCCGTGGCCGGCATCCAGCGCCGTTCGATCGATCTCTACGGCCAGGTGCGTGCCGCGATAGACGCGGTGCCGGCCTTCATCACGCCGGTTCCCGGTGGATTCGAAAGCGGCAACGGCAGCATCGTCGGCGGCTTCAACGGCCTGATCGCGCAACTGCGCATGGTGGCCCGGCTGATCGCCGCCAGCGGCACGCTCGGCCAGCGCCGGCAGGTGTTCTACGTTTCCATCGGCGGTTTCGATTTCCACGACCGTCTGGAAAGCGACCACGGCGACCTAATGCGGGCACTGTCGCTGGCGCTGAAGATGTTCTACGACCTCACCGTGGAACTGGGCGTATCCGATCGCGTGACCACGTTCACCGCCTCGGATTTCGGCCGCACCATGACCGCCAACGGCGACGGCAGCGACCACGGCTGGGGCGGGGAACACTTCGTCGTCGGCGATGCCGTGCGGGGCGGGGACATCTACGGCGAACTGCCGGGCCTGCTTTCCGGCGGCGACGACGACGCCGGCTGGGGCCAGATCATTCCCAGGCTCGCCACCGACCAGTACGCCGCCACGCTGGCGCGCTGGTTCGGTGTTTCCGAATCGAATCTGGATCTGATCCTGCCGAGCCTGGCCGGGCCGAATCCGGTGTTCGGCCCGGCTACCGGCGGCTACATCGGCACCCACCGCAACCTGGGCTTCATGCTGGGCTGACATGCTGGGTCGATCTGCGCACGGGGCTACAATGCGCCACTGCCTTCACACTGGGATACGCATGGACACCGCACGGATCGCGCACTACGCCTCGCAGAAATGGGACGATGAAATCGTTCCGCAACTGGTGGAATACATCAGGATTCCGAACAAATCCCCGATGTTCGATGCGGACTGGGTGGCGCACGGCTACATGGACGCCGCCGTGGCGCTGATGGAGAACTGGGCGCGCGCGCAGAACATTCCCGGCATGACGCTGGAGGTGGTGCGCCTGCCGAACCGCACGCCGCTGATCTACATCGACATCCCAGGCACGGAGGCTGCCAGCGACGACGTGGTGCTGCTGTACGGGCATCTGGACAAACAGCCGGAAATGACCGGCTGGGCCGACGATCTGGGCCCCTGGAAGCCGGTCATCAAGGGCGACAAGCTGTACGGGCGCGGCGGCGCGGACGATGGTTACGCCATCTTCGGCTCGCTGTGCGCGATCAAGGCATTGAAGGATCAGGGCTTGCCGCATCGCCGCTGCGTGGTGCTGATCGAAGCCTGCGAGGAATCGGGCAGCTACGATCTTCCTGCTTATGTGGATCATCTGGCGCAGCGCATCGGCAAACCTTCGCTCGTCATCTGCCTTGATTCGGGCTGCGGCAACTATGACCAGCTCTGGTGCACCACCTCATTGCGCGGATTGGCGGGCGGCAACCTGAAAGTGTCGGTGCTGAGCGAAGGCGTGCACTCCGGCGATGCGTCGGGCATCGTTCCTTCCAGCTTCCGCATCCTGCGCACCCTGCTCTCGCGGTTGGAGGATGAGACGTCCGGTCGCATCCTGCCGCAGGGGTTGCATGTGGAGATTCCGGACGAACGCCTGCACCAAGCCAACAAGGTGGCGAAGGTGCTGGGCAACGAGGTGTTCGACAAGTTCCCGCTGCTGTCCGGCATGGTGCCGATGAATCCGGATCTGACCGAACTGGTACTCAACCGCACTTGGCGTCCTGCACTCTCGGTGACGGGCGTGGATGGAATGCCATCGCTTTCCAGCGCAGGCAACGTGTTGCGTCCGCATACCGCGGTGAAGCTCTCGCTGCGCCTGCCACCCACGCTGGATGGCGAAACCGCAGGGCAGATTCTCACCCAGCTGCTGCTGGAAAACCCGCCGCATGGCGCAAAGGTGGAGTTCTCGCTGGAAAAATCCTCCACCGGCTGGAATGCACCACCGCTCGCGGGCTGGCTGGATCACGCCATCAATCACGCGTCACAGTCGCAGTTCGGCAAACCTGCGATGTTCATGGGCGAAGGCGGCACGATTCCGTTCATGGGAATGCTCGGCGAAAAGTTCCCCGGTGCGCAGTTCATGATTACCGGCTTGCTCGGCCCACATTCCAATGCGCACGGGCCGAACGAATTCCTGCACATTCCCACCGGCAAGCGCCTCACCGCCGCCGTGGCGCAGGTGATCGTGGAGCACTACCATGCCGGTGAGCGCGGCCTCACCCAGGGTGTCGGCGTGGTGGCAGGCGAAGGCAAGTTCGGCGACCATGGTTGCTGCTGATCCTTTCCGTTTTTCCAATGCACTGAAGGAGTTGCTGCCATGTCGATTCTTTACACCATCTTCATCGGCCTGATCGTCGGCCTCGTTGCACGCTTCATCAAGCCTGGCAAGGATTCGCTCGGCTGGATCATGACCATCCTGCTGGGCATCGGCGGCTCGCTGGCGGCTACCTATGGTGGCCAGGCGCTGGGCCTGTATCAGGCCGGTCAAAGCGCAGGTTTCATCGGCGCGGTGGTGGGTGCCGTGATCCTGCTGGTAATCTGGGGCCTCATCTCCAAGAAGTAAGACGATGCGCGCCCTGCTTATCTCACTTTCGGCGGCGATCCTCGCCGCATGTGCAGCCACGCCGCAGGAAGCGGCCACCGGAAACGCTTCATCCGCTTCCAGCACCACGGCAACCTCCGCGGACATTTACGCAGGCACGCACTGGAAACTGGTCGAAGCCGACGGCGGCGGTGCATTGCAGGAACATGCCGCCGCCAGTGGCGTGACCTTGGTATTTGCCGAAGGCAGAGCCGGGGGTCGTGATGGCTGCAATTCCTATTCCGGCCCCTATTCGGTGAAGGGCGACAGGCTCCACATCGGCCCGGCGGCGGTCACGAGGATGTACTGCGATGGAGTTGCCAGCGATGTGGAAGCGGAGTACCTGGCCTGGCTCCAGCAACCACTGGAACGGCTCATCGACACGGCCGACCTGCGCCTGCGCGGCACCGACGATGGCCGCACGCTGGTCTTCGTGGCCGATGCCATAACCGCGCCCGAGCAGTAAGCCTGATTTTGATCGACAACCACACGGGCAGGCGCAACACGCCAGCCCGTTTTCGTTGGCTCATGCACGCCGCAGGGACATCGCGTTGCGATGGTGTGCCACCACTTCGGGAATTCGGGATTGGGGATTCGTGAAACGCCCCTCATCCGGCGCTTCGCTTTCAAGAATCACCCATCGCGGAAGCTCCGCAACAACCGCAGGCGGGTCATCGCCAATCAGGGCACTCAAGCCACCGCTGCTCGCACCGCGCCGCCGAAATAGTGCTCGATGTCCATGGGCCAGGAAATCGCGTAGCCCTGACAATAATCCACGCCCAGATCGGCCAGACGCTGGCGAATGCCCTCGGTTTCGCAGCATTCGGCGATGGTGCGCTTGCGCATCACCCGGCCTATGTCGGCGATGGAACGGACGATGGCGTAGGAAAGCGGGGAGGTGTCGATCTCGCGCACGAAGCTGCCGTCGATCTTGAAGAAATCCACGTCCAGCGAGCGCAGGTAACCGAAAGAACAGAAGCCGGTGCCGAAATCGTCCAGCGCGAAGCGACAGCCGAGGTTGCGCACGGCGGCGATGAATTGCTGGGCCCGGCCCAGATCGCCCAGCGCGCTGGTTTCGGTCAACTCGAAACAGATCTGGTGCGGGGCCAGCGTGGAGCGGCGCAGGCGTGCGCTCAAAAACTCGAGGAAGCGTTCATCGTCGATGGAGGCGGCGGAAAGGTTGATGGAGCACAGCCCCACCTGCGCGGCGCGGTCTGGATGGCGGTCGAACCAGCGCAGCGTCTTTTCCACCACGTGCCGATCCAGCCGCACGCCCATGCCGAAGCGTTCGGCGGCGCTGATGAACTGGGCGGGCAGCAGCGGTTCGACGCTGCCCGGTTCGCGCATCCGCAAAAGCACCTCGAAATGCCGCGTCGCGCCCGCATCCTGCCGAAAGGGCGCGATCGTCTGGCAATGCAACTGGAAGTAATCGTGTTCCAGCGCGTTGGAAAGCCGCAGTGCCAGGCGCATGGAATCGGTGCGCTCCCGCACCACGCCGGTATCACCCGGCTCCACCCGTTCCACCCGATTGCCGCCGCGCTCCTTGGCGGCGAAGCAGGCGGTATCGGCTTGCGCCAGCAACGCACCGAACTCCATTTCCCCTGAAGCGAACGGCACCAGCCCACCGCTGGCCGTGGTCGAAGCCACGTGGCTTTCGGCCATGAAACGGTATGAAGCGACCGCCTCGCACAGTTCGCGGGCGCGGGCCAGCGCCTCATCCGGATTCACGTGGCGCAGCAATGCGGCAAATTCATCACCGCCGATGCGCGCCAGTTTCTCGTCCGGTTTCAACCGCGCCTGCAACACCCCCGCCACTGCAGCGATCAGTTCATCGCCCACGCTGTGCGAAAAACCGTCATTGATCAGGCGGAAGCGATCCAGATCCAGATACACCAGCGCCATCTGCTCGCCTTCGTGCGTCTTGGCCAGTTGCCGCACTTCGTGCTCGAAGGCGCTGCGGTTGAGCGTGCCGGTGAGCAGATCGGACGTGGCGCGCCGCAGCAGGCGCAGTGCCGTGGTGCGGGCCTGATGAATGCCCATCGCCAGCGTCAGCGGCGTCAACGCGATCACGCACAGGAAGGCCGCAAGTATGGCCGCGTCCACGGCGCGCGTGGGCGGCTTGAAACCGGCGAAACCCAGGCTCACAGCCGTGGCCATCAACAGCGAGATCACGGCATTCGCGAACGTCGTCACGCGCGGCGGCAGGCGTACGGCGGCCCAGATCATCAGTGCCAGCGGCAGGCTCACCGTCGCCAGCGCGTAGCTTTCTTGATTGCCGGAAAGCATCGCGATGCCCGCCAGTGCCGCAACCATCAGCACCACCCAGAGGGAGCGTTCCACCTTGCCGCCATAGCGCAGGTTCTGCAGGCGCGGCGTGCGTTCCTCCTGCCGTGCGTTGAGTATCATCAATGTGGTCGGCGTGATGGCGATGGTGCCGAACAGATCCCCCGCAGCCCAGCGCAGCGCATCGAATGCCATCGAATCCACCCTGGACATGCCCGCCACCACCATTCCGGTGCAACCCAGCAATGCACCGGTCGCCGCCAGCAGGGTGCCGCCGGAAAGCAGGCTCGCACCGGCAGCGATGTCGAAGCGATCCACGGCGGAGGGATACACCCGCCGCACGAAGATGCTGCCGACCATCCCGCTCATCACATTGCCGAAGATCGACCACGGCAGGAAGGCAAGCGGCACCGGTGCAACCAGCAGGTGCGAAGCAAGTACCGCCAATGCTGCCACCGGCCACCAGCGCCAGCCGAACTTGAGCATTCCGGCATAAAGAATCCCGGTGGACGGCCAGATCAGGCTCACACCCGATTCGGAACCTGAGAACAGCATCGCCACCTTCGCCAGCGCGACATACGCAGCGATCATTACGAGAGACACCAGCACTGGCTTGGCGGATGCGATCACGGCCCGAGTCTAACCTGTCATGACCATTCCCTGAACAGAAAATGTGAACCAATCAACATTTTTCCACATTCTTCACCGCACCTCCCATCGGGAAATCCCTGTCGGGCAGCCTCGGCTATGATGGTCGGCGAACATACGCAGAAGCATGGAGAATCCCGATGCCCGCCTCACGCCGCGCCGCCCTGCTGTGCCTCATCCTGGCCGCCTGCCTTGCGGCGTGCAGCGGCGGCCCGCCCAAGCGCGTGTATCCGCCCAGCGCCAGCGTGCAGGAACTGTCCATCCTGGAAGGCAACGGCGGCTGGAAATTGAATCTGCGGATGCAGAACTTCAGCAACGTGCCGCACACCATTTCCGCGATCAAGGCGCAATTCCTGATCGAAGGCGAAGTCGCCGCCACGCTGGATCGCGCGCCGAACCTCATCATCAGCCCGCAGGGCGCGGACATCGAGGAGTTCAGCTTTTCCCCTTCCATCTCCGCCCAAACGCACATGGCCGCCGCGCTCGCCGATGGCCGCAGTGTGCGCTACGAACTTCGCGGGGATCTGGAAAGCAGCGCGCCGGACAAGCGTCGGGATTCCCTTAAATTCGAAGGCCAACTCTGGCCCGTGCCCGGCTTGCCCGGCGTGCTGCGCTGAACCTCATTCCATTCCTGCAACGAACAACGGAGCCTTTCCATGTCCAGCTACAAAGCCCCGCTCGACGAAATCCGTTTCACGCTCTATGACGTGCTCAGCGTCGAAACGCTGTACGCCACCCTGTCCGGCGGCGACGCGCTGAATCGGGAACTGTTTGACGCGGTGCTGGACGAAGGCGCGAAGTTCGTCGAACAGGTGCTGGCGCCGCTGAACGCCAGCGGCGATGCCGAGGGCTGCCACCACGACAGGGAAACCGGCGCGGTGACCACGGCCAAGGGCTTCAAGGCGGCCTACGAACAATGGGTCGAAGGCGGCTGGAACGGCCTGACCGCGCCGGAGCAATTCGGCGGCCAGCACTTGCCCGAATCCATCGGCTCGGCGTTGAAGGAAATGCTCGATGCCGGCAACCTGAGCTGGTCGATGTTCCCGCTGCTCTCGCACGGGGCGGTGGAGGCGCTCAAGCAGCACGGCGAGCCGTGGCAGCAGGACGCCTTCCTGAAGCCCATCGTCGAAGGCCGCTGGACCGGCACCATGTGCCTGACCGAACCGCACTGCGGCTCCGACCTGGGCATCCTGAAGACCCGCGCCGAGCCGAATGTGGACGGCAGCTTTGCGATCTTTGGCACCAAGATCTTCATTTCCGCCGGCGAACACGACCTCACCGAAAACATCGTGCATCTGGTGCTTGCCCGCCTGCCGGATGCGCCGGCCGGCACCAAGGGCATTTCCTTGTTCATCGTGCCGAAGAACAAGGTGGGCCGCGACGGTGCGATGGGCGAACGCAACGCCGTGCACTGCGCCTCCATCGAACACAAGATGGGCATCCACGCCTCCTCCACCTGCGTGATGAACTTCGACGGCGCGCAGGGCTACCTCATCGGCCAGCCCAACCGCGGCCTGGCCGCCATGTTCACGATGATGAATTCCGCGCGCCTGGGCGTGGGCATTCAGGGCATGGCGCTGGCGGATCTGGCCTACCAGAACGCCCTGGCGTACTCCAGGGAACGCCTCCAGATGCGTTCGCTCTCCGGCCCCAAGCGCCCGGACAAACCCGCCGACCCGATCATCGTCCACCCGGACGTGCGCCGCATGTTGCTCACCTGCAAGGCGTTGACCGAAGGCGGCCGCGCGCTCGCCCTGCACGGCTCCACCTTGCTGGACATCATCGAACGCTCACCGGATGAATCCGCACGCCGGGAAGCGGACGAACTGCTTTCCTTCCTCACCCCGATCATCAAGGGCTGCCTCACCGAATGGGGCGTGGAGTGCGCCTACCATGCGCAGCAATGCTTCGGCGGCCATGGCTACATCGTGGAAACCGGCATCGAGCAAGTGGCGCGCGATGTTCGCATCACCACCATCTACGAAGGCACCACCGGCATCCAGGCCATCGACCTTCTGGCGCGCAAGACCATCGGCACGCATGGCGCGGGCCTCAAGCAATTCCTGCGCATGATCGTGGCCTTCTGCACCGAACACACCGGCAACGCGGAACTGGCCCAGTTCGTCGCCCCGCTCGCCAAAGCCGCGCAGGATTGGCAACAACTCACGATGGACATCAGCCAGAAAGCCATGACCAACCCGGAAGAAATCGGCGCGGCTTCGGTGGACTACCTGT
>JAWLAV010000020.1:0-17477 GCA_041395225.1 Lysobacteraceae bacterium
GTGAACGATCCCATCGAGCGGCACCGCTACGTGATCTCGGTGAACAGGGAAGCCGATGGCCGTGGCGGCTCGGCCTTCGTGCACACGCGCCTGCAGCCGGGCGATACCCTCGAAGCCACTGGCCCGCGCAACAACTTCGCGCTGGTGGAAGACGCATCGGAGGTGCTGCTCATTGCCGGCGGCATCGGCATCACGCCGCTGTACTGCATGATCCAGCGGCTGGAACGCATCGGCCAACCGTGGCAACTGTTCTACGCCGCGCGCAGTCGCAACAAGGCGGCCTATCTTTCCGAACTGCTCGCACTGGAAACCTCCAATCCTGGCCGCGTACACCTGCACTTCAACGACGAACATGCAGGCCTGCCGCCGCACATGGCGGCCACCGTCGCCACCGCATCACCCGATGCACACCTGTACTGCTGCGGCCCCGCGCCGATGCTCGCGGCCTTCCTGAAAGCCACGGCGGATCGTCCGCAAAGTTTCGTCCACGTCGAATACTTTTCCGCCGCACATGAAGCCGCCACGCAAGGCGGCTACACCGTGGAACTGGCCCGCAGCCGCCGCAGCTTCCACATCCCCGAAGGCAAGACCATCCTCAACGTGCTGCTCGATGCCGGTGTGAGCGTGGATTACTCCTGCGAGGAAGGCACCTGCGGCACCTGCGAAACCCCCGTGCTGGAAGGCGAACCCGACCACCGCGATTCATGGCTCACGCCCGCCGAACGCGCCTCCGGCAAGACCATGATGATCTGCTGCTCCGGCAGCAGGGGCGGGAAGTTGGTGCTGGATCTTTGATTTGGGACTTATTAGAGCCGCCAGCCGTGGCGATGGACATCTTCATCACCAATACCAATGATTCTGGCGCAAGCCATTCCCACAAAAATCATGCTGCACCGCCGCAATCCACTCCGGATTCTGGCATAGTCCGCTCCCCCGTCCGTCATCGTCCGGCCATGAAAAAAACCTCGTTTCCCAAGCAGGACATCCGCATCCTGTTGCTCGAAGGCATCAGCGCCACGGCGGTGAATGCGCTGAAATCCGCCGGTTACAGCCAGATCGAACAACACGATACCTCCCTGCCGGAAGACGAACTCAAGCGCCGCATTGCCGAGGCGCATTTCATCGGCATCCGTTCGCGCACGCAGCTCACCGCGGAAGTGCTGGAACACGCCAAGCGCCTCATCGGCATCGGCTGTTTCTGCATCGGCACGAATCAGGTGGATCTGAACGCGGCCAAGGCGCAGGGCATTCCGGTATTCAATGCGCCCTACTCCAATACCCGCAGCGTGGCGGAACTGGTGCTGGCCGAGGCCATCCTGCTGATGCGGCGCGTGCCGGAAAAAAGCGCGCAATGCCATCGCGGCGGCTGGAACAAATCGGCAACGGGCAGCTATGAGGTGCGCGGCAAGACGCTGGGCGTGGTCGGCTACGGCCACATCGGTACACAGATCGGCGTACTGGCCGAATCCCTCGGCATGCACGTGCTCTACCACGACATCGAAACCAAGCTCGCGCTCGGCAATGCGCGTGCGGCCGCAGCGCTGGATGAATTGCTGGAACGCGCGGACATCGTGACCTTGCACGTTCCGGAAACCGCAGCGACGAAGAACATGATCGCAGCCTTGCAACTGGCGAAGATGAAGAAAGGCGCGATCCTGCTGAACGCCTCGCGCGGCACCGTGGTGGATATTCAGGCGCTGGCCGATGCGCTGCGACAGGGCCACATCGGCGGCGCGGCGGTGGATGTGTTCCCGGTGGAACCCAAGGGCAACGAGGATCCCTTCGTTTCCCCGCTGATGGGCATGGACAACGTGATCCTCACCCCGCACATCGGCGGCAGCACGTGCGAGGCGCAGGAGAACATCGGCGTGGAAGTGGCCTCCAAGCTGGTGCGCTACAGCGACAACGGTTCGACCCTTTCCGCCGTGAACTTCCCGGAAGTTTCCCTGCCCGAACATCCGGGCAACCGCCGCATCCTGCACATCCACCGCAACGTGCCGGGCATGTTGTCCCGGATCAACGAGATCTTCTCGCGTGCCAACGTCAACATCAGCGGCCAGTACCTGCAAACCGATCCTGTGATCGGCTATGTCGTCATCGATGTGGATACGCCGGCGCAGCAAACCGCCGAACTGCGCGAAGCGCTGGCGGCGATTCCCGGGACGTTGCGGACGCGGGTGCTTTATTGATGCGGTGAGTCGGCGGCTGCGCCGCCTGTGAGGAGTGAGTCGGCGCGCGATGCGCGCCTGTCAGCAAAAGCAAAGCGACGCCTGCTTTTACTGACTCCTCACAGCGCCGAAGGCGCGGCTCGCAGCCCGCGCAGCGGGCGACTTGCGCTCACTGCGCCATCACCTTCGGAAACGCGATGGCCTTGTTGCGCGCCCGCAGCGAGAGCCGGGCGGCCGTCTTCCGGGCAATGTCGCGGTAGGCGGCGGCGGCGGCGGAATCCGGCTTCGCAGCGACGGTAGGCGCGCCGCCATCGGCCTGTTCGCGGATGGAAATGTCCAGCGGCAGCGAACCCAGCAGCGGCACGTTGTATTGCTCGGACATGCGCTGCCCTCCGCCGTGGCCGAAGATGTGTTCGGCGTGGCCGCAGTTCGAGCAAACATGGATCGCCATGTTCTCCACGATGCCCAGCACCGGCACTTCCACCTTCTCGAACATCTTGAGCGCCTTCTTCGCATCCAGCAGTGCGATGTCCTGCGGCGTGGTGACGACGATGGCACCGGACACGGGCACGCGCTGGCACATCGAGAGGTGAATGTCGCCGGTTCCCGGCGGCAGATCGATGACGAGGTAATCCAGATCGCCCCACGCGGTTTCGGAGAACAGTTGTTGCAGCGCCTGGGTCACCATCGGGCCGCGCCAGATCATCGGCGTGTCCTCATCGATCAAAAGGCCGATCGACATGGC
Source organism: Lysobacteraceae bacterium (assembly GCA_041395225.1). Lineage (GTDB taxonomy): Bacteria > Pseudomonadota > Gammaproteobacteria > Xanthomonadales > Xanthomonadaceae > Denitratimonas. The sequence continues at coordinate 2,914 of JAWLAV010000020.1, forward strand.
CTCCAGACCATGGCCGCGCTTGGGCACGATGCGCTTGCCATCCACCGTATCGGGCTTGCCGGAAAGGCCAAGCATCCGGGGAATGCTGGGGCCGTAGATGTCCGCATCCAGAACGCCGACCTTCGCGCCTTCGGCAGCCAGCGCCAACGCCAGATTCACGGCGGTGGTGGATTTGCCGACGCCGCCCTTGCCCGAGGCCACGGCGATGATGTTCTTCACGCCCGGCAGTGGCGAAAGATTCTTCTGCACCTGATGCGAGGCGATCTTCGAGGAGACGGAAACGCTCGCACCCAGGATCGCCGGATCGGCCTTCAACGCCGCCTCGGCAATTTCCGCCAGCGCGTCATGCCAGCTTGCTGCCGGATAGCCCAGCACCAATTCCACCGCCACCTTGCCGCCGTCGATGCCGATGCCGCGCACCGCGCCGCCCGTGACCAGATCGACGCCGGTGTTCGGGTCGATCACGGAAGAAAGGCGGGTTCGTATCTGTTGTTCGTCGAGAGACATGATTTTCTCTGTGGGAAAAGAAGTGCGAGCTTGCCGTTCCGTCTCCCCGCTCGCGCGGGGCGAAGGAACATCACAGCCCACGCAAGCGCTCTGCAGCGGCCAACTGCGTCGCGTCGGCCTTGGCGAAGCAGAAGCGGATCAGGCGCTGGTTTTGCGGCGGGCTTTCGTAGAAGGGAGACAAGGGAATGCCGGTGACGCCTTTCTCGATGGTGAGCCAGCGAGCGAACTCCACATCCGACAGGTCGCCCACTTCCGGCACGAGCGCGGAGTAATCGGCCAACTGGAAATACGCACCCTGCACCTTTGGCAACGTGAACCTCGTATCGGCCAGCAACTGCACGAAACGGTCGCGTTTTTGCTGGTAGAACGCGGGCAGTTCCAGCGCGTGTTCGGGATGATGCTCCATCATTTCCGCCAGCGCCCATTGCGCCGGGTTGAAGGCGCAGAAGGTCAGGAACTGGTGCACCTGCCGGAAATCCGCGGTGAGTGCCGCCGGGGCGATGGCATAGCCGAGCTTCCAGCCGGTGCAGTGATAGGTCTTTCCGAAGGAGGAAATCACGAAGCTGCGCTGGGCAAGCTCGGCATGGCGCAACACGCTGTGGTGCATCTGGCCATCGAAGACGATGTGCTCGTACACTTCATCTGAAATCAGCAGCACCTCGGTATCGCGCAGCACATCGGCCAATGTGTCCATGTCTTCGCGCGAGAACACCGCACCCGTCGGGTTGCCTGGCGTGTTGACGATCAGAAGCCGCGTGCGTGCCGTGAAGGCATCCTTCACGCGCTGCCAATCGACGTAGAACACGCCGTCTTCAGCCCTCGCCATCGGCACATGCACGGCACGCGCACCGGCCAGTTCGATGGCCGGTGCGTAACAGTCGTAGCACGGATCGAGCACCACCACTTCATCGCCCGCACGCGCCACTGCATGGATCGCGGCGAACAGCGCTTCGGTCGCGCCGCTGGTGACCGTGATTTCCCGTTCCGCATCCACGTTCGCACCGTAGAGCGCGGCGATCTTGGCGGCGATCTGCTCGCGCAACGGGGCGATGCCGTGCATCGGTGCGTACTGGTTGCGGCCTTCGCGCATGGCCTTTACCAGTGCTTCCTGCAAAAACTGCGGGACCGGAAAATCCGGGAAGCCCTGCCCCAGGTTCACCGCCGAATGTTCGGCGGCGAGCTGGGACATCACGGCGAAGATGGTCGTCTGCTTGCGCGGGAATTTGCTGTGGACATCCATTTCCGAGGTGTCATTGCGTACAGGGAATCGGATCGGTGATGCGGAACACCTGGGCATCCACCGACCACTCGCCCGACAGTGGTTCCACATAGGAAACATCCAGCGCGAACTGGCCGTTTTCCGCATTGCCGAAGTGCCGTTTCAGCGCCCCGACATCGTGTGCCGTCGCCACGCGCCAGGTGCAGGTGGGGCACGGGCCGCTGTTGAGTTGCTGCACCACCAGATCGCGGCTCTGATTCGCCGTGAGCGTGCCCTGGTAACTGGCGCGCAGCCAGCGCGGCTCGCCAAGCCCGTCGTAAGCGTAGGCCGTATGGGTTTCCACTCCGGCCACGCGGGCAATGCTGTAGTTCGGCGGCGGCCCGATCCACACGCCATCCACGCGCGTACCGGAAATGCCACTGCACGCCCCCGTGTCGGCATTGACGAGCCGGGTGGAACCGGATTGCCCGAACAGCGTCCAGTTGAATACGGCACTGGTTGCCCCGGTCAGCACGAGCTGACCCCGGCCCACCCCCGATTCGATCTGATTCGAACCATTCCAGGTGTAGCGGTTGAAGGTGAAGTTCCAGTGGCGGGAGCTGTTCTCCGGGCGCTGTTCTACCGCCTGGTACCACGTCGGCGAGCCGTCTTCGAGGAAGGTGTGGAAGATGTTTACCCACACACTTTCCCCCGAATGCAGGTACAAGCCGGAACTGCCCTGTACCACGGCCGGATCAACCCACGGCCCCATCTTCGTGGCCGGGCGATTGGAGCCGTAGGCGATCTGCACGGTGAGTGCCAGATCCGCGGATGCTGCGGTCTTGTTCACCGGCGTCACGTACCAGCGTCCGGAGGTCAGCGCCGTGCCGGAAAGGGTGATGTCCTCATTCGATCCAGCGCTTTCGCTTTTCGCCACGGCCTGCGCGATGGAAGGTGCGGCAGAAACGAGCGGGCCGTTGGGCGTCGCGATGTGCGAGAGGTAGAGATCGGTGTTGCCGGAAGCCCCGCGCAACTGCACGTCCATGGCGATGGCACCTGGCGGCACGTCGATGTAGAGCCTTTCGTGGGTCTGGTTCGGGCCAAGGCGGAAGCGGAGCGTATTCGCATCGCCCGGTGCGAGGGCGCGGGCGATGTTGGGGCCCATATGGGTGCCGCTCCTCCTGATCTTCACCAGCACCTTGCCAACATCGGCGCGGCGCTCGTCGCCTGCGCCCGAACCGATCAGCAGATGGCCCCAGCGGAATTCGCCGGGCGCGAAGGTGGCATCGTCCCACGCCAGACGCAGATCGAACGGTTCGCCCGCAGCGGTGCTGCCCGGCCCTGCGGCAAACAGGGTGCCATTGCCGGGCGCAAGCGGCACGAGTGCAGTGGACAGATTGATGGCGTCCGTACCGGCGGCGGAAGCATCCCAGTTTTGCACCACCACCCAGAAGCGCTGCCCCGTCGTGGCGGTAACGGTGGTATCGCAGCTTTCCTCGTCGGTGGGCGAGACGGAACGGCACAGTTCATCGTCTTCGTTCGGCGAGGAACTGGCGCCGGGCGTTCCCGTGAACAGATCGACATCGGTCGCTGTACTGGAAAACGCATCGGCCCGCAGCCGGTATTCGCCTGCTGCGGGCGCAGTCAGCCAGAACACGGTTTTGTTCTCGATGAGGCCATCGAAGGGATCATCGCTGGTCGAATCCTGCGGCACTGAAGGCGCGGCGATGACGGGACGAACCAGATCGGTGCCTGCCAGACGCAGATCCGGCAAAGCCACGAGATCTTCCAGCGATACCGTGTGCCAGCCGCCATCCTGAATGCCGATCATCGGCGGGGGCAGCGGCGCACCGATATCCGCTTCGCCGCCAATGCCGATGACCTCGGGCACAGTGCCCGGCGAAACCTTGATCGCCACCGGAATCGACACCTCCGGCTTCACGCCTGCCACGTCCTTCAGCAGCACGTAGCCTTGTACCCATTCGTTGTAGGCGTACTGGCCTTGCGCGGGTGCGAAGGTGAATGTGATGTCCTGGCTGGCATTGGCCGCCAGGGTGAACTCGGAAACATTGGCCGTTATGCCGGGCACGCCGGTCGCATCCACGCGCCAGGTTCCGCCGCCGACCATGTCCTTCACGCTGCGGGCAAACGTGCATTGGCTGCGGAAGGTGCTGGCGTCGAAGCACGAGGCATTCACCAGCGCCGGAAGATTGAGATTGGCTTGCGCGATGGGATCCCCGCTCTGGTTCCGGCAGTAGTGGCCCATCGGGAAGACAATGTTCGCTGTCCGCCCGGCACGGCAAAACTGGTTGGTGGTCACCGGGAACATGAGCGCGGCTTTTGTGGCCTTGGCAAGATCGATGGTGCCCGCGCCCTGATCCAGCACGCCCGCAGGCGTGGCGGCATCGGGCAGGCGCACGCTGGGGCGCGCGGTGGTTTGCAGTGCGCTTTCCACTTCCGCCGGGCCCCACCCCGGATGCGCCTTGCGCAGCAACGCCACCGCGCCGGTGACGTGCGGCGTGGCCATCGATGTGCCGCTCATGTAGGCAAAGCTGTTGGTGCTGCCGGACGCAGCGGCGAGGATGTTGACACCGGGCGCGGCCAGATTCGGCTTGAGCCAGTTGCCTTCGACCGGGCCACGGCCACTGAAATCGGCAAGGATGTCACCATAGGCTGGCAGCCGACCAAGGCTCGACGCGCCGATGGAAGCCTGGTGCCCACTGCCGCTGGAAAGCCACTGCTTCAGTGCCGCGCCATTGGCGTAACCCAGATGGGTGGCAGCCAACTGGTGCGCATCGGGAACCACGCCCTCCCCTTCGGCGGGCTGATTCACCAGCACCATGCCGCCGCCGCCCGCGCTCTTCACGTTCAGGCCCTTGACGACGCGCGCATAGGTGCCGCGATCGCATACCACGATCTGCCCGTTGAAGGTATTCGCGGACCACGAAGGCGGCATGGTGCTGGTGCTGGGCGGCAGCGCATCCACGTCGTTGCCTGCGGCGCACAGTGCCGAGCCGTGATTGCCCGCATAAACGATGGGCCGCGTGCCGCTGCTCATCATGGTGGCGCTGGCACCCTTGACCACACCGCCGCCCGGCGGGGCGGTATCGCCGCCGGAAAGCGTGAGCGTATTGACCTCGCCTCGGTCATGGCTGACGGCAGCCACGGAAATCACCCAGGGCGCGGTGCCGGGCGCATTGGCCGTACCCGGGTCAGGCCCGTCGTTGCCGGCAGCGGCCACCACCACCACGCCCGCCTCGCGCGCTGCCAGCATGTTGAGCATGTCCGAACCGCTGGTCGCATCCGCCCACGGATCGTAGGCCGAACCACCCAGCGAATAGTTGATGACATCCACGCCATCGGCCACGGCCTGGTTGATCGCCGCCAGCAGCCAGCTTCCCTTGCAACCTGCTTCTTCCTCGCAGGCCTTGTAGGACATCAGATTGGCGCGCGGGGCAACGCCGGAAAGATCGTGGATGCCATCGCTGAAATTGCGCCGCAGCGGCACACCGGCAGCGGTGGCGGAAACGTGCGTGCCATGCCCGGCAACATCGTTGCCATCGTTGGTTTCGTCATCGTCCGCGCCGGTGGTGAAATCGTACACGCCGATCAGCTTGTTGTTGCAGCGGAGCGTGGCAGGCGGCGAAGCCTCGATGCATTTGCCGTATTTCACGGCACGCGGATTGGTGATGGAAAAACCCGTGCCGCTGTCGTCGAACGCCGGATGCTTGGAATTGATGCCGGTGTCGATGATGCCGACCACGATGCCTTCGCCGCGATTGCCGCCGCTGGCTGTCGGGGCGCTCCAGATCGCATCGGCACGAATCCATTGCGGGCCGGCATCGGTGACCGGCCAGCGCACGAAATCCGGCTCCACCTTCACCACGCCCGGCACCGACGCCAGGGCGCGGGCTTCGTCCTGCGTCAATTCCAGCGCCACGCCGTTCGCGGTGTTCTCGTAGGTGAACACCGGCTCCAGCGCACGGCCAATGCGGCGCGTGCCTTCGCGCAGGCGTTCGGTGCGCAGATCGGTGAGTGCCGTGCGGTAGGCGCGGCTCGCCGTCGAATTCACATCCAGGCGTCGCACGCCGGTGACTTCCGGGCTGGTGGCCTTCAAGCCAGCCAGGCGGCCAGCTCCGGATCGCTCGACACCACGGAACGAAGCCAGCGGCGCTTCCTCGAACCACACCAGCCACGTGGTGCGCTGCGAAGCTTTCGTCCCGGCAGGTGGAGCGGCCAGTGCATCGGGAGCGGAAAGCGGCTGGCAGGCGATGACCAAGGCAAGGGCGAGCGGAAGGCGGCGCATGGGGAAACTCCAGCAGGGCAGAGCAGAACGCAAACCGAAGCATCGAAAGCCGCCGATGCTTCGCCAGATGAAACTGCAGTTTACTCGATGACTGAAAACGGTTCCGTGCGGCACCTTGCGCGATGCGGGCGCGGTGCCCGCATCGCCAGGGTTGATGGCACTGCCGTCAGTGGGCTGCCTTGGGAATCAGGCGCAGCACGGCATGCTTTCCGTCGCGGTCGCCATCTCCCACGAGAAGGGCACGGCCATCCCTGGAGATGGCATCCGCAAAGCGGGATTCCCACCTGGCTGAAACCGTATTCGTCCTCCAACACAGTGTGCAGATCGACCAGGCCGGTGTTCTGTGTCCACAGCCAGCCATCGCTTTCGATGATCAGGACGCCACCCTCCAGGATGGCGTAGAAACCAGCCGCGATGGTTGCCTCGCCACCAGCGACATGGATATTGGAAACAAGGCGCTGCACATCGGGTTCGTCGAGTTCCACCACAGGCTTCTCGATGTGGACAGACCCACCGTTCGGCATCGATACCACGCCTCGGTGAACCCTTCCGGCGGCACGGCTTCGACCGACGGGCGGCCCGTACCGCTGATCAGGCGGCAGTCCGCATCGCAATCGAAGATTTCACTCGTGGGGAATGGGCCGGTCTGGCCGGGAGTCAAGACCCATCCGGGAGGCTGTCCATCGATCCACTCGATGGCTACCGGCATGGGTGAAGGCGGCGGAGCGTGTTCGATCTCGATCTCGCCCTCCCCGGGTATCTCCTCGACCATCTGATTCGATTCCCCAACGATACGTGCGCCATCGTTGGATATCCCCAGCGGCGCATTGATGCGCATCTGCTCGGTGGCAGGCAACCTCACCTGCCCGGTTTCGGCACTCCATTTCCATGCAAAACCGAACGTGCTGTCGGCCTCGCGACCCGTGCCCACCAGCCACTGGCCATCGGACGACCGTACAGCGGTGCCAGTTTGATTCGAGCGTATTCGGCAACGGCATCCAGCCGGGGACATCGCCCCAGACTTCGATCGACGTCGCCAATGGCATTCCGGCGGCGAAAACTTCCCGCTGCGCGTAGATTTTGCTGGCATCCGGGGAAATGAGGGTTGGATTGAGCGTATTGGCCAACAGATTGAGCGGCGATACGGCCTCCCATTCGGAAGCACCTGGCGGGAAACGCAATACCTGCGTCGCATAACCCTGCGCGGACGACAGGCGTTTCAAGGCAATCACGGTGCCATCATTGGCGATGGAAGGAGCCATCTCGATCCACGGCATCCGGTGGCACGGGCAATTCCGTCCATTCCAGATCGTACAAATCGTGGTCAACCCTTCGGCGTCACCCACGGGCACGCCGGTTTGGCCAGCCCGGTCATCGGCAGCAGATTGAAACTGCCTGAGCCAAAACCTGCCGCCGTGGCCTCGTACAGGGCCGTGCCGCTGTCACAGGTGAGTTCCAGTTCCATCCGGCCCCAGGGCGGCATTTCGGGTTGATCGGGTGGATAGTCCTCGCCAAAACGCCCACCCCGTACCGATATCAATTCCCCGAATACCAGGCGGCCTTCTTCCTGCCGACCCGTGCCCGATATCCAGAATGGATTTCCCGCAGGATCGTAAGTGAACCAGAACAGGAACGCCGATCCATCGGCCTGCCATTGCAGCGTGAATACCTGGCCAGCCTTGTCCGGATCGAACCAACTGCGGCTGGTGCCGGCATAAGGCTGCACCGGCTGGCCAGGAACGCCGTGCAATGGGCCGCAACCGGCACCCATGGTGCGGGAGAGGCGAATCATCGGATAACTGCGGGCCTTGCCGTAGGCGTCGAATGAAATCCGGCCATTATCGCAATCGAAGGAAATTCGGCGGTGCCGACGTTTTCCAGAATCACATCGTCCGTCGGTAGTTCGGCCCGAAACGCCCGCCATGACCTGCAAGCAGCACACTATAGACAACCTTGTCGCCGTCTTCCCCGTGAATGATGGGCGCATGCGGAGATGAGCCAGCGCGGGTTTCCTGCATCATCCGAAGGTGAACCAGTACACGCCGCCGTATCGTCGGGCATGACTTCCACGACCCAACCCTCGCTACCACGGGCCGGATCGATCCACGGCGCTGTGGCCGGGTTCGATGCGGGCCGTGTCGGCAAGGCGCAAAACGGCAGCAGGCCGAGTGCGAGTATGGATGGCACAGGCGCGCCTGGTTTTCGATTGGAGAAAGCAGGAAGGTTTCATGGCTTGATCCTTTGCGGGATTTGCGCACGTCGATAGACGGAAAAGCTCGCCAATATGAACCGACAGGGCTGGATTCTATACCCGCCGACGGGTCGTAACCTTGACGCAGACCATGTGCAAGTCGCGCGTCGGCCAAGGAAATGGGCAACTCCCGGATGCTCTAGCAGGTTGTTGAGGAATGCACATCCTGTGCTTTTCTCAATCGAACGGTACAAGCAAAGCGTGCCCACGTTCTCCAAAAATCAAGCGCTTGGGCGCTCGATTTTCGAGCGGGCTATCCGTGGCCCGCGTTATCAGGCTGTTTCTCAACAGCCTGCTAGCAGGTTGTTGAGAAATGCACATCCTGTGCATTTCTCAATCGAACGGTACAAGCAAAGCTTGCCCACGTTCTCCAAAAATCAAGCGCTTGCGCGCTCGATTTTCGAGCGGGCTATCCGTGGCCCGCGTTATCAGGCTGTTTCTCAACAGCCTGCTAGAATTCCGGGCATTCCCATCCGCTCCGGACACTGAACTTTCCCATGCCCAGCCTCACCCGCACTGCTTGTCTCCTGCTGCTTGCCACCACCCCCGCCTTCGCACAGACGCCCATCGTGAGCCTGGATGCGCGCAATCTGGAACCTGCGACCGGTGCCTGCGTGGATTTCTACCAGCACGCCAACGGCGGCTGGCTGAAGGCCAATCCGATTCCCGGAGGTTTCGCCAGTTGGGGCACGTTCGAGGAAATGGGCCTGCAATCGCTGCTGCGGCAACGCGGGCTGATGGAAACGCCCGTGGCCGCCGATGCCGATGCCGCAGTGCGCGCACTGGGCTGGCTGTACGGCGCAGGCATGGATGAAGCTGCGATCGAGGCGGCGGGCATTGCGCCCTTGCAGCCGCTGCTGGCGCGCATCGACCAGATCAAAAAGCCCAAGGACATCGCCCCGGCGCTGGCCGATCTGCACATGCGCGGCATTCCGGCGCTGTTCGATTTCGGCCTCAACGACGATCTGAACGACCCTTCCATCCGCATCCTCTACGCCAACCAGGGCGGCCTGGGAATGCCGGATCGCGACTATTACCTGCGTGAGGACGAGGCCACGAAGAACCTGATGAAGGCGTATCGCGGCTATGTGGAACGCCTGCTCACGCTCACCGGCAGCCAGAACCCGGCAGCGGATTCGGCCACGGTGCTGAAAGTGGAAACGCAACTGGCGCGCGCCTCGCTCACCCTGCTGCAACTGCGCGATCCGAACAATTCCTGGCGCCCCATCGGGGTGAAGGAACTGGCCAAGCGTTTTCCGAACCTGAAGTGGGCGGATTATCTGAAGCGACAGGGCATTCCGAAGCTGGCTTCGCTGTCGCTGGCGCACGAGACGTTCTTCAGGGAGGCCGATGGTCTGATCGTGAGCCTGCCGCCGGATCAATGGCGCGCCTACCTGAAATTCCATGCCGCGCACACGCTGGCGCCTTACCTTTCCAGCGGATTCGTGCAGGCGCATGAAGCGATGTACCTGCGCACGCTGCGCGGCTCGCAGGAACCGATGCCGCGCTGGCGGCGCGTGCTGGGCACGGTGGATACGCTGCTGCCGCAGGCACTGGGCCAGCATTACCTTTCCAGCGAATTCCCGCAGGCCCGGCGCGAGGCCGCGCAGGCCATGATCGATGCACTGCGTGCCACATTGCGCACCCGTCTTGAAACCGCGCCCTGGCTCGCAAGCCAAGCGCGCGTGGCAGCGCTCGCCAAACTCGATGCACTGGATGTGAAACTCGGTGGCCCGGCCACCATGCTTAGCTACGCGGGCCTTGATCTTTCCAAGGGTGTGTATGGCGACAAGGTGCTCGCCACCACGGTGTGGCTGCGCAAACTGCACATGGCCGCTGCGGGCAAGCCACGCGAGGATTGGCAATGGCCGCAGCCGCCGCAGGCCGTGAATCTGTATTACGACCCGGCACGCAACCAGCTCGTGGTGCCTGCGGGCATCGTGCAGGCACCGCTGTTCGATCCCGCCGCCGATGCCGCCGTCAATTACGGCGGGCTGGGCACGCTGATCGCACACGAACTGTTCCACGGCTTCGATGTCATCGGCAGCGGCTTCGATGCGCAGGGCCGCCTGGAAACCTGGTGGCAACCGGCCGACAAGGACGCCTTCACCACCCGCACCCAAGCGCTGGAAATCCAGTACGACGCCTACAAGGTGCTGGGCCAGGTGCCGGTGAGCGGTCGCCTCACGCTGGCCGAAAACATCGCCGATCTGGCGGGTGTGCAGATCGCCTGGGATGCCTTCCAGCAAACCAAGCCCGATGCCGCCGCGAAGATCGGCGGGCAGACACCGGCGCAGCGTTTCTTCCTGGCCTACGCGCAGGGTTGGCGGCGCAACTATCAGGACACCGAACTGCAACTGCTCTCGCGCATCGACGTCCACGCCCCTGCGCCGTTCCGCGTCAACGGCCCGCTGGCGAACTTCACTCCGTTTGCCGAAACCTTCGCCTGCAAGGACACCCAAACGCTGACCAGCGAAGCTGCCGCCGCCGCGAAGAAAAAAGGCAGAAACGCCAAGCCCGCTCCGGTGACGCCAACGCTGGTGAAGCCGCAGGCGCAGCGGGTTTCGGTGTTCCAGTAACTCCGTGAGTCGCCCGCTGCGCGGGCTGCAAGTGAGTAAGTCGCCCGCTGCGCGGGCTGTGAGTCGCGCCTTCGGCGCTGCAAGGAGTGAGTAGAAGCAGGCGCTGCTCTGCTTTTACTGACAGGCGCGCAACGCGCGCCGACTCACTCCTTACAGGCGGCAAAGCCGCCGACTTGCTTATTGGACAGGCGGCAAGGCCGCCGACTTGCTGGCAGCGCCAACGCCTTTTGCCCGATAATGGGCGACTTTCCCTCACCCTTCCCGGCCCGATCAGGATGATCGCAAGGCCGTGGATCGCGTCCACCCGCAGGTAGCCCATGTCCCAATACATCTACACCATGAACGGCGTGTCGAAGATCGTCCCGCCGAAGCGCCAGATCATCAAGGATATTTCCCTCTCCTTCTTCCCCGGCGCGAAGATCGGCCTGCTCGGCCTCAATGGCGCGGGCAAATCCACGGTGCTGAAGATCATGGCCGGCGTGGACAAGGATTTCGAAGGCGAAGCCCGCCCGCAGCCGGGCATCAAGGTCGGTTATCTGCCGCAGGAACCGCAGCTTGATCCGGAACAGACCGTGCGCGAAGCGGTGGAAGAAGGCGTGGGCGAAGTGCTTCAAGCCCAGGCCGCACTGGACAAGGTCTATGCCGCCTATGCCGAGGACGGCGCGGATTTCGATGCGCTGGCGAAGGAACAGGAACGGCTGGAAGCCATCCTGGCTTCCGGCGATGCGCACACGCTGGAACAGCAATTGGAAGTGGCCGCCGATGCGCTGCGCCTGCCGCCGTGGGATGCCGTCATCGGCAAGCTTTCCGGCGGTGAAAAGCGCCGCGTCGCGCTGTGCCGCCTGCTGTTGCAGAAGCCGGACATGCTGCTGCTGGACGAACCCACCAACCATCTGGACGCCGAATCGGTGGAATGGCTGGAACAGTTCCTGGCGCGCTATGCCGGCACCGTGGTGGCCGTCACGCATGACCGCTACTTCCTCGACAACGCCGCCGAGTGGATTCTGGAACTGGATCGCGGCCGCGGCATTCCGTGGAAGGGCAACTACACCGATTGGCTGATGCAGAAGGACGAGCGCCTGAAGCAGGAAGAAAATCAGGAAAAGGCCCGCCAGAAAGCCATCCAGAAGGAACTGGAATGGGCGCGGCAGAACGCCAAGGGTGGCCGCTCCAAGGGCAAGGCGCGTCTGGCCCGCATCGAGGAATTGCAATCCGTCGATTACCAGAAGCGCAACGAGACGAACGAAATCTTCATCCCGCCCGGCGAGCGCCTCGGCAGCAAGGTGGTCGAGTTCAAGAACGTCTCCAAGAAGTTCGGCGATCGCCTCTTGATCGACGATCTTTCCTTCGCCGTGCCGCCCGGCGCCATCGTCGGCATCATCGGCCCGAACGGCGCGGGCAAATCAACGCTGTTCCGCATGATCATCGGCCAGGAAACCCCGGATTCGGGCAGCATCGACACCGGCCCGACCGTGCAACTGGCCTACGTGGACCAAAGCCGCGACACGCTGGAAGGCAACCACAACGTGTTTCAGGAAGTTTCCGGCGGTTCGGACATCCTCAACATCAACGGCATCGAGATCCAGTCGCGCGCCTACATCGGCCGCTTCAACTTCAAGGGTTCCGATCAGCAGAAGCTGGTCGGCTCGCTCTCCGGCGGTGAGCGCGGTCGCCTGCATCTGGCCAAGACGCTGCTGCAAGGTGGCAACGTGCTGCTGCTCGACGAACCATCGAACGATCTGGACGTGGAAACCCTGCGTGCGCTGGAAGATGCGCTGCTGGAGTTCCCCGGAAACGCTTTCGTCATCAGCCATGACCGCTGGTTCCTGGATCGCATCGCCACCCACATCCTCGCCTTCGAAGGCGATTCGCACGTGGAGTTCTTCCAGGGCAATTACCGCGAATACGAACAGGACAAGAAGCGCCGCTTCGGCGACGACATTGGCCCGAAGCGGTTGCGGTTCAAGGCCTTGAAGTAATCCACGCACAGGTTGCGCATGACGAGCGATACGCCACTGGTATCCATCCTGATCCGCAGCATGGATCGCCCGACGCTGCCGCACGCGCTCGATACGGTGGCCGCGCAGACCTGGCCGAACCTGGAAATCGTCGTGGTGGCGGCGTGCGGCGCACGGCATCGCCCGCTTCCGGACACCTGGAAAGGCCGTCCGTTGCGGCTGGTGTTTCCCGAGCCTGATCGCATGCTGCCGCGTCCGGACGCAGCCAACCTCGCGCTGGACAGCGCACGCGGGGAATGGCTCAACTTCCTCGACGACGACGACGAGTTCCTGCCGAACCACGTCGAAGCCCTCGTGCGCGCCACCGGCTCTGCCGCACAGCGCGTGCGCTACAGCCGGGCCGAAGTCCGCGACGAACACGGCAATCTCATGGGCCACACCGGCAGCCACGGTTTCCACGCACAGCTCTATTTCCAGGCGCGTTCGGCCTGCGCCGCCACGATGTACCACCGCAGCCTGATCGAAGAAGGCGCGCGCTTCGACCCGGCCTTCGAAAAGATGGAAGACCGCGATTTCATGGTCAACTGCGCCACCCGCACCGCATTCGGTTTCGTCGCCGAAACCACCTGCATCTGGAACGCGCAGATCGGCGAATCAGGCATGGGGCACGGACAGAACGATGATGCCTCGGTACGGGAGCAATACCTTCCGATGCTGCACGGCAAATGGGCATCGGCGTTCGAGGCATGGCTTGCGCAACCGCAGGCACTGATCTTTCTCGGCAAACACTATTTGCAGGAAGGCCAGCCCGAACAAGCAGTGGACTACCTGGAAGACGCGCTGAAACGGCTTCCTGACGACATCAACGCCCTGAATCTGTGCGGCATGGCCCATTTCCGCGCCGACAATCTGCAACGTGCGGAGGAACTCATCGCCCGCGCTGTTGCGCTTTTCCCGCAGCGCCGGGAACTGCAAGAGAACCTCGGCCTGATCCGCACCCAGCGTGCCCTTGCGAACCGGAAGACGACATGAGCTTCATCGACGCGCTCAAGCGCCGCTGGTTCGACGCCGATACGCTGCTTTGCGTCGGGCTCGATCCGGAACCTTCCCGGTTTCCTGCGGATTTCGCAAACGATCCGGATGCGACATTCGATTTTTGCCGCGCGATGGTCGATGCCACTGCCGAATTCGCCTGCGCTTTCAAACCGCAGATTGCGCATTTCGCAGCCATCGGGGCGGAAGACGCACTGAAGCGTTTGATCGACCACATCCATACCGAACATCCCGGCATTCCGGTGATTCTGGATTCCAAGCGCGGCGATATCGGCAGCACGGCTCAGCACTACGCCACCGAAGCCTTCGATCGCCACGGTGCCGATGCGGTCACGGTGAATCCGTATCTCGGGCAGGATTCGGTGCAACCGTTCCTGGATCGCGCGGACAAGGGCGTGATCGTGCTGTGCCGCACCTCCAATCAAGGTTCGGGCGAGTTCCAGGATCTTTTCGTGGATGGCCGCCCGCTGTACCAGCACGTCGCAAAAACCGTAGCCGAACGCTGGAACGCGAATGGCAACTGCCTGCTGGTGATCGGCGCGACATGGCCCGTGGAACTTGCGCAGGTGCGCAGCCTCGTCGGCGAAATGCCCTTCCTCGTGCCCGGCGTTGGTGCGCAGGGCGGCGATGTGGAAGCGGTAGTGCGAAATGGCGCAACGCGCGATGGCGCGGGCCTCGTCATCAGTTCTTCGCGCGCGATCCTTTATGCCTC
>JAWLAV010000021.1:0-12382 GCA_041395225.1 Lysobacteraceae bacterium
TGATGTCGGGATCGAGTGGATTCGTGGGCGAGGCAGGCACGCCCGTCGTGATCGTATCATGAACAGCCAGGCGCTCCTGCGCGCCGCCGCGGGGCGCAGCGCGGCGGCAGGTTCGGCGTTACTCTTGTGGCTTCGCGCAGCAGCTTCACGCAAGGACAGCGACACGATGAACGCACAACGCCTTGAACACCGGGTCACGGAGAAAGGGCTGGTGCCGATCTACGCCACCGGCACCATCGAGCAACCATGGGAGAAGTACACACCAACCGATCACGCGGTCTGGAAACAGCTTTACGCACGTCAGCGAGACGTGCTCAAGGGCCGCGCCTGCGACGAGTTCATGACTGCGCTGGCAGCCTTCGACATGAGCGAAGACACCATCCCGCGTTTTTCCGAACTCAACGAACGCCTGCAACACGCCACCGGCTGGCGCATCGTGGCGGTGGAAGGGTTGCTGCCGGAGCTCACCTTCTTCGAACACCTTTCCGAACGCCGCTTTCCGGTGACGTGGTGGATTCGCACGCCCGAACAGTTGAACTACCTCGCCGAGCCCGACCTGTTCCACGATCTGTTCGGCCATGTGCCGTTGCTGATGAACCCGGTATTCGCCGATTACATGTGCGCCTACGGGCGTGGGGGGTTGAAGGCGCTTTCCATCGGCGAAGTGGCCTTGCAACAACTGGCGCGGCTGTACTGGTACACCGTGGAGTTCGGCCTGATCCGCAATCGCGCAGGGGAACTTCGCATCTACGGTTCGGGCATTGTCAGCAGCGAAGGCGAAAGCCGTTACTGCCTGGAGTCGGAAGTACCCAATCGCATCGAGTTCGACATGGAACGCCTGATGCGCACCAACTACCGCATCGACGGCTACCAGAAAACCTACTTCGTCATCGACGACTTCCAGCAACTGTTCGATGCCACGCGACCGGATTTCACTCCGATCTACGAACGACTGAAATCGTTGCCGGAGTTCGCGGAGGATGCGATTGCGCCGTTTGATGTGGTGCTGACGCGGGGGACGGGGGATTGACGGTGCCAAACCAGTAAGTCGGCGCGCGTTGCGCGCCCGCGCAGTAAGTCGCTTGCTTCGCAAGCTGTGAGTCGCGCCTGCGGCGCTGCGAGAGGCCAGTAAAACACCGCTTTCCGCTGTTTGCTTTTACTGACAGGCCGCGCAGCGGCCGACTCACTCCTCACAGGCGGCGCAGTCGCCGGCTTACCGATCCTGCGACAACACCGGCACGCCCATGCTGGAGCGGGTTTCCGCGACCACAGGCTCATGCATCAATTGTCTGAAGCTGCGGCCCGGCAGGGGGTCGGGGTCTTCGCCGCGCAGTGCGCCCAGGGCGTTGGCGTAGGCTTGGCGGGCGCGGATGTCGTCGTGTTGGGCGGTGAAGGTGTGGCCGAGTTCTTCCCATACTTCCACGCCTCCGCCACAAGCCAGTGCGCGGTTGAGGTATTCCTCGGCCTTGCCCCATAGCTGTTCCTGTCGGCACAGACGGCCCAATGTGGTGAGCAGGGCGGCATCGTCCGGGTGATCGGCGAGCCAGCGCTCGGCCACTTTCAATGGGGAATGTTTTTGCCCGTGCGGCAGGTGCGCGTAGTAGGCGGCCAGCTCGCTCGACCAGCCCTTCTTCAGCGATTTTTCCACCGCTTCCACTGCCTGCACGTGGTCGCCGAGGGCGACGGCGCGTGCAGCATAGGCACCGGCGATTCGAGGCACGAGTTTCTGCGCACGGGCAAGACCGTTCCAGCGGGCATCCAGCTGTGCGGCATCCGGGGCTTGTTCCAGCGTGGCGGCCAGCACGGCGTTTTCGCGTTCGGCGCAGGCGTCGCCTTCCACCACGCGGCTGGCACGCAGTGCGGGCAGCAGCAATGCGGCTTCCTGTGCACGGCCTGTTTCCACCAGTGCGCCGATGTAGAGATCCAGCGCGCGCGGCGGCAGTGCGGCAACGGGTTGCGGATCGAACAGGCGCGTGATCGCAGCAAATTCGCCACGCCGTTGATGATCGCGCGCGGCGAGCAGGGCCACCGTTACCGGATCGCCGTGGTCGGTGGCTTGTGCGAGCAAGTGCGTGGCTTGTTCCACATCGCCGCGCGCCTGTGCGGCACGAGCGGCATTGAGCAATGCAGGCAGACGGTGCTGTGGATCGCTGGCGGCGCGCGACAACAGTTTTTCCGCGCGCTGCCAACGACCTTCGTGCAAGGCGACCAAGCCGCCCGCCAGACGTTCGCGCGCCAGATGGCGGCGGCGCTGGTGCCAGTAGCGGAACGGGAAACGCAGCAGCGCGATGCTCACACGCAGCAGCACGTAGGAAAGGATCAGCGCGAACACGGCCACCGCCAGTGTGGTTTCGATGCTGTAGCCGCGCAGCGAAATCAACACCTGGCCAGGGTCTTCGGCCAGCATGTGCCAGCCCCACGCGCCCAGCGCGGCCAAGGCGAGCAGGATCAGCAGCCGCCAGAACCAGTTCATCCGGCATCTCCTTCATCGGCAGATGCTTCGACATCAAGTGCTGGTTCTGCGACAGGTGCTGCTTCGATGTGTTCATCGCTGCCGGGTGCGTAAGGCGAAGTTTCCGGCTGCGGCGCGGGCATGGTTTCGGGCACGGCCAGCGGGCGGATCGGTGTTGCGATGTTGCGGCTGGCGCGCAAGGCGTTGAGTTCGCGCAAGGTGGCACCGAGCACGGGCAGCTCCGGCAGCAGTGCGGTTTCGCGCAAGCGCTTGGCGTTGGCGAACCATTGCGCTGCCTGCGGTGCGGATGCGTCGAACAGGCCGCGCGCGGTGGCTTGCGCCTGATCCAGTGCTTCGGTGAAAGCCACCACATCCGGGCGTGCCAGTGCGGCTTGCGCGAGCTCCAGTTTCAGTGCGATGGCTGCCAGCGCAGCCTGTCGTTGCGCCGGGCCGAGCAGCGCCGTGCCCGGATCGACGCGACGCACCGTCACCACTCGCGAGAGCAGGGACATGAAGCGCGAATCCCTGGAAGTATCGAGTGCGATTTCCCCTTCGTGAGAAGCGGGAAGGTGCGGCAACGTCTGCGCGAGCGCGGCCAGTTCGGCCCGCAGTTGCGGACGTGGATCGGGCGGGATGGCGCGCAGTGCAACCAGCTCTTGCGCGAGGGTATGTCGCAGTGTGGCCAGTTGCGGATCGTCGAGCGAGGCCAACGCGCTTTCCGCCAGCGAGAACGCCTGCACCGCACCTCCCGTATCACCGAACAGCCGCAACCGTTCACCGCCGATCAGCAGCAGGAATTCGGCTTCGTTCAAGCGCAGCACGGTTTCGCTGCCCGCGCGGCTTTGGGTGAGGCGAGCCACTGCATCTTCGAGCAGCGCCGCACGTTCGCCCATGCCAAGCAATTCCTCGCGCAGCACCTGATTGGTGGCGCTGTTGGAATCCAGCCGCGTCAAAAGGCTTTGCTGGTTGCGCTGGATCTGATCCAGCCGTTGTTCCAGTGCGGTGACCTGCTGCTCCAGTGCTTCCCGCTGCTGCGAATGCTGCTGCGCCAACGCCGCCGATTCGCGTGCGCCATGCAGATACCACAGCAGCGCAGCGGTGCTGGCGAACAGGGCGATGAGTGTCAACACCCACGGCCAGCGGCTGGGTGCCGAAGCAGTGGGCGTGATGGGTTCGGGTGCAGCGATTGGATCGGAAGAAGTCACGGCGATGCTGGGCGGGAAACGAGGCCAACATGCTACCGGATCGTCCTTGCCCTTGAATGACCGCGCCCGTGGAGCGCGGCTTGCTGCGCTGCTTCGGGCTTCGGGCAAGCCAACGCAGCAAGCTGTGCTCCACGACAGGCGACGATGCGCCTGAATCACGGCAGGGAGATGGCGAGGGTTTGCAGCATCCGTTCCGGTGCGGGATTTTCCGCACGCAGCACGCGCGCGAAACCCAGTTCGCGTGCCAAGGCTTCCAGCCGGGGGCTGCTGGCGATGGCGATGGATTCGCGCAGCAGTGCGAAATCCTGTGGTGCCAGCACTTGCGACAGATGGGTGATGGCTTCCGCGCTGGAAATGAGTACCGCACGCGGCAGCGTGCTCTGCCGCAATGCCAGCAGCGAACGGGTTTGCGGGCGTGGAGGCAAGCGGCGATAGACGTGCGCGATGTGGACGGCCAGCCCGCGCCGCTGCAATTCCGGTGCGATGGATTCACGCCCGCCAGGTGCCGTGACGAGGCCCACGGATTCGCGCAGCGCACGTACTTGCGGCAGTGCCAACACGCCTTCGCCGTGCATGTTTGCGCCCGTTGGCGCGATCGCCGCGATGCCATGTCTGCGCAATGCCCGCGCCGTGCCTTCGCCGATGGCGAATGTCTGCGTTGGTCTGTTGGACGCCAGTGGCAACAGGGCGTTGGCGTATCGCACGGCGGCGGGGCTGGTGAAGATCACCGCCCCGCATCGCAACGCACCGCGCAAACTTTCCAATGCGTATTCGGAATCATCCATCGCCGACAATCGCATTCCCGGCAACCCGATGAAGCCACCGCCGGCACGCAACACCAACCTGCGCACCGCCGCTTGCTGCACGGCAGGGCGCAGGCTTATCACGGTGCAACCGGAAAGCAGGGCAGGCGCGGAAACGACAGTAGGGTTCATGGGCTGGGGCTGGCAAGATGTGCAGTTTGCATTTCCGGATATTGTCGTTGATGGAACAGCCAACGCCCATGCAGCATATCGAACAGCGTCTTGCCGCCATCCCGCAGGCCCGCGCGATGGCGCTGAAACTTGCCGCCTGCGATGGCGAAAGCCTCCTCATCACTGCGCCGCTCGCACCCAACATCAACGACAAGGGCAACGCCTTCGGCGGCAGCCTTGCCAGCCTCGCGACGCTCGCCGCGTGGGCGCTGGTCAGCATCAAACTGATGGAAGCTGGTTTCGATGCCGAGGTGTACGTGCAGGACAGCACCATCCGCTACCTTGCCCCGCTCTATGACGAGCTTCGCGCCGAAGCCCGCCTGGGGCCGGATCAGGAGTGGAAAGATTTTCTCGCGGCCTACACGCAGAAGGGCAAAGCCCGCGCCACGCTGATTGCGCAGTTGTGCAGTGCCGAAGGCGGCATTGCCTGTGCGATGGAAGGGCGGTTCGTGGCCAAAGCGAAGGCGTAGGTGTTGCCTCCGAAGGCGGGTCAACGCGCCTTCGGCCTCCATGTGATCGCCGCCGCCACCGCACACGCCCACAACGGCCACGCGAGGTAACGAAGTTCGGCGGAGGGCGCCAGCGGAAGCAGCGCGCCGGTATGGATCACGGCGGAAAACAGCAGACAAGCAGGCAATACATCCGGCTCCGGTTGCCTGTCCCGCCCCAGGAGCCTGCGCGGCAGAAGCGTTCGAGGCGAGAAGCGTCCTGCGCGAGGACAGTCTTCCGCCGCGCAGGCTCCCAGCGTCCACAGCGCCAACGCGGCGAGCAGGAACAATCCGGCAGCAGCGCCACCCCACAGCTTGAAATGTTCCAGCACCCGGCGCGCCTTGCCGTGCAGCGTTTCCTGCCACCTGGCACGCGCTGCATCGGGAGCGAAGCGTGGCGAATCCACCATGTGCATCAGGTCGTTTTCATGATGCGGGCCGAACAGGCGCAGGAAGACACGCAGGCGATGCCGTATCCAATCCGAAGGATGTTCGAGCAAGGCCCGGCCCCAGGCGCGCAACAGGGTTGCGGAGGTGTCTGCGGTGAACCTCTCCACGGTCGGATTGCGCACGCCGCCGGGTGCTTCGAACAGGGGTACGCCGGTGTTCTCGCTGAACACGCTGCGCAGTTCGGCAACCGTCATGTCCGGCCCGACGAATCCGGCGGGGAACAGCATTTCGCCGCTGGTGATCGACAGTGCCTGGAGATCCCACATCGGCGTCACCGCCCACACGCTGGTGCGATGATCGACCGCAACGACGCTGAGGCTGCGCAATCCCACCAGCACCACGGCCATCGCCAGCCAGGTCGCCAGTCGCCGCGCCTTGCCCGGCTTCATCGCTGGCGGCAACAGCAACCAGGCCAGCGGCAGCACCGCGAGGATGGCGTTGTGCCGAACCCAGGTGGCCCAGCCCAGCAAACCGAAGGCGAGCAGCCAGAGCAGCGCGCGCGGCAGCCCTTCCTGCTGTCGCAACGTCGCCACGATGCCGGTGAACATCGCCAGCACCGACAACAGGTGCAGATCCGTCCAGACGTGCGGCAGCAGCAGCAGCAGCGGCAGGGCCAGCAGCATCGCCACGATTGCGGCACCTGTCGAAAGCCGCAGTGCCCGCCACAGCAGGGCACAGCCGCCCCAGAACAACAGCGCGTTCAACAAATACACCGCCGCCGTGCCGCCGAGCAGGCGTTCGCCAAGCTGGAACAAAAGCGCTGCAGCGGGCGGTGAAACATCATCGATCACGCCGAGCCGTGCCTGATCGAGCTGGCTCAACACGTCGTAGCTCACGTAGCCGGGATGGAACACCGCTATCTGGAGCAGGGCACAGGCCAAGCACAGCAGCAGGGGCAGTCGTGGCGATGCGGTGCGGGTCATGCAACGAATTCGATAGGGCAGTGCCCGAAGGCATCCACCGAAGCCGCGCATCCTACTCCCCACGCCTTCATCACCTGAACATGGCAAAACATGGGACGATCCGCGCACCACCCAAGGGAGAGGAAGGCGGCGATGGAATCGGTGATGACCAATGCGGCTGGGAAAGTGCGTTTCGTGCCGGCGATGTTCGCGGCGCTGATGTTGTGTGCCTGCGATCCGGGGCCTTCACCGGATGAGTTGCAGGCGATCAAAGCACAGCGTGCGGAAGCGGCCGCGCAGCAACAGGTGGAAAACTTCCGCCAGTTGAAGACGGCAGGTCGCGCCGATCTGGCGTTGAATCTGGCCGAACACCTGTTGGCCACGTATCCGCAAAGCCAGGCGGCAGCCTCCGTGCGCGGGGAAATCGAAGCCTTGCGCGCGGAGGTGAATGCCACGCGCGAAACGGCACGGCTGTCCGCGCTGTGGGTGTATCACGATGGGGATAGCAAGGAAGCCGGTGGCCGCGTGCGCAGCGCGTACATTTTCTCGAAATCGCCCATCGGCCCGGCGCAAACGGGCAAGGAGGCGCCGCGTGCGCGGATGGTGTTGCGGCGGCATCCGGAATGGGGCGATTCGGTGTATCTGTTGTCCGAACGTGGCCCCTTCACCTGCGGTACGCCGTGCCAGGTGACACTGCGCTTCGACGATGCGCCCGCGCGCACCGTGGGCGGGGAGATTCCCTCCACCGGCGAACACGCCATCTTCGTCGAGGATTTCGCGTATTTCGCCACGCACCTGGCCGATGCAAGCGTGGTGTCCATTGACGTGACCTTGCAGGACGGCGGCGCCCAGACGGTGCAGTTCGAAGTGGGCGGCTACGACACGGAAACCATCGGTACGCCATAAGCTGCGAATGCGCAGGGAACTTGCCCGACGCAGGAAAAACGGCGGAGCAAGCCCCGCGCCATGAAAGCGATGCCGCTTTTGCCGTCACCCTGCGAAGCCGCAGGGCCGCCCTTGCTGTTGGAAAGCGATGCTGCCACTGCGCGCAGCATGACGGTGGTGCGTGTGAAGTCGGCCATTCCTGAACCAAACCCAATGCAGGCACTGCCCGCACCTGTCCGAATATGCCCCGTTGCCTCGTAATCCAACAACCCGCTGCCACCGCGCAGCCTGTCGTTGGAATCCGAGGAAACATCGATGCGTCTCGCCCCTGTTGTTGCCTGCCTGTTCTCCTGCCTTGCACTTTCCGCTTCCCCCGGCCATGCCGAAATCATGGTCGGCGGTTATCTGGTGTCCGATCCCGGCAACCACCCCTTGAGCCAGTTCGGCGCTTCGGCGCAGGGAAACATGGCGCCAAACCGCCAGATCGCAGGCCCCGCCACGCAACTGCGCGAGCCGCACTACGGCAGCTACGAGCCGAGCCAGCAGTTGATCTACATCTCCGATTTCCGTGGCGAGGCGATCCGGGTATTTCCGGCTTTTGCCAACGGTGATGTCGCGCCCTTGCGCACGATCAACACGCCCTATCTCGGGCAGCCCCGTGGCAATGTTCCGATCGTCGCGCACGGCGAGCTGGCCGTGATCGGCGGATGCTGCGTCAGGATCTTTCCGCTGGATGCCAACAGTGATTCGATGATGTACATCCGGGGGTTGAGCTGGGGCGGCAACAGCCCGACCGAACTCAACAACCCATCTTCACTGATCTACGTGCCTTTTACCGACGAAATCGCCGTACTCGATTCCGCGCTCGCCGCGCCCTTCGCCCGGCACATCCTGTTCTTCCCGCGCACGGCCAATGGCGGTGTGGCCCCTGTCCGGCGCATCACCGGCCCCAACATCGCCGATGCCGTGAGCATGGCCTACGATCCAGCAGGGCGCCGCATTTTCGTGCTGCGCAACGGGCAGGCCCAAGGCGCCGTCGTCAACGGCAGGATCGATGTGTTCAGCGATACCGCCAGCGGCGATGCGGTTCCCGTGAAAACCATCCAGGGTGTGAGCACGCAGTTGCAGATCACCCCGCCGGATTACTTCGTCGGCATCGGGTACGACCCCTACCGCAATGCCTTGATGGTCAGTTCCGCGCGGGAAGGCTCACCCGCCAGAAACCGGATCGTGACGCTGGATGCCAGTGGCAACGGCGACCTTTCGCCCTACCAGATTCTCGAAGGCACCACCCTCAGCCCGAGAACCGTTGGCACGCCGTTCGGCATCACCTCCATCACGCCTCCGGTGACGCCGCTCCTGGCCATCGCCACGCCCACCCAGCTTGCCTACGGACAAACCAGTGCATTGTCTTTCCATGGCGGGTCCGGTGGTGGTGCGGTGGGTTTTTCCGTCACCGCAGGGCCGGGCAACTGTTCCATCCAGAACACCACATTGACGGCCACGGGCGTGGGGCCTTGCACCGTCACCGCCACGCAAGCCGGGAATCCGCAGGTTGCCAGCGTCAATTTGACCATCACGCAGGCCACGCAGGCACCACTCACCGCATTCGCCACACCGAACGAACTGCTCGTCGGTGGCAGCAGCACCTTGTCCGCCCAGGGCGGCTCGGGCACCGGCGCGGTGTGGTTCCAGATCGACTCGGGCTTCGAGAGCTGCACCGTGCAGGGCAATGAACTCGTGGCGGTGGCACCGGGCACCTGCACCGTGCGCGCCTACAAGGCTGCCGATGCGAACTACTACGTCATCTCCAGCCCGACGGTTGCGGTGACGGTGAACGCAGCCCCGGAAGTGTTCGGGGATGGTTTCGAGACGCCCTGATCGTTGCCGGGTCGAGGTATGGCCCTTTTCTCTATCCTTCGTGCCCGAAGGCGCTCGATGGCGCGGCAAGCGTGATTTCGATTCCTTGCCATGCAGCGAGAGCCGATCTGCATGGCTTTCAATAGCAAGGGCGACCTTGCGACTTCGCGCAGGGTGACACTCCTCACACCGTCATGCTGCGCGGAGTGAAGCACATTCGTGCGCTGCGCATCGCCAGCGCTGATGCGCAGCAGCAGTTCGGTGGTGGAATCGGGCAGGGGAGCGCTCATTGGCTGCATCCCAACCTTGCCTGGCGTCGCCGGTCGCTGCCCGGTTTGTGCTAAAAACGCGGCCTCATTCGCGTACCCATGAAGGGAACTGCTTCTGTGAGTCTGTTTTCCCTTTTGCCCAAGCCCGCGTGGCAGCACCGCGATCCGGACAAACGCGCCGCCGCCGTCGCCAGCGACACCCATCCCGAACTCATCGCCCGCCTGCCCGCATTGGCGCGCGGCGATGCGTCCCCGCAGGTGCGCATGGCCGCCTTGCGCCGCATCGACGATTTCGCCGTGATCGCTGAACTTGCCGCGCACGAACCGGATGCCGCCGTGCGCGCCTTCGCCCGGCAGCGTTACCTCAAAGCCCTGCTGGATGCCGCCACGCCCATGCCTTCGCGCGAAGCGGCCATCGCTGCGGAAACCGATGCGCAGGTGCTCGCGGAAATCGCGCAGCAGGCGAATGAAACATCGCTGCGCAGGCTCGCCTTCGCGCGGCTGGAACACACCTCCAACCTCAAACCCGGCCTCATCGCCGAGCGCTGCCTGCGCGATCCCGACACGGACATTCGCCAGTGGTTGCTGGAACGGATCGAGGATGCGGCCACGCTGGATCGCATTGCCGAACGCGCCCGCAAGACCGACAAGACCCTCGCCCGCACCGCCCGCGAACGTGCGCTCACTGCACGTCTTGCCGCAGGTGACCCAACCGCCACACGCGAACGCACGCTGGCGATCTGCGAAGAACTGGATGTGCTGCGGCGCGAACGCCCCGGCGATTGGGAAACCTGCCGCGAACGGTTGCGCAGCGAATGGCAAGACCTCGCGCCGCGTCTGGATGAAGCGATGGTCACGCGCGTGGAAGGCTATTTCAGTGCGTTCGATGCAATGCCTGCGCCTGAACTCGAACTCCCCGAACCTGCGCCCACAAAGGCCGAACAACTCACCCACATCATCTCCACTCGCACGCCCGATCCCGTGCTGGCCGCACTCGCAGCGGAGCTTTCCGCCCGCGCGCCGCGCCTTTCCCCGCGCGATCTGGAAGACCTGGAACGGCGCTGGCTCAAGCGCCTGCGGCAAATGGATCCGCTGCTGCCCGAAGAACAGGAACAGGAGCGTCATTTCCGCGAACAGGCCATCGCGCTGCATCGTCGTTTCGAGGAAGCCTCTGCCGCCCGCGAAGCCGCACTCGCACAGTTGCCCGTGCTTGCCGATGAACTTGCAGGCGCGATGACGAACGGCTCGCTGCGGCAGGCGCGCGAACTTGAAACCCGCATCGAGGCCTTGCGCAAGACCGCAGGTGAACGCATCCCGCGCGCACTGGCTTCGCGTATCGGTGATGCGCTGGCGGAGCTTGCGCGGCTGGCGCAATGGCAACACTGGTCGAACAACAAGGCCCGCGCCCGATTGTGCGAGGAAATCCAGGCCCTGCACGGCAGTGGTTTGCACCCGGATGCGGTGGCCGCAAAAGTGAAGGAAGCCCAGGCGCAGTGGCAGCAACTGGACGAGGCCGAACAACGCCCCGGCGCCGCGCCTCACGAACACCCGATGCAGCGCCGCTTCCGCGCCCTGTGCCATCACGCGCTGGCCCCGGCGAAAGCCTATTTCGCCAAGCGCCACGAACTGCGCGACGCCCGTCGCGAGGATTTTTCCGGCGTCATCGCGCGCACCGAACAGCAACTGGCGCAAGCGGCCACACCCGCCAGCGAACTCATCGCCGCGCGCCGCCGCGCCACCGATCATCTGCGTCGTCTTGACGAACTGGAACCTGCCGCGCGCCGCGACGTGGGCCGCACCTTGCGCGAACTTCTGACCAAAATCGACGTCGCCATCGCCGCGCGTGAAGCCGACGCCGCCGAAGCCAAGCGCAAGCTCATCGCCCGCCTGCGGCGCGACCTGATGCACGCCGAGCCCGCCGTCGCACTGGCCGCTTCCCGCGCCGCGCAAGCCGAATGGAAAACCCTGCCGCATGCCGCACGAGACACCGACGATGTCCTCTGGCGCGAACTGCGCGATCTCGTCCAGCCGCATTTCTCCCGCGCCGAACAGCAACGCGCCGAAGCGGCCGCGAGTGAATCCGCACAACGCGAGAAAGCCCGTGCCATCCTTGCCGAACTGGCCGTGTTGGCGAGTGACGATCACGCCCAGGGCATCGACACCCGCCTTGCCGCGCTCGATGCCCGCTGGCGCGCAGTGGAAGCTGAAACCCGCCCCGCACGCCGCGAAGATGCCACTGCACCGCGAGGCCGTCGCCCCGCCCCCGCTGCATCGCAACCCATCGCCGACCATCGCGCCTACACCAAGGCCGTCGCCGCCGTGCGTGATCGCGAAACCCGCCGCCGCAAAGCACAGCGCGCCGCCGAACTCTCCGCCATCGTCGAAGCCGCGCGTTTGCTCGATCAACTGGAACAACTGGGCGCGGAAGCCAACGAAGAAAAACGTGCCAACCTGCGCGAACACCTCGAATGCCTCGCGTTGCCCGCCGATGCCCGCAACGCCTTGGCCGCACGCCTGCCCGCCGCACTGCAACCGGAAGGCGAACTGCCGCTCGATTCCGCTGCCACCGGCAAACCCGATTCACAAACCAGCGCCGAAGAACTCGCCGTGTTCGCAGAACTCGCCGCCGAACTTGAGTCTCCACCCGAAGCCCGCGACCTGCGCCGCCGTATCCAGATTCAACGCCTTTCCGAACGCCTCACCGGCGGCGCGGAATCTTCCGGCAACGAGGAAATCCGCACGCTGCTGCTGCGCTTCCTCGCCCTGCAGGGCGTGCCTGCGCAGAACCGTACTGCACTCACCGAACGGTTTGCGCGGGTGGTGGGAGCGGTGACGTAGGCATAGCCGGATTCAACCTACACCAACCCCCGCGCCATCCTGAAAAACCGCCACGTCAG
>JAWLAV010000022.1:0-9695 GCA_041395225.1 Lysobacteraceae bacterium
ACTCACCGACGCGGAAATCGCGCGCATCGCCACCACCTACCACGCATGGCGCGGCGAAGCTGACGCGGGTGAATATTCGGATGTGGCTGGCTTCTGCAAGTCCGCCACGCTCGACGCGATTCGCAAGCACGATTACGTGCTCACGCCGGGTCGCTACGTCGGTGCGGAGGCGCAGGACGAGGACGACGAAGCGTTCGCGGACAAGATGCAGCGGTTGACCGCGCAGTTGTCCGAGCAGATGAAGCGTGGTGCGGAACTGGATGTCGCCATCCGCGAAAAGCTGGAGGCGCTCGGCTATGGCGTTTGAGTGGCCTTCAGTTCCGCTTTCGGAAATTGCAAAGCTGCGTTCCGGATTCCCGTTCAAGAGCGCAAGCTGGATTGATTATGGCGTGCCCGTCATCAAAATTGGCAATGTGAAAGACGGGCGCATTGTCAAAGATGGTTGTGGCTTCGTTTCGGAGAAGGTTGCCGCAACTGTGCCCGAATGGATCACGAAGGATGGCGATATCCTGATCGCAATGACCGGCTACGTCGGCGAAGTTGCAGTCGTTCAAGCTGGTGAACGGTACCTCATCAATCAGCGAGTTGGTAGATTTGACTTTCTAAACGATTCTCCGGTTTTTCCTCGTTTCCTTTTTTACTACCTGCGGTTGCCGGAAACTCGCGCCTATGTCGAAGACTTGGCTCGTGGCTCTGCCCAGCCCAATCTGAGTGCAAGCGATGCGGCGCGATTGATGGTTCCAGCGCCTCCCATAGAAGAACAACACGCCATCGCCGAAACCCTCGGTGCGCTCGACGACCGCATCGACAACCTGCGCCAGACCAACGCCACGCTGGAAGCCATCGCTGCCGCGCTGTTCAAGTCGTGGTTCGTGGATTTCGACGGCGTGGCCGAAGCGGACATGCAGGAATCGGAACTGGGCTTGATTCCGAAGGGGTGGTGGGTGGCTGACCTTGCCGATTGCGTTGATTTCAAGGAAGGGCCTGGCATCCGCAACTGGCAATACACGAACACGGATGAGGGCATCCGATTTATCAACATTCGCTGCATTCAAGATGGCGACCTGCATTTGGAAACGGCAAACCGAATCACCGAAGAAGAAGCCAATGGCAAATATGCACACTTCCATTTGCAACCGTGGGACATCGTGGTTTCGACATCGGGAACACTCGGTCGCTCGGCTATCGTTCGCGCTGAACACTTGCCGTTGGTGCTGAATACTTCGGTCATTCGCTTTCGTCCAATCGAAGGAAAGACTGCGTTCTCTTATCTTTACCAATATCTAAACGGCAGCGAATTTCTTGAAAAACTCGAATCAATGGCTTCCGGCAGCGTGCAGAAGAACTTTGGCCCAATGCACCTCAAGCAAATCAAGATTGCTTTGCCGCCGATTGAGATGGTCCGTAGCTATGAAGATGTTGCGCGTCCAATCTATGAGCAAATTATTGGCAACAGGTCGCAATCCCGAACCCTCGCCCAACTCCGCGACACCCTGTTGCCCAAGCTGCTGTCCGGCGAGTTGCGGGTGAAGGAAACGCAAGGGGGAAACCATGATTGAATCGATTTCCATTCAGGGGTTTGCAAGTTTTGGTCAAGACACACAAACCCTGAACAGCCTCTCTCAATTCAATTATCTGTTCGGGTCGAATGGCGCTGGAAAAACTACGGTGAGCCGTGTCATCGCGGATGAGGCGGCGTTTGCCACTTGCAAAGTCCACTGGAAGAACGGAACGAAGCTGGATGCGTTGGTTTACAACCCTGACTTCGTGGAACGCAATTTTCGTCAAGTATCGGAACTGAAAGGTGTCTTCACGCTTGGCGAGAAGCAACAAGAAACTCTGGACAAGATTTCGGCTGCAAAGACCGAAATAGACACGCTGACAACAAAGATTGAGAACTTGAATAATGGGCTGCAAAATCAGGATGGAACTTCTGGAAAAAAGGTAGAGCTGTCGAGCTTGGAATCCCGGTTCAAGGACAAGTGCTGGATACAGAAACAGAAGCACGATACGAAACTTCAAGGTGCATTCAAGGGTGTTAGAGACAGCAAGGACAAATTCAAAGAAAAGGTACTGCAAGAGCAGACCTCCAACCAGTCGCAACTGATAACCCAAGCAGAAATAGAAAAGAAGGCCGAAAGCATTTTCGGGCAGACACCCGTTGCGGAAACCCCAGTCCCTATAGTGGATGCTGCCAGACTGCTTGCCCATGAATCCAATCCGATTCTCAAGAAACGGGTGATAGGCAAGGAGGATGTGGACATTGCGGCGATGATCAAGACGCTTGGGAACAGTGACTGGGTGCGTGCCGGTCGCGCCTTCTATGACGTAAATGACAAGGCATGCCCGTTCTGTCAGCAGAAAACCGACGATGCGTTTGCCAAGAGCCTGAACGATTACTTCGATGAGGCGTTCATCAAGGACAGCAAGGATATTGACGTTCTGGCAACGAACTACGCCACCGATGCAGACCGTGTCCGGCGGCAGCTTGCGGGCATCATTGCATCACCCTCAAGGTTTTTGGATGTCGGGAAACTGAAGACCGAGAAAGACCTTCTCGATGCGAAGATCAACCTCAACAACCAGCGCATTGCAGAAAAGAAGAAGGAAGCCAGTCAAGTCGTCGAGTTGGAGTCAGTAAGCAATGTTATTGGGGAAATCAAAGGATTGATTGATGCGGCCAACCTCAAGATTGCCGAACACAACAAGATTGTTGCAAATCTGGATGCTGAGCGAAAAGCCTTGACCTCACAGGTGTGGCGATTCGTTCTGGAGGAATTGAAGACCGATTTCGCTGACTACAAGAAAGACAAGGATGCCTTGGAAAAGGCCATCGCGTCCATGCACAGCAGCAAATCAAGGATGCCGACGCAGACAGGAAGAAGAAGCAGGCTGAAGTGCGAGAGCTGGAAAAACAGACCACCAGCATTCAGCCCACCATTGATGCGATCAATGCGCTGCTTTCTTCTTTTGGCTTCCAAAGCTTCAAACTGGCGAAATCTCAGAGTGACACGTCCTACAAATTACTTCGTCAGGACGGCTCCGATGCTAAGGCCACCTTGAGCGAGGGAGAAAAGACCTTCATAACGTTCCTTTACTTTTATCATTTACTCAAAGGAAGCACGTCTGAAAGCGGCATGACGACCAATAGGGTTGTAGTGCTTGATGATCCGGTATCCAGTCTCGATAGCGAAGTACTTTTCATTGTCAGCAGCCTCATCAAGGGGCTGTTTGACGAAGTCCGATCGGGGCTGGATATATCAAGCAGATTTTCATACTGACGCATAACGTCTATTTCCACAAGGAAATCACGTACAACCAGAAACGCAATGACAAGGCATTGAAAGAGGAAACATTCTGGATCGTCCGCAAGCAGGACTCTTGTTCAAAGGTTGAAAAGCGTGATTCCAACCCGATCAGCACTTCTTACGATCTGCTTTGGGCGGAAGTTCGAAGAGAAGATCGCTCGAAACTGACTATCCAGAACACGCTGCGCCGGATTCTTGAGAACTATTTCAAGATTCTCGGTGGGGTCGATCTCAACAAGCTTTGCGAGAAATTCGACGGCCAAGAGAAACTCATTTGCAAGTCTCTAGTTTCCTGGATCAACGATGGATCACACTTCGCCCATGATGATCTTTATGTCGCCCCGATGATGCTCAAGTGGATACATATCTCAAGATTTTCGAGGAGATATTCAAAATCGGATCATCATGCGCACTACAGGATGATGATGGGGATTCAGCAAGAGGAGGCAGCGCACGCATGATTGCCTCTCAACTTGTTCCACTGCTCGCCACCGGCGAATCCGCCACGCTGGAATTCAAGAAATCCACGGCAGAGAAGGAGCGAGCCTGCCGCACGCTCTGCGCCTTCGCCAACGGCACGGGCGGGCGCGTGCTGTTCGGGGAAATGACGCCTGCGGGCAAGGCGGTGGGGCAATCGGTCAGCGACCGCACGCTGGAAGAGCGGCGCAGGAGTTCCAGAATTTCGAGCCACCGCTGTTCCCCGCGGTGGAGCGCATGCCGGTCGAGTCCGGGCGCGATGTGCTGGTGGTCAGCGTGTCGCACAGCGGGCGGGTGACGAACTATCGCGGCGTGCCCTACGAGCGGGTGCTGAACACCACGCGGGTGATGCCGCGCGATGTCAACAACGCCTGCTGATGGAAGAACTGCACGCCGTGCAGCGTTGGGAAAAACCAGCCCGCCGAAGGTTGGGACGCCTCGCGGCTGGACACGCGCGAACTGGTGGTGACGCTGGAAGAATCCATTCGTCGCGGGCGCAGCGAAGACCCCGGCACGCGCGAGCCGGTGGAAATCCTGCGCGGGCTGGGCCTGTTGGTGGACGGCGGCAAGCTCTCGCGTGCGGCGGTGGTGCTGTTCTGCAAGGACGAGGTGCTACTGCCCGACTTCCCGCAGTTGTTGCTGAAGGTGGCGCGCTTCAAGGGCACGACGCGCGACGAATTCCTCGACAACCGGCAGTTCCACGGCAATGCGTTCGCATTGATGCGCAGGGCGGAACGTTTCTTGATCGAATCGCTGCCGGTGGCCGGGCGCATCGTGCCGGGGAAGATGGAGCGCGAGGACACGCCGCTGCTGCCGGTGGAGGCGCTGCGCGAGGCGCTGGCCAATGCCTTCGTGCATCGGGATTACGCCATCGGCGGCGGTTCGGTGAGCGTGGCGTTGTACGACGACCGGCTGGAAATCGTCTCCATCGGCGACCTGCATTTCGGCCTGACGCCCGAAGCCCTGCTGCGCGAGCATGAGTCGCGGCCCTGGAACCCGATGATCGCCGAGGTGTTCTACCGGCGCGGCATCATCGAAACCTGGGGACGTGGCACCTTGAAGATCGCGCGGCTGATGCGCGAGGCGGGGCTGGCGCCGCCGACGATGACGGCGCGTTCCGGGGCGGTGGTGCTGACGTTCGCCCTGCCTGGGAAAACGACAGGGAAAACGACAGGGAAAACGACAGGGAAAACGACAGGGAAAACGACAGGGAAAACGACAGGGAAAACGACAGGGAAAACGCCCGATGAGGTTTTTCACCTGCTGGCTGAAACACCCGTGCTAACCGTACCCGAACTGGCGCACTCCTTGGGCAAATCGGAACCGACTATTCACCGAGCCATTCGCAAGCTGCGTGAATCCGGTCGCCTGCAACGCATCGGCCCGGACAAGGGCGGCCATTGGCAGGTGCTGGATGGCGACGACAAGGAGCCGCGCTGATGGCGTTCCTCTCCGAAGCCGACATCGAATCCGCCTTGTTGGCGCAGTTGCGCAGCTTGGGCTATGCCATTGCCTCGGACGAGGTCATCGGCCCGGACGGCAGCGCGGCGGAACGCGACAGCCACGATGTCGTCATCCTGCAAAAGCGGCTGGAGAATGCCGTACTGCAGATCAATCCGCAGCTTCCGCCGGAGGCGCGGGCGGACGCGATCCGCAAGATCACGCAATCCGTGTTTCCGAACCTGCTGGAAGAAAACCGTCGCATCCACACGTTGCTGACCGAAGGTGTGGACGTGGAGTATTACGGCGAGGACGGCGTGCTGACGGCGGGCAAGGTGGCGCTGCTGGACTTCGATGCGCCCGAACGTAACGACTGGCTGGCGGTGCAGCAGTTTGTGGTCATCAACGGCCAAGTGAACCGCAGGCCGGACGTGGTGCTGTTCGTCAACGGCCTGCCGCTGGCGGTGATCGAACTGAAAGCGCCGGGCAGCGCGGGCGCGAATCTCGTCGGCGCGTTCAACCAATTGCAGACCTACAAGCAGCAGATTCCGGCGCTATTCCATACCAATGCGCTGCTGGTGACGAGCGACGGCATCGCGGCGCGCGTGGGGTCGCTGTCCGCCGATCTGGAACGCTTCATGCCGTGGCGAACGACCGATGGCGGCGCGATTGCGCCCAAGGGTTCGCCGGAACTGGAAACTCTGATCGAGGGCGTGTTCGCGCCGCAACGGTTTCTCGATTTGCTGCGCTGGTTCACCGTGTTCGGCGAGACAGGATCAGGGCTGGCCAAGATCGTCGCGGGCTATCACCAGTTCCACGCGGTCAATCGCGCCGTGGAATCCACCCTTCGCGCCTCCGCGCAGTGGCAAGGCGTGCGCGAGGAACCGGCCTCGTATGGCCTGCCCAGCGTGGCGACGCAAGCCAGGGGCGACAAGCGCGCGGGTGTGATCTGGCACACGCAAGGTTCCGGCAAAAGCCTGCTGATGGCGTTCTATGCCGGGCGGCTGGTGCAGCACCCGGCGATGGAGAACCCGACGCTCGTTGTGCTGACCGACCGCAACGATCTTGACGATCAGTTGTTCGCCACGTTTTCGATATGCCGCGACCTGATCCGGCAGACGCCGGTGCAGGCCGAAGGTCGCGAGCATTTGCAGCAACTACTGGCGCGCGCATCCGGCGGCGTCATCTTTACCACCTTGCAGAAGTTCGGCGAGGTGAGCGAACCTTTGACCACGCGCCGCAACGTGGTCGTCATCGCCGACGAGGCGCACCGCTCGCAATACGGCTTCCGCGCCAAGGTGGACGCCAAGACTGGCGAGGTGAGTTACGGCTTCGCCAAGTACCTGCGCGCGACGCGCTGCCCAATGCCTCGTTTCATCGGCTTCACCGGCACGCCCATCGAAGCGACGGACGTGAACACGCCTGCGGTGTTCGGCAAAAACTACATCGACGTGTACGACATCAGCCGCGCGGTGGAAGACGGCGCGACGGTGCCGATCTACTACGAATCGCGGCTGGCGCGCATCGAACTGGACGAGGACGAAAAGCCGAAGCTCGACGCCGAAGTCGAAGCGTTGACCGAGGACGAGGCGGTTTCCGAACAGGAAAAATTGAAGGCGAAGTGGGCCACGGTGGAGGCGCTGGTCGGCAGCGAAAAACGCCTTGCGCTGGTGGCGAAGGATGGTGGCGCACTTCGAGGATCGCGTCGTGGCGCTGGACGGCAAGGCGATGGTGGTGTGCATGAGCGCCGCATCGCCGTGGCGCTGTACGACGCAGGGAAATCATCAAGCTGCGCCTGGATTGGCACAGCGCGGACGATGCGGCAGGCGCGGTGAAAATCGTGATGACCGGCGCGGCCAGCGACCTGCCCGCGTGGCAGCAGCACATCGGCAACAAGGTGCGGCGCGATTTGCTGGCCAAACGTGCCCGCGACGCCAAAGACCCATTGAAGCTGGTCATCGTGCGCGACATGTGGCTGACCGGCTTCGACGCGCCGTGCATGCACACGATGTATGTCGATAAACCGATGCAGGGGCACGGGCTGATGCAGGCCATCGCGCGCGTGAACCGCGTGTTCCGCGACAAGCCTGCGGGCCTGATTGTGGACTACATCGGTATCGCGCAAAGTCTGAAATCCGCACTGGCGCAGTATTCGGCGGGCGACCGCGAAAACACCGGCGTAGACGAGGCGCAGGCCGTGGCGGTGCTGGTGGAGAAGTACGAAATCGTCAAAGCCATGTACCACGGCTTCGACTACGCCACGGCCTTAAACGGTACGCCGCAGCAACGGCTGGCGATGATGGAGGCCATCGAGTGGATTCTGGACAAGTCGCAGCAAATGGGCGGCAGCCGAAACCACTGCGGATGGAAAGAAGGCGGCGCAACGCCGCTATCAGGATGCGGTGCTGGCCTTGTCGAAGGCGTATGCGCTGGCGTCGGCTTCGGATGAAGCGCGGAAGATTCGGGAGGAAGTGGGTTTCTTTCAGGGCCATCCGCGCGGCTTGGTCAAGAGCGCCACAGGTTTCTGGCGTCACATCGCAGGAACGCGACTTCGCCATCCAGCAGATTGTCAGCCGCGCGGTGGTTTCTACCGAGATCGTGGACATCCTGAAGGCGGCGGGCATCCAGTCGCCGGACATTTCCATCCTGTCCGACGAGTTCCTCGCTGAAGTGCAGCAGATGCAGAAGAAGAACCTTGCGCTGGAAGCCCTGCGCAAGCTCATCAACGATGGCATCCAGTTCGCGCAGCAGCAAAGCCAACATCGTCGAAACGCGGACCTTTCTCGGAACGGCTGGAGCAGGGTGGCGCGCTACCACGCCAACGCCATCACCACTGCCGAAGTGTTGGCCGAACTGGATCCAGTTGGCGAAAGACATCCGCGCGGCGCGGCAACGTGGCGAGGAAGCGGGCCTGTCCGAGGAGGAAATCGCCTTCTACGATGCACTGGCTGAGAACGAATCGGCGGTGCAGGCGATGGGCGACGACAAACTCAAACTCATCGCCCATGAATTGCTGGTCAGCCTGAAAGGAAACATCTCGGTGGACTGGGCGCACCGCGATTCAGCGCGGGCGCGGATGCGTGTGCTGGTCAAGCGCATCCTGCGCAAATACGGCTACCCGCCGGATTTGCAGGATGCGGCGGTGCAGACCGTGTTGCAGCAGGCCGAGGCGCTCTCGGCTGGGTGGATGTAAGCACAGTGTCAGACATTACTGGCGGCCTTAAGGCGTACGCGGGCAGTCCCCTGACCTGAGATTGGCGTGTACTGCAACCGGCGTATCGCGGGTTGGCCGCAGGCGATAACAGCGCCTTGCGAATGCTTCACGACAGCCGCAGACCAGCCATCCCCAATCCCCAATCCCGACTACTTCCCCCGCGCCAACGGCAGATCCGCCGATTGCCAGGAGGCGATGCCGCCATCGAGCCAATGCACCTTGGTGAAACCGGCTTTCACCAGTTTCGCGGCGGCTTGCGCGGAGGCCATGCCGTTGCGGCAGACCAGGGCGACGGGGCTTTCCTTGGCTTTTGCCAGCCATTTGCTTTCAGGATCCAACTGGCTCAGCACGATGTTCTTGCTGCCGACGATGTGGCCCTTCTCGAAATCGTTCATGGGGCTGACATCCACCACCAGCGCGTTCTCGCGGTTGATGAGGTGGGTGAGCAGCGCCGGTGACAGCGATTTGTAGCCACGGCGCAGGTGCGCGATCTCGTTGGCGATCAGCGCGAAGGCGATGCCCACGAAAGCCAGGCTCAGCATGGGGTGGTTGCCGATGAATTCGGGCAGGCGTTCCAGCATGGAATGTGTCCTCAGTCGCCGAGCGCTTCGCGCAGGAATTCGGGCATGGCCAGCGCGGCGCGGTGGATGTCGGCGTTGTAGTAGCGGGTCGGGAAGGTCTTGGAGTGCGCGCCGCGTTCGCGGAAGCCGGCCAGTTCGCCGCCCTTGCGCGCCAGCGTGCAGCTCCACCAGCCGGTGGGATAGCACGGCTGCGGAAAGGGCAGGGTGCGGGTGTGGGCGAAACCGGCGGCGGCCATGTGGTGGCGCATCGCCTTGATCAGGCTGGTGTGTACCAGCGGGGATTCGGATTGCTGCACCAGGATGCCGCCCTGCCGCAGCGCCTTGAGGCAGCTTGCGTAGAAGGCTTCGTTGAACAGCCCTTCCGCCGGGCCGACCGGATCGGTGGAATCCACGATCACCACGTCGATGCTTTCCGGCGCGGCGTTCTTCATGTACGCGATGCCATCGTCGAACATGAGCTGCGCGCGCGGATCGGCGTTGGATTCGCACAGTTCCGGAAAATACTTCTCGGCCATGCGCGTCACCTGCTCGTCGATGTCGCACTGCACCGCCGATTCCACTTCCTTGTGCTTCAACACCTCGCGCAGCGTGCCGCAATCCCCGCCGCCGATGATGACCACGCGCTTGGGGTTGCTGTGGGTGAACAGCACGGGGTGGCTCATCATCTCGTGGTAG
>JAWLAV010000023.1:0-4795 GCA_041395225.1 Lysobacteraceae bacterium
CACCGGCACGCCGTTTTCCAGAACCGGCGTGCCGTCGGGGTTCAGCAGCACCAGCCCGATGGAGAACAGTTGCAGGATTTCCCGCGCGTAGTTTTCGTCCGGGCGGATGGTTCCGGTGGCATCCGGCGGGCGGTTCTCGCGCATGGAAAGGTAATTGCCCATGGCCGGGGCCAGCGTCACGGCTTCGAGCAGATCGCGGTAATGGCCGAAGGCGTGCTGGATCAGCGTGTCGTAGAAATATCCGGTCGCATACGGGGAGTGGATCGCATCGCTGGCCTCGGAGACGACGAAGATCTGGCTCAGCGCGAAGGCCACGCGCTGGCGCAACTGGTCGGGCGCGACGACGGCGTTTTGCCACCAGGCTTCCAGCCGGGCGTTGTTGTACACCGGCTCGCCGAGGCCGTCGATGTAGTCCAGGTACGGCACCAGATAAGTAGCAGGTTCAGCCAGTTGTTCGTCGATCCACGCGCCGTAGCCGATGTCGCGCACATGGGCGATATCGGCGAGCGTGGGGCCGAACGTGGCTTGCGTCAGGAAGCGCGCGGCTTCCGCATCGTTCGACGGGATGAGCGGCAGCGGATCGAAACCGTCCTTGAAGATGGCATCGGCGGCCAGGCACGGAGCAGCCATCGCCATCGCGGCCAGCAGCGCCAGCGTCGAACGTACCCGGGGAAGTCGCGCGGCCATGGGGCGTTCCGTAGGAGGAATGGCCGCACGCTAACGTCCCAATCACGGGAAATCAGCATGTCATCGCCATCGGGGCGATGAGTGGCGGCGATGTGCGGAAAAGCGGGGTGCCGTCTTGCTAGGATGCCCGCATGTCCAGCGATGCCGAAGCACCCGTCCTGATCCTGCCGGTACACGAAACCCGCCGCGTGCGATGGCGCAACGGGCGGGGCTGGACGCGCGAAATCCTGCGCGTGCCGCAGGGCGAAGGCGAGGATTTCGATTTCCGCCTTTCCATCGCCGACATCGGAGAGGATTCGCTGTTCTCGCTGTTTCCCGGCTGCGATCGCGCGATGGCGCTGCTGGCGGGCGAGGGCGTGGAACTTTCCTTCGCCGATGGTCGGCGCGAGCGCCTGGAGCCGCCGCATGGGCG
Organism: Lysobacteraceae bacterium; assembly: GCA_041395225.1. Lineage (GTDB taxonomy): Bacteria > Pseudomonadota > Gammaproteobacteria > Xanthomonadales > Xanthomonadaceae > Denitratimonas. Next base: position 1,100 of record JAWLAV010000023.1, read on the forward strand.
CGTGGCGTTCAGCGGCGACGACGTGGTGACTTCCCGCCTGCTCGATGGCCCGGTACAGGATTTCAACGCGATCTGGAAGCGTGCGCGGTTCGACGGAAAACTGCTGCACCGCCCGCTCGTGGGCTCGATGGTGTTCCTGCCCGAACGCGGCGTGCAGTGGTGCCTGCATGTGCTGGCAGGCAGTGTGAACATGCGTGGCCTGGACATGCATGGCAGTGCAGGCAATGCCGTGCTGGGACGCGAAGACAGCGCATGGCTGCGCCCGAATGCTTCCAACCAGCGCGTAGTAATTGAAGGCGGGGCGGAAATCCTGCTGTTGCGACTGGAAGATCGCCCTCTTTGAGTGAAAGCAGCTGTCTTGATGCAGGCAGGCTTATGCGGGAGCGGATCCGCCCGCAAGCAGTTTCCGGATTGCGTTGGCATTTGTCGTGGGTAAACCCGCCCCCGCAAAAGCCTGCTTTCACGGAACTGGCGCCCCTTGCTGACAGTTGCTTCAACGGGAGTTGCTGGTTTGTCAGCAGCCCATACCCTCCACCCGCTATAATTGCGCGCTTCCTTCCCGCGGAGCCGCACATGCTGCGCATCCTGGCCGAAGCACTCACCTACGACGACGTTTCGCTCGTCCCGGCCCATTCCAGCGTCCTGCCCAAGGATGTTTCCCTCGAAACCCGGTTCACGCGCGGCCTGCGCCTGAAACTGCCCATCGTCTCCGCCGCGATGGATACCGTCACCGAAGCGCGCCTGGCCATTGCGATGGCGCAACAGGGGGGCATCGGGATCATCCACAAGAACCTCACCGTGGAGCAGCAGGCCGCAGAAGTGGCGAAGGTGAAAAAGTTCGAGGCGGGCGTCATCAAGGATCCCTTCACCGTCGGCCCGGATACCACCATCGGCGAAGTGCTCAAGCTCACTCGCGCCCGCAACATCTCCGGTGTGCCGGTGGTGGATGGCAACCAACTCGTCGGCATCGTCACCGGCCGCGACATGCGCTTCGAGAAGAAACTGGACGATCCGGTACGCCACATCATGACCCGCAAGGAACGCCTGGTCACGGTGCGTGAAGGCGCGAGCGACGCCGAGGTGCTGGAGCTTCTGCACAAGCACCGCATCGAGAAAGTGCTGGTGGTGAACGATGATTTCGCCTTGTGCGGCCTCGTCACCGTGAAGGACATCCAGAAAAAGACCGACAATCCGAACGCGGCCAAGGATGCTTCAAGCCGCCTGGTCGTCGGCGCGGCAGTCGGTGTGGGCGGGGATACCGATGCGCGCGTGGCGGCATTGGTGGAAGCGGGCGTGGACGTCATCATCGTGGATACCGCGCACGGCCACTCGCAAGGCGTGCTGGATCGCGTGGCGTGGGTGAAGAAGAACTGCCCGCAGTTGCAGGTGATCGGCGGCAACATCGTCACCGGCGATGCCGCACTGGCGCTGATGGATGCAGGTGCCGATGCAGTGAAGGTGGGCGTCGGGCCCGGTTCCATCTGCACCACGCGCATGGTGGCCGGTGTCGGCGTGCCACAAGTCACCGCGATTTCGATGGTGGCCGAAGCCTTGCAGGGCCGCATCCCGCTCATCGCCGATGGCGGTGTGCGCTATTCCGGCGATCTGGGCAAGGCCATTGCCGCAGGCGCTTCCACCGTGATGATCGGTGGCCTGTTCGCGGGCACCGAAGAAGCACCGGGCGAAGTGGAATTGTTCCAGGGCCGCAGCTACAAGAGCTATCGCGGCATGGGTTCGCTGGGTGCGATGGAGAAAGGCAGCAAGGATCGCTACTTTCAGGATGCCAGCGATGCGGACAAGCTCGTGCCCGAAGGCATCGAAGGCCGCGTACCGTATCGCGGCCCGGTTGGTGGCATCGTCCATCAGCTCATCGGCGGCCTGCGCGCCACGATGGGTTACGTGGGCTGCGCCACCATCGAGGACATGCAGAAAAAGCCCGTGTTCGTGAAGATCACTGGTGCAGGGCAGCGCGAAAGCCACGTGCACGACGTGCAGATCACGAAGGAACCGCCGAATTACCGGATGGGATAAGGCCGGGATTCGGGATTCGGGATTCGAGAGAAGCCCGCCGTATCCCCGTCAGGTCGCGACAATCCGCTTTTGCGAATCCCCAATCTCCGATCCCGAATCCCATGTCCAACATCCACACCGACAAAATCCTCATTCTCGATTTCGGCTCGCAATACACCCAACTCATCGCCCGCCGCATCCGCGAGATCGGCGTGTATTGCGAAATCTGGGCCTGGGATCACGACCCCGCGCAGATCGCAGCCTTCGCACCGAAAGGCATCGTCCTTTCCGGCGGCCCTGAATCCACCACCGAAGAAAACTCCCCGCGCGCACCGCAACAGGTGTTCGATGCTGGCGTTCCGCTGCTGGGCATCTGCTACGGAATGCAGACGATGGCGGCGCAGTTGGGTGGCCTGACGGTGGCAGGGCACGAACGCGAATTCGGTTATGCAGAAGTGGAAGTGGATGCGCCCTGCGCCCTGCTCGAAGGCATCCACGATCAAGCCGGGAACCCGCCGAAACTCGATGTGTGGATGAGCCACGGGGATCGCGTGGAGGAAGTGCCACGCGGCTTTCGCATCACTGCGTCCACATCCACCGTTCCCATCGTGGCGATGGCGAACGATGAAAAGCACTGGTACGGCCTGCAATTCCACCCGGAAGTCACCCACACCAAGCAAGGCCAGGCATTGCTGGAACGCTTCGTCGTGGAACTGTGCGGCTGCGAAACCCTCTGGACAGCCGCCCACATCATCGAAGACCAGATCGCGCGGGTGCGCGAACAGGTGGGAACGGACGAAGTGATCCTCGGCCTCTCCGGCGGTGTGGATTCCTCCGTCGTCGCGGCACTGCTGCACAAGGCCATTGGCACGCAACTCACCTGCGTCTTCGTCGATACCGGCCTTTTGCGCTGGCAGGAAGGCGATCAGGTCATGGCGATGATGGCGGACAACCTCGGCGTGAAGGTGATCCGCGTCAACGCGGCCGACCGCTACTTCACCGCGCTGCAAGGCGTGGCCGATCCGGAAGCCAAGCGCAAGATCATCGGCAACCTGTTCGTGGACATCTTCGAGGAAGAATCGGCCAAGCTCACCAACGCCAAATGGCTGGCCCAAGGCACCATCTACCCGGACGTAATCGAATCCGCTGGCAGCAAGACCGGCAAGGCTCACGTCATCAAGAGCCACCACAACGTTGGCGGCCTGCCCGCGCACATGAAGCTGCGCCTCGTGGAACCGCTGCGAGAACTGTTCAAGGATGAAGTACGCCGCCTCGGCGTGGAACTTGGCCTTCCGCGCGAAATGGTCTATCGCCACCCGTTCCCCGGCCCCGGCCTGGGCGTTCGCATCCTCGGCGAAGTGAAACCCGAATACGCGCAACTGCTCGCCAAAGCCGACGCCATCTTCATCGAAGAACTGCGCAACGCAGGCTGGTACGACAAAACCTCGCAAGCCTTCGCCGTCTTCCTCCCCGTGAAATCCGTCGGCGTCGTCGGCGACGCCCGCGCCTACGAATGGGTCATCGCCCTGCGCGCCGTGGAAACCATCGACTTCATGACCGCGCATTGGGCCGAACTTCCATATGAACTGCTCGGCACCGTGAGCAACCGCATCATCAACGAACTGCGCGGCGTTTCCCGCGTGGTCTATGACATTTCCGGCAAGCCGCCTGCTACGATCGAGTGGG
>JAWLAV010000024.1:0-2204 GCA_041395225.1 Lysobacteraceae bacterium
GCTGCTGTTGCCCTGCGCATCGGTGACGACGATGCCGACATTGCCGTGCGGAAAAAGCGATAGCGGCAGCACGAATTCCTGCACCTGCTGCGCCTCTGTTTCCTCGATGCTTTCCGTGACGAGGGGGATTTGCTGGCCGAATTCATCGGTGGCGTAAAAATCCAGCCGCAGCGGATAGGCGCTGTGCTGCGGGGCCGAATCCACGCGCAGGGTGAGGCGCAGTTCGTCCGCACTCACGTTTTCCCCCGTGGAAATCTCCTGCGGGGTGTTCTGGAACTTGTTGCCGCGATAGATCCAGGAAACATCGAACCCTTCCGTGCCATCGGCATCATCCGCATCGTTGGGCGTATGGCCGTCGAAATTGGTGCTGCCAGCCAGATCGATCGGCTGGCCGCGATTTTTCCAGAACACGTTGCCAAGGATCGGGGCGCTGTGGCAACTGCCGATGGCCACCGCCGCCTGCCCGCCGTGCGCGATGAGGTTGCCTTCGCCCGGTGCATCGCCGCCGATGGCCACGCCGCAGCGGTAGAGGCGACCCACGAGGATGGTGGGGTACGGCTGCGAAGGCGAATTGGGATTCCAGCCGTTGCCGCGCGCCTGCGTGCCGCTGAAATCCGTGCCGAAGTAATTGCCGATGATGCGCGTCTGCCCGGTGGCGGTCTGGCTGGAATTGCTGTCCACCACGATGGCGGAAAACTCCATGCCGCCGAAAAGGTTGCGTGCGGCGGCGCTATCGCCGCCGATCAGCACCCCGCGCGTGTAGCCGCTGCTGTAGATGCCGAAATCCTGCCCCGGAATGACCGTGACGCCATCGGCGGCAAGGCCGATGATGTTGCCCTGATACACGTTCGCCGGCGTGTTGCTGTTCTGGTCGCCCACGCCGATGTAGCTGTTGCCGGAAATCACATTGCGCGCGGCGGGCGTCAAACCTCCGATGATGGCGTTGCTCCCGGTCACGACCATGCCCATGTTGACGGCGCTGTTGCTGCTGCCGGCCACCGTGCCGGTGATGTCTGTGCCGATGAAACAGCCCTCCATCCGGTGCGGGCCTGAACCATCCATGCGGGCATTGCCGCTGCGAAAACCATTGATCGCCAAGCCGCGCAGAGTCATGGCGTAGCCGTAGAAACCGTAGCTGGTGGTGTCCGCGCCATTGACCTCGATCTTCAGCACCGCATTGCTGCCGCCTTCATCCGGAGCCAGCGTGTTTTCCGCAGCGCCGGGCTGGGTAGTGCCGTCGATGGACACAGACTGGGACAGAAACGGCAACTGGTTCGTCGCCACGATGCGCCAGTGCGCGGTGGCGGGGATGTAGCCTTCATCGGTTACCGGAATGTCGAAGACGATGGCATCGGCACCAGCGTTGTCCTCGGCGCGCAGCATCGCCCCGCGCAGTGAGCAATCCGCAGGCACGGCAGGCAGGCAGCCGGTGAGCGAGGCATCGGAGGTGGTATCCACCGTGAACGTGGCCGCCTGCGCGAAGGCGGAAAACGCGAAGGCGACGAGAGGAAGGACATGCAGGTGCGACATGGGGAAGCCTCCGTTGCGGCAGCCAGAGTGCTGCCGCTTCTTCCCCCACATACGTCGTTTGCGCGCAAACATGACACGCACGGCTCACCCATCGCGGCTGAAGCCGCTCCCGCAAAAGCAGGAGCGGTTGCATGTGGACGTCGGCTTTTGCGGGAGCCGGCTTTTGCGGGAACGGATTTACCCGCGATCAATCCGCAGCTTCCGGTGCGAGGTGTCAGGGGGATTCAAACCCATCCTTGAACAGCTGCGAACCCTGCGTGTGGATGGGGATATTGACGAGGACTTCCGTGAACTGGCCAAGGCCATTGGTGATGCGGAAGCGCACGCCATAGGTGCCTTCGCTGCCCAATGGCGGCGTGCCGGAGAGGACGGCGGTATCAGGATCCAGGCTCAAGCCCGGTGGCAGGCCGGTGGCGCTGAAGACCACCGCGCCGCCCTGGCTGTTGGATGACAAGGTGTAGATGTAAGGCACACCCACGTATCCATCGGGCGGGTTCGCGCCGAGGAAGATCGGTGCGCCTGCGGGGGTTTCGAAGGCACCGGCATCCTGAATGCCGAAGGTGTTGGGTTCTGCGGGAATGTCGATGCTGCGATTGCCCCGGTCGCGGGTCGGATCGTTGGCAGTGTAGGGCGCGAAATCGCGGCCGCTGGAACTGACGGAGGAACTGCCGGTG
>JAWLAV010000025.1:0-2121 GCA_041395225.1 Lysobacteraceae bacterium
CCCTCCAGCTTGAGATGCACTTCGCCTGCCGTGGTTTTGGCCGGGTAACGCGGAATTGCGCGCAGGGTTTCGATATAGCGCAGCGTGGTGTCGGACACGGCGGGCGGCTTCTTCGGAAGATCGGCGGAGCGTAGCATCCAGTGGCGCTTTCATGCGACAACCGATGTCGTCAATTGCAAACGACCTCGAACGCTCCATTTGGTGCGCCTGTCGCCAGCACGACTGCGCCATTGTCTGAAGGAAACGCATCGCGCTTCGCCTCCGCCCACGCAGGTTCGACGCCGCGTGCCATCACGCGCGGCGACCAATACTGGCCATCAGGTTCGTACTCGTCACCTATCCGGCATCTCCCATCATCGTCATAGCGACACTTTTTGTCGCATTCATCCAGACAATGAAGCCTCCTTCCCGCCGGAACATTTCCATGTCCCGAATCCGCCGACGTTTACCCGAATCCATCAAGCATCACGACGCCATCGAAGCCGTTTCCGTCCCTGCCACCGCACCGTCCATCGTGTCCATCGGCATGACCTCCAGCGTGCAGCGCATGGGCGCGCTGTATGCGCTGCGCATGATCGAGGGCGCGCGCCTGCATACGCAGATGCTGGATCGCGATTCGATCCGCGATCACGATCTTCTGACGCTATGCGGGCTGGAACTGGCCGGGCGTGGGTCCGGCCTGACGGTTCCGTTCCTGGCGCAGGCGTTCGCCGCGCAGCACAAGCATCTTGCGGCGCGCGGTGGGCCGAGGTTGCGGGCGCTGGACGAGAACATCGCCAAGCTCGGCAAATCCCTGCGGCTCAAGGCCACCGAATGCGTCATGCTGCGGCTGGCGGTGGTGATCAATCGCGTGCAACAGTTCACCGGCCTGTTCCGGCTGTGCATCGCCACGCCGACGCAGTTCTTCGTCGTGGTGCGCCATGCCACGGGCGAGCGCGAACGCGCCATCGCCGCTGCGCTGGGAACCGACAGCACCTTGCGCCGCATCGGTTTGCTCGGCGATTTCGACCTGAACCACCACAGCCATCCGCTGAAAATGGACAGCGAGATCGCCATTGGCCTGTTACTGCCGGATTTCGACATCCAGCGCGTGCTGCGTCGCCTGCTACGCGAGTCGCCGGAACCTTCGCTGACGCTGGAGGATTTCTCGCATCTGCGCGACGCCCTGCTTATTCAGAGTTACCTCGCGGTGGCGGCGAACACGCGGCAGAACGGCGTGAACGTGCTGATCCACGGCGCGCCCGGCACCGGCAAGACGGAGTTCGTCCGCGCGCTGGCGCAGAGCCTGAAGCTGCGCCTGTGCGAAGTGCCGGTGGAGGATTCCCAACGCAGACCGGTGTCGGGGCAGGCGCGTTTCCGCGCGTTCACGATGGCGCAGCGTCTGCTGGAACGGCAGACGCGGCAACTGCTGCTGTTCGACGAAGTGGAAGACGTGTTCGGGCGCGAGGAAGGTTTCTCGTTGCGCGCGCTGTTCGGCGGCAAGAGCCGCAGCCCGGAAACGCTGGCCAAGGGCTGGATCAACGAGACGCTGGAATCCAATCCGGTGCCGACGGTGTGGGTGTGCAATAACATCCGCGCGATGGATCCGGCCTATCTGCGCCGCTTCGATCTGGTAGCCGAGTTCCACTCGCCGACGCAGGCGGTGCGTCGGCGTATTGTGGAAAAACATTTCGGCGAAGATGTGCTCTCGCCGCGTGGCATCGAAGCGCTGGCCGCGCTCGATCCGCTGCCACCATCGCAAGTGGCCCGCGCTGCGCGCGTGGTGAAGGCGCTGGATGCGCCGGAAACCAACGAACGCGATGAACAGGCCAAGCGCATCGTCGATATGAGCCTGCGCGCGATGGGCTATTCGACCAAGGCCAGACACGCGCCCTTGCCTTCCCACTATGACGCGGCGCTGCTCAATACCGACCGCGATCTTGCCATGCTGGTCGATGGCCTCTCCGCCGATCGCCCTGCACGGTTGTGCCTGTACGGCCCGCCGGGAACCGGCAAATCCGCGCTCGGTGCGCATCTGGCGCGGGTGCTGGATCGCCCCTTGCACATCAAGCGCGCGTCCGACCTCATCAGCATGTGGGTTGGCGAAACCGAGAAGAACATCGCCGATGCCTTCCGGGAGGC
>JAWLAV010000026.1:0-2106 GCA_041395225.1 Lysobacteraceae bacterium
TTACCCGCTGTGGAGCGCGGCCACCATCCTCAACGATGGCGTGCCGGTTTATTACGACTGCAAACCCGAACGCAACTTCCAGCCCGATCCGGAGCAGATCGAGCGCCTCATCACGCCGCGCACTCGCGCCCTCGTATTGATCAATCCGAACAATCCTTCCGGCGCGATGTACCCGAAGGAAACGCTGCAAGCCCTCGTGGACATCGCCGAACGGCATCGGCTGGTTCTGATGTGCGATGAAATCTACGACCGGATCGTCTATGAAGGCGCGCAGTTCATCCCGCTGGCCTCGCTTTCGGGCGATGTGCCTTGCCTTTCCTTCGGCGGACTTTCAAAGGTGCATCGTGCCTGCGGTTATCGCGTCGGCTGGGCCGTGTTGTCCGGCGATCCCATCCGCAGCGGGGATTTTCACCACGCGCTCGATCTGCTCGGCGCGCTGCGCCTGTGCGCCAACGTCCCCGGCCAGTGGGCCGCACTCGCCGCGCTTACCGGCCCGAACACGATTGACGAACTCACCTCGCCCGGTGGCCGCCTGTTTGAGGCCCGCCGCGCCGTGATCGAAGCCTGCAATGCCAGCCAACGGCTTTCCGTGCTGGCCCCGCAAGGCGCGCTGTACGCCTTCCCCGGTATCGACACCACCGATCTCCCCGACTTCGACGATCACCAATTCGCACTCGATCTGCTCGACCACGAAGGCGTGCTCGTGGTGCCAGGCACCAGCTTCAACGTGAAATACCGCAACCACTTCCGCGTCACGCTGCTGCCGCAGCCAGAACATATCCGCGAAGTATTCGCGCGCATCGAACGCGCACTGAAACGCTGGGAAACAACCGCACCCGCCGTTTCCGTGAAGCACGCTGAAAGTGCGTAACGGCAGAACCATGCTGCGCTACCTTGCCCTTGGCGACAGTTACACCATCGGCGAAGGCATCGCCGAATCAGGCCGCTGGCCGAACGTGCTGGCCCATGCCCTGAACGAACGCGACATCGCACTCGATGCCCCGCGCATCATTGCCACCACCGGTTGGACGTGCGCGGAACTTTCCGCCGCGATGGACGAAGCCGAACCGCTCGGCCAGTGGGATCTGATTTCGTTGCTGATCGGCGTCAACGATCAATACCGTGGCCACGGCATGGAGGTCTTTGCACACGGTTTCACGAACCTGCTGGAACGCGCCATCGCGCTCGCTGGCCATCAAACCGATCGTGTCTTCGTCCTCGCCATTCCCGACTGGAGCGTCACGCCTTTCGCCCAGACCTGCGGCCACGATCCTGCCGTCACCGCGAAGGAACTGGATGCTTTCAACGCCTTTGCGCAACGAACCTGCGAGACGCGCGGCATCGCCTTCATCGACACCGCCCCCATCAGCCGCGCACGCGGTGGGGAAGCTCAAATGCTTGCCGAGGATGGTTTGCATCCCTCGGCAAAGCTGGTATCGCTGTGGGCGGAGCTGGCCTTGCCGGGGGTGTTGGGGCTGCTGCAGGGTTGAACGCCTGGCCGGATACGCCTATGTCCGTGCGATTCCACCGTGATACTGCTCCCGCAGCAGTTTCTTGTTGATCTTTCCCACGGAAGTCCGGGCGATGGATTCCACCATCAGCACTTGCTCCGGCAAGGCAAAGCGTGAAATTTCTCCGCGTTCCACCCAGGCGGAAAGATGTTCGCACAGCGAGGCGACATCCACGGTTTGGCCGGGTTTGGGAACGACCAGCGGCAGTGGGCGCTCGCCCCAGCGCGTATCGGGGATGCCGATGACGGCGACTTCGGCGACGGCGGGGTGGCGGGAGATGAGGTCTTCCAGTTGCAGTGAAGAAAGCCATTCTCCGCCGGTCTTGATGACATCCTTGATGCGGTCGGTGATGCGCAGGTAGCCATCCGCACCGATGACGCCGATGTCGCTGGTGTGCAGGAAGCCACCGGCCCACAAGGTTTCGGACGCGGCCTCGTTGCGGTAATAGCCTTGCGTCAGCCACGGTGCGCGCACCACGACTTCGCCGGGGGAAACACCATCACGGGGTTGCTCGCACATGTCCTCATCGACGATGCGCAAATCCACCAGCGGCACCGGCAGGCCGGCGCGGGTGCGCACGTCCAGTTCGCGATCG
>JAWLAV010000027.1:0-1858 GCA_041395225.1 Lysobacteraceae bacterium
GAAGTAGTGTTATGCTCGCCGCCCAGCGCCCGGATTCCAACCAACAAGGGCGCAGTGACGAACCCGCTGATCCTACTAGAAACCTAGAACGAAGGACGACCATGATGCGTCCCACTTGCTGGCAAGGCCTTCTGGCCGCCGCGACGTTGATGCTGTCCCCTGCCGTGATGGCCGGGTCGACGGCCTATGTTGCTGCGTGGGATACGCTGTATCGCCTTGATCTTTCCACCGCGCGGGCCACCAAGATTGGTGCAGGCGCGGGCTTCAATGATATCGAAGGGTTGGCCATTGCGCCGGATGGCACCCTCTACGGCGCAGCCGACGGCACTGCCGGTTCGGGTTCGCAAATGACCGATTTCTTCTTCCGGATCGATCCGCAGGCGGGCCTGGGGCATCTGGTGGGTACGCTCGGCGGCCTCTCCGGTCGCGGCACCAATGGGCAGCTCGATTACGGCCTCACCTTCACCTGCGATGGCCGCTTGTGGATGTCCTCGAAGACCACGGGAATGCTGTGGCAAGTGGATCGTGCCACCGGTTCCGTGACGGAAGTCTTCGACATGCAAGCCCCGATCAGCGATCTGGCTGCGCGCGGCAACAAGCTCTGGGGTGTGGGCGTGGAATGGGGCGTGGGCAGCCACGACCAGCAGGCGCTGTACGAGATCGATCCGGAAACGCACACCGTGAGCCGCATCGGCGGCCTGGGCCTGACCGAAGCCTTCAGCAGTGCCGGTGCAGCCTTCGATGCGAACGGTACGCTGTGGGCCACGCTGGATTCGCAGCCACCCAACGTCAACCTCGCCAGCCGACTGGCCCGCATCGATGTTGCCACTGGGCGTGCCACCGTCGTCGGCAGCATTTCCGGTGTGGAAGAAAACGTCAGCGTGCGTGCCTTGGCGATCACGCCACCGACAGGCTGCGCAGGCGATCCGGATCCCGATGGCACCCCTGAAGACGTCGCCATCGTTCCCGGCCCGACGTTGCCTTGGTTGCTGGGGTTGGCTGGCATGGCCCTGTGGGGCGGTCGCCGCCGCCTGCGCCGAGGTTAGGATACTTCTCGCCTCGAACACTTCTGCCGCGCAGACTCTCGCGCCTGTCATCCGTAGGCTTCGATTCATTCCGCGTCGCCCATACTTCGCCCGTTGCCGCCGTCGGCGGAATTGAACGGAACAAGCCCATGACCCTGCGATTCGCCTCTTCGATTCTGCTGGCGCTGTTGGCCACTGCCTGCGCCCATTCCCCAACCACTGCGACGGACGAAAACCTCCGCGCCGAGCAGGCCGTGCGCGTGCTGAATGAAGTGATGCAGATGCCGGAGAAAGCCATTCCACGCAGCCTGCTGCACGATGCCTATGCCGTGGCCGTGATCCCGGACGTGGTGAAAGCCAGCCTTGTCGTCGGCGGTCGCCACGGCAAGGGCCTGATCGCGGTGCGCACACCCGAAGGCACGTGGAGCACGCCCAGCTTCGTCAAACTCACCGGTGGCAGCATCGGCTTCCAGGCCGGGCTTCAAGCTACCGACGTGGTGCTGGTGTTCCGCAGCGCGCGCGGCGTGGAATCCATCGTCAACGGCAAATTCACGCTGGGCGCGGATGCTGCAGTTGCCGCAGGCCCGGTCGGGCGCACCGCGCAGGCTTCCACCGATGGGCAACTGAAGGCGGAAATCTATTCCTACTCGCGCGCCCGTGGCCTGTTCGCGGGCATCGCGCTGGATGGTGCGGTGTTGTCCATCGACCACGAAGCCAATCAGGCCGCCTACGGCACGAACACCACGCCGCGCGCCGCCTTCGAGGGCCGGGTGAAGCGCACGCCGGCTTCGGTGGTGGATTTCCGTGACCGGCTGGAAGAGTTCAGCGCACTG
>JAWLAV010000028.1:0-1748 GCA_041395225.1 Lysobacteraceae bacterium
TGGGTCTCGGTAGTTGCCTTGTTTTACATAATATACATTATGCGAAGTAACGGGGCTTGCCTCGAATGGATGGCGAATAGACTCACTCCGGAAACAAAGCCACCTGCCCCACATCCTCATCGCGTTCGCGAAAACCTGCAAGGCCGACGCCGACGAGCCGGTAGCGTGTGAATGGGGGCAGATCGACACGCCCGCGCAGTGACAGGGCGACGGCGACGAGTTCTTCCAGTGAAGCCGGTGGCGTATCCGATGTGTGGCTGCGGGTCAGGATGCGGAACTGCGCAGTCTTGAGCTTGAGCACGACGGTGCGGGCGATGCGGTTGGTCTTTTTTGTGGCGTTCCATGCGCTTTCCGCCATGCGGACGATGACATCATCGAATTCGCCCAGTGCCAGATCGCGCTCGAAGGTGTCTTCGGCGGAGATCTGTCGTACCGGCTGGTTCGGTTGTACGGGTCGTTCGTCGATGCCGCGGGCGCGGCGGTACAACGCGGCGCCGAAGCTGCCGTAGCGGGCTTGCAGTTCTTCCAGCGGAACTTCGCGCAACTGGCCAACGGTGGCGATGCCGATATCTTCCAGCTTGCCCTGCATCACTTTGCCCACGCCGGGAATCTTGCCGACTGGCAGCGGCGTGAGAAAGGCTTCCACCTGCGCGGGCTTCACCACGAACAGACCATCGGGCTTGTTCCAATCCGAGGCGATCTTGGCGATGAACTTGTTGGGTGCCACGCCGGCGGAAGCGGTGAGCTGCGTGGTTTCGCGGATGCGGGCGCGGATTTCCCGGGCGATGGCCGTGGCGCTTTCCGCTGCGATCTTCGGCTCGGTGACATCGAGGTATGCCTCATCCAGCGACAGCGGTTCCACCAGATCCGTGTAGCCGAGAAAAATCTCGCGTACCTGCTGGGATGCGGCTTTGTAACGCGAGAAATCCGGCGGAACGAACACCGCTTGCGGGCACAGCCGTTCAGCGCGTACAGCGGGCATGGCCGAGCGCACGCCGAACCTCCTTGCCTCATAAGACGCCGCACACACCACCGAACGCGCCCCGCGCCACGCCACCACCACGGGTTTCCCGCGCAACCTGGGATCGTCGCGCTGTTCCACCGACGCATAGAACGCGTCCATATCGACGTGGATGATCTTGCGCAGGTGCTCGCTCACCAGCTCATTGTAGGCCCGGTACGGGAGCTGCCTCGGTTTGAACCGCCCTCACCTGCCGCACGTTCGAACCGGAAGCCAAATCCTTCATCCTGGACTTGACAAGTCAGCCTGTTCGTACTGTACTGGTTTACATAGTACAGTTGGTGCGAAGCAGCCCATGACCAGAACCCGACCCTTGATGATCCAGATCGCCACTGGCGATCCGCGCTCCATCGGCAAGCAGATCGTCGATGCGGTGCGCATGAAGATCGCCACGCACGAGCTTGAGCCAGGCGATCAGTTGCCGAGTGTGCGTGGGCTGGCGCAGCAGTTGACGATCAATCCCAACACCGTCGCCAAGGCATATGGGGAACTGACCACCGAAGGCTGGCTGGAATCGCGCCAGGGTCTGGGCCTGTACGTGGCCGTGCCGCGCCAGCGGCTTTCCGACGCCGAACGCGAGCGGCGGCTGGACGAGGCCGTGGACCGCTTCATCAACGACGTGGTGCCGCTGAACTTCCCGGCGGACGACGTACAGGCCCGCATCGCGCACGAATTCCAGAGGCTGACACCGCGCAAGATCGCCTGACCCAACCCCGTTGAGCCGGGC
>JAWLAV010000029.1:0-1515 GCA_041395225.1 Lysobacteraceae bacterium
TGACCGACCAGCAACCACGCCCCGCCGCAAACGAAAATTACCTGTTGATCAGCGCGTTCGCGACGCATCCGGATTCGCCGTTGCTGTCGGTATCCCGGCGCATCGCGGATTCCGGCTGCAACCTCATCGACGCCCGCCTTTCCACGGTGGGGCGCGATGTTTCCGTGTTGGCGCTGGCGCAAGGTTCCTGGGATTCGGTGGCCAAGCTCGAATCCGGCCTCGCACGGCTGGAACGCGAGGAAGGCTTCCGGCTGGTGTGGTATCGCACCGGCCCGAAAACGACGCAGAGCAACCTTTTGCCGTACATCGTGGAAGTGATTGCGGCGGACAAACCCGGCATCGCATTCCAGCTTGCGGATTTCTTCGACCGCCAGGGCATCACCATCGAGGGAATGCAAAGCACGCGCTACCGGGCGATGCAGACCGGCGCGGACATGTTCTCCGCGCAGCTCACCATCGGGATTCCCGGCACCATGCACATCGCTGCGCTGCGCGATGATTTCCTTGAGTTCTGCGACCATCTGAATCTTGACGCGATTCTGGATCCCATGAAGTTCTGACCGGAAGCTTTGTCCACGTCGATGCCGAAAAAAGCCACCGCCGAAACCCCGACGCCCCGCATGCTGCCCAAGCTTGCCTTCCAGCTTCAGGATGGCCGCAGTGCGCAATTTTCCGACTACGCAGGCCACTGGCTGGTGCTGTACTTCTATCCGAAGGACGCCACGCCCGGCTGCACCATCGAAGCCGGCGATTTCCGCGACCTGGCCGGTGAGTTCGAGAAGACGGGCGCAACGATCCTCGGCGTCTCGCGCGATTCGCCCAAATCGCATTGCAACTTCATCGCAAAACAGGCGCTTACCTTCGATCTGATCTCCGATGCGGACGAAGCCGTCTGCAACGCCTTCGGTGTCATCAAGGAAAAGAACATGTATGGCCGCAAGGTGATGGGCATCGAGCGCAGTACCTTTCTGGCCAACCCGAAAGGCCGCATCGTGCAGCAGTGGCGCGGCGTGAAAGTGCCCGGCCATGCACAGGCCGTACTGGATGCGCTGCATCAGGCGCGCGCCGATACCTGAACGCTACGGGCCGCCTGTTCCTCGTAGAGCGGAGCTTGCTCCGCTTTGCGTGCAGCGGAGCAAGCTCCACTCTACGAACCTCACCATCCCACCCTCTCGCAGGATGCCACCATGACTCGCAGCCGTCGCATCTACGTTCTGGACACCAATGTGCTGATGCACGACCCGACGGCGCTGTTCAAGTTCGAGGAACACGATGTCTTCCTGCCGATGACGGTGCTGGAAGAACTGGACAACAACAAGAAAGGCCTCTCCGAAGCCAGCCGCAACGCGCGCCAGGTAAGCCGTTTCATCAACGAGCTGATCGAGGCCAACGGCGCGGACAACATCGAGAAGGGGTTATTGCTGGTGCGCCCGCAAGGCCTGCAACTGCGCGCCAGCGAGAACATCGGCACGCTGCTGTTCCAGACCACGCCGGCGGAAGCTGCAACCTTCGGCA